>CAYUCS010000001.1:0-213191 GCA_964443495.1 uncultured Gammaproteobacteria bacterium
ACGGTCCTAAGGTAGCGAAATTCCTTGTCGGGTAAATTCCGACCTGCACGAATGGCGTAACGACTTGGGAACTGTCTCAACGATGGACTCGGTGAAATTGCAAGACGAGTAAAGATGCTCGTTAACTGTAGCGGGACGAAAAGACCCCGTGAAGCTTTACTACAGCTTGATATTGAATTAGGGATATGCATGTTCAGTATAGGTGGGAGCCTTCGGGCAACAGTGAGATACCACTCTTGTATATTTTTAATTCTAACCTTAGACCTTGAATCAGGCCGAGGGACAGTATCTGGTGGGTAGTTTGTCTGGGGCGGATGCCTCCCAAAAGGTAACGGAGGCGTTTACAAAGGTCGGCTATCCCGGAATGGAAACCCGGGAGATAGTGTAAAGGCATAAGCCGGCTTTACTGCGAGACCCACAAGTCAAGCAGTCGCGAAAGCGGAACTTAGTGATCCGACCATTCAATATAGGATGGTGGAAGCTCATCGGATAAAAGCTACTCCGGGGATAACAGGCTAGTCACGCCCAAGCGTCCACAGCGACGGCGTGGTTCGGCACCTCGATGTCGGCTCGTCGCATCCTGGGGGTGAAGAAGCTCCCAAGGGTTTGGCTGTTCGCCAATTAAAGCGGCACGCGAGCTGGGTTCAGACCGTCGTAAGACAGGTTGGTCTCCTATCTGCTACAGTCGTGGAAATTTGAGAGAGCCCCTCCTTAGTACGAGAGGACCAGGGGGGACGGAGCTCTGGTGTACCAGCTGTTCTACCAAGGGCATTGCTGGGTAGCTACTCTCCGGTTTGGATAACTGCTGAAAGCATATAAGCAGGAAGCCGTTCTCAAGATTAGATTTCATAGGAACGTTAGAGACTATGACGTTGATAGGACGCAGGTGCAAGTGCAGCAATGCATTCAGCCGAGCGTTACTAATATTCCATTAGATTTTCCCACATTCTTACTTTGAAAGTACATTTGATTGTCTTGATCAGTATGCAACACCGCTAGATAACAGAGTCTTGGTGCTTCAAGCGAGAGGGTCACACCCGTTCCCATCTCGAACACGGAAGTTAAGCCTCTCAGCGTCGATGATACTTGGGCCTGAGCCCTGGAAAAGTAGACCAGCGCCAGGACTTTGCTATCTAGCAATTCTATAAAAGCCGCTTTACGCGGCTTTTATTTATGGAGGGACTTTGATCATTTTAACAACAAATCCAACGAGAAAAGGGGAAGCGGAAATGAAAAAATGCTTTTTGATGATGTTGTGCTTCGTGTTGTTGGCTGTTTACTCTACCGAAGTCTTGGCATCGAGCCGTGAACAGAAGCAAGGCATCGATTACCAGTGGGACCCGACGTTAGACGATCTGTTCGGGGTCAAGCGCCAAGATGAGCTCGGTATCGGCATCGCAGTGATTATAACCAAGCGGATTATCCATAAGCCGGCCAAAGATGGCAGCTTCACGGTGGAGTATCTGACCGACAAAGGCCTTAGGATCATATCGGAGCAATGCGGCGACCGCAAACCGTCACTCGTCAAAGTCAGGAAGAGAGCGTATGCTTATTTTATCGGAGTAATCGCGCTCACCGACGAGGGGCCGGCATTCAGGGTGACTGACCCGGATTTGACCAACTGCAGCAAGATGATCGATCTTGACGATCCCTCTTCGAATCAGCTTCTGGGCTTTCTTGGCAAAGGCAAGATTATGGTCACGTCCAAGGTTCGCAAGAAGATTGTTCCTGAGAAGTCCGCTCGAGAGGGTGTTTACAACGTCGAGTATGTGACCAAAGAAGGATTGCACATCTATTGCGGCCAGTGCGGACCGGATCCGGTGACCATAACTCCGAGCAAGCGTTCGTATTTCGGATTCACCGGAGTTGCCACGCAACAAAATGACGGGAAGATAGTTTTTCATGAAACCGAGGGAAATTTTTCCAATTGTCCCAAGCGGTAGCATTTGACTGCCCCATGGGCGAGCTTTTGGCTCGCCCTGTTTTTTTATGGGCAAGAACCTCGTCTTTTGACAGGAGTAAAAACGTCGCTTTTTATTGTAAAATTGGCTTGCAAATGATATCTTTAAAGCAATTAATCATTTTGCCAACCAAAGTGAAAAAGCAGAAAATCGTTACAATTGGCGGAGGCACAGGAAGCTTTACCGTCTTATCCGGCCTTAAATATTATCCGGTTGAATTATCGGCAATTGTCAGCATGGCTGATGACGGCGGTTCGACCGGGGTCTTGCGCGATGAGCTGGGCGTCTTGCCTCCTGGCGATGTGCGCCAATGCCTTGTGGCTTTGTCTGAGTCGCGCCGCGCCATGCTTGAACTCTTCAATTATCGTTACTCGCATGGCGGACTGTCAGGACACAACTTCGGCAATATATTTCTTTCGACGTTGGAGAAGCTGACGGGTGATTTCGGCAAAGCGGTGAAAGAGGCGGGAAAGATATTGCGTATCCAGGGCCAAGTGATTCCCGTGACCTTTGCCGACACCAAGCTTGTTGCCGAGCTTAAGAGCGGCAAGGTGATAAATGGCCAGTATCGTATCGAGAAGGCGCACCCCAGCGATTTAAAGAAGCTGTGGTTGGCACCTCGGGCCAAGGCCAATCCTGAGGCGCTCAAAGCCATACGTCGCGCGGATAAGATCGTAATCAATCCTGGCAACCTGTTTCTTTCGATAGTCCCCAATCTGTTAGTGTCTGGCGTAACGGACGCTATCCGTGAGTCGCGCGGACAGAAGATATATGTTTCCAACCTAATGAGTTCTCTTGGACTGACGGATAACTTCACGGTCATGGATCACGTTAATGAACTGGAAAAATATCTGGGCCGCAAGACTATCGATGCGGTGGTTTATAATACGCAACGTCCGACGCCGGAGCTGTTGCGCAAATACAGTCGTGAAGGCGAGCACTTGGTTGAGCTGGGCAATGTGCCGAAAAACAGCCGTTTGAAGCTCGTGGGCGACAAGCTGGTTGCCAGAAAGGTGTTCAAGCGGCCCAAGGGGGATAAAATCAGCCGCACACTGATACGACACGACAGCGACAAGATCGCTAAGATAATATTCGCTTTATAACAATGAAAGTAGTCGCCGACCTGCATATTCATTCAAAATATTCGCGTGCTTGCTCGCGCGATTTGGAGTTGCCGAAGATCGCCAAGACCTGCGAGCTTAAAGGCATCGACCTGGTCGCTACCGGCGACTTCACGCATCCGGCGTGGTTCGAGTCGATTGAGAACGAGCTTGGCGAAGTCGCGAGCACCGGGTTCTATCAGCTAAAGTGCGGCTCGAGCCCGACCATGTTCACGCTCTCGACCGAGCTGGCGCTGATTTACAAGGACGCCGATAAAGCGCGACGCATCCATGTCATGGTGCAGGCGCCGAGCATCGAAGCAGCGAGCGAGCTGAACAGCATCTTGGGCAAGCGCTTCAATCTTAAGTCCGATGGTCGGCCTATCCTGGGCTTGCCTGCGGCGGAGCTAGTCAGGATATGTCGCGAAATCAGGCAAGATTTCATTATCTATCCAGCTCATATCTGGACTCCTTGGTTTTCAGTCTTCGGCTCTAAATCGGGTTTCAATAAGCTGGAAGAATGTTTCCATGAGCAGACGGAGTTCATCCATGCCTATGAGACCGGATTGTCGTCCGACCCGGAGATGAATTGGCGCGTGCCACAGCTGGACAAGCTTACGCTGCTTTCCAACTCCGATTCTCACTCTTTGCCGAATCTGGGGCGCGAGTGCAATGTCTTTGACTTGCCCGAGGCAAGTTATGCCGCCTTGTCCGACGCCATAAAATGCAAGAAAAATTTGGATTACACGATCGAGTTCTATCCGGAAGAGGGTATGTACCACTTCGACGGCCATCGCGATTGCAATATCTCGATGACGCCGGTCGAAACCAAAAAGCATGGCGGCATCTGCCCGGTTTGCAAAAAACCTTTAATAATAGGTGTTTTGAATAGGGTTGAAGAGCTGTCTGAACGGCCCGAAGGCTTCGTTCTGCCTGGCGCGCCCGGTTATAAGAAATTGATCGAACTGGACAAGGTAATCGCCGAGGCGGTTGGCGTTAAAAGCCGAACTAGCGTCAAGGTGAAAAACATATACGACGAATTATTGAAACAACTCGGAAGCGAGTTGGACATCCTGATCGGTTGCCCGGCTGAAAAGATCGCTGCCGCTTCGAGTGATCGTATCGCTGAAGCTGTGCGCCGCGTCCGCGCCGGCGAGCTAATCATCAAGCCAGGCTTCGACGGTCAGTACGGCGAAGTCATGATCTTTGCCGAAGAAGAACGTCCAGTGAGCAAGCAGAAAAGATTGTTCTAACTTGAAGCATAACAAAAACCCCGATATAATCGGGGTTTTTGTTATGGTGATTATTTCATATTCCAAAGCCCCTCAAACAATGGTCGCATTGAATCCGCAATTTCCTTGGATTCAATTATTACAATAAATGGTTCGTCAGAGAGTGAAGTAATAGCGGTCTTGTTATCGTAAATTGCCAAGTCCATGGCGGAGCCATTGATTTGGGGGTTGCTTCTTATTTCTTGGCCGGCACTTAGAAAGTATTGCATTAGGTATTTTTCATCTTCATTGTCGGGCACCAAGTGGCGATGTTTCTGCTTTTCTGGCTTACCTAAATAAGAAGTCCATTTTTTTATTGAACCAGGAAAATACTCTTCGACCTTTTTGTAAGAGGTTATGAACATTGCCTCTTTGGCACCGCCCATCTGTTGGTATGTTTGCCAAATACCGTCTTTGGAGTCAATGTAAGTGATCTTCGGCTTGTGCGGACCTTTACTACCCAGGGTTTTGAGCAAGGGCAGCATCTCGGCGAAATTCTGCGCCGAGTCTTTTAGTTGACGCAAGATGACGGCTGGGTCGGCTGCCTGAAAAGCGTTGATTTTGCGGTCAGGCAGCTCGCTGGCATAGCCGCGCTTAATCAAGCCCTCGATAATGACGTAAATGATCGGCCGCTTGAGGTCGGTCTTTTTGGCTATTTGTGCTACAGTGCCGCTGCCCAATTCGAGCAGCGACAGATAGACGAGCGCTTCTTTTTCTGTGAAACCGGAGTTTCCTAAGAGTTTTAAGAGGTCTTTATCCATATATATATATGATAGCTCAAAATGTCATATTTGTCAAAAATATTGAATAATTTTTATAAATAAGTTTAATTTTAGCTAATTTTATTTATATATTTATATTATATCATTGACTTTTTTGTGATTGTGTGGTATTGTAAGTCATCAAGCTAAGAAAAGCTTGTGGACATTCAAAAAAATACAAAAAGAAAAAGGAGATTATCATGAATAAATACGCCAGAATCATTACGCTGATCATTATCGCAGCAGTGCACTTCTCGGGGGTGGTTTCGTTCATGCAGAACGTCGTTCCGCATGACAGCCCGGTGCGGTGGTTCGCCTGGTATGTCCTTTCTGTGATTGTCTTGGCAATCGTGTTGGCGTGCAGCGTCTTGTTGCCGCCGGAGCGATGAGCCGGACAAATGCGGCTTCGTCAATCTTGATGAAGCCGCCCATTTTAACTCAAACACTTGAGACATATTAACTAACTTAAAAGTTTATGAACAAAAAAATCGTCATCAGCCTGATTGCCATTTTGGTAGTCGTAAGCGCGGTTGCTGCTTATGTTGGCAATCGTCAAAGCGGGAAGGTACAAAATACCTCAGTGTCCAAAATCGAATCAAAAGACAGTACTAAGCCGATCCGCGTCGGCATCGTGATTTACCCCGGCTTCGCCCCGTTCAATTTGGCCCAGGAAAAAGGCTTCTTTGAGAAAGAGGGCGCCAAGGTCGAGATCGTCCAGTCGGCTGATCCGAACCAGCTAATGGCATCTTTGGCCAGCGGCGACATCCAGATGCTGACCTGCTCGGCTGATTGCGCTACGCTGATCGCTGACGCTAAAATTCCGGCCAAGCAGATTTTCAGCACTGACGAATCGTACGGCGCCGACGGCATAGTGGCCAAGGACAGTATTTCGAGCATCAAGGATCTGAAGGGCAAGACTCTCTATCTGCCGTTGGGCTTCCCGGGGCATTTCCTGGTGCGCAGCTTGGCTGAGCAAGCCGGATTGAGTGCAACCGACATCAAGCTGGAACAGATGGATGCCGACCAGGTCGGTGCCGCTTTCATTGCCGGCAAGATCGATGCCGGCGTCACTTGGGAGCCGTGGCTGTCGAAGGCTAGTCAGCGCAAGGATGGCAAAGTGCTGGTCACCAGCAAAGACCAGCCAGGTATTATCGTCGATACGGTATTTGCTAGGAATGAGCTCTTAGATAGCCGTCGCGACGAAGTCAAGGCGGTGGCTAGGGGTTATATCGACGCGGTTGAGTACTGGAAAAGCAATCCCGCTGACGCCAATGCCATTATGGCGCAAAGCCTCGGAGAGACTTCGGAAGAGTTCGCTGCCCAGATGCAAGTTTCAAAGTTAGCAGACTATGATTATAATGTGGCCAAGTTCAATCAGGACAAGGCCGGATCGGTCTACCAGTTGACTACTCAGGCCTCCAAGTACTACCTGGCCGATGGGGTCATCAAGGCGCCAGTCGATGCGGTTAGCGTGACCGATTCCTCGATTATCGAGGAGCTGTACAAATAACAAGATGCATATTATTTCCCTGAAAATTACACGGGAGCGGAAAGAGCTGGCGCTGTCGTCCAGCTCTTTTTTGCTTCTGGGTTTGGCCTGGTTCGCCGTTTCCCAAGCTGGTCTGGTGGCGCCGTTCTTCTTGCCGTCGCTTCTATCGATCGGCCAAGCGGCCGCGGCTTTACTCAAGAGCAGTCTCTTGGCCGACGTTTGGGCCAGCTCGTACCGCATCGCGTTAGGTTTCGGTCTGGCGGCGGCCATTGCCGTGCCTACTGGCTTGCTGGTCGCGATCAATCGGAACGCGAGGGCATTCTTGTTGCCCTTGGCCGGCTTCATCCGTTACATCCCGCCTTCCGCCTTGGTGCCGCTAGCCATCTTGTGGCTAGGTATCGGCGAAGTTGAGAAGGTGGCAGTAATCTTTGCCAGCATCGCGCCCTACTTATTGCTTCTGGCGGCCGATGTGGCTGGCGGCATCCGGCAGGAGTATTTCGAGGCCGCCCAAGTCATGGGGATGGGTCGGTCGCGTCTCTTCGTTAAAATCTTGCTGCCGGCAGCGCTGCCCGGAATTTGGGAGGCAATGCGCATCATGGTCGGCGCCGCTTGGTCGTACATCGTCTTTGCCGAAATGGTGGCGGCCGAGAATGGCATCGGACATCTGATCATGCAGTCGCAGCGGTATTTGCAGACGCCCAAGGTAATGGTCGGCATACTGGTTGTCGGCCTTTTGGGTATCGGCACCGATTGCCTGTTTCGGATCGGTTATCGTAAATTGTTTCCTTGGGTTAATAAATAATCAAAGCGTATGCTGAAAGTCACAAGCTTGACTAAACGGTACAAAACTGACGATGGGGAGGTTACGGTATTGAAAGATATCGATTTCAGTATTGGAAAAGGCGAATTCGTCGCCATTGTCGGGCCGAGCGGCTGCGGTAAGACGACTTTGCTAAAATGCGTCGCGGGATTGATTAGCGATTATGGCGGCACTGTCAGTTTCGAGGGAAGGACCAAGGGGATGGTGTTCCAGAATTTTTGTGCCTTCCCGTGGCTGACAGTCAGGAAGAGTATCGAATTCGCTTTGGAACAGCAATGGATCGGCCGACAGGAGCGGAAAGAGATCTCCGACAAATGGCTGCTCTTGACCGGATTGCGCGATTTCGAGCATTATTATCCCAAGGACTTGTCCGGCGGCATGAATCAGCGCTTGGCATTGGCCGCCGCCTTGTCGCCAGCTCCAGACCTGGTCTTACTTGACGAGCCGTTCGGCGCCCTGGATGCGCAGACGCGATCGCTGATGCAGGAGCTCTTGTCCAATGTTTGGCCCACGAACAGGCCATCAGTGCTGTTGGTTACGCACGATGTCGACGAAGCGATTTATTTAGCCGATCGGGTGCTTGTCATGAGCGCTAGGCCGGGAGAAATTAAGTCTGAAATCAAGATTGATCTGCCTAAGGAGAGGCACGCCGATTTGAAGCTATCGGGCGAGTTCCTGGCAATCAAAAAGCACATCCATTATATCTTGCGCAGCGAATCTATTAAGGCGGCCCAGTTTAGGGCTAGTGATTTGAACAAGGGTTCGATCAAGATCGGCGTGCATGCTTGGGCTGGGGTTACACCGTTGTACTATGCTTTGGACAATAATTATTTTTCCAAGCGCGGAGTTCGAGTCGATATCGTGCCGCTTGAAAAGGACGAGGATCGGATTAGGGCTTTCAGGGATGGTGAAATCGACTTGTTGCATTTGACTGTTGATTCGTTGGGCTATTTAAATGACGAGGAAAAATTGGATTGTGAAATCGCTCTTTTAATGGATGACTCCGTCGGCGCTGATGCATTAGTCGCTCAGCCTGGAATTAAGGAAGTTAAGGACCTGATTGGCAAGAAAATCGGAGTTGAGACCGGGATGTTCTCTCAGTTTTTTTTGGAATATGTCCTTGGAAAATCTAAAATCAATTTGAGCGATGTTGAAGTAGTCGATCTTAGGGGGAGCGAAATCGGATCGGGCATGCTGGACGGTCAGGTTGATGCAGCAGTGTTGTGGGAGCCTTGGTTGTCTAGCGTCTTGCGTATGACTGATGCGCATATCCTAGTATCTACAGAAAGCGAACGGCACTTGATTGTGAGTGTTTTGTTTGTTCGAAAGGCATTTTTAGTTGAGCATCATAATGAATTGAAAATAATAAGGGAGGAATGGCAGAAAGTAATTGATGAGATAAATGATAAAAAGGTCGGCTTGACGACTAGACTGGCTTCATATATCGGTTTGTCTCGCAATGAGTTTGAGGAGGTGCTAGGAAAGATGCAGTTTATCGGAAGAGAAGATTATGAATTTTTTTCTAAAAAGATCAAAAAGATGATGAATCAAACAAATTAAAGGAATGGAAAATAACAAAAACCCCGATTATATCGGGGTTTTTGTTTCCTCCTCTCGCCAAACAGCTGGCGATCGAATCCTTTTGCCCGCCAAATGATTGGCGAGGAGAAAAGAGATTTATTTCTTTTTCTTTGCTACCTTTTTTGCCGGCTTCTTTACTGCCTTTTTCACGGTTTTCTTGGCAGCTGGTTTTTTTGCGGCCGGCTTTTTGGCAGCGACTTTTTTGGTCGCGACTTTCTTTTTTGCCGGAGCCTTCTTGACGGCTTTCTTGACGGTAGCTTTTTTTACCACCTTCTTGGCGGCCGGCTTCTTTACTGCCTTTTTCACGGTTTTCTTGGCAGCTGGTTTTTTCTTGGTTGCCATTGTTATTCACCTCCTTCCTTTTGCGCGCGTCGCAGTGCGACGAGCGATTAGCATCTATTCATATTATAGATAAAAAAACACAAACTCTCAATGCGGTAGCAGCGGTTTATTATCAAGAGTGTGAGGGAGTTGAAGCAAGCCGTTTCTTCTTAATTTTTTTTTAATATCTCGATGGTAAATTTCATTAAGATAGACGAGGATACCGAACGGCCGAGGTTTTTAAGCCGGCATCAAGCAAAGTTCGACAGAAACAAATTCCGCGAAAAAATGTATTAGTATGTGCAAGGGTGGATCAAGGTTGTTAATATTAATATTTATTTAATATTAGCCAAAATGTCTGATTTGCGAGACCGCCCTCTTGACAAATGAATATGCTTGTGCTAAGATAACAAATCAGTTTGAAAACAGAATATCAAAGGTCGTTTTGAGCGGGCTAGGCACGACAAGCATGGGGATTTTCTTTTCAGGTTTCGCTTGGTTTTTTACTGGGTGTCTCCTGAAGGAAATTTTCTTGCCTACCCGCTTAAGATGATCTTTTTTTGTACAATAAAACTCCGCGGAAGCGGAGTTTTATTTTTGTAAGGAAGTTATCAACAGTTTGATTCTATGGTGTTGTCGACGAGGCCTTAGCCTGTTCCGTTGTTTTGGGCGTGGTACTTGCAGTTGTTTCCGGCGTGCTTGATGACTTGCTCAGCGACTTGACTCCGACGAGGCAGACTTCTTGCCATGGCACGTAATGTGATGAGAATCTTTTTTTCTTTTCTTCGCCGTTGGGGTAGATGACTTTATAGTCGAAGTAGGCATCGGCTCCGTTGTGGGCTTTTTCAGTGCATTTTTTCTTACCAGGAGCGAGGTCGGTCGTTTCTATGATCTTGGTCGCTTTCGGTTTGACGATATTGTAAATCGTCGGATAGGTCCTGGTAGCGACGCGCCCATCTGATGTTCCCCAAAAATCGAAGTAGAGGTTGTTCCCCTCGATGCGTGATTGGATCAAGATATAGTTGCCGGTGTCATTAGTGAATTTGAGGTCTGGGGAAGGATCGTAGATGGTGGCATCGGTGCCGGCCGGCTCATAGTAGCTGACGCGGTATGAATGGTTGCGGCGCTCCGCAATCGGCAGTCCGGATCCCAGAGCAGCCCGGAACATGGTGGTGCCGACTTGGCAGAGGCCGCCACCGAACTCAGGGGTGGTCTTGTTGCCTTTTATGACCAGCTCGGGCAGGTAGCCGGAGGAGGCGTCGATTTCACCAAGATTCCGGATAACGGAAAAGGTGTCTCCAGGCTTGATCAAGAGACCGTTCAGGGCGTTGGCACCGGTCCTGATGTTGTGACGCCGATTTTGGGGCGACCCGGAAAAATTAGAATGTCCGGTGCCGATTATTTCAGTGATGCCTAGGTTGTCAGAACTTGAAGCGGTCGCTTCACTGGTCAGTTTCTTTACGACCAACTCGATCTGCTGCGCGCGTTTTTCAATGAAGCTTGATTCGATGGCGGCAAGGCTGGCTTCCTGGTCGATCTGCTGGCCGTCCTTATTGGATTGGAACGCGATTACGCGCCCGTTCTTGATTTGGAATTTTGCCGAAGCGGCTTCCTGGTCGAAGCTGGCAGCGACTCGATCTTGAAGGTATTTCTGGACATTCTGCCGGTTGAGGCCGACAACTATCGGTCCAGGTTGTCCTGTGGTGCTTGAAGCCCGGTCTAGTCCGAGCCAGTTGCCAAGCTGGGTTTTGTTTACTGTCCAAGTGGAGCTGGCAGCCTTGAGAGTCAAGGGAGCTAAGCCCAGATATTCAGCGGCCAGGGCGTTTGCGTTCGCTATGTCGGCCTTCCTGATCGTCGGTCGCTGCTCGATGATACCAAGCTCGATCGGGCTGAGGTCTAGCCAAGAAAGTCGGAAGCCGAGCTGGGTGATGGCTTGGTCGTAGTTGAAATCTTGACCGGATTTTTCGGGTGCAATGGAGAAGGCGTTGCCTTCTTTAGCCAGCGGGTCGAAAACCAATTGCGCGTCTTGTCCCGGCTTGACGAAGCTGGAAAAGTTTTTTTCTAGAAATTTCCTGACTTCGGTCTGGTTGATAGCATACTTCGGTTCGATTGAAGCGCCGGAAGCGATGGCGGAGAAGCGGTCCTTGAATTGCTGAAAGAAATTGCCTTTGCGGCCATAGTCCAACAGCAGTCCGCCAGTCGCTTCGGCGTCGATATCGATCAGAGTGTATGCGATTTCGGCGTCTGCGGAAGCGATGGTTGGCAGAAGCGTTGCGGAGCGGTTGCCATATTTTATTTGGATGCCTGATTCGTTAAGGGTGTTGATTTTCTGTTTGAGCAGCTGGCTGGCCTCCTCTGCGCTTTTCCCACCGACATCGGTCTTGCCGAGCCAGACGCCAGGGAAAACCTTGTCGGAATAATGCCAGTCGTACCAGCCATAAGCGCCAGCCATGCCGCCGAACAAAGTAAAAAAAATGATTGCTGTCGTTAGCAACCATGACGGGATGGGTGGCTTGCCTTCTTTGTGAAACATGGTGATTATTCCTCGGTTTTTAATAATTCATTCAGAACAGCCTTGGCCAAATGCTCGTCGGTCTGGCCATCGGTGAGACTGGTTTTCAGCTCGCAATAAATCGTTTGCCCAGGCTTTGATTCTGGCGAAATAAAAGATGCGGGAAGCGTAACGATGCGGTGGTCATCGGTAACCAGAATGGCCCGATCGTCTTCCAGCCTGTCTAATGTGAGCTTGTGTATCATGATTAGCGTTCTTTTACTTTAACGGTTACCTGTTTTACCTTTTTAAGCTTTGGCAAGGTAACGGTCAGGACGCCGCTTTCCAGGTAGGCTTCAATCTTATCAGCCTTTACTTCGACTGGCAAGATGATGGAGCGGGAAAAAGCCCCCCAGTAACATTCGCGAAAAAGGTAGTCTTCATCCATGATGCTTTCGTCCATGTCGCGCTTGCCCCGAATGGTAAGCAGGTCGTTGTTGACTGAAATATCGATATCTTCCGGCTTGACGCCAGCAATTGTCGATTTGACGATCAAGCTGTCGGGTGTCTGGTAAACGTCAATTGATAGCTGGCCCTCCTCGAAGTCCCCATCCATCCACTCATCTTCTTCGCCCTGCTTATTCAAGAGATTGATTTCTTCGGACCAGTCGGCTGGCTGGGCGGCCTTCTTGTTGAAAATAGGCATAAGTTTAATTTTGTTTTTATGACTATATTATAGTATTTTTTTGTATATTCGAGCAAGGGTCGCTAAGACACAAATACCCACTGGCGTGGGCTGTTTCATTTTGTGCTCCCAGATGGAATTGAAGGGGTTAAACCCCACGCGAAAAGATGGTTCGCCTAGCACCTAAGAGCACAAAATAAAACAACCCACTGGCGTGGGCTGTTTCATTTTGTGCTCCCAGATGGAATTGAACCATCGACCCCCGCTTTATAAGAGCGGTGCTCTAACCCCTGAGCTATGGGAGCTAATTTATAAACTATCTATGATTTTAGCTGAAATTCCAAAAATAACAAGGATATGGGTGAGTGCGGGTGGATAAGGTGTTAATTTACAAAAAAAGACCGTCATGATAGGATTGAGCAAAATCGTACATTTCATGCCCAAAAGGAGGGGATTATGATACGGAACATCATCGTACCCAAGGTGTTGGATGAACAGACTCTGGTGACGCTTTGGCTGCTTAAATCATTCGGCAAAAAACATTTCAAGGGCGCTGACAATGCAAAAGTAACGAGCCGTTCGGTTTTGGAGGCGGTTTACAAGGGCGACCTGGTGCTAGTGCCCGAGGGGCTTAAACAGTGTGCGGGCATCGAGGGCGACCTGGTCACGAAGGTAGTCAGCAAGCTGGGTCTGGAGGACAATCAAGCACTGCTGCGGACTATCGGGTTTTTTCTTAAATCGGATCAGGGCAACGGTGTTCGTGCAATGTTCAGCCTGATTGCCAGTACGTTCTCTGAAGCCAGGTCCATTAGCTGGTTCATGCAATGCATTGAGGCGAAGTATGACGAGCAGTGTTCAGTGGGCAACATCGAGTTGGAAAATTTGACTGATGCGGTCGCTCCAGAGATCGCTGAGGCGGCAAAGAATGATGTCGCGGAATTTTCACGAGTTATCCAGGTAAAACGTCCCGACGGCAACGACATTAAAGTCGGCCTAGTCGTATCGCAAGATGGAAAGACTCTTGCGGGCGGCCTGGATTTGCTAGTCGTGCAAAATCCGGTTAATTACGGCATTAGCATATTGGGCAGATTTTCCTTGCGCGATGTGGCTCGAATCCTGAGGATCGAAGAAGCGACAAGGCGATCAGGAATGAGCACGCCGTATGCTCGTCATTGCTGGCGGGAATTTTCCGAAACCGGCGTTCACGACAAGGTGCCCCAATGGGAGTATGTCATAGATGGCGGAACGCATCGGATCTGTTCCGGCATTAATGGCGGGCAACTGACAACTCTGAGGATCGACGAAGTGACTAATCTGGTGCGGATAGCCGTGGACAACAGCTTCATGCTTTATCGTGCCAATAAGTGCCGGCAGCAGGTCTGTACCGGCTCATTTGAAAATCCATGCCCCTGGTATCGTTGGAACTTAACCAAGTGCCGAGGCGTTCGCGGCACGATGTTGAAAGAACAAATGGCGTTAAAGCCCAGAAGAAAGGAAGGGTAGAATAATAACAAAACCCCTGGATTTGCTCCAGGGGTGTTTTATTCTGTGGACGATAGAGGATTCGAACCGGGGCGGAAGCCCCACGCCAGTCATGAGTCCTGTTTATTGATTTTAATTTGTTGCTGATAGTTTTTGGCTTTTTACTTTTTGTCACCTTGCTCAAATCAGAGGTTCTTCACCCCGTATCTACATAAATAAAATAACCGACAGCTGTCGCAATCGGTTATTTTATTTATGTGGACGATAGAGGATTCGAACCTCTGACCTCTACAATGTCAATGTAGCGCTCTAACCAACTGAGCTAATCGTCCAAAAGGGTGAGACAAATCGTCTCAAATTCATTGTAAAGTCCGTCAATCTGTTCCGCAAAGCATTTCGGCAAAACCACTGAATGCTTCGTTTAACGCTTTGAGCTGATCCTTGATGCGTTTTAGCATCGTCTACCTCCTTGCTGGGATTTTGTAAACAAAAAGCCGACTGATTCGGCAAATATAATATAGCCGAAAAAAATGGATATGTAAAGACTACTCCAGAGGCAGGGATTTGAGCTTGTCTGTGAGGTGGGCGATAGTCATTTCTTCAAGTTTTTGCAGGCTTTGCCCCATTTTAGCGTGAGCCAGATATTTGTTGCCGTTCGGCGAGAATTCCTTGAGCAAGGCTGAGGCATTCAGATTCTTAATTGCATACAGCTGGATCGAACTCATGGTTTTTTCCGTTCCAGGCTCTTCATATAGTAAGGCGATGGCCTTGGCTTGTGGGATGTTTACGATCAATTCTTCGACTACTTCTGCCAAGTCGGTCGGGGTAGTTCCGGTTTTCCTGAAGTCTTCGTCGGTTACGAGAGACCAAACCAGGCTATGGTCTAGCGCGCTTTTGAGCCTGGCTAGCGTCACGCCCCATAGCTTGAGCACGGACAAGTTGCGCGAACGGTAAAGCTGATTGATGATTTCATCTCGCCGGCCGCCTAAAGAGATGAGCTGGGCAACGGTCGTCAGCGAGGCAGGGGTAATGTTGGCTGTCTTAAAGCTGCGTGTTTTGGCGATGATGCCGGTCAGCAAGCAGGTTGCCATGTCCTCGTCCAGCAGTTGGCGGTCGAATTCATTAAAAAGATTGAAGAGTATCTCTGTGGTCGAAACGGCAGTCAGCTCGACTAAATTTATTTGGCCGAACTCCTCGTTGGCTGGGTGGTGGTCGATGTTGATTATCGGGGTTTGGTAGAACAGTTCCGGATTGTCTTCATAGACTTGGCCGAGAGATTCCAGGTCGCGGCTGTCGACGGCAATGATCAGGTCATAAGGAAAAGCGCCTATTTTGGCCGAGACGTCTTCTGGCTTGATCGAGCCGCGGATCGGGGTGATCCGAAGTTCAATCTTGTCGGCAAGAAGCTGGTGCCTCACCTGGGCGACCTCGGCCTCTTCAAGCCTGACAGACACGACCAAGTCCTGCCCGTTAGCCGGTCGATTCTGGATCTGGTCAAAGGCAGGGAGAAAACGATA
The DNA here is from genome assembly GCA_964443495.1 of uncultured Gammaproteobacteria bacterium. GTDB lineage: Bacteria > Patescibacteriota > Patescibacteriia > Patescibacteriales > GWE2-39-37 > JAAXUA01. Next base: position 15,480 of record CAYUCS010000001.1, read on the forward strand.
AACTTGTCCAGCCTGGTTGGCCTCGGCCAATATTTCCGGCTGCTTGCCGGTTTTTTTGAGGAAATGATAAAGCGCCAAGGCCGAAGCGACGGCGTCACCGCTCCAGTTCTTATTGAAGACGATCAGTATTTTTTCGGCTTTGCGAGTCCGTTCCAGGAATTGCTGTGATTGGTTCAACATAAAAAGACAATGTCTTTTTGTATGGCCGGGAATCCGTTTCCTTGGCCATAATAAAATCCACCGATGGCGGATGCATTTTGATTAGTAAATCAATATACCTGATGATTCGGGCGGTGTCAAGGCGGCAAGAAGGCCCAGAAAGGCGGTTTTTCTTGCAAAATTAGGCTCATTTTGTTATGGTTCATATATAAATAAGGAAAACATGGCCCAAAAAGAACAGCAGAAAAGCGGCGAGATCGCCAAATCATTCGAACCATCTTTGTATGAAGATGGTATTTATAAAAAATGGGAAGAGTCAGGGTGTTTCAACCCTGATAATTTAGAGTTGCCGGAAAACGCCTCCTCGTATTGCATCGTTATGCCGCCACCCAACGTGACAGGCACGTTGCACATGGGCCACGCGGCCATGTTGGCTATCGAGGACATCTTGGTCCGCTACCATCGGTTGCGGGGCGAACGGGCCTTGTGGGTGCCTGGCACCGACCATGCCGCCATCGCAACCCAGACCAAGGTCGAGAAAATCATCAAGGACGAAGGGCTGAGCCGCCATGGATTGGGACGAGATGCTTTCTTGGAACGGGTCGGACAATTCGCCCAAGAGTCGCACGATACTATCGTTAATCAGGTACGCAAGATGGGCAGTTCGTGCGATTGGTCGCGCGAGGCCTATACGCTGGATGAAATCCGCACCAAGGCGGTGCGCTCCGTTTTTGCTATGATGCACGCCGATGGCTTGATTTATCGCGGCGATCGCGTGGTCAACTGGTGCCCGCGCTGCCACTCCACTTTGGCTGACGACGAAGTCGAGTATAAGGCGCAAAAAGCCAAATTATATACTTTCAGATATTCGAAAGATTTTCCGTTCGCCATTTCTACGACTAGGCCGGAAACGAAGCTTGGCGATACGGCCGTGGCTGTCAATCCGAAGGACGAGCGGTATCAGCAGTACATCGGCCAGACCTTCGAAGTGGATTTCTGCGGCGTGCCGCTCAAGCTGAAGGTCATTGCCGACCGCGGCGTCGAGATGGAGTTCGGCACCGGTGCCTTGGGCGTGACTCCGGCCCACTCGATGGCGGATTGGCAGATGGCCCGAGAAAACGACCTGCCTATCATCAAAGTAATCGATGAAGACGGCAATATCCATCCCGGCTTCGCTGACTATTCGGGCAAGACGGCTAAAGAAGCGCGCCGTTTGGCAGTGGAACGGCTGGTTGAACAGGGCTTGATCGAGAAAGAAGAAGAAATCGATAATAACCTTTCCATCTGTTACCGTTGCGGCACGCCGATCGAGCCGTTGCCGTCGTTGCAATGGTTCATTGACGTAAACAAGAAAATCGCTAAATTCGACAAAACCTTGAAGGAACTGGCCGTCGAAGCGGTGCGTCAGGGCGTGCTCGACCGGGAGAAGATAAATATCGTGCCGGAACGCTTCGAGAAGAATTATTTCCATTGGATGGAGAATCTGCAGGATTGGTGCATCAGCCGCCAGATTTGGTTCGGACATCAGGTGCCTGTCTGGTATAGGGGCGATGAAACTTATGTCGGCGTCGAGGCTCCGGATGGCGAAGGCTGGATTCAGGATGAAGATACGCTTGATACTTGGTTCTCGTCAGGCCTGTGGACGTTCACGACCTTGGCCAAAGATGCGGAGCAGATTAGAGTCGAAGACGGCAGATTGGTAATCGATAGTGCTGATTTCAAGCATTTTCACCCGACCGCCGTCCTTGAGACAGGTTATGATATCCTCTTCTTCTGGGTTGCCAGGATGATCATTATGACTACTTACGCCGTCGGCGATATCCCTTTCAAGGATGTCTATCTGCATGGTTTGGTTCGTGATGACAAAGGCAAGAAGATGAGCAAGTCTTTGGGCAACGTCATCGATCCGCTAGACATGATCGCCAAGTTCGGCACCGACGCCACCCGCCTTTCGCTAGTCATCGGCTCGACCCCGGGCAATGACATGAATCTGAGCGAGGAAAAGATCGGCGGCTTCAGGAATCTGACCAACAAATTGTGGAATATCGCCCGCTATATAATCGCCTCCGAGGGGTTTGGTAGCGCAAGCGAGGGAGAGTTCATTCCTCAGACTGCTGCTGATAAATGGATCATGGCCGAATTCGCCAAATTGGCCGGTGAGGTGACCGGCGACCTTGATTGCTATGCCTTTTCACAGGCTGGCGAACGCTTGCGCGAGTTTACCTGGGACAAGCTGGCTGATTGGTATCTGGAAGCTAGCAAGTTTGAAAAGAATGAGGACAAGCCGAAGATTTTGAAGCATATATTGGAAAATTTGCTGATATTGTGGCATCCGTTCATGCCGTTCGTGACAGAGCAAATCTGGCAGGAGATGGACAAAGGCTCGATGCTGATGCTCGAGAAGTGGCCAGTGCTTTCAGGCGCGCTCGAGGCATCCGGCTCGTTCGAAATCGTTGTCGAGGCAGTCAAGGCGATTCGTAACGCGCGGAGCGAGAACGGCGTCGAGCCTGCCAAAAAAATCAAGGCCGTTGTTTATGCAGGCCAGAAAGCGGCGCTGCTCAGCGAGCAAGCCGCCCTGATCAAGGGTTTGCGCACCGGCATCGAAGGATTGGAGATTTCTGAGAAGGGAGAAAAGATTGAAAAAGCTATTTTCGTGGCCGTGGGCGATATCGAGATCTATCTTGTCGGCGCGTTGGATGAGGCCAAGGAAAGGGAACGCATCAGGAAAGAAATCGAGAACCTGGAAAAAATAATCGGCGGCGTCAAGAATAAACTGGATAACAAGGAGTTCGTCGATCGTGCTCCGGCGGCTGTCGTTGAAAAGGAAAAAGAAAAACTGTCTGCGTGGGATACGGAATTGGCAAAGCTTAGGGCTCAGCAAAATAGTTTGGGTTAAATTTGAAATTAAATATAATTATGTCCGAAAAGATCTACTTGAACGTCCTTCGAGGAGGCGTTTATCTGGCTTTCTTAACTACTTTTTTCGTCTTCGACAATCTGCTCTTCCCTTACATCACCTCTAAGCAGATTCCGTTCAACCTGCTGATCGAAGCCCTGACAGTCGTCTGGCTGGTTTTCATCGTCAAGTTTCCGGCTTGGCGCCCCTTCGGCGCAGGCAAGCGCAAATTGACTCGCGATTGGCTCACGTTGAGCATCTTGGCTTTCTTTGCCATCCTGACCGCCTCTTGCTTCAGCGGGGTCGATTTCAACCTGAGTTTCTGGGGCGATATCGAGCGCATGCTCGGCGTATTCCATCTGCTGCACTTCCTGGCGCTCTACTTGATAATCATCACCGTGTTCAAGGGCTGGCCGGAGTGGCGCAACCTTTTGATGGTTTCAGTCGCGGCTGCTACGATCCAGACATTTTATACCATTTCCCAAGCGGCCAATTCCAAGATGGCCTTCGGAACGCTCGGCAACACTTCATACATCAGCGGACAGATGATATTCAATATCTTTTTCGCGCTGCTGCTGGCATATCGCCAGAAGAATTGGGGCTTGCGCATCGGTTACGCCATATCGATCATCTTGATGCTAGTATCCATGAAGAACGCTGGAACGCGCGGCGCCTTCGTCGGGCTCGGACTAAGCGTCCTGATGATGCTTTTCCTGTTGGCGATGTACAATCAGAGCAAGAAGATCAAGTTCGGCAGCATCGGCTTGGCCGTATTCTTCATCATGGGAATCGCCTTGATTTTTACCAACAGCCAAAGCGATTGGGTCAAGGGCAACCGTCTTTTCGCTCGTATCAGCCAGATCAATACCCAGAGCAACACTTTCCAGACCCGCTTGATTTCTTGGCGCTCCGGCTTCAAGGACCTGCCTAATCATTGGCTATTAGGCACTGGTTATGGAAACTACGCGGTAAGTTTTGACAAGTATTTCGACCCGTCTTTTTATACTTGGTCGCGCGGCGAGACTTATTTCGATCACGCCCACAACAATGTCGTTGACATCTTGTCCACCACCGGCATCCTTGGCGTTACGGCCTACCTGAGCATTTTCGCAGTCATTGTCTATTATCTGATCCATTTTTTCCGTCGCAAAGACATCAGCTTGTTGGAGTTTACGCTGCTTCTGGGCTTGCTGGTGGCTTACTTCATCCAGAACATCGTCCTTTTCGATTCGTTTATCACTTATTTGTGCCTCATGATCCTGTTCGGTTACATGTATCGCCTGTCGCGACCGGAGGGCTACCAGGAAGGCGAGTCGTCTATCGTGCCAGCGGGGACGAATAAGCCGTCGTCGGGAGACCTGACCAATAAGCAATTTTTCGCCTTGACCGCAGCATTCATCATTACGGTCTCAGTCGCGTATCAGTACAACATCAAGGTTTATAAGATGCTGGATCTGACGATCGCCGGCCAGGCCGCTGCAGCCTCCGGCAACCTGCCCGCCGCGGTCGAAGCATATAAGAAGGCGTACGAATATGATACGGTCCTGGATCGTGATAGCCGCAATACTTTCGTCCAGCTAATGCTGCAACGGACCGATCTCCTGTCCAAACTGCCGAAAGAGCAAGCGCTCTCCTATCTGCAATACGCGGTCGAGCTTTCGGAAAAGAACGTCGCCTACAACCGTCAAGACAGTTTCAACCTGATGATCCTCGCCCAGATACTTAATTTGACCGCCGGTTTCAACAGTGACAACCCTCAGCAGTTCTCATATTATTCGCAGCGAGCCGAGGAGGCGATCGACCAATGCATCGCCGCCACGCCACGCCGGCCGACCGTTTATTTCATCAAGGCGCAAATTTATCTTTCGCGCGGCAACAAGGACAAGGCCATCGAAATCCTGAAATACGCTGTCGATATGAATGACAAGTTTCCCGACAGCGTCTGTCAGTTGGCCAAGGTTTACGGATATGCCGGGCAAGCCAAATTGTCAGACGAGTGGCTGGATAAATGCGTCGATGCTGGCGGAGCAGACACTCTCTATTCCGGCCAGCAGTTATCCGATCTGACAAATCGGTATTTAAAGGCTAAGCAGTATGAGCGCGCAGTCAAGGTGCTGACCCAGATGACCGCCCTTGATCCGAAAAACGTGAAAGTCTGGACGGGTCTAGCTGAAGCTCAGAAGCAGCTAGGCAATAGGGACGCAGCGGCTGCAGCCGCTGACAAAGCGGCCCAGATCGACCCAAGCCTCAAATCAAGCGCTGAAAAATTCATTGAATCCCTGAAATAGCAGAAAAAAACGAGCCGAAAGGCTCGTTTTTTTTGCTCGTCAGCGCAAAATTTGTTATAATTCAGCTATGTTGAAATTACGTCGCGAGGGAGTAATCCTCGAAAAAACCAGGAATTCGTTCGAAAACAAGTCAGTCTTGAACCCAGGCGTGGTTCAGGATGGCAAGAATGTCCATGTGGTTTATCGTGCCATCAACAAGGATTATATGTCGTGCTTGGGCTATGCAAGGCTTGAGGGGCCGACAAAGGTGGTCGAGCGCTGGAACAAGCCGTTCCTCTACCCGCAGTACAAATGCGAGAGCCGCGGCATCGAAGATCCTCGCATCACCAAGATCGATGACACTTACTACTTGGTCTATATCGTCCATGACGGCAAGAATGCGCTCCTGGCTTATTCTTATGGCAAAGATATCCTGAAACTCAAGCGTGGTGGCATCATCAGTCCAAAGGTCCCGTATAGCAAGGCCGGAAAGCTATTCCGCTATTCGAAGCTGAAGGATGATTATTATTTTTACCAGGCGTATTATCAGCAGTACGGCGGCAAGAATATCAAGGTCTGGGACAAGGACGGCTATCTGTTTCCCGAGAAGATCAACAATAAGTTCGCATTGGTGCACCGCATATTGCCGGACATGCAAATCGCCTATTTCAGCGAGTTCGGCGACTTAAAAGATGAGTATTACTGGATAGAATACCTGATGAACATGTCGAAGTACGTGATGCTGGAAAATGCTCACGGCTTCGAAGAACGACACGTCGGCGGCGGCGCACCGCCTATCAAGACGAAGCACGGCTGGTTGATGATTTATCACGGCACCGAAGAATCGAACAAGCGACGCGTCTATCATGGCGGAGCTGCGTTGTTCGACCTGGAGAACCCCGGCCGCATGATCGCTCGCTTGCCGTATCCGATACTGTCGCCTGAAAAGGATTATGAGTTGCGCGGACATGTGAGCCAGGTGGTTTTTCCCACCGGTACCAGCGTTTTTCGCGACAAGCTCTATGTCTATTATGGCGCCGCCGATTCCAGGATAGCAGTCGCCAGCATCAAGCTGGAGACCTTGATCAGCGAGCTTTTGAAAAATCGCGTCCGCGAATAATTGCGATGGCAGTCAGGGAGGGTCTTCTTGGCTGTTTTATTGTTTGAGAGCCCGTCTGATACGTTCATTTCTACTGCGTCTTTTAAATTTCGGCATAATTTTTTCTAAATTTTCTCGCCTATATGATTTATATAAGCTCAAAAATTTATAAAAAATTCTGCTCGAAATTTAAAAGCCTCGTCACGAAAGCAACGTATCAGACGGGCTCTTATGCGGAAAAAAGGTTGACATCGCTAGCGTAGCACTTACAATGTCTAGAGAGCGTTTATTGATTTTTTTTAAATTCAAAATATCGCGAGCACCGCTCGCATCGACGAAGGTTTAAAACACTATGGCGCCAGTGACATGGTCTCAAGCCAGTAACAGTTTGTTGGCTCAATTACTTCGCCGCCATCCACTATGACCAAAGCAAAAGCCCCTTGCATTCTTTATGTCAGCACTTTTCCGCCGCGAGAGTGCGGCATCGCCACTTTTACCCAAGACCTTACCAATGCCATCGACAAGGAGTTCGCTCCGGCATTGAAGAGCAAGGTAGTGGCCATGAACAAGAACGGCACCTCATTGTACAATTATCCGCCCAAGACGGCAGTCCAGATCAACGACGACGACCTGGAGGATTATATCGTGGCAGCCAATGAGATCAATAATTCTTCGGACATCAAGCTGGTCAATATCCAGCATGAATACGGCATCTATGGCGGCGAGTGGGGAGAATTCATCCTGCCGTTCATGGAGCTGATCAAGAAGCCCATCGTCTTGACCATGCATACGGTGTTGCCGAATCCGGACGATTGGGATGAACGCGAGAAACTTATCAAGGTCACTCAGAAGATCGCTGAAAAGGCTGACAAGATCGTGGTAATGACCGTCAGCGCCTCCAAGCTGTTGCAGACACTTTATGGCATTCCGGCTGACAAGATCACGGTCATTCCCCATGGCGTCCACCACATCGCTTTCCCTTCGAAGTCCAAGGCCAAGAAAAAGCTTAATCTCGAGGGACGGACCGTCCTTTCGACATTCGGCATGCTTAACCGTGACAAGGGCATCGAATATGCCATCGAGGCGCTGCCGAAGATAGTGGCCAAGCACCCAAGCGTAGTATATCTAGTTCTGGGAGCCACGCATCCGGTCGTACGCAAGGAGGAGGGCGAAGTCTATCGCAACAAGCTGGTCAACCTGGTAAAGAAGCTCCAATTGGAGGATCATGTGAAGTTCTACGACAAATATTTGACGCTCGACGAGCTGATCGAGTTCCTCAAGGCGACCGACATCTATGTCTCCCCGACCTTGAACCCGTTGCAGGCCGTTTCCGGCACCATTTCATATGCCTTGTCTTGCGCTTGTCCGATCGTTGCCACCGCCAATCAATACGCCAAGGACGTTATCAATGCCGAGCGCGGCATCTTGGTCAAATTCAGAAGTGCCAAAAGCATCGAGAAGGCGCTGTTTGAGATGCTGGAGGATAAAAAAATGCGCAAGGAAATGAAGAAAAATGCCTATTTCTATTCGCGCCACATGACCTGGCAGAACGTGGCCTTGTCATATTTCAAGGTCTTCAACGAGCAGGCCAAGATCGTACCGCAAGAACAGGGCAAGCTGCCAGGCGTCAATTTAGGGCAGATAAAGACTTTGACCGACAAATTCGGCATGATCCAGTTCGCCACGCACACCAAACCGGACACGACTTCCGGCTACTGCCTTGATGACAACACTCGCGCCATGCTGGCATTCCTGATGCTATACCGCCAAAAGCCGGCTCGCGAATACCAGGAGTATATCGCCCGCTATTTGGATTTCATAGATTTCGTGCAGCAACCGAGCGGCAAATTCTATAATTTCGTCGCCTACAACAAGACGATAATCGACAAGTCGGAAAGCGAGGATTCGATCGGGCGCGCCGTCTGGTCGTTGGGTTATCTAGTAAGCACTAAAAACCTATCTGATGACATAAAGAAGAAAGCTTGCAAGATACTGCTCAAGTCATTGAAATTTCTGCCGGACTTGAAGTCGTTGCGAGCCATCTCCTTCTCTATTATCGGCCTGTATTATGCCCAGCAAAACTATTATTGTTCCGGGTCTAAGGGCGAGGCGCAAATAATCAATATCATCAAGAAGCTGGCAGAGGTCCTTAAGAACAAATATCGTTCGCAGATGAATGACCCGGTCAATCAGGAAAAACAGTGGTTCTGGTTCGAGGACTTCCTGACGTACTCCAACTTCAAGCTGCCGGAGGCCTTGCTGCGCGCTTACCAGGTGAACGGGAATAAGGAATATCTCAAGATCGCCGAAGAAACGCTCGGCTTCCTTGGCAAGGTCAGTTTCGAGTTCAATTATTTTTCAGCAATCGGCCAAGACGGATGGTATCATCGAGACGGCACGCGCGCTTATTTCGATCAGCAGCCGGAAGACGCTTCTTCGGCAGTCGAGGCGCTGACCGCCGCCTATGAGGTCACCAAGAAACAGGAATACGCCGATCAGGCGAGCTTGGCTTTCGATTGGTTCCTGGGCAAAAACCATCTTAATCAGATGATCTACGACGAAGCGACCGGCGGCTGCTATGATGGCATGGGCAAAGAGTCGATCAATTTCAATCAAGGCGCCGAGTCGACCATTTCATATCTCTTGGCAAGGCTTACCGTTGAAAAAGTCAAATAGGCAACATCTCTCGTGAATAAGAAATTTATCATCGCAGTATCGGTGTTCATTTTCGTGGCCTTGCCGCTGGCCACTTGGTTAGCTTTGCGTTCGCCTTCCGGCGAACAGGCAGCAGACGGGGAAAATCGCGGGTCATCGGCCAAGATCTCCGGCGCTGCCTTGCCTGGCTTGTCGGTCTTGAATAGGGATAATCCGCAAATCAAACTGGGCAACGAAGATATCATGTTCGATTTTAACGAGGGAAATGTCAAGTTGTCGCAAGCCGACGCTACCAAATATCAATTCTTGAAAGAAGGCGAAACGCTGGGGGTCGATGGCCGCAGCGCCAAGTATTTAGTAACCCTGTTAAGATGCAAGCGGATGGATAAGATCGAGGGAGGCATGTCAGTCCCGTATGTCATCGATTGCACGGTCGGAGTCAAGAAAGATGAGTCGGGACTTTAATTCAGCAACAAACCGAATGAAAAACAACAACCTTGCCCGCTATCAGCGAATGGCGGATGAAATAATCTCTGAAAACGCGGATTACGAGCGTGATGAATTCGAGGATCGCAACGTCCTCGAAAGGATTATCTTTCCGAATATTCTGGCTGAGTACGAGCCGAAAACAGTCCTTGATATCGGACGTGAAGATTATCAATCATTTTATAATTTGTTCTTCGAGGGCCGCGAACTGTGGACGCTTGATTTCCGTGAAGGCGGGCACGAGTTCGGGGCAGAACAGCACATCAAGGCCGATGTCGTCACGCTCAAAGATCATTTCAAGGACAATTATTTCGACCTTATCATCATGAACGGCGTTTTCGGCTGGGGATTGGATGATCCGAATAATATCGAAACGACATTTGCCGCGATTTATGACATCTTAAAGCCAGGCGGTATCTTCGTCTTCGGCTACAACGATTGGCCGAACAAGCCGATGGAAATAGAGGCTATTAAAAATCTGAAAAAATTGAAGCCGTTACATTTCGAACCGTTGAAAGGCAAGAGTTTCAAATGTATCAACGGCGAGCACACTTATCGTTTTTATCAAAAATAAAATATTCGCATGCCAATTTCCGAATTAGCTTATGACAAAGCCGTGGAAGTATTACGGGCCTGTATCAGGCCTCAAGGATTTTATGCTTCCGGACTTAAAGGTGGCTATGAGGCAACTTGGGCGCGTGATTCGATGACTTGTGCTCTTGGCGCTTCTTTGGCTGGAGTAGAGTTTAAGGAAGCATTCAAGAACAGCTTGATTACTCTTTCGGAAAATCAAACAGAATTGGGCTTAATTCCCAACTGCGTCGGCTCGTATAACGAAGAGCGCCAATCGGATGTGACGTTCAACTCGATCGATGCGCCGCAGTGGTATATTATCGGGCACCATGTCTATGCCCAGGCATACAATGACAGTAGCCTTTTGCGCAAATACGAAAAGAATATCCAAGCAGCATTGCTGTGGCTGAAATACCAGGATCCGAATAATGACAAATTGATCGTGCAGCAACCGACGGCCGATTGGATGGATGCCTTTCCTCATAAATACGGTCGCGTCATGCACACCCAGTCCTTGCAATACGCATTGCTGCACTTGGTGGGCGAGGGCTCGCTGGCCGAATATATCCGGCACATTATCAACGGCGAAACCCAGAAGTATCTGTCTCTTTATGACAAGAAGCTCGGATTTTATAGGCCTTGGGCTTGGAAAGATCATGGCGGCGATCGCGAAACCGAAGATTGGTTCGATTCGGGAGCCAACCTGCTGGCCATCATTACCGGCTTGGCAACGCCCGCTATCGCCAAAAGCATCCTGAAACACATAGACAAGGAAGGAATCAACCGGCCATTCGCCTGCAAGAATATCTGGCCGCCGCTCCAGCCCGGTACGCCGGCTTGGAAGCCGTATTTCGACCGTTGCGACGCACGCACCCCTTTGAATTATATCAATGCCGGCATTTGGCCGTGGACTGGCGGACTGTATGTCGTCGCCCTGGTCAAGGTCGGGCAGTATAAGAGGGCGGAACAGGAATTGGAAAAGCTGGCTGAGGGGAATATGCAAAAACTGCAGATTCGTGACATGAAGGAGGGTTACGAATTCAATGAATGGTTGGACGGACGTACCGGCGAACCGAAGGGCGAGCCGTATCAGGCTTGGTCGGCTGGGCTGTATCTTTATGCTTATGAGTGCGTAAAGCAGAAAAAAGTCCTTTACTTCATATAGTCCTTTGCAACCCGGCGTTACCAACCTGGAAGGAGGTGTCGCATGTTACCGCTAATGATGGATTTGTGCAAGCAATGTTCCAAAGCACGCAGCATCAAAAACAAGCTGGCCCTTCGCGAGCGAATCGTCACCATCAGGCATCAATTGATGACCGAAGCAGTCAGGGAATATCAGGCAGAGGCGGCCGCAGACTCTGATGTTGATTCGGCGGCGGACGATTATTTCGACCTGAAAGGATTCCTTTATGACTGCGAGATTTCCTGCTTTGAGTGCAACAACAGCAAGGATGCCAAGATCTATTTGGTGATAAAAGAGTATCTGGAGACTAATTATGGCGACGGAAGCAACGCGCCAGGCAAGAAAGAAGATTCGTCCGAGAAGCGGCCTCCGGCAAAAGATGACACGGCACGCAAGCCGCCGTCTAGCCTAGCGGAGTATCGCCTAAAAAAAAATCGGAGAGAGCATTGGAACGACAAGTAATAGAATGCAAGTGGGCTTCGGTCCACTTTTTTTTGTTTAAACATCCGAGACGAGAAGCCTCATGGCTGCATTTCCATATAACAAAAAGCCCGGTTACCCGGGCTTTTTGTTATTTTGATTCCAGTTATTGCAATTTTATCTTCTTGATCGAGTTGTAAGCTTTTTCCGCTACTTTGACGTAATGGTAGTTGTTGAGCGCGTGTTCGGCGGCGTTGCGGCCCATCTCCTCGCGCAGTTTGTCGTTGGTCAGGAGTTCAAGGGTGTGCTTGGCCAGATCGGGGATGCTGGCGCGATAGGCGAAAACTTTCGGCTCGTCGAAGTGGATGCGGTGGTCGGCGTCGAAGCCCATATGCTCCCAAGCCCATTCCGATTCCAGCTTGACCGTTTCTCCGACCTCGGCCAAGAAGCCGGTCTTGCCATGGATGACGGTATCGGCAGGTCCGCCGACGTTGATCGAGATGACCGGCCGGCCGCAAGCCTCGGCTTCCATCTGGATCATGCCGAAGCCTTCGAGCCGCGAAGGGGCGGCGTAGATGTCGGCCGCGCCGATGAGGTAGGGCATGAAATCGTGCGAGAAGGCGCCGGAGAGGTAGCTGATCTTGCCGCGGTCGATGCCGAGCGTCTCGATCAGCTCATCTTCTTCGCGGCGGTGGATTTCAGCTGATTCGCTTTCCCAAGTCTTCATGACGTAGCGCCATTTCGGGAACTCTTCATCGACCATCGAAAGGGCCTTGAGCATTTCCTGGGCGCCTTTGCTGGTAACGTCGCCGCCGATGGTCAGGATCATCTTTTCGTCAGGAGCGATGCCGAGCATTTTGCGCAAAGTCTGGATCTTCGGGTCCTGCTTGTCTATCGGGAAAATCTCTTTCGGATCAAAACCGATCGGCAGCGTCTCGAAGTTCTTGGTATCGACGCCATCGCGCTTGTAGGTGTCGGTCACCCAGTTGGAGGTAGTGAAGACGAGCGGCAGGTTAGATAGCTGCTTGTGGTAGTTGGCGACCCAGCCGTTGGCCACGAACCATGGTACCGGAGTGACGCCATTGTTCATCGGCGAGAAGACGATGTTCGGTGCGTAGGTCCAGCAGCCGACGCCGAGCGCCACATCCGGCTTGAAGGCGTCATAGACCCATTGTTTCTGAAAGCTGGGGTTGTAGTGGCAAGCGATCGTTTCAACGCCGAGCTCTTTCAAGCCGCGATACATCAGGTTGCCTTGGATGCTTAATCCGTCGGATTCGACGGGATGCGAGTACAGGACTGCAATTTTCATAATTTTTAGTTACCAATCTCCTTTTTGGTAATGCCTAAATTATCGCTAAATTATTTTAATTCCTTGAACGCTTCGGGGTTGGTGCAGTAGTTCGTATCTATGCCATCAGGACTGAAGCCGTAAATGTCGGTCATTATGGCTTTCTTGGCCATGAATTGCTTCTTGGACAGGTTCAGCGTCACGTCGGCTGAAGCGGCCGGCTTCAATTGACCGTAAAGCTTGCGGTCTTTCTTGACGTAGCTGAAGCAGAATGCGCGCTTGGCCTGGATCCGCCCTTCGGCAACAAGCGTCTTGACCGCTTCGTGCGTGGCGACATGCGCTTCGTGGCCGTACTCGCCATTGGCGCCATGCGTGAACAGGTAGTCGATCGGTAACTTGCCGAGGTATCGGGCGGCCAGTCTGCCGGCCTCTGATACTGTCTGCGCGTAATCGAGGTTGCCCTCGTCGTCCATGTCCTCGATGATAGCGGTCGCGCCGTAGCGTTCGCAGACGCGCTTGAACTTCGGCGCGCGGTCGAGATCGGAAGCGCGGCAGAGAGCCATGATCGTCCAGTCGAGTTCCGGGTGCTTCAAAATAAAACCGCCCATCCAGATCGTCTCGTCGTCCGGATGAGCCACGATGACCACGGCTCGCTCTTTGTCCTTGAATTTCAATCGAGTGTTCATGCTGTATCCATTATATCAGGCGCTGTGATTTTTTTCAACAATTTAACCAATAAAAATCGGGTTATCCGTGGCGACTATTCCGCGATTTTGTGATAGACTGTAAGTATTAATTATTGTGTCGGAAAATATGGAAATCATCGTGGCGAAAAATTACCGCGAAATGTCGATTATTGCTGCCGATTTGGCTTTGAGGCAGCTTGCGCGGAAGAAGTCGAGCGTGCTCGGCTTAGCCACCGGCAACACGCCGATCGGCTTTTATCGCGAGCTCGTCAAAGCGAATCATCGCGGCGATGTGAGTTTTAAGAACGTGAAGACTTTCAACCTTGACGAATTTGCCGGGCTGGATGACACGGATCGGGGCAGCCTGTTCTACTATATGCGCAAGCATCTGTTTGATAAGGTCGATCTGCAGCCGAAGAACATAAACATGATCGATGGCCGCGCGAAAAATTTGAAGGCGGAGTGCCATCGTTTCGACCAAGCCATCAAAAAGGCCGGCGGCATAGACTGGCAGCTTCTGGGTATCGGCGGCAACGGCCACATCGGTTGGAACGAGCCGGGCACCAGCTTCAAATCGCGCACGCACCTGCTTGACCTGACGATCAAGTCGAGGCGAGCCCAGGCTGAAAATTTCAAAAGCATCAAGGAAGTGCCCAGGCAGGGCTTGACCATGGGCATCGGTACGATAATGGAAGCGAAGCAGCTCGTGCTTCTGGCCGACGGCAAAGAGAAGGCGAAGATAGTGCGCGAAGCGTTGCGCGGACGCATCAGGCAGAGGGTGCCGGCGACTGCCTTGCAAAGGCACCCGAACCTGACTGTCATTCTCGATGAAGACGCAGCTTCGGCGCTTTAGCAGTCATTATTCGATATATGGTTTTCGGATTGGAAAAATTCATCTACCCCGAGGAGGTGCCGTCGCCCAGGCCCAGGATTAATCGACGCAGGGAAGAGCCGGTCGATGAAAGCAGGCGTAAATTCTTGAAATTTCTCGGAGGTGCCGCCGCCGCTGGAGTGGTTGCTAATCCTGTAATTAAGGCCGCTGAAAAGGCATTTGACCAGCTCGGACGCATCGGGTCGGTCGCAAAGGAAGGAGAGTCTGGCAATGGCCCAGACGAAGAAAGGGCGGAGGCGACGACCGGGCAGGTGGAAATCGCCAATCATGATGCCAAATCGCTTGAAGAGATAGTGTCGTACCGGAAGCCAGGCAAGATCAATCTCAATTTAGATACGGCCAAGCAAGTCGAGAACTACTGGCTCAATCAGTATGCTGTCGGCGATTTGCATCGCAGCCTGGAAACTGCCTATAGGGATATCGGTGAGTGGCAACCGTATCTTGAGGCGGAGTTCAGGAAAGAATTCAATCAGAATTTCGCGCGGGCTTATGGCCAGGATGCGCAAGAGAGGGCAATCAGCTTGGTATATTTGGCCATCCCCGAATCTCATTGGAACGTCAAAGCCATTTCGCCGGCCAAAGCGGTTGGCCCCTATCAATTTATGCAAACCACGGCTAAGCAGGTAGATTTGCGCGTCGGCGCAGGGATTGACGAACGGAAAGACCCGGTCAAGAGCGCGAGAGCTTGCGCCAAGGTTTTGAAACAGCTGTATCAGGCGACTCAGGATTGGGATCTGACCCTCTCGGGTTATAACGGCGGGTTCGTTTGGCGCTACCTCAAGGAAGCGCGCAGCGGCGGCCGGGAAATCGGCTATGCCAATTTTCTTGAATATTTGCAAGGTAAGATAAACCAGGCTAAGGCCGATGTCGAAAAGAATGGCAAAATCGGGCCTGATCGCAAAGAAGCCGAGTTCCGCCGCCGGACGGCCGGCTTTGCTGAAAACATTAATTATCCTGCCAAATTCAATGCAGTCTATGCCCTGATCAAGGAAAAATTGGTTAACGAACAAAAACCAGCAGTTGTTTTCGAGGAAAAGAGGGTTAGCAATCCGGCGCTTGTCCATCGGGTCAAGAAAGGGGATTCCCTGTCTTTGCTGGCCAGGCGTTACGGGCTGACTGAAGACCAGTTGTGCCGTTACAACGGCCTCGGGAGAAATAAGCCGATAAAAATGAATGCGCTCTTGAAGATTCCACCGCGTCTTAATTTGGCTGAAATCGGGCGGCAAAGGCAGATTCCGGTTTCTCGTTTGGCGCATCTTAACCCGGCCATGGAAGTGGACACTCCGATTCCTCACAATTACGTCGTCAGAGTATAAAAAACCGCCAATTTAAGCTGGCGGTTTTTAAGCGGTCGATGCGCCCTGTGGCAATTTGATAAAAAGCAAGCAAGATTAGCCAATAATTTGCCAAAATGAGATTATTCAGGTATGCTATATCTAATCAATCGCGAGTGATTGATAATTATATTATATTTCAAACGGTATGAGCGTAATCACAGACCAGTCAAAAATCAACGAAGTAATGAATCGCGGAGTCGAGAATATCTATCCGAACCGTGAATATTTGGCCAAGGAATTAGCCTCCGGTAAGCGTTTGCGGATTTATTGCGGCTTCGACCCGACTGCTCCGTCGCTCCACATCGGTAATGCCATCCAGATAAACAAGCTCGGACAGCTTCAGGCTTTAGGGCATGAGGTAATCTTCTTGATCGGCGATTTCACGGCAACGATCGGAGACCCGACCGACAAGAAGGCGACACGCAAGAAAATGACTCGAGCCGAGGTGGTGGCGAACAGCAAGAATTTCAAGAAGCAGGCTTCGGCATATCTTAAGTTTACCGGAGATAATCCGGCAAAGGTGGTCAGGAACAGCAAGTGGCTGGACAAGATCAGTTTCGCCGGCCTGATCGAGCTGGCCGCCCATTTCACGGTCGGACAACTGATCGTGCGGGATATGTTCCAACAGCGCATGAAGGAAGAGAAGCCGATCCATCTGCACGAGTTCCTTTATCCGCTCGCGCAAGGCTATGACAGCGTAGCGTTGGATGTCGATATGGAGCTGGGCGGCAACGACCAGACTTTCAATATGCTGTGCGGCCGCGATCTGATGAAATCACTCGGCATGAAAGAGAAGTTCGTCATGACCACCAAGCTGCTGGTCGATGATACCGGCAAGAAGATGGGCAAAAGCGAGGGCAATATCGTCGCGTTGGACGAATCACCGGAAAACATGTACGGCAAGATCATGTCCTGGCCTGACGGCGCGATCATGAACGGCTTTGAGTTGTGCACTAACGTCGCTATGCCTGAAATAGAGGCCATGAGAACGGAGCTTAAAGCTGGCAAGAACCCGCGCGATGCCAAGATGCGCCTGGCCTTCGAAGTAACGCGCCTTAATCACGGCGAAAAGAAAGCCAAGCAGGCTGAAGCCAATTTCATCAAGACGGTCCAGAAGAAAGAAGTTCCTGAGGATATCGAACAGGCGCGCATGCCGATCCAGAATATCAAGCTGGTCGATCTGCTGATCGAGCTGAAGCTGGCTGCCAGCAAGAGCGAGGCTCGGCGCTTGATCGAACAGGGCGGCATAAGAATCAACGAGCAAGCCGTGACTGATGTGAATAAGGATATCAACATAGAACACGCCCCGATGCTGATCCAGCGCGGCAAACGGCAATTCATCCGGGTAATCGGCGAATAAGATATGCGCATCGGCGTTTTTGATTCCGGTTTCGGCGGCTTGACCGTGCTGAGCGAACTGGTCCGGGCCTTGCCAAGGCATGATTTAGTCTATCTTGGCGATAGCGCGCGGGCGCCGTATGGCAATCGGTCTCGCGAGGAAATATTATCGTTTACGGCGCAGGCGGTCGAGTTCTTGGCGGCGCAGAAGTGCGGCGTAATCATCATCGCATGCAACACGGCTTCGAGCGAGGCTTTGCGAGTGATCCAGCAGCAGATGGTGCCGGACAGGTTTCCCGGCCTGAAGGTGCTCGGCGTGCTTATCCCGTCCGCTGAGGCGGTAATCGGCAAAGGCTACGGGACGGTGGGGGTGATCGGCACTGTCGGGACCGTAAAATCAGGCGCCTATCAACGCGAAATCGCCAAAATCGCGCCAGAAGCAAAAGTAATCGCTTCGGCTTGCCCGAAGCTAGCCGGCTTGATCGAGTCCGGTGCCGGCGATAGTTTGGAAACGGAAAACGAATTGCGCGCCTGTCTTGAGCCGATGGTCACGAGCGGCGCCGAGGCCTTGATTCTCGGCTGCACGCACTATCCTTTGGTGGCAGGCAAGATAAGAAGCATGCTGCCGCCGGCAGTGGAGGTGATAAATCCGCCGAAGCTGATTGCTGAAAGTTTTTTAAAATATCTGGAGCGGCATCAGGAAATAAGAGACGGCTTGAGCCGCTTGGGCATGATACAATTTTTTACGACCGGCTCGGCCAAGGATTTCGGGGAGCAGGGAGAAAGATTTTTCGGCGGCAAGCTAGGCGTCGTCAAGCAGATAAGATTATAACATGGAAAAAAGCAAAAAATATCATATTTTCTTGCTATCGGCCACTATCGCGGTCATGGTTTGGTCGGGAATTGCGCCGAGGGATTATTTCACCTGGATCCTTGAGGTTTTTCCGGGCATTATCGGCATCGCCATCCTTTTGTCGCTTTACCGCAAGTTCAGGCTGAGCAACCTGCTTTATGCTTTAATCGCTGTCCATATCATGGTGCTAGCGATCGGCGGTCATTACACCTATGCCGAGATGCCCCTGTTCAATTGGCTGCGCGACGCCTTCGGCTTGGCTCGCAATTATTACGATCGTTTGGGCCACCTGATGCAGGGGCTAGTACCCGCGTTGATCGCTCGTGAGATATTCTTGCGGCAGCAGGTAGTCAAGCCCGGTGCTTGGCTGAATTTTTTCATGGTCGCCTCAGCTCTGACCATTAGCGTTTTTTACGAATTCATCGAATGGTGGGTGGCGGTCGGCACCGGTACGGCTGCGGAGGCCTTCCTCGGCACCCAGGGTGACGTTTGGGACACCCAGTGGGACATGTTCATGGCTTTGGTGGGGGCCCTCGCTGCCATCGTGATTTTTACGAAGGCGCACGACAAATCATTAAATAAGATAGAGAAGTTATGAGTCTTTTGCAAAAGATAAAGACCGAATTAGCTGGCCAGATCAATGCCGGCCTTAAGAAACAGGGGACGGTCGGCGCGGCGGATTTCGTCTTTCCGCCGAACTCGGAAATGGGCGACCTGAGCCTGCCTTGCTTCGGTTTGTCCAAAAACCTGAAACAGTCCCCCAATGAAGTAGCGAGCTTTTTGGTCGGCAAGATCAAGGCGGAGGGATTCATCCAGGGCGTGCGCACCGCCGGGCCATATCTAAATATCACGCTCAATAAGAATGCGGTGACCAACGAGCTGTTCAAAGAGGTTTTTAAAGAAAAAGATAAGTTCGGCACCAATAAGACCGGCAAGAAGCAGGGCGTGATGATCGAGTATTCCAACGCCAACACTCACAAGGAGTATCACATCGGCCACTTGCGCAACATCGCCTATGGCGATGCCGTCAATCGCTTGACCGCAGCCAACGGTTTCGAGGCGATTCCGGTTTCCTATATCAACGACTTCGGCATCCATGTGGCCAAGACTTTATGGTGGCTGATCAATCCGGAGAATCATGAAAATTTGCGTAACACAGACGTTGATAAGCTGCCCAGCAAGGGCGGCTATCTGGCCAAGACCTATGCCGGCTCCACTGCAGCCATGGCTGACAACCCCGAGTCCAAGGACGAGGTCGGCCGCGTGATGCAGCAGATCGAGAGCCGCAAAGGCGAGATTTACGAGTTATGGCAGCAAACGCGCCAATGGAGCATCGATCAGTTCGCGCAGATTTATAATGAATTGGGCGTCGATTTCAAAGACACCTTTTACGAGAGCGAGTTTATAGAAGCAGGCATGAAGAAGGTCTCTGAACTGTATGAGAAGCATTTCCTGAAAAGAAGCGAGGGAGCTATCATTGCCGACCTGGAGAAGCATAATCTGGGTATCTTGATGTTTTTGCGTTCCGACGGCACCGCGCTTTACCCGGTAGCTGACCTGCCGCTAGCCATTGCCAAGTTCGAGAAGTACAAAATTAAGAAATCGATTTATGTGGTCGATATCCGCCAAGGCCTTTATTTCAAACAGTTGTTCAAGGTCTTGGAGGAAATGGGTTACAAGCAGGAGCTGGTCCATTTGGGCTACGACTTCGTCAAGCTGCCTGAGGGCATGATGGCTTCGCGGACCGGCAACGTCGTGACTTATGATGACTTGAAACAGAAGATGGTGGAGAATTCGCGCCAGTCCACTAGAGAAAAGCATCCTGACTGGACGGACGAGCAGGTCGAGGTTGTGGCCGAGAAGATCGCTTTGGGCGCAATGAAGTTCGAAATGATCAAGGTCGGTCGCGACAAGACGATCATTTTCGAACTGGAGAAGGCGATGCGTTTCGATGGCTTCACTGCCGCTTATCTGCAATATGCTTATGCCAGGATCCAGAGTATTTTGCGCAAGGCCGAAACTTCGGTAAAGAAGCAGAAAGAATTGAAACTGGAACATATCAAGGAACAGGAGCTTGTGACTAAGGTTATGAAATATCCGGAAACAGTCGCAGCGGCTGGGGAGCAATATGAGCCTTCGGAAATCGCCAAATATCTGTTCGAGCTAGCGCAGCAATTCAATGATTACTACCACGAAGTTCCGGTGATGAAAGAAGAGGATGGCCTGGTCCGTGAGTCGCGGCTGTCTTTGCTTCGGGTTGTCAGCCAAGTTCTGGCAAACGGCTTGCATTTGCTCGGAATCGAGGCAATCGAAGAAATGTAGTTCATTATCATAACGACAAGGAGGGTGAATCGATGGGAAAGATAAGCCAAGCGGTGTTCGTGGTCTTTTTGTCTTTTTGCCTGTGGCTCTTCCTGATCGCGGTGTCGAGACGGCTGTTTGCGCGGCTTTATCGCATCGAGCATGAAGACGTCGATCTCCATCCGCATTCCGGACATCTGAATCGAGCCGTGACGTTTTTCGTCACCGTTTTAGGCTTGCTCATGATCTGGAAGATCGACATCAATTGACCGCATCAAAAGGAGGTGCAAGGTGAATCCGTCGTCGAGGGTCAATTATCTCCGCTTGCAGGAGGTGAAACGCACCAGCGTCTTGATGCTGATCGGCATATTGCTGTTTACGTATGTCGTGACGCACGATATGCTCAATTTCACTTTCGAAATCCTGTATTCGGTAGCAGTCGGCGCTTTAGCTGGCAGCTGGTCGTTTTTCCTGGGCACCGGCAAGGTGTGGCAGGAATGGTTCTGGAAAAAGAGGCTCAAGTAGCCTCTTCTTTTTTTGCGGTAACAAAAGGTTGGCGTAACAGTATATTAATGTAAGCGTTGCTTTATCAACGCCCATTTTTAAGGTATAATGACTGCAATAATAATCGAAAAATATGCATAAACTCGAAAAAATGGGAAGAAAGTTGGCGCTGCCGCTTCTGGCGCTATGTTTGGCCTTTTTTGCCGCTGCGCCAGCAAAAGCGGCTACTGACATTTGGGAAAACATCAACCCGCCAGCGTTAAGCGGTACCATTTCAGCCATCGGCGCCATCGGCGAATATGTCTATCTGGGCACCAGCCAAGGCATCTACAAAAGCAGTGATTACGGACAGAGCTGGGCGCTGACGAATGCCGGGCTATCTGATTTCAATGTCTCGTCTATCGCGATCGGCTGGGTTTACGGCGCGCCTTATACGTACGCACCTGACACGCCCGTTTATTTGGGAACGGCGGACGGCGTTTTTGTCTCGACCCTGAGCAGCACTACTTGGTCGCAGCTGCCAGAGACGAATAATTTGGCCGTAAACGACCTGAAAATCGACCAGTATCGGGAGCTTGGCGCCAACCCCTCCACTTTGTATATGGCCACGACGACTGCCGGCGGCCTTTACCGCAGCGACAATGCCGGAGTCAATTGGACGATCCAAGCGGCGGGGTTGAGCGGTGAGACAACCAAAAAACTTATTACCGACCTGATTGGCGGCAAGATTTTCGCAGTTACGGACACGAACAAGATCTTCGCCACCGATATGTATTCAGTCGGCTCGGTTAACGAGAATTGGGTCGAGGCTTACGCGACCACGACGGCTATCAATAGCATTTCAAATAACAATTCGAACGGCCTGATCCAATACCTGTCAACGGATAGCGGCTTGTTCCGCTCGACCGACAATGGCGCCAACTGGGAAGATTGGAACGGTACTACGACGACCCGTTTGAGCGATCCATATATCAGGGCTATGACAACTGATTACGGTCCGCTTCAAGTTGCATTTGCCGCGGGGCAGGGTGGAGCATATTTCAGTGTTACAAATAACAGTAGCTTGATTGGTAATGTATGGAATAATGCTAACAAAGGCATGGGCAATGTCAGTTTGATCGATATCGTGACCAACCCAGCCAGCTCGACTTGCGTTTACGCCATCGGCACGACCTCGGCTTATCGGGTTATTTTTTCTGATATCAATAATGACATGGCTTTGAGCCTGCTGTCGGTCAACGATACGGTTTCGCCGGAAACGATCAGCGGCTTGAGCAGCAACGGGGCAGGAACCAGCACCATGGAGCTGCAATGGCAAGCTGTAGGCGATGACGGCCTGGTCGGCCAGGCCACCGGGTACGACTTGCGCTATTCTACTTCGACCATCGATGAGGCCAACTGGAACGTGGCAACGCAGGCGATTGGGGAGCCTTCACCGACGACCTCTTTAGCCTGGGAGACCTTTACCGTAACCGGCTTGGTGCCGGACTCGCGCTATTATTTCGCGGTCAAGGCCATTGATGAGGTCGGCAACGCTTCGGCAATTTCCAACATCGCCAGCGCTTCGACATCGCCGCTCGGTGACGCGGAAAACCCTACTACTCCGCTTGGCATGGCCATATCGTCGGCCTCAACCACTTATGTCTCATTGTCATGGTCCTCTTCGACTGACAATATCGGCGTTATCGGCTACAAGGTTTATCGGGCCACGACGACCGGGGCGCTGTCCCAAATCGGTACGACAAGCGCTATCAATTATACCGACACGAGCGCGGCCCCGTTGACGGTTTACATCTACGGAGTCGGGGCTTATGATTCGGCCGGCAACACTTCGCCCATGTCAGCTACGACCTCGACTTCGACGCTGCCGGTGGCGCCGAGCGGTTTCACCGCTTCAGCCGTTTCAACATCGGGCATTAATCTGTCTTGGACGGCGACTGCCGGCGATGTCGCGTATTATATCGTTTATCGCGGCGGCACGCAGATCGCTACGACCACCAATACTTCGTATTCCGACACTGGGCTGTCGGCCTCGACGGCATATAGCTATGGCTTGCGGGTTTATTCCGGATCGGGTCATTTGAGCGCCGCGGCTGCGGCGTCGGCCACGACTCAGGCCAACCAAGTGTCCGGTGGCGGCGGAGGGGGAGGCGGCGGATCCATTTCATTGACCTGTTCAAGCTGGACCTATTCCGCCTGGAGCGCTTGTGTCAACGGACAACAAACCAGGACGATCCTGACATCGTCGCCTAGCGGATGCACCGGAGGCTCGCCTGTCTTGACTCTATCTTGCACGGCCAGCGCTTCGACTACGGCAACGACGACATCGTCAAGCAGCGGCACGGCCGCGACAACTACTGCATCAGGAGCTACGGCAACGGGAGCGCAAGACGCGCCGGCGGACACGGACAAGGACGGACTCTTGAATGATTTCGAGCAGGCCCTGGGGACCGACCCCCTGAAAGCCGACTCTGATGGTGACGGCTTCAGCGACAAGGATGAGCTGCAGAAGGACTTCAGTCCGGTGTCGGCAGGCAAAAAAATGGCAATCGACCCGGTGTTCACCAAAAAACATCAAGGCAAGGTCTTCTTGCAGGTTGATAAGAAAGGGCAGGCCTGGTATGTGAATCCTAAGGATCTGAAGCGGTATTATTTGGGCAGACCTTCGAACGCCTTCGAAGTGATGCGCCGGCAAGGCTTGGGCGTGAGGCATGAAGTGATCGAAAAGACCAAGGTTTACCCCGCCAGGCTCGTCGGCCGGATCCTGATAGACGTCGAGGACAAGGGCCGGGCTTATTATATCAATCCTAAGGACGCCAAGGCTTATTACTTGGGCCGTCCAGCCGACGCCTTTGAAATTATGCGCCGGTTAGGTGTCGGCATAACTTCGATTAATCTGGACAAGATTGCAGTTGGATTCTAATTTAACTAATATTAGCTAATTATTAATAACATATATTGACATATTTGTCAAAATATGCTATTATTTAATTACAAAATGATCATTACAATCTCATAATAGAAAGGGAGAGAACCTCATGAAAAAGCTTGTTGCAGCAGCAATATTATCCATCTTAGGAACCACCAATGTCCAAGCCGCCTGCGTTCCAGGCGACACCACCCCACCGCCGGCGGTATCGATCACCATTCCCGCCAATACCATCTCATCTGATGGGGCGTTCATACTATTTAATGCCCCAAACGATCCGAGCGGACTCGGAAATTATCAAATACGCGTTTCTAAGGTTGGCTTTACAATCAGAAATTTTGCAACTGCAACAGCATCAACAAATCAGCCGCAGGGTACGCCCGGAGCCAGCGAGGCAATTAACATTTCCGGCCTAGTGCCCAACACCAAGTATTATGTCGCAGTGAAACCTGTGGATGGTTGTGGAAACGTTTCTTCCACGGTCATGTCGAATGTCATTACATTCACCACGCCGCCACCACCACCCACACCAGTAAAGCCCCAGGTGATTATCAGCTGGGATTACATGACCGCGGACAACAGTCCCGGTTTCACGCTTTACGGTTTCCGGGCATACTACGGCAACAAGAGTCGGACTGATCCGACATTCGCTGGCTGGCCAAACTATGTCGAGGTCTCAGGACTGACCAACTCGTCGACCATCACATTTCCCGACATGGCAGCGGCAAGCGAGGCAACCTATTATGTGGTTACCGCACTTTACACCGTCAATGGAACGGGAGAGATGAAGGAGTCTGCCGAGTCAAAAGAAGAGGTATATGTTCCCTGGAACTGAACTGATCTTTGTAACAACGGGGGAGACACGAGTCTCCCCTTATTTTTTTGTATTTGACAATTTTGTAATAATATTTTAATGTAAATTTTACCGAGGGAGTTTGGCACCCTCGGACAACAGAATAAAAGTGCTCGCCAGAAAGGCGGGAAAGCGGGTGGAACCGCGGGCCTGAGGCTCGTCCCGAACATTTAATACTTAAATGTTTAGGACGGGCTTTTTTCGTCCTAAGGCAAAACGTATGGAACAATCAGTAAAATCAATGGAAAAGGTCGTCTCTCTATGCAAGCGCCGCGGTTTCGTTTTCCCGGGCTCGGAGATTTACGGCGGCATGGCCAATTCTTGGGACTACGGCCCCTATGGCACCGAGTTGAAGAACAACATCGCCAAGGCCTGGTGGAAGACTTTCGTGCAGTTGCGCGATGACGTCGTCGGCTTGGACTCGGCCATTATTACCAATCCTAAGGTCTGGGAAGCCTCCGGCCATGTGGCCAACTTCAACGATCCGTTGGTCGATTGCAAGGCTTGCAAGACCAGGCATCGCGGCGACAAGCTGCTCGAGGCCGTCATCGGCGTCGATGAAACGGCCGCTATCCCGTTCGAGCAGGTCGGACAGAAGCTGAACGATCTCAAAATCAAATGCCCTGATTGCGGCAAATCCGATTGGACCGACGCACGGCGCTTCAACCTGCTGTTCGAGACGAACGTCGGTGTGCTTCAAGACGCCAAGAACAAGGCGTATTTGCGCGGCGAGACCGCTCAGGGTATCTTCATTAACTTCAAGAATGTGGTGAATACCATGCGCAAGAAGCTGCCGTTCGGCATCGCCCAGGTCGGAAAGGCCTTCCGCAACGAAATTACTCCTGGCAACTTCATCTTCCGTACCCGCGAGTTCGAGCAGATGGAAATCGAATATTTCATCAAGCCGCCTCAGACTGAGGACGAATGGCGCAAGCCGTTCGAGGAATGGCAGAACCAGATCAAGAAGTTCTTCGCTGAAGACTTGGGCCTGTCCGATGAGAATATGCGCTGGCGCCGCCACGACGAGAACGAGCGCTCGTTCTATTCCAAGGATACTTATGATGTCGAATACAATTATCCGACTCTGGGTTGGGGCGAGTTGCACGGCTTTGCCTACCGCACCGATTATGATTTGCAGCAGCATATCAAATATTCCGGCGTCGACTTGTCGTACACCGATGACGAGGGCAACAAGTTCGTGCCGCATTGCATTGAGCCGTCTTTCGGCTTGACCCGCACGCTGCTGGCAGTCCTGCTCGAGGCTTACAACGAAGAAGAAGTGAAAGAAGGCGATGTGCGCACGGTCTTGAAGTTCAAGCCGGCTATCGCGCCGATCAAGGTGGCGGTCTTCCCGTTGCTCAAGAACAAGCCCGAGCTGGTCGCCAAGGCCCGCGAGGTGTTTTCTGAGTTGCGCCAGATTTGGATGTGCGAATTCGATGACAACGGCAATGTCGGCAAGCGCTACCGCCGCCAGGACGAGATCGGCACGCCATACTGCGTGACCGTCGATTTCGACACCTTGGAGAAGGGCGTGGTGACCGTGCGCGATCGCGATACGATGGAGCAGGCGACAGTGAAGCTCGAGGAGCTAAAAAGTTACCTGGCAGCGAAATTGATATAAAAGGAGGTGGTCTTGAGTGGCTAGGCACACGAAGTGTCCTTTGTGTACGCGGCTGATCGGTCCGGATGATGAGGTGGCATTGTGCCGTCTCGAAGAGTATAAGCGGAGACGGCGGGTACATTTGTTATGCTTTATTCGGCGGAATTTTACCGTTGTATCCAGCGAAGCATGCCATCTTTCCGACAAGGAGCTAGTGTTGGCGCAAAGGCTATGTAATTGGTGTCGTGGGTATCGGCTCGTCGCCGAGATGGGCCGCACCGGACAGTCGATTTGTCCGAGTTGCCATGCCAAGCTGTCGGCGCTCTTCCAAGAAAGCAAGGAGGCCAACAAGGAGTATTATTGAGGCGGTAGCGATACCGCCTCTTTTTTTTCTCGTAAAAAGCCAACAGCTTTTGCATGGTCGGCAATCCATGCCCCTTGCCAAAAAAAACAGCTAAGGCGGAGCCTTAGCTGGTGAAGGAGAGCAGTCTGGACGGTTCAAGCGGGCAGAAGCAGGAAACGAAAACTCCGCGAGTCTGTCCGAGATTGATGCAAGCATTCAGCTGCCTGATGAATATGAGCGCTTCTCGAGCGGCGCCCTGCCCGACAGCTTCATCGCCGCAGTCGCAGTAAAATAGCGACGTAGCGACCCATTCGCGGTCGAGCGTGGCGCCGAACATCCGGTACCCGTCTTCCAGGACATTGCGCCAGAATACGAAGTAATCGGCGGCTTGCAGGAAAAACTGCTGTTCTTCGCTGATTCTTGCCAGGTCGGCGCTTCTTGCCGAGGTGGCATGTGACAAAAGGGCTGGAGCTAACATGGTGCACCTCCTTTGTGCTTTAAGCACAGAAACTGCCGTTGATCGCTCCGAAAAATATTTAAATATATTATACCACCATTAAGAAAAGATTAAAGAGCTTTTTAAGGTGATGGCATTTGTCATAAAATCAGACGTATGGTATAAAATAAGAAGCTAATTAAATAAACGTCGATTATTATGATAAAAGTTGACCAAGTCACCTGCATCGGTTGCGGCACCTGTGTCGCGCTATGTCCGAAGGTTTTTACTATCAATGCCGATGGCAAATCGCAGGTGATCAGCCAGGAAGATGTCGAGTGTGCCAAGAATGCGGCCGCCAGCTGCCCGGTGCAGGCTATTTCCGTAGAATAATCATCCCTGAGAATATTAAAATCAACCCCCTGTAGGGGGGTTGATTTTTTTGCGTTTTTGTGGTAAGAATAAGGCAATTTGTTCATTGATTTCCGAGCTTGAATCAGCTTTTTCAAGGCCAGGACGACAAAAAACAGCTTCAAGAAAGGAGCGCGCATGAAAACGAATGAAAGGGTTTTGGTGATTCTGGCAGCATTGGCTATTATCATCGGATTCACTACCCCGGGGGCGATGGCCGCCGGCCGCTTGGTCAGCGACATGAAATTGTACAAGCCGCCTTTGGCGGTCGGTACGGCGAATCGGGAGCTGGCAGTGCCGCAGGGAAACAAGGTGCACCAGGTAGTGAAGTCTGCTGAAGGCAAGTTCGAGATCCAGACGATAAGCCTGATCGATCCAGGCGTGCCCTATCTGTCCGGCAAAGCGGAGCTGACCATGAATTTCGTGCAGCAGGTACTGCTTTACCGCAATCGGCTGTATGTCCTCGGCGGCTACAATGCCAGCCATTTCATCCAGGTTATCCATGTCGGCGATGTCGTGCCGAAGCTTGGCGGGGTCGTGTCAACGCTGACCGATGCCAAGTCTATGGCGATCTGCAGGGGGTGGCTTGGGGTCATCGGCGATGACAAGCTGCAGCTTTTCAATCTGGATAAGCCGGATAAGCCGAAGCTTAAGGAAACTTATCGCGAGGCCCAGGGAGGTTTTACCGACATCGAGATGAAAGGGCTCAGAGCCTATGTGCTGATGCATGTTCCGGGCCAGCAATCGAGGATCGCGGTCTATGCGATCAGCGAGTACCGCGAAGTCGAAAAGCTCGTTTCGGTGCCGGTCGGCCCCTTCGTCTCGACCTTGACCCTGTTGGATGAGTTCAACAACGGCTTCATTCTGGCCATGGGGATGGAGGAACCGAGGCTTTATGAGACGTATTTCTCGTCTCGGCCCAAGCTCGAGGTGAGGGCCTATTTCGAGGCCTTCGCCATCGACAATGACGGCAGGCTCAGGCCGATCAACCCGCCGACAACCTCGAACAAAGAGATGGTGGTGGCGGTGGCGTCTAGCGAAGATTCGTCATTGTATCTGGCGATCCAGGAGTGGTCTTGGAACCAGCAACAAGGCGCGTACGCTTGCCGCCCGGTCATCAAGAAATTCGATGTCTCTTCGGGAGGGTTCCGCCCGAGCGGCGCCACCGGGACAGGGGTCACCTATCCGGTGTTCATGCAACAGATGGGCGACGGCCTCTATGTTTACGGACCTGATTTCGACGGCGTCCAGCGACTGGAGGTTTTCCAGATTAGGTAAGGTTTTCTCGGCCGCCCGGTATCACACCGGTGCGGCCCTTTTTTATGGACAAATATCGTGCCGATGTTAATATACAGGTAATATGACGTTGGAACAGGCAAAAGAATACGACCTTCCGAAGCGGCCGGGCAGTTATCAGTTTTATGACGCTTCCGGCAAGCTGCTTTATGTCGGCAAGGCCGCGAACTTGAAATCGCGGGCGCTTTCGTATTGGCAGAAAAGCACCGGCCATTCTCCGGCCAAGGCAGCGATGGTCAAGGAGGTGGCAGACATCAAATGGATTGAGACTGACTCGGAAATCGAGGCTTTGCTGCTCGAATCCAACCTGATCAAGAAACATCAGCCGCCTTTCAATGTGACGCTGCGCGACGACAAGCGGTATGCGTATGTAAAAATCTCGCTGGATGATGAGATCCCAGGGGTGTTCGTGACGCGTACGATCGGCAAAGCGGGGAAATATTACGGCCCGTTCGTCAGCCTGACAGCAGTCAAGGAAACGCTGAAGACGATCAGGAGGATCTGGCCGTATTGCACGACTCGACGGCCGCAGAAAAAACCGTGCTTTTACTATCAGGTCGGGCGCTGCATCGGTATCTGCGGCGGCACGGTCACGAAGAAAGAGTATATGAACAAGGTGGTGCGGCCCATCATGATGTTCTTCGAGGGCAAGAAAGGGAAAATAATTTCAAATTTAAAATTTAAAATTTCAAAACTGGAAAAGAATCTTGAAAAAGGGAAGCTGCATGATGAAGAGCGGTTAGCAACGATGGCCGAATTGCAGAACGCAAATTTCCAACTGCTGAATATGCAGAACGTCTTGTCGCACTCCCACATCCTGGGACTTGAGGATAAATACGCGACCGATGTAGTCGAGCTGGCTAAAGTGCTCGGCTTGCCGAGGACGCCGCAACGAATCGAGGGTTATGACATTTCCAACATCTTCGGCCAAGAGGCTGTCGGTTCGATGGTGGTCTTCGCCGAGGGGGAACCGGACAAGTCCGAGTATCGCAAGTTCAAGATCAAGGTCGGTCAAGGCCAAGCTAGTGACACCCGCATGCTGAAGGAGGTCTTGGAACGAAGGTTTAACAATGATTGGCCGCTACCCGACCTGATCATAGTCGATGGCGGCAAAGGCCAGCTGAACATGATCGCGTCGGTCCTTAAGAAGCTGGAGCTTGAAATAATGCTGATCGCGATTTCCAAAGGCGAGGGCCTCCGTTCGGGCATTGCGCCAGACAAGCTTTATTTTCTGGGTCAGCAGCAGCCGCTCGAACTCCCGCTGGCTTCGCCGGCTTTGCATCTGATCAAACGAGTGCGCGATGAGGCGCACCGTTTCGCCATCAATTATCACCGCGATCTGCGCAGCAAGTCTTGGTTGCGCAAGTAAAATCACATCTGGTATAATTGGATAGAGATTATTCTATTCGAATTATGGCCAAAGGAGGGGCAAAAATTCTGATATGCTTGTTCGCGCTGTCAGGATTTTTTTATTGCGTCGTTTCGTTGAATCTGGTTTTGCGCGGAAGAGGGACGCAGGCCACGTCATCTCCAATGGTATTGTTGAGTGAAATAGCCTGGATGGGCAGCGTTGAGAATGAGAATCATGAGTGGATCGAGCTGAAAAACGTCTCATCAGAAATCGTGGATTTGTCCGGCTGGACCGTGGCGGCGGCAGACGGCACGCCTGATATCGTACTTAACGGCACGGTCGGACCCGATGGATATTTCCTGCTTGAGCGCACCAGCGATCAATCCGTTCCCAGCGTGACTTCAAGCCAGATTTATACCGGCGCCCTGGGCAATGGCGGAGAATCTCTTGAGCTTCGAGATGCGTCTGGCGTTCCTGTTGATTTTGTAGCCGCGAGCACCAGCTGGCCCGCCGGAAACAACCAATCCAAACAGACGATGGAGAGAGGAGATGACGGAAGCTGGCATGCCAGCATCTTGCCTGGCGGCACGCCAGGATTTGAAAATAGCATCCCTACCTCCACCGTTTCTGACGTCTTGTCGGATCAACCCGCTACGTCGACTGTTGCGACCTCAACAGAGGCGGCGCCGCCTGCGACGGCAACTACGGCCACGGGTGCAGGACTTCCCGGGTCAGCGGAAGCGGAATTGGAAATAACGGAGATATTGCCCAGCCCCAAGGGCAGTGATACGGCCGGAGAATTCATCGAGCTGCACAATGCGGGCGGCGCGCCAGCCGATGCCACTGGTTGGCGCCTTGCTAGCGGCGAGCGCCAGTACGTAATCGTTGCGTCATCTTCGCGTTCGAACGTCATCCCGCCGAACGGGTATCTGGCGATTTGGCGCAGCGAGAGCCGCTTAGTATTACCCAACGACCAGGGGCAAGCCATGCTGTATTCGCCGGAAAAAACCGCGCCGCGCCAAGCCGTCAGTTACGAAAAGGCCCCGGAGGGCAGGAGCTATGCCAAGAATGAGATAAGCGAATGGCGCTGGAGCGGACAGGCGACGCCGGGCGAAGCGAATGCCATCAAGACGGAAAACTTGCCTCCGGAAGCTGATTGGTCGGTAAAATCAGTAATCGAAGCCGGCGAAACGGTGCTGTTTGACAGTTCTGATACGACCGACCCGGAAGATGACAAGTTGTCGTTCGTTTGGCAATTCGGAGACGGCGGCAGTTCGACCGATCCGAGTCCGACGCACGCATTCCAGTCATTAGGACGCTTCAAGGTCGAGTTGTCGGTGAGCGACGGAACAAACAGGTCTGCCAAATCGCGGACCGTAACGGTCACCGCGCCCAAGGCGACTTCTACGGCAAAATTGCCGGCAATTCCGGCGGAAAAGGAATTTACGATAATCATCAACGAGCTTTTGCCCGATCCTGCCGGCGAAGATTATGACGGAGAGTGGGTGGAGCTGTATAATTCGGGAAGCAAGGATGTCGATCTGCTGGGCTGGCAGATCGATGACGCATCTGGCGGCAGCAAGGCTTTCAGATTCGAAGACAGCGTTACGGTCAAGCCGTCGTCATTTTATCTGCTTGATCGGGAGGATAGCGGCTTGGCCCTGAACAACGGTTCGGACGAGGCTAGGATATTTGACGGCTTCGGCCGGCTTGTCGATTCGGTCAAATATAGCGGGGCAAAAGAAGGCTTGAGCTATTCTCGCGACAAGAAAAATAATTGGCAGTGGTCAGTACCGACGGCAGGCAAGCCAAACCAGACCGTGACAACCGCCTTTAAAAAAAATACGCCGACGTTGAAAAAGAAGGCGGCCGTTTCGCAGAAAAAAACACCTGCCTCGGCCAAAGCGGCGCGGTTTACCGTCGAAGGCGTAGTCACTGCCTTGCCGGGCCATGTCGCTAAGCAAGTATTTTATATCGCTGGCGCTGATTGCTGGCAGATATATAGCTATCGCCGCGATTTTCCTAAGCTGAAGCTGGGCGATCGGGTGCGGGCCAGCGGAGCAGTCGAAAACATCAAGGGCGAAAAAAGGCTGAAGACCAGCAAGTCAGCCGATATCGTGGTTTTGGGCAGCGGAGTCGCGGCTGCGCCCGATGAGGTAAGCTGCCAAGAAGTGGGCGAGGCGAAATTGAGCCGCTTAGTCAAGGTTTCCGGGGAGCTGACCAGAAAGACATCGTCTTCGTGGTATCTCGATGACGGCAGCGCTGAAGTGGCGATATATGTCACCAAGGCGTTGGCCGATAATTTTACGAAAATGGAAGAGGGCGAGCATCTGGAAGTCGTAGGCTTAGTGACCCCGGCAGCTGCTGGGGTCAGGATCGTGCCACGCGGCATCATAGACATTGTTTGGGCCAGGGCGGCGCAGGCAGAGGAGTATCCTGAAGCGCCCTTGGCGATACCCGCAAGAGATTCTTCGCTGGAGCTCAGGCAGTATATCCAGCTAGCCGGCATCGGCATCCTTCTGGCCCTTTTCGGCTGGTGGCTGCGCCGGCGCTATGCCGTTTGACGAGCTTGAAAAATATGGGCGTTCGTTGTATAATCAGGGAGCAAAAGCAAGTTATAAATAAATAATCATAACATAATCATGAAAAATTTATTGCGTAATTTTCTGATTTTTTTCGGCATCTTCCTGCTTATCTCGCTGGCGCTTAGCAGCTTCGGCTCGGGCAGCAAGACTGAAAAGGTCAGTATCGATAAGCTCGTGGCTCAGCTGAATGAGCAGCAGGTCAAGAGCATGGAGGTTCAGGGCAGCGATGTGCTGGTCACATTGAAGGACGACAAGAAGGAAATCGTCAAGAAGGAATCCGGCCAGAGCCTGGCCGAGATGCTGAAGGATTTCGGCGTAACCACGGATAAGCTGGCCGGCGTCGCGATCGATGTCAAAGACGAGTCGGGCTCGACTTTTTGGACAGGGTTCATCCTGCCGATTATCCTCCCATTCCTGCTTATCGCCGCCTTCATTTATTTCATGCTGCGGCAAGTACAGGGCGCCAATAACAAGGCGATGATGTTCGGCCAATCACAGGCGCGCGAATTCTCGAAAGAGAATAAGCAGAAGACGACTTTTAAGGATGTGGCTGGCGTCAAGGAAGCGAAAGAGGAATTGAAAGAAGTCGTGGAGTTCTTGAAGCATCCGAAAAAGTTTTTGGATCTTGGCGCGCGCATTCCTCGCGGAGTACTCTTGCTGGGCAGCCCGGGAACTGGCAAGACCTTGTTGGCCCGTGCTACTGCCGGCGAGGCCGGCGTGCCTTTCTTGTCGATTTCCGGTTCGGAGTTCGTCGAGATGTTCGTCGGCGTCGGCGCCTCGCGCGTCCGCGACCTGTTCAAGCGCGCCAAGAAGATGTCGCCCTGCATTATTTTCATCGACGAGATCGATGCGGTCGGACGCCGTCGCGGCACCGGTTTGGGAGGGTCGCACGATGAGCGCGAGCAGACCTTGAATCAGATACTGGTCGAGATGGACGGATTCGACCAAAACACCAATATTATCGTCATGGCGGCAACCAATCGACCGGACGTGCTCGATCCGGCCTTGCTCCGTCCGGGGCGCTTCGATCGCCAGGTGGTGCTCGATGAGCCGGATTTGGCCGATCGCGAGTCGATCCTCAAGGTCCATGCTCGCAAGAAGCCGCTATCCAAGGATGTCAGCTTGCGCCGCATAGCGGAGCGTACGCCAGGGTTCTCTGGCGCCGATCTGGCCAATCTCTTGAATGAGGCCGCCATCCTGACTGCCCGCCGCAACCGCAAGACCATCGACATGGCGGAGCTGCTTGAAAGCATCGAGAAAGTGATGCTCGGACCGGAGCGACGCAGCCGCGTACTTACTGATCATGAAAAGAAGGTGACAGCCTATCATGAGGCCGGACACGCGCTGGTAGCTCATTTCCTGCCGCACACCGACCCGGTGCATAAGATCTCGATCATTGCTCGCGGACGCGCCGGCGGCTACACGCTGAAGCTGCCGATGGTGGATAAGCACCTCCGGACCAAGACTGAATTCATCGAAGAGATCGCGGTCTTGTTGGCCGGCCAGGTTGCTGAACGCGAGATTTTCGGCGAAGTCACGACTGGAGCCAGTTCGGATTTGCGCCGCGCGACCCAGATCGCCAGGCAGCTGATAACCGATTACGGCATGAGCAACTCACTCGGCCTAAGGACTTACGGAGAAAAAGAAGATATGATTTTCCTGGGCAAGGAAATCCATGAAAACCGGGACTACAGCGAACGTACTGCCGAGCAGATAGATCATGAGATTTCAGATTTCATCGAACAGGCCGCCCATCAGGCCCAGGGCGTGATACATGGCCAGCGTGATTTATTGGAAAAGGTCGTTAACCATCTCTTAGAAAAAGAAACGATGGAAAAGGAGGAGTTCGAGGCGGTGGTCGGCCCAAAAGGCGTTTAAAGAGAAACGGTTTATATTACAAAGCGGCAGCAAGCCGCTTTGTTTTTATTTTAAACAATTGACACATTAAGTAAAATGTATTATAATCAAGCTTTGTTTAGTTCATTTTAATAGAGGGAGGCAGCAAAGACATGAAAGTTCGAAGACTGGTGATTTTTACCCCGATCAAGCATGAACCTGGCGAATCGTTCGAGCGTCATGAAACGGCTTATCCTAACATGATCAGGTCAGCCATCAGGCTGGCAGAGATGTCCAGGAATGCTAAGACGCCCTTGAAAAAGCGCATCGTGCTTTATCCGCCAACGCAATGCGGCGTGGCAACCGGGTCGCTCCTGGCTCAATTGTTCCATGCGAAAGTCGCTGAAACGCCGGAGCTTTTGCCGGAAAAGCCCCATGACATGTATTGCCGCGACGAAGACGCGCTGGCAGCCGTAATCAAAAGCTATAGCCTGGAGTATGAGTTCATAATTCTGGTTACGCACATCAATCATGCGACGACTGAGCTTTTTCTGACCACCAACCTCGGCAAACTCCTTTCGTTGTCCGTGCCCGGTTGGCACGTGTGCCAGCATTCCGTAATCTGGGAATGCGAGCCGACGCAGCTGTAAGCGGAACAGCAGCTAGCCCTCGAGCAATCGAGGGCTATTTATTTGACTAATACTGACGCAATGCTACTCTTAAAATAAGACAATTAAGAAAAAAATATGGCCAATATTTACGGCATTGACACTGAAAAACCGGTCTCTCCGGAAGACGTCCGGGACGCAATCGTCGAGTGCTTCGTGGCGGCTCATAAGGAGCAGTTGGACGAGCTCAAGGAGTATTTGGATGAAGCGTCGAAGGACAATTTCGAAGAGATGAAGCGGATAAATGTCCGCCAGCTGATGCGCGGCATGTTCGAGCAGGCGGGCGGCGATTTTGATAAGCCAAGCAAGGAAACGATTATGGCTGCCCTGGAAAAGATCAAGGAGTTCGCAGTTAATTTCAGGAATCAGGATATCGTGGCCAGGCATTACGGTGAAATCGTGAAGTTGGTGGCCTTATTGAAATAGACGCTCGCAGAGCAAATGAAGACTAATTCTACAAAAAAGGGCTGGCTGGCCATCGGGGCGATATCGATGTTTCCGCTTCTGCCGTGGCTGGCGTTGAAGCCCCTGTCGGTCCGTTTTGCTGACGGCTGGGCGACGGCAATGAGCTTGGGCCAGCTGACCGGTCTGGTCGGCATGGCGATGTTCGCTTCGGCCATTATAATAAGCGCTCGAGCGAAGTGGCTAGATACTCTTTTCAACGGGCTGAACCTAGCCTATATCAGGCATCACCAGGTCGGAGCGATCAGTTTTATCTTGCTGTTATTCCATCCGCTTCTTTTGGCGATCAAATATGGCCAATCCTCATGGCAGTCAGCCGCGCAATTTTTACTCCCAAGCGAAAGCGCAGCTTTGAACTACGGCAGGGCTTCGCTAGCCTTGATGATATTGCTTTTAGCGCTTACATTTTACGTGAAGCTGTCATATCAGACCTGGAAAATGTCGCATAAGTTTTTAGGGTTAGCATATTTTTTGGCGACCTTGCACTTGCTTTTTGTCTATAGCGACACAAGCCGAAGCTTCGTCCTCAAGGCCTATATGCTGGCCTTGTCATTTTCGGCCTTGGCAGCGGTTTTTTATCGGACAGTGGCCAGCCGGTTTCTGGTCAGAGTTTGCCGGTATCGGGTCGTCGCCGTAAACAGAATCAACGATGCTGTCGTAGAAATAGCCATGCGGCACGAGGATAAAGAGATGCCGTACAATCCTGGTCAATTCATTTTTATCTCGTTCAATCAGCCGGGGCTTGCCGAACAGCATCCTTTTACTATCAGTTCATCCGGAAGCCAGTTGTCGGTGGCTGTAAAAAAATTAGGAGACTACACATCTGAATTGATCGGGCTGAAAATCGGCACTATCGCGACGATCGAAGGGCCGTATGGGCGTTTTTCATATCTTCGGTCGGTCAACAAGAAGCAGGTTTGGCTGGCTGGCGGCATCGGCATCACGCCGTTCCTGGGCATGGCACGCAGCTTAGGAGAGGTGTCGGATTACGACATCGACCTGGTTTATTGCGTCAAGAATACGGGCGAGGCAGCGTTTGCCGATGAGCTTAAGACGATCGCCGCAAGCCGTCCTTGGTTCCGTGTGCACCTCTTTTTTTCTGATGAGCAGGGGCGCATTTCAGCTTCTGCCGTCAGCCAGACTGTCGGCGGACTCAAGGATCGTGACTATTTCCTGTGCGGCCCTCCGGCGATGATGGGCGCAATCAAAGCGCAGCTAAAAAATTATGATATTCCCGATGAACTTATGCACTCAGAGGAATTCGCAATGATATGATCAAAAAAATCGTCACCTTCAGCCTGTTCATTTTCGCGTCAGGCTTGGCTGGCATAGTAATAGCCGGCTTTTTGGCGTCGCAACAAAAATGCGGCACTGCTCTCGTTCCAGGCTCCGGTCTGGCCGGCAGTCCGGCAGATGGAGCAGGCACTTCGACCCCGGGCCAGGTCGGCCCGGCCGGAACGGTCCTGTCGTCTGAGGAAGTGTCAAAGCATAATAGCGGCAACGACTGCTGGCAAATAATAAATGGCAAGGTTTACAGCCTTTCAGCTTATCTGAATCAGCATCCTGGCGGCGCGGAAACGATCGTTCCTTATTGCGGCAAAGAGGCCACGGCCGCCTTTTCCAACAAGGGCGGCCAAGGTAGCAATCATTCCGATTTCGCCTGGCAGCTTCTGGATAAATACCTGGTTGGATCGCTTGGCCAGGACACGCCTTCATCGGCCAGCTCGTCCGGCAGCTCACGGGCAGCTTCCCAGGCGCTTGCTGGCGAAATGAAGCCAGGGTTGCCCGACAATAAACCAGCCGCTGCAGCCGCCAAGGCGGGCGACAGCATCTCTTTGTCTGCCGCCGAGGCTGCTAAGCACAACACTGCCAAGAACTGTTGGCTGGTCGTTTCCGGGAAGATTTACGATGTATCAAGCTATCTAAGCAAACACCCGGCCGGTGCCGGAGCAATAACCCCCTATTGCGGCAAGGAGGCGACAGCCGCTTTCAGCGGCACTGGCGGCGGGCATGTCCACTCGAGTAATGCCTGGGGGCTGCTCAGCAGGTTTTATATCGGAACCATAGGACAATCGACCACGGCCTCAGCAATACAGCAAAACGCTGCAGGCGCACAGTCAGCAGCTCAGCAAGCGCCATCGGGAGGAGAAAGCGAGGAAGATGATGATTAGGACGCCGGGAGGCGTGTTCAAGCGGTGCATACATGTGCCGCTTGTTTTTATTTGCCATAATAAGCAATTTTTGTTGTAATGTGGGTATGAATAAACCAAAGGGAACATTATTGATAATTGACGGCAACGCGCTGATCCATCGCAGTTTTCATGCTTTGCCGCCCACTCTGGTAACCAAGTCGGGCGAGATGGTTAATGCCGTTTACGGCTTCAGCGCTGCCTTGATCAAGGCGGTTAAGGAGTTCAAGCCGGATTATGTCGCATTGACGATGGATAAAAAGGGGCCGACATTCCGACACGAGGAATATAAGGAATACAAGGCCACCCGAGTCAAGGCGCCCGACGAGCTTTATGCCCAATTCGACCGCGTCCGCGAAGTGGCGGCAGCTTTCGGCATCCCGCTGTACGAGCTGTCTGGTTTCGAGGCTGACGACCTGATCGGCACGATCTGCAAGCAGATTGACAGCGGGCTGAATAAGATAATCCTGACCGGCGATATGGACACTTTGCAGCTGGTAGATGACCACACCAAGGTTTACGCGATGAGCCGCGGCATCAGCGACGGGGTCTTGTATGACGAACCG
This sequence comes from uncultured Gammaproteobacteria bacterium, assembly GCA_964443495.1. Lineage (GTDB taxonomy): Bacteria > Patescibacteriota > Patescibacteriia > Patescibacteriales > GWE2-39-37 > JAAXUA01. Next base: position 53,942 of record CAYUCS010000001.1, read on the forward strand.
GCGGTAATCGCTCGTTATGGCCTGAAACCGGGACAAGTTATCGATTACAAGGCTTTGCGCGGAGACCCATCGGATAATATTCCCGGCGTCAAAGGCATAGGCGAGAAGACAGCTGTGGACTTGCTTAAAGAATTCGGTTCGTTGGAAAATATTTATAAGAATTTGGAATCGGAAAAGATCAAGGACCGTATTCGCGAGCTGCTCAGAAGCCAGCAAGCCGAGGCGGAGATGTCATATCGCTTGGCCACGATCCATCTTGGCGCTCCGATCGAATTTGATGTGACCGGGGCAAAATTCGGCGATTTCGATCGCGCGAAGGTGGTCGAGCTGTTCAGCGAGTTAGCATTCAAGTCTTTGCTCGCCCGTGTGCAGGACCTAGGCAAGAAGAATGGCAAAGGAGAGCAAGATGCCGTCATCGGGGTTGATAAATTCGAACGCAATAAGCAGCAATATAGTTACCGGTTAATTGACAACGAGAAGGATTTTAAAGTTTTTTTCAAGGAATTAAAGGAGCAAAAAGCCTTTGTTTTTGACACCGAAACAAATTCCCTTGATACGCTCACTTGCGGACTTCTGGGAATAAGTTTTTCCTGGAAAAGCGAGGAGGCGTACTTCATTATGGTGGATACTTGTGAAAATAAGGCGAAAGATGGCAATGACTTGTTCAGCTATAACAAGAAAACTGAAGGCAATTCCTGGCTCGAGCAGTTGCGCCCGGTGTTTGAGGATAAAAAGATTAAGAAATACGGGCACAATATCAAGTTTGATTTGGCGGTGCTGGCGTCACAAGGCATAAGGGTAAGGGGCGTGTCTTTTGATACGATGATCGCTTCATATTTATTGAATCCAGGAAGCCGTCAGCACAATTTGGATGGACTGGCTTTTAGCGAATTGGGCTTTGAAAAAATAACCAAGGACGATCTGCTTGGGACGGGCAAAAACAAAGTCGCGTTCGAGCAAGTGCCGCTGGAAAAATTAGCCATTTATTCCTGTGAAGATGCTGATATCACCTGGCGTTTGGTCAATAAATTAAAATCAGAATTGGAAGAGCATAATTTGGAAAAGCTGTTTGATACCATAGAGATGCCTTTAGTTGCTGTGCTTGCCAAGATGGAAGAGCTAGGGATCAGTTTGGATAATAATTATCTTGGCAAATTGGGCAAGAAATTGCATTCTAAGATCACTGCTCTGGAAAAAGAAATTTTTGAGCAGGCCGGTCAAGAATTCAATATCAACTCTCCACAGCAGATGCGTGAAATTCTGTTTGAGAAATTGGAACTCTCGACGGTTGGCGTCGGCAAGACTAAAACAGGCTTGTCGACTGCCGCCGATGAACTTGAAAAACTTAAAGACCAGCATCAGATCGTTAAGTCTATTTTGGAGTACCGTGAGTTAACCAAGCTGACCAGCACTTATGTGGATGCCTTGCCGAAGTTGATAAATGCTAAGACTAAGAGGATACACACCAGCTTTAACCAGACCGTGGCTGCGACAGGAAGACTGTCTTCATCCGAGCCTAATCTGCAAAACATTCCAGTTAAAGGAGAATGGGGACAGGCTGTGCGCAAGGCTTTTGTGGCGGCGCCAGGGTATAAGTTGGTCGGTCTTGATTACTCGCAAATCGAGCTACGCTTAGCCGCGCATTTTTCTGGTGACGAGCGGATGGTAAAGGCGTTTATTGAAAATGAGGATATTCACACAGCCACTGCCGCAGCAATCAATGAAGTGGAGCTGGGCCAAGTAACCAAACAGATGCGACGAGAGGCTAAGGCGACGAATTTCGGCATCCTTTACGGCCAAGGCCCGCACGGCCTATCGCAAGCCGCCGATATTACTTTTTGGCAAGCCAAGGAGTTTATCGATCATTATTTCGAGGCTTATCCTGGAGTGAAAAAATGGATGGACCAGGCGATTGAAGAAGCTCGAAGAGCTGGCTTTTCCGAGACGCTGTTCGGGCGCAAGCGCAATCTGCCGGAAATCAATTCTTCAATCATGCAGGTACGCAAAGCAGCCGAGCGCATGGCCATCAACACACCGTTGCAAGGCACGGCGGCTGACATGATAAAGGTCGCGATGATCCAGGTTCACGAATTGCTTCAAAAAAAATATCCGGCCGGCGAGGTCAGGTTGCTTCTGCAGGTGCATGACGAGCTTTTGTTCGAGATAAAAAGGGATATGATCGACCAGTCGGTGCCGGAACTTAAAAAAATCATGGAAAATGTGCTACAATTAAAGGTACCGGTGATCGTCGAGTCAAAAATGGGCGAGAGCTGGGGGGATTTGGAGTAATAATTAAAAATATCACATAAAAAAATGGATAACGTTTACTCATTCATCAATGAAGCGGTCAAGGTAAAAGTCCACCGTCCATTGGGCGCAGAACACCCGAAATACGGTTTCATTTATCCGGTCAACTACGGTTTCTTGCCGGGCACGGTCGGGGGCGACGAAAAAGAAATTAACGCTTATATTTTGGGCGTAGCTGAGCCAGTGACCGAATTCACTGGAAAATGCGTCGCCGTTATCCATCGCACTGACGATCCTGACGACAAGTTGGTGGTCATTCCGGAGGAGATGGGGAATATCAGTGATACTGATATCCGAGAGCTGACCGATTTCCAGGAAAGCCATTATAGCTCGGTAATTATCAGGGACCCGAAAGCGGAGTAAAGGACCAGTTTTCAATTTCTAAAATTGAAAATAATTATAGATGAAAAATTTGCAGGAAAAATTAGGCGGGAAGAGGGTGGCGTTACTGGGCCTCGGAGTGGAAAATTTGGCTTTGGCCAAATTTTTGTTATCCCACGAAATCGACTGCCAGATCACTATCTGTGACATGCGCTCGAAAGAGCAGCTGGCCGATCGGTTCGACGAATTTGCCAAGCACCGGAATATCAGCTGGAAGCTTGAAGCGGACTTCAATCGCGGTCTCGAGCCGTTTGATTTTTTATTCCGCTCTCCGGGTTGGACGCTGGCTTGTCCCGGCATCAGGTCGGCCTTGAAAAAGAATAAGAAAATCGTGCTGACAAGCGCGATGGAGCAGTTCCTGGAAATTTGTCCGACCAGAAACGTGATCGGGGTAACCGGAACCAAAGGCAAGGGTACGACTTCGTCTTTGATCGCGGCGATATTTAGGAAGGCGGGCAAGACGGTCTGGCTCGGCGGCAACATCGGCGTAGCGCCGTTCGCATTCATCGACAAGATCAAGGCCGAAGATTGGGTCGTACTGGAACTTTCAAGCTTCCAGCTGCAGGATATGAAATATAGTCCGCACATCGCGGTCATGACTAATTTTTCACGCGAACATCTGGCGCCGGCAGATCCGAATAATCCGAATTTCCACAAGAGCCTTAAGGAATATTGGCAGGCCAAATGGTGCATTGCCAGCAATCAGCAAGCTTCGGATTATCTGGTTGCCAACGGCAAGCTGGCTAAGCGCATCAACAAGGAGCTGCCTCGAAGCCAGACGATTTATTTTTCACGCTTGGCTTGGCCCAGCCAGCTGATCGGCAGGCACAACCAGGAAAACGTCGCCGCCGCCGCTTTGGCGGCCGATATCGTCGGCATAGATATCGCCACGGCGCAGGCGGCAGTCAAGGAATTCGCCGGACTGGAACACCGCCTCGAACTCGCCCGCACCGTCAACGGGGTCGATTATTACGATGACTCTTTCGCAACGACGCCGGAAGCGACGATGATCGCCCTCAAGTCATTCCGCAAGCCGGTCATCTTGCTGGCGGGAGGCGCCGATAAAGGCGCTGATTTCAAGGCTTTGGCCAAGCTTATCGCTAAACGCAAAGTGAAGTCTGTCATATTGTTTGATGGTGCGGCAACGCCCAGGCTTAAGGCCGACCTATTGGAGTCCGGCTTTGCGGAAGGCAAAATTTTGGCCGCGAACAGTATGGCAAGCGCTGTAAGCCAGGCCGTTGAGCTGGCAAAGGCAGGCGACGCGGTAGTAATGTCCACTGCCTGCGCCAGTTTCGGCCTATTTAAGAATTACAAGGAGCGGGGCAATCTTTTTAAAGAAGAGGTGTCTAGAATTCAAGGAGAGCGGCATTAATATAAAAAAACCAACTTAAGATTTTAATCTCAGTTGGTTTTGTTTTTGGTCAAGGAGTTTTCAGTCAGCCGTATCGGTAAAATCTTATTCTTCCGGGATGATTTCCAGCTTGAGCGGGTGGAGGGTGAGCACCTCCATGTCGGTCTGGCAATTGTTGCAGGTAACGAGATCGCCCACAACCACCTCATTGTCAACAATCAGTTCGCTGTGGCACTTAAGGCAGAGCGCTTTTTGCATAAAAGGCTAGAATGTGTTAATTTACTTATAATTATTTTAATTTTAGCAAAATAGTAAGTTTTTTGGAAGATGGTAATTTTTTTATACGGACAAGACACTTTTAGGAGCAGGCGCAAGCTCAATGAGTTCATTGAGCGGTTCTTGAAAGAGGTGGATCCTTCCGGGCACAGCTTGACCGTGCTCTCTTCTGCCGAAGCCAATGTCAGCGCTATCGGGCAGGCGGCAGGCAGCGGCTCTTTGCTGTCCCGTAAGCGGATGCTGGTCGTTGAGCAGATTTTCAGCCGCAAAGACGTCCAGTCTTTGGCGGAACTGCATAAGTATTTGCAAGCCGAGCCAGCGGGCTTGGCTGATAATATCGTTATTTTCTGGGATGATGTCTCCAGCGAGGAAAAGGGAATGACCAAGGAGCGAGGGCAGCTTTTCCGCTGGCTTGCGAGCCAGAAATACGCCCAGGAATTCAAGCCGCTGTCCAACACTGAGCTCGCCAGCTGGGTCCGTGAAGAGGTGATGCGTCGCTCAGGCGAGATCAGCCGCGAGGCAGCAACACACCTCGTGGCTTTGACCGGAGGAGATTTGTGGCAGATCGATCAAGAGCTGAACAAGCTGGTGCATTATAAGGCCGGCCAGAAGCTGGGCCTAGGCGCGGCTGTCGTGCCGGACAAGATCGAATTAAGCGATGTCCGGGAGCTGGTGGTCGGCGTTTTTGACGAACAGGTCTTCGCCTTGACCGATGCTTTGAGCATGCGCAATCGCGCCTTGGCGGCCAAGCTGCTTGAGGAGCAGCTGCGTGGCGGAGAAAGCGAGGAGTATCTTTTGCATATGATTACGCGCCAATTCAAGATTCTGGTCCAGGTGCGTCAGGCGCTGGACAGCGGCTTGGTCGGCAAGAAAATAGCCTCCGAATTGAAATTGCATCCCTTCGTGGCCCAGAAGAGCGTGGGGCAGGTAAGGAATTTCAGCCTGGACCAGCTGAAAAAAATACTGTTGCAGCTTATCGATATAGATTATCTGGTCAAGACGGGCCGCGGCCGACCCAAGGTCGAGCTGGATAGGATTATCGCCCAACTTTAAGCACATAAAAAAAGAAGCGCTTTGAGCGCTTCTTTTTTTATGTGCTATTTAGCAGCTGTGATCGTGTTCAATTTTTTGGCCAGTCTGGATTTGCGGCGGTTGCGGGTATTCTTCTTGATGATGCCCTTCTGGGCGGCCTTGTCCAAGGCCTTGAGGGCTTTGGCGACAGCAACCTTGGCATTTTCATCCTTGGCAGCGATGGCTTTAATGCTCTTCTTTACCAAGCTTTTAGTGGTGTCCTTCACCTTCTTGTTGAATTCGGTGCGGACTTCTCGCTTGCGCAATTCCTTTTTGGCTGACTTCCGATTTGGCATATTCCGTTTGTTCTCTTAATGATTTTTTATTTAGAGTGTGAGAGATAAAATGACAATACCACGATTAGTCTGGTTGGTCAAGGGGTGCGACGGGTTTTTTAAGGTAATTTTTGGCCAATATTATTAAGGCGGCCAAAAGGACGATCAGGCTTACGGCTTGAGGCCAGCGCCAGCCGAAGGCGGTCGGGGCGAAGTCAATGCGGATAAATTCCAAAGAAAAGCGTAAAAAGGAATAAAGCGATAGGTATGCGAGGACAAGAAACTGGGGCGTCGGGGTGCGTAATATCGCAGCTTTTTGGTTTTTGATGGCGCGCAAGGACAGATAGAGCAGTAATCCGAATATGGCCAGGCTGCCCAAGGATTCGTATAGAAAAGTCGGGTGGAAGTATTCGGCATTCAAAAATTGGGCAGGGCGGTTGAAGATGTCGATCGGGATGCCCCAAGGGAGGTCGGTCGGTTTGCCGAAAAGCTCCTGATTGAAGTAGTTGCCCCAACGGCCGATGGCTTGGCCCAGGGCCAGTCCAGGCACGATCAGGCCGGCAAACTGCCAGAAGGAAAGCTTGTTCTTGCGGCAGAACCAGAAAATCGTAGCCGCGCCGGCGATGATGGCGCCATGGATGGCAAGGCCTCCTTGCCAGATTTTCAAAGCATCGAGCGGATGACTTGCGTAGTATTTATACTCGAGCAGCACATCATAAACCCTGGCGCCGACAATGCTGTTGATAATCAGCCAAAAAGAAAGGTCGTCGACGATTTCCTGGCTTATTTGCTGGAGTTTGGCCAGGTATTTGGTGACCGCCAGGGCCGCGATAATGCCCAGAACCAGGCACAGGCCGTACCAATAGACCTTGATGGGGCCTAGGCTGAAAAGGATTTGTTCTGGGTTGGAAGCGTGTAAGAAATTGAACATATTATCATTTTCCCGAGTTTGTGAAGATTAGTCAATGACTTTGGCGGTAAATAAGCATTGTGAGTCCGACTTTCGGCATCATTTTTACTGCTTAGACGAGTACGTATGTTCCATAAAAATGATGCCGAAAGTCGGACTGGGCTCGTTTAATGCTTTGTAAAAAAATGCCCCGGGATTGATGCCGGGGCGAATGAAGGGGGGGGGTGCTGCTTGGTTCAACGGATGCGTTGGGGTAGTTTGGGCGGGTTGGGATCCCAGGTAATGCCCCATTGCTTTCCTTCCAGATGGGTCAAGTCGTTAAAGAATATGGCAAGTTTTTTGCCATTGCCGTACTCGATGATCAAGTCATCCGGGTAGTTTTTCTTATACTCCTTGAAGGAATAGCTTGCGGGGCGCTGCCCTCTGAGAAGGTATTTGTAGGTACGTTGGGCGTACCCCCGGTTCTCTTTGAGAACCGCTTCAACCCCCCAGATTAGCTGGTAGTCGTAGCCGTTGCCGTCCCGGTATTCGGGGTCGACAAGGTCAGCAGGCGTCCGTGCGAAGTTTCCCATCAACATGGAAGGTGTTTCTTTGCAGGAAACGGCACACACGGCGATAAACAACAAAAACAGTGCTGTAGTCCAAAACTTGTTCATGACAATCTCCTCGCGTCGTATTTTTCCTTCTAGTGAAGGGTTGTTTATGAAAAAGGGCTAATGGTAAATATTACCATAGCACATTTTTAGGTAATTGTCAATGATTATGACTATTTTGGGGCTATAGTTAGAGACTATTGGAAATTTTCATCGTGGATAATGACTACCTCAACCTTAACCCTGTCTGAACCAGCTTCTGGGGTCAGGTCGATTTTGGCAATCAGACCTTCGTTTTTGAAATCATCTCCAAGCTCTTTGGAGAGCCGTGCCAGCCGGGTTTCGTCGTTTTCCTTGATTGAGCGTTCGATGCCGACATGGTCGGCGCCCATGCTCAGAGCGAGGCTCGGTTTGCGGCCCAGTTCGGCTTGCAGGTATTTGGCCACTTTTTCGCTTTTCTGCGCCCAGAGGTCGTTGCGCGTGTGGATCGTCTTGCTGCGATCGAGATTGGTCCGGTAAGTCGCGTCTTCAAAAACTTTTTGCGCCTTGCGGGATACTGATGATTCATCAGGTTCAAGACCGGTGCCTTTGGTAGAGATGTAGCCGGTCATCCGCCCGATCAAGGGCGAGGTCAGCGCCAGCCCTGTGGCTGATTTGCCCAAGAATTTCAGGAAGTTGCGGCGGCTCATTTTGGGGTTGTCTGTAATCATGCGTTTCAAGTCAACCGCGGCCCACATGATCGCGCCTAAGCCGAGCGAACCTTCGATGGCCACCTTGAGTTCGTTCTTGGACATCTCGTCCTGGTCTTCGCCGTTCTTGGTCTCCAGCATGTTTTGGCTTTTGGCCGTGGCGCGCGACAGATCTAAGAGAAAAATCGGCTTTCCTTGTTCGGCGGCGGCTCTTACCGCTTCGTGGTAAGGACTAGTCTTGTCAAATAATGCATGCTCGACGGATTTTTTGGTTTTTTTGTCATCCCGGAAGTCCGTGATCGATTCCAGGATTAGCGCGTCGGATCGGTTGACTATTTCCGGGCTGGTTTGGACATCATGTCTGGTGTAGTAGAGCAAGTAGTCCGCATTTTCGGTCGATAGCTTAGCCGTGTTCTTGAGCTCGTAATTGTTTGAGGCTTCCGGTGTCTGCGGCTTGGCGTTCAAAGATAGCTTTTCGAAGTTCATAGTAGCTGCTTATTTGCTTAATTTACTTCAGTATATCAGGCTAAGCCGTCGTCGTAAAATAAAAAAACCGCCGTTGGGTCGGCGGTTTGATTCAGGCATAAAAGAACGTGTGCCAGCCTTCGCGGTGGCGGGAAAGGCGGTCCAGGTTGTCGGCATGGCAGGGGTCGATGGCATCGCTGAGGGGCATGATCGAATCCCGGTGCTTTACCGGCCAGGACAAGCCCGTTGAGAAAGGCCTCGAATATTCGGTGAAGATGAATCGTCCGTTCAGGCGTTGCCCGTAGGCATCGCACAACTCCTGCTTGCGGAAGTGGCGATGTTTGATCCGTCTCAGGGTTGAGGCGTGGTCTATGGGATTGAGCATCTGGTCGAGCCACCGATCGGTGCCGGACATCAGGTCGTCCGCCGAAACGGTAGCGTTGCGGTAGAGATCCTCGATGGCTCTTGAATAGACCAGCTCCAGCTTGCGGCAATCGGGGTTGCGGTAAAGTTGGTCATGCATGATGGCGCGAAGCTGCAGGAAGCGGTGGAGCCTTGGTACATCATTGAAGTGCGGTCGGCCGTCTTTAAGCGTAATGCTTTGCCAGATGTCCCCGAATAGCTCGTCGCTTTCCACCAGGCTGGTCAGGGTCTTCGGCGCATGGCCGCTGCGGATAAGGAAATAGACATCCAGGATCGTGTAGCTGACTTTGTCGAGAATGTCCAAAAGCTGGCCGAACTTGCCTTGGCCCGAAATCCATTCGCTGGCAGCTGTGAGATCGAAGCCTAAAAAGCGCCAGCGCTTGTCCAGGCCGTTACCGGCGATGATCTTGGCGAAATTCTTTTCTTCGCACAATTTCTGGCGGTCGATGCGGATGGCGGTGTCGCCGTAAGCCGGGGTGGCTACGTCGTGGTAGGCGGCGGCAATGGCAAAAAGCAGCTGCTCGGCCGGACTGTAGCCTTCGCGATTGAGCAGGATCAGCCCTAGCGCGGCTACGATCTTGGAATGCGCCAATCTGGTGTGAGGAAAAAAAGGAACCTTCCCAAGTTCATCATCGAGGCAGCTGAACGGAATCAAGTGTTGGAGCTGGTTGATATCGGCCAGCCTCAGAAAGGCGTTTTCATTGAGCAGCTTTTCCATCATGCTCCCGTACTTGACCTGCATCGAGTAAGAGCTGAAGGGCAGTTCGATCCATCGGGTGTCGTTGATCAGGTGCATATCCAGCGGTTGTCGAGGGCTTCTGGCGTACACCCTGATTTCACGGTTGCTTAAGCGGGCGGCTTCAAGGGAAGCCGGTCTGGCTTTGGCTGGTCGGTTCATCGGCTTCCTCCTTTTGGTTTGGTTTTTAATGATGCTGCTTCCAGGTTAGCTCATTTTTCTGCCCGGCGCAATGAATAGAAAAAAACAGCCCCGAGAGAATCGGGGCTGTTCAGATATCTTAACTATTTTTTCGCCTTTGCTTTCGCCTTGGGCTTGGCTTGAGTTTTGGCTGGAGCTTTCGCTTTCGCGGCCGGTTTGGCCTTGGCCGCTAGCTTGGTCTTGCTGCCCTTGCCGCTCATCTTGTCTTCCTGTTCGAGGATGGAGAGGGTGGTCTTGATGACGGTGTCGGGATTGAGCGAGATGGAGTCGATACCGAGCTCGACCAGGAACTGGGCGAAGTCCGGGAAGTCTGACGGAGCCTGGCCGCAAATGCCGACTTTGGTCTTGGTCTTCTTGCCCACGGCGATGAGGTAGCGGATCAAGTCCTTGACCGCCTCGCTCTTCTCATTGGAAACGCCGGCGATATTGAGGATGCCCGAGTCGCGGTCGATGCCTAAGGTGAGTTGGGTCAGGTCGTTCGAGCCGATAGAGAAGCCGTCGAATACTTTAGCGAACTCTTCGGCCAGAATGATGTTGATTGGGATTTCGGCCATGACATAGACCTCGAGGCCGTTAACGTGCTGCTTGAGGCCGTTCTTGGCCATGATTTCCAATACCCTCTGGCCCTCGGTGACGGTGCGGCAGAAGGGGATCATTACTTTGAGATTGGTCAGGCCCATCTCATTGCGTACGCGGGCCAGAGCCTGGCATTCGAGCGCGAAGGCCGGTGCGTATTTCGGGTCGTAATAGCGGGAGGCGCCGCGCCAGCCGATCATCGGGTTGGCTTCGATCGGCTCATAGGCGGTGCCGCCGATCAGATTAGCATATTCGTTGGATTTGAAATCGGACAAGCGGATGATGACATCTTTCGGGTAGTAGGCGGCAGCGATGGTGGCTACGCCTTCGGCGAATTTGTCAACGAAGAACTGGGCCTTGTCCTTGTAACCGACGGTCAGTTCGTCGATCTGCTGCTTGACCTTCTTGTCGGTCAGGGTGGCGTAATTGAGCAGGGCCAATGGGTGGGCCTTGATGACGTTGTTGACCACGAACTCGACGCGGGCCAAACCGACGCCGTCATTGGGGGTGAAGGAGGTGGCAAAGGCGATATCCGGCGAGCCGATGTTCATCATGACCTTGGTCTTCGGACGGCGCATGCCTTTGATGTCGGTCTTGTTGACCTTGAAGGGCAGGATGCCGTCCATGACGTAGCCTTCATCGCCCTCGGCGCAATCGACGGTCACCTTCATGCCCGACTTCAGCTTCTTGCTGCCGTCGCCAGTGCCGACGACGCAGGGAATGCCGAGCTCGCGGGAGATGATGGCGGCGTGGCAGGTGCGTCCGCCAGAGTCGGTGACGATGGCCGAAGCGATCTTCATGATCGGCTCCCAATCAGGATCGGTCATGGTAGTGACCAGGACTTGGCCTTTCTTGAATTGGTCGATCTGGGAGACGTCCATGATGCGGTTGACCTCGCCGGTGCCGATGCGGTTGCCGACCGAGTGGCCGGTCACCAAGACCTGGCTCTTCTTGTCCAGCTTGTATTCTTCGATGACGTTATAGTTGCGGACGCTATGGATGGTTTCCGGACGGGCCTGGACGATATAAAGCTGGTTTTCTTTGCCATCAAGGGCCCACTCGATATCCATCGGACGGCCGTAGTGCTTCTCGATTTCGACGGCCCACTTGGCCAGCTCCAGGACCTGGGCATCGGTGATCGACTGGGTGTATTGGTCTTTGGCCGGAATCGGGATATCCTTGACCGGACGCTCGGCCTTGGGGGAAGTTTCGTAAACCATCTTGATCGTCTTCTGGCGCATGGCGCGGGAGATGATCTTCATGGTCGGTTTGAAGACGTAGAATTCGTCAGGGTTGACCTTGCCTTGGACAATGTTCTCTCCCAAGCCGTAAATCGAGTTGATCAGGACGGCGTTGGCAAAGCCCGATTCGGTGTCGATGGTAAACATGACGCCAGAGGAAGCCAGGTCGGAGCGGATCATCTTCTGGACGCCGACGGAGAGGGCGATTTTGAAATGATCGAAGCCCTTGTCGACGCGGTAGGAGATGGCGCGATTGGTGAAGAGAGAGGCGATGCACTCTTTGACAGATTGCATCAGCTGCTTTTCACCGCGGATGTTCAGGTAGGTTTCCTGTTGGCCGGCGAACGAGGCGTCAGGCAGGTCTTCGGCGGTAGCGGAAGAACGGACAGCGACATCGACGTTGTCAGTCTTGTATTGCTTGGATAATTTTTTGTAAGCGGTGACAATCTCTTTTTGCAAGTCAGCCGGCAGCGTGGCTTTGAGGATAGTCTCGCGGACTGCCTTGCCGCGCTTGGCCAGGTCGTTGACATCCTTGGTGTCCAAGCCTTTGAGTATCTCGATGATCTTGGCTTTAGTGCCGGTCTTGTCCAGGAAATAGTTGTAGGCTTCAGAAGTGGTGGCGAAGCCGTTCGGCACTCGGATGCCCTTGCTTGAAAGGGTCTGATACATCTCGCCCAGCGAAGCGTTCTTGCCGCCGACAATCGGCACGTCCTTAATGCGCAGTTCCTCGAAGAATTTGATGAATTGAGGCATAATGTTTTTTATTTATGTTAAATGTTGATTAATGTATCGTGACTTTGCGGCTCCATTCGTAGACGTAAGGTATCTTCCATGATTGTCCGGAAAGGGCGCGGATGAAAGCGAGGGCCGATAGGGCTATCATGCCGAGGGCCATGAGCCAGCCGAAGAAGGGGAACCAGGAAACCAGGGCGACCAAGACGTCGAGGACGAAGATGACCAGGCCCTGCTTGGCGTGGAACTGGGCGAATTTGGAGTGCGGACGCAGGAGCAGTGGGATGAGCCAGAGAATGAAGATGTAGGACAATGCCGCGACTTGGCAATTTTCCTTGATATCGGCAGCGTCGCTTGTGGCGCCGTTCGATTTTTTGACGGCCATAATGTTTGTCGATTTGCGTACGACGGTTAGAGTGAGTTAAACATATTATATTATAGCATAATTTGACATGAAGTGAAAAAGTAGTGTAAAAATAATAAGCGAATGAAAAATGATATATTCCGCCGAGGTGGTGAAACTGGTAGACACGCTTGCCTTAGGAGCAAGTACCGCAAGGTGTGGAGGTTCAAGTCCTCTCCTCGGCACATAAATAAGACCCCAGTATCCTCTGGGGTCTTATTTATGTTCTGTGGTAGAGTTAGCTTGAACCTCTGGTGAGCAAGGTTTTAAAATAATAAAATTTCTCATTTCGAAATTGATGAAAAAATGGTGTAAGGTCGTTTACTGACCGCGTGGGGCTTCCGCCCCTTCAAGTCCTCTCCTCGGCACATAAATAAGACCCCAGCATTCTCTGGGGTCTTATTTATGTGTTGCGGATGAGATAGCTTAAACCTGTTTGAGATAGGTTTTAAAATCGTAAATAGTCGATGAGGAAGGTGATTATTAAAAATTGCATAAGATTGTTTAGTGATGGACAGGGCTTCCGCCCTTTCAAGTCCTCTCCTCGGCACAAAAGAAAAAGGCGAACCTAGGGGTTCGCCTTTTGCATTGTTACATTGATTGAAAGATCAGGGTTTGGAGTGGCGCAACTCGACTTGCTCGAGCAGCTCGGCATTGGTGAAGCGCTTGCGGCTGATCGGCCTCCACTCGTTACTTGAAAGGTTGAGGTCGCTCGGACAGATTGAACGCATCCAGTTGAGGTAGGGCGCGACTTCTCCTGTTGCCGGGTTCCGGCGGGTGTAGTGCAGGATCTGCCCATTGTGGATCTTGTCGTGCGGATCGTCAGAGTGTTCCAGGCGCATGATCTCGGCGTGGCTCATCCTTTCCAGAATATAGCGGAAGCCCCACATTACCTCGCCGTGGACGACCATGATAGCATCCTTGCCGTCGCATTCACGGTGGAGGGTGTCGAGGATGCGTTCCAGCCGGGAACAGAGCAAGTCCAGCATCGACTCGCCGTTGACTGGCACCCAATAGAACGGATCCATCCACTTGCGTCGGAGATTTTCTTTGAACTTCTGTTTGCGCTCCTCAAAGGGCATGACGTCGAGGTCGCCCCAGCAGCGCTCGACCAGGTAGTAAGTCACGAACCACTCGGCATCGGGCAGGCCGAGGCCGGCGGCCGTTTCCTTGGCTCGGTCGTAGTCAGAAACGTAGCAGCGGTGGAATTTCCGGCCGACGTTCTGTTTGATCCATTCTCCGGAAAAGGCGGCCTGGCTCAGGCCTTTCGGGGTCAGGCGCCAGGTCGAGCTATGACGGTTCAGGAACTCTTCGGTGAACTTGCTGTCGTCTCCTTTTTTGGAAAGGGCAGTTGCTACATTGCCCTCTGATTCGCCGTGACGGACCAAGACCAGATTCATGGGCATTGCCATGGTGCACCTCCTTGTTTTTTATCTGCTCATGATGGTACTTTAGACTAACCTTGGCATTAATTCAAGGCCATTGGTTGACTTTTTAGCATATTTGTGGTATAAATTATTGTTTATGATCATTGAAAAGTGTAAAAGAGGACCGAGTATTCGGATATTTGCTAATTTTAAACATAAATTACGAAAATTAGAATTGTGAAAGGAGAATTGCCATGGTAAGAGCGGGTATCAGGGAATTGGATAAGGAGGCGACTTTGCCGCGAATTAAAAACCACAGGCCGATTAATCCTTTGATCTGCCAGCAAAAAATCACTGCTCGCATCGAGTATCTGCTTCGCAAGTATCCGGATGAGATTTTGCCGTCATTGTCCAAAGAAGATTTGCGTCAAGAAACATGGCTGGCAGTAATGGCCGCCTTGGAGCGGTATGATGGTCGGAAACACGGACTGCAGAAATACCTTGATGAAAGGATCAAGGGTGCAATCTGTGATGTAATGAGAAAGGAAGGCAGCCGTTTCGGTAAAGGGCGCGGGTACGCGGCGTATTCGAGGTACCAGAGTCTTCTAAGGAACGAAGGAGTCGATAACCTTGCGCCCGAAGAGGTGGCGGAACGCCTCGGCATTACAGTCGAGGCTGCTAAAAGAGCCATCGCTTACAAGGCTTACGAAGTCGTGTATTTCGAGGTTGTCGGATCTAACGACCATCATGAAACGGAAGTGTTCAGTCTCTTGGACGTCTTGCACGATGAAACGGCAGTCACCGATGAGGATCGTCACTATTCTCAGGAAATCAGCCTTGTGCTGGCCAGGCTCATCGACAAGCTGCCGCCCGTCGAGCAAACCATCGTTAATGAGTATTATTTTCAGGAGAAGACCTTGAAACAGATCGGTGATGGCGTGGAGCTATCGGAATCAAGAGTGAGCTATCTCTTGGACAAAGCAATCGGCAAGCTGAGATTCCGATTGATTCAAGCAAAGGCTCGTCTTCTTTGAGCAAGTCGCCCTTTCAGGTCGCTGCCCCCCAAAGGCAGCGACTTTTTTTGTTTAGGTTAGCTGATTTTAGGTATTGACAAAAATAGTTAAAAATGCTAATATTTCAGATATTTTGTAAGCCCTTTTCATAATCGATTTCGCCGCGATATCGCGGCATATTCCACACTCCAGAGGGAGGCATTATGCAAAAAAGCAGTTCCGCCGCAGTTCCGCCGGCAGCAGGCAGCCACATGTTGATTCACGGTCTGGGCAACATCATCAATCGCGCTCGCCAACTCGGCCTTGGGCAAAGCAAGGGCGCCAAGGTGTCCTTGATCAACACCTCAGGTGCGACCTCGAAAAACCTGGCCAACACCACGGCCCATCGGATTATCAACGCATTCCTTGATAAGCAATCCGATGAAACCCTGGAAAACCCGCAGTTCAAGCAGCGCCTGGCCAAGGCATATGCCCGCGCCAATGCCGGCACCTTCGGCAAATGCTCTTGTGGCGTTTCGCTGTCAGCGGACGTCATCGTCAATGGTGATTCGCTCACCGAACACTGCCCAGAGTGCGCTCTGAAGCACGCCGACAGCCGCGCGGAGCAATTTCGCGAGCTGATGGAAACGATGCTCACTACCGCCGTCATAGAGCTTGAGCAGTTCCAGAAAGAGAGCGAAAAACTCGCTCTGGTCGAAGGCACTTCAAGAAGGGGCGGCGACGAAGCCGATCGTTCCTTCGAGGATTCACCTCGCCGGGTACTCGAGACCCTCATCGGCAATCGCCGCAGGCAGATCGATGCCATCAAGGAAGCTTTGCAGCGCATCGACGCTGGAGAGTACGGCGTCTGTGAGGGGTGCGATGAGGAAATCCCTCTTGGGCGGTTGAAGGCAGTCCCTTTCACGCGCACCTGCGTCAGGTGCAAGGAGGGGGCAACCACCCACTAACCGAGCCGTCAAGGCTCACAACCCGGGCTTAGCAGCAATGCTAAGCCCTTTTTTGTCACAAAAACAGGAAATGTGGTAAAATAGGGATAATTGAATTGAACAATTTTTAGCTATGGCAAGAAAGAAAAAGAAAGGGTGGGCTGCTGGCAGCCCATTGGGGTTTTTTAAGCTACCGGAACTTGATCTGGAACCGGAAACCAAACGCAATATCTGGGCGGTCGTGATTTTAGTCCTGGGGTTCATCAGCTTGCTAGGGCTTTTCGATATGGCCGGCATCGTCGGCAGCCAACTGGAGCGTTTACAAGTCTTTGTTTTCGGTTGGGGCAAGTGGCTGTTTCCGGCCGCTTTGTTTTTTTGGGGCTGGAATCTGCACCGGCAAGAAGGGCCGGGCATCAAGGGCGCGACCTATCTGGGCTTGTTCCTGTCAGTCATAACCTTATTGTCAGTCTTGCATTTTTTCGTGCCGCAGCTTGAGTGGCAGCAAGCGATTGATCTAGGCGAAGGCGGCGGCTACCTCGGTTATTTTTTGGCTGACACTTTCGCCAAGCTGTTCGGCTTCTGGGCTTCGCTCATATTGTTTATCGGATTATTCCTGATCTCCTTAATGCTTTTGTTTAACAAGACGCTTTCCGCCATGTTCGGCCGCGACAGCTTGGTGGGCAAGATGCTTTTCCCAGTGTATTGGCTAGCCGGCAAATTGAGCGGCAAGAAAGATGAAGAAGAGGAAGAAGAAAATGAGGAGGAGGAAGAAGGCGAAGAAGAGGAAGAAGAGGAAGAAGAAAATGAGGAGGAGGAAGAAGGCGAAGAAGAGGAAGAAGAGGAAGAAGAAAATGAGGAGGAGGAAGAGGAGCCGCAGCAATTCACCAAGGCCGTCGTACCAGGATTCATGGAAGCACCGCGCCAGCCTGAGAAGTCAAGCAAGACTTGGGAACAGACCGAGGTTGAGATCGACATGCCGTATGACCTTCTTTCGAGCAAGGTGGGAAAGCCGGCTGCCGGCGACATCAAATCCAATGCCGCTACGATCCAAAGGACACTGGAGCATTTCAATATTCCGGTCGAGATGGGCGACGTGACCGTCGGCCCGACCGTTTCGCAATACACCTTCCGCCCGGGCGAAGGCGTCAAACTGTCACGCATCACTGCTTTGTCGAACGACCTGGCGCTGGCGCTGGCAGCGCAGTCGATCCGTATCGAGGCGCCGATTCCGGGACGCTCGCTCGTCGGCATCGAAGTGCCGAACCAGACCAAGGCCGTCGTCGGCATCCGTGAAATCCTGGAGGCCGAATCTTTCGAGCAGCGCAAGAGCAACACTATGGTGGTGTTGGGCAAGGACGTCAATGGCAAGGGCTGGGTTTACGATTTGACCAAGATGCCTCACTTGCTGGTCGCCGGCCAGACCAACTCCGGCAAATCCGTCTGCTTGAATTCCATCATCATCGGCCTGCTTTATCAGAATAATCCGGATGACCTGCGTTTCATCATGGTTGATCCGAAACGCGTCGAGCTACCTAACTATGACGGCATCCCGCATTTGGTGGTTCCGGTCATCACCGACGTTTCAAAGACCGTCAATGCTTTGAAGTGGTGCATCAACGAGATGGAGCGCCGATTGGACTTGCTCCAGAAATACCATAAGGTCAACGTCAAGGATTACAACGAATGGCAGGCCAAGCAGAAGAAGTCGAAAGATTTGGAGAAGCTGCCATATATCGTGTTCATCATCGACGAGCTGGCCGACCTGATGCAGGTCGCCGCCAAGGACGTCGAAGCCAGCATCATCCGTTTGACCCAGATGGCGCGCGCCACCGGCATCCATTTGATCCTGGCCACCCAGCGTCCGAGCGTCGATGTGGTCACGGGCCTGATCAAGGCCAACTTGCCGGCCCGTGTCGCTTTCGCCGTGGCCTCAGCCATCGATTCCAAGACCATCCTTGATGCCTCTGGTGCCGAAAAGCTTCTGGGCAAGGGCGACATGCTTTTCACCAATGCCGAGGAGGCCAAGCCGCGCCGTTTGCAAGGCGCCTTCATTAGCACGCAGGAAATCCGCCGCGTAGTCGAGCATATCAAGTCGAATTCCGACGGCCCCACCTATATCGAGAACGTGACCGAGCGTCAGAAAGTCAAAGGCATGGCCAGCTTCGGCAATGGCGGCGGCAGCGATGACGACGATGAGTTATTGGAAGAGGCTAAGGAGATCGTCATCAATGCCGGCAAGGCTTCGACCTCGCTCTTGCAGCGCCGATTGTCTATCGGTTACGGCCGGGCGGCCAAGATCCTGGATATGCTCGAGGAGGCCGGTATCGTCGGACCGACTGTCGGTAACAAGCCGCGCGAGATCATGATTTCGAAGGAGCAGTATGCCGCCATGATCGATCAGGGCACTTCAGGCGTGAGTTTGCATAGTCGCGATGAAGCTGAAGCGCCTGACCACTATCTGCCCGAGGACGAAGAGGAAGGTGATGATGAAGAAGAAGATGGTGAAGATGAAGAAGGCGAGGAAAATGAAGACGAGGAAGAAAACGAAGAAGAGGACTCGGAAGAACAAGATGAGGAAAATGAAGACGACGATGCAGAGCCGGAAGAAGAAGAGGAAGAAAACGAAGAGGAACCGGAAGAAGAGCCTAAAAAAGCGAAAGGCAAGCCTTCTGAATCCGGCGGCAAGAAGAAAAAGCCGATTGATCCCGATGATTTCGATAAACTTTTTTCTAGATAACCAACCTATGTCAAACGTCACCCCGGAACAGAAAAGACAGCTCGAAGACCTTTTTGGCAAAATTACCGAATACGAAGCGCAGTTGGCGATATTGTCCAAGAAGCTTCGGACCTTCCGCGAGGACTTCAATCAGATCTTGGAGCAGAAGCGGGCCGGCTTGGCCCAATCGGTCCATGACGAGATGATCAACGATGTCGGGCAGCAGCTGATCGAAGAGCTCGATCGCTTCCGCGGCAACAAGCTTGACCGCATCTCCGACCTGTTCAAGAAGACCGAAGTCGATCATTCCGGCATCATCGACGGCCATCAAGCCATAACCAAGATCGGCCTGGCCGACGGAGGACCTTCTTCCGATATCAACGACCGCATGCAGCAAGTCGAAAGCTTCCTGTTCCGTCTGGAACAGAAGCTGGACGAGGTCCAGCAGATAACGGCAGAGAAGATCGCTCAGCTGTCAGTCGATTTGGCCGTTGGTGAGACGAAGGCAGGCGGCAAGAAGAAAAAATAAGAGTTTAGATAATACCAAGCATCAAATGAGCAAACAGGGCACAGTTGATGGTTTTGAGAAAAAACCGAGGAATCGCGCCGGCCATGAGGACAATGAGGCAGCTGGCGGCAAGAAGAGAAGGGAAAAAAAACCCGGCACGGATGAGGCCGAGCGTTTTTTGTCTTCCTTGCAGCCTCATGAAGAAAAGGTAAAGACCTTCAACGATAGTTTCAGTTCGATCAGCCGCTCAGTCGAGGGGTACAAGACGAGCTATGCCGAGCTGATCAAGCAGCTCGAATCCGGCGATAATTCGCTGGAAGAGAAAAAATTGTTTTATGCCAATGCGATGCGTCTTGTCGATGGCTTGAACAATATCGATCACGCGCTGATAGATTTGAAAAATCGGCAACTGTCCGGGGTCGAAGGAGATATGCATGAGCTGGTTATCGCTGAAGGCGGCATACCGGCCAAGGCAGATAAGGAGTATGACCGTCTGAGCCGCGAACTCGACAGTTTGCGAGATAGTATCCAGGAAAAGATTGAAGAGGTCGAGCAGCTTAAGCGCGACGATCATGATAACCTGGTCGCAAAAGGCCAAGAGCAGGGCGTGACCGATGCCAAAGGTATCGTCGAGCAGGCCCAAGCCGAGAAAAGGGCAGAGAAAGCCAAGGCGTTTTTCTTTGAAAAAGTCAGCGCTTTCAAGACGGAAATCAATCGAGTGCGCGCCATCAAGGCGGAAGATGGCATTGAAGATGAGGTCGCGTTCAATCCGCCGACTTCCTGGGGGCAGATCGCGAGCGATTACAAGGATGATAGCGAGCTCTTGAAAGGCTTGGAAGAAATATATGCCAGGGGTCCGTTGGAACAGCTCTATTCTGATTTGCAAGTGGCAGTAGAGAAAAAGAACGAAGAATTGAAAGCGCTGGAAAAAACATCAAGCGAGCCGGCCTCAGCCCTTGACGACGGCGAAGAGGCCGAGCTAGAGGAAAAGATAGCCGACGCCGGTATGGCTATCGCCAACGAGGCCGGGCCATCTGGCCAAGAGGCGGCGGATCTTGAAGCATGCAAGCGGGAATTGAAAGCATTGGAAGCCAAAATAAAGGAAAGGAAGAACAGCGGCAATAAGCCGAAATATAATCGTGAAACGCGCAAGCAATTCGAGCGCGAAGCAGCCAAGCTAAGGCTGCAGATCGCCGAACTGGAGAAAAGTTTGGGCTTGGGCAGCGCGACAGTCGCGCCCGACAATTCTGACGTTGAGTCCGCGCTCGATGAAGCGTCGGCGGCCGATATCGATACGAACGGAGCAGAACAGCTGTCGGCAGATTTGGAAGCGCAGCTCGATGAACGGCTTAACGAAGAGCTGGAGCGCATCAATCAGCTGCCACCCAAAGAGCGGGCCGGCCTCATTGAGGGTATCGCCAACGCCGGTTATTGGATGCAGCGCACCAAGAGCAACGTCTTGAAGCGGGTTACGGCTAGTTTGGCGAAGGTCGGAAACAAGGACGCGGCCCTGAACAAGTACATCAGTGAATTTTCAAAGACTTATGAGCGTGACGCCGTTCGCGCTGAAAAGATGCGCGTCCAACAGAAGGGAGCTTTGGCCAGTGCCGCCGGTTTGGGGGTCTTGTCGGGTAATCTGATCAGGCTTGGCCGCGCTTCCTATGAATTGTTCGGGGGCAGCTTCAGGTCATTTAATCCCTTCCGCCACATCACGGCCGGCAGCTTGTTCGTGGCGCGCGGCGCCGAAGCGGGCAAGGAGATGCGGTTGAATGACGAGCAACTGATCGCTAAGAACCGGCCGATGGCTGAGGTAGATTTTTCAAAGAAACTGACCAGGAAGCAGGCTCAAGCTCTTGAAGAGCTGCACGATCAGGCCAGAGCGATGTATCTGGATTCCGGCGCAGCAGAGATCAGGATAACCGGACCAGACGGCAAGGTCGATCAGGCGAAATTGGCGGAAGCCAAGGGCTTGATGGATAAGGCGTACCTGGAGCACCTGCCTAAAGATTTAGCAGAACGCTTGTCACGGCTAGATGTCTCCGGCGTGAATCTTTTGGAAAAATTCTTTTTGGACAACGATGTAAAAAGCGGAATCAAGTCGGTTAGCAGGAGTTTGGAAAAGGTAGAAAATAATCCGAAGTTTTCGGCCGAGGAAAAAGCTATAAAAAAGCAGGCGATTTTAGCTTCGAGCGAGAAGCTGCTCAAGGATATGGACCGGATGATCGGCGACCAAGGCGCGGTCGACTGGCTGGCCTATGCGGCCAAGAAGACCGAGTGGACCGGCAAGGCCGTGGCCAACGTGATGCTGGTCGATTCGATCAGGTTGGCGGTGCAAAAATTGCCAGAGCTGTCAGAGATGATAAGGGAGTGGCGCGTCGGCCCGCAAAGTTCCATTGCCGGCGTGCAGCCGGCTCCGTTGCCTCCGGAGGCACAAGAGATCAATCAGCGATTGATAGATAAGCTCGATGGCAAGCCGGCAGAGCCAGGTTCGACTGCGGAACGTGCCAGATTCGATAATAGGACCGCCCCGACCGCCCCTGAGATGGTAAAAGATGCGACATCGGGCCATGCCGGTACGGCGGGGCAGGCCGAAAGCCCCGTGACTGCGCCCGAACAGACAACATCAGCCGGCCCGAAGAACCCTTCGCCAGAACAGGCCGCACCAGCCAGGCCGATTACGACAGAGCGCACGGCCAGGACCGTGCCAGTTGAGCATGTGCCGCCAGCCAAAGAGGCCGCCGCCTTCGATCGGAGCAAGAATTTTACCGAGGAGGCCGTGGTGCACAAAGGCGATGGCGTTGTCAGGGTGCTAAAGCGCCAGATCATTGAGAGTCCGGAGGAATTCGGTTTCAAAGGCAATATCGATGATGCTGCTGCCGTTGCCAAGTACGCTTCCAAGACTGCTGAAAAAGTCGCTGCCGAAACCGGTTATTGGAACCGTGAGACCGGCGAAGAAGTCCGCTTGAGCACCAAGTCTATCGGTCGGGCAGCTTATGTCCTTGAGCGCAAAGGTGACGGCAAGTTCGAGGTGCACGAGCATTTCAATAGCAAGTCAGGCCAGGAGTGGTTCCAAAAAGAGGAAACCCACGGTAGCGGCTCGGTCTTCGAGGGTGACAAGCATGAAAGCTACGAATACATACATAAGGCAAGCGCGGCTAGCCGCATCGGCGAGGGCGGCGGCTCCCGCCCTGAAAAGCTGCCGCCAGAACTGCAAGAATTGCTCGACCAGACGGCCAGCGATAAAACCGAGAGAAATGAATTGGCCGTCGATCCCCATGGTATTGAAAGCGAGGCGGTCAAGCTTTCCCGGGAAAGGTTCGCAGAGCTGGCATCAGTGGTCGGCAAGGATAGTGAAGGGAATCTGTTGATCAAGGAAACGGAAATTGCCAAAGTCGTCGATTATCATGACGGCATCTCTAATGACGAAAAGGCTAAGCTGGTTTTTTGGAAAGAACATGCCAAGGAGTTGCCGACCGGCGGACGCGCTAAAGAGTTTTTTAATATGGTGGACCGCGCGTTCGCTGATAAGTCGAAAATAGAATACAACAGCCATTTGCTCAAGGCGTATGGACAGATGCCAGAGGACATGAAGTCTCTGCCTGGACGAGCGGTGGGTTATCTCAAGGTGTTCGGCGGTGCCGGTTATGCCGACATGGCCAGGGATGGAGTCAAGGACATGATCGGCCTGGGGCATCTCAAGGATCTGGATTTCAAGTTGAGCATGCGCAATGATGGTGTCGTCATTGCCGAGAATATAAAATTGCCAGGTGCGGCCAGGGCGGTCGATGTCTATATCAGCCATGACAAAATCGGCATGATGCAGCCTAACAGCTTTTTCGGCCTCGGACGCTGGGATTTCTGGAAAGGCGAGCTCGGCGTCAGCAAGGGGCAGCCGACACTGGAGATGGACTCGAAGAATCTGAGGCAGCTGACTCATAACATCAGGAATATCGATAATCTTAACACGTTGAACGAACGGCGTTTCACAGCCGGTGCGGACTCTTACCCTCAGTCAGAAAAGGAAGTGAAAATGATAGACAATGAGCCGGAAGAACAGCAAGTCGCGGTAACCCCCGGAAAAGAAGCAGTGATTCCGGCAGAGCCAGAATTTACGAAAGAAGACAGAGAAGCCGTCGTGCCTGATCACAGCGGCAGCCAGCAGATTGAGGGTGAACATCTCGAGCGGCCCAAAGCACCAGCCAAGGATCTTCGCCTAAGCGACATCCAGCGTCCACGGCTTGGCGCCGAGAGGCTGAAGCAGTTAGATTTTGTGATGAAGGGCGGCAATATCAGCGGTATCATCAAACTTAATAATAATGAGATTACCCAATATCTTGAAACTCGAGGGGTTAAAATCGGCGGAGTAGAGCAGAAGAATCTGGCAGTCGTCTTGGAGAGGCTCAGAAATGCCCGCAATTTGACCGGCATCGAATCTCAGCATGCAAAAACGCTCGCCAATATCATTACCATCAAGATGCGCGATCTTGCTAGCCAGAACGAAACCATCAGAACGGAAGCAGCGGAAAAGTTGCAGCAGTTGCTCGGAGGTCATTACCAGGAATCATCTAAACTTTTTGTCAGCGGTGCCCGCAAATAACCGGACTTTTAGCTATCAAGAAGGCTTATTCGGTGAAAAAATCCTTGATTTATTAGGCTACTTCTAGTAAAATAGAAGTAGTTTTATTTTGTTTAAATTAAGCCATTTTTAGCGGTTTTTGTCCAGTTTGTCGCTGGTGGGATTTTGCTAAAATTAGCATTGAGAAATTATGTATATCACTTGGTTGGGACAGTCATGCTTCAAAATTCAGGACAAGACAGGCGCTGATGGCGTGACCCTGATCACTGATCCGTTCGGCAGCCAGTTCGGGCTGAAGGTGCCAAAATTGGAAGCGGACATCCTGACGATTTCCCATGATCACCCGGATCACAATAACAAGGATGCCGTCAAGGGCAATCCTTACCTTATTAGTACGGCCGGAGAGTTTGAAATCAAGAATGTCGCGGTCGAGGGGGTTGAGTCATTCCATGATGACAAAAAAAACGCAGATAGTGTCAAGAATATAATTTTCCGCATCGACATCGATGATATAGTCGTGGTGCACTTAGGCGACCTGGGCCAGGCCTTGGAGCCGAAACAGCTCGAAAGCTTGGTCGGTGCCGACATATTGCTGATCCCGGTCGGCGGGAAATATACGCTTGATGCGAAAAAGGCCGTCGAAGTTGTCAGCCAGATCGAGCCGAGAGTCGTCATTCCGATGCATTACCATGTGCCGGGATTGAAAGTCGATATCGAGGGCGTAGATAAATTCGTCAAGGAACTTGGCATCAAGCCGCGCTACGAGGAAAAGCTGAAAATCAGCAAGAAAGATCTGCCGCAGGAAGAGATGGAACTGATAATTTTAAACCTGTAGTTTAAAATTAATTTTCAATTGAAGTTGAATAAAGAGAAAATCAATAAATATTTAAAATAAAACGATTTTCAACAAGTAAATTTTCCGACCTCCATGTTTGAAAATTGAAAATTGAAAATTGAAAATTGTTACGTATGCCAAGGAGGAAAAAAGCAGCGGCATCGACCGATGCTGCGTCCAGTTCTGTAAAACCGGAAAAGAAAAAGAAGCGGGTAGGAGTAGCCGTGCGCGTCCTCAAGGAAAAGTCCAAACCGGCCGTAAAGGCGGTTCCGCCTGTTGCCGATGCAGCTGCTCCCGCAGTTGTCGCAACCCAGCCCGCAGTTTCCGCCGCTCCAGTCGCGCCCCCAGTCGAGCTCGCCCCGGCCCCAGTCAAGCCGCTCCCCCAGGAGCCGGCGCCGCTCCAGCCGCAAACAGCGAGCGAAAAGCCAAGCAGGCCTTATTCTGACAAGGAGAAAGCGATGATCATGTGGACCGCAGTGATTTTTATCATGATAATGGTTTTCGGCTTGTGGTTCATGAGCATCAAACTGCAGCTGCAGAGCGAGTCGGTCAAGCAGCCTGCCAACGAATTCGATTTCAAGAAAGTGAGCGAGGATATTTCCAGCGCCATGCGTGAAGCGAATGAAAGCCTGAGGCAGCTGGCTTCGACAACGCCGACCAGTACGCCAGAAACCGCCACGTCGACTGTCGATGCCATCATGGCTTCCTCCACTGGGGTTATAGCGACAACGACCTCGCTTGATGAAGCGGCGATACAGAATACCATCAAAGAGCTAGAGGCGCAGATTAATCGCGCCACCACCACAGCAACTTCGACCGCAAGATAAGAACAGTTAAATAGAGTGCAAACCGGCCCATGGATTGCTCCTGCCGGTTTTGCCGTTTAAGAAGATATTACTATGGCCAAACAAGCCAAACCTAAAAGCCCCCAAGAAGAAGAGGTTAATGAGCCGAATAAGGAGGGCAAGGAAGTCAAGCTTATCAATGACCAGGCCATGACCGCCTGGGGTATCGTCGAGCCGCAACCGATCGTCGAGGAGATGCGCAAATCATACTTGGATTACGCCATGAGCGTAATCGTTTCGCGCGCCTTGCCTGATGTCCGTGACGGCTTGAAGCCGGTCCATCGGCGCATCCTGTACGCCATGTGGTCTATCGGCCTCCGTTCCAATGCTAAGTTCCGCAAATCCGCCACCGTCGTCGGTGAAGTTTTGGGCAAATACCACCCGCACGGCGACACCGCGGTGTATGATTCGATGGTTCGAATGGCCCAAGACTTTTCCATGCGCTATCCATTGGTCAGGGGACAAGGCAACTTCGGTTCCATTGACGGAGATAGCCCTGCCGCTATGCGTTACACTGAGGCAAAACTGGCATCAATCGCGGAAGAATTGATTTTCGATATCGATAAGGACACCGTCAATTTCGTACCGAATTACGATGGCTCGCAGAAAGAGCCGCGCGTGATGCCGGCCAAGCTGCCGCAGCTGCTCCTGAACGGCACTATGGGCATCGCTGTCGGCATGTCTACCAACATACCGCCGCACAATCTGACCGAGTTGGTCAACGGCATTAATCATTTAATAGATAATCCCGATGCTACGGTCGAAGAGCTGATGCAGTTCATTACCGGCCCTGATTTTCCGACCGGCGGCGTCATTTACAACAAGCAGGACATCCTTCAGGCTTATGCGACCGGCAAGGGCGGCATCGTCATGCGCGGCAAGGCTGAGATCGTCGAGAACAAGGCGGGCAATTTCCAGATCGTCATCACGGAAATTCCTTATCAGGTCAACAAGGCAACATTGGTGGAGAAGATCGCCGATTTGGTCAAATTGAAGAAGCTTGAGGGCATCAAGGACCTGCGCGACGAATCCGATCGCGAAGGCGTCCGCGTAGTCTTGGATTTGAAGAAAGAGGCTTATCCGAAAAAGATTTTGAACGCCCTGTTCAAGCTGACCCAGCTGCAGGAAAAATTCCACGTCAATATGCTGGCGCTAGTCGATGGCATCCAGCCCAAGGTGCTGACCTTGAAGATGGTGTTGGAAGAATACATCAAGCATCGCGCCGACGTGATCCGCCGCCGCACCCAATTCGAGCTCGACAAAGCCAAGGATCGCGCCCACATCTTGGAAGGCTTGATGATCGCTTTGCACAATATTGATGCCATCATCAAAACCATCAAGGAGTCGAAGGACCGTGATATCGCCAAGGAAAACTTGATCAAGAAGTTCAAGCTGACCGAGCGCCAAGCCATCGCTATCTTGGAGATGCGCCTCGCCCAGCTGGCCAATTTGGAACGCATCAGGATCGAGCAGGAATTGAAGGACAAGCTGAAGTTGATAAAGGAATTGGAAGGAATATTGAAGTCCCCGGAAAAGATCCGCACCATCATCAAGGATGAAACCAGCGCGCTTTTGGATAAGTTCGGCGATGAGCGCCGCACTCGGGTCGTCGAGCATGCGATCGGCGATTTTTCAGTCGAGGACCTGGTTCCTAACGAGCAGGCAGTGGTCGTCATGACCCGCGACGGCTATATCAAGCGCGTTTCGCCGGAAACCTTCAAGGTCCAGGGGCGCGGCGGCAAGGGCGTTATCGGCGCGACGACCAAAGAGGAGGACATGGTCGAATTCATGTTCACTATCATGACTCATTCCGACGTACTGTTCTTTACCACCAAGGGCCGCGTTTTCCAGCTCAAAGGCTACGACGTGCCGGTGGCTTCACGCACGGCCAAGGGCAACGCCATCGTCAATTTCTTGCAGCTGGCCAGTGACGAGAAGGTGACTTCCGTCTTGCCGCTCGACAAGATCGCTGATAAGAAGTTTTTATTTTTCGCCACCGAGAAAGGCTTGGTCAAGAAGACCGACCTGCACGCTTTCGATAACGTGCGCCGCAGCGGCTTGATTGCCATCAAGATAAAAGAGGATGACAAGCTGATCTGGGTCAAGCCGACCAGCGGCAAGGATCAGATCCAGCTGATTACCGCCGAGGGGCAAGCCATCCGCTTCGAAGAGACCGATGTCCGTGACATGGGCAGGGGAGCCGCCGGCGTTTTCGGCATGCGCCTCAAGAAGACCGATGCCATTGTCGGCATGGGCGTCATCGGGACCGACAAGGAAAAGGTCAAGCGTTCCCAGGTCCTGACCATCATGGCTCACGGTTTCGGCAAACGGACCGAGCTCGGCCTTTATAAAGTACAGGGCCGCGGCGGGTCAGGCATCCGTACAGCCAAGGTTACTGACAAGACCGGCAAACTGGTTAACGCTTTCGTCTTGGACAGCGAGGTTATGAATGACCGCGACTTGGTCGTGATATCGGAAAAGGGCCAGGTCATCAGGCTTCCGTACAAGAGCGTGCCGGAGCTCGGACGCGACACCCAGGGCGTCCGCCTGATGCGCCTGAAGGAAGGCGGCGATGAAGTCGCCAGCGTTACTTGGATATAATCGAATTAATTAAAATAAATTATTTTTTTATGAAAAAAATAATCATGCTTTCCTTGGCGGTCGTGCTCATTGCAACCGGCTGTTCCCTGGGCGGCAAAAAGCAGGTTGTGCTCAAGCCGAATGAGGCTCAAGCCAAGGCCGAGAAGTTCATCAACGAAATCCTTTTGGGCGGCCAGCAGAAGGCGACCCTGAACAATTTCGCTCTTGATGCCGATACTGACATGTATAAATTCGAAGTTGCCATTCCTGGCAACGACAAGCCGATCGAGGCCTATCTTACCAAGGACGGCAAGACTTTTTTCCCGCAGTCACTTAACCTCGAAGAAATAGAGAAGCAGGCCGCCGGCCAGGGTGGCGACCAAAGCACGCCTGAACAGAAGAAGCCGGCTGCTGCCGCTCCGAAGTCTGACAAGCCTAAGGTCGAGCTGTTCGTTATGAGCTATTGCCCATACGGCACCCAGATCGAGAAAGGCATCGTGCCCGTAGTCGAGAAGCTGGGCGAAGCGATCGACTTCAAGTTGAAGTTCGTCAATTATGCCATGCACGACGAAAAAGAAATTAAGGAAAACCTGCTGCAATATTGCATCGACAAAGAAGACAACTCCAAGCTGCTGCCCTATCTCAAGTGCTTCCTCAAGAGCGACGAATCGGCTAAGTGCTTGACCGAAGCCAAGGTCAACACCGGCAAGGTCAACGCATGCGTCAAGTCTTCTGACGAGAAATTCCAGGTCACTGAAAAATATAAGAACAAGGAAGGCTGGACCGGCCAGTTCCCACCATTCGATGTGCATAAAGCTGACAATGAGAAGTACGGCGTCCAAGGCTCCCCGACATTGGTCATCAACGGCGAGCAAGTCTCTTCTGGCCGGTCATCATCGGCACTGCTGAAGACTATCTGCTCGGCTTTCAACAAAGCTCCGGCAGCCTGCTCGACCGAACTGTCTTCGGCTGAACCAGCTCCTGGTTTCGGCGACGGCACTACTCAGGGAGGCAGCACCGGCGCAGCCGGCTGCGGCCAGTAATCATTAGTTGAGCGTAATAGTGAACGGGCAAGGAGAGATCCTTGCCCGTTTGCGTAAATATATGGCGTTAGTATTCGATATCGAAACCGTCGGAGCTGATTTTGATCAGCTTGATAAGACGACACAGGAACAATTGACGCGCTGGATCAGGCGCGAGGCTGGGGAAAATCAGGCTCAGTACGATGCCTTGATGGCTGAAATGAAGGACGGGCTAGGCTTCTCCCCGCTGACCGGCGAAATCGTGGCGCTGGGAATATACGACACGGACAAAAATCGCGGTGTCGTTTATTTCCAGTCGCCCGAGCTCGAGCTTAAGGATTATCAGGAGGAAAATTTTACCTTTAAGCCGCGTACCGAAGCCGAAATGCTGCAAGCCTTCTGGACTGGCGCCCGCCATTATCATGAGTTCATCAGTTTCAACGGCAGGGCTTTCGACGTCCCGTTCATGCAGATCCGTTCGGCCGTCCATCGGATCAGGCCCACGGCCGACCTGCTGTCGAATCGCTACCTGTCCAGCCAGGCGCGCGAGCATAAGCATATCGACTTGATGGATCAGCTGTCGTTTTACGGCGCGGTCCGGCGCAAGAACAGCCTGCATCTGTATTGCCAAGCTTTCGGCATCTCGAGTCCCAAGGCGAACGGCATTTCCGGGGAAGAAGTCGGCCGTTTCTTCAAGGAGCGCCGCTATCAGGATATCGCCGAGTATAACAGCTGGGATTTGATCGCTACGGCCGAACTGTATAAAATTTGGCAGGATTATATCCGATTTTGACGCCTTCCCGCCTGTATTGACATATACGGCATAATATTGTAAGATAGACCCATCATTAAAAATGAATAGACGCCTATAATAAACTCCCTGATTTCAGTCCGCCCAAGGCGGAGGAGGCGGTCAGGGAACTTGCTATAAAAAATGCAGGGTAAACCCGATTTTTTTATTGGGCAAGTTGAAAAAAAACATACTATGGCAGATGCAAAAAAGCAGGCTGACCTCGTGGTAACAGCTGAGCAGGCTCCGGAGAACGATGAGTTTGCAGCAATCTTAACTAAAGAAAAGGACGGCATCCATGTGCCGCAGGTCGGCGAGACCGTCACCGGTTTGGTCGTTTCCGCCTCCAAGGCCGAGGTTCGCTTAGATATTGACGGCACCTTCATCGGTATCGTCCGCGGTCGCGAGTTGTATGACGAAGCGCCGGAGTACGCCAGCTTGAAGCCGGGCGACACCATCGAAGCGACCGTCATTGAGGAAGAAAATGAGAATGGCAATATCGAATTGTCGTTCCGCTATGCTGGCCAGGAAAAAGCCTGGGCCGGTCTGCGCGATTCATTCGCCAATAAAAGCGTCATCAAGGTACGCGTCATCGACGCCAACCGCGGCGGTTTGTTGGCTAGCTTCGGTCAGATTGCCGGTTTCTTGCCGGTATCGCAATTGGCTCCTGAAAACTATCCGCGCGTTTCCGGCGGAGACAAGAGCCGTATCTTGGAAAAATTGAAATCTTTCGTCGGCAACGAGATCGAAGTCCGCGTCATGACTTTGGACGACAAGGGTGAGAAAATCATCTTCTCCGAAAAGGAAGCTTGGAACGAGAAGCAGAAGGATGTGATTGCCAAGTACAAGATCGGCACCCGGGTAACCGGTAAGATCACTGCCGTGACCGACTTCGGTGTCTTCATCAGCTTCGGCGATAACCTGGAAGGCTTGATCCATATTTCCGAGCTCGCTTGGCAGCGTATCGACGATCCAGCCGATCTTTTCAAGACCGGCCAGGAAATCGATGCCGAGATCATCAACATTGATGGTTCCAAGATTTTCCTTTCCGCCAAGAAATTGGCCCGCGATCCGTGGGACAATATCAGCGAGAAATTCAAGGTCGGCGACGTCGTGAAGACCACCATCTTGAAGGTCAATCCGTTCGGCTTGTTCGTTAAGTTGGACGAGGACATCCATGGCTTGGCTCATGTCAGCCAGTTGGCCTTGGCTCCCGGTCAGAAGATCGAAGAGCTTTACAAGGTCAATGAAGAGGTGGACTTCAAGATCATTTCCATCGAACCGCGCGAGCATCGCCTGGGCTTAGCCAATCCGGCAGTCGAAGCGGCTGAAGACAAGGCGGAGAAGAAGGAAAAGAAGGCAAAAGTTGAGAAGAAGGAAGAAGCCGAAGAAAAAGCCGAATAATATAGCAAAAAAACACCGGCCGTTCGGCCGGTGTTTTTTTATCTACAGGATGCTGTCATGCATTTTGGCGGTGGTTGATGACGGAGTGATGCCGTGTTTCTTGTTGTAGGCTTCTTGGATTTTGCGGCGGCGTTTGGTTTCATTCAGGGCATAGCGCATTGCCGGAGTGATCTTGTCGCCGTACATTATCACGCGCCCTTCGGCATGTCGGGCAGCCCGTCCCATGGTCTGCACTAACGAGGTCTCGTTGCGCAGGAAGCCGGACATGTCGGCGTCCAGAATGGCCACTAGGGAGACTTCCGGGAGATCAAGTCCTTCGCGGAGCAAGTTAATGCCGACCAAGACGTCATATTTGCCTGAGCGCAAGTCGCGCAGGATATCGACCCGTTCGAGGGTTTCGATTTCGCTATGCAGGTATTGGACTTTGATGCGGTGCTCTTGCAGGAAGGCTGATAATTCCTCGGCCATGCGCTTAGTCAGGGTGGTGACCAGTACTCGCTGGCCCTTAGCGACGGTGGCCTCGATCTCCTTGATCAGGTCAGGCACCTGGCCTTTGCTTGGGCGCACCTCGACTACCGGATCCAAAAGGCCGGTCGGGCGGACGATCTGCTCGACTACGCGTTGCGAGTTCTTGATTTCATAGGAGCTCGGCGTGGCGCTGACGTATATGATCTGCTTGATTTTCTGGTTGAATTCCTCGAAGTTGAGCGGCCGGTTGTCTCTGGCGGAGGGCAGG
The DNA here is from genome assembly GCA_964443495.1 of uncultured Gammaproteobacteria bacterium. Classification (GTDB taxonomy): domain Bacteria; phylum Patescibacteriota; class Patescibacteriia; order Patescibacteriales; family GWE2-39-37; genus JAAXUA01. The sequence goes on from CAYUCS010000001.1 coordinate 85,890, forward strand.
CGGAAGCCGTAGTCGATCAGGTTCTGCTTGCGCGATTGGTCGCCGGCATACATGCCGCCGATTTGGGGCAGGGTGACATGCGATTCGTCGACCATGACCAGGTAATCGTCGGGGAAAAAATCCATCAGGGTTTCGGGCGGCATGCCGGGCGCGCGGCCGGAAAGATGACGCGAGTAATTCTCGATCCCGTTGCAATAGCCGATCTGCTCGATCATTTCCAGGTCGTAGTTGGTCTTGCGTTGCAGGCGATACGCCTCGACATCCTTGCCTTCTTTCGTCAGTTGTTTCAGCCGTTCGTTCAATTCCTTACGTATCGTCTCGATGGCGGCGGTCATGCGCTCTTCCGGCGTCATGAAATGTTTGGCCGGCAGGATACGTATTTCTTTGACTTCGTTTTCCGGCTTGTTGTGAAAAGTTTCAGCCCAGGGCAGCTGCTTGCCCGGAACGATATTGAAGAGGTAGATTTTTTCAATCGTATCGCCGTACATCAGGATGCGCACCATCGCCTCGCCGGTCGCAAGGTGGACGTCGATGGTCTCGCCCTTGACCCGGAACTGTCCGCGCAAGAACTCGGCGTCATTCCTTTGGAATTGCAGACGTATCAGCTCGAGCAGGAGTTCATTACGCTTGATGACTTGCCCCACGGCCAAGTGCTTGCTCAGGGCCTCGTAGTCGGCTTTCTCGCCTAAGCCGTAGATGCAAGAAACAGAGGCCACGATAATGACGTCTCGGCGATTCAAAAGAGATTGGGTGGCAGCGTGGCGCAAGCGGTCGATTTCCTCATTGATGGTCGCCTCCTTTTCGATGTAGGTGTCGCTTTGCGGGATGTAGGCTTCAGGCTGGTAATAGTCGTAGTAGGAAACGAAGTAGTGGACTGCGTTGTGCGGGAAGAATTGGCGGAATTCGCCGTAGAGTTGGGCAGCCAAAGTCTTGTTGTGGGAAATAATCAGCGTCGGCCGCTGGGTCGCTTCAATGACCTTGGCCATGGTGAAAGTCTTGCCCGAGCCGGTCACGCCTAAAAGCGTCTGGTCGCGGAAACCCTGCTTAAGACCATCAACCAGCCCCTTGATGGCTTTGGGTTGGTCGCCGGCCGGTTTGAATTTTGAATCGAAGATGAAATTCATAAAAGTAAGTTCAATATATCAATCTATCATGTTTTTGGCAAAAAAAGAAAGCCCTGCACGTTGTGACGTGCAGGGGCAAAAAAGGGGTGGGGCAACACTTCATCGAATCTCTCTCAGCTTAGGTTTGAGAAATATCCTTGCATGGCGTACCGCAACTCCGTTTTGGAGGTTGAACCCGATTTCAAACTGATAGAAATGGGTTTTTTCAAAAGCATGGAAGAATCTCATCGTGATGGCAAAGAGGTTGGTCGCGTCAAGCAGTTGGTGTACCTGCAGTGCATCTGCCTCCTTGAATGAGTCAAGAAGATCGTTGCCGATGTTTTTATCGGATTTGATTTTTTCGGGCAACTTCCTGATTAGGCCTTCGGTAGGCACACCCACGGTCAAGGCGGATAGGATGTTTTGACAGAATTGTTCTGCCGCCATAACTCCTGGTTTATTAGAAGAATCCTTGGCTGCCTCTTCCAACTTCCGGCTTCTTATCACTGTGATATCCATTACTCCCTCCTGTTTTCATAATATTGTTGGCCATAAGGCGCAAAGAACAGATTTGTTGCTAACTATAGCATTTTTATATACTTTTGTCAAGGTATATTATTGACAAAAACATAAAATTCATGTTAATTTGGAATATCGTTAAAATCAGTTATTTAGCCAATATTGGCTGTTAATGGCAATTTTACGTAAATTGTTCTGTACAATTCACTTCAACCACGCTATGTAAGGAGGAAAACATGGAGGCAAAGCAGAGGGGCCAATTGGTCGCGGAAGAGGTAAAGCGGGTGCTGGATGCCCTGGAAGGTGTCATTCACAGCGATAAGGATGAATCCGGAGAAGCCATCAGCAGGTGCGCCGATAGCGATTTTATCGCTAACTTTACCATGCGACCTGCAGAACTGATTTCTCAGCTCGAGAAAAAGGTAATCGGGCAAGAACCAGCCTTGCGGGTCTTGGCAACCAAGGTCTGCGGGCATTACAACGCGGTCCGTTCAAGGCTGGCCAAAGGCTCGAATCCGATGGATGATGTCGATCGCATCAAGTCGAACATCCTTTTGGTGGGGCCGACCGGCTCTGGCAAGTCGTTCTTGCTGAAGCTGATCGCTAAGATCGTCGGTGTGCCCTTCGTGAAGGTTGATGCCACTAAATTCACCGAAGCTGGCTATGTCGGCGGTGACGTGGAGGACATCGTCCGGGACCTGGCACGCAAGACCAAACTGAAAGACGGGCAAGTTGATGTCGCGTTGGCTCAGTTCGGCATCGTTTTTATCGACGAGGTCGACAAGATCGCTTCGTCGAACGGTTCGATCGGACCTGATGTTTCCCGTCGCGGCGTCCAGCAAGCGCTGCTGACCTTGATCGAGGACGCCGAGGTTTCGCTGAAAGAAAAGCCGGACGTCGAACAGCTAGTCAGGGCTTATAAGCTTGTCAGCGAGGGCAAGGAGATGCCGCCTCAGACCATTAACACCAAGAATATCCTGTTCGTTTTTGCTGGCGCATTCCCCGGACTCGAGGAAATTGTCAGCAAAAGGCTGACTCAAAAGCAGCTTGGCTTCGGTGCTGAAATTCGTCGCAAGTCCGATAACAAGGACATTTTACGGAAGGCGACGAACGAGGACCTGAAGAATTTCGGCATGGAGCCGGAATTGCTGGGCCGCATTCCGGTGCGAGTCGTGCTGGACGAGCTGACTGAAGACCAGCTGTTTACGATTCTTCGCAGCCCGGAAGCTCCCATCATCATGCACTTCAGCGAAGTAATGGAGTCTTACGGCGTCAGTGTCGATTTCGACGACGACGTCCTGCGCCACATTGCCAAGCTGGCCGTCTCCGAGGGTACGGGTGCCAGGGGGTTGCTAGCCGCATTCGAAGCGACTGTCGGCATCTATGAAACGCATCTCTCTGCCACTCAGGTGACAAAGCTGACTTTCAGCTTGCCCATGGTTGACGGGTCCATCGAGCCGTCGGAGTTCATCAAGGCCTTGAATTGCGGCTTCGCTGAACGCCAGGAAGAAGCTCGAAGAAAGATCGAAGATGGCAAGAAGCATCAGGATTCGTTTGATGGTTATGTCGAGTATGTCAAAAGCAAGCACGGCTTAGTCCTTCAGTTCGAGGACGAAGCCCGTAACAGGATTACGATCTTAGCACTGGAAGGCAAGCAGTCCACGCGCGAAGCCTGTTTCAAGATTTTCGGCGAATGCGAGGCCGCCTTCAGCCTTCTTGCCAGCAAGGGAAGGACGCACTTGGTCGTGACGGTTGCCGCCGTTGACAACCCAATGAGCTTCCTGGAAAACGCCTTCAAGGAGTAGTGTGCATATGGGGCTAATAATAGCTAATTTTTTAAGATATTATTCCGGAAGCTCTGCCCTATTGCGTGATTTGAAGAACGAACGCACTTTGTCGATCCGAATAATTCGGAAAGCCCACGCACCAGTGGGCTTTTTTTTGACAAATTGCTTAAATTAGGTTAAATTATAGCTATAATATAGGTAAAACAAGGGGCTTAGCCGAGGGCTAGGCCTTCTATTTATTAATATGTCAGAATCAACCACCAGGTCACAAGGAGCCAGCCAGTTTCCCCAGATGGAAGAAGAGGTCTTAACTTTTTGGGATAAGGCGAGAATTTTTGAGAAATCGGTCGAGCGCGACGCCCCGAAGGGCGATTACGTTTTTTACGACGGACCGCCTTTCGCCACCGGCACGCCGCACTATGGGCATATCGTGGCCAGCTTGATGAAAGACGTGGTGCCGCGCTATTGGACGATGCAGGGTTACAAAGTCGAACGCAAGTGGGGCTGGGATTGCCACGGCCTGCCGATCGAGAACATCGCGGAAAAGGAACTTGGGTTCCGACAAAAGAAAGAAATCATCGAATACGGCATCGATAAGTTCAACGAGCTTTGCCGCTCGAAGGTTTTGGGCTACGTCGAAGAGTGGGAGAAGGTGGTCCGCCGCCTCGGGCGCTGGGCTGACATGAAGAACAGCTACCGCACCATGGACCTCGACTATATGGAATCGATCTGGTGGGTCTTCAAGGAATTGTGGGACCGCGATCTGATTTACGAAGGTTATCGTTCGATCCACGTCTGCCCGCGCTGCGAGACCACGCTGTCACAGCAGGAGGTGAGCGAAGGCTATAAGGACGTGAAGGATTTATCGGCTATCGCGAAGTTTGAGTTGGTCGACGAGCCGGGCACATTCGTGCTGGCTTGGACGACTACGCCTTGGACTTTGATTGGCAATGTGGCATTGGCAGTCGGCGCTGATATTGATTATGTAAAACTAAGAGTTTTGAATGGGCAAAAAAGATCAGATTCTGGCGAATTAGAGTATATTAATGTTATCCTCGCTAAAGAAATTTTTGATAAAGCTAGAAGAGAGTCGGAAGCATCAATTACTTTATCTGGTATAGCTATAAATCTCGGATTTGGAGCAGCACATCAAGTAAAAGAAGGTGAGCAGGCAATTAAACAATATCCAGAGATTGTTGGTGAATTTAAGGGCAAAGATTTGGTTGGCAAGAAGTATAGGCCATTATTCGATTATTATTACAATCAACCGAATTTAGAAAACAAAGAGAATGGCTGGAAGATTTACGCTGGCGATTTCGTGACGACCGAGGACGGTACCGGCGTGGTGCACATCGCCCCGGCTTTTGGCGAGGACGATTTGAATTTGGGCAAGGCTAACAACCTGCCCTTCGTCCAGCATGTGGGCATGGATGGCGTCATCAAGCCCGAGGCGGGTGAGTTCGCCGGTATGCACGTCAAAGCCATTGATGACTACACTAAAACAGATATCGAGATTATCAAATACCTGGCGCACAACGGACTCTTGTTTCATAAAGAGAAGTACGAGCACAGCTATCCGCATTGCTGGCGTTGCGATACGCCGCTGATCAATTACGTGACTACTTCGTGGTTCGTTAACGTTTTGAAAGTCAAAGACGCGGCCTTGGAAAATGCCAAGTCGATCAACTGGTCGCCAGCGCACATCAAAGAGGGCCGCTTCGGCAACTGGCTCGCCGGCGCCCGCGACTGGTCGATCAGCCGCCAGCGTTTCTGGGCGAGCGTGATGCCGATTTGGCAGTGCAGCTGCGGCGAGCGTGTGGTCTTCGGTTCGGTGGCAGATTTGGAAAATGCCTCAGGTCAGAAAGTGACTGATTTGCATAAGCATATCGTAGACCATATCACGGTGCCGTGCGCCAAGTGCGGCGGCACGATGCGGCGCGTCCCGGATGTGCTCGACACCTGGTTTGATTCCGGCTCGATGCCGTATGCCCAGATGCATTATCCGTTCGAGAACAAGGACAAGTTCGAGCCGAATTTCCCGGCCGAGTTCATCGCCGAGGGCATCGATCAGACGCGCGCCTGGTTCTATTATCTGCATATCCTGGCGACCGCCATCAAAGAGCGGCCGGCGTTCAAGAACGTGATCGTCAACGGTATCGTTCTGGCCGAGGACGGCAAGAAGATGTCCAAGCGCCTGCAGAATTATCCCGATCCGATGTACGTCTTGGAGCACTATGGCGCCGATGCTATCCGCTGCTACCTGGCCAGCTCGGGTGTCGTTTCGGCCGAGAATCTCAATTTCGCGGAAAAGGGAGTGGAAGAAGCGCTGCGCAAGAACATTATGATTTTGTGGAATGTCTATAAATTCTATGAGATGTACGCTGGCGAAATGCATGGAGAGGCTGAATCGGAAAGCGTCTTGGATCAATGGATATTGGCGCGCTTGAATGAGCTGATCGAGGAAGTCACAAAGAATATGGATGCATACGATCTGCCACGTTCTGTTCGTCCGATCGGCGATTTCATCAACGACCTGTCGACCTGGTATATCCGACGCTCACGCGACCGTTTCAAGGGTGATGACGAGGCGGATAAGCAGGCGGCCTTGGCCACGACCGGTTATGTGTTGACTGTGCTGTCCGAGGTGATGGCGCCATTCATGCCATTCATCGCCGAGCAGATTTGGCAGAAAGTTACGGGTAATAATTTTAGTGATGAGAATAAATCGGTTCACCTGGAGGCATGGCCAACATTCGAATCCGCGGATAAAACTGTACTTGGACAGATGGAAGCAATTCGAAAAATTGTCGAAGCTGGTTTGGCAAAGCGCGATGAAGCGGGAATTAAAATACGTCAGCCACTTCCGTATTATTCAACAGACATTTCTTTCTTTAAAGATGTTTTGGATGGCAAAGATGAGAGTATTAAAAACATGATTAAGCCTTTTGTTGAAATTGTAAAAGATGAGTTAAATGTTTTGGAATTGCGTGGCGGACAGAATGAATTGGGTACAGAAATGACCGAGGAGTTGCTGATGGAAGGCGTTAAACGCGAGTTGGTGCGCTTCATCAACGCCATGCGCAAGAACGCCGGGTTGACCATCCAAGACAGGATTGTCGTTTATTGGAATATCGCAGAAGCTGATTTTGCCAAACCGATGGTCAAGAAAGTGTTTGTCGAGATGGGCGAGGGATTGTCCAAGGATGTCTTGGCTGATGAAATCAGAGAAGAGCACACTATGGCAGTCGATTTGGAAAAGGAAGTCAAAGCTAATGGCGAAGTCGTCTGGCTCGGCATCAAAAAGGCCTGATTGATTCAGGCAAGGAGGGGAGATGGGTTCTTTCAAATGCAATGAATGCGCGGCTTTAACAACCGGGCAAAAGGCCAAGTGCAGGCATCGGAAATCAGACAGGAGGTGTACTTGCATCCGCTTGCGGCATTGCGAAACAGACGCGAAGCTGGATGTCATCAAGTATGTCAATCCGTCATGCGAATTGCATGGCACCAAGGCTTAGCACTGCTATCGATATGGGGAGAAGCCTTCCCCTGATTTATAACTGAACGATTAATATATGAGAAAAGTTAAAGCGCTAGTCTTGCTATCTGGCGGCTTGGATTCCATGCTCGCAGCACGGACGCTGATCGAGCAAGGCGTAGAAGTGGTCGGCCTGACTTTCATCAGCGAATTTTTCGGCGCCAAGCGCGGGCTCGAAGCGGCCGCCAAGCTCGGCATACCGTCGATACCGACCAACTTCGCGGCCAAGCATCTGGAGATGGTCAAACAGCCGAAATACGGTTACGGCAAGAATATGAATCCCTGCATCGACTGCCACGCGATGATGTTACGCGAAGCTAAGGAAATAATGGAGGGCAAAGAGATGGTTTTGGTTTATCCGGATAACTCGATCAAGGCCATGGCGCATAAATATGATTTTATCGCCACGGGCGAGGTATTAGGCCAGCGGCCGATGTCGCAGAACGGCCGGGCCTTGAAGATAGTCGCAGATTATTCAGGCGTGGGCGATCGCCTGCTTCGTCCGTTGTCCGCCAAGCTGCTGCCGGAAACCTTGCCGGAAAAAGAAGGCAAAGTCGATCGCGAGAAATTATTGGACATCAATGGGCGTTCGCGACATCGCCAAGTCGAATTGGCAGCTCATTACGGTTTGACCGATTATCCGAGTCCGGCCGGCGGCTGTTTGCTGACCGATCCGGGCTTCGGCCTGAAACTGAAGGAGATGTTCATCAATTGGCCGGACTGTGCCGGCGAGGATGTCGCCTTCATCAAGCTCGGCCGCAGCTTCTGGTTCAAGCTTAGGGGGGAGAGCGTCTTGGTGACGGTCGGACGCGATGAGGAAGAGAACGAAAAGCTTTTGAAGCTTGCTCGTCCGGGAGACGCGATTGCTGAAGTCGATGGCGTTAATGGTCCAGTCGTCGTGATCCACGCTAAGTCCAGGATCGAAGCGCCAGAAAGATTGAGCGTCGAAGTGCCGCGTGAAATCAGGCCCGAAGCTCTTCTTCGCGAACATCAGAACGAGTCCGGCCTGTTCGCGGTCGTTGCGCTGATTACCGGTTATTATGCCAACCGAGCCAGAGGAACGAAGGCAGATGTAATTTTTAAAATCAAATAATCTTACTAACTGGCTGGCGATTGCGGCAAGCAACGACAGCCATTAAAAGCAAATATATGACAGCACTTTGGATCGTGCTCGGCATCGTGGCGCTAGCCGCCTTCTATCTGATTGCCGTGTACAACGGGCTTATCCGCCTGAAGAACCGTACCGATGAAGCCTGGAGCGACATCGACGTGCAGCTGAAGCGCCGCCACGACCTGATCCCGAATCTGGTCGAAACCGTCAAAGGCTATGCCGCACATGAGCAGGGTACTTTGCAGAAGGTGATCGAAGCGCGCAACGTCGCCTTGCAGGCCATGTCCGGCGGCAGCTCCAAGCAGCTGGCCGAGGCGGAGAATGCCCTGTCTGGCACCTTGAAGAGCCTGTTCGCCTTGTCTGAGAATTATCCGGACCTGAAAGCGAACCAGAATTTCCTCGAGCTGCAGCGCGAGCTGACTGACACCGAGGACAAGGTCCAGGCCTCCCGCCGCTTCTACAACGGCAACGTCCGCGACCTCAACACCAAGATCCAGGTCTTCCCGACCAACCTGTTCGCCCAGAAGCTCGGGTTCACTGCCCGCGAATTCTTCGAAGCAGCGGCTGAAGAAAAGGAGAATATCCAAGTCAAATTCTAGCGTAGTTGTCAGGCTGACGGCGCCTGGTTTTACGGGCGCCGGAGCGTAACAATTATCTTCGAACCTTATGCGACCTACCATCAAGTTCGGCCTGATGACGCTATTGGCGGCAGCGATTTTTTTTCTGCCAGCGAGCCACGTTTCTGCCAGCGAGCAGATAAAGTCATTCAGTTCGGATATAACCATAAATAAGGACGCGAGCCTCGATATCGTCGAGGAGATCGTTTACGATTTCGGCACGGCTTTCAAGCACGGCATATATCGCGATATCCCGGTTTCATACAAGACAGACAAAGGCGGCAGGTCGATCGAGATATATCGAGTGTCAGTAACCGACGAGAAGGGTTTGGCACAGATGTTTTCTGAAACCCGGTCCGGCAGCATCAAGAAGATTAAGATCGGCGATCCTAATCTGACCGTAACCGGCCTGAAGACTTATCGTATCCGTTATAGCGTCAATGGAGCGATCAATTACTTCGATGACCATGACGAATTGTATTGGAACGTGACCGGCAACGAATGGCAGGTACCGATCGGCCTGGCGCGGGCGAAGATATCGGTGTCCCCGGCGACAGCGACGAGCTCGCTGTCAACCTACTGCTATTACGGCAAATCCGGCAGCAAGGATAAATGCGACTCGAGGACAGCTGCAGGGGTGGCTGATTATTCCAGCGCTAGTCTTTTGGCCGGACAGGGCATGACGGCCGTAGTCGGCTTCCCGAAGGGGTTGGTCGTCCACGCCGAGCCTGTCTCGGGATCAGAGTCGGGACAGTTTGGGCTTTTCGGAGCCTTGATTATCATCTATATCTTCATCAACGCGTTGATGCCGATTGTCGCTTTCGTGGTAATGTATCGACGCTGGCGCCGTTTCGGTCGCGACCCGAAGGTAGGGACCATAATTCCTCAGTATGATGCTCCGAACAGCATCAGCCCGGCTTTGGTCGGCGTGATTGTCGACGATGCCACCACCATGGACGCTTATTCAGGTGAGATTATCAATCTGGCGGTAAAAGGATATTTGAAAATAAATCGTCTGGAGAGCACGAAGCTGTTCGTTACCGAAGAGGATTTCGAGCTGGTCAGATTGAAGCCCGAAGATGCCGGCTTGAAAAAATACCAGCAGTCATTGATGCAGCTCTTGTTCAGGGACGGAGATTCGGTAAAACTGAGCAGTTTGGCCGGAAAGCGCATTTCAGAGATCGACGCCTTGGACAAAGATGTGAACGAGGAAGTGACAGGACTCGGCTTTTATCCGGCGAACCCGGAGAAGATCAGAAACAAATATATGGGCACGGGCGGCTTGATGCTCCTGGGCATCTTCATCGGCTTGTTCGGTCTGTTGCCGGCCGGCATCATCGTGATGGCTTTCGGCTACTTCATGCCAGTGAAGACCTTGGCGGGCGTAGAAGCCAAGGAACACTTGCTCGGGCTTAAGATGTATCTTTCGGTGGCGGAAAAGGACCGCTTAGAATTCCATAACGCGCCGGAAAAGGATCCGGCCCAATTCGAGAAACTCCTGCCATACGCGATCGCTTTGAACGTGACCGACCAATGGGCCAAGAAGTTCGAGGGCATTTATCGAGAGAATCCATCCTGGTACAATGATCCGGTCCATCCATTCACACCGATCGTGTTCGCCCATAGTCTTTCCTCCTTTAGCGGCAGTTTGGCCTCATCTGGCACCGCTCCGAGCGGGCACAGCGGCTTGTCCGGCGGCGGTTCATCCGGAGGCGGCTTCGGTGGAGGCGGAGGCGGCAGCTGGTAAGAAATAATTAAATCAAATATATGCCAACAATCTATAATAATGCTGATTCGAATACGCGCAAGACTTGGTTCTTGATGACCGGCTTCTTCGTCTTCATCATGCTGGTCGGCTTCGTCTTCAGCCAGGCCATGAACGATTCGATCATCCTCTATGTCGCGGTCGCCTTCAGCGTCATTTCATCATTCGTCAGCTATTGGTGGAGCGACAAGATCGTCTTAGCGATGAGCGGCGCCAAGGAAATCGATCACGACTCCAACCGCGAGCTCTACCATATCGTCGAGAACCTCTGTATTACCGCCGGTTTGCCGGTGCCTAAAATCTATGTCATCGACGACACGGCACCGAACGCCTTCGCCACCGGCCGCGATCCGGAGCATGCCGTCGTGGCCGTGACCATCGGCCTTTTGCAGAAGCTGGACAAGGCCGAGCTCGAGGGCGTCATCGCTCACGAGCTATCGCACATCGGCAATCGCGACATCTTGATTTCGACCGTCGTGACCGTCCTGGTCGGCGTGGTCGTACTTCTGGCCGACTGGTTCCGCCACTGGTCGTTTTTCGGCCACAGCAAATCCGACAGCGATAACCGCGACGGCCGCATTACTTTGATTATCACCGTCCTGGCAATCGTCCTGTCGATCCTGGCCCCGATTTTCGCCTATATGATGCAGTTCGCCATCTCGCGCAAGCGCGAGTTTTTAGCTGACGCCGACGGCGCTTTGCTGACACGCTACCCAGAAGGTTTGGCACGCGCGCTGGAGAAGATTTCTGCCGATCAGGAGCCGCTCGAAGTAGCTAACCGCGCCACGGCTCATATGTACATCGTTACCCCGCTTAAAGGCGAAGCGGCTATCGGCTGGTTTTCGAAATTATTCATGACCCACCCGCCGGTCGAGGAGCGCATCGCGGCCTTGCGCGGCCAGTCAACGAAATAAGCATGCAAGCAATCATTGATAATCTATCGAAAATTCCCTGGCAGATATTGCTCGTCTTAAGTGCGGCCGGGGTGGCACTCGGTGACTATTATGGCAAATATTGGTCGCTCAATCAGAAGTCGTCTTTTTATGCCGTGGCAGTGTTCGGCTATTTCTTGTCTGGGTTCTTTTATTTGCCGACCCTGCTTAAAAAGGGCTTGGTGCTAACCTCCTTGATCTGGAGCATATTATCTATAACGTTTTTTCTGTTCATCGGATTGGTGATATTCAAGGAAACGCTTACGACAACCCAGATTGTCGGCGTCGTTTTCGGCGTCATTGCTCTTGTCATCTTGTCTATATAAATAATTAATGAAAAACATATGGCGAAAATAGATTATCAAAAATTAGAGAAGGAATTATTCTTTGAAAAGCGCAATGCTTGGGAAGTTTGGGACGAGAAACAGGCCAAGGCCGCGATGGATTTTTCTGAGGGGTACAAGAAGTTCTTGGACGAAGCCAAGACGGCGCGCGAGTCGGTCGAGGCTGGCATCCGTTTGGCTGAAAAGTCAGGCTTCAAATCGTTGGGCAAGGCTGGCAAGTTGAAGGCTGGCGACAAGGTCTATGCCGTTAACAAGAACAAGACGCTGGCGCTAGTAGTTGTGGGCAAGGACATGGTTGAAGACGGTTTCAGCCTGGTGATGTCCCACATCGATTCGCCGCATCTGGATCTCAAGGTTAATCCGTTATACGAAGATGAGCAGATGGCTTTCTTCAAGACGCATTATTACGGAGGCATCAAGAAATATCATTGGCCGACCACGCCCTTGGCTTTACACGGCACGGTCGTCCTGGCCAGTGGAAAGAAAGTTGAGATCAAGATCGGCGAAAAAGAGAGCGACCCGATCTTCATGATTACTGACCTCTTGCCGCACCTCGGACGCAGCCAAGCTAAGAAGACTATGGACGAAGCGATCGTTGGTGAAGAGTTGAATATCCTGGTCGGTTCATTGCCAGTCAAAGATGATAAGGTCAAGGCCAAAGTAAAATTAGCCATCATGGAATATCTGAATAAGGAATACGGCATCATCGGCGAGGATTTCTTCAGCGCCGAGATCGAGGCCATGCCTGAGGCTAAGGCGCGCGACTTGGGCTTTGACCGTTCGTTCGTGGCCGCCTTCGGTCAGGATGACCGGGTGTGTGCCTATTCGTCGCTTGCCGCTTTGCTCAAGAGCAAGCCGGGCAAGCGTACCCAAGTCTGCCTGTGGGTCGATCGCGAAGAGATCGGTTCCGACGGTACGACCGGAGCCAAGTCGATTTTCATCGAAAGCTTGATTGCTGAGCTTTTGGAAAAGACCGGCAAGAAGGGCACGATGCGCGAGGTCTATCAGGTCATGGAAAAAAGCGAAGCGCTTTCAAGCGACGTCACGGCCGGCTTTGACCCTGATTACAAGAGCGTCCACGATCCGATGAACGTGGCCAAGATAGGCTGCGGCGTCGCCATCGAGCGGTACACCGGCCACGGCGGCAAATACGGCACGACCGAGGCCAGCGCCGAGTTCGTTCAGAGGTTGCGTACGATTTTCAACAAGAACAAGGTGATTTGGCAGACGGCTGGATTAGGCAAAGTCGACGAGGGTGGTGGCGGCACAATCGCCAAATTTTTGGCTGAGCGCAATATGGATGTGATCGATATCGGCGTAGCTTTGATGAACATGCATGCCCCGATGGAGATCGCCTCGAAGGCGGATATCTATTCGGCCTACCAGTCATACGTCGCTTTTTATCAAGCATAAAATATGGGAATCAAAGTAGAATTCAATCCGGATCTTTGCTTGCGCGATATCAGCGAATATCGGGCTGGCCGGCGCCTTGAAGCAGAATGTTTGCCCGAGCAGCTGGCCGAGGGTGCTGTTTACGATTTCTTGAAATCCGACCAACGGTTATACTGGCTTTTCGGGGAGTTGCCTTTGCGTGAAACCAAGGGCGGCGAGCAGTTGTCGCGTCCCAAGGCGAGCGTGGTGGTGACCGAAGTGACCCATTTCGTGGAGGGTGGCAAGATATTCACCAAAGGCAAATATAAAGTGGCCAAAATATTAGCGGAAGATGACGATTATTTCGAGGGTTATGAAATTAAGAAATGAAGCATGAGCAATAAGGAACTGCAGGAAAAATTGAAACCGAAAAAGCGGAACAACCCGCTGGATGACGTGGTCAAGACCATCTTGAAATCGCAAGCCGATTGCTGCGTGCGGGCGAAGGTCAAGCTAGAAGAATTAGAAAAACAGGATGAAGAAAAATAAGAAGCCGGAACTGCTGGCACCGGCTGGCAATATCGAGAAAATGAAGACGGCGTTCGCTTTCGGGGCGGATGCTGTTTATGCCGGTATCCCCGATTTCTCTTTGCGTACGCGCATCAATGACTTCACGTTGGCCAGCCTGGAAGAGGCGGTCGGCTATGCGCGTGAGCGAGGGAAGAAAGTTTATGTGACGATCAACATCTTCGCTCATAACGAGCACTTGGCCAAGCTGCCGGCGTATCTGAAAGAGTTGAAAAGAATCAAGCCCGACGCTTTGATCGTGTCCGACCCCGGTGTCATCAGCCTGATCAAAAAACACTGGCCGGAAGCGGAGATCCATCTTTCGACCCAGGCGAATTGCACCAATTCATCAGCCGCTGATTTTTGGTTCAGAAGCGGCGTGAAGCGCGTCATCTTGGGACGCGAGGTCGCCTATCAAGACATCTTATCGATCAAGAAGGCCGTGCCGAAATTGGAGCTGGAGACCTTTGTCCATGGCGCCATGTGCATGGCCTATTCCGGCCGCTGCTTCCTGTCGAAATTCTTGGTCGATCGCAGCGGCAACCTGGGCGACTGCGTCCAGCCATGCCGTTGGAATTATGACGCGCAAAGCATCGCCATCAAGCCGGACGGCCATCAAGCGGAGTTCGAATTGGTGGAAGAGAAACACGGCTCCTATATCCTTAACTCCAATGACATGTGCCTGATGAAGCGCATGCCGGAATTGATGGCCAGCGGTCTGGATTCGTTGAAGATAGAGGGCCGTGCCAAGAGCGCTTATTATCTTGCGGCCGTCGTCGGAGCTTACCGCAAGGCGATTGATGAATTGTCGGATGGCAAATCGGATGATAAGGCGCAACGATCGATATCGAAAAAGCTGTTCAAGGAGTTAGAAGAAAAACTGGTCCATCGGGGCTATACCGAAGGCTTCATGTTCGGCGAGGGCCGGAGCGCGCAGAATCTGTCGAATTCTCATAACGAGTGCGCCTGGGAGTTCTGCGGGCAGGTCGCTGGCGAGAAAAATGGGCTTACTTTGGTCAAAGTACACAATGCCTTACGAGTCGGCGATCAGATTGAGGTGCTTTTGCCCGGTTATGATATAATAAGGAAAAAGGTGGGCAAGATTATTGATGCTGAAACAGGGGAGTCGCTAGAATCGGCTCATGGAGGACAGGGGCGGATGGTGCTGCTGGATCTGGGACGAGAAGTTCCTGAATTTAGCGTTTTACGGAGAAAAATAAGGTTTATGTAACATGTAGCATGTAACATGTAGCATCTTCGGAGGCTTCTTGTTACATGGTACATGCTGCAAGCTACATGAAAAATGATTTCCTACCTCAAAGGACAACTTAAAGCAAAGCATAAGAATTATTTCATCATCGTGGTCCATGATGTCGGCTACCAGGTGTTCGTCAATCAGACGTTGTTCACAGAGTTCGTTGTCGGTCAGGCCGTAGAGCTTTACACTCATCAATACATCAAGGAAGATGCGCTTGATCTGTACGGCTTCAAGAACCTGGAAGAATTGGAGATGTTCGAGCTGCTTTTGTCCATTTCCGGGGTCGGGCCGAAGTCGGCTTTAGGCATCTTGTCGGTTGCCACGACCGAAGAGCTTAAGGTGACGATTGCCCGAGGCGACTCATCGATCCTGACCAAGGTTTCAGGCATCGGGCGCAAGACGGCCGAGCGCATCGTGCTCGAGCTTCGTGACAAAGTGGTTTCTATCGGAACCGGAGATATGGTTGCCGGTGGCGGCGCTGCCGCCGGGCTGGCACAGTCGGACGAGATCGACGCCTTGATGGCGCTCGGCTACAGCTTGCAGCAAGCGCGTGAAGCCTTGCGCGACATCGATCCGTCATTGAAGAATTCTAGCGAACGCATCAGGGCCGCCCTGAAAACTTTAGGAAAATAAATCAAACATATGAACATAATCCACATCACGGACAAAAAACAGCTTGATGATTTTGTCGGTTCGCAGAAAAATAGCCAATTCATCCAGTCGTGGGAATGGGGCGAGTTCCAAAAGAATGTCAGCGGCAACGTCTGGCGTATCGCAGTCGAGGACGGAGGGCAGCTTTTGGCTTCAGCTAAAGTCATCAAGAAGGATCTGCCGATGGGCAAGAGTTATTTTTATTGCGGGCGCGGCCCGATTTTCGCTGATGCCGTCTGGCATGAGGAGGCGGCGCGCTTGCTCTATGCCGAAATCGAGCGTATCGCCAAGGATGAGTTGGTGATGTTCATGCGTTTCGATCCGTATTTCGATTATCACACCGAAATGCAGCGCCTAGCTGGCAACCGCCCCTTCTTCAAGACGACCGACGTGCAGCCCAGCAAGACTTTGATCGTGGATATTTCCTGCGAACCGGAGGACATCCTGAAAAATATGCATCAGAAGACCAGGTACAACATCAAGTTGGCAGAGAAGAAGGGAATCAAGGTTGTCGAAGGCGGCAAGGTGCGTTTCGAAGAATTCTGGGCGCTGCTTGATCAGACGACCGGACGCGATAACTTCAGGCCGCACGGCCGAAGTTATTATCAGGAGATGTTGGAGCTGCCGTCGGATTTCTTGAAGCTGCTTTTCGCCGAATACCGAGGCAAGCCGATCGCCACCAGCATCGTTTCGTTCTTCGGCGACACTGCCACCTATCTCCATGGAGGCTCGGCCAATGATGAGCGCAATGTCATGGCGCCTTACGCGTTGCAGTGGCAGACCATATTGATGGCCAAGGAGGCTGGAATGAAATATTATGATCTCCATGGCGCGGATGAGAAGAAATGGCCGGGCGTAACCAAGTTCAAGCAGGGGTTCGGCGGCGTCCCGGTCGAGTATCCGGGGACTTTCGATCTGGTGTTCGACCAAGGCTGGTACGCGATCTATAAGATGGTCAGGCAGGTGCGCCGAAGCTTTTAGCGCAATTTTCAATTTACAATTATCAATTTTCAATGAGCTTTCAATTTTATAAATTGAGCCATTGATTCATTTATTGAAAATTGTAAATTGATCATTGAAAATTAAGAAAAAATATAAACATGAATACCCTTTTAAATATCATTAAGCGTCTAATCCCTAAGAAACTCTTTAAAAGTCTTCAGCCGAGCTATCACTACGTAATGAGCTGGCTGGCTTCGGTCGTATATCGTGCGCCGTCGAACAAGCTGATCGTCATCGGCGTCACCGGCACCACCGGCAAGACGACCAGCACTTTCTTGATCGCCAAGACTCTCGCGGCTTTGGGCTACAAAGTCGGCTACACCTCGACCGCCATGTTCAACGACGGCCAGCGTGAGTGGCTCAATGACAAAAAGATGACCATGCCCGGACGCTTCTTTACTCAAGCTATCTTGGCAAAGATGGTGGAGAACGGCTGCCAGTACGCGATTGTCGAAACGACCTCGGAGGGTATTCGCCAATTCCGCCACCGCTTCATCAATTATGACATCCTGGTCTTTACCGGTCTTTACCCGGAGCACATCGAATCCCACGGCGGCTTTGAGAACTACAAGAACGCCAAGGGCCAGTTATTCGCTCACTTGAAAAGCTGCAAGACCAAATATATAGACGATCAGAAGCATGTCAGCCTCGCTGAGTCTTCCATGAAGAAACTTGATCTCCAACGAGTCAAGAAAACGATCATCCTGAATCTTGACGATGAGCACGTCGATTACTTCGGCCAGTTCTGGTCGGAAAGTAAATGGGGCTTCAGCCAGCGCAACTATTCTTCCAGCCGGGAATTGACCGCTTTGTCATATGGCCACATCGCCAGTTCGCAGGCAGGCATCTCTTTTTCAGTCAATGACGCTAAGTTCCGCTTGAAATTATTGGGCGAGTTCAATGCCACCAATGCCATGACGGCAATCGCTGTAGCCATGGATCAGGGCAAAGAGCTCGGCCGGATCAGGGCAGCCATTGAAACTATCAACGGCGTGCCAGGGCGGCTTGAGCGAATTGATGCCGGCCAGGACTTCGCCGTGATAGTCGATTACGCCTTTGAGCCCAACGCAGTCAGCAAGCTGTATAAAGCTATCGAATCCATTCCGCACCAGCGCAAGATCCACGTCCTAGGTTCCGCTGGAGGCGGACGTGACACTTCAAGGCGGCCGATTCTCGGACGGATAGCCGGCGAGCAGGCCGATGCGGTTATCGTGACCAACGAGGACCCTTATGATGAGAATCCGGAAATTATCGCCGACCAGGTGGTGGTGGGCGCTGAAAAAGCGGGCAAGGTAATGAATGAAAACCTGTTCAAGATAATGGACCGCCGCCAAGCGATTGCCAAGGCGCTCAGCCTGGCGCAAGAAAATGATATCGTATTGGTCACCGGAAAGGGCTCTGAACAAGGCATCGCCGGACCGCATGGCAAAATCGAGCCCTGGGATGACCGGAAAGTGGTGAGGGAAGAGCTGAAAAGGCTGTCCGCCGGCAGGCCTTAAAGGCTAAGGACGAAAGCCGAATAAAGCCGCAATATTTTTGCTTCATTATCGGGTTTTAGCCTTGAAAATTTGACAGGTGTACACAAAGTGGAAAAGTGTGGCCGGACACCAAGATGGCGGAGTGCTGTGAAGTATAAAAATTTGCTAATTTTAAATAAAATATGGCAAATCTTGCCAGGTTTTATTTTTTTTGCATCTACTCTTGACAACTTAGGCCAAGGTTGTTAAGATAATAAAGCATCAAAATACTTAACATTTAAAACTACTTGGAAGTTTTACAGAGAAAACGGAACACTGTCACAGCGTTGTGATATCGAATACCGTTTTTTTATTTTTTTGACCGACTGCCTCTCCCTTTTTATTGTGCTAAAGTTAGATAATTATCGGCTTGCATGCGAAGGCCGAATATTTAAAAATTTTCTCCCCGTGCGTTAAATTTCTAAAAATAGAGTGGCTATCTTCCCAAGGTAAATTAAATACCAATTAATATAACTCAAGAGTAACTAAACTTGAGATTTTTTTATGTCCAATAAAACTACCGAAGCGAGACCAGTGAGTCTCGGCCTGCGCAAACACTTCGAGGGTTACCGTGAAGCGTTGCCGATGCCTGATTTGATCGAGATCCAAAAGGACTCATATGACTGGTTCCTGAAAGAAGGTCTGCCTGATCTTTTTGACGAAATCTCCCCGGTCACCGATTTTATCGGCCGCGACCTTGAGTTGTATTTCGATGAATTCTACCTGGACGAGTGCAAATTCAACGAGGTTGAGAGCCGTGCCAAGAATATTTCTTATGAAGCGCCCTTGCGCGTCAAGGTCCGCCTAGTTAACAAGAAGACTAATCACACTACTTCCCAAGAAGTCTTTTTGGGCGATTTCCCATTGATGACCAAGCGCGGAACTTTCATCATCAACGGCATCGAGCGCGTCGTCGTTTCCCAGCTGATCCGTTCGGCCGGCGTCATCTTCTCTTCGGAGTTCATCAAGGGTAAGAAATATTACGGAGCCAAGGTCATTCCTAATCGCGGCGCTTGGCTGGAAATCGAGACTGATGTCAATGGCGTAATCTGGGTGCGCATCGACCGCAAGCGCAAGGTGGCCGTGTCCTCCTTGCTGCGCTCTTTCGGCTACGGCACTGACGAGGAAATACTCGAACTGTTCAAGAATTTGCCGACCGGAGGGCAGGAATATATCGACGCTACTATCTCCAAGGATATCGCCAAGAGCGAGGCCGAGGGCTTGAAGGAGGTCTATAAGCGCATCCGCCCAGGCGATCTGGCCACTACTGAGAATGCTCGCCAATTGATCCATTCGATGTTTTTCCGTTTCGACCGTTATGACTTCGATCGTGTCGGCCGCTATAAATTGAATCGCAAATTCGCTTTCGATATCCCTAACAACAAGGAAACCCGCATTCTGCGCCGCGAGGACTTGGTCGAGATCGTCAAGGAAGTCATCCGTCTGAATATCACCCAGGACAAGGAAGATGATATCGATCACTTGGGCAACCGTCGCGTCCGCGCGATCGGCGAATTGATCCAGAACAAGTTCCGTGTCGGTTTGGCCCGCATGGAGCGCATCATCAAGGATCGCATGTCCACCATGGACATGGACACCCTGACCCCGAACAAGCTGATCAATGCCCGCCCGGTCATCAGTGTGGTCAAGGAATTCTTCATGTCTTCCCAGCTGTCGCAATTCATGGATCAGACCAACCCGTTGGCTGAGCTCGAGAACAAGCGCCGCTTGTCCGCTATGGGCCCGGGCGGCCTGACCCGCGAACGTGCCGGCTTCGATGTCCGTGATGTGCACGCTACCCACTACGGCCGTATCTGCCCGATCGCCACTCCTGAAGGTCCGAATATCGGCTTGGTCGGCCACATGGCCAGCTATGCCCGCCTGAACAGCTATGGTTTCATCGAAACCCCGTATCGCCGCGTCTTGCACGATATCGCCAACGATCCGAAAATCATGGTCGGCAAGATCGCTCGTGAAGACATTTTTGATGACAAGAACAAGCTGGTCGTCAAGGCAGGCGAGAGGATCGATGAGGCCAAGGCCAAATCGATCAATGAAAAGGTCAGCCATCATGTCTTGATTCCGATCAAGCCGGCCGTGACCAACGAGATCGTCTGGCTCGACGCTTTCGAAGAAGAGAAGTATATCACCACTTCATTTACCGCTCCGCTCGACTCGAACGGCCACTTTTTGGTGGAACGCTTCGAAGTCCGCCGCTATGGCAATCCGACTGCCGACGACATCACCAAGATCGACTTCATCGGCGTCGCCCCGAACCAGATCATCTCCATCGCCACTTCGTTGATCCCATTCATGGAACACGACGATGGACAGCGCGCCTTGATGGGTACGAACATGCAACGCCAGGCCGTGCCATTGGTCATGCCGCAGTCTCCGGTCGTCGGCACCGGCGCCGAGGCTACCGCTGCTATCAACTCCGGCCAGGTCGTCGTCGCTGAAGAGGACGGTACGGTCGTCAAAGTCGATGGCGGTTCCATCTCGGTCAAGGACGAGCACGGCAAGGTGACGCAGTATCCGCTGGTCAAGTTCCTGCGCTCCAACGCTTCGACTTGCATCAACCAGCGTCCGATCGTCCGTAAGGGCGACAAGATTGCAGCCGGACAGGTCCTGACCGACGGTCCGGCCATCGATCAGGGCGAATTGGCCCTGGGTCGCAACGCCTTGGTGGCTTTCATGTCTTGGGAGGGCTTCAACTATGAAGACGCAATCATCATTTCCGAGCGCATGGTAAGCGGAGATGTTTTCTCCTCTATCCATATCGAAGATTATACTATCGATGTCCGCGACACCAAGCTTGGTCCGGAAGTCGTGACTCGCGATATCCCGAACATCGGTGAGGAAAAATTGAAGGACCTGGACGATCGCGGTATCATCCGCATCGGCGCCGAGGTTTCATCTGGCGACATCCTGGTCGGCAAGATCACGCCCAAGGGCGAGACCGAATTGTCGGCAGAAGAGAAATTGCTTCGTGCCATCTTCGGCGAAAAAGCCAAAGACGTTCGCGATTCATCGCTCTATCTCGAGCACGGTGAACACGGAAAAGTCGTCGATATCAAGGTCTTTTCCCGCGAGGACGGCGACAAACTGGCGACCGGCGTCATCCAGTCGATCCAAGTCTCGGTCGCTAACTTGCGCAAGATCCAATCAGGCGACAAGATGGCCGGACGTCATGGCAACAAGGGCGTCATTTCACGCATCGTTTCCATCGAAGATATGCCTTACCTCGAGGACGGCACCCCGGTTGACATCATCTTGTCGCCGCTGGGTATCGTTTCCCGTATGAACTTGGGCCAGCTGCTCGAAACCCATCTCGGTTTCGCGGCCACCAAGCTCGGCTATAAGGCGGTGACCCCGGCCTTGAACGGCGTGACCCAGGACCAGATCCGCGAGGAACTGGCCAAGGCTGGCTTGCCGATCGACGGCAAAGTCACCCTGTACGACGGCAAGACAGGACAGCCATATGACAACAAGGTCACAGTCGGCTATAAATATATGCTTAAACTCAACCATATGGTCGAGGACAAGATCCACCAGCGCTCTATCGGTCCGTACTCCTTGATCACCCAGCAGCCGTTGGGCGGCAAGGCGCAGTTCGGCGGCCAGCGTTTCGGTGAAATGGAAGTCTGGGCCTTGGAGGCTTACGGTGCCGCTCATACTTTGCAGGAGATTCTGACCATCAAATCCGACGACGTACCAGGCCGTTCCAAGGCGTATGAATCCATCATCAAGGGCGAGACCATCCGCAAATTGAACGTGCCAGAATCGTTCAACGTCTTGGTGCGCGAGCTCAAGGGCTTGGCTCTGGATGTCGAATTGATCGGCGAGGGCACGACTGCGGAAGCTGAGGAAGAATATGACCGTTTGGCCGCTGTCGAGGCCGCAGCGATCGAAGCGGAAGCAAAGACGGAAAAGGAAGAAAAACCGGAAGATCTAGATTAATTAATAATAACACTCGACATACTATGCTTAATCCTATCAAAACGACCGACTTCGATGCGATCAAGCTCAAGCTCGCTTCTCCGGACGCGATCACGACTTGGTCCCATGGCGAAGTGACTCGGCCGGAAACGATCAACTACAGGACGCAGAAACCGGAAAAGGACGGCCTTTTCTGCGAGCGCATCTTCGGTCCGTCCAAAGACTGGGAGTGCTATTGCGGACGTTACAAGAAGATCCGCTACAAGGGCATCGTTTGCGACAAGTGCGGCGTCGAAGTCACCCGCTCGATTGTCCGCCGCGAACGCATGGGCCACATCACCCTGCAGGCGCCGGTGACCCATATCTGGTTTCTGCGCGGCATCTCCTCGAAGATCGGCTTGATTTTCGACCTATCGATGCAGGCCTTGGAGAAGGTGGTCTATTTCGCCAGCTTCATCATCATGGATGTGAATGAAGAGCTGAAGGAAGCGACGATCGAGCAGATCAAACAGGAATTCAAATCGAAGAAGAAGTCCTTGGAATCGGAGTTCACCAACCAGGTCAACGAGATCAAGAACCGCAAGGCCAAGCTGCTTTCGCAGGGCAAGACCGAATTGGAAATCGACCAGGAAATCAGCGAGGAGATCGATTCCTTGACCAAGATCCGCGACGAGAAGATCGAAGCCTTGAACCAGGCTTTTGAGCAGGCCCAGAAGGAATTGAAGGAATTGAAGCCTTTCGCCATCATTTCGGAGAGCACTTATCAGAATCTGAGCTTGAAATATGGCCATATCTTCGAGGCTGGTATCGGCGCCGAAGCGATCCGTCGCCTGCTGGCCGGCATCGACTTGGCCGAATCCATCGAAAAATTGGAGCAGGAAATGCTCGAGGCCAACGAGACCAAGAAATCCCGCCTGGTCCGCCGCTTGAAGCTTTTGAAGAGCTTGCAAGCCAACGACCTGCGGCCGGAATGGATGGTCATGACCGTTATCCCGGTCATCCCGCCGGATCTGCGTCCGATGGTTCCGCTCGACGGAGGCCGTTTCGCCACTTCCGACCTGAACGACCTCTATCGCCGCGTCATCAACCGCAACAACCGCTTGAAGCAATTGATCGACTTGTCCGCTCCGGAAGTCATCTGCCGCAACGAGAAGCGCATGTTGCAGGAAGCGGTCGATGCCTTGATCGATAATTCGGCCCGCCACGGCAAGACCGTGGTCGCCTCGACCGGACAGAAACGCATGCTCAAGTCTTTGGCCGATTCGCTCAAGGGCAAACAGGGCCGCTTCCGCCAGAACTTGCTCGGCAAGCGTATCGACTACTCCGGCCGTTCCGTTATCGTGGTCAACCCTAATCTGCATCTCGACCAGTGCGGCCTGCCGAAGACCATGGCTATCGAATTGTTCAAGCCGTTCATCATCAGCCAATTGATCAAGAAGGAGATAGTGCATAACGTCCGCAGCGCTTCCCGCTATATCGAAGCCGGTCATGACGAAGTCTGGGATATTTTGGAAAATATCATTACAGATGCCTATGTCTTCCTCAACCGCGCCCCGACCCTGCATCGCCTGGGTATCCAGGCCTTCAAGCCGATCTTGATCGAGGGCAAGGCCTTGCAGATCCATCCGTTGGTCTGTACCGCTTTCAACGCCGACTTCGACGGTGACCAGATGGCCGTCCACGTGCCGCTGACCAAGGAGGCGGTGGCCGAGGCTCGCGACTTGATGCTCGCATCGCATAACCTTTTGAAGCCGGCTACCGGCGATCCGATCGTCGCACCGGCCCAGGATATCGTTTGGGGCGCTTTCTACATGACCGTCATCAAGGGCGAAGAAAAGGAAGACAAGTTCCTCAAGGCCTTCTCGTCGCCGCTTGAGGCCGAGTTGGCATACAGCTTGGGCGAGCTGAAGATGCACGACCTGATCCGTGTCCGCGTCAACGGCGAGATGACCCGCACCACTATCGGCCGCCTGCTTTTCAACGACGTCCTGCCGGAGAAATTGCAGTTTGTCAACGCGGTGGTCGGCAAGAGCAAGCTTAAGAACTTGATCAAGGACTGCTTGCGCCATTACGGCGAGGAGCGCACCGTGCGCTTCGTCGATGAATTGAAGCATGTCACGTTAAAATATATCACCAAATCCGGCCTGTCCTGGGGCATGGGCGACTTGCCTGACTTTACCGAACGCGAGCAGATGATCAACGAGGCCAATGACAAGGTTGACCGTATCCAGGAGCAATACGAGGAAGGCTTGTTGACCGATAGCGAACGCTACGGCAAAGTCATCGAGACCTGGACCGACGTCAAGGAGAAGATTACCGATCTCTGTAAGACCGGCTTGCCGGTCGACGGCCCGGTTTATTCCATGATCGAATCCGGCGCTCGCGGTTCATGGGCGCAGCTGACCCAGATCATCGGTATGAAAGGTTTGGTGACCTCTCCTTCCGGCGACATCATCGAGTTGCCGGTCCGTGGTAACTTCAACAAAGGCTTCGGAGTCTTGGAATACTTCATTTCCACCCATGGTGTGCGTAAAGGTTTGTCCGATACCGCTTTGCGTACCGCCAACGCCGGTTATCTGACCCGCCGTTTGGTCGATGTTTCCCAGGATGTCGTCATCATGTCCGATGATTGCGGCGATACTAAGGGCATCATCTATACCAAGAAAGAGAGCGAAGAGTCCGGACACGACCTCTTGAAGCGCATTGTCGGCCGCTTTTTGGCTGCTGATCTCAAGAATGCTGACGGCAAAGTCTTGCTGCCAGCCGACACCTTGGTGACGGAAGCCGAGGCCGACGAACTCAAGGGAGAATTGATCGAGGAGGCCAATATCCGATCAGTTTTGAGCTGCAAGCTGCATAAGGGCATCTGTGCCAAATGCTATGGCTACGATTTGGCCTATAACCAGCCGGTCAAGATGGGCACGGCTGTCGGCATCATTGCCGCCCAGTCCATCGGCGAGCCTGGTACCCAGCTGACCATGAGAACCTTCCACACCGGCGGTGTGGCTGGTCTTGAAGATATCACCCAAGGTTTGCCTCGAGTCGAAGAAATTTTCGAGTGCCGCAGTCCGAAGCGCAAGGCCTTCATTTCTGATGTCGATGGCATCGTAAAGATCGAGACTGCCCAGCGTGAAATCCAGGATGAGCACGGCAAGACCGTCTTGGTCTCGAATCCGCAGGTCAAGATCCTGAAGATCTACCACCGCGGCCACGAGTCGGAGAAGTACCTCTTCGCTGACGCGGCTGAGAACAAGAAGGAAGCCAAGAAGGTCGTGGCCAAAGTTCTGGTCAAGGAAGGCCAGACCGTACATAAGGGTGACGAGCTCTTCGCCGTCGGCGATGTTGTCATGACCGCCAAGCAGAGCGGCACCGTCAAGATCGAGGATAAGGCTGTCAAGGTGACTAGCGAAGTAGATAAGGTCAAAGAGTATATCATCCCGAAGGGCTATAATGTCTGGGTCAAGAACGACCAGGAAGTGAAGCGCGGCGACCAGCTGACCGAGGGCAACATCGATTTGCAGCAGCTCTACCAGCTGCGCAACCGCATCGAGACCCAGAAGTATATCATCCGCGAAATCCAATCCGTCTACTCTTCACAGGGCCAGCCGTTGAATGATAAGCACGTCGAAATCATCGCCCGCCAGATGTTCTCCCGCGTATTCGTCCAGGATGCCGGCGAGACTGAATTGCTGCCAGGCGAAGTGGTCGAGAAATCGATCTTCGATCGCGCCAACGAGGCGACCGAGACCGAGGGCAAGGCTGCGGCCAAGGGCGACGAGCTCCTCTTGGGCATGACCAAGACTTCGCTTTCGACCGATAGCTTCCTGTCAGCCGCTTCGTTCCAGGAGACTGCCAAGGTCTTGATCGAAGCCGCGGTTACCGGTAAGATCGATAATCTCGAGGGCTTGAAAGAGAATGTCATTATCGGCCGCTTGATTCCGGCAGGTACCGGTTATAAGCACAAGCAATAGTTTTTTGCTCCTTAAGATACTAAATCAAAAGGCCCCCGATTCTTCGGGGGCCTTTTGATTTATTGAGTATCGAGTGTCGAAAGCAGTTTTTTTAGCTTCGGGCTGGCACCTGCCTTTTCGAAATCGCCGAGAAACTTCGAGGCGTTGAGCATCTCGATCAGGACCGGTTTGCCCAGGGCGGAGAAGTGGATGATGAGATTGCCGAACTCTTTGGTCTGGGCGATAGGATCGGCAGCCAGCTCCCACCAGGCGATATTTGATTCAGTATCGTATTGCATGTTTTTGGTCAGGCTTTTACCGGGAAAAAGGTGAGGATGCGGACGACCTCTGCCTGCTTCTGGTAGATTACTCGCCAATCATCTTTGGTGGCGGAAAAATATTTGCCCTTCTTGGCCACTTTGTCGGGAGACAGGACGACATCCTGGATCTGTTCTTTGATGACATAGACCTTATGTTTTTGCAGGATATCGAATTTTTGGTTAGCGTAAGCGGTGAAGTAAATCATGAGCCGTATTGCCTTACCCGCAGGCCGTTGGAGCCGTATTTTTTATTTATTTGGTCGGCGGTGTATATGCCGATCGCTTTTCCCGGCGTCCTTGCCTTATCGCCATGCGAGTCTGCAAATTGGCCGTTGCCCAGAGCTATAAAGACGTGGCCATATGATTTGCCGCTATCGCCAGCCCTCCAACCCACAAGCGTTCCTTCAGGAAGTGAAGCCAATGAGGCCGAATCATATGTTCTCGTTTGGGAATTTTTGAAAATATTGGCTGTTCCGCCGTCAATGGTTATATTCTTGCTGCTTTTTAGCACGTAGGCTGCAAAGCCAGAGCAGTCGAAACAGACAGTGCCATTAGGCCCTTGTCCGCCTTTGCCAAAGCAGTCGCCTGGCTTGATGGTTGAGTTAAGGCCGTAAGTTACATTGCCAACGGCTGAAGCGACAATATCTTTAATGGAGCCGCTCTGTAGTAATTTTGCGGAAGAGGCAATGAAGGGTGAATTGACATCCATCGCATCCTCGGTGTCCCCAAGGTTATACTTTTCAATCATTGTGATTTGAAGGGTGCTGCCGTTGGTTAAGTCGGGGTTTATTTGGTTAAGTACGGTATATGACGCCAGCATGAGAACTAGCCCTGTAATACTACCTGTTATCCATGCTTTAGCCTCAGAAATACGCGTAGCGTTGCCTGCCGAAGTCAGCCACAGCAGTCCTCCAAACATCATGGTAACAGTGGCAATGATTCCAACGACTGCAACTGCGTAGTTATAAAGACTGGCGATATATTCCCAAATCCAGTTATTGCACATCTTGTCGCCGCATTGCGCCGGTTCGCTCAGGCGTTTCATACCCGGTATTTTTACCTGCAAGCTGTCGGTAGGATTCTTGATTGTTGGCATGCCGGAATCGGAGGCTATTGAAGCTTGGTTGGGTAAAAAAGTGAGGGCGAAAGAAAAAAGAAATATTGTTAATATTTTTTTCATGGCGGTATTTTAAGGTCCGTACCCAAGAACACTACGACAGTTGGGTTCTGAAATAAATTCATATTTTTGCCATCCTGATCCGCAAATTTCGAGACAAGATCGGTTTACGGATACTCTGGCGTATCTAAAGTCACCAGTTGAACTTTTACAGCAGGTTAGTCCAGTCGAATTAGCCAAATATTCATCCCTGGTAACGCCGCACTTCTCCGCGATACTAGTGTTTTCTTCGCATTTTAGGCTGGAGATATTCCACCTACATCTCACAACGTTGTCGCAAAGGGCTTTTGTATTATAAAATGAGCAGTTGGCCTTGGTGCTTGCGGTTGCCAGACAGTCGGTTCCAAGCCAAATGCATTTCGCATCAGCCTCACAGTCTGTTTTGTCAAGCTGTTCACAGCCGTTTATTACTGATGTATCAGTGTATGTGCTGGTCGGAGCTTTTTTTATTTGTGTAATTTCTCTGGTTTTAAGGTTGACCAAATCAGTGTTTATGGTTGCTAATAAGATGTATGCGCCGAAAGCCAGGAGCAGGCCGGTTATCGAAGATGTGACGAAAGATTTGGCGGTAGCGATCTTGTCCGGGCTGCCAGCGGCGGTCAGCCAGAGCAGACCGCCGATCATCATGAATACCGTAGCCAGGATGCCGGCAACGCCGGAAAGGTATTTGAAAAAGGTTTTGATATACTCTGCAATCGGACGGGTGTTCGTGACATTGGTGAAGTCGATTTGAGCCGGTTGCCCCGGAACCTGTACTTGCGGCGTGAACTTGACCTCGGTCGCTAACGCAGTGCCACCCACGCCGATAAAAAAGAATAAGCCTGCCAAGAACATCAAGCCGTTTACCATGATGATTATTTTTTTGCTCATAGCCGTCAAGTTCATTTTTTGATTAAGTCATCGATTATCCGCTGCCAGATATCAAGCGGCAGGTCGCCATCCACCTTGGTGCCGTTGATCAGCCAAGTCGGGGTGCCTTTGACGCCGATCTTTTCGGCATACTCCAGGTTGGCCAGGATCTTGTATTGCTCGGCTTGGCTGGCCAGGCACTTGGTGAAGCCAAAGGTCTTGACGCCGACTTGTTCCGCTAATTTTACGATGTCAGAGGTGG
Organism: uncultured Gammaproteobacteria bacterium; assembly: GCA_964443495.1. Classification (GTDB taxonomy): domain Bacteria; phylum Patescibacteriota; class Patescibacteriia; order Patescibacteriales; family GWE2-39-37; genus JAAXUA01. The sequence continues at coordinate 114,466 of CAYUCS010000001.1, forward strand.
TTGCGATTTTCCCTTGGTTCTGGAAAAGTTTGTCGTGCATCGCCCAGAATTTGCCTTGCTGTCCGGCGCACCTAGCAGCCAAAGACAGCTCTAAAGATTGTTCGCTGATGTTGGGATAGTCTCGGAAGACGACTTTGATGTCGTCCGGGTATTTGGCGCCGAGCGAGCGGATTTTGGAGAAGCTTGATTTTGAATTGGGGCAGGAGAAGTCGCTGAACTCCACGATGGTTATCTTGGGGGAGCTGGTGCCGAACCAGTAGTTGTCCTTGCCTTCAGTGTCAGCGTAGTTGCGGCCCGAGGCCACGGTTGAAAGCTGCTGGCTGGCGTAATTCTTGGCGGCGAAAAATGCGGCCGTAAAGATGGTTATGACCAGCGCAAGAAAAATCCACAATAAGATGGCCCACCAGCGCAACGGCCAGGGTTTTTTAATGATGGCTTGTGATTGGGTGTCAGGTAATGCCATTTGGATAAAAAGTGTTTTTATTATACCATATTAATCATGAGCAAACAAAATCATGATGCGGCCGAAAACCGGCTCGCACGTCGCGCCGCTCGGCGCATGAAAAGGGGAAGGCCGAAAATGCGTGTCGCCGGATCTTCGGTCAAGGCGCTGCAAAAATTGATCATAAAGCGTTCGAAGTAATGGGTTTGACTATTTTCGTAATAGGGGTAAAATAATCTAGTAATTATATTTGCTTAAATTAGCCTAAAAATAATATGGAAAAGTATAACTTTACTGAAAATGAAGCCAAATGGCAGAAATATTGGCTGGAAAACGGACTCTTTGCTGCTTCAAGCGATGAAGCAAAGCCAAAAAAGTATATTCTGGACATGTTTCCATACCCTTCCGGCGCCGGCCTGCATATCGGCCATGTCGAGTCCTATACTGCTACTGATATCTATTCCCGTTATTGCCGCCTGAAGGGCTTTAATGTGTTGCACCCCCAAGGCTGGGACGCTTTCGGTTTGCCTGCAGAGAATTATGCCATCAAGACCGGCGTGCATCCGACCGAAACGACAAAGCAGTCGATTGCCACGTTCATAAAGCAGATCAATTCGCTGGGTTTTTCCTACGATTGGTCCAGGGAGATAAATTCATCGGAGCCAGCGTATTACAAATGGACCCAGTGGCTATTTTTGCAATTCTACAAGAACGGCTTGGCCTATAAGAAAAAGGCTAAGGTCAACTGGTGCGACAGCTGCCAGACGGTTCTGGCTAATGAACAAGCAGAGGGCGGGGTTTGTGATCGTTGCGGCAGCATCGTGGTGCAGAAAGATCTGGAGCAATGGTTCTTCAAGATTTCCGACTTTATCGAAGACCAGGAAGCTGGCGACAAAACGATCAAAGGCTTGATTTCCGGCTTGGACGACGTCGATTGGCCGGAATCGACCAAGGCAGCGCAGAAGAACTGGATCGGCCGCTCCGAAGGTGCGGAAATAGATTTCAAAATCAAGGATAGTGAATTGAAGATCAAAGTGTTTACGACGCGCGTCGATACAATTTTCGGCTGCACCTATGTGGTTGTGGCGCCCGAGCATCCATCGGTCGGCCAATTGAATGATGTTATCGGTAACGGGCAGGAAGTGGCTGATTATCTGGAAGCGGCTCGTGCCAAGACTGACTTGGATCGCATGGAAGCCAAGGATAAGACTGGCGTCAGGCTTGAGGGGGTGACCGCCATCAATCCTTTTAACAATGAGGAAGTGCCGGTGTTTGTGGCTGATTATGTCTTGGGAAATTATGGCACCGGTGCCGTCATGGCCGTGCCGGCGCATGACGAGCGCGATTGGGAGTTTGCCAAAAAATACGGCTTAGAAATAATCGAAGTGATTGCTTCGGGAGAGGGCCGGACGGATTCCGAGGCGGCTTTTACCGATGACGGGACGCTGACCAATTCAGGAGCTTACGACGGGCTGTCATCCGCTGAGGCTAGAAAAAAGCTGTCTGCCTGGTTGGCCGAAACTGGCAACGGCGGCATCAAGATCAATTACAAGCTGCGCGACTGGCTGATCAGCCGCCAGCGTTATTGGGGTGCCCCGATCCCGATCATATATTGCGATGCTTGCGGTGCCGTGCCGGTGCCTGAAAAGGATTTGCCGGTCGTCCTGCCGACGGATGTCGATTTCAAGCCGACTGGCGAATCGCCGCTGGTCGGTTCCAAGGCTTTCCATGACGTAGCTTGCCCGAATTGCGGCGCAAAGGCCAGGCGCGAATCAGACACCATGGATACCTTCGTCTGCTCATCTTGGTACTATTTGCGTTATGCTGACCCGAAGAATGATGGAGTTTTTGCCAGTGATAAAGCGATCAAGCGATGGATGCCAGTCGATGTCTATCTCGGCGGGGCCGAGCACACCGTGCTTCATTTGCTGTATGCTCGTTTCTTTACCAAAGTCCTGCAAAAATTAGGCATTGTCGATTTTAACGAGCCGTTCTTGAAGCTCAGGCATCAGGGCATCATCCTGGGTGCCGACGGCAACAAGATGAGCAAGTCCAAGGGCAATGTCGTCAATCCTGATGAGGTGGTGGCCCAGGTCGGCGCGGATGCGCTGCGCATGTACGAGATGTTCATGGGGCCGCTTGAGGAAATGAAGCCTTGGAACACCCAGGGCATTGTCGGCATAACCAGATTCCTTGATAGGACGTGGCAGCTTCAAGAGAAGCTCGTCGATGATGAATCGGTAACAATGAATGAATCGGATGTGTTAATGCATAAAACAATTAAGAAAGTAACCGAGGATATAGAGACTTTTAAATTCAATACGGCCATTGCCGCGCTAATGATCCTTTTGAATGAATTTGAAAAACGGCCAAGCATCACTAAAGGTCAGTATTCATCGTTCATCATCCTATTAAACCCTTTTGCGCCGCACCTGACTGAGGAGTTGTGGCAGCTTTTGGGCAATGAGAAAAGTATCATGTTCGAGTCTTGGCCTGAGTATGACTTGGAAAAGACCAAGGACAAGACGATAAAGCTGGTACTTCAGGTCAATGGCAAGGTCAGGGACATGATCGATGCCGAAGCTGGCCTTGATGAAGCGGCTGCCAGGGCCTTGGCTGAAAGCAACCAGGCGATCATGAAGTGGCTCGAGGGCAAGGAAGTCAAAAAAGTCATCTACGTCCGGGACAAGCTAGTAAATATCGTAGTAGCATAAAATAAAAACATCCGCCTTGGCGGATGTTTTTTAGGGCTAAATCTTGCTGATAAGCCAGCGGCCGTCGGGTTGTTTTTCCAAGTGGAAGTTGATCGTAACTTTGTAACCCCCGAGCGAGAAAAATACGTCAGTTGAGTATATTTTTTGGGTTGCTGTCGAGTTGGTCAGCCTGGCACCGGAGAGCATGTTGGCGAAAGTCAGGCGCCCGTCGCTTTTCAAGAATCCGATGGTGTAAGAAATCTGGCCATGCATGGAGGGAGTGAAAAAGGACAGCGCCTTTCCGGTGTCGTTCGCCCGGATCGCATCAGCCGCCCCATCCAGGACGGATTCGGTGGTCGTGGCGGGCTGATCGGGGTTGGTTGCAAGGTACGAGTAGTCGATAGTGATGTTTTCCAGGTTGGAATCCGAGATGCCAAGACCGAGTTGCCGCATAACCGCCAAAGCCGTGGCCGGAGAACCTAAGTAATAGCGCTTGCGGTCGAGCGGATTGATGTACCAAGCCTGGCCCTTGCTTTCGACTTGCAAAAGGATCTTGCCCTTGACTCGTTCAGACAGGCTCGAGTTCATGGATAATCTGCCCCAACCGAAGGGATTGAACTGTTTTTGCAGCTCAGTTTTGTCGGAAAAGCTGTCTTTGTCGGTGTCGGCATTGAGGATGCTCGTTCCAAGGGCCTCTTCCAGGTCGTCGTTAAGGCCATCGTTATCGGTGTCCTTGCCGCTTACAGAGATTAATCCGACGGGCAGTTGGTAAAGGTCGGCGTTGGTCACGCCAGCGCCAAGGCGTTTCATAACGGACAGGGCATCGGCCGGCCGCCCCAAATAGCTGCGTTTCTGGTCGAGCGGGTTGACATACCAGGCCTCGCCCTTGCTTTCGACTTGCAACAATATCCGTCCGGCCAGCCTGAGAGCTAGCGGCTCGGCAGCTTTGGCGGCAAAGCCGCAAACGGCCGCTGCGGCCGCCAACGAGAGAATGAGTGATTTGCGGTGCTGGTTATTCATGGGATATTTGGTATAATTGAATTATAAACCATAGAATGATATTTATGAAGCTGCCATATAAAAAGATCGCATTCTGGTCGATATCAGCCCTCGTCGTCAGCGGTGCAGCATTCGCGGTATTCGGCCTGGTCCAATTAAGGGAATTCAAGCAGGTGGCCAATGCTACCGGCGGTTTGCCGTGGCAGGATGCCGGCAAGATTTCCTATGTCCAGATGGGCTGCACGCGCAGCTGTATGGGCAAATGCTGCTGCGCGTTATGCGATGCTTCTTGCGAAGGATCGACCCAGATAAACTTTACCGGCCAGCAGGGCACGATGTTCATGTGCGTTCCGGCCGGGTTCATGTACAAAGGCGGCGGCACGATTCCGATGATGGGGACCGATATCATCGCCGGCGGCATTAGCAATGTCATGCCGATGGTAGTCGGTATCCCTGGCATGGCAGCTAGCAGGATGCAGCGTCTGGCCGATGCTTTCGGCCGTTTATTCAATTGGCTTTAATCCATGGCCGACCTGCTTAAGCAAACCCAAGAATTATGCCAAACCTACGGCATTAAGCCTGCCCATTCCAAGGGGCAGAATTTTTTAATAAAAGAAGAAATATACGATAAAGTCGTCGAGGCCGCGGAGGTGAACAAGGATGACGTAATTCTGGAGGTCGGGCCCGGCTTGGGCTTTTTGACCGCCAAGCTGGCGCAAAAAGCTAAGCAGGTAGTGGCGGTGGAGATCGACGAGAAACTGGCTGATTTTTTGAAAATGGCCATGTTAAGCAAAAAAATATCCAATGTGGCCATAGTCAATGAAGACGTGACAAAACTATCTTTGAATCTGGGCAGTTCGACCCGTTATAAAGTGGCGGCCAACCTGCCTTATAATATAACCTCGTTTTTTTTACGTAAATTCTTGACGAGCGGCCATCGCCCGGCCTTGATGTCTGTATTGATACAAAAAGAAGTGGCCGAGCGTATCGTGGCCAAGGCAGGAAACATGAGCCTATTGGCCTTGTCGGTCCAGTTTTACGCCGATGCTGAAATAATCGCTAATGTTCCGCCTGAATCGTTCTGGCCAGCCCCCAAGGTGGATAGCGCCATAATCAAGATCAGGACTTATGGCGAACAAGAGCGTGCAACAAGGGGATTGGCGAACCTTGATGAAAAAAAGTTTTTCCGTTTGGCTAAGTTCGGCTTTAGCGCAAAACGAAAAATGCTTAAGAATAATCTGGCGGCCGGTTTTCATGTAACGGTGGCCGAGGCCCAGGCAAAAATCGAACAAGCCGGCCTTGACAATAAGGTCAGGGCGGAAGCCTTGTCGCTTGAACAGTGGCTGAGGTTGTACGGTTTATGGTTTGAAAGTATCGGCTAATAGCAATTTTTATAATCTTTAGTCGCTAAACTTTAGCCCTGCCTGCCGGTAGACGTTTTTTTAAAAAGCTCTTGGAGCTTTTTGTTGCCTTGTGTTATAATAAGTGCATAAATATTTCCCCCATGCTTGAGGACTCTAAGGAGGTCAACAATCAAGAGTCTGGGCCGCAAGAGCCGGCGCAGGCAGCTCGTCCAAGTATCAATAAGAACCAGAAATTATTTCTGGCTGTTTTGCTATTGATCGGTTTATCAATGATCGGCCTTTGGGCGGCACAGCTGCGACAGGGGATTTACCAGCCTTTCCGTCCCAAAAATAGCGGTACTTCCGAAAATGCCCCAGCTGTCGACAATCAGCTTTCCGAGCAGGCCGACACGGACAAGGACGGACTTTTGGACGTGGATGAAACCGGGGCCTATGGAACGTCGCCATATCTTGAAGATACTGACGGTGACAATATTAACGACGGCGCCGAGGTTAGGGCTGGCACTGACCCTAATTGCCCTGAAGGTAATAAGTGCGGCGCCCCCACGACCAGCGGCGCGGAAAATGGCACCACCTCCGCCGCCATCATCAGCGATGCGGCCACGTCTTCCCCAGCTGCAAAAACCGCTACGCCCGCATCCCAGACTGATTCATCTGCCGGCGGCCTTTCGGAGCAGGACATGAAAAACATGCTTGAAGGCAAGATGAGCGCTAGCGCTTTGCGCCAGGCTTTGCTCAAATCAGGGGCCGACCCCAAATTGCTTGACCAGCTGAGCGACGAGGACCTGGTGAGCAGCTATAAGAAGTCTCTCAATAGCCAATAACGGTAAATTGATAAGCAAAATATATGTACAAATGGTTTAAGGCAAAATTTATAAAAGCATCAATTTCGGTGTTGGCCGTCGTTTTAATTTCCGGATCTCTTGGCCTGATGTTTGGAGTCGGTAGAGCCGATGCCGCGGGCGAGTCTTTTCCGGCAAGCATGCCTTGGGTTACTCCGGTTTCCAATCCTTTTGATATTAAAACTTCCGATCAGTCGGCTCTAAGTTCTTACGCGCAACTGTACAAAAAGCAAGAGGAGCAGAAGCAGACTTCTATTTGGGGCACTTTGAAGGATTACGCGAGCAAGCTCAAGGATTGGGCTCGGGAAGATTTGTGGAACGAGGTGGTCGTGGCTGGCGGCTCGAAAGCGCTTGGCTCCGCAGTGCGAAACGCTTTGAATACCATTGCAATGGACACCGCCACCTGGCTCGGATCCGGCGGCAATGGCCAAAAACCATTATTTTATACCGAAGGATGGGGCGCCTATCTGACCAATGTAGCCGACAACGCAGCTGGCACTTTTGTCGAGCAGCTTGGCAAACAGAACGGTTATGCCAAGTTCAATCTCTGTAAGCCGAACTTCGCTCTGCAAATGAAGATCGGCTTGGGACTGGTGCAGTCGGTCAAACCATCCGCGCCAGCCTGTACCTTTTCTAAATTGGTCAGCAACTGGGAGAACGAACTTTCCAGCGAGGATTTCATGGACAAGATACAGTCGTCCTTCGATCCTACAAACAATGATTTCGGAGTAGCGTTTTCTTTGCAGACCGGCATGTTCCAGCAGATCAATGAAGATAAATATTCGAAATTACTGACCCGCCAAGAGGGCCAGGGGTATATCAATCAAGGAACAAGCAAGATCGGCGAATCGCTTGGTTTGCCAGCCAAATCAGAAGTCGAGCGCAAGAATTACCTTGATGCCGGCATGAAGGCCAATGCGATCACGCAGTATACCGGCTATGCGCTAGTAGATGCTGCAAATGTCTTTATTAACCAATTGGCCATAACCGCCTTCAACGAATTGATGAAAAAGCTGGGCGGCAAGAACTACTCTTCCGGCTACGGCAACTGGAACAGCCTTATCAGCAACTTCAAGGCCGGTCCGGATGCCACTATCGGCGGAGGTATCGCCGCCACGAAAAATCAGCTTCGCAAGATCGGAGAACCTCAGTTCAATGTCCGAGGCGATTACAACATCTTGTCAGAATTAAGCTCCTGTCCCAAGCCGGACAAGGCCGGTCCGACCAATTGCGTCATCGATGATAAATTCAAGCAGGGAATCCTGGACAAGAAAACCGTGGCCGAAGCCATCAAGCTCGGCTATCTTAACGGGGAGAAGATTGTCGGCTTCTCGAGCGATGGCGTCGAGCCGCGCTATACGGACGCTTATCCATATCGATCTCTGATAATCTTGCGCAAATTCCGCATCTTGCCCGTCGGCTGGGAAATTGCCGCCCAGTATATCCGTGACAATCTCGATCCGACAAAGCCTAATGGTGTAGGACCGAAATCCCTGGGTGATTTAGTGGCGTGCTTCGATCAGAATGACGAATATCCTGGATACTATGCTGCCTGGTGCCAAGGCCTGGTGGATCCGAATTGGCTTTTGAAATCACCATTGAATTATTGCCGTCGCGAGGGACCAGGACCGGAAAACATCTCCGATGATGAAGCGACTCTGGTCAGGGGAGACAAGTATTGCGCCGACGAGCAGTCTTGCATCAAGGAAAAGGCGGATGGCTCTTGCGAATATTACGGCTATTGCACCGAAGAGCGCCGCAAGTGGAAATTCAATTCCGAATCCTGCGAACCATTGTATAACACCTGCCAAACTTTCAAGAGTGAGAGCGGAGCCTCGGTTTCTTATTTGAAAAATACCCTTGATTATAGCGGATGCTCCGTGGACAATGCCGGCTGTACCGATTACTGTACAGCTTACAACTTCGCAACCGGCAAGTATGCCTGTACCGCCACTTCTACCGGCAATAAGGTCTTTTTGGATCGCGATGCCGGCAGCTGCGATCAGAAGGCCGAAGGTTGTACCTCTTTCATCAGGACGAAAGAGGGCACGGGCGCTAACCTGCTGTTGAATTCCAGCTTTGAAGACGATTTGGCCACTGGCGCTTGGGCCGCCCTGGGTGCGACCACCTCCGATGCTTTTTCCGGCTTCAGCAGCTTACAGCTCACGCCTGGCGTATTGACAAAGAATTTTTCTGCCGGCCCGGGGTTAACTTATGTCGGCGGCGAGTATAATATAGAAGGCGAGTCGTATACGATTTCCCTGTACTCCAAAAACTGTCCGGCTGGCAGCACGGTTTCTTTGATGGACGGCGCCAATACCGAGTCTGTTTCGATCGAGTCGGCCGGCACGTGGACATTGAATTCACTTTCCCATGTCTTCATGAGTTCCGGTCCAGCCTTTGATTTCCAATTCAACACCCCTGGCGGCTCGAGCTGCTTGATTGATGCGGTAAAGATCGAAAAGAGCATCGGCGCTACGCCGTATAGCGAGTACGGTACGACCGGCTTAGTACACGAGAAATACGCACCGAGCTACCTTGGCTGCGATGGCGTGGCTGATCCGGCGGAGTGCAAAGATTTTGCCAGAAGCTGCAAATTCGAGGAGGTCGGTTGCGAGCTGTATACTCCGGTCAGCGGGGATATGCCCGTTCCAGGCAAAGTCAAGCCAGCAGACTACTGCGTGGCCGAATGCGTCGGCTTTGATACCTATCTGCAGTCTCAGACCACTTTCGATTCATTGCGGCCGGATTATTTCATTCCGAAGACGGCCAAGGCCTGCAGTGCTGAAACCAATGGCTGCGACCAGTTTACTAATCTGGACAAACTTGGGAGCGGTGCCGAGGCGACCGAATATTATTCATATCTGCGTCAGTGCATTACTTCCGGCGGCACGCAGTTTTATACTTGGGAAGGCTCGAACGAGACTGGCTTCCAGTTGAAGGTCGTATCTTTGAAGGCTGATACCGACGCTCACCCGTGGGGTCCGCTCGACCTCGATGGTAACCCGGTTACGCCGAATGTGGCTGATTACATGGGTGACCCGGCCATAACTGGCGATCGTTTGCAGGAAGTTGCCAAGTGTAATGAACGGATATACCAACTGAAGCAGACTGACCCGGGCTATAATCCTGATTGCCGCGAATATTATAATACGGCCGGTGTAAAATCCTACCATCTCTATAGCCAGACTATCAGCGAGGACGCCAATTGCCATCCTTATCGCCGCACAGAAGTCAATATCGACCCTTCCATCACAGTCGCTGGCGCGTGCGTCGGTGCTGACAGGAATTGGAACGCCGCGACTGGCGAGTGCGCGGTCTGCATCAATGGCGGCACGTGGAACGTGCAGCAGGGCGCTTGCGTCTATCAGGCCATTCCTGGCCAGGGAACCCAGTGTTCGGCTGCCGCGAATGGCTGCCGCGAGTACACTGGCAACACCGGCCAGAGCGTAAGGATCTTGTCAAATAGTGATTTCGAGGACAGCACATTGCAGGGTTGGACCAATTTCAATGGCGCAGCGGCACCGACGCTCAGTCCCGAGTCAGTCAACATGGGCGGCCACTCTATCTATGTCCAGACCGCTGCGAATAATCAGGGCATAGTGCTTAAAATGCCGACTTCAACCATGCAGGTTGGCGGGTCTTATGCGATAACATTGATTGCCAAGACACGGACTCCGGTCAATCTCAAGGTGCGTCTTACCAACGCGGCTGCCGCCAATGTCGATTTTGTCGGCGTCGGAGCGTTAACGGCCGATTGGCAGATGTATCGGGCTAACCTTTCTGAGATGACGGTCGTCGAGGCAGAGAACTTGATTATCGAGGCGGATGTTCCGGCGGAGTTCTTTGTTGATAACATCAAGCTCACGGAAATATCCAACCGCTTCTATTTGATCAAGAATTCTTGGAATACGCCAGAGACCTGCAATCAGGATTTGAACAAGAAGCCTTATCCTTTATATATGCTTGGTTGCAATGAGTATAAGGACAGGGATAACCTGACTCACTATTTGAGGTCGTTCTCTTATCTTTGCGGCGAAGGTTCGGTCGGTTGCGAATTGATGGTTGACATTCACAATTCGACCAACCCGCTTCAGGAGAGTTATAATGCCGTTACGGCTAGGGCAGAGGATGACTTGACGGTCCAGGCCGACAACTATGTTTATGCGGTTTATGACAAGAAGAAGCTGTGCCAGTCTGAAGATGTCGGTTGCCAGCGCTTAGGCAAGCCTTACGATTATTCCGGCGAACGGCTCCACTCCGACGTGTATCTTAAAAATAACCCCGATAATTATAAGAAGGCGATGTGCGACTATCCCGGCTTAAGCTGCGACGAATATGCATCCGGCGATAGCATGACCTATTTCAAGAATCCTGGAGATCTGACTTGCGAGTGGCGCCCGGGTCCGAAAAACGTCTTTGCCTGGTACAAGAAGAAGGTGAAACGTTGCAATGCCACCGGCCCTGTTTGTTCGACTGATAAGGATTGCGTTTCGCCCCAGAAATGCGAAACCGAAACGGCTGACATATTGTGCTCAAACGATGCCGGAGTCAATCCGAAAACTTTCGGCATCGGTACCGGTTTCCGCACGGCCCAACCGACAAGGGATGCTGCCGGGGCAAATTGGGTCGGCGTCTGCCCGGCAGAAGAGTCCGGCTGTACCGAATTCATCGATCCTAAGAGCAGTTTCAACCAGAACCTGCTATTCAATAACGATTTCGCGCAGAACATCAATCTTGGAGATGAGCCTAACCGTGACGGCTGGCCCGGAAATATTCAGGGGGTGAAGCTGGATGCCAATACATTGTATGTCCTGAGTGGCACCGGTAATGCCGGCAGCAGCGTGACGGTCGGCAACTGCACCTCGGCTATCGGCGGTTCAAACGTCAGCCTTTTGGATGCCGCAACCAACTCGTTAAATGCTCCTGCAGCAGCAGTCACTTTGACGCTCGGGGTCTCGCCGACCAAGACCAGCCTAGCTTTTTATTCTAACAATTCCATAAGATGCAATATCAGTGTCGTGCCGGCCGGTCCATTGACTGGCTTGGATTTGGGATTGTATAAAGCCGCCGTCGATTACCAAGTGGACAAGAATCTCGACAGCACCAGCTGCAACGGCCTGGTTGACCAGAGTCAGGGTTGCGTATTGTTCAATAAGCGGGGGCAGGATGGAGCATCGGTCACGAGCTTGAATTACGATGTCGATACGAGCAGCAGCAGCCCGTCCGTGAGCGTCGGAATCGAGCGAGATTCCAATATCCTGCTCAAGGTTGCCCCAGACCGCATTTGCGACAAATGGCTTTCTTGCAGATCATCGGTTACCCTGAAAGATCAGGACGGCAACGACAAGAATGTCTGTCTCGATATCGCACTATGCAACCAGTTCGGCTTCGAAGGCGGCTGCAACGGCACCATCAGCAAGGATAGAAATAATCAGACCTACAATTATCCGAATCTTGGCGGCGGCCTCTTGAGCGCCAACCAGGTCGGCAACATTAGTGGCTATGCCAAGGTAGGCAAGAATCAGGCCGGTCAGACCGATGCCCAGATCCCATTCGGTTCGATGCTCCAGTACGGCGCTTCGGCCAACGTTTACAATGGCAACATGGAGCTTGCTGGCGAAAACGGTTATCCGATCGGTTGGAAATATCATCTTTCTAACGATGTGTGGGACGAGAAGTCTTTCAAGGTAATTAACACGGTTGCTGCCGTCCAGAATGAAGGCGTCGGCGGCGCGCCGGAAGGCAGCGGCATCCTGAAGCTCGGCGTCAGGCACGTAATCACTTCAAATTCATTTACCGTCAAGGGTGGCGAGTTTTATATTCTTCAGGCGCAGGTGAACACCGCCAGGCTGAAGGGCGATGACAATGCCGACCGTGTGCACATGAGGTTTATTTGCATCGATAACGCTATGGCAGAAATCCAGATGGACGATAAGCAAATCTTGCCAGGCGAACTGTGGCATCAGGCCATGTCACCAAGAGTGCAGGCCCCGGCCAATTGTTCAAGGGCAGCAGTCAGATTCGAGGCTGATCCGGGCATGGAAGGTAATTTCTTCGTTGATGACGTCAAAGTCAAGCCGGTACTAGAAAACCGCACGAACGAATATGTCAGCCAGTCTTGCCGGCTTTACCCGAAGTCGGAAGCCAAGTCTTGCCAGTATCAGGACAACAGCGGGGTCAGGTACAACGGTTGGTATGGATATTGTCTGGAGAAGGATCGTTATCCGGGCTCCAACGATGCTTGCTTGCTCTGGTGGCCAGTTGACAAGATAAATGGCGACCCGTTCAGCAAAGAAAATACTTTCAAGGGTTATGATGGCAAGTTCCCGGCTTATTATTGCGCCGAGCTGGATGGCAATTATCGTTACGTCGAGAAGCGCTCTGCTGGAATGGTTCTGCATCAGACTGCTTCTAGGGCCTGTTTCTGGGGCAACTTCTTTAATGCGGTACTTCTTGGCGCGGTCACTGGGTGGGGTATGGTGCCAGGTTTCGACATTTTGGGCTATAATGGCACTTCTGCTACTGGCGGGCCGTATTGTCCGACCGGGGCAGGCTATCTGACTCAGACCGCCATGGTGGATTGCAGCTGTGGCTTCTTTGATACGGATTGCACTCAGCATTATTACACTTATTGTTTGCCAGCTTCTCGAAAATACATAGTTGGTAATGCGGGTGAGACCAACAATGAGTGGGGCGGCGGCGCGTGGTATCAGTTCAATGGCAGCTTGCTCAAGTGGCAATCTTTGGCTGGGTCCGTCACCACCGAAATCGATAATAGTGTCAGGATTCTTGATATGAGTGCAGCTGGAGCTGGCAATGACGGCGTCTTAGTTGATCCTGATAAGTATGACTTCCTCCCATGCAAAAAATTCTATCAGACGGTCAGTGAAACGGGTGAGAATAAAGTCTGGCTAGGGCGCTTGGGCGAGGATTCGAGATATTCTCCGCCGGGCCTGGCCTATCAGTACAAGCAGGATGATGCGCCATACGGATCAGCCGTGCCGCCGACTCCCTTGGATAATCCTTACGATTGGGATGGCCACACCAAGCCTGGCCGACAGCCGATTTCCTTCAAGCTGCCGGAAAGCCAGCAGGTCCGGGCCGGCTCACCTTACGGCTGTACGGGTGCAAAATGCTCCCAGGTCGGCCATTGTGCCGACAGTGGCAGAACCTGCGTGTCCTTGAATTCCGTTACTGAATCGGTTGATTTATGCGCTACGCTAGGTGCTGCTGCTACGGTTTCTGGCGGTGCCTATAATACGCCCAACCGCTGCTACGCGTCTGAAGTAGCACAAGTCGTGCCGACCAATGTCATGTCCACCCAGTGCACCCGCATTGCTACCGGCCTTCCTTGCACGCCACAGAGCACAGCTGCATGTAATTGCATTTCGCAACCTACGGGCTTAGCGGCTCCGGCTCCGGCCAACGCGACAATTTGCCGCAACGCTGCAAATGCCTATTGCGACCCGGGCTTGTGCAGCGCTCCTGTTGGAGCGGCCTCGTGCAACACCGTCTCGATCGGCGTAACCAATATTACTACCGCGGCTGCTGGCGGGCCTTCAGATAATTTGGCCATGGTCTATCCGTCGACGGCATCTTCGACCAATCCAAACGCCAGAACCTGGACACCGCCGGAATATGCTTGCGAATACGGCGAAGAATGCGTCATTACGCCACAGCCGGATTGGCCAGTCGCCTCGCCGCAGGTGGCGCGTACGGCGGCTCAGACATACCCCGCTTTGGAAAACCTCAAGCGCATGTTCGCTAAGAATTACGGCGTCTGGATCTGGAATCCGGCAACCAAGCACTACGAGAAGGATTTCAATCCGGTAGAGAATTGGGACATCAACAACGACCCGGCTGCCGGCTTCTGCGGCTCTCCGAGACCGGCCTGGAATCCGGGCATTTCGAACGATTATTGCCGCATCCGACCGGTGGTCGATAACGTGTTAGTCGACAAGAACGTGGTGCGCAAGGGCGATAACGTAATTCTAACCTTTAACTCGCATGTCGATGTCAATCAGTTGCCGGTAGTATACTATAAGATCGTTTGGGGCGATGGCAAGCCTGATACGGTCGTGACAGGAGAATTCGGTGATCGTCCTAACGCCAACAACCCTCATGTGGTTACCCACCGTTATGAGTATAATGATATCCAGGGATGCGCGGCCAACCCTTGCGCCCCCATACAGCCTACCGTAGTCTTGATGGATAACTGGGGAACTGAGAGCGTAGTTGTGCCGGGTCCGGCGATATCGGTATTCTCGAATTAAGATGATTGAAATCAACCAACAACAAGCTGCGCTGGATTTGCGTCTGGCGCAAGCGGCCGAACGCAATGGCATCGAGTCCGAAGAGCCAGTTGTTGAGCAGCCGGAAATGTCGTTGCGCCAACGGCTAGCGGCAAAAAGAAAGGCAGAAAAGTATAAGTACGCTGCGGATGAGAGGCTTGATCGGGCAAGGATTAGGACAGAAGAACGATTTATAAAGGCTTCCTCAGCCAGAGCGTTACGGGCAGCATGGCTGAGCGAAGGGACGATAGTCGGTTTTTTGTTCGGATTGGCTTATATTAATCTCCATGTATTCCTAAGGTTAGTCTTCGGTCCGGATATGTTTTGCAAGCTAGGTGAGGAGTGGTCGTTAGGCAAAGCTGGGTCAGTCGGAAAGACGGCAAGCATAGGTGCTTTTTGGGCAGAGGTCCTGCAACTAATCTTCTTTGACTTATTGATATTTGGTGCAGTCGCTTATTCCATTTTTTGGCTTTATTTGCTGGCGGAGTTGATAAATATACCTTCGTGGGAGACGGTTAAGGAAGTGGGTATACTTTTCTTTGAGCCTTTATGGGAATTGATAAAAACTAACATGACGTCATGAGGAAAATTTCTTCTTTTATGAAGGGTAATGGCAGGACATTTTTTTACGCGCTAGTTATAGTTGCGTCTTTACTTGTGGCGAATTCGTCATATGCTGCCTATGGTGAAGAAACAATCAAGACAGTATTTGGTGGCGTCGGCGTTGCAGTAACGACGGTCGTCGGTATTTTTGCTTACATGATTACTACTGTATTTGGTCTTGCTCTAACGGTGATGGCCGCGTTGTTGGTTCAAGTTGCCCAGTATAGCGACATTATCAATGTGCCGGCAGTCAGAGAAGGGTGGATAATTGTCAGAGACCTCTGCAATATGTTCTTTGTTTTGATTTTCTTGATAATCGCATTTGCCACGATTTTGCGGATGGAGAATTACAGTGCCAAGCGTTTGCTGCCCAAGTTGATTATCATGGCCATTTTGATTAATTTTTCCAAAACCATCTTTGGCTTATTGATTGATTTTTCGCAGATTATCATGCTGACCTTCGTTGTTGCCTTCAAGAATGGAGGTGGCTGGTTTATGGATGCATTTAGAGTGCAGGATTGGTATAAGTTCAATCTTAAAGATAATTCAGGCGCAGCAACGCAATGGGGAACGGTTATTGCCATGATTTTGTCTGTTTTTGCATCAGCTGTTGCCTTAGTAATGGTAATCGTGATTTTAGCAGTTTTGGTAATCCGCATAGTGATGCTTTGGATTTATACGATTTTGTCGCCCTTCGTCTTTTTGGGCTGGGCCTTCCCCCCAGTCGGTAAATATACGGAACAAATTTGGACCGATTTTATAAAACAACTGATAGTTGGCCCGGTCTTGGCCTTTTTCCTGTGGCTAGCATTGGCATTTGCTTCGGGCAGCGCGATGACAATGGGACAACCGTTTAACGATAAGGAGGTGTGTGCAGGCATTAGCGGTTTGTTTTGTACTGGTCAGTTGCAAAAATTCGTCATTATGCTCGGAATGATGCTTGGCGGTTTGATGACTGCTCAGTCGGTTGGTGGAGCCGGTGCTAAGGCGGCAAATTGGGGCATGAACAAGATCAAGACTGGCCAGGTCTGGGCCGGCAATAAGTTTAATCGCGGACTCCAGGATGTCACGCGTATCAGTGCCGCCAAGGAGTACTTGTCACAGCGAAGCGCGGCCAAAGATGGGGCCCGTGCTGACCGTATCCAGGGGCAGGTTGCCTGGATGCAAGGCAAGACTAGTGCAATACAGAGCACTTTTGTTGCCGAACCGAGCAAATTCGTAAGCAAACATTGGGGCAAGTTCGGTAGCAATGAAGCGGCTAGAATCAGGAAGGAGGTTGTCGGTGACAGGGATAAGCTTAAGTCAGTCCAGGAAGAGAATGGGTATTATTATAGGGAAAACATCAAGGATAAGCTTGGTAAGAGCAAGGTCGTTGTTGGAAGCAAGGTTTACGATAAGACATCGTTCGGCTGGGCCGATACGCTTACTGGTAGATCATACACCGACGATAAGATGAAGGATATTTTGAAGAATGTCGAAGTCGCTAAGCTTAAAAAGACTATCACCAACAAAGAGGCTGCGGCTAGCAAGCACGAAGCCAGGCAAAAGAAGGCTGATAAATACCTCAAGACAGGGTTGGCCGTCGGCGGAGGCGCTTTGGCTGCCGCGACCGGGGGTGCAAGTCTAGCGGCGTTATATTCCGGTTTGACGGCATCTTTGGGTGGAATCACAGTAAGCGGCGCCGCAGTGGGTGCAGCCTTAGGTGGCGCGATTGGTGCAGGAGCCGGCGCCGGAGCAGGTGCAGGCACGATTGATAAGCTGAAAAAATTGAAAGATGCCGGAAGTGTCGATGGCAATTCCTTGTCAAAATATAGGAACGAGCAAGTCACTAAAGCCCAGGACAAGATGAAAGATGATAGTGATGGTGAGGTTTTGGCGACACTGGACAATTCGAGCAAGAGTCCGTTCGTGCGTATGGCTGCCTTGATGGAATCAATGAACCGCCATCTTGTTGATGCGCAACAGATAAATCGTTATCGTAACGATTTTCAGGCACAGGGCGGTCTTCTTGGCGGAGCCAAGCCCGGCTCGACTGGAGATATTAAGCCTTGGAATGACAAAAAGCTGGAGAGCCGCTTCAGCGCGAATATAGACAAGAATAAGTTTTTGGCCGCAACTAAGGATTTCGAACTTGCCAAAGGTACCGATGTTGCAGCCAAGGAGGCCCAGGATCGAATCAGTGGCAGCCTGGCTAGCGGAGCCATATCAATGAAGGACCTGGATGTCGAGACTTTGACCAACTCCATCAATTCCTTGGCTTTGAACATCAAAAATTCCAAGTTCATTAAGGAGTGGAAGGAAAATCTTAATCCTAATCAGCAAGGTGCCGTCCTTAGGGCTTTAGAAAACTCCAAGCTTTATGATGCTAAGACTAAGCTGGCTTTCATTTCCAATATTGAAAAAGCGTTTGGCAAGGGCAAAGCGATGCCCGGTACCGATAAAGAAAAGTTCATCAAGGGCCTGTCAATCGATGATATTAGTGAGATATTGACAAAGGGCAAGGCTGAGCAAGTCCAGGCCTTGAAGGAGGCTATTGCGGCCGATGATGCTGTATTGCCTGATGCCCTTCGAAATTCAAGCTCACCAAAGGCGGCTGGTATTAAAAAAGATCTGGGAATATAAAAGCAAAACTATGTCTAATATAGCTAATCAATTTTTGACAAAGTTAGAAAGTCTTCCGCCCGAGGCTCAGTTTTATTTTGATTCGGAGTTTTTGGGCCTTAAAATAAAGGACTTGTCTTCCAGATACGGACTTGCTGATACGGATATAAACGAACTGGTCTATTTGGCAGTTGCGGGTGACTTCAACTTTGCCAGCATTGATAACCATGAAGTTTTCTTAGGAATCAAGGATGATGTTTTGAAAAAGCAGCTTATAAGCGATTTTTGGGGCGCAATCATTTTGCCCGTTGCGGGATATGTCGGCATTCCTGCTCTTGCGGGAGCAATCAAGTCCAGGTTGGGCGATTGGCAAAGATACACCATTGACATCAATGAGCTAGAAGAAGAATTGAAAGACGAGCACTCGAGAGTTATGGAAGAGTTGGCAATCATTAAGGATGAAATAACGGACATTAATGAGGAGGTGAACGTCGCGCGGAGCCTTTTTGCCAATGGCTTGTTGTATGTCCTGCAAAACAATGATGATAATTCTATTTTTGATCTTAACGCCGGCTTAGTTTATTTGTTAAACAAGGAACCGTCCTTGAAAGATGAGCTAGCCGAGTTCATTATTGAAAACCAAGAAAAGCTCTCAGAAAAAACCATACTTATCGATGGTAAGCAGGAGCAACCGACAGTGGCCAATTGGCTGAAAGATTTTATGCAGAAGCAGGGCGGAGGGAATATTAATAATTTGGCAGTGACCCAATATCTTACCAATTCTGAGAACGCGAAGATTCTTGATCGTGAACAAAAGACATTGTTGGGTGATGTTTTGGAGCTGTATAGAAATATCAAGTTTTTTCCTGAAAGCATGAAAGATGTTCCGCCAGAGCAGTGGTTTATTGTTCCTGTTGAGCCCTTATTTTTGGAGTCTGTCAGAAAGAAGGCCGGCACAAACAAGATAGATGCCAGTAAACCATTACTAGTCAAGTCTCCGCAAAATGTCCGGTCGGAAAAGGTCGATGTAGAGCCGATGCCACAACCGATTGTTAATCCAACTGAAGCAAGAAGAAAAGAATTGCAATTGATGGCCGAAACCTTTCCTGTCGGCAGCCTTGAGCGCAGGGCTTTGGAGCAGGAAATCGCAAGTCTGAATAAATAAAACAATTATGAGTTTTGATTATCTTAGAAAATTCAACGAGCTGCCCGTCGAAGTGAAAGAGGCCGCTTCTTCGCCGGAAGCGATGGCTGTCTTGGACAAGCTGGAAGAGCAATATCATGTCAATCTGGCCAGCTCGGTCATGCGCATCCTGGTTAAGGAAATCAAGTTGTCCGAGTTGGACAAGCATTTGCTGATCGATTTAAAGATGGGCCCAGCCGAGGCTGTGGCCGTAGCCGCCTCATTGAGGGACAAGATTCTGTCTCCGGCTATGAAATATCTTGAAACGGAGGCTTCGGCGCCGGTCGCAAAAGGACAGGAGCTGGTAGAAATTGAGCACAATCTTCCTGACGCGCCAGCCAATCACGGGCACGCGGAAGAAGAAGTGGTTGAGCTTTCCCAGGAGCTGAAGGAGCTTAATCGCGAAAAGACTTTGCAGTTGGATCTTAAGGTGAGCAACCAGGAAGATATTTTCAATGAAGAGGACGAGACGGAAATCAAGGTCTTGACGGAACAGATCGGCACGATCGAGAAGCCCAAGGATGGCCAAGCGGAAGCGAATCTGGCCAAGCTCATCGAGGAATGCAAGATAAGTTTTTCCAGCCAGATCTTAGTCGATCGTTTCCGGCAGATTCTTAGCACTTACTTAAAGGGAATAAGGAAGAAGATCGAGACCAAGGATGCCATGCTTAAACCCATCGAGGCGGGCGGACTGAACCTTGATAACGCTGAAATAGAGCGCGTTATGCAGTTGGCTCAGAAATACGCACCAACGGACGATGGCGCCAAGATCGAGCAGCCGAAGAAAATCGTACTGCCCGAAGACAAGTTGGCGTCTGATCGGATGGCAGTGCTGAAAGAGATCGGTGCGCGCGATGTCGAATACGATCTGGGCAAGGCCATCGAGGCCCGCCAAAGCCAAGTGCCAGCCAGCGAGCCGGCGAAACCGGTGACTGAGCCGATCGCGCCGCAAGCAGCGCCGATTACGCCAGCAACACCCGTCACGCCGCCCCCGGTAGTCGAAGCGCCGAAGCCCGAAACGGCACAGCTGACGGCAGAGCCAGCGAAAAAAACATTCTCGTTTTTCCGCAGCTCCGATGCGATAGGCAAGAAAAAGATGCAGGACGTGAAATTCGTGCCCAAGACCATGGGGCCGATCGATGAGCTGCGCTTCATGGATACGGTCAGTTTTCGACGTTTGGGCAAGGTAGCTTCCGAGAGCACTGCGAAGCTGAAGGATAAGATAGCTCTTTTGGAAAAAGAGCAGTATGCTAAGAAGCTCGAGGGCATAAAGGCCTGGAGGCAGAGCCCGCTGAACCAGCTTTATATCTCGATGACCCAGAACGCCTTGAGCAAAGGCGCCAGTATTGACCAGATCATAGCGCAAAAATCGCAAGCTAACGAAGATTGTTTGAACCAGGCGGAGTTTGAAGCTATAATGAAGTTAAATCAAGATTTAAGATTCTAGGATATGCAGCAATTCACAGTACCGCAGTTTATCGATGTCGAAGACAAGATTATCGGGCCGATTACCACGCGCCAATTCGTCATAATTTTGGCTTCATTCATGATAATCGCCCTGTGCTACCGCCTTTTTGATTTCTCAGCCTTTATCTTTTTTTCGGTCATCATTTTCGCGGTAATGGTGGTATTGGCATTCGTCAAGATTAACGGACGGCCGTTTCATTTTTTTCTACTGAACATCATCCAGACCTTCAAGCGCCCCAAGACCAGGATCTGGCTCAAGGAAGATGATGTCGAGTCGTCGGTCGAGGCGGAGGATCCTTCACTGAAAAGGTTTGAGCCGGTACCGGTCAAGGAATATACTTTGGGCGGCTCAAGGCTTGATGAGATGTCGTTGATCGTCGATACCCAAGGTGCATATCGCGGAGAAATCAGAAAATAAAAACATTATGGAAAATAAGCTAGCCGCCGGAAAAATAAACAAGTCAACACAGCATTATCTGGACATCGCGGAAATCCGCGATGATACGGTGATAATGAAAGACAGCACCATGCGTTCGGTGCTGTTGGTTTCGAGCATTAATTTCTCACTCAAGAGCGAGGACGAGCAGAATGCCGTCATCTCGTCTTATGTCAGCTTCCTGAATAATATCGATTTTCCAGTCCAGATCGTAATCCAGTCGCGCGAACTCGATATCGAGAAATACCTGAACAGCCTGAAACAGAAAGAAAAAGGGCAGACTAATGAACTTTTGAAAATCCAGATCAATGACTACATACAGTATATCGGCGAATTGATCTCGATCGGCAAGATTATGAGCAAGCGTTTTTACGTGGTCGTCTCCTTCAATCCGATGTCCGATAAGCAGAAAGGTTTCTTCAGCTCGATGAAAGAAGCGTTCAAGCCGGTCAACCTGGTCAAGATGAAGAGAGAGACTTTCTTGCGCCGCCGCCACGAGCTTACTCGCCGAGTCGATAACGTCATGAGCGGCTTGGCCTCGATCGGCCTGAAATCAGTGGAATTAGACACGCAAAGCTTGATCGAGCTTTATTACAATACATACAATCCGGTCGTTTCCGCACATGAAAAGCTGGTTGATATTAAAAAATTGCGCGTAACCGAATAAACATGTTCAATTTAAACGATGTAAAAAACCAAAATACCCAGACAACAGGCCAGGCAGCAGCGCAAAAGCCGGTCATGCCGGTCGTGGACCCCAAGGAAACCAAGGAGGCTCGCGACATTATCGAGCAGGAAAAGGCCTTCCGACGCGGCGTCGTTTCGATCCGTGACCTTATCGCCCCGGCCAGTTTCCAGATCAATTCAGATTACTTGCGCTTGGGCGAGAAATTCGTCCGTACCTTGTTCGTCATCAATTATCCGCGTTATATCAGTGTGGGCTGGTTCTCGCCGATTATCAACCTGAATTCGACTTTCGATATCGCCATGTTTTTCTACCCGGTAGCTGCCGGAGTGGTCTTGAAGCAGCTGAAGAACAAGGTGGGCGCCTTGGAGGCTCAGATCATCGCCGACGCGGAAAAGGGAGCTGCTCGCGATCCGTTGCGCGAGACGGCTTTGAGAGATATTGAGGCCTTGCGCGACGCCTTGACTCAGGGAACCGAGAAATTCTTCCAGTTCGCTTTGTATGTTTCACTGTATGCCGATTCCAAAGAAGAGCTGGACAACCTTTCCGATGAGATCGAGAATATTTTCGGATCGCGCCTAGTCTATTCCCGCCGAGTCTTCTTCCAAGCGGAACAAGGCTTTAATTCGACTATGCCGCTGGGTAACGATGAGCTGTTCATCTGCTTCAATATGAACTCTTCTCCGGTCGCTTCATCATTTCCGTTCATGTCTTCGGAATTAACGACAGACAACGGCGTGCTGTACGGCATTAACAGGCACAATAACAGCTTGATCCTATTTGACCGCTTCAGCTTGCAGAACGCCAATTCAGTGGTGTTTGCCACCTCCGGTTCTGGAAAATCCTATACCGTCAAATTAGAAATTTTACGCAGCTTAATGATCGGTACGGAGGTTATCATTATCGATCCGGAATACGAGTACAAGCATTTGTCCGACGCGGTCGGAGGCACATACATCAACATCTCGTTGTCGAGCGAAAATAAAATCAATCCGTTCGATTTGCCGCGCTCGATCGGCGGCGATGCAAGGGCTGAGGACATCATCCGCAGCGCTGTCATTACGGTCAAGGGCCTTTTGAAGATCATGCTCGGCCAGTTGACCAACGAAGAGGATTCGATCATTGATCGCGCCCTTTTGGAAACCTATGCCAAGAAAGACATTACGCCAGACGCCGACCTGTCAAAGGTCGAAGCGCCGATCCTCCAGGATTTCCAGGACATTCTCGAGGGCATGGAAGGTTCAGCCGACCTTGTGGTCCGCTTGAAGAAATATACCGAAGGCACGTTCGCCGGGCTGTTGAACAATCCGACCAACGTCAAGATGGATAACCAGCTGATTTGCTTTTCCGTCCGCGATTTGGAGGATGAGTTGCGCCCGATGTCCATCTATACCATCATCAATTATATCTGGAATATCGTCCGTTCAGAAACCAAGCGACGCATCCTGGTGATCGATGAAGCCTGGTGGATGATGCAGCATGAAGATTCGGCGAAGTTCATTTTTGCCTTGGTCAAGCGCTGCCGCAAGTACTACCTTGGCGTCACGACGATCACCCAGGATGTCAACGACTTTTTGCGTTCGCCATACGGCCAGGCCATCGTGACCAACTCTTCATTGCAATTGCTCCTGAAGCAGTCGCCCGCCTCGATCGAGATGATCCAAAAGACCTTTAGCCTGACGGAAGGCGAGAAGTACCTGCTGATGGAGTGCGGCGTGGGCGAGGGCATCTTCTTTGCCGGGCCTAGGCACGCGGCCATAAAAGTGGTAGCTTCATACACCGAGGACCAGCTGATTACCACCGACCCGAAGCAGCTTTTGGAAATAGAGGAGGCGAAGCGTGAATTCGCAGCTAGCGTCGATACGGCGCAGGGATCTGCCCAGGACATGAATATCGACTTATAATAATCGCGCTTTGGCGCAATCAAACATATGGATCGTCGTTTTGTAGGATTTTTTTTCATCGGTTTAGGAGTTATCATTCTGATTTTGATAATCTATTTCCTGTTTTTCTTCAAATTCAATAAGCCGCAAGACGTACCGAAGCAGCAGGGGGCGACTTCTACCCCGGCGGTCAAGACCGTTGTCGAGCCGCCGAAAATCCTTGAGGTCAAGCCGGTGACCAAGGAAGAGCTCGACCAGGAGGGGGTCAAGAGGTTGGCGGCCAGCTTTGCCGAACGGTTCGGCAGCTATTCCAGCCATTCGAATTTCCAGAACATGGAAGATTTGAAGCTGTTCATGACCGACAAGATGAAAACTTGGTCCGAAGACTTCGTCAAGACCCAAGCTTTGAAACAAGCGGGCAACACAGAGTATTATGGCATTACGACCAAGGCAGTCACCAAGAAAATGGTTGATTTCGACGAGTCGAAGGGTACCGCCAAGGTTTTGATCCAGACACAGCGTCGCGAAACCGTCGGTTCGGCTGGCAATCCTGTCAGTTTCGGCCAGTCGATCGAAGTCAGCCTGCTAAAACAAGGGGGCACATGGAAGGTCGACCAGGCCTATTGGAAGGACAGATAGGATGGGCCACCTTAAGCTGGTAAAAAACAAGATTTCAGCCATTGGATCTTGTTTTTTTGACGCTATTTTCCCGAAACGCTGTGTCGCTTGCGGCGCCCAAGGCGAGTGGCTGTGCCGTGCTTGCTCCGAGCTGCAGCTGTTCCGTCCAGAACAGGATTGCCTGGTTTGCGGCCGCCCCAACGTTGACGGCAGCAAGTGTGCCCAGTGCGTTCAGTTCGCCCATACCAGGCAAGTTTTGTGCGCCTTCAGTTACCGGCAGGATGCGCTGGTGAAATTGGTAAAAATGTTCAAATATGACTTTGTGAAGTCGGTCGGACCGACATTGGAAGAATTGATGACGGATTTCGTATTCGAGCAAGGCGGGTTAGTTCGCGACGCCTTGGTCTTGCCGGTGCCTTTGCACCCCAAACGTTTGCGTTGGCGCGGCTACAATCAGTCGGCAGTGTTGGCCGAAGCTTTGGCTAGGCGCTTCGGCTGGCGCTATGATGCCGGAATTTTGGAACGGCACAAGATGACCAAGCCTCAGGCCAAGCTGGAAACGGAGGCTCGTTGCCTTAATGTCGACGGCTGTTTTTCGGTCAAGCCAGGAACTGGTCTTGCAGGCAAGAGAGTTATCTTGGTTGATGACGTGGTTACGACCGGGGCAACTATCGAGGCCTGCGCTTCGGCCTTGAAGCGAGCCGGTGCCAGGTCGGTCGATGTCGTGGCGCTCATAAGAGGTTAGTCGGCGCTCAAAAGGAGGGTTTACAAAAGCAGTGCTTTATATTAGAATGTGTATATCGCTCAATAACCAAGTATTTTGGTTATTTTTGTGTAAAAATAGCAAAAAATGGAGAGATGCCTGAGTGGTTGAAAGGAGCATCCTGCTAAGATGTTGAGCCTTCACGGGCTCCGAGGGTTCGAATCCCTCTCTCTCCGCCAATACAATTTAGTATCGTGCAGACTCTAGTGCCTCAAAAATCGTCTGTGGTGCTAAATTAATCAAAAGACGGCTTAAGGGTCGTCTTTTGATGTTTTATCATTTTTGTCCGATATTTTGAGTTATTGCAAATAGTAGTTACCTTTTTCACCTTATTTCGTTTGTGGTATAATAAAAATATGAGAAAGTTATATTTTTTTACGATACTGTCGATAATAACGTCATTGTTGATCGTCTTTGCCAGCCAGCAAATATGCATGCCGGATGGTTGTTTTTTTGCACCTCAAGAACAGGTGTGCCAACAAGGTAATTGCATGAATGAAGATGTGAGGGATCATTTTAAGGAACGAGCGGATTTCCTGCTCGCAACTATGCGGCATAATCAGAACTTTTCGCAATCGTTAGCCTTGTTTCTTGTAGCTGCTTTTTTATTGAATTTCAAGCCTCAATTATCGCGATTGAATTTAAAATTCAAATCAATCATAAGAAATTATGCTTCATTGCATAATAGATTGATTGACCTCTTTGCCAAGGGCGTATTGCATCCAAAAATTTATTAATTAGCCGATTTTTAGAGCCGCCTGATTTTTCTTGGTGGTTTTTTATTGGTCTAAATATTAATAAATTTTTTATGGATAAAACAATATTTAACAAAAATACTTTGATTGGAGTAGTGGCTGGTATCGCAATTGCCGGACTTACTGGATTTGGTCTTTATTCTGCCAACGCTCAAAAAGAAAAAGCAACTTGGCTTTCCGAAAGCAAGATAGTTGAAAAGGCTACGTCATTCATCAACTCTGAATTGATCCAAAAGGGCGAAGCTTCGGTCAGAGTGGTTGGCAAGGAGGGCGAGATGTACAAACTTGAAGTAAGTTACAATGGCCAGAAGATTCCATCCCTTATCTCTAAAGATGGAAAGAAGTTCTTTCCGCAAGTTATGGATGTGACCGGAGGAGCTACCGCAAAAACTGATGACTCAACAAAAGAGAATTCTAATTCCGAGCCCGCAACAGACTCAATCGAATCTAAATCCGACAAGCCAAAGGTTGAACTTTTTGTGATGAGTCATTGCCCATACGGTTTGCAGATGGAAAAAGGCATTATTCCAGTTGCTAAAACATTGGGCAACAAGATTGATTTCAAGATCAAGTTTAATGATTACGCCATGCATGGCGAGAAAGAGTTAAGAGAAGAATTGAGCCAGTACTGTATCCAGAAGGAACAAGCCGATAAGTATCTAACATACCTAAGCTGCTTTACAAGGGATGGCGACGGCGGGATTGAGAATTGTTTAAGTAGCGCTAAGATTGATCGAAACAAGCTTAAAAGTTGTATTGCCAAGACTGATAATGAATATAAGGTTATAGAAAACTTTAATAATAAGGAGGGTTTCAAGGGTCAGTTTGCCGGTTTTGAGATATTTAAAGCTGATAACGAAAAATACGGAGTCGGCGGTTCTCCGACATTGGTAATTAACGGATCGCAAAGTCTAAGCGGACGAGATAGCAAGAGCTTGCTTAAATCGATTTGCTCCGCATTCAATAATCCGCCCAAGGAATGTTCAACTGAATTATCTGGCGACTCTCCGGCTCCGGGGTTCGGTGCGGGAGCGGCCTCATCTGGCGGCTCTGGCGGTGGTTGCGGCCAATAGTAGCGTAAGGCCAGCCAGTTAAAATGGTTTTAGCTGGCTGGCCGATTTAATGCATTTTATGGATATAGAAAAAATCAAATACGATTTCCCGATACTAAGCAAAGACTACAAGGGCAAGCGAATTGTCTATTTTGACAGTGCCTGCATGAGCTTGAAGCCCCGGCAGGTGGTTGAGGCAATGAACGAGTATTATTATGAATACCCGGCTTGCGCCGGCAGGAGTTCACATGGGCTTGGAGAGATGGCTACCAAGAAAGTCGAAGAAGCTCGGCGGTTGATCGCCCGATTTATCAATGCCAAAGAAAACGAGATCGTCTTTACGAGGAACACGACAGAAGCCATAAATTTGGTAGCGAATTCATTGTTGTTAAAAGCCGGTGATTTGGTGATAACAACTGACAGAGAGCACAACTCCAATTTGGTGCCATGGCAGTTATTATCCAAAAGAAAAGGTGTTGGTCATGTGATAGTGCGATCGAACCCTGACAATACGTTCAACTTGGAAAATTTTCGTAGTTCGCTAGTGGGAGCGAAATTAGTATCAATGGTTTTGACATCTAATCTGGACGGAGTCAGCGTACCGGCTAAAGAAATAATTAAGATCGCCCACGAGAATGGTGCTCTGGTATTGCTCGATGCCGCTCAAGCAATGGCACACAGCAGGATTGATGTACGGGAATTGGATGTTGATTTCCTTGCTTTTTCAGGACATAAAATGCTTGGCCCTACCGGCACTGGCGTATTGTATGGCAAGCAGGAACTGCTTGAACAGCTGGATTCCTTCTTGGTTGGAGGTGATACGGTTGAATATACGACCTATAAAGATTTCAAGATGTTGCCGGCGCCGGAAAAATTCGAGGCTGGTCTTCAAGATTATGCCGGAATAATCGGCCTAGGCGAAGCGGTTAAATACCTTGAGTCGGTCGGTTTTGAGATGATTAAAGAACAGGAACTGGAATTGAACCGATTCATCACGCAAGAGTTGGAAAAACATAAGAGAATAAAAATTATCGGACCGGCTGACCCGGCTTTGCGATCAGGAATTATTAATTTTTACATCCCGGGTCAGAATATGCACCAGATCGCTTTGATGCTTGATGAGATGGCGGGAGTAATGATCCGTTCCGGACAACATTGCGTTCATTCTTGGTTTAACGACAAGAGCATCGAAAATTCCGCCCGAGTGTCATTATGTTTTTATAACACCATTGCTGAAGTAGAGCTATTCGTAGCCGCATTAAATAAGATAATGAAAATAATATAATAATTTATGATATGCATTATAGCTTTAATTGTTTTTTCGATATTGGGAATATTCAGTGCCACTCATCGTGCCTTGGCCAAGGAGGCATTGGATTGCGTATTCCGGCGGGTCACTTTCCGGCCGTGCAATACCGGCTTTAAGGAAAAAATTAAGAGTAAGATCTTGGCCAAGCTTTTGAACCGTTCGGAGTTTATGGCCAGAATTACCAATCGGCATTTTGAATTATTTTCATGGATATTTTTCATTTTGATGATTGGAAGTACGTTTTATGTCGTTCGAGGCGGATATAACTTTTATCTCTATGGCAGTTGCAATGGGCTTAACCAATCCGGCTTTTGCGCTTTCGATCCCAAGGGCGAGAATAATAAAGTAACGGAAATAAACCAGACGTGCGGCGCAGAAGTTAAGAGTGAGGAGAATGTAACGCTCAAGGACGTTGATCTTTCTAGCTTTCCGCAGAAAAATGTCGGCTCAAAAGATACCGTAGTCTTCATAGGTTGCTATGAGTGCGACTATACGAGAAAAGCGTATGCGGATATTCAAAGATTAGTCCGAGAAAAGAAGACTAATTACATTTTCGCTCATTATCCTGCCAAAGAAAAGGCCAACAATTTGTCAGAAGTGGGCTATTTATCAGAAGTGGGCTATTGTGTTAATAAAGAGTATGGCGATAGATTTTGGGCTTTTAACGATTACTTATTTACTGTTGACAAGGTGGAGATTCGCGAAAAGAGCTATATGGATAGGATATTGAATAATTTTGACTTTGATACGGAAAAGATAAATGAATGCGTGAATGATCCCGCAACGGTGAAGATTGTTAACAAGCAGCTTGCGGAATTAAAAAAGACCAATTTTTATGGCACCCCGACAGTATTTATTAATGGCAAGGCATTCGTCGGCCCCAAGCCGTACCGGGTTTACCGAAGCATGTTAAATAAATTTATAATATTCTAACTATATGGATAATTGCAATAATTGCAGTTGCTCATCGAAGCAAGAAAAAAAAGAAAAGCCAGAGGGCAATAAAATTAAGTGGCTGGTCGGCGCTTTTTTGCTGATCATCCCCTTGGAGATTTTGTCGTTCTTTTCTATTAATCTTAATCTTTGGATTAAGTTGCCCCTGTTTGCCGGCATTATTTTAGTATTTGGCAGAGGCATCTTTGCCAGCGGCTTCAAGAGTTTGTTGAAATTGAATTTTACAGACATTAATCTGCTAATAACTATAGCCGCTGTCGGGGCAGTCTTCTTGCAGAAGTTCGAAGAAGCGGCAGTCATTGTGGTTTTGTTCGGTTTGGGCGAGGCCTTGGAGGAATACGGCTTGAAGCGCAGTCGACAAGCCTTGGAAAAATTGATTGATAATTTCCCGAAGACAGTGGAGCTGAAAAACGGTCAGAAAGTGAATATCGATAAAGTAAAACAAGGAGAGGTTGTTATCATTCGCCCGGGTGATAGGATCGGACTGGATGGCGAGGTCATCCAAGGCGATAGCTTGGTGGACGAGTCGATGATTACCGGCGAACCGTTACCTAAAAGTAAGATCATGGGCAACGCTGTCTATGCCGGATCAATCAACACTGGCGGTTATTTAGAAATCAAGGTCAGCAGGGAGTCCAAGGACTCGACTTTGAGTAAAATCATTAAGCTGACAGGCGAATCATTGAGCCGCAAGGCGGATTCGCAAAAATTTATCGAGAAGTTTGCCCGATATTATACGCCAACAGTAGTAGTGGGCGCAGTCTTGTTATTCACTATTCCAGTGCTGATGGGAGGCTCAGTGCAGTTTTGGTTAATACAAGCCTTGACCATTCTTTTGATCGCCTGTCCTTGCGCACTCGTTATTTCAACGCCGATATCCGTCTTTTCCGCTATAGGCAATGCCGGGCAAAAAGGTATTTTAATCAAAGGCGGTAAAATTATTGAAGAGATGGCGCAGATCAAGCAGATTGGTTTCGATAAGACTCGGACTCTGACCAAGGGCTTGCCAGTGGTTACAGATATCCTCCCCTTTAATGGTTTCACCAAGGAAGATTTATTGAGTTGTTCGGCCGGTTTGGGTGTTTTTTCTGAACATCCGCTTTCGCAAGGAATCGTAGAAAAAGCTAAAGAGTTGGGGATTGATATTAATAAATTCAACAATTTCAAATCCATCCAAGGCGGTGGCATTTTGGGTGATTGCACGGTTTGCACCGATATTAAGCATTGTCTGGGGAGGGCGGGGCTGCTTGAAAATCAATTTAATAAAATTGAAATCAGCGAATTAATGGACAAGGAAAAGGAGCGATTGGAAAAAGACGGGAAAACAGTGGTCTTCCTGGGCAGTGAAAAAGAAATCAAAGGCATTATTGCTTTGTCTGACGAGGTTAGGAATGAAAGCAGAGAAACTATCAAAAAGCTGAATGAGCTTAAAGTGAAGAGTTTCATGGTAACCGGGGATAATGCCGGAGCGGCTAATTATGTTGCCAAACAACTTGGCATCACCGAAGTCTATGCCGGGCAATTGCCGGAAGACAAGGCAAGGCTAATCAGTGAAAAATCAAAAAATAAAACCAAGGTTGCCATGGTGGGCGATGGCGTTAATGATGCTCCGTCCTTAGCTGGTGCTAATGTCGGCATTGCCATGGGTTCGCTTGGTTCGGATATTGCTATTGAGAGCGCCGATGTGGCGTTGATGAACGATGATCTTAGGCTAATTCCTTTTTTAATAGACTTAAGCCGCAAAACTATTGGCAAGATTAAATTCAATACTTATTTTGCATTAGGCACCAAGTTCTTATTTTTAGGACTGGCTTTAGTCGGCATGAGTAATCTTTCATTGGCAATCTTTGCCGATGTGGGTGTTACATTAGTAGTTGTGCTTAACGGCTTGAGCCTCTATGGATTTAAGAAATCTAACTTGGCGTAGCATTATGAAAAAAATATTTATACCTTTTGTTGTTTTCTTATTTCTTTTCCTGCCAGCTAGAGCGCAAGAAACGGATATCGGGTTGGAGGAATTAGAAGGAGGAAATCCCCAAGAGTTGGTGGGCGATATAGCCGAAAAGCCGAATGCTGAACTGCCTGCAACCCAGGAAACTTTCAAGGCCGAAGTTATTAAGATACTTGATGAAAAAGAAGAAACTTTTGAGAAGAATAGGAAATTGAAAAAGCAAAAATTACTCGTAAAGGGTTTGGTTGGCAAATATACAGGAAAAGAGATCGAGATTGACATGACTGGTGACCAAGGAAGCATCGTCAGTAATGTTTATAGAGTCGGTGATACGGTTTTGATCATGCAATCTTTCGATGCGGAAGGAAATGGCACTTTTGTCGTGACAGATCTGGTCAGAACGAACATAATCTTGTGGGTATTTGTCGCCTTTGTGGCGTTGTTGTTAATAGTTGGAAAATTCAAAGGAGTGAGAGCTTTGGTATCATTAGTCTTGTCATTTTTGGTGATAGTCGAATATATTGTCCCTAAAATACTTGATGGCGCAGACCCCGTAATGGTTACAGTGATAGGATCTTTTGGAATTCTTGTGGCAGTTGTTTATGTTACCGAGGGCTTCAATAAGGCTTCACATATCGGGGCGATCAGTATCTTCATCAGCCTGTTAGCAACGATAGCCTTGTCTTGGTTTTTGGTGAACTTGGCAAGATTGGCTGGTCTGTCAAGCGAGGAAGCGGCCTTCATAATCGATATTGGAAAACAGAGCATGAACTTACAAGGCATCCTGCTTTCGGGCATTATAATTGGCACCTTGGGAGCGCTTGATGATATAGTAATTGCTCAGGTTACGGTAGTAGAGGAATTGTATGGGGCAAATCCTAGAATGCCAAGAAAAGAGGTTTTTAGGAAAGCATTTAAGGTTGGCGTTGCGCATATAAGCTCAATGACAAACACATTATTTCTGGCTTATGCCGGTGCAGCCTTGCCACTGATAATTTTGTATGTTAGCGGAAAAAGTGCGTTCGGAAGCTGGGATGCCGCAATGAATAATGAGATGATTGCCACTGAAATAATTCGGACATTGGCTGGAAGTATTGGCATAGTGCTGGCTGTGCCGATTTCTATTTTGGTTTCAGTTTGGGCGCTAAAAACGCAAAATAAGAATTTAAGCGATCAATTTTAGAGTTTTGTCTTTATACTCAATCTTTGATCTCAGGTTGCCCAATAATTCTCGCTTATCTGAAACTGCACCCTCTTTGAGTAGGTATTTGGCATAATTACGGATATCCATCTCTTTGTCGGTTTTTATTTTTTCATTCTCGCCCAGCACTGACCTACGGAAGATATTAAACCTAGCTATCTCGTCCTCCAGCTTTTGCCTCATGCCCAATTCGTTGATATTAACTTTGTCCAATATTTTAAGCAGTTCTGTAATCAACTCTTCTTCGCGAATATATTTGTTCTTGCAATTTCTGTCTCTAGCTCTCGAGCAGGAGTAGTAAATGTATCGTGCGTGAGTGCCGTCTTTGAGTGGCTTGTATTTTTCTTCAGCGGATATTCCAGATCCGCAGTAGCCGCATGTGAATAGTTTGGTAAAGGCGAACTCCTTGTTTTCTCTCACGATTTGATCTCGCTTTAATTGTGCTTGGGCTTTGTCGAACAAGTCTTTGCTTATCAATGGCTTGTGCTTGCCTTGATACCAATTACCGCTGCCGACTGGCCGCTCGAATACGCCATAGTAGAATGAATTATTTAATATCCTGTAGACTCCAGCTAATGTCAGCGGCTTGTTGCCTCGTGTATAGAAGTTAAGTTCGTGCTTGAGCCAGTTGTATAATCTGCGACCACTGAACTTTTCGTAAGCCACTTTTTCGAACATCTGCTTTATAGCTGGTGAACGCAGAGGATCGACTGTTACTTGGCATTTTTTGTCCATCCTTCTTTGATTCAGATAGCCCAATGGCGCTAAACCCACCCATAATCCCATCTCGGCTCGAGTTCTGAGGCCTCGCCTGACATTGATGCCTCTATTGTCATTCTCGAGTTTGGCTTGTGATCCTAATATCATGAGCAAGAATTTCTCATTTGGGTTGTTTGAGAATTTCTGTCCATATGTCCTTATCTCGAGCAGGGCACCCGAATCCATCAGATCGACAATCTTGCCAAGGTCGCCAGCATTTCGAGAAATGCGGTCTGGGGCCCAGGTAAGGATGGCATTGAACTTACCTTGCTTTATTTCATCCACGA
The DNA here is from genome assembly GCA_964443495.1 of uncultured Gammaproteobacteria bacterium. GTDB lineage: Bacteria > Patescibacteriota > Patescibacteriia > Patescibacteriales > GWE2-39-37 > JAAXUA01. The sequence continues at coordinate 147,607 of CAYUCS010000001.1, forward strand.
TTTCATTAAAGATTGGCCTTTGGCCAGTCTCTTTGGCGCTGTGGGATTCTCGTTTAAGCTCCACAACATCCAAGCCCTCCCGATTGGCCAGTTCAAGCATCTCCTTGATTTGGCTATCGATGGATAAGACCTGCCTTTCTTCACTTTCGGTCGATTTTCGGGCATAAAGGCAGTATTTTGGCTTGATCGGGGTGGTTATTTTGGCCTGAACCCCCACAGGCATTAGCATTGTATTCATATAGTAACATTGATGACGCACATGCCAGTATAAGTCCAGTAATTTTGGCCGATAAATAGGTTTAAAAACTTTACTTTTAGGGGTGTTTAAGCTATATTTGAAGTGCACAACCACAATTTAATAACCCGCAAAGATTAGGCGTATTTTTACGCTATTTTTCTATTCTTACACGTGAGCCGGATCGGGCATTCCGACCAATCATGTGTAAGGGTCTTTGCGGGCTCGAAATGTGGTTGTGCAGGTCGGATGCCCGTTTTGTTTTTCTGACCTTAAAACACATAGGTCAAATGCACAACCACAAAACAACTCAACAATTTCAACAAGAAATAAATAAGCTCCAAGCAGAAGTTAAGAAACTTAAAGCCAGAAAAAAATATGGTTTAGTTTGGGAGGAAAAAGAAGAACAGGTGATCTTGGATTGCCAAGACAAACTCCCAATATTAAAAGAAGTTAAAAGTAAGGAAATCAAAACTGACGACGAATTGCCGGTTAATATTTTGATTGAGGGTGATAACTATCACTCTCTTTCTGTTTTAAGCTATACACACAGAGAGAAGATTGATGTTATTTATATTGACCCGCCATATAATACTGGCAACGCCAGTTGGCGATATAACAATAAAATAATTGACTCCGATGATAGCTTTAAACACAGCAAATTCGCATCATTCATTAATAGTAGATTACGATTAGCAAAAAATCTTCTATCTCCAAACGGAATTATTATATTCACAATAGATGATTACGAAATTCATACATGTAGATTGCTGTTGGATGAAATTTTTGGCGAAAATAATAGATTGGGAACTGCCGTAATCGTACACAATCCTAGGGGCAGAAATGACGACCAATATTTTGCAACGATGCATGAGTACGCACTTTTTTATTCAAAGAATAACCAATTCGCAAAAATAAAGAAATTTGAATTTAATGAGGAGTCACTCGAAAAGCAATTTCCTCATTCTGACTCGCTGTCTCAATATGGAGTAGTCTCATTTATGAGAACGGGAAATAATTCAGATAGGCACACTAGACCAAATCTATTTTATCCAATTTATTGGGATGGTCATAAATTATCTCTTAAGAAAAGTAAGGGCGCAGTAGAAGTGTTGCCAATCAATGAAAAGGGTGAAGAAAAAACGTGGAGGTGGTCACAAGACACGTTCGCAAAAAGTCATGAAACGGAAATATTGGTAAAAAAAGTAAAGGGCACTATTAGACTCTTCAAAAAAAGGAGGCCAGAAATTGTTGGTGGGACAAAGCCAAAAACTATTTGGTATGATCCAAAATACGATGCCTCAAGTCATGGAGTGGTGTTGCTTGATAAGTTGTTTAGCAAACGTGGCGTATTTCCATATCCAAAATCACTTCATGCCGTTATAGATTCAATTTTTATAACATCAAATAAAAACAGCACTGTGTTGGACTTTTTCGCTGGTTCAGGAACAACTGGACATGCCGTATTGGAGTTAAACAAGAAGGATGGCGGCAATAGAAAATTTATATTATGCACAAATAATGAAAATGAAATTTGTGAAGAAGTTACATATCCAAGAGTGAAAAAAATAATTACTGGATATAAAGATGCAAATGGTAAAAAGGTCGATGGTCTAGGTGGTAATCTAAAATACTACAAAACAGCGTTTGTTGACACTGAGCATATTGCCAAGATAAGCGACGAAAGTAAGATTAAGCTCACGTATCAAGTTGGAGAGATGATTGCATTACGTGAAAATGTTTTGGACGAAATTGAGAAAAATGATTGGTGGCAAATCTTTGCTAATGATAATAAGCAATTGGCCATCTACTTCGAGGAGGACAAGAAAAAATTACAGACTTTAGTTGCCAAATTAAATAAAGAAAACAAATCAACCATTCTGTATATCTTTAGTTGGGGCAAGAATGAGTATAAGAATGAATTTGCCGACTATAAGAATATTAGAGTTGAGGATATACCTGAGCCCATTTTGGCTGTCTATAAAGAAATTAACAAATTATAATATGTTTCACTTAAAGCCATTTCAAGAAGAGGCTGTTGCCAAATTACGTAAAACATTTTTAGAGTTGTGGCAGACTGGCAATTATCGGCTTCCTCTCATATTCAAAGCACCGACTGGCAGTGGCAAGACTATTATGATTGCTCAATTGCTCAAAGATTTAACTGGTGATCCACAATTTAATGCTGATAAAGCATTTCTGTGGTTTACTTTTAACGAAGAATCATACCAACAAAGCAAGAAGAAGCTCTTTGATTATTACGGCGGTGCTAGTGAGCTCGATCTCTTGGATTTAAACGATCTCAACCGTGGCCAACTAGAAAAGAACAATGTATTTTTTATCAACTGGCAAAAAATCAAAGACTCAACTAAGGATGGCCGAAAACTTCGCCGTGATAACGAGCAAGGCTTAACCTTTGATAACTTTATTACATCTACTCAAGAGGCAGGTCGCGAACTAATCCTAATAGTTGACGAAGCACATCGTGACAAAGAAACGGATTTAGCCAGTGAACTGATTGATCTGATTAACCCTAGACTTATTTTAGAAATAACAGCTACTCCTAAGCGTGAACCAAGCGCTGATGATTTGGATGACAAAAAAGCTGGCTATGTCCGAGTTAAACGTGAAGATGTGGTTGAGGCTGGTTTAATTAAGGAAAAGATTATTACCCAGACCAAAGAAGATATCGAGCAAGTCCAGAAAAAAGAATATGATCAGGACATGTTGCTGCTTGAATTAGCATACAGTAAGCGTCAAGAGTTGATTGAGTGCTACAAGAAATTAAAACTCAATATAAACCCTTTGGTCTTAATTCAACTCCCCAATGACGACAAGGCTTCAGGAGAAACAATGAATCAATCAAAGCTTGATATAGTTAAAAATTATCTTCGTGACCATGGAGTCGATGACGATAAAATCGCTATCTGGTTATCTGAGAAAAAAGAAAATCTTGAGCTGATTGAGCACAATGACTCAGGGGTTGATTTTCTGATATTCAAACAAGCCGCTGCTACTGGCTGGGATTGCCCAAGGGCTAGTATTTTGGTGATGTTTCGAGAGATTAAAACTCCAGTCTTTCATATTCAAACAGTCGGGCGTATTCTGCGTATGCCTGAAGCTGAACATTATCCAATCAAAGATCTAAACATTGCCTATCTATTTACTAACTACGAAAGAAACCAGATCTTAGCTGAAAGCAATAAGCAAGGTGAAAACAAGCCAGCTGTTTATATTAGTCGCCGCCGAGATGATATTAAGCCCTTGAGCTTTGAATCTATCTTTATGAGCCGTGCTGATTATAACGATCTTGGGGATAGCTTTCAAGCAACTTTCAAAGAATCTGCTGACAATTACTTCGGTTTGAAAAAAGATGAGGCTACTGGCCAAATCAAAAATAAAATCGGTAAAGTTATTGATATCGATAATTTACATATTCAGAACGAACTGATCGTGGGAGTAGAAATCAAAGACTATGACAATTTTATCAGTGACCTCAAAGATAAGGGCGAAGATCTGAGTCTAGATTCATCCAAGAATGACTTGGAACGACTATATAATCTTATATGTTTTAATCTCATTGCCCTACAAGAAGATGAGAACAAGAAATACGCGCCAGAACGCTCGTGGGGTAAAGTCAAAACTGCCTTCAATGTTTATTTTGCTCAAACCCTAAAGATGAAGCGAGATGATTATTATAAACTTATCGTCAAAGACTTGCTCAAACCAGATAGTCAATTAAAAAACATCTTGGCTGAATCATTGGGTGCTTATCGTACTATCCGCGAGTCTGAAGTTAAGCGTAAAGCCCAGCGAGCTAAAAGAGTTGAAATAGTTGAAGTTCCGCCAAAACTATTATTTTATACTGATGATTTTGAGGCTGTGACCAAAGCCAGTAAATCAGCCATGCAACCTGTATATCTACAGAAGGAATATTTAGGCAAAGTAAACGAAAACAAATTTTTAGAATACCTTGAAGCCAAGCCAAGTATTGAATGGTGGTATAAGAACGGCGATTTTGGGAGTGAGTTTTTTGCCATACCTTATGTAGATAATGGTCATGACAAAATGTTTTATCCTGATTGGATTGTAAAAACTCCCAAAGGTTTACTTATACTGGAAACCAAGGCAGGAGACACTGCGATGTCTGAGCAAACCAAAGCCAAGGCTGCTGCACTACAAAATTGGATTAAGTCGCAAACTGGTAAGATTGAGGGCGGAATTATAGTGAATGATGCTGGGGTATGGAAAATCAATAAGAATGAAAAATACCAATACTCTGAGGATTTTAAAGGTTGGGAATTATTGGATAAGTATTTCAACTAAATGGAAGGCGAAGATAATACTGATTTAGTTGAATTTTTTCGTCTTTTGCTTAAAATAGACCAAAAAATCAACCCTGATAACTACAAAACAGAAGATGAGTCTAAAGAATAAGGCTAAAATTGGCCTTATTTTTTTATCTACGATTGACATTGTAGCTGTTTTGTGCTATTATAAAATATTACTTTTTTCATTATCCAACAATAGGAGGAAAGAAAGAATGAACCTTAAAGAACTATACAAGGAAGTTTATGACACCGCCCATGGAATTACGATCGTCTCAGATGATGAACACCATTTTTTTCATGTTGATGAAAATGGCAAACGACTTTACGAAGAAGCCTACCTAGACGCCACAAGCTTCAAAGAAGATGGGACTGCATTGGTGATGAAATGTTTCGACGACAAAGTCCAAACAAGAGCCGAGGAATTAGCTGAAATGATCGCCATGGGTCACTTTAAGGCAGAGGATCTGACCGAGGAAGACTACTATGAAGAAGATACTAGGCGCTACTTATGGGCCAAAATTAACCGTCGTGGTCAAGTGATTTCTGAGTGGAAAGATAGAAGTCACTATAATCTTTGGTAAAACCACAAAAGGCTTTGACCGTGCCCTGAGCTATGCTCTAAACGGTCTTTTTTATTACAAAATTAAATTTTCTGCAATAAATAATCTAAAGTATAATATCCCTTAAACTCCCCTAAAGTGGCTCTAATCAGTTGCAACTGGTGGAGAATTTTAAGGAACGGAAATTGCCGGATAAATATTCAATTTAGAACATTTATTTAATTCTGTTCATAACCGGATTTTGGCAAATCTTTCAGCCCATCATCTCGTTGCTTCTTCAGCTCTATCTTTTCTTCCTCTGTAAGCTTAGGCAATTGCGGCTCATCGATTTTCTCAGCTTCCAATATGCCAGCATCTTTTTTTGACTCATCGCGATGGAACGCAAAGAATTCAGCAACTGATGCCTCAGCTTTTTTGTCGGCTAGATTTTCCATTACCTTCCTTAGCAAGTCCTTCCTTGATAGCTTCTTTGTCTTCTCGCTTTCCAAATCTTCATATATGCTAGACGAGACTACTCGCAAGCCGCCTCTCGGCTGGACATAGCCGCAACTATAGCAGGTCTCGCCAGGCTTCAGCTCGTAATGGTCGTGCTTTATCTCGACATAGTTAGTCCGTTTCGGTATGTAAGCCTCATGATTATTCTGCAGCCAAAACCTGACAGCGACCATATTGCCTCGGTTTATCTCCTTGATCAGGACTGATTCTGCCATATCATTGATATGCTTCCGTCCCAGTGACAAGACTTTGTCGGCCTGCTCCCTGAAATGCTTATTATCCTTGAACCAACGATAATAAGTCGCCCTTGAAATGCCCGCCTTCTTGCAGGCGAGCGAAATTATAGGGGTTTCAGAAAGCAGGTCGAGCAATTTAGTTTGTTCGCCCAAGCGGCTCATGCAATTTTGACTCGCTTCTTGCCAGTGAGCTTCTCCCAGCGATTCAGGATGACCTCGGCATAGACAGGCGATTTTTCCATAATGAAACAGCGCCGTTTCAATTTGGTCGAGGCGATGAGGGTCGAGCCGCTGCCACCGAACGGCTCTAAGACCAATTGGTCTCTCTTGGTCAGTATCTTGATGTAGGGCATCAATATCTCGATCGGCTTCGTGCCGAAGATGATGCCTTGGCCTGAAGATTTTTCATCAGCCGCTACGAACTCAATGAAATCAGTCGGGCAATATTTCTTGCCTTTCTCGTAGCCTTCCCATTGCGGCTTGCCATTGATGGCAAATAGAGCTGTCTCGTATTCGTTCTGCACTAATTCTTCTTCGAATTCCAAGTCAGGCTCGGTCTCTTCGTTAGAAGTCCCGACCATGGCTATGTCGTATTTTGAGAAAAGCTTATGATTGCTGGCATAGCCTTGATTGCGATTCGGCAAGTGCCAGACTAGCATGTTGCGAACTTTCCAATGCTTTTCCATCTCGTTCCAGATGATGCGGATATTCTTCCAATTTTCGTAGACGATAATGGCGAAATTGCTATTCTGCACCTTGGCAACATTATTCATCCATAATTCCGTGAAGTTATCAGGCAGCGATTCGGTCTCAAGGTATCGCCTGTTCTTCTTTGAGCCGAAGCCAGTCACCGCCTCGCCATGCTTAGTCTTGCCATGGAGGTAATCCAATATATAGGGCGGATCGGTCATGACCATGTCGATCTTATGTTCGCTAGCCAGCTTTAGCATATCAGCTTCGATAGTTGAATCGCCGCACATAAGCTTTGAGCCGCCCAAATCATAGACATCGCCTTTTTCTACGGTAATGCCAGCGATGTTCAATTTGTCTAGCTCTTTCTTAAGGTCGAATTGTTCTTCCTCTGTTTCATCATCGAAGATTGAATCTAATTCCTCGGAATCGAAGCCTATATCGCCTAAGAAAGTTTCATCGAACTGGGCTAGCAACTTCAAGTCGAATTCGCCTTGGTTCTTGTTGAGCCTGATGCATAATTCCTTCTCCTTATCGATATCAGGAATATTGATATAGACCACGGGAACCGCTTGATGTCCTAGCTCTTTAAGGACTTTAAGGCGGAAGTTGCCGCCGACTACGATATTCTTGCGCTCTTCTGCGCTGTTAACTAGTAGCGGGTCGACAATGCCGTACCGCTTGATGCTTTCCTTGAGTTGCTCTGTCGCTTCATTATCCCAGTAGCGGGGATTGTAATCAGGGGAGATAAGCTCGTCCAAATTGACATAGCTGATCCTGAGGTCTTGTTGAGTTGTGCTCATACGTTTTTCGGTCCCTTTTTTCCAACAAAAAAAGAAACCAGTTAATTATTAAACCAATTTCTCTGTAGCGGATAAGGATTAAGCGTTTTATGACGCTGACAAACGTATTGAGCCGCGACCGCAGAGAAGCAGTCGCTTTTTTCCCCATAACCTTCGAAGGAAGGACGGCTGCTGGAGACTTCACCGCTGTGAGACTCCTCGCGCGCAGTTTTGAGCGGGCAATTGTAGTAGAACAACTCGATGTTGTTACATACATTTTACCACTCCTGTAAAGGCTTGAGCAGGGGTATAATTGAGAATGAGCCTTTTCTTTCTATGGTTAGGTGAAAAAGAGGTGCTTTTCGACAAATTAACTTTTTTCACCAGTAGCAAAGCATCGGTAAAATAAGGCGGTTATCCACAACTTTCATTATGAACTTAGAGCAAGCCATCAAGAACATCGACCGTTCAGTCAGGAAGCGAAAGCCTGAATGTTTCAATGTCTCTTGGGTCAGGCATAAGTTAGCTAAGTCGTATGCATATATAGAAAAGCACGTAACTACTGAGACAGGAGAAATCGATTGGGATGAAGTGGTTAGAAGGCTCGAGTATGAGCATCAGAAAATGTGGCTCAAGGGCGTTAAGCGCAAGAAGAAAGTTGAAACTTATGAGGATATGGATGAGGTCGAGGCAATCTTGAGCAGATATCGGGAGCGTCTTTACACTTTCATGGTACAGACCGACAAAGAGGATAAGAAGATTTGCGATGTCATAAGCATCCGCCTGGTCCGCACTGCTCAGAAGGGCAATATGCTTGCGCAGGAAAAGGCGATGGGTTTGATCAGACAGTTGGTGGAGCAATGGATGGAAGACAGGGGTCTCGGTCATTGGCGAGGATATGGCGAATTCATTGATACTAATATCGAGCGATGTATCCGCCGTTATCGATACTCTGGCTCATTTACGACCTATCTATATCGCACGCTCCAATATGCTGGCCGTGGCATCAGGCCGCTTGAAGTTTTCTCATTAGATAGCTATTCTCAAATTACAGGGAGACGCAGGTCTGAGAATGTGGTGCAGAATGAGGAAACCAATGAGATTTATTTATATTAGACTATGAAATCTAATTCATATCAAAAAGAAGCGCTGGAAATACTAAGGGATATTTTCGGCGAGCAGATGGTAAAAAATGAGTGGGATTCGGTTACGTATGACGGTCACACCCACAATCACAAGGCAGTATATGCACCTCGCCATGATATCGCTGTTGGTCCTTTCAATTCGTATGCCGATTTGGATATCGGTAATGACAGGACTAGTGTGATGAAGTCGCATTTACTGACTAAAAAATTATACGATGGAACCTTGAGTAACAGAGGAAAATTAGATGAAGTCTGGAATAATTTTCCTAGGTGCTATTTGGCTATCGAAATCGAATGTAATGGGTCGTCAAAGCACATGCTCGGCAGCATAATCAATGCAAGCGTATCAGGCTCGATAGGAATTGTCATTGTTCCTGAGCATAGGAAAGAAAAGGCAAGAAGGATATGCAATTACATCAATAGGCTTCGAGGCATGGAACGTTTGGAGTTATATACATATGACAACCTGATCGTCTTCGGCCAAGCTGAGTTCCTTGATTTCATCAAGAGCTTTAGGCATGCCACCAAAGCTTAGTCTTGTCCAGTTGAGACAAATAGCTCTCCGTGTCTCATTTGTCTCATTTTAAAACTAGAGAAGACTTATGTTAGATAAAACAGACCCCGACCCACGTACTTTTTTGAGACACAGAAAAAGACATCAAAAAACCCTTTAAAACCTCGCTAAGCTGGGCACTTAACCCAGCTAGCCCGCCAAATAAATTAGACCCCTTTGGGGGGGTCTAATTTATTTTGTGTGAGAAAGTGGGAAGAAGAATTTTCGCTTGATAATAAGTGGTAATCAATCGGAAATAATAACATAGAATGAGTTGGGTTTAGTGGCAGATTTTAGAAATGATTAAAGGGGCTTCCGCCCCGTTCGAATCCCTCTCTCTCCGCACCGCCCTTCATTAGACTTAAGTTTGTGCATTTAGTATCATTAAGACATAAGCGGTCAAGCGCAGTTAAAATAAAAAAATGACGATCAAAAACAAGATCTTTTTGGGTTTCGTTCCGGTGATTATTTTAATGTTCGTTTTGGGAGTCTACGGCTTTTTTGCCAATAGGCATGTTGCCAGCATGTTTGTTGAGCATTCTTTTAATGAAATGAAATATGGCAACGCCATCACCTCGTTGCGCATTTCTATCATGGAGATGGTGCGTTCGACCGAAGAGTATGATGCCGGCTGGGTCAGCAGGGAGGAGATGGTCAGGGAGGCGGAGGAACAAAAAGAGAATATAAATTCAAATTTCGATATTCTTTCGGCCAGCCAGGCACTGAGCGCCGATGTCGCCAAGCAGAGGACTTTAGTGACTGAGTTGTACGCGCTGAACGGCAAGTTGGTTGAAAAACATGAAGAAGGTGCTGATGTCAGAGAAGGAATAATGCAGGAATTCGACAACAAGACAGCTGAGCTCAAGCTCGGATTCGATGCCATGTCAGGCTTGAATGACGAGGTAATGAATTCAAGAATGGAAAACATCCGGTCAGATTCGAATGCTTTTACCGTCATTAGCATGCTCTTGATTTTGTTCTGTTTGCTGGCGGCATCGCTGTCGGGTTATCTTATCTCAGCCGCCATTTCCAAACCCATAAAATCATTGATGGAAGCTGCTTTGAATGTCGCTCGCGGGAATTATGAAACGGAGTTGGCCATCGACTCAGAGGATGAGGTCGGCGGCTTGGCGCGGGCTTTTAAAACGATGGCCGAGAGTATTAAAGGGTCTCGGGCACAGGTCGAAGCAAAGGCGAAAGAGTTGGAAAAAAAGAACAAAGAGCTTGAAGACACCTTGGATGATTTTTATACCTTAAGGATCGGGATGACTAGAGATATGGAAAAAGGCGTTCTGGAGGCGGAAAACAGGAAGATAAAGTCGAAAATAAACAAGCTGCGCCGCACATAGTTTTTAGGGATAAAAAAATGCCACGACTTTGCGTCGTGGCCTTTTTATCGGGCGGGAGCTAGCCGATGTCTATCCGTGGGAAGTCGGGGCAGTATTCGCGGAAGACTTTGCTGTCTTCGTAAAGAGCGCGGGAGATGCTGGCGCGATCCATGTCGTTCGGCGTTTCGCCGCAGGCGATCTTGACCCAGAGCTTGGCCATGTAGTATCTCAGCGCATCGGCCAGGTAGGCTGCTTCGTTGAGCATGTTGTTCGAGCCTGTAGGAATGAAGATGTCGGCGATATTGTCGGTGCCGAGGCGGATCGGTATTTCCCATTTGATCATCTCAAGCAGGCGCGCGATGCTGTTGTGCAATGGCGCGTCAATCGGCCTGATTTGGCGCATCGACAGAGCGGCTCGGGGACAGCAGATAATCCCGACGTTGTACTTCTTCAGGTTGTCGAGCAGCTTTTTGAAGCGGTACTCATCATAGCATGACGGTGAGATGGCATGGACGGCCCAGACGCCAGGCTCGTCGGAACCGGCTATCGTGGGGCTCCCAAGCCACCTGACGGCTTCGACCAACGTCTCGGTGCCGTTTTCGGACGGGTTGTTGGCCTGGTCAACGTGAATGTGGACTTCCTTGCCCAGCTCGATGCCTAATTGTAAGACGAGCTTGAGGTGGCGGTCATAACCGATGCGATTCGGCGAGTCGTCCTTTTCCGGCAAGCTGCCGAGGACATCAGAAATTTCAGCGGCCGCACGGAACATGTCCCAGCGTTCTGACCCTTCATGCTTGAAGCCGAAGATGGGCTGAGGGCCGATCTTGAAATCGATCTTGTCCCGATATTTCCGCTTGAGTCCCAGGGCCGCATCGATCGCGACCATGCCGATGTCGGGCGTAGCGTCAATCAGGGAAACTACTCGCTTGGTTCCGTTGGCGATCATTTGCTGCAGCTGCCGCTCCATCCTTTCCTTGAGGCTGTCCTTGGTGTAAGCCAAGCCTTTGTGCAGTTCGCCGGTCAGATTCTGCTTGACTGACAAGGGCAGAGTTGCGGCCTCGAGCGGGTCGATGCCGGCGTGCACCCAGTATTTGGCCTCCAGCGTGTCTGCCCGGTCCAAGTGGGTGTGGGCGTTGATCCAGCCGTTATGCTTGCGGGCCAGATCGATCAGGATCATTTCGTAACTGGATGGCTCGAAGACATAAGCTTGCTTTTCGGGATTCTTTTTCACTGGCTTTCTCCTTTCGGTTGTAATGAGCAAAAAAATATCCCGACGGTCGGGATATCAGTCAAAGAACGGATTTTTTAAAAAGCCAGGGGCTTTTTGGTTGGTTGGAAATTCATCTTCCCCGGCCACAAAAAAACGCCAAAGCAATTGGCGTTTTTTCCTGATTGTGTAGGCTGAAGTAATCATTACCGATATTTTATCACAAATATACGGCTAGTCAATGTCAGATTATCTGGTTGGTGAGGTCGATGAAATCTTCGGATAGCTTTTCGAAACGCTTGGCCTTGGCCGCGGGAATGAGATCTTCCATGAATATTTCCGCCCTTTCCAGTCCCTCGTCAAGCTTGGTTTTACCGCTGGCCGTCAAGACAACCAGGCTGGAGCGGGCGTCGTGTTCGTTGGATTCGCGCTTTACCAGGCCGATCTTTTCCATCGGCAAGAGGATGCGGGTAACGCCGGATGCGGTCAGTCCTAGCTTGTCTGCCAGGTCTGTGCGGCGCATTTTGCCGTCGGATGATTGGCGAAGATGCAGCATTATTAAGAATTCGTTCAGCCCTAGGCCGCCCAGTTGGGCGTCAAAGCGCCGTGACATGATAGTTTGGATTTTGGCCAGCCTTATGAAGAAGGCCAGGGAAGCGCTCGGTGTTCGCATATGTTTGATTAATATTTGATATGTAAAGTATATATCAAATATTTGCCCATGTCAAGCATCTTTGGCTAGCCGTGTTTCAAAATCCGTTTTTTGTGTTATATTTAAGGTATTAATCAGTTGCGCATATTATCAAATGGCTAAACATAACCACGCCTCGGGCTTTTTTTCTGTTTCTCTGGCGATTTTAGGCAACGCCTCCATCACGGCGATAAAATTCATAGGGTTCTTGATATCAGGTTCAAGCGCCCTGTTTTCGGAGTCTATCCATAGCTTTGCCGATACGATGAACCAGTCTTTGCTGATGGTCGGCATCAAGCGTTCGATCAAGAAGGCGGACTCCGAGCACACTTATGGCTACGGCCAAGAGCGCTTCTTGTGGGCGCTGATTTCCGCTTGCGGCATCTTCTTCCTCGGTGCCGGCGTTACGGCAGTCAACGGCATCAATGCCATGAAGCATCCGGAATCTATAGTCATCGGGCCGGTGGTTTTTGCCATATTGGCGGCTTCATTCATCGTCGAATCGGTGACTTTCATTGTCGCGATCCGCGAACTCAGGGCCTCTGACCCTGAAGCTAGTCTGCCGGAACTGCTCAGGGATGGGGATCCGACTACGATCGCCGTCATCTATGAAGACGGTGTCGCTTTGATCGGCGTACTGGTGGCTTTGGCATCGGTCACTTTGGTCAAGCTGACAGGCCAGCATTTTTGGGACGGCCTAGGCTCGATCGTCATCGGCTTGATGCTTGCTGCCGTCGCCATTTTGCTGATCAGGAAAAACAAGGAATATTTGAATCGCAAGGCTATCCCCGAGAATGTCAAAGAGCAGATTATGGAGATACTCGAGTCGGAGCCGGCAGTCGAGCGGGTCATCAATTTCAAATCATCGATCCTTGACGTCGGTGCCTACCACGTCCTGTGCGAAATCGAGTTCAATGGCGCACACCTTTTGAAGAGGCTCCCGAATAATCTCAAGGATGAGTTCGAAGAGATCGATGGTGACTTCGAGGAATTCAAGAAATTCGCCGTTCGCTATATCGACAGGGTGCCGCGCATCGTCGGCACTTACATCAACGAAATCGAGGAGAGGATCCAAAGAGAGATTCCGAGCATTATCCATATCGACATTGAAGTCAACTGACCCGATCGCGGCCGCTGTTCAGGCGGCCGTTTTTTTTATATAATAAAGAGGCGTAAACATAAAAAAGAACATATGCTCAAACATCATTTTCGATTCACTTGGAAGGTGGGCGGGGAGGCCGGTTTCGGCATCAAGCTGGCCGGACTTTCTTTCGCCAAAGCCTGCATGCGTGCCGGCTACCACACCTTTGACTATACCGAGTACCCGTCCTTGATCCGCGGCGGGCACAACACTTATCAGATCACTATCGGCACCGAACCGGTATTTAGCGCCAGTCGCGACGTCGAAGTATTGGTAGCCCTGAACAAGACGACGATAGATAACCATTTCAATGAACTTACGGAAGGTTCGGCCATAATCTATGACGGTAGTGAAATCAAGCTGAGTCCGGCCAAATTCAAGGCCAAGAAAATCAGCCTGATTTCCGTGCCCTTGAAAGAGATCAGTGCGGCTACGGGCGGGGAGATCATGCGCAACGTGGTGGCCATCGGCGCCACGGCGGGCCTGCTCAATCTGCCGTTGTCGATCCTGAACGAGATCATCAAGGAGCAATTCGCCGCCAAGCCCCAGGTTATCGATCAGAACATCGAGGCCTTGAAGCAGGGGCAGGAATACGTCAAGAAGCATTACGGCAAGATTGATTTCAAGATCAAGCTCGAGCCGATCGCCCGCGAGAAACGCTTGCTGATTGCCGGCAATGAGGCTATGGGCATGGGCGCCTTGGCCGCGGGGGTTAATTTCTTCGCAGCTTACCCGATGACGCCATCAACCTCCTTGATGCTTTTCTTGGCGGCGCAGGCGGTCAAGACCGGCCTGGTGGTCAAGCACGCCGAGGACGAAATCTCGGTCATAAACATGGCTTTGGGCGCGGCCCATGTCGGCGCGCGGGCCATGTGCGGCACTTCGGGCGGCGGTTATGCCTTGATGGGCGAGGGCTTAGGCTTGTGCGCGGTAAGTGAGACCCCGTTAGTCATGGTCGATGTGCAACGGCCAGGGCCGGCCACCGGAATGCCGACCTGGACCGACCAGGGCGATTTGCAATTCGTCTTGCACAGCGCCCAAGGCGAGTTTCCGCGCATCGTGGCAGCGCCGGGCGATATCGACGAGTGCTTCTCGATTACGGCCGAGGCGTTCAACTGGGCAGAAAAATACCAGCTGCCAGTTATCCTGCTTTCTGATAAATTTTTGGGCGAAGGCACCGGCACGGTAAACCCGTTCGATACGAGCAAGGTCAAGATCGAGCGCGGCAAACTGTTGGCCGAAGGGAAAATACCGAAGAATTACAAACGCTATAAAGTGACCGAGGACGGCATCTCGCCACGCACCTTGCCGGGCATGAAGGACGGTATCTATTGGGCTGATAGCTATGAGCATACCGAGCAGGGCTTTTCGAGCGAGACCATCGAGGATAGGATAGCTCAAGTGGACAAGCGGGCCCGCAAGCTGGTGACCGCCGCTAAGGATCTGGACGGCGCCAATTGGTACGGTTCACCAAAAGCTAGGATCACTCTGGTGGCCTGGGGTTCGACCAAGGGTCCGATCCTGGATGCCATCAAGCTGTTGCCAGCCGACAAGCAGAAACAGATTGCCTTGCTGCACCTGAATATCATCTGGCCGTTCCCGAACAAGAAAGTGACTGACGCCATCAAGCCGGTCACCGGCCTCTTGGCCAAGCCGAAGAAGGTGGTTCTGATCGAGAACAATTCCCAGGCCCAGCTCGGGCAGATCATCCGCCAAGAAACCGGCATCGAGATCAAAGACAAGATACTCAAATACGACGGCCGGCCGTTCTTTCCCGAGGAATTGGCGGAGAAGATTAATAAATTAATGAAGTAAACATATGGCCATTGAACAGTTCAACACTATCAATCCGCCGACCTGGTGCCCCGGCTGCGGCAACTACAGCATCTGGAACGAGATCAAGCGGGCGCTCGACGAGTTGAAGATCCCGCCGCATAAAACCCTGATCGTTTACGGCATCGGCTGCGCGGGCAATATGTACAACACGGTCAACACTTACGCTTGGCACTCTCTTCATGGCCGCGCAGTCCCGACCGCTATCGGTGCCAAACTGGCCAACAAGGACTTGACGGTTATCGTGGTGGCAGGTGACGGTGACGCCTTGGGTGAGGGCATGGGGCATTTCATCCACGCCCTGCGCGGCAATGCCGACATTACTTATTTGGTTCATGAAAACAAGGTTTACGGCCTGACTACCGGCCAATCCGCTCCCACTTCGGACAAGGGTTTCGTGACCAAATCCACCCCAGAGGGATTGATCGAGGTGCCGACAAATCCGGTCAGCCTGGCCATGACGGCTGGCGGCAGCTTTGTGGCCCGCGGCTATGCCGGGAGGCCGCAGCAGCTCAAGGACTTGATCAAAGCCGGCATCCAGCACAAGGGCTTTTCCTTCGTTGACATTTTACAGCCTTGTGTTACATTCAATAAGATCAATACCTATCAGTACTACAACGAAAAGGTGTATGATCTGGCTGAGGCCAAGCATGATCCGTCGGATTTCAATGCCGCCTTCGCCAAGGCCCGCGAGTGGGGCGCGAAGATTCCGTTGGGGCTGGTCTATCAGGATGCCCGCGAATCTTATGAGGAAGATTTGCCTCAAGAGAAGGGCAAGGCGATCGTGGCCCGTCCGATCGTGACACGCAATCTGGAAGCTTTATATAAAGATTTTATGTAATCGGTCCGCAGCGGTTTACGAGCCGTCAAGGACTTAAAAACCGTATGACAAAAACATTAGAGAATTTGGCCAAGGCCTTCGTCGGCGAGAGCCAGGCACGCAACCGCTATACCATGTATAGCAAGGTGGCCAAAAAGGAGGGATATGAGCAGATAGCCGCAATCTTTTTGGAAACAGCCGATCAGGAGCGCGAACACGCCGCTCAGCTGTTCAAGATGATCAGCGCCCTGCAAGCCGAAGCCGGCCAAGCCAACAAGGAAATCAGCATTCCGGCCGGCGTGCCGACCGTCTATGCCACGACCAAGGAGAACTTGGCCGCAGCCATCGGCGGTGAGAATTACGAGCACACGATCATGTACCCGGAATTTGCCGAGGTTGCCAAGGAAGAAGGCTTGACCCAGGTAGCTGCCCGGCTCCGTTCGATCGCCAAGGCGGAGGAGCACCACGAAGAGCGCTATGTGAAGCTCTTAAAGGAGGTGGAGGCCGGTACGGTCTTTGAGAAGGACACCGAGGTTTGGTGGTATTGCCGTGAGTGCGGCTACATGCATTTCGGCAAGCGCCCGCCGGAAAAGTGCCCGTCCTGCGACCATGAGAAGGCCTATTACCAGGTCAAGTGTGAGCAGTATTAAACAAATAGTACGAAAAATATGATCCAGGTTGACCAGGTTTATAAATGCAACGTTTGCGGCAACATTGTCAAAGTGGTTGAAGCCGGTGGCGGGGAATTGGTCTGCTGCGGCCTGCCGATGGCCTTGCAAGAAGAGTAAAAATAGGTTATATTACCGTAATACCGCAAAACACAAGGCTTAATCACCTTGTGTTTTGATGGAGGGATGTCTGAGCGGTTTAAGGAGACAGTCTTGAAAACTGTTGGCCCTTTACGGGGCCCGTGGGTTCGAATCCCACTCCCTCCGCACAAAAACAATAGGGCGCCTGTGAATGCAGGCGCCCTATTGTTTTTGCATTTGGAAAGGAGTGGGATTCGAACGGGCAGCAGTGAGCAAGCCCCTGCTCAGCAGAGCAGGGGCGCAGTCGAACGCCGCAGAAGTGCCAGGCGGCACTTCTGCGCTGCCCGGGACAACGAGTGTGTCCGCGACGGCGGACACGCGAGGCGCAAATCCCACTCCCTCCGCACCTAAAATAATACCCCTACAAGTTTGTGGGGGTATTATTTTAGGTATTTATGAAAGAAAAGCCGGTTGCGTAACGTAATAGTAGTGCTACACTTTAAGCATGATTACGGAAACCGACTGCCAAAAATATAATGACCTTGAATTGGTCGAATTAGTGTTATCGGATACGGATTATTACGCCTGTCTGGTCAACCGCTACATCGAGGCCTTGCGGCGTTACGTGCTTCGGCTTGGCAGCAATCCTACTGATGCCGACGATATCCTTCAGGACGTCTTTTTGAATGCGTATCTGCATTTGAATGATTTTGATAAGAAGCTGAAATTTTCAAGCTGGATTTATCGTATCGCCCATAACCAGACCGTCAGCGCTTTTCGTAAGTCTAACGTCAGGCCGACGGTCGAATTGTCCGATCTCGAGCCGTGGCAGGAAATGGTACGGGACAGCTGCCCTGGCGCCAAATTCGACCAAGAGCTGCTTGCGATCAAGACTAAGGCGATACTGGAGAGTCTTGAGCCGAAATATCGCGAGGTGCTGGTGCTGAAATATTTCGAAGATAAGGATTATTCCGAAATGTCAGACATCCTGAAAAAGCCGATGGGTACGATCGCGACGCTGGTCAGCCGAGCCAAGCGCCAGGTGGCCAAGATGGCTGAAAATGAGAATCTAAAATGAACATATGACTAATATTTCTGATAAAGTTTTGGACAAAATCAAGAAAGAGCATATCAAGCCTCGTCCGCGTTGGCAGTTCTGGCTGCGGGACGGCGGACAGTGGGCAGGCTTCGTCATGCTTTTGCTTCTGGCGGCTTTAGCGCTGGGCCTATTGTGGTACTTCTGGTCTGACGGACCCTGGCTGCACGGAGGGCGCTCAATGGGCCTGTTCTTCGGACCAATGCCGCTAGTTTTGCTGGGGCTGGTAATCCTAGGATGGCTATTGGCCTTGGTCGATTTCAACAGCACCGGCCGAGGCTATCGTTATCCGCTTGTAAAAATAGGCGTCGCATTGCTGCTTTTGGCGGTGGCATCGGCTTGGGCCTTGAATTTTTTCGGCGTCAGCCAGCGTATGGACAGGACTTTCAGCGGTTCGCCTTTGTATCAGGACAGGGAATCGTATATGAAAAACGTCTGGCAGCGGCCGGATGAGGGCTTGTTAGCGGGAGAAATATCAAGCGTCGGCGCTGATGGACGGTTTACCTTCCGCGACTTCGACGGCAAAGATTGGCTGGTCGATGGTTCAGGCGCGGTTTGGCGCCATGGCCTGGTGCCAACTATCGATGCCAAAGTGAAGCTGATCGGCACGCCCCGGGGAGGAGATTTTACGGCCGAGGAGGTACGTCCATGGATGGGCCCTGGCGGCTGCGGCATGACGCAGGGAGGAGGCTCATGCCGGATGATGAGATAAGTGAAAGAAAAAATAGGCTGGCTGCGTAATAAGAGTGAAAGGCTTAACTTTCACTCTTATTTATTAAAAAAAAGAATATGAAAAAGACGTATCTTTTGGCCGGCCTTGGCGTCGGTCTGGCCCTGACAGCCGCTTCGGCTGCCTACGCCGCAAGCGGCGGTTATGAAGCTTGGCGAAGCGCCATGGGTAGCCGCGGTGGCCGTGCCACTGCCGTGGTGAACGAACAGAATTTCGACAAGTTCACCGAAATGCATCGGCTGATGGCCGAAGGCAAATACGATGAGGCGCAGAAAGTCCGAACCGACCTCGGTTTGGGCAACGGCCGCCAAGGCGGTGGCTGCGGCATGAATAATGGCGCCGGCCGCCAAGGCGGCTGCGGGATGCGCGCCGGTGCGGGTTTCGTGGACGCCAACAACAACGGCGTCTGCGATCACGCCGAGCAGAACAACGCACAGTAAAGGATTGATAGTTCCTCGTCCGGCTTGTCCGGGCGGGGAACTGTTTGAATGATGGAAAAATCGTTCAAGCAGTTTTTCGCCCGTGACCTAAAATTATCAAAATATTATGAAAAAAAACAATCTCTTGCGGCGGACCGTCCAGATCGCCGTTTTTTCCTTGCTGATCTTCTTGTCATTGAGCCATATCAAATATGGCATAGAGAAGGCCGCTTCAATAGACGCTTATTGTCCCTACGGCGCCGTGGAGAGTTTTCTGACCAAGGTTTCTTCCGGCAACTATCTGAATCGCATTTGGACCAGCTCGTTCATCCTGATGGCCATAACCATCCTGGTTACAGTGTTTTTCGGGCGGGTTTTTTGCTCGTATTTTTGCCCCTTGGGCGCTATCCAGGAGTGGCTCAGAGGGTTGGGCAGAAAAATCGGCATCAAAAAAGATGTCGAATTGCCGGCAGCGGTTGATAAATATGCCAGGTATCTCAAGTATCTAGTCTTGGTTTTTATCGCTTATTATTCATATCGTGTCGGAGATCTGTTTTTCCGGAACTATGATCCTTATAATGCCCTGATGCACTTCGGCAATGAATTCGAAGAAAAGATGTTCGCGTACGGCATACTGGGCGCCGTAGCCGTCTCATCTCTTTTTTCTAAAAGCTGGTGGTGCCGTTACCTCTGTCCGATGGGCGCATTTTTGGGCGTGATAAAAAAAATCAGCCCTTTCAAGATCGTGCGCGACAAGGCTACTTGCGTGTCTTGCGGCTTGTGCAACAAGTCTTGCCCGGCGAACTTGAACATCAAGGATGCAGACGTCACCGACTCGGCCGATTGCGTCAGTTGCCTGAACTGCGTGAGTAGCTGCCCTGAAAGCAGCTTGGGCGCGAAAGTCTTCGGCAAGGAGGTGACGACCAAGAAGTTTGCGGCCATCGCTACAGCCGCCTTCTTTATCCCGCTGGGCGTCGCGGTCATGACTCCGTTATGGCAAAGCAAAGCGCCGTCGAATATTGTCAATTCCCAGGGGCAGGTCGATGTTGCCAATATCCGAGGCAGCAATTCGCTGAAAAAGGTGATCGAAGAGACGGGTGTGCCTCTTGAGGTGTTTATCAGTGAATTGAACCTGCCTGCCGATGTCGATACCTCTCTCCTGCTTAAAGAAATTGGGTTGAAGTATAGTCTCAAGAACTCTGAAGGCGCCGCGCTGGAAACCGAGGATTTCCGCGAAGTCATCCGCAAAGCGTCCAAATAGCATCCGCTAATCGGGGCTATTGACAAGAAATGGATCGTAGCTTACTATATCAATATAAATTGATATAGTAAGCGGCATGGACCAAAATCTTCTGCGATTCATCAAAGCGATCGGTGAGCCGACCAGGCTTCGTATCTTGCGGCATTTGAAAAATGAGTGCTGCGTAGGAGAGATATGGAAAAAATTGGATTTATCGCAGAATCTGGCCTCGCATCATCTGCGGGTGCTTAAGGACGCCGAACTGATCTCTGCTGAGAGGCGCGGCTTGAAAATCGTTTACCGTCTAAATGAACGGGAGCTGAGCAGGGGCTTGAAGCGCTTGGGCGGCTATCTTGAATAAAAAGATTTAAAATTAAGGAGTAAATTATGTTAAAACAAAATGAAAATCTGACCGACAGACTTTTGAGGGGTGTGTTGGCGGAGGTTTTTTTCATCGCCGGTTATTTTTGGCTTGCAGGTTCATGGCAAATAGTTGCCAATGTTTTGGGCGCAGCCATGCTTATTACTGCGATTACAGGATTTTGCAGCGTGTATTCGGTTGCGGGTGTCGATACTAAAAAGTCTTTTGCAGCACCAGGAAAATATTTTGTCATGGCATTGGTGGCCGTTTTGGTTGTTTTGCCTTTGGGAGGAGGGTATGCCAGTAGTTTTTTCAGCAAGAAGTTCTTTTTAGAGGACTTCAATTACATGAATAATTATTATAAACAGACTTTGTTCAATACCGGACAGGAAAAGCGCCAGGAATCGATCGAGAATTATAACCAGCTAGTAAGCGCCTATGCTGAATTCAAAGGCAAATACGCAAAATTCAGGCCAGTCTCGTTGCGTGGCGATAAGAAATTGACCGGCGACTTGGACAGGGTTGAGGCGTTAATCAAGGATGTCGAAGATGAGGTGCGCAGCGGCGACTTGAAGTCGGCGCATACCGAACTCGAGGAAGTCCGTCCTGTCTGGCAAGATGTCTTCAAGCGCAATGGCTATTCGATGCTGGCTGTTACTTTGGTGGACTTTCACGATTCGATGGAAAAGGTGCTGGATCCGGCAAATGCCGGCAATGCCCAAGGAGTCCAAGACGCTTATGTCGATGCCGATTTGAAACTCAAAGCAGTCGAGGAGGAGGCGAATGACGATGAAATCAAAGCGATAAGGAATAATTTGGATCAATTGCTCGAGATGGCCAAGCGGCAAGCAGGCAAAGAGGACTTGTCGAAGCAGGCAGCCGCGCTTAAATCGAGCTTCGTCAAGGTTTATCTGAAAAGGGGATAAAATATTAGTAATTAAATAGCGTAAAATATGTACGACATCGCAATCATCGGAGCCGGCCCTGCCGGCCTGAACGCCTCGATCTATGCCGCGCGGTACGGCTTGAAATCCGTCGTTGTCGGCGCTGTCACTGGCGGCTTGGCTGGCACGACACATGAGATCGGCAATTGGCTGGGGGTAAAAAAGATAACAGGCTTCGAGCTGGTCCAGAATATGCTCGACCATGCCAAAAGCTATGATACGCCGATCATCGAAAGGGTGGCCGAAGACATCAAGGCCATTGACGGAGGTTTCCGTTTGGCAGTCGCCGGCTCTGAGCCGATCGAAGCCAAGACGGTCATCTTGGCTACGGGTACCAGCCATCGGCACCTCGGCTTGCCGGATGAAGGCAAATACATCGGCAAGGGGCTGTCTTATTGCGCGACTTGCGACGGCTTCTTTTACAAGGGCAAAGTCGTGGCGGTCGTCGGCGGTAACGATGCGGCAGCCATGGCGGCAACTTATCTGGGGGATATCGCCTCGAAGGTTTATCTGATCTACCGCAAGGAGCCGTTGCGCGCCGAGCATTTCTGGCAGGAGGCCATCGCTAAGAACCAGAAAATCGAGATCATTTACAATACCAACTTGACCGGGATAGTCGGTGATGAAAAAGTCAGCGGAATCAAGACGCAGGACTTGTCCGGCGAAGAGAAGGAGCTGGCGGTTGACGGTTTCTTTGTCGAAATCGGCTCTGAACCGAATACGGAGCTGTTCAAAGAACTGGGTGTAGAATCTGACGAGCAGGGCTTCGTGAAGATAAATAGCGACGGCTCGACAACGGCCAGGGGGGTCTGGGCTGCCGGAGATCTGACCAACGGTTCTAACAAGTTCAGGCAGATCATTACGGCCGCGGCCGAGGGTGCCATCGCCGTTGCCAGCATCAGCAAGTATCTAAAGCAGGGCGCCAAATAATTATGCTGGTCAAAGCCCTCGCGTACGTACAGAAGCATCTGTTCCTGCTGATTGTCCTTTCGATTGCGGCCGGTTTGTCAGTCACCCGATTCATGGGAGGGATATCGTTTACTCCTTTGTTGTGCCTTTTGGCGGCGGTGTTGATGATATATCCCTCCTTGGTGCCGTTGGATTTCAAGAAAATCGGTTCGATCAAGCAGCACAAAAAACTTATAGCCGTGTCTTTGGCTGTGAATTTTATTATCGCACCATTGCTGGCGGTGGCTATCGGTTGGGTTTTTCTGGCCGATGAACCAGCTTTGTGGCTAGGACTTATCCTGCTCTCGATCCTGCCTGGAGGCGGAATGGTGACGACTTGGGCTTATCGGTCAAAGGCTGATATGGCGCTGACCGTCAATATAGTCGCAGCCAATCTTTTAGCCGCTATCATTTTGGCCCCGTTTTATCTTTCGGCGGCCATGAATAAGCTGACCGGGCTGATCAACGCCCAATCGGCTGGCAGTTGCGTGGTAGCGGAAGCGACCGGAGGCGTATTCGATTGCTTCTTTGGCGGCGGCGTCTCGATAAGCCCCGTAAAGATAGCCGTGCCGATCATTTTCATCGTTGCCATTCCGTTGGCATTGGCGTATCTTACCCAAAGGCATTATCTGAAAAAGGCCGGTCAGGAAAGGTTCGAGACGATCAAGGCAAAGTACGCGTCTTTCAGTAATCTGGGTTTGTTGGTCGTCTTGTTCCTGCTGATGTCCATAAAGCAGAATCAGATTATCTTTTCGCGGCCGGATCTGATTCCGAAGGCCGTTCTAGCCTTGTTGGCCTTCTATGGCGCAAGCCTGATTTTGTCTTGGCGCGTAGGGAAAACGGTCGGCGGCGAGAAGGGCAGGTCGTTGGTCTGGGGGACTTATTTGCGTTATGTCACCTTGGCGCTAGGCCTGGCCATCTCGATCGTTTACCAAGATCCGGCTTATAGCCTGATCATTATCATCGCGGTGATGGCATATTTGATCCAGATTCCGAGCTCGTTTTGGTTAGCTGATAAATTAAATAATAAATAAAGAAAATTATGAGCAACGTAATTACGCTTACGAATGAAAATTGGGAAAAAGAAGTGATACAGGCCGAATTGCCTGTCTTGGTAGATTTTTGGGCTCCCTGGTGCGGGCCTTGCCGCATGATGGCTCCGGTCTTGGACGACCTGTCTGTTGATTTGAACGGCAAGCTGATGATTGCCAAGCTGGATGTCGACAATCCGGTCCATCAGGCCATCGCCGTCAAATACCAGATCCAGTCGATTCCGGCACTGAAGCTGTTCAAGGCCGGTCAGGTCGTAAAGGACTATGTCGGCTATAGGGATAAGGAAACTTTTGCCAACGAACTGGCTGCAGCATTATAAATTAATAGATCTCGAATGGTAAAAGAACTCGAACCCAGAGAGGCGAAAGCTGAGCTGGAAAAAGGAGCGTTGCTGGTCGATGTGCGCGAGACTTATGAAGTCGAAGAATTCGCTTGCGATGTGCCAGAGACTTTGGTATTGCCATTGTCCGAATTGCAGCAGCGCTACCAAGAGCTGCCAAAAGACCGCGACTTGGTCATTGCCTGCGCCGGCGGCGGCCGGAGCCTGTATGCCGCGACTTTCTTGCTTGGCCACGGCTATGAAAGGGTGGCCAATCTGTACGGAGGCGTCTTTACTTGGAACTCTTTGGGCCTGCCGGTCAAACAGGGCGGCGGCGGAACCGAAAAGAGCGTCAGCAGCTGCAAGCTGTGGCATTAGCAAAGACCGGGCTTTTTAGGCCCGGTCTTTGCTTTACTCAATCAAAAATATTTGGCATAATATAGTCATGGATCAACAGACCGAACAGGATTTTGGCGTTGCTGAGATTACTTGGCATGTGCCGGAATACGAGAAACATGAACGTGATCGCCGCTGGTACATTCTAGCTGGCATAGTTGTCGTTGTGCTGATGATTTATGCTTTTTGGACCAAGAATTTCCTGTTCATGGGCATTATTCTGCTCGGATCGTTCATCTTGGCCCTGAACGAGAGCCAGGAGGCGCCACAAGTGGAAATCGCCTTGACCGATGAAGGGGTGGTCGTGGGCCGCAAATTTTATGATTACGACCAACTTAAGAATTTCGGCATCGTTTACAAGCCGAATATCAACGCGAAAAACCTGTATTTCGAGTTCAAGTCGCCGGTCAAACAGCGGCTCTCGATTCCTTTGATGGAACAGGATCCTTTGGCCATTAGGAAGGAATTATTGAAGTATCTGCCCGAAGATTTAGAGCGGACCAATCGTCCGTTATCGGAAAATCTGTCACGCTTGCTAAAACTGTAATTTCGTGTTACTATGCATGAGTTGAGTCGATTTTGACCGACTTTATTTTTATTTTAAGCTAAAATTAGCTATTAGCACTCGTCGTTCAACGGATAGGACGCAAGCTTGCGGAGCTTGTAATCTAGGTTCGATTCCTAGCGAGTGCACAAATAAAATTGCCGTACCGAATGGTGCGGCTATTTTATTTGCGTATTTGCTGGGCAGAAGAGAATTTAGTTGCGGCGTGGGGTTTAACCCCTTCGATTCCTAGCGAGTGCACCTTACCGCAAAGCCCTCATTTTATTGAAAAATGAGGGCTTTGTGTTATGCTGTTTCTATGTTAACTTTAGGGACTTCAATCAAGGAAATGAGCCGGGTGGGCGCCTTGACCGCCAAGAAGCTCAAGTCGCTCGATATCGAGACGGTCGAGGATCTTTTGCTGTACTTTCCTTTCCGTTACGACGACTATAGCCAGCCGGTCAAGATTAATCAGCTGGTCCCGGGCACTAATGCCTGCCTGACGGGGCAGGTTGAATTGTTGCAGAATAAGCGCAGTTTCAGGAAGCATATTTCAGTGACAGAGGCGCTGGTCAGCGATGAGACCGGTTCGGTCAAGGTCGTCTGGTTCAACCAGCCGTTCATCATCAAGAACCTGAAGGAGGGCGACAAGGTCTCTTTGGCTGGCAAGGTGGAAGAGGATTATGCCGGACCGTTCCTGGCCAGCCCGACTTATGAGAAGCTGTCTGATGACGACAGCGCCGTGCATACTCAGGGCTTGGTCCCAAATTATCATTTGACTGCCAATTTGACGCAGAAGCAATTGCGGTTCCTGATGAAGCAGGTCGTCGGTCTGGCAAGCAAGCTGACTGACTGGCTGCCGGACGAAATCCGGAAGGCGAACAAGCTGTTGACCCTGGCCGAGGCGGTGCGGCTGATACATTTTCCTCGCAGCCATGAAGAGATTTCAGCCGCCAAAAAGCGCTTGGCCTTCAACGAGCTTTTTCTGATCCAGCTAGTTGCGCAGCAGAATCAGCGCGGGATCTCCAAGACCAAAGCGCCGGCTATCATTTTTGACGAGGAGCTTACCAAGAAGTTCGTGTCCAACCTGCCATTCACTTTGACTGATGCTCAGCGCAAGGCGGCTTGGGCGATCTTGAAGAACTTAGAACAGGACACTCCGATGACCAGACTGCTTGAAGGTGATGTCGGCAGCGGCAAGACTGTGGTGGCGGCCCTGGTAGCGCTCAACGCCGCCGCGAATGGCTGGCAGTCGGCCATTTTGGTGCCGACGGAAATACTGGCCAAGCAGCATTTCGCCAGCATCTCGAAATTATTGGGAGATTTTAATATCACGGTCGGATTAGTGACGAGAAGCGAGAAGAAGTTAAGCAGGGAGATCGAAGCGACGGACAGTGAAGACGGGAAGAAGAAGACTAAGAAGCCTGACGCGTCCTTGATCGTGCGCCAGTCCGATATCTTGGTCGGTACCCATGCCTTAATTCAAGAAGACGTCAGGTTTGAAAAGTTGGGCTTGGTGGTGGTTGATGAGCAGCATCGATTCGGCGTGGCTCAGCGCCAGAATCTTTTGGAAAAATCAGGAGTCGAGGGTTTGTCGCCGCATCTGCTGTCAATGACGGCTACGCCGATTCCGCGGAGCTTGGCCTTGGCTCTGTATGGCGACCTTGATATTTCTGTTCTGAACGAGCTGCCTGCGGGACGGAAGCCGATCAAGACCAGGATCGTTTCGGAAGAAAAGCGCATGCTAGCCTACAAGTTCATCCGTGAACAGATCGAGGCCGGGCGGCAGGTGTTCGTCATCTGCCCGTTGATCGATCCTTCCGACAAGCTGGGCGTGAAGTCGGTCAATGATGAACATGAGAAATTGAATAAGCAGATTTTTCCGGACTTGGAGGTCGGCTTGCTTCATGGCAAGCTCAAGGCCGCGGAAAAAGAGCAGGTGATGGCCGATTTTGCTGCCGGCAAGACCAAGATCCTGGTTTCGACCTCGGTGGTCGAAGTGGGAGTGGATGTGCCGAACGCTACGGTAATGATGATCGAAGGCGCCGAACGTTTCGGCTTGGCGCAATTGCACCAGTTCCGCGGACGAGTCGGCAGGAGCGATCATCAATCATATTGCATGCTGTTCACCGAAAGCAATTCGCCGGAAACTTTGCGGCGGCTCGAGGCGCTGGAGCAGCACAATGACGGTTTCGCCCTGGCCAAGATCGATTTGGAGCTGCGCGGTCCGGGCGAGGTTTACGGGCAATTGCAGAAAGGTTTTCCAGAACTGAAGCTAGCCTCGCTATTCGATTACGAATTGATGGAGATGGCCAAGAAGGCGGCTAGCGAGCTACTGGATAGAGACCCGGAATTGGCAAACAATGAGCTTTTGAGAAATGAGTCCGCGCATTGGCGTGGGAATATCCACTGGGAATAATTAAATTAAGAGGCGGGATTATATTCTTTCAGTCAGGATAAAAAAGACGAAGTCTTTTTGTATGGTCGGGAATTCATGTTCCTTGACCAAAATTCTGGGGCTTTTCTTCGAAAAACTTACGAATTTTTATTCCTTCAAGAATATAATCCCGCCTCTTAGTCTAGTATTTTGAAACGAAGGCGTTGTTTTTGATATAGAACCGCCATGGCTTGTCTTTGTATTCTCCGGCGTAGTCTATGCCGATGCGCGGCTTGGCTACGATGCTTTCGGGCTTCAAAATAAAATTTTTGGCACGTCCTTCGATCCAGAGGCCGTGCTTTTTAGTGTGGAGCGGCAGACCATTGAAAGACCTGTCGATAGCCAGTGCTTTGGTCAGCCTGGCCGGGCCATCGGTTCTGGTTTTGTTTGGCGTTAATGGTTCAAGCGCGCGGATCAGCACAGCCGCCGGGTAATCCTTGGGGCCGGTTACGGCATTGAGCATGTGGTGCATGCCATAGGTAAAATAGACATAAGCAATGCCGCCTGCTTCGAACATCGGCTGATTGCGCGGCGTGCGGCCGCGGCTGGCGTGCGAGCCCTTGTCGAGCGGCCCGTCGTAGGCTTCGGTCTCGACAATCAAGTATTTGGCAATGCGGCCATCAGGAAAGCGGCGCACTAAAAAACAGCCCAGCAGGTCTTGGGCTATTTTTAAAGTTGGTTGGAGATAGAAGGATTTAGGTAACAGCATTATTTGAAGGTGAAGAAAGATGCTAGGTTGTCTATGTTCTTTACTGGCAGGGCTTTGATTTTCTTGCCGCCCTCGGCTTTGGCTGGCACCATGGCCTGCTTGAAGCCGAGCTTTTCCGCTTCATTCAGACGTTGCCCGAGTTTCGAAGCGGGGCGGACTTCGCCGCCCAGGCCGACTTCGCCTAAGGCGATAGTCTGCGCTGGCAAGGGTTCATTCAAAAGGGAGGAGATGATGGCGGCGCAGACCGCTAAATCCAGGGCTGGATCATTGATCTTGAGTCCGCCGACGACGTTGATGATGACGTCCTGGTTGGCCAGATTGACCTTGGCGCGTTTCATCAGAACAGCGATTAGGACTTGTAAGCGGTTAAGGTCGAAGCCCGAGGCTTTGCGTTGCGGGTAACCGAAGACAGTCTTGGTGACTAGAGCCTGTACCTCGACCAGGAATGGTCTTGTGCCCTCAAGGATGCAGCTGACAGCGGCGCCAGCCAGGTGCTCGCTGTCCGCTTCCAAGAATATGCCCCCGGGGTTAGTGACCTCCTCGAAGCCGCCACCGGTCATGGAGAATACGCCCAGCTCATTGACCGAGCCGAAGCGGTTCTTGCTGGCGCGCAAGAGGCGGTAATCGTGCTGGGTTTCGCTTTCAAGGTATAGGACGGTATCGACAATGTGTTCGAGGCTTTTCGGTCCCGCCACCGCGCCATCCTTGGTGATGTGGCCGATCAGGATGACGGCGACGCTTTTCTGTTTGGCCAGTTCGAGCAGCTTGACCGCGCTGGCGCGGATTTGGCTGACGCTGCCAGCTTCCGACGGCAGGTTGAAGGAATAGATAGTCTGGATCGAGTCCACGATCAGGACGACCGGCTTCGATTCTTCGGCAGTGGCGACAATTTTTTCGACATTGGTCTCGTTGAGGAAGCCGATGGTGCCCGGATCGATGGACAAGCGCTCAAGCCGTTCCTTGACCTGATGGGCCGATTCCTCGCCGCTGACGTAAAGTACGGGCTGTTTATTGGCCAGGTATCCGGCCAACTGGGCCACGAGAGTCGATTTGCCGATACCGGGTTCACCTGCCAAAAGGACAAAGGAGTCCGGCATCAGTCCGCCGCCCAGGACGCGGTCGCACTCGGCCAAGCCGGTCGACAGCCGGTTGAAGTTCCGTTCGTTGATTTCCTTGAGATTTATGACGTTCGCTGCGGCCGGCTTCTGACTTTGGGTTTTTTGTTCTTGCGGCGTCAGGCTTTGTTCCTCAAGCGTGCCCCAGGAGCCGCACTCGGTGCAGCGGCCGCCCCATTTGGGGAATTGGGCATCGCATTTGCGGCAAATGAAAACAGTGGATATTTTGGACATATGTTCAAATAAAAACAGCACTCCTCGCTGTTTTTATATTGGTTTTGATTTATTATTTTTTGAGCAACGATTCGACAGTCTGTTTCAATTCAGCGAAAGTAACCTCGCCCATGAATTCCTTGTCGTTGACAAACAGGAAGGGTACTCCGGTGATGCCTAGGGCATTGGCCTCGGTCATGTTGTCATTGACCGCTTTGGCCGTAATATTGTTCTGGAAACATTGATTGAAATCCAGCATGTTCAGCTTGAGATTTTTGGCGATCGATGTCAACAGCTCCGGGCTCAGCTTGTTGCCGCCCTGGAAGGCAAGGTCGTGGTATTGCCAGAATTTTCCTTGGTTAGCGGCGCAGCGGCCGGCAATGGCTGCCCGATGCGACAACGATTTGACGTCCTTTTCCGGGTAGTCTTTCCAGATCAACTTGATTTTGCCCGGGTAGGCGTCCATGAGCTGGCGTACTTGCAGTTCTTGCGAGCCGCAGTAAGCGCAGGTAAAGTCAGAGAACTGGATTATCGTGATGGGTGATTGCATGTCGCCGAGGACCGGATCGGCACCGTTGATTATGGGCTTGGTGATCAGATCCTTGGCTGTCGGAACCTTGGTGATGAAAGGGTCGGTCTGGAATCGAGCGTAAGGATCCTGCGCGCCATCCTGGCCAGCCGTCGCGGGTTGCTCAGGGAAGAGCAATCCGCGCAAAAGCATTACGCTGAAAATGAAAACAAAGACGGCGATGAAGGAAGAAATGATGAGTAAGGGCGTAAAAAATTTTTGGCTGGTTATTTTCTTTTTCATAGTGGCTTGTTGTGGTTAATGATTGTGCTGGCGAGGTCCGCGGGGCTGCGCCTATTTTAGATTTATCTTGTGCAGCTGGCCGGTAGCGTTGTCGCTGAAATAGAGATATTTCTGATCCGGGCTGACCATGATGTTTTTGATGGTGTAGTCGCCCTCAGGAATGGCGATGCGCCGTTTGTCGCCAGTAGCCGAGTCGATCTGATAAAGGTCGTCGATCGTGTTCTGGGCCAATTCAGGGAAGAGTCCGGCTCCTTCTTCAAGGTTGCGCGGCACGGCGCAGAACAGGCTGGTGCCGGCAGAGAAGTTGCATTTGTCCGCCCAGGTATTCACGTTCAGGTTGCGACGGTTTGAGCCGATGCTGTCTCCCTGGGAATCAACCACCCACAAGCCGGGCTTCATGTCAGTCTGGCTGGAGTAAACGCTGTACACCAGCTGATTGCCTTGCGGCGACCACTTGGGCTCGAAGCCGCGTCCTTCGACGATAGTCGATTTGAAATTTTCTCCGTTCAGGCCGATGAAATAGACTTCTTGCCGGTCGAAATCCTTGCCCTCGGCATAAAGCGCAGCCACTTGGTTGTTGGGGGACCATTCGGTGTAGACTTGGTCTTCTTTGTCTCCCAGTTGCTCGATGCCTTTGACTTGGCTGCCGTCGCTGCTCACCGTGGCCACCCAGCGATTATCCGGATCTTCGCCGATGCTTTTAAAAACCAGGTTGCTGCCATCGGGCGAATAAGAGAAGTCTTTCCAGTGGGCGGGCAAAGTGACCTGTTTCTGATTGTTGAAATCATAAATAATGTTCGAGCCGTCAGGATATTCCAGTACTGCATTATTCTTATTCGGTGACCAGACTACGTTCTCCACTTTGTAAAAAACCTTGTCGGAAATCGCCTTGGCGTTGCCATCGGGGTCGATGCGGTAGAATTTGCCGTCGTTCTTATCGTAATATTGCAGGCCCTTGCCATCTCCGGAAAGAGTTGATCCGAGCGTCGGGCTTTTGGTGAGGGTATCGGTCTTCGTGACGTTTCCAGAGGCGACCGGGTCGACTGGCCTGGCAACCGTAGTCGTGGCCGCTCCTGACAAGCCTCCGGTCTTGTCTCCGCTATCTATGATCTGGCCGCCAGTGCCGGTATTGGCCGTCGGCAAGCCGCTGCCGCCAGTCGTGGTGGCCGTCTGGTCGCCGCCAGTGCCGGTCGGGGCGGCTGATTTGAAAAACAAGGAGTAGAGGAAATAGCCGATGAATATGACAATGCCGACAAAGCCGGCGACTAGGAAAATTTTTTTATACCTATTGAAAAAATCCATAGTGGCTATTTTATTGAATTATCGATTTGTGTTATAATTAATGGAAGGAAGTTTTTGCGGTGAACTTAATCATATTATATAATATTAACGAAAGTTATTAAAGAGTAACTGCCATATATATGGGATTATTATCAAGCGTCAGCTATCTCGGAATCGACATAGGCACCTCAAGCATAAAAATAGTCGAATTGAAAAAGGTCAAAGGCCGGCCGGCGCTGTCTTCATATGGCTTCAGCGAGGGCAAGGACTCGAGCTTGAGCATCGATTGGCAGAACAATCCCAAGAAAGCCGCGCAAGTCATCAACAAGATCAGGCTGGAGGCTGGCATTGCCGGAAGGCAAGCTGTCGCCGCCTTGCCGACTTATGCGGTCTTTTCGTCGGTTCTGAATCTGACCAATGTCGACCCCAAGGAGATTGATGCTGCCGTCCGCTGGGAGGCGAAAAAGGTCATTCCGGTGGCGCTTGAGGATATGATTCTGGATTGGCGGCGCATCGAGGATGAGCCCGGCCAGGCATCCGTACCTGGAAATTTCAAAATTCTTTTGACCGGAGCCCCAAGGACTTTGGTAAAGAAATATATCGATATATTCAAGGAGGCGCAAATCAATCTTTTGAGCTTGGAAACGGAGACCTTTTCTCTGGTGCGGGCCCTTTTAGGCAAAGACAAGAGCGTCATCATGATGGTGGAACTCGGCACTAACACTACGGATATAGCTGTCGTGGACAAGGGCATTCCCGTGTTGTCCCGCAGCATCGATGTCGGCGGCTTGACCATCACCAAAGCGATCGGTGACAATCTCGGCGTCGGACTCGAGCGTGCGGAGCAGTTCAAATACGACATGGGCGGCACGGCCCTGGAGTCATCGGGCCAGGACATCGTTCCCAAAACGATCATCGAGACCATCAATCCGATCATGAACGAGGTGAAATACGTTTTGAACATGTATGAAAGCAAGAATAACAAGCGGGTGGAAAAGATCGTCCTCTCGGGCGGCGCCTCGCTTCTGGCCAGTTTTTCCGACTACTTGGCCAAAGAATTGAATCTTAACGTGATCATCGGCGACCCCTGGAACAGGCTATCTTATCCGGCGGAGCTGAAGCCGGTACTTGACGAGATCGGCCCCAGGATGTCGGTTGCAGTAGGGTTGGCATTGAGACAGCTCGACTCAAATTAAAATGGCGGAAAACAAGAAAACAAAAAAAGACAGCGAAATGCCTGTGAATGGGGATAGCCCCATTGATTTGTCGTCCGGCCTGAAAGAGGAGGCGCCCAAGCCGGAAACGATCAGTGAACAGCTGGCTAGGATTTCTGATAAAATCAGGGCGAAATTCGAATTCCTATCCGGACCGAAGCGGAACGAGGGCGTTCTCGCGACCGACTTGATCAAAAGCGAGGTCATAACCTTTTTCGATTGGCAGCGCAACCTGACGTTGCTATCTATTTTTTTAGCGATTGATTTCATGATCATTTTCGCTGGCTATAAGGGTGTCGAGTGGTGGCAAGCCCAGAAGCAGAAGGAAATCGAGTCGGTAGTCCAGCAATTCAATCTGCTCGAAGCGGAGAAGAAGAGGGAAGAGGTTGACCTGGACAAGATCATCGATCTGCAGCGGAAATTGGACCAAGTCACTTTCCTGCTCAATCGCCATGTGCGCTGGACTAATCTTTTCAAATTTTTGGAAGAAAATACGCTTTCAACGGTTTACTTCGATAATTTCAGCGGCTCCATCAATGGCAGCTATACTTTCAAGGCGCACGCCAGCAGTTTTTATGAGGTGGCGCAGCAGATTAACGTGTTGCGACGCAATCCAAAGGTCATTTCCGTCGTTGTCACTGGCGGAGGAGTCGATTCCGCTTCTAAAAGCGTCAGCTTCGACTTGGCATTGTCAATCAAGAGCGACGTGTTTACTGAGAAAAAGTAATTGAATGAAGATAGAAAAAGACAAAAAGCAATTGATCAAGGCGGTAAACGATTTTTTGATCGACTATTTCCGCTGGCTTGCCACTCTGATGGTCTTGGCCGTCTTTTCAATCGGCGCTTTTTTTGTCGTTTTGCCGAAATATCAGGAGGTGTCACGGGAGATCAACGAAACTTTGACCGACCAGGACAACAAGTATCGGACCGTTTCGCAGTATGTTAACGATTTGAGAAAAGTCAATGCCGAATACCGCGCCATAGACCAGACCAGCTTGGAACGGATGAAGAAGTTTTTGCCGACAGATCCGGAAACCGAGGACCTTCTGGTTCAGCTTGAGTCTTTGAGCAGGAGCCAGGGCATCAACCTGACCAGTTTGAACTTGTCTTCGGAGGGCAAGAAGGCTTCGGGCAATCCGTTCGCTGGCAACGAAGGGGGCAATGCCAGCTTGGCGGCCGACATCGGCCGAGTAAAGATAAATCTGGCAGCCAAGAACGTTGATTACAATTTGCTGAAAGATTTTTTAGGCAGCCTGGAGAAGAGTTTGCGGCTGCTCGATGTCTATAATGTTGACTTCCAGCCAAGCTACGGCTCCATGACTCTGGAAATATACGCTTATTATCTAAAGAGCGCTCAATAGCATATGGTCAAGATGGACAAAAATTTAGTCGGGTTAGCCATTCTGGTTATGCTGTTTTTGCTGGCGGGTGCCGGCTTGTTTTGGCTGAAGAGCCTGAGCTGGACGAAAATGCCTAACGATTTGCCGGATTTCTTGACGGGAGCCAACAAGGCCAAAGCCAGCACGGTGCGCGCTATCAAGTCATTGAACCTCAAGGCTCTGCAGAACTCTGAGCTTAATGGCTTGAAAGAGATCGAAGTTCCAAGTTCTACGCCTGAGTTAGGAAATCTTAACCCATTCTCTAAGCCATCAAGGCCGAGCGGTAATTGATATGACAAAACAAGAAGAGATTCTTGAACTGTTGAAGAAGAAAAAAATATTGACTGAAGCGCAGGTCAATCAGGCGACGGAGCAGGCGGCGGCCAAGCAGCAGGCGGTCGAAGATTTTTTATTGGAGACCAAGCTGGTCGAGCCGGAAAAACTGACCGAAGTCAAAGCCCAAGCTTACGGCTTGCAGTACGAGAACCTGACGGCCAAGAAAGTTATCGAGTTCGCTCTCAATACCTTGCCGACCGAGGTCGCGGAAAATTATAAGATGGTCTGTTTCGACCGTGAATCGACCCACATCAAGGTGGGCGTCATCGATCCTGACAATTTCAAGGCGATTGAGGCGGTCCAATTCTTAGCCAAGGAACAGGGCTTGTTTGTCCAGTTCTTCCTGGTTTCCAACAATAGTTTCACCCATGTTTTCCGCCAGTATCGTTCGCTGTCCAAGGAGATTTCCGTCGCTTTGAAACTCAAGGAGGACGAAGAAGAGGAGCGCAAGGAGCAGCAGAAGAAAGAAGAGGAGGAAATCGAGGAAATAATCGGCAGCGCGCCGGTCATCAAGATCGTCTCCGTCATCCTGCGCCACGCCGTAGAAGGCGGCGCCAGCGATATCCATATAGAGCCGATGCAGAAAGAAGCCCGCGTGCGCTACCGCATCGATGGCATCCTGCGGACCTCTTTGGTCTTGCCCAGGAACATCCATGAGGCTATCGTCGCTCGCGTCAAGGTGCTTTCCAATTTGAAGCTAGATGAGACTCGCATCCCTCAGGATGGGCGCATCCGGCAGGTCATAAACGGCAAAGAAGTTGATTTTCGCGTCTCGACCTTGCCGCTAGTCAGCGAAGAAAAAGTCGTTATGCGCGTTTTGGACGTAACTAAGGGCGCTCCGACTTTGGAGGACCTGGGGTTCGGCGGCCGTTCATTGGCCACGATCAATGAAAACATCAAGAAGACGAACAAGATGTTCCTGGTGGTCGGTCCGACCGGCTCCGGCAAATCGACAACGCTTTATTCGGTCTTGCATATGGTTAACAAGGAGGGCGTTAATATCTCGACCCTCGAGGATCCGGTCGAATATTTCATGCCCGGCGTCAATCAGTCGCAGGTGCGGCCGGAGGTCGGCTTCACTTTCGCCAGCGGCTTGCGCGCGCTATTGCGCCAAGACCCGAACATCATCATGGTCGGTGAAATCCGCGACAGCGAAACTGCCGAGCTGGCGATCCATGCCAGCTTGACCGGCCATTTCGTGCTATCGACGATGCACACTAACAGTGCTGTCGGTACGATACCGCGCCTTTTGGACATGAAAGTCGAGGCTTTCCTGCTCGGCTCGACCTTGAGCACGGTCCTGGCCCAGCGCTTGGCCCGGAAGATCTGCCAGCATTGCAAAGTCGAGGACGCGATGCCGGATGATTTGATCGCCGAGGTCAGACAGGAGTTCGAGCGCATCCCGAAAGAGATAATCGCGGAAGAGTTCGGCGATCAAAAATTCGAGAAGCTAGTTTTCTTCAAGGGAAAAGGGTGTCCGCGTTGCGGCAATTCCGGTTATGCCGGACGTGTCGCGGTCGCCGAAATAGTGGATGTCAATGACGATTTGCGCCACAAGATAATCGAGCAGGGGCATGCCATCAAGGATGACGATATCAGGGAGAGCCAGATCTTCATCTCGATGATGCAGGATGGCATCATCAAATCGCTAAAGGGCCTGACCACTATCCAGGAAGTCATGCGCGTCATGCGTGACTAGTTCTGTTAAAGCCGTTTTATTGCTATAATCAAATATATGCCAGCCACAAAAAGCAAAATCTTAATAATCGAGGATGATTCGTTCCTGTTGACGATGTATGCCACTAAATTCGAATTGGAGAATTTTCAGGTAGTAACAGCCGAGGACGGGGAAAAGGGCTTGAAATTGGCCCAAAAGGAAATTCCGGATATCATTCTCCTGGATGTACTGCTGCCGAAGCTTAACGGCTTCGAGGTGCTCAAGGCACTGAAGGAGAACTCCGACACCAGGGACATCAAGGTGCTGCTGTTGACTAATTTGAGCCAAAGAGGCGAGGTCCAGCAAGGATTGTCATTGGGGGCGGTCGACTACCTGATCAAAGCCCATTATATGCCGTCGGAGGTGGTCGAAAAAGTGAACAAGATATTGGCTAAATAATTAATTTACAATTTTCAATTTTCAAACAATGACAAAATGATTCAATTTTTCAATTAGTAAATTGGAATATTGAAAAATTGTTTAGAAATTAGAAATTAGAAATTTCACGTGGAGGTCCCCTCAATTTTCCTTAATCGCATATTGTCTGAAACGGCTCGCAAGAAGGCGATGAGCCTGCACCTGACTGTCGGCAGCCAGCCGATTTGGCGTTTGAGCAACGAGCTTATGCCGATGCCGGATACGGATATAATGACTAGCGACCTGCTGGTGAAGCTTCTGGGCGTCGTATTGACCGAAGAGGAGCAGGCGGAGCTGACCCAGAAGAAGGAACTGGTCGTAGTCAAGAAGATCGCTGATGCCTTCCGCTTCCGCATCAATCTTTTTTATCAGAAAAAATTGCCGGCCATCACTTTTTATTATATTCCCGACAATATAGAAACTTTCGCCGCTCTCAATCTGCCGCCGATCATCGCGGATTTGGCCAAGTACAAGAATGGCCTGTGCGTTATCGCGGGATCCTACGGCTCCGGCAAGACGACGACCGTCGCCAGTATGATCGAGGAGATAAATCGCACGGAAAAACGCCGCATCGTAACGCTTGAGAATCCGGTCGAGTATTCGTTCGTAAGCAAGCAATCGATCGTCGAACAGCGGCAAGTCGGTATCGACACGCCGACTTTCTTGTCCGGGCTCAGGTATTGCCTCGAAGAGGATGTCGATTTGGTATATGTCGGCGACGCCAGGGAAAATTTCGACACGTCCGCCTCGCTGGCCCTGGAGCTGGCTGCCGGCAACGCCATGGTGATAGCTGAGATCACCGCCAGCAATGTCGTAAAGGTGATCGAGCGCCTGATGGTTGCTGCCGTGTCTTCCGGCATGACCGAAGAGGTTGCGCGCCACGCTATTGCCGATGTCCTTTCGGCTGTGCTGGTCTTGAAACTTTTGCCGCGCCGCGGCGGCGGGCTGATTCCCGCGGCCGAAGTGCTTGTCGGCACTCCGGCGATCAAGTCGCTCATCAGGGAGGGGAAATTTTACCAGATAGACAGCGCTATCCAGACATCCAGAAAAGACGGCATGATCAATATGGATCGGGCTATCGAAGACCTGATTCGCCTGGGCGAAGTCCGGGCCGAAGATGCTAAGATACAAATCGGTTAATTATGCCAATTTTCCAATATCGCGCCCAAGACAAGAATAGGAATTCGGTCAACGGCTTGGTGGAAGCGCCGAGCGAAGAAGTGGCCGTTGATTTGTTGCGCGAAAAAAGCTTGTCCGTACTGTATATAAAAGAGGAAAAGCAGAACCGCCTGAGCAGTCTGCCTTTTTTGAATCGGATCAAGGTCAAGGACATCGTCATTTTTTCCAGGCAATTCGCCGTGCTCATCTCGGCGAACGTGGCCATGGTCCAGTCGTTGAAGATCGTCTTGGATCAAACGGAGAATCCCAAGCTGAAAGGCATCATCAGCGAAGTTGCCGACGATGTCGAGGCAGGCACCAGGCTGTCCGAGGCTTTGGCCAAACACCCTAAAGTCTTTACCAATTTCTTCATCAGCGTCATCCGTTCGGGCGAGACATCGGGCAAGCTTGAGGAGGTTTTGAACTACTTGGCTGACGAGATGGAGAAGGATTATGACATGATGTCCAAGATCAAGGGCGCCATGATATACCCGGCCATCATCTTCATCCTCCTGATCGTCGTCGGCATCGTCATGATGGTCGTGGTAGTGCCGAAATTGACCAGCATCCTGACTGAGACCGGCACGGAATTGCCCCTGGCTACCAAGATATTGATCGGACTATCGGATTTCCTGGTCAGCTATTGGTGGGTACTGCTGGTCGGCTCGATCGCGCTAGGCGCCGGCTTCCGTTTTTATGCGGCCACCCCTTTCGGCAAGCGGAATATCGATCTGATAAAATTGAATCTGCCAGTTTTCGGCACGCTGTTCCGGCGGATTTACCTTGTCAGGTTCACCCGTTCGATGCAGACGCTGCTCTTGGGCGGGGTTACGATCACCAAGAGCTTGAAGATCTCGGCCGATGTCGTCGGCAACGAGATATATAAGGAGCTGATCGAGGAAACGGTCAAACAGGTCGAGGATGGCAACTCGATTTCCTCGGTTTTCGTGCAGAGCCCCGAGGTGCCCAAGATGGTCGGGCAGATGATGTCGGTCGGCGAGAAGACAGGCAAGCTGGACGTGGTCCTGGAGCGCATCACCTATTTTTACGGCCGCGAAATCAACAATATTATCGCCAACCTGATGACTTTGATGGAGCCTTTCATCCTGATAATCATGGGCGTGGCGGTGGTCGGCGTAATCATGGCGATCATGCAGCCTATGTATAATATGCAGGCCGGCGTATAAATTGACAAAATATATAAAATTCAGGTTTTTTGTGGTATAATGTGGATAAGTTAATTTGTAATTAATCCGTTTGTCCGTGACCCGTCTAGACGGCAGCCCGGGCAAATACAAGGAAGGGAGGTGAATAAATGAAATTGAATAAAGAAAAGGGTTTTACTTTGATCGAGTTGTTGGTGGTTATCGCTATTATCGGCGTCTTGTCGACTTTGGCCGTAGTTTCACTTAACAATGCTCGTCAGAAGTCCCGCGATTCCAAGCGCGTCGGCGATGTCAAGCAGATCCAGAATGCTTTGGAACTGTTTTACAACGATGCTAACGGCTATCCGGCAGCTGTCACGGCTCCAGGAGCTATCCAGTTCGGTACTACCAAGTACATGAACCAGGTTCCTACTGCTCCGACACAGATCGATGCTCCTTGCACGAACGCAAACGTGGCTTATATCTATAACACCGCGAACGCAGCTTCGTCTTTGGGTTCGGATGGTTCCACGACCGTCTTTACGACCTATTCGCTCACTTATTGTCTAGGTGGCGAAACTGGCGGCATCTCGGCCGGTATCCATACTGCCACTCCAGGCGGCATGACTCAGTAGTAGAATTCTTAATGGATCCAATTAAGGGTTTTATATATAAATAGGGGCGATATTCGCCTCTATTTATTTTTTTAGCGATTTAGGGTAAGGTTTGTATATGATTAATCGTGAAAAATTGGCCAAATATCTTGATTTGACCATCATTTATGGCATTTGCGGGCTCGTGATAGCCTTGCCGCTTTATTTTACCGTAATTAAAAAGACGGCTCCGGGATTCGTCATAAATCTAGCCATCGACAAGTCGGTTATTTTCAATATTTTTATCGAGATTTTGTCAGTGCTTGCCTTATTTAAGGTTTTTATTAGCGAAAAAGTGACTATTTATGGCA
Organism: uncultured Gammaproteobacteria bacterium; assembly: GCA_964443495.1. GTDB lineage: Bacteria > Patescibacteriota > Patescibacteriia > Patescibacteriales > GWE2-39-37 > JAAXUA01. The sequence continues at coordinate 187,349 of CAYUCS010000001.1, forward strand.
GCCTCAGGAAATACGTCTTATTCTTGCCTTTTTTTATCTTGGTGGCGGTGGCGGTAATCTTTTCAGTCGATCGCCACACTAGCATTTACGGTTTTTACTGGCGGCAGCAGGGATTGATAACCTATGTGCATTATCTTCTCTTCTTAGCAGTGCTGGCCATCAGCCTGTCTGGCAGGCGGGTCGTAGAAAAGCTGATTGCGAGCATCTCGATAGGGAGCCTGTTGGTCAGCGTAATCGGCTTGCTGCATTGGCTTGATTTGGACTTTCTGAAACTCCAAAGGTTCGAGGATGTCCGTCCGGGGTCTACGTTGGGACAGCCGGTATTCTTGGGGAATTATCTGGTACTGACATCATTCCTGGCATTGTACAAGCTCAGGTCGGCTTCGAGTTCTTGGGGCAGGGTGTCGTATGCTTTGATTTTTTTGGTAAACACTGCTTGTCTCGTGGTGACCTATACCCGGGCCGCATGGCTCGGCTTCATTGTCGGCGGCATGCTGCTTTCGGCCTACTATGTCAATAATTTCCTTAAAAATCGGTTCAGGCCAGGGCGAGCGTTCTATTTCGCCACCATCGGCACGCTCGCAATCATATTGGTGGCAGCATTGAGCTCGGTCGGGTCATCTCAGCAGAATACGGTCGGCGCCCGGCTTAAAAGCAGTTTTGATTTTTCCGTCGGCTCGGTATTTTTGCGTTTCCAGTATTGGAAAGGCGCATTGGAGCTCATCGGCAAGAGTCCGTTGATCGGCTACGGCCTTGAGAGCCAGCACGTGCTATTTTTGGATTATTACAACTCAGAATGGGCGGAAAGGGAAAATATTAATGCATTTTCGGATCGCGCCCATAATGAATATCTGGATATCGCCTTGACGAGCGGCCTATCGGGCTTGGCGGCCTACCTGCTGCTTATCGGCTTCATCGTTTCGGTTTTTTTCAAACGCTGGCGCAACCGGGAGGGCGAAGACGGCGAATTGGAATTGTTTTTAGCCGTCAGTCTTCTGGCGTATTCGGTCAGCGTGTTTTTCAGCTTCTCAACCATTGAAGTGAGCGCCTTGTTTTGGCTTTACTTGGCAATCTTGGCGGCTGCGAACGGCGGCTTCAAAGCTAACGAGAACGCGCTCGACTTCTTGAAAAAATTCCGCTTCGTCGGCTGGTATGTCTTGGGCGCGGTGGTCGTAATCGCGGCGATCCAGGTCGTTGAGAATTCTTACCGGGTACGAGCCGATTATTACGCGGTCAAAGGCAGGTTCTCAAGCGCCAATGGAGATCAAGCGGCCACCCTGAGCAACTATTATAGGGCCACGGCACTCAACCCCAATGAAGAGCTGTACCGCGATTATTATCTTTCTGAGATGATAAATCTCAAATCAAGCGTCATAACTCTCGACGACGGGCAGAAACAGGATAATTTCGAGATAGTCGATTCGATCATCGGCAAAGACCAGGGACTGGATTCCAACTACTTCAGGGAGATGCGCAAAGCTACGGCCTATGATTATTTCTTCAGGCAGGGAAAGGCAGAATACCTTGAACGGTCGGAAAAGATTTACGAATCATTAATAGCCCGATATCCCAATCTTCCGGACCCGTATTATTATAAGGGGCTGCTTTATTATCACGCGAAACGCTACGAGGAGGCTGCGGCGATGATGGAGAAAGTTTTCCCGCTGCTTCCAGATCCGAATGGCGAGGCGGTCAATCAACAGCACAAGGAAATAATCAACCGCTATTCCGGCCAGCGATACTTCATGCTGGGCATGGCTTATTTCCAGCTCGGAGAATACGCCAAAAGCAATGAAGCTCTTGAGCGGGCAATCGCTGCAAATCCTTATGCCGCTAACGTTTATCAGCAGATCGGGTGGAATTACTACAAGTTGAAAAAAATCGACCAAGCGATCGAGTATTATAAGCGCGCACTCACCTTCGCCCCATTCGACTATCAGGGCCAGTTGCAGATCGGCAAGTTCTATCTGGAAAAAAAGAATAACGACGAGGCACGGCGCTATTTCAAGATGGCAGAGTCCCTTAACCCCAAGGATCCGTCGATCAAGGATCTTTTGGATAAAGTAAAGAAATAATGCATGTTTTTTCCTGAGTTGATAAAATCCATTAAGCCGGGAGATAAGGTTTTGGAGGTCGGCCCCGGTGCCAGCCCCTTCCGCCGCGCCGATATTTTCTTGGAAAAAGAATATGAGAGCGAGGAGGAAAAATTCGCCCAAAAAGCTTACAGGACTTACCAGACTGACAGCAAGAAGACGGTTTTTTATAAAGGCGGCAAATTCCCGTTCGCTGATGGAGAGTTCGATTATGTCGTCTGTTCGCACGTGATCGAGCACATACCCAAGGAGGAGCTGGACCAATTCATTCGAGAGCTGGCCAGGGTGGCCAAGCGCGGTTACATCGAGTTTCCCAACGTGCTTTATGAATTCGTCAATTATCAGCCTGTCCATCTTTGGCTCATGAATTATCGGGATGGGGTGATGTACTTCGCGGATAAGAGCGGATTCAGGACCAGCAAGATACACGCCGCTTTCCGGGAGATGGTCTACGGTTCGGATGCTTATCTGTATAAGGCCTTTGAACGCTACAAAGAGGCTTTTTTCTGCGGTTTCGAGTGGGAGGGCAAGATAAATTACCGGTTCGTGGAGAATTATGATGAGTTAATCGCCGATCAGGATTTGAATCGCCTCAAGCTCTATTTTGCCGATAGGCCGTCATTATGGCGCCGTCTGCACGTCGTTTCGGTGAGGCTCAAGATTAAGGCCAGGAAGGCCCTATCGCTTATGAAAAATATGTTGGATAACAAAAACTATTACATCGACAAGTCGGCTATCCTGGAAAACGAGGCGTTGATAGAGATCGGCCAAGGCGCTGAAATCAAGGAGGGTGTCATCATAAAGACTTATGACAACAAGGTGATAATCGGCAAGAATGTCCAGCTGAATCCGTTTTCGGTCATCTATGGCGGCAGTGGCGTCATTATCGGCGATAACGTGATCATGGCTCCTCATTGCATGGTGGCGGCTGGCAATCATAACCATCGCCAGCTCGAGCAGCCGATGCGTTTCGCGCCGAGTGTCAGCCGCGGCCCGATCGTCATTGAAGACGATGTCTGGATAGGCGCGAATTGCACCATAGTTGACGGCGTACGCATCGGCAAAGGCGCGGTGGTCGGGGCGAATAGCGTGGTCAATCGCGATGTCCCGCCTTACGCCGTTGTCGGCGGCGTGCCAGCAAAAATGCTCGCCGATCGGCGCGAGCTAGCGAGTAAAAACGATGATGCGAAAGATTAAGGAACGAATAAATTTCGGCCCGATGAACCGGCGAAACCGGGAGCTGTGGCTGGAAAAGACATTGCAAGGCATCGAGCCCGGACTCAGGATCCTGGACGCCGGCGCCGGGGAGCTTCGTTATAAGAAGTTCTGTCAGCATCTTGACTATGTGAGCCAGGATTTCGGACAGTACGATGGCTCCGGGAATGGCGAAGCGTTGCAGGAGAAGTCTTGGGACAATTCGAAGCTCGATATCGTGAGCGATATTGCATCAATCCCAGTCGATGATTCATCGTTCGACGCGGTGATGTGCGTCGAAGTGCTGGAGCATGTGCCCGAGCCGATCAAGGCGATAGCCGAATTTTCAAGGATATTGAAGCCTGGCGGCAGGCTGGTATTGACTGCGCCAGTCGATTCGTTGGCGCATTTCGCTCCGTATTATTTTTACAACGGCTATAGCAAATATTGGCATGAAAAATTTTTGGACCGTTACGGCTTCGATATCATCGAGCTGCTGCCGAACGGCAATTACTTCCAATTCATCGCTCAAGAGGCGGCACGGACGATAAGCGCGGCCAAAGAATATTCTTCGGCCGGCCGGCTGGCTAATTTGTTTCTGAAAATCACCTCAGTCCCATTCATTTTAGCTTTGATGGCCGTGGATAGGAAAAATAATAACTCTGAAGAACTTGCAAGCTTCGGCTACCATGTCCTGGCGGTTAAGCGTAAGAACCAGCTATGATCATAGTCAATATTTCCGGTGGGGCGGGTAACCAGCTTTTTAATTATGCTTTTGGCCGCAGCCTGTCCGAATTTTACAAGGTGCCGCTCAAGCTTGACATAACCGGCTATAAGCACGACCGGCTAAGGAATTATGTTTTGACGGATTTCAATATATGCGGCGATTATGCAACGCCGGAAGAGGTGGCAAGGCTGAAAAAGACCGACCCCGGGAGCCTGCTGTCCAAGCTTCATTATATCAGGGAGGCCTTGAAGCCGCGCGACCGCCGCAGCTATATCCGCGAGTCGAGCTTTTCTTTCGACGAGAAGGTGTTCGGTCTTGATATGAAGCGCGACCGCTACTTCAAGGGCCGATGGCAAAGCGAGAAATATTTCAAGGCGATCGAAGGATCTTTACGCTCGGAGCTTGAACTGAAGCCGGCATTGCAGGATGACCGTTATCGCCAGATGGGTGAGGTTATCGGTTCGGCAGAGGCGGTTTCTTTGCATGTCAGGCGTGGCGATTACGCGTCCAGCAAAAGCACTAATCTGGTCCATGGTACTTGTCCGGTCGAGTATTATCGGCGTGCCGTCGACGAGATCAGGGAAAAGGCCGCCGATCCTAAATTTTTCATCTTCTCCGACGATATTGAGTGGGTCAAGCAGAACTTGGATTTCGTCGGGCCGGCTGAATACGTGTCCGGGCGCGGATTTTCAGATTCTCAGGAACTTTCGCTTTTGAGCTTGTGCCGGCATCACATAATCTCGAATAGCACTTTTTCGTGGTGGGGGGCTTGGCTTTGCCGCGATGCGGGCAAGGTGGTCATAGCGCCGAAACGCTGGTTCGGCTACGTCACTAACGATACTAAGGATTTGCTGCCTGCCGGCTGGCGGGCGATTTGAAGAAATGGAACGATTACGCGCTAAAAAGATATTATTTGTCGATCACACGCCGTTCGTCGGCGGGGCGCAGCTTTCGCTAATCGCTCACGTCGAGTCGTTAGATAAGGCGGAATTCATCGGCGAGATAGCGTGCTCAACGCAAGCTGAGCAGCTCGGTTTGGCACAAAAATATAGCCAGGCTGGGATCGTCTTCGCAAGCGTCGATTTTCCCAGGCTGCGGCCGTTCGGCGTCAAAGCTGTCGGCCGCTGGTTCAGGAGCGTGTCCGAGTTAAGGCGGCTCGTGCGTAGCCGCAAACCCGATTTGGTGGTAGCCAATACCGTGCGCGCGAGTCTTGTAGCGTCTTTGGCGGCGTTCCTCGAGGGGGTGCCGTCTTGCTGGTTCATCAGGGACATGACCTTTCCGCTAGGGTTGTTCATGGCGTTCGGCATCCTGCCAAGACGGATAATCTTCAATTCTAAAGCCACGAAGCGCCACTATGCCTCCGCTTTTTGGGGCGGCGTAAAGGGAGAGCTTGTTTATATCGGCCGTAATTTCCATAAGAAATTACAGCACGCTGACCATGGCGCCATCGCAAGGCAAAGGAATGAGTGGCGTGACGGGCAGGATGTCTTGCTAGTCGGCTTCGTCGGAAGACTGGTGCGCTGGAAAGGCGCACAGACGCTTGTCGAGGCGATGCGTATATTGAAGCGCAGAGGAGTGCCGGCGAAGGCGATAATACTTGGCACTGGAAGCGGTCAGGAAGGGGATAATGAGGACGAGCTGAAAAGGGCGGCGGAAGCCTGGGGACTGTCCGGCCATGTCATATTTGCCGGCCATAAGAACGACCTGGTTGTGCCGATGGCCGCCCTTGATGCCTTGGCTTTGACATCGATAGAGCCTGAACCGTTTTCTTCAGCTGTAGTCGATGCCATGCAGGCGGGCTTGGTCGTGGTCGGCACGGCTATCGGCGGCACGCCGGAAATAGTAAAAGATGGAGAGACCGGGCTCCTGGTTTCGCCGGATCGTCCGGAAGAGCTCGCAGCGGCGGTAGAAAGGCTGGTTAAGGACAAGGGCTTGTTTGATCGGTTGTCAGCTAATGGCCGCGAGTCGGCCGTCGGCGAGTATGCGGCCGAACATACGACGGCTCAAATCATGAAAATTTATTCATCAATCGTGAACTGATGTGCGGCATTGTAGGAAAAATTAATTACGGCGACTCTGGCGTCATCGAAGCCGCACAGCTTAAGGCTATGCGCGACACTTTGGCGCATCGCGGTCCGGATGATGCCGGTTTGTTCATTGACGGATCGGTCGGTCTTGGGTTCCGGCGCTTGAGCATAATCGATTTATCCAAGGCCGGGGCGCAGCCGATGAGCAATGAAGATGGCATGATCTGGGTGGTGTTCAACGGCGAGTGTTATAATTATCGCGAACTAAGGGAAGGCCTCAAAGCTAAAGGGCACTTATTCAAATCAGATAGCGACACGGAGGTCATGGTCCATGCGTACGAGGAATACGGCGTGGATTTCTTAAAGCAGGTAAACGGCATGTTTTCTTTGGCGGTCTATGACAAGGCGGCAGGCAAAATATTCCTGTCTGTCGATCGCTTCGGGGTCAAGCCGCTGTATTATTTTGCCGGTGCCGGAACGTTTATCTTCGGCTCCGAAGCCAAGGCCTTGATCGCTGATGGGTCAATGGCGAAAGAGCTGGATCCGGCGGCAGTCAGGCAATACTTCAACCTGGGCTACATCGCTGCGCCGCGTACTATTCTCAAGGGAATGCGCAAAGTCAAGCCAGGACACTGGCTCGAGCTGGACGCCGCCACCGGCAAAGTATCCGAGCAGCGTAGATACTGGCAGCTCGAGGTCGCTCGTGGCAGCAGGCGCCCGGCTGATTATCAGGCTGAATTCGAACAATTATTCCAGGAAGCGGTTGAGCGTCGGCTAATCAGCGATGTTCCGCTAGGGCTGTTCTTGAGCGGAGGCCTTGATTCGACGGCAGTACTTATGGCCATGGACCGAGTCGGGCGCAAAGGAGTGGAAACCTTTTCCATCGGTTTTGAGGAAGATGCGTTTGACGAGAGCAAATATAGCCGGATGGCAGCTGAAAGATTCCGGTCGAAGCATCATGAATTCAAAGTGCGGACTGATGCGGTCGAGCTGCTGCCTAAGCTTGCCATGCATTTCGATGAGCCATTCGATGACCCTTCAGCCTTGCCGACTTATTATCTGGCGCGGGAAACCAGGAAAAACGTAACCGTGGCCCTGAGCGGCGACGGCGGCGATGAGCTTCTGGCCGGCTATCCTCGTTACGGCACTTTCGAAAAATTAATCCGGTACCAATCGATGCTTCCGTTGGGGCTGTCTCGGACCCTGGCCGGAGCAGCCGGCAAGATGTTGCCCGATAGTTCGAAGACGAGCAGAAGGCTTTATTTGGCTTCGCTCGGCTTGGCTGCCGGTTACCAGGAGCACATGTCGGCATTTACGATCAATGAGACCGCTGAGATTTCGGGCGACGCTTTGGCTGATGATGGCGGTTGCGGGATTATTTTCGATGGAATTTTGGCCGAGATCGAGTCCGATGTCGTGACTAGCCTGCAATATCTTGATAGCCGTACGTATTTGCCGGGGGACATCTTGGTGAAAGTTGATCGCGCCTCGATGGCTAACTCGTTGGAAGTGCGGTCGCCTTTTCTGGATTATACTTTGTGGGAAAAGGTTTTTTCCTATCCTCTTGAAGCGCTTCATGCCGGCGGCTCATCCAAGCTGCCGCTCAAGAAGATGCTTGCGCCGCTGCTGGGGCACGATTTCGTGTCCAGGAAAAAGATGGGCTTCGGCGTCCCTCTTAATGACTGGTTCAGCGGCGATTTGCGAGGCTTTGCCGACGAGCTGCTTTTGGGTGATAAGACAAGAAATCGGGGATATGTTAATATGAACTATGCTAAGCGGATTTTGGAGGAACATCAGGCGGGCAGGCGCGACCATTCAAGAAAGATTTGGAACCTGCTGTTTTTTGAGCAATGGTGCCGGATTTGGCTTGATTAAGATATGATAGCTATGGAAAACGGAAACAAATGTCCGGCCTGCCACGGCCAGCATATCAGGGAGGCTTTTTTGGAGTTCGGTTTCAAGGTCTTCGGGTGCGATGATTGCGGACACCTTTTTTCAACAGCGGCGGTGGGGCAAGATTACGACGGCTATTTTTCGCAGAGCATCAGCTCTGAGGCAGTCCTGGCTGCCGCCAAAGCGCACGAGCGATTGTTTGATGACTTTATCTCTGAAGTCCTTCCGAAGAAAAGCGGTGGCAAGCTGCTCGATGTCGGGACCGGTTATGGTTTTTTCGTCAAGGCGGTACAGGAAAAGACCGATTGGCAGGCGTGGGGAGTGGAAACGTCAGCCGCGGCGGTGGCAGTCGCTGAACGGGAGCTGGGGCTTAAGACTGTGGTCCATGGGGCGGTGCAGGCGTCCGACTTGCCGGGACCTTTCGATGTCATAACCATGTTCGATGTGCTCGAACACGTGCCTGATCCGGATTTGCTGCTAGCCTCGATCAGAAAATTGCTGGCTTCCGATGGATTATTGTTCATCCATACGCCCAACGCGACCATGCAGCTGGCCAAGGCCAAGCTGAAGCGCTTGGTGCATAACGGAGTAAAGCCAGGCGTCCATTATCTTGAGGCCGGCGATCATGTCAATGTTTACACTCAGCGATCGGCCAGGACAGTGCTTGGACGTAATGGATTCAATGAGGTGTCGTTCCTGCATCTCCATCATTTGCAAATCGTTTCCGGCAGCCGCAATCCTTTTAAAATTTTCCTGAAGAACGCCTGGCACGCCGTTTCCATCGTCTGCCATTGGTTGACTGCCGGGAAGGCCAATATCGATAATTTATTCATAATCGCCAAGAAATAATAATGACTGCACGCAAGCTGTCGGTGGTGATGCCGGCCTACAATGAAGAGAAGACCATACTCAAGATAATTTTCAGGGTCGAAGAGGCTTTGTCCGCACTCGATATGCCGAGCGAGCTGATAATCGTCGATGATTGCTCGACCGACCGCACCCCGGATGCTTTGCAGTCGGTTGCCGGCCGCCATAACGTTTTGCATCATGAGGCAAATCGGGGCAAGGCGGCAGCTCTGCGCACCGGTTTCGCGGCCGCAACCGGCGACATCATCCTGATCCAGGATGCTGATCTCGAATACGACCCGTCCGATTATCCGGCGCTATTGAAGCCGATTTTGGCTGGAGAGTGCGAGGTCGTTTACGGCTCGCGTTTCTTGAGACGCGGGCATCATCCCCGATACCGCCTGTTTTATTTGGGCAACAAAGTGCTGTCGTTGTTATCTAGCCTGGTTTTCGGCCAGCGTATCAGCGACATGGAGACTTGTTATAAAGTCTTTACCCGTGAAGTCCTGTCGAAGGTCAAGCTCAAATCGGAGCGCTTTAATTTTGAGCCAGAGATCACGGCTAAAATAATCAGAGCGGGGCACAGGATCAAAGAAGTTCCCATCAGCTACGATAGCCGCAGCTTCGAAGATGGCAAGAAAATCGGTTGGCGGGACGGGGTGGCCGCAATTTATTGCCTTGTAAAATATAGATTCTTCGATTGATGAGCATCGCAAATTATTACCAGCCGGAAACGCTGAGCACTATTAATTTCATCCCGCCTGTTTTCTGGGGCAGGATTTCGCTTACGGTCATCGTCGGCTCAGCATTTTTGGCCGCCTTTTTGCTGGTTTACCTGCGCGGGCGCAGTCAAGGCAAACCATTGAGGGCAGGTTCGGTCGTCCGCCTGATCGGCTTCTTTTGGTTGCCGTTGCTGTCCGTTTTTATCTATAACCAGTTTCGCGATTTTCAAGATAATTGGTCTTATCCGGCTGACCGGCCAGGCAAGGAAATTGCCAGGCTGTGCGACATTGATCAACGCCAAGGGCTTGGCGGCTTGCTTTGCGCCATTAATGGCTATATGGCTTATGTTAAGAAGACTTTGCCGGAGGGGGCAACCATAAGGCTGGCAGTCGCCCCGGGAATCGAAAATAATTTTTATTATAGCTTGCTGGATCGGGCGAGGTTCGTGAAGGACGCCGATTATGTGCTGATGTATTATCCCCAAGGCTACTTGGTGAAGGATAACGCGGTGTATGAACGGAGCGGCAAGTTGGCCGCGGAGTTTGCCGGTTACAAGCCGGTCCGGGTATTTTCTCCGCTCCAGGCGGTTTTGGTAAAAAAATGATATGGTCATATTCGGCATTCTGATATTCTTGCTTTCCGTGCTTCTTTTCGGCTATCTGACGCTGTTGCGTTTGAAGTTGGATTTCGGTTTTTGGGCAAATGCCGCTCTTTCTTTCGGCTTAGGCAGCGGCCTTGTCACTATCCAGCTTTTTATCTGGATGTTCCTCCTGCGCCAGTCCCATGTTGCTCCTGGATTTGTCTTGCTTCTGCTCATCGAATTGTCAGTCCTTCTTTATTTTTTGTGGCCGTCTCTTGACTTGAAGAATATCGGCATCTCGCCGATCGAGCTGAAGGGCAAAGAACTGGCGCTTTTGGCTGTGATTTTGGCGCAGTCGGCGGCAATCATGTTCAGCGCGCTGACCCGGCCGGTCGTGACGTCGGACAGCCTTTCGATGTGGTCGCTCAAGGCTAAGGCGCTCTATTATAGCGGTAAAGTGGATTTCTTGCCGGAGGGGTTCTTTTACCTGGGGGGCGGCGGACACGTGAATTACCCTTGGCACTTGCCGCTGTTCGAGCTCTGGTTTTATAAATGCCTTGGCAGCTTCGATGATTTGGCGGCCAACCTTTTGCCTTTCATGTATCTTGCATTCCTGCTCGCCCTGGCTTATGCCGCGGCCAGAAAATATTTTTCTCGCTCCGTGGCCCTGTCATTCTGCTTGCTGCTTTCGACTATGCCGCTGATTTCCTATCATAGCTACAATATGTATGCTGACTTGCCGTTGGGCTTTTTTGCGGCAGCTGCCTTTTTCCTTCTGTGGGAATGGATAAATAATCGACAGCCTAGCTCCTTGCTGGCTTCGGGCTTGTTTATGGGGCTGGCCTGGTGGACTAAGAGCGAAGGATTGATCTATCTCATGGCCGGCGCTATCGTCTTCGTTCTGGTTTCGCGGAGGCGCGCCCTGAAGGAGGCAAAGCTCCTCTTGGGCGGCCTGGCAATAATTTTGCCCTGGCTCATGTATCTTTGGTACAATGAATTAGGAATAAGCAATGTCGAGCCGGGCCTAGGCTTGCATCCCGAGGTGCTTGGGACGCTGGCCAACACCTTGTTCGTCGGCGGCAATTGGAACATCTTCTGGTACGCTGTCGTCGCAGTGCTTCTTTATGCCCTGATGTCATCGGGCAAGAGCAAAATCTGGTGGGCTTGGCTGTATCTAGGCCTGTGCCTCGGCGGATTCGCGGCCATGTATCTCGTCACCAATAATTTCCGCTATGCTCTTGACTATACGGCCGTTGCCAGAAATATTCTCGCCTCGGTACCGCTCTCGGTGCTCGTCGTTATAATAACGCTGGGCGAGTCGGAAAAAAGTAAGAAAAATCAATGATTATATTTTTCATCTTCGTGTTCGCTTTCGGCCTGATTATCGGCTCTTTTTTGAACTGCCTGATATGGAGGCTGCATAAAGCGGAAACGGTTTTGGGGCGGTCATATTGCCCGCACTGCCAGCACCAGCTGGCCTGGTATGATAACGTGCCAGTGCTGAGCTTCGCCTTGCTTCGAGGCAGGTGCCGTTACTGCCGCAAGCCGATTTCTTGGCAGTATCCATTGGTCGAGATGGTGACAGGAGTCTTATTCCTGACGGCCTTTATTCTTGAATTGAGTAAAATACAGTTAACGGGCGATAATTTCCAATCTTTCCCTTGGGGACAAGCCAGTTTTCAATTGGTCAGAGACTGGTTCGTGATCGCAGTGATGATGGTAATTTTTATCTATGACCTGCGGTGGTATCTGATTTTGGATAAGGTGACATTCCCGTCGATGGCGATCGTGATTTTGTTTAATCTGTTCTTGGAATTCGGCTTGTCTGGCGGGGAGGCGGTATTGAGTTGGCGCAATTGGCTGATTTCTGGTATAATAGGTGGTAGCTTCTTCTTATTGCAGTTTATTGCCACCAAAGGTAAGGGCATCGGCGGCGGCGATTTACGCCTCGGGTTGCTTATGGGATTGATCCTGGGCTGGCAAGGCTTGGTGGTAGCCCTGTTCGTGGCCTATTTCTCCGGCTCGATCATCGGGCTCTCGCTTATCATGGCTGGCAAGAAGCAGTGGGGTTCCAAATTGCCTTTCGGAGTTTTTCTCGCCCCGGCCACTATCGTCGCCCTTTTCTGGGGGCAGCCGATCTGGCAATGGTTCTCCCAATGGCTATATTAATATCATGAAGACTCGGCAAAAAAATACAGGTATCGGTCTGGCAACCAATCTTTTTCTAGGCTTAGTAACGCTAGCTGCTTTGGGGCAGCTTTATTTTTATCTTTTCGGTCCGGGATATGAGCTGGTACGCGCCCAGTCAACCACTAACGGCGGCAATGTCCATGGCTATGCCTGGTCGAGCAATTTCGGCTGGGTCAGCTTCAATTGCAATCAGACAGACAGCAATACCTGCGCCAGCCATCCCTATGGCGTCAGCATCGATGCCGTCACCGGCCAGTTTTCGGGCTATGCCTGGTCCAGCAATGCCGGCTGGATCTATTTCGGACCGCCGGAAGAAATGGCCGAGGTCATCGCCTCGAGTTCGTCGCCGAATTCGCCCCATCAGTGGCCGGTTTACAGCTTTACTGACCGGCGGGTCAGAGGCTGGGCCAAGGTCGTCTCCATGCCAGGCGATGAAGGATGGATCGATTTCACGCGCGATACGGACAATTATCAGCCGGGCATCAGGGGCACGATCGATGACGCGACCAAGCAGGTCAGGTTCGATGGTTGGGCTTGGGATGGCGATGCTGCGAAGAAGGCTGGTGTCGGTTGGATCGAATTCAGCAGCGCTCGCCCCGGTTTCGTTTATGCCACGGGCTTGACCGGCCCGATGGCCACCAACCTGGTATCGCCGATCCGGACGCTTGATGCGGCCTGCGCCTCCGGCGATTCCAAGACGATCGGCGTCAGCTTCAATTACGAGAACAATTACAAATATTGCTACAATGCAGCCGGTGACACGACTAACTCAAGGACGTGCCGAGATGACGAGCACTGCTCCGACCGTTTCGGCGCGAGTTACCCGACTTGCAAGCAGGGACGTATGGCCAAATACGATTTCGTTCTCAAGTCCGATGTTGCGGGGAATGAGCCGAGCTGGCCTGCAGCCAGCGGCGATGAAGTCGGAACTACGACTTACCGCATCGCGGAAAACAATGCCGGTATCAGTTTTTATAGTAATAATGATGCCGATTTTAATGACCAGATCGCTTGGGGTGCCAAATATCATGTCTGGGTCAGGACCTGGGATGAAAATGACCAGACCTCCGGCTGGGTATCGCTGGATCGAACAGATGACGGCGGCTGGATTATCGAGGATGGCGACCAAACAACCTTCACTATGCCGGAACACAGCGTCCCTCGCGTAGCTTTTACTTGGACGCCGGCGAACCCAAGCAAAGAGGAAATCGTGACCTTCGAACCCACTGATTCGACTTCGACCACGGCCGTTTATCGCGGTACGGCCGGCGAAGAAACGATCGGAGTGAGGCCGGACACGGCATCGGGCGATAGCTGGAGCTGGATTTTCAATAACGGCAACCCGGCCACCTCTACCGAGGAGCGGCCGAAGGTCCAGATGGTCAATAATGGCCTGACCTCGATTACTTTGACCCTGAGGGATGCTGACGGCTATCAATGTACCAGCACTCCGCAAACCTTCAACGCCAACTTGAAATTGCCGAATTGGAAAGAAAATAACCCCAAATAAATAGCGAAAAACTGCCCGGCCAGGGCAGTTTTTTTGTTTGGAAAATGGCGCTCGCTGTGGTATGATTTAGTTGAATATATGATAAAAAACCGTTCAAATCCCATCAAGCAAGCGGCCGGCTTCACTTTTATCGAAATGTCCGTCAGTGTCACCATCATCGGGCTTCTGGCCGCATTGTTCGTGAGCAATTACCGCGCCGCTGAAAGGCAGCAGCGGCTTTTCGCCGCGGCCGATCAGTTAGTCAGCGATATCCGCTTGATGCAAAGCTACGCCTTGGGGGCCAAGAAGTATGAAGGACAGGTGCCGCTCGGCGGCTGGGGGACGTATCTGTCCGTGACCGACCCAGGCAGGTATTTGCTCTATGCCGATACTTGCGCGGCTGGAATCGGAACTTACCAAGTCGCCTGCGCCACCAGCACCCCGGATGCCATCATCAAGACGGGCACCCTGCCTAGGGATATCGTAATCAGCGGCAGCGGGCTGTCTGTAGATAATTCGTCGGTTAACGATGTCAGTTTGCTGTTTTTCCCGCCCGACCCCAAGACTAGCATCAATTTGACCGGCCAAAGCCTGAAAATCGTGCTGACCGACACGTTGACTAGCAGGACCAAGGAGATAGATATTAATTCTTTCGGCTTGATAGATCTGCGTTGATATGAAAAAGTGGCTTGATAAAATCAGCGGCAACGACGGCTTCTCGTTCATCGAGTTGCTGGCAGTCATGTTCATCGTCAATGTCGCCTTAGTTACCATGATCAGCATGTCGCTGCAGGCTATCCAGACCGAAAGGTTCAACCGCAACGTCTTGATCGCGGCGCAGCTGGCCCAGGAGGGCGCCGAGCTGGTCCGAAACATCCGCGACAACGATTGGCAGGCCGGCGTTTCGCCAAACTCGATCTTTGATTCCTCGAATGACGGAGTTTATGCCATCGATTACACCCTCGGTGCCGCCACCGCCTTGGCTGGCGGCCTGTCTGATGACAACTCGAAGCTTTATTTGGATGGGTCCGGGTATTACTCCCATGACAGTAACGGAACCTCGACGAAGTTCAGGCGAGCCATCACTATCATGACTGCCGGCACTGCCTCGACCAGCGTGGTCAGCGAGGTGCGGTTTAGCGACGGCGTAAACGCTCGAAATTATAAAGTTGAAACAATGCTTTATGATTGGAAATGATATAAAAGGAAAAAAATCGGGCTTAAGCGGGGAAGACGGGTTCAGCCTTCTGGAAATCCTCATGTCCATGCTGGTTTTCAATCTGATGATCCTGGCGATCGGCGGCATCTTCACCCAGATGATCAACGGCCAGCGTGCCGCTATCGTCGGGAAGAACATCGGCGAGAACATGTCCTATACCTTGGAGGTGATGGCCAAGGAGCTGCGAGCGGCTAAGCGTGATAATTTTTTGGGCACCCGCGACTGCACCGAGGCGGTCGATGGCGTAGAAGTCGCCGATGGCCGCATCTATTCGACCTCGACTACGGCCGGTGAGCTGACTTTTCAGAATAAGAACGGGGAGTGCGTCAAATATTATATTTCCGGCGATACGCTCATGGTCGAGCGGGTCTCATCCTTGTCATCGGTCGTGGCTTCGACCACTTCGAGCCAGGTCGGCATTAACAGATTTGATTTTATAATCACCGACAATGACACGAGCCAGCCTCGGGTCACTTTGATGATCGAAGCCGAAGGCAAAAATAAGTCTGTCGGCAAACAGGTAGTCAGGCTGCAAACCACGGTTTCATCCAGGGCGTATGAGCATAATTAAGAAAATCAAAAACCAGCGAGGCTCCGCTTTGCTCATGACCATACTGGTCTTGAGCAGCTTGATGGTGGTCGCCATGTCGGCAGCCAGCGTCGCCTTGTCCGGCGTACTGATCAGCGGCGTGCAGCAGCGTTCGACCGTGGCCCTGTATGTGGCTGAAACCGGAGCTGAAGAGGCCTTGTATCAGGCCAGAAAAAATGGCTGGGTCTTGCCGTCAGCTTCTTCGAGCACCAATGTCTTCGGCACTTCGACTTTGGCCAACGGCGGATTTTACACTGTCGATTACGCTTCATCGACCGATGCTATGACCGGCTCGACCACTAATTCATTCTATAGCGACGGCGACTTCAGGGAAACGCGCCGGCGCATCGAACTGCAATTTTGAACATGAAACAAGATATCAAACAAAGGATAGATAAGCTCAAGGCGGAGATCGACCATCACCGCTATCTTTATCATGTCCTGGACAAGCAGGAAATAAGCGAGGCAGCCCTTGATTCCTTGAAGAACGAGCTGTTCAAGCTCGAGCAAGAACATCCGGAGCTGATCACAGCCGATTCGCCGACGCAACGCGTTGCTGGCGAGGCTTCGGCCAAGTTCGTCAAAGTAGAGCATAGCCAGCCCATGATGTCCTTGTACGACGCCTTTTCGCCTGAGGACATGAAAGATTGGGAGGGCAGGATGGAGCGCATCTTGCCGGGTCAGAAGTTCAATTATTACTGCGAGCTCAAGATGGACGGCCTGGCCATGAGCCTGGTCTATCGCCAAGGCGTCTTTGTCCGAGGGGCGACGCGCGGCGACGGCCGGGTCGGCGAGAATGTCACGCAGAATCTGCGCACCATCGAGTCCATCCCGCTGCGCTTGCGGACACCGGAGATCGAAGAACTCAAGAAGATCGGCCTCAACCAGGCTTCGATCGATCTGCTGTTCGACAAGATCAAGAACGGGGAGATCGAAGTTCGCGG
This sequence comes from uncultured Gammaproteobacteria bacterium, assembly GCA_964443495.1. Classification (GTDB taxonomy): domain Bacteria; phylum Patescibacteriota; class Patescibacteriia; order Patescibacteriales; family GWE2-39-37; genus JAAXUA01. The sequence goes on from CAYUCS010000001.1 coordinate 203,863, forward strand.
CGAGGCGATCATGGACTTGAAGACCTTCAGGCAGCTCAACGAGCGCTACGCCAAGGAAGGCAAGCCGCTTTTGGCAAATCCGAGAAACGGCGCGGCCGGCTCGATCCGGCAGCTCGACCCGTCAGTGACGGCGGAGCGGCGGCTCGACTTCCATGTTTATGCGCTCGTCACCGAGCTGGGCCTGGCTGACCACGAGACCGAACATGAATTGGCCAGACTGCTGGGTTTCAAGATATTGAAAGAGAACAAGTTCTGCAAGGATCTGGCTGAGGCGATCGCTTTCCATGATTATTGGGAGAAGAACAAGCAGAAGATGCCGTTCGAGTGCGATGGCGTAGTCATTCTGGTAAACGATACCTCTTTGTGGCCCAAGCTCGGCGTCGTCGGCAAAGCGCCGCGCTACGTCATGGCTTACAAATTCGCGGCCGAGCAGGTCACGACCAGGCTGATCGATGTCATCTGGCAGGTCGGCCGCACCGGAGCGCTGACCCCGACGGCGATATTGGAACCGGTGAGGGTCGGCGGCGTGACCGTGAGCCGCTCTACCTTGCATAATATGGACGAAATCGAGCGTTTGGATCTGCGATTCGGCGATACGGTAATCTTGGAACGGGCGGGCGACGTCATCCCGAAAATCGTCCAAGTCCTGCCCAGCCTCCGCTCCGGCAAAGAGAAGAAGATTATGCCGCCCAAAGAGTGCCCGATGTGCGACAGCCCGGTCGTCAGGCTTGAGGGCGAGGTTGCCTATCGCTGCTCGAACAAGAGCTGCTATGCCGCCAACCTGCGCGGGCTGCATCATTGGACTTCGAAGGTGGCCATGGACATCCCCGGGCTCGGCCCGAAGATCCTTGATCAGCTGGTCAAGGAGGGGCTGGTGGCTGATCCGGCCGACATCTACGCTTTGACCGTCGGCGACCTGCTGCCGCTTGACCGATTCGCCGAAAAGTCCGCCGAGAACCTGATCGACTCTATCAACGAACGGAAGACGGTGGCGCTCGAGCGGCTGCTGGTCGCGCTCGGCATCAGGCATGTCGGCGAGGAAACAGCGTTGCTTCTGGCCAAGCAAATTTTCAATAAGAATGAATCGGATATTAGCGATTTGATCAAAGTGATGAACGAATTCGATTTGGAAAAATTGCAGGAATTGCCTGATGTCGGGCCGATAGTGGGGCAGAGCATTTATGAATGGTTCCATGCTAAGCACAACCTCGAATTATTGAAAAAATTGGCAAAAAATGGGCTAAAATTAAGTAAAAATACCCAAGGATTAGCCATGGCTGACGCTGTCTTCAGCGGTAAGACCTTGGTCTTGACCGGTGCCTTGTCCAGTTTGACAAGAGATGAGGCAAAAGCTAAGATAAGAGAATTGGGCGGCAAAATAAGCAGTAGTGTTAGCAAAAAGACCGATTATGTAGTGGCCGGTGAAGAGGCTGGCAGCAAGTTGGCCGAGGCTCAGAAGTTGGGGGTTAAAATTTTGTCCGAGAAAGAATTTTTAGAGATGATAAAGCGGTAATTTTCAATTATCAATTTAAAATTTTTAAACAATTTTTCAACATCCCGATTTTCAAGATTATAAAATTGAAAATTATTTTATGCATTTGACCAAGCAAGAAATCGAGCACGTCGCCAAGCTGGCGAGATTGGAGCTGACTGAGGAGGAAATAAGCAAGTACGGCGAACAGTTGTCCGCCGTGTTGTCATATATCGACCAGTTGTCTGAGGTCGATACGGCCGGCGTGGAGCCGACCGCGCAGGTGACCGGACTGGAAAATGTCTGGCGCGAGGACGAAGTCGAGGTTTGGGACGAGACTCAGGCCAGGAACGCGCTTGAGCTGGCCCCAGAATTGGATGATGGCCAGATCAAGGTCAAGCGGATTCTTGAGTAAGGATTAAATTCTATTTATGAAATTGAACGAACTGACAATAGCGGAAGCGCAAAAGAAACTTGAGGCCGGCGAGGTGACTTCGGTCGAATTGACCGAGGCTTGCTTGGCCCGCATCGACGAGGTCGATGGCCAGGTCAAGGCCTGCTTGATCGTCACCGTCGAAGAGGCTTTGGCCGCTGCCCGCGCCGCTGACGAACGTCGCGCTTCGGGCGAGACCGGGCCTTTGCTCGGCATCCCGTATCTGTGCAAGGACAACATCATGACCGCCGGCATCAGGACAACCGCCGCTTCGAAGATGATGGAGAACTATGTCGCCCCTTACGACGCGACAATCGTCGCGAGACTGAAGGAGGCCGGTGCCGTCCTTTTAGGTAAGACCAACCTGGATGAGTTCGCTCACGGTGCTTCGACGGAGAACAGCGCTTTCGGCACTACCCATAATCCATACGACTTGGAGCGCGTGCCGGGCGGTTCTTCGGGCGGTTCAGCTGCGGCCGTGGCGGCTGATATGTGCCTTTTCGCGCTCGGTACCGACACGGGCGGCTCGATCCGTTGCCCGGCTAGCTTTTGCGGCATCGTGGGACTCAAGCCGACCTATGGCCGCGGCTCGCGCTTCGGCTTGGTCGCCATGACCAGCTCGACCGACGTGCCTGGCCCGATGACTAAGACGGCCGAAGATGCGGCTATCGTCGAGCAGGTGATTGCCGGACTTGACCGCTATGACGCTACGACCGTCGATCGCCCCGTACCGGATTATCAAGAAGAATTGAATGCGCCGCTTAAAGGCAAAAAAATCGGCCTACCCAAGGAATATTTTACAGACGGCATCGAGCCGGAAGCCGCCGCCGCCGTCAAGGAAGCTATCGAAGAGTACAAGAAGCTCGGTGCTGAATTCGTCGAAGTCAGCCTGCCGCACACCAAATACGGCGTGCCGGTCTATTATATAATCACTCCGTCCGAGGTCAGCTCGAACCTGGCTCGCCATGACGGCATCCGCTACGGTTATTCGACCTACGCAGACGAGAACGGCCTGGACAAGGTCTATGCCAATAGCCGCGGCCAAGGATTCGGTCAAGAGTCCAAGCGCCGCATCATGCTTGGCACCTATGCTTTGTCGGCCGGCTATTTCGACGCCTACTATCTCCAGGCGCAGAAGGTGAGGACCAAGATCAAGGAAGACTTCGACAAGGCGTTGGCCGAGGTCGATCTGCTCCTGACCCCGACCTCGCCTCACCCGGCTTTCAAGATCGGGGAACAGGCGGCTGATCCGTTGAAGATGTATCTTGAAGATATCTTCGTCACCGGCGCTTCGCTGGCCGGGTTACCGGCTTTGGCCATCCCTTGCGGCACCGCCCAAGGCCTGCCCGTCGGCTTGCAGCTCATCGGCCGCGCCTTCGAAGAGTCAACCCTCTTGTCGGCTGCGCACCAGTATCAGCAGGCTACCGCTTGGCATAAGAACAAACCTAATCTTTAAAATAAGAGTATGAATCAAGGAGAAAAGCCGCTCGGCCAGGCAACGGCCAAAATGACGATCGTCGTCTTGGCTCTTGTCTTGGTCACCGCCCTCGGACTCTGGATCGCCCAGAAGCAGATTCCGCCCGTCACGCCCGCCGGTCAGGTGGCAACCTCGACGTCGGAACAAGACCAGCTTGACCAGGTGCGGGAGGCTGAGCAGCAGAAAACTGGCAGCTTCGACGAATCGAAGCTCGGCAAAGTCTTGCCCGTGCGTCCGGCTGATGACAAGGACCACGTCTGGGGCAGCTTGAGCGCCAAGGTTGTCATGATAATCTATGATGATTTCGAGTGCCCGTTCTGTGCTGATTATTACGATACCGTCGAAAAGGCCAAGGCCGAGTTCGGCGACCAACTGGCTGTCGTCTTCCGCCATAACCCGCTTTTGAATATCCATGCCTATGCTTTGAAAGCGGCCGTCGCCAGCGAGTGCGCGGCCGAGCAGGGCAAGTTCTGGGAGATGTACCGCAAGCTGTTCGCCGACAACAAGGCTGGCCGGATGTATGACAAGCAGTTCAAGGACGATGCCAAGGCGATCGGCCTGGATCAGGCTAAATTCAACCAGTGCTTGGACACTGACAAGTACAAGGACGAGGTGATAAACGAGATGATCGAAGCTAAGACCTTCAACGTCAACGGTACTCCGACGACCTTCATAAACGGGGAAATCGTAGTCGGGGCTAATCCTTATGAAGACCTGACCGCCAGCGATGGCCGGAAAATCGAAGGGTTGAAAAACATCATCTCTAGACAATTGCAAAAATAATTAGTATTATAGAAAACGCCTGCTTCTGGCGGGCGTTTTCATTTAGGAGAGATCGCATAGTGGTCGAGTGCGCTCGCTTGGAAAGCGGGTAAGCTGTCAAAGGCTTCGAGGGTTCAAATCCCTCTCTCTCCGCCAATAAAAATACCCACCATTCGGTGGGTATTTTTATTGGTCGGACGTGAGAAGTATGAAAACCCTTGTTTGATAATGGGTGAATAAAAGCCAGAAGTATTAATAAGAATAATCTCGACATTTAGCGGCAGGTTTTTGAAATGATCGATAGGGCTTCCGCCCTGTTCAAATCCCTCTCTCTCCGCTCATAAAACAATACCCCCACAATCCTGTGGGGGGTATTGTTTTATGTATCGAGAAAAAGAGAGGGATTTGAACGGGCAGCAGTGAGCAAGACCCTTCGCACCAGCGAAGGGTCGCAGTCGAACGCCGCAGAAGTGATGGGTATCACTTCTGCGCTGCCCAGGGCAACGAACCCGTCCGCGGCGGCGGACGGGTGAGGCGGGAATCCCTCTCTCCGCACTAATAAAATAGAGGGTGAAATCAATCACCCTCGTTTTTTTTCTGTCAGAACTCCTTATCGGTTTTTGAGGATACCGGAATATCCTTGTTTTTCCAGCCACTCGCGCTGGCTCAGGCGTCCGGTACCGGCATCGTAGATGACGAGCGCTAGCCAGAGCAGGAGCAGCAGGATGGTGGCGGTCTTTTCGTTCGAGTTGCCGTAAAGGTAGGTAATCGGCAGTAGGATGGCCAAGAGGTAGAGAAACAGCGGCACGATCGCCAAATTGTGGTAAACATCCACTGCTTGGCCGAGCTGCCAGTTCGAGCTCGCTAACACACCCGCTTCGATGATGACGCCGATGGCCAGGCAGACGAACGCCAGGCACAGGTGGTACAGGTCTGAAGTCAGCCAAGATGGCAGGATCTGTACGCGTTTCAGGACGGTCACTGCGATCAGGATGACCACGATCAGTCCGATGTCGCCGTAGCGGGCGGCATGGGAGACGTTGTAGGAGAAACCCTCAAGGGTTTCGCGGCCGGCATCGACGACGAAGCCGGTCAGGAGATAGAGCAGGAGCGCTAGCCCCCAGATGGGCAATTGGTAAAGAGCATTATGCATGGCAAAGCCTCCTTTCGGGCATTTTTTGATGTTTTTGCTAAGCAAAGATTCTTCACTATAGTATAAAAAGGCGTAATTGTCAATTAATAATCCCCAGTGTTTATCGGCCTCCCGCTTGCATTGACATTTTAGCTTATTTTTGCTATGATTATCTCCGTAAGTGTTTCTCTGTAAGTTTTCTCTTCCTTGTCATGCAAATGCGAGAGTAGAGGCGAAGTTAGGAGAAGGTCGCCTTACATTTTATAAAATATAAGTTTCCAAACTTGTATGGCAAAGAAGTTATACGTCGGCAACTTGTCTTATAGCTCCAACGAGCAGTCTCTTCGCGAGGCTTTCGCTCCGTTCGGTGCTATCACTTCAGTGAGCATCATCACTGATAAGATGACTGGCCGCTCCAAGGGTTTCGGTTTCGTCGAAATGGAAAATGACGACGAGGCACAGCAGGCAATCGATGCTATGAACGGCAAAGAAGTCGATGGCCGCACCCTGACCGTTAACGAGGCTCGTCCGATGACTGAGCGCCCTCCTCGCCGTGATTTCAATCGCGGTGGTGATCGCGGTGGTTTCGGCGGTGGCAATCGTGAACGTCGTTCCAGCTGGTAAACATCAGTAGTTAACGATAAAAAAAAGTCCCGGATTATCCGGGACTTTTTTTGCGGTCAAGAAATATGAGGACTAGCCCAGTTTCTTGAGCAACGCCATTATGATGATGCCCAGGATGATGCCCAGGAATTGCTGCAAGGTCTTGGAGAGGGCGGTGTGTTTCTTTAATTCGGGAATCAGGTCGGCGGTGGCGATGTAGATGAAGCCGCCCGCCGTGACCGGCAGGATGTAATCGGTCAAGTTGAGCACCTTGGTGCTGAGCAGCAGGGTCGCGGCCGCGCCGATGACCGAAAGCAGGGCGGAGAGAAAGTTGTAAGTCAGGGCTTTGACCCTGGTGTAGCCGGAGTGGATCAGGACGCCGAGATCGCCGATTTCCTGCGGCACTTCATGAGCCAGCACGGCAACCAGCGTGGCTACGCCCAACGGTATGCTGACCAGGAAGGCGCCGGCGATGACCGCGCCATCGATGAAGTTGTGCAGGGCGTCACCGACCAAGTTCATCACGCCTAAGGTCTCGTTGTGGGCGCACTCCTCGTGATTGTGGCAATGGTGCCAGTGAACGATCTTTTCCAGTACGAAAAACATCAGGACGCCCGCCAGGAAAAGATACCAGACGAGCAGGCTGCCGTCTGATTTTTCCGCGGCCTCGGGCAAGAGGTGGATGGCGGCGTCGCCAAGCATCGTGCCGGCAGAAAGGCTGACCAGGAACATGATGATGCGTTCGGTCTTGGACTCGGAAAAGAAGAGAAAGAATATCCCGATCAGGGAGGCGACCGAAACCAGGAAGACGCTGCCGAAAATGTAGAGGTAGAGTGACATGAGGTATGTTAATAATTACTTTAATTGTAGCACAAAACCCCTTTTTGACCTAAGCAGCTTAATGCCATATAATGTTAGCACTAATAACTGATTTCGCAATATGGATTTTGCCCTTGACAAAAACAAGATAAATATGTCTGGTGATGCCATCCTGCGCCGCGCCGGCTATGGTTTTATCCATGACAGCAAGACCGGCAAGGACAGTTATGTCCGACGGATGACCCGGGATTTCTATCCTCGCCTGCACATGTACGTCAAGGAAGACCAGCAGAGCGTAGTCTTCAGCTTGCATCTGGACCAGAAGTGGGCTAGTTATCAAGGAAGTCATATGCATAACGCCGAATATGACGGCCCGATCGTCGCCGGCGAAGTCGAGCGCCTGAAGCAGGTGGTGATAAGCCTTATGGGGCAGACGCAAGTGACGCCGGCGCAAGAAATCAAAAAGAAGTGGTATAAGTTTTGGGGGTGAAAATTTTAAATTTCAAATTTTAAATTTCAAATGGCGCTTGTTGCAACTTTTTTGAAATTTAAAATTTAAAATTTAAAATTCAAAGTGAATCCCTCCGATGAAATAAAAGCCAAACTCGACCTCGTGGACGTCATCCGCGGTTACATCGACCTCAAGCCGGCCGGTGTGAATTTCCGTGCCAATTGCCCGTTCCACCGCGAGAAGTCGCCTTCGTTCATCGTCAGTCCGGACAAGCAGATCTGGCATTGCTTCGGCTGCGGCAAGGGCGGCGATCTCTTTACCTTTGTCATGGACATCGAGGGGTTGTCATTCATCGAGACCTTGCGCCTGCTCGCGCCCAAGGCAGGCGTCGAGCTCAAGCAGGCCGACCCGAAGCTGGCGTCGCAGCGTAGCCGCGCGCTCGATGCCATGGAACTCGCCACCAAATATTATCACCATATTCTCACCACCTCGAAGCAGGCCCAGCCGGCGCGCGACTACCTGGCCAAGCGCGGTCTTTCCGAAGAGACGATCAACGAATGGCGCATCGGCTACAGCCCTGACAGCTGGGATGATCTGGTCAACTTCCTCGGCAGCCGCGGCTTCACTCCCAATGAGATTTTCGGGGCTGGACTTTCGACCAAGAAGGAGGGCGCAAGCCGTTTCTACAACCGTTTCCGCGGCCGTATCATGTTTCCAATTGCCGACGCCAACGGCGACGTCGTCGCTTTTACGGCGCGCGTCAGCCCCGAGAAAGAGGCCACGGAAAAGATGGGCAAGTACATCAATAGCCCGCAGACCCCGATTTATGACAAGGGCAAGCTGCTGTTCGGCCTGAACAAGGCCAAGCAGGCCATCCGCCAAGAGAATGCCGTCGTGCTGGTCGAGGGGCAGATGGATGTCATCACCGCCCATCAGCACGGCTTCAAGAACGTAATCGCGACCTCGGGTACGGCCTTGACCGTTGATCAGCTTGACGCTATCAAGCGTTACACTTCGAATATCTATCTGGCGTTGGACGCCGATGCCGCCGGTCAGGAAGCGATCCAGCGCGGGGAGCAAGTCGCCCGTTCCATAGACTACCAAGAAATGGAGGCGGAAGACGCGCGCGGCCGTCTGCGCCGCTATGTCGATCCGGAGCAGAGTTACACCTTTCACCTGAAAGTCATCGAGATACCGAATGGCAAGGATCCGGACGATTGCATCCGCACCAATCCGGACGAGTGGCGCGAGGCGGTCGCTTCGGCCAAGCAGGTGATGGAATTTTATTTCGACAAAGCCTTGACCACGCTGGACGTGCACAACATCGAGCATCGGCGCGCCGCCTTGAAAGTGCTCTTGCCCAAGCTTGTCGAGCTGGGCAGGGAGAACCGCAGCGAGCAGGACTTCTGGCTTAAGCGCTTGTCGCAGCGGCTGGACATCGCCGAAACGGCCCTGCGCGAGGACTTGTCGGCCGCCGAGGCGCAGTATCGGCCCCAGAACAACCCGAGACCGAGGCCGAAAGAGGCGGCGCCGTTGGCTCCGAAGAGCCGAGGGGAGCAGTTGTCCGAACTGCTCTTGGCCCTGGTGCTGCGGCAGCCAAGCTATTTCAGCTATCTGGCCAATAATCTGCAGCTTGACCAGGTCATCGGGACGGCCAACCAGGGTCTTTACAAGGGCTTGATAATCTATTATAATAAAAACACTGAAACCTGGCTTTCGGGCACCTTTGCCGAAGAGATCGGCGATGGCCAAAATGGGCCACAAAATGCCCCAGAAAGCACCCAATTCAGTTACCAAATCATTAGAGAGTGGCTAAACTTACCTGAAGCCGCTCATGCTTTGTTGGCTGACCAGCCCGTCATTGACAGGATCAAGCGCAAGCTTGATGAATTGACCTTGCTGGGCGAAAAGGAGTTTTTCCATCTTGAGCCGGAAGAGGCGCGAGCGGAAATCGTCCGCCTGACGTCCTGGCTCAAGAAGCAATACGTCCAATCAAGGCTAAAGGAAGTCAGTCAGATGATACGCCAGGTAGAGACTGAGAACAACTTGAATCGACTGCAGCCCCTGCTTGAAGAGTTCAAGTTTTTGTCGGAAGAATTAAAGGAGTTTAATCATATTAATTAGCGAATCCACGATAATGGCAAACAAAAAAGCCAAACCAACTCCAAAGACGCAGAAAGC
>CAYUCS010000001.1:213291-582319 GCA_964443495.1 uncultured Gammaproteobacteria bacterium
CGCTCCGGCCAAGAAGGCGGTGAAGAAGCCCGAGCCGAAGAAGCCGGCCGCCAAGAAAGTCGCCGCTCCGGCCAAGAAGGCGGTGAAGAAGCCCGAGCCGAAGAAGCCGGCCGCCAAGGCCGCCAAGCCGGCCGAGGTCGAAGTCATCAAGCCGGACGAGGAGAAGATCAAGAGCTTGATCGTCAAAGGACGATCACGCGGCTTCGTCACGGAAACGGAGATTTTGTTTGTCTTTCCCCAAGTGGAAGAATACCTTTACGACTACGAGCTTCTGCTCGAGGATTTGCAAAAGAACGGCATCCAGATCATCGAGGACTCGGGAGGCTTTTTGGATTTCGAGCTGGACGAGAAGAAAAAGCAGAAAGTGGCCGAAATTACCGGCACCGCTAAAGATAAGAAGAAGTTCGATATCTCCGAATTGTCGGCCGATTCGATCCAGATGTACCTGAAAGAGATCGGCAAGGTGCCGCTCTTGACCAACTCCGAGGAAATCGAACTGGCTAAGCGCAAGGAAAAGGGCGACAAGGAGGCCGAACGCCGCTTGATCGAAGCCAACTTGCGTTTGGTCGTGTCCATCGCCAAGAAGTTCACCGGCGCCAAGGGCTTGTCCTTGCTCGACCTGATCCAGGAGGGTAATATCGGCCTGTTCCGTGCCGTGGAAAAATTCGAATACCGCAAAGGCTACAAATTCTCGACTTACGCCACCTGGTGGATCCGCCAAGCCATCACCCGCGCTTTGGCAGACCAGTCGCGTACCATCCGCATTCCGGTGCACATGGTCGAGACCATCAACAAGTTCCAGCAGATCCAGCGCCAGCTGATCCAGGATCTCGGGCGCGAACCGCTGCCCGAGGAGATCGCTTCGGAAATGGGCGAGGACATCGAGAAGGTCAGGCACGTCATCAAGATTTCGCAGGACACCATCTCCCTTGAAACTTCCATCGGCGAGGACGAGGAGGATTCGACCCTGGAAGACTTCATCGAAGACGTCAAGAACGTCACCCCTGATCGCGCGGCTGCGCTGCAGTTGCTCAAAGACTATGTCCGCGAAGTTATTTCCCACCTTAGCCCGCGCGAGCAGAAGATCCTGGAAATGCGTTTCGGCTTAGTCGATGGCGTTGCCCACACCTTGGAAGAGGTCGGGCGCGAGTTCGACGTCACCCGCGAGCGCATCCGTCAGATCGAGGCCAAAGCTTTGGAGCGCATCCAGAAGCATGAAGGCATCAAGAAGCTGCGGGATTACTAAAAAGAATATTCTCTATACGAAATAAGCCCCTCGTTGCCGAGGGGCTTTTGTTATGCGATATCGAAAGGGCGGTCGACTATTATCCGACGCGCCGTTTCGATAAGGCGGTCGGCGGTTGGCCGGTCATGGGCCGACTCTCGTGCCTGCTTCAGATAAAAGGCGGCTTGCCTGCCCTGAGCGTAGTAGGGCAGTATGGAAGCTTGGCCAAGGACGTGCATGGCCTGGCCAATTTTGGCGCTCAGCTCTTCGGCCGACAGGTGGACCTTGTCCAGGATTTTGAGCCTGTCCGCGGCTTCGTTCAGGGCGTCGTAGATGTTTGTCCGTTTGGCTTCGAGCGCTTGCTTGCGTCGAGCGATGATCGGAATGATGCGATCCAGCTCTGCCAGGCGGTCGGCCAGGCGGTTGAGCAAGGCAGACGTGCGTGCGGCTTGGGCGCCAGGGTTGTGACGGCCCAACGAGTCAAGCGGTTCAGCCAGATGTTCAGCTTGGCGCCGTGCACCCAGCTTTTCCGGGTTGCGGCTGCGCGACAGCAGTCGAGCGATGCGGTCAGCCAGCTCTTTGATCTTGCCTAGTAGGGTTTCGGGGTCAAGCGCGAATTTCCATGAAAAGATGGCTTTGTGGATCTCTTCGGCTAGGGATTTGAGCTCGTCCAGGCGGTGCATCTCGCTCGCTGTCTTGCCAATCTCGTTGAAGTAGCCGTCAAGGATATGCTGCTGCATCCTGATGGCGGCGTTGAGGTCGGCGAGCTTGGACTGAATCTTGCTTTCCTTGCTTTCTGTCCGGTCCGTCCGACTGACGGCAAGCACGCCGCGTTCGAGCAGCTTGATGCCGGCCTGGCGCAATGCTTCAAAGTGATTCCGTTCGGAGCGGTGAAGGTAGAAGAGCTCGCTTTCGCGGTAGGCGCTCTCCTTGGCGTCAGCGAGGAAAAGTTCGCGCTCAGCTTTGGCTGGACTAAGCTTTTGTTGGCGGGCGAGCATCTCGACCCTTCGTCGGTACGGCTTCGATTCTTCGAGTGCTTTCTTAACCTCGCGGACGACCAGAGGAAGGTTCTGGCGATCGGGTGGGTGGCGCTTGCCGTTCTTGTTTGAGAAAATGGCTTCGACCCTTTGCTTCAGGCGAGCGTAATCGTCTCTGGGCAATTTAAAGCTGGCCAGCTTCTTGCCCGGAGGGGCGGCGCTTTCCCGAGTTTCCTTGATCTGCCCGGCAGCTGTTTTGCTAAAGGTAATTTGAATCCAGTCGCAAACTGTTACGATTTCGGTTACGATGCCACTTTCCCGCTTGACGGTTTTAATCACGATTTCCATAACCAGCTCCTTTCAGATAGGGTATTGGGCATAAAATGAGCGAAATAGCCTTTATTTTTACCATTATATAGCCGATTTGTCAAAGGTTTTTCGGCTAGTCCGGGACACTATTGACTAGGCTGGCCAAATATCATAAAATAGCTATACCTGCCTAAAGGGCAGCTTTTAGTTTGAAAATTTCATATTCCCGGGTAGCGCAGCGGTAGCGCAGTTCGCTGTTAACGAATTGGTCGTCGGTTCGAATCCGACCCCGGGAGCATAAAACAAAAACACGCCTAAACCCTTGGGTGTGTTTTTGTTTTATATTTTGAGAGTCGGCCGAGAAGTCTGCACCCTGGAGCGTTAACTGGAGGATATCTAATTTTGCATTTAAATGACTAAAATATGGTAAAATGTAGGTAGTATACTTATAAATTTTTTTTATGAAATATCAATGCCCAATGCATCCCGAGATTATTTCCGATAAGCCGGGTAATTGTCCGAAATGCGGGATGAAAATGAACCAAATCGAAGCTGCCGGCCACGACCATCATGATCACAAACATCATGACCATCAAGAAAATCGAGCCAGTCATGATAATCATGAAAGCCATGCACCATACGAACAAAAAACGGATAATGAGCATGCGCACCACATGATGGACTCGTCGAAAATGGCCTGGTGGGACAGGTTCAAAATGAGCATGACCATGACCATGGGTATGGAGCACAAAGGCTTGGCCGGGCGGGAAATGGCCAGGCTCATGGAAGAAGATATTAAGCGCAAGTTTTATTTCTCCTTAGTTTTCACTTTGCCGATTATCGCATATTCGCCGCTTGGGGAGAAGATTTTGGGATTCAATTTACCGGTACCGATTCCAGTGGAATGGATCATGCTGATACTCACCACCCCGGTATTTTTTTATGCGGGGTGGATTTTTATCTATTCGAGCTACAAGGCTTTGCAAAAAAAGATTCTGAATATGGCAGTCTTGATTGCTATCAGCATTACCGCTTCCTATTTGTTCAGTGTTATCTTGACTCTGATTGGCTCCAAAGATTCTTTTTACGAAGCGGCCGCTATGTTGACCACGTTCGTTTTATTCGGCCATTGGATGGAAATGAAATCCAGGCGCGGCACGACTGACGCTTTGGCCGCTTTATTCGCCCTCATTCCCACGCAAGCCAGAGTAGAAAGGAACGGCAAGGAAGAGTTGATTCCTACGGCTGAGGTGCAAGTCGGCGATATTTTGATTCTAAAGCCTGGCGACAAGATAGCGGTCGATGGCGAAATCACAGAGGGCGAAACCACGATCGATGAGTCGCTTGTTACCGGCGAATCTCTGCCGGTGGCAAAGGCCAAGGGAAATCCAGTGATCGGCGGGTCAATCAATCAGACAGGCTCGGTTAAATACAGAGCAGTCAAGGTCGGGGGCGATACGGTCCTGTCGCAGATCGTGAAACTGGTCGAAACGGCACAGAATTCTAAGGCGCCGGGACAGAAATTGGCTGATCAGTTTTCGGTTTATCTGATTTTCTTGGCAGTTGGCGGAGGATTGCTGACTTTCATTATTTGGTATTTTGTTATGGGCGAGTCATTAATATTCGCTTTGACTTTCGCCATCTCGACCGTGGTTATCGCTTGCCCTGATGCCTTGGGATTGGCAACTCCGACGGCTGTGGCAGTCGGTACAGGATTGGGGGCTAAGCATAATATTTTGATCAAAGACGCTCCGACTTTGGAGCAGGTTTCTAAAATCCAAGCAATCGTATTCGACAAGACCGGCACCTTGACTGAAGGCAAGCCGAAAGTGACTGATATAGACGTAGCTGAAGGCACGACTGAAGAAGAATTGATTAGGCTGGTGTCGTCCGCTGAAACCAAAGCAGGTCATCCTTTGAGCAAGGCTTTGCTTGATGAGGCGGAAAAAAGAAAAATAGGTCTGTCGGTTAATGTTCAAAAATTCAACGCAATCTCCGGACATGGCGTAGAAGCTCAAGTTGACGGCAAGCTGATCTTGGCTGGGACGGTCAAACTGATGGAAGACAGAGGAGTCGATATTAATCCGTTAGCTCAACGAATTAACGTATTATTGAGTAAGGGCAAAACTTTGATAATCGTTGCTATTGATAACCGAATCGCCGGCGTGGTGGCGGTGGCCGATTCGCCGAGAGAAACGTCCAAGAAAGCGGTTGATAGGTTAAGGAAACTTGGCATCGAGGTGGCAATGCTAACCGGCGACAACAAGATGACGGCCCAATCGGTCGGAGCCCAATTAGGCATTGATCGGATTTTCGCCGAAGTATTGCCGGAAGAAAAAGCGAATTATGTTAAAAGGTTGCAGGATGAGAAAAAGTTTACGGCCATGGTGGGGGACGGTATCAACGATGCGCCCGCCTTGGCTCAAGCCGATATCGGCATTGCGATCGGCGCAGGCACGGATGTAGCAGTGGAAACGGCCTCCGTGGTTTTGATGAAGTCCGATCCTGCTGACGTGCTTCGCGCTATACGCCTAAGCAAGGCTACGGTCGTGAAAATGAAACAGAATTTATTCTGGGCTTCGATTTACAATATCTTGGCAGTGCCCGTAGCGGCCGGAGTGCTATATCCGACCTATGGCATAATCTTGAGGCCGGAAATTGCAGCTTTGCTTATGAGCATATCCTCAATTATCGTAGCTACCAATGCCGTATTACTCAAAAGAGCGGAAAGGCAGTTAATAGAAATTTGATTCAATCAATACGAAGACGCAGATTCCGAAATTTTTTGTTGTTCAATTTTTTAAAAATATTTAATAGAGTACGTGCGTTTGCTGTCGGGTTGATGGTCGAGTTGTTGAAGAAGATAAAAAGCTTTTTAGGATTGAGACCGAGCAGGTCTCTTGCCCATTTTTCAAGCGCGTCTTCCGGGTAAAGGGATTCGAACAGGATGGGGCGGCCATGGAAGCGGACGTAGGCCCAGTCCGTGGTCATGATCGTCTTGGTCGGCCACTCCGGCGAGTCGGAGATGCAGAAGGCGACTTTGTTTTTCCTGAGAAGCGAGTAGGTGTCGTCGTTAAGCCAGGAGTCTTGCCTGAATTCGATGGCGAACATGGGCTGGCGCTTGAAGATTTTGCGGGATGACGATATTAGACTTTTAAGGAAAATTTCCAGTCTTTCCCGGTTGTATTTGGCGCCGGGCGGCAGTTGGACGAGGATCGGGCCGAGCTTGCCGTCCAGGGCGGCCAGGTTTTCCAGATCATGCTCCAGGACTGGGAGGCTTTCCTCGTCGATTATCAGCCTTTTGACATGCGTTATGTAACGGAACAGCTTGGCGGCGAAGAGGAAGTCCTTCGGCGCTTTTTTAATCCATTTTTCGTAGGTCGGCCCGAGCTTGAGGCGGTAGAATGAGGTGTTGATCTCGACGGTGGAAAAATGTTTCACGTAGTAGTCGAGCCAGTCTTTGCTAGGTAGGTCTTTGGGGTAGAAGACCTCCTTCATCTCTTCGTGCTGCCAGCCTGATGTGCCGATATATAGTTTCATAATTTTTCGTAATCGCGTTGCAATTTATCAATTGCTTGAAGCAGGTCGATGCCTTCGCCCAGCACCCCTTCCCAAAGATCGCCTACCTTCTTCAGCCGCGAGAAGATATTTTTCATATGGTAGTCCCTAGGCTTGAGCCCGGGGCGGACTTCAGACCACTTGAGCGGGGTCGAAACGGGCGCTCCCGGCAACGGCTTGAGCGAATAGGGCGCAGCCAGTGTTTGTCCGCGCCGATTTTGGAGATAATCAAGATAGACTTTGTTTTTCCTGGAGCCGGGCAGCCGCGCCAGGCTGGTTATCTCCGGTAGCCGCCGGTTGACCAATACGTTGATGAGATGCGCGAACTCCCGGGCCTGCTCGTAATCGTATTTGGCGCCCAACGGCACGCAGATGTGAAGTCCGGTCGCGCCCGAGGTCTTGGGGTAGGCGGTTATGCCAGACCGTTTCAAAATGTCGTTGGTGGCCAAGGCTACTTTAACCACATTGTCGAAGCTGATGCCTTGGGGGTCGAGATCGAGAATGAGGTAATCCGGATTATCCAGGCTGCCGATGCGTGAATTCCAGGGATTGATCTCGATGCATCCCAGGTTGGCCATGTAGAGCAATGCAGCTTTGTCTTGGCATAAAAGATAGTTCACGGTCTTGTTTTCCGCCTCCGAGTAGAGCGGGATGGTCCTTATTTCCGGGGGCGCATCAACCAGATTCTTCTGATAGAATTCCTCTCCATTGATGCCGTTGGGAAAGCGATGGAGCGATTCAGGCCGGTCAATCAGGTAGGGCAGGATCACGTCGGCGATCTTGTCATAGTACTCTACTAAGTCGCGTTTGGCGTAGCGATCTTTCGGCCAGAAGATTTTGTTCGGATTGGAGATTGCGAGCCCAACCCCGGTTTTTCTGGCGGCAAATTTTTCCGTCTGGGCCGGCAGTTCGCGTGAAACTTCTTCTGGTTTTTTATCGTCCCTTAATCCGATGAAGATCGGGTGGCGCATGAAGCCATCCTTAGTCCATCCGGAGAGCCTGACCTCGCATACCAGCTCCGGCTTGACCCAGGTGGCCGGGGCGTTGGTTTTTGGCTCGACCAAAAACGGAGAGCGGGCGACGCGCAAAGCATTCATTCTTTTTTTCAGAAGCTTGAGGCCGCTTTCATCAAAGCCGCTGCCGCAATGGCCGACATAGACGAGCTTTTTTTCTTGGTAGACGCCGAGTACTAAGGCGCCGAAATCGGTGCGTCCGCCCTGCGGTGCGGTGTAGCCGCCGATAACCGCTTCTTGGGTTTTGGTGATCTTGATCTTCAGCCAATCGTCGCTTCTTTTGCCTTCTTCATAGGTGCTCGATAGGTTCTTCGCAATGATGCCTTCGATGCCGGCCTGCTCGGCGCTGCGGAGCAACAGGATGCCTTCGGTCTCGACGTGTTCGACATACCTGACGTCAGGCAAGATCGGCAGGATCTTTTTCAGGATCTCTTTGCGTGAATGCAGGGGCAAGCCGGCCAGGC
Organism: uncultured Gammaproteobacteria bacterium; assembly: GCA_964443495.1. Taxonomy (GTDB): domain Bacteria; phylum Patescibacteriota; class Patescibacteriia; order Patescibacteriales; family GWE2-39-37; genus JAAXUA01. The sequence continues at coordinate 220,838 of CAYUCS010000001.1, forward strand.
TGCGGCCGTAGTAGAGGATGTCGAAGACGTAGTAGATCGGGAAGCCGCGGCCAGTTTCGAGATATTCCCGCAGCAGTTGGAAATCTGGCCGCCCCTTGCGATCAAGCACGACGATCTCGCCGTCGAAGATGACGGGGGCAGGTATTTTGCCCAATGATCTTATCAGGCCAGAGAAGCGTTCATTCAGCGAAAGATTGTTGCGTGAGCGGATGTCTATCCGGCTGTTATTCAGGAAAGCGACAGCACGATAGCCATCGAGCTTGAGTTCGAAGATCCAACCCTCCCGCTTGAACGGTTTCTCGATCAAGCGTGCCAGCATCGGCTTGATCGATTTCGGCATCACCGCCTTCGCTCCTTTGCCTATTTCCGGCAGGTCAGGCATAGCTCTTCCCGGTACGATCCGGCCGCTTTTGACCGAGCTGTCGTCGGCTATCTCCAGATTGGCGAACTCATCGTCAGCCTTCATGAGAAGCCAATTGTTCCCATCTTTCTTCATTCGCGCAAGAGTGAAGCGTCCCCTGATCTTCCGGCCCTCGAGCACGAAGGTGAAGTCGCCTTTGTCCAAGCCGTAGAGGATCGCTTTTTCCGCCTCGGCTTTTGAAAGCCCAGGGACTCGGTAGGTTCCGGAATCCCAGACTATGACGGAACCGGCGCCGTAGTTGCCTTCAGAGATGATGCCTTCGAAATCGGCATAGCCGAGCGGGTGGTCTTCGACCATGACCGCGAGCACCCTTTTTTTGGGGTCTGTCGATGGCCCTTTAGGCACGGCCCAACTTTTTAGGACCCCGCCCGCCTCGAGCCGCAAATCATAATGCAGCCTGCGGGCAGCGTGCTTTTGTATGACAAACTTGAGACCCTCGGCGCTACGTTTACCTGAAGCCGGTTCGCCGGAGCGCTTCAAGTCCCTTTTTGTCTTATAAGCGCTTAGTTTCTTATCTGTGTTTTTTGGCATGTTCCAAGCTTTCCTTAAGTTTGATCATGATATCCGGAATCAATGTCGGGACTGGCATCTCCTCGGCCTTGACGCGGATAGGGTGTCCTTTGATTTTCTTGTCGATCATGGATTTCAGTTCCGATGAGTAGGTATCTTTGAATCTTTTCGGGTCGAACGGGGCGGCAAGCTCGTCGATGAGCATGGAAGCGATCGACAGTTCCTTATGGGTAAATTCGTCCTTTTCGGGCAGATCGAGTTCGGCCGGGCTTTTCAATTGGTCGCTGAAGCGCAGCTGGTTAAGCATCAGTAGGTCGTTATCGACGCTGATTGCCACGAAGTATTCCCGAGTATGCATGACGAACTTGGCCAGACCGGCTTTTTTTGTTTTGCGCAGTGTTTCCCTCAGCAGGGCATAAGTCTTTTTCGCCCCCTTGTCCGGTTCGATATAATACGGCTTTTCGATGTATTTCCAGTCGATGTCGCCTTTATCGACGAACTCGATAACTTCGATCGTCTGGCTTCTCTTGACGGCTACCTTCTTAAGATCGTCTTCGTCGATGACGACGAAGCGGCCCTTCTTGAATTGCAGACCGCGGACAATCTCCTTGTAAGGCACTTCCTCGCCGGTCGTCTCGCAGACCCGCTTATACCTTATCGGGCACATGTCCTTCCGGCTCAGGTAATGAAAATCGAAGCTCTTCTCCTGGCTAGCGCTATAGAGTTTTATCGGGATGTTGATCAGGCCGAAGCTGATCATTCCTTTCCAGATAGGGTGCATATCGTTGATTTAAATATTTAGCGTCATTATCAAGGTACAAAAAAAAGATTAACCCCTCATTAAGGACCGGCCGGCGGCGCATCCGTAGTCGTCCAATGCACTGGATGTAAAAACCTCAACTTTCTGTCCTTAAAAAAGTTTCAGCTCAATTTGGCCGAGTAGACCAATCAAAACACCAACGACCCACTGCCGCGAGACTTGTTCCCGTGGCCTCTTTTTTAATCGGTCAAATTAAAAGAAAAAGAAAGAATCAAGATGGATAAATTTCCTTGGAGGGGTAATAAATACGCATCCTTAGAATTGAGTTACCGACTTAATGCTCAAAAAAATTCACCACTTTCAGTAAGTTAGGTTTGTGGCAAAATAATATAGTTTTAATTAAAATAAGTTTATATCTACTTAAGAACTCGTGACTAATATTTGAAATAATACTAGTATTAGCGTTATTTTTTATTTAAGGCTTTATGATTACTATTGACAAAAATGGCAAAATGTGTAAAATAATAAATTGGTCTTTGACAATTGCGTTGATGCAAAATAAAACTGAAAGGAGGTGAATTAACCGATTAAAAGGTTAAAAGCATCATAAATAAAATCTAGGAGGTACAGCAAGAATTAAAGAAAGTTTGGAGAGGAGGTTCGCAGAGTGGAAAAAGAAGATTTGCCCCAAAAAGGAGTAGTGAGGGCGATCAAGAGCGGCCATAACGGCCCTTATTTTTTGGCCGAATGCAAAATTGGGATGGTTTCCGTTTCTTTAAAAAAACCCGTTTGGCAAGAAGATGATATGCCAGAGGGCGGGAGCGGAGTGATCATCTCTGACATTCGCTGGAAGACTAAGGGTTGGCGTGGCCATAGCGCCAGATTTTTAAGGCCAGGAGATTGAAATAAATCAACTGAACGAGAGGAGAATAAGGGATGATGGAAAACATGAGTCCTGAACAAAAACGGGACAGGCTGAGCACGATAGTGAAGTGGATTATTGCCATATTGGCGACTGCGCTTATTTCGCCGATCATCTTCCTTTCCATAAAGGGAATGGTCGGCCTGGCTATTGCGTTCGTAGTTGGCCAGGTAGTAATCCAGCTTGCTCCCGTAGCATCCTTGAAGCTGGCAAACTGGAAGATGAAGCTGCTCATTGCCGAGGTAAAGGCAAATCCGATTGAAACGATGAAAAACCTCTGGGTGGAAAAAGATGCCGAGCTGAAGGCGGCGGACGAGAGAATTGTCGATTTCGAAACCGAGGTCGGCGCTTTTGCCGATCATGTCACTGACTTTAGCCAGCAGTATCCCGAAGAATCTGAACAGTACAAGCTGCTGCTTGAAAAGATGCGCAGCTCACTTGAAGGCATGAAAACGGAGCAATCCAATGCCCGAGGAGAGTTGAAAGCATTCAAGGAGAAGATAACGAGAGCGGAAGCGATCTACTCGATGAGCCTTGCGGCCCAGAACGTGGTAAAGCTTTCCGGTTCAGCCGAAGCGGCCGTGTTTGCCGAAATAAAAGAGAAGGTCGCATTCGACTCGGTGCGCAATCAGCTTAACAGGGCTTTCGCGAATCTCAATCTCGCGCTTGAACGTCGTCAGGATGCAGTAAGGCTGGCGACCCCGAAAGCGATACCGGCACAATAAAAAGCCAACAGGAGGCCTACATGAAGTTTAGGATTATCGCGTCAATTTTGCTTGTTGTCGTTCTGGCAGCCGCTTTTTATTTTACGGGCGGCTATGATGAGTTTGTCGGCGGTCAGGCAACCGAAGGTCTGCCGGCAGCTGCGCCGAGCAATCAACCAGCAAATACTCCAAGCTACTATCGTTAACATTCTTTACCACCACACAAAAGGAGAAAAGCATGAAGAAACAGTTCAGTTTTATCTGGATGGTATTTGTAATCGCCCTGTTGTGCGCAACCTCGGTTAGCGCTGAAATGGACCAGAAGTTGTTTCCCGGATGCACCGATGAAAAGATAGTCATCGGCACCGGCCTGCCCACGGCGCCATATTCTCAGATGATCAAGACAGCCATCAAGGCCAACCCGAACATCTGCGAATATATCGGCTCTACCGGAGGCGAGGATAATATTCAGGCCATGATCGACAGACTGATCGACGCTGGAATCGCACAGGCAGACGTGGTGGACTTTTTGAGCCGAACCGATCCGATGGTCAAGAAGAAGATCCGTTCACTCGTCGGCCTTCACACCAACTACGTTCACATATTCACCCTGAAAAACGGGTTCAAGGTGAGCCAAGGGAGGTTCAAGTCTGACAAGATCGTTTATGTGCGCGACTTGCAACAATTGAAAGGCGTCAATGTGGCGGCTTTCGGCTCGGGGCCAATTACTGCAACTTTGATCAGTGAGCGCCTTGGGCTGAACTTGCGTATTACCAAGGTTGACAAGAAGGATGAAGGTCTGGAGATGCTTAAGAATGGTAAGGTTTACGCTTTTATCGCCATGGGCGGCAAACCGATTCCCTGGGTCAAGGATCTGGACAAAAATACCATCACCATGGTTAACGTCAGCCAAGACGATGTCAAAAGGCTTGGTGCCCCGTATTACCCCGGTAAACTGACCTACAAGAACCTGGACATCACCGGTATTAACACCATTGGCGTCCGCAACGACTTGATGGTCTGGAACCTTGAAGGCGGCAAGGGGGCACAAAAGCTTCTGGGCTTGAGGGGATTCTTCTATAGCGACCTTAACGACATCAAGGATGTGCGTGGCGCCCACCCGGCCTGGCAAGAAATCGAGCGAAGTACGCTTGACGACGTCAGCTGGCTACGTTACGAGCCGGCAGGGACTGCCAAGGTTTCAGCCAAGAAGAAGAAAAAATAGCTCTTTGTAACGCAGAACAAGGCCGTCGGGCATGAGTGAAAACTTATGTCAGGCGGCCTTTTAAAATTATAATAATCCAGGCCTTAAACGATTGCGCGACAAAACAGAAGGTTGCTTTTTACGAGAATTTTGTTAATATCTTAGTATCGTTTTTTATAATACTCGCAGGAGGTGTGTCATGTCCAAGGATGATGATGGCGGATGGGTGGCTTTCGGTTTGATGCTGCTAACAGGCTACTGCATCTACAAGAAGTTGGAGCGGGAGGCAGAAACAAAGGCGAAATTGCCGACGTCTCAGCCGCGGAGTCAGCCAGCCGCAGCGAGCTATTCTTACTCATCGTCAAGAAGTTCTGTTGACGAGCGCGAAGAGTGTCCCGGTTGCCACAGGCGAGAGGTGCTGTTGTGGGATGACAATATAGGGCGCCGAGCCTGCGTCGCGTGTGGCGGAGGCATGGGGAGCGATGATTGCGAAAGCTGCCCCTAACCATCGACACAAACCGGCCGCCTTGTTCTCAAGGCGGCTTTTTGATACATTGAACGTGAAGATAATAATTGTTATGGATGACAAAAAAGCGGCGGCCATCTTGCTGGCTATGCTTGATAAATATCAATTAAGCGATGAGGAGAAGGAGGCAGTAAAGAATGCTGTCGGTATTTTGGGTTGGACTTCTTTGGCGCAGAGCAGGCTGAAGGTAATGAAGGAAAAGCGGGACAAGAAAGCTTTGCAATAGCCCGTTTATGCGAAAAATTGGCCGCTGGTCATGCTGATCGGCGGCTTTTTGCGTTTTAACGTCAGCTTAATCATGCGGCTGTAAATTAACTTCATGGAATAAGGCCGCGCGTATGAAAAAATTAATTTTCATATTAGTCCTCTCTGCCTTGGTTGGCGATCCGTTGGATTCGGGCTTTTTCGAAGCCCCAACCGGCGAACGTGTTTGGTGGAAATGGTTCGGCGCCTCGTTAGGCGTAATGGACGATAGGGGGCAGTGCTTTTGGAATGAGGGCGAGCCCAGGCCTTGCAGCTTCGCCGAGTTCAGCATAATGCTCAGCAGCGCGCCGCAGCTCTGATTCGAAGCGAAGGCTGGGTTAATGATAATTTAATCAGGATCGTATTTAATGATATGATAAGGCAAAAATAGCATATTACAACTAAGCTAAATATATGAAAAACATGAAAAACCAAAAGATAACCACGCATCTGTGGTATGACAAGGAGGCCAAAGAGGCGGCTGAATTCTATGTTTCCATTTTTGATGGTTCGAAAGTTAAAAATATCACAACGATCCACGACACCCCTTCCGGCGATGCCGACATCGTCGATATCGAGCTTGCCGGCGAAAGTTTTACCCTGATCAGTGCTGGACCGTATTTCAAGTTCACGCCGGCGGTTTCGTTCCTGGTCGCTTGCGACACCCCTGAGGAGGTAAATCTGTTGTGGGATAGGCTGTTCGAAGGCGGTTCGGCCTTGATGGAGCTCGGCAAGTACCCGTTCAGCGAGCGGTACGGCTGGCTGCAAGACAAGTACGGCCTTTCGTGGCAGATCATGCTCATGGGCGAGATGAGGGCGGCCCGCAAGATAACTCCGACAATGATGTTCGTGGGCGATGTAGCCGGCAAGGCAGAAGAAGCGATTAATTTCTACGTTTCAGTCTTTCGTGACTCGAAAATCGGAGACATTATGCGTTACGGAAAAGGCGAGGCGCCGGACAAGGAGGGAACGATAAAGCATGGGACGTTCGCTCTCGAAGGACTAGAATTTGCCGCCATGGACAGCGCATATAAGCATGATTTCGCGTTCAACGAGGCGATTTCGTTCATGGTCCATTGCGACACCCAGGCAGAGATAGATTATTATTGGGACAAGCTTTCGGCGGTGCCGGAGGCGGAGCAGTGCGGCTGGCTCAAGGACAAATACGGCTTTTCGTGGCAGATCGTGCCGACGGCCATGGAGGAGATGATGAGCAGCGGCGACAGCGAAAAGATGGCACGAGTGACAGAAGCGTTCCTGAAGATGAAGAAATTCGACATTGCTGAATTGCAGAAAGCATATGAAGGCAGATAGCGGATGGCCGCGCGGGGCAGAGTCAGTGTATTTAAGAGCTCTTAATCATCGGTTAATCTGCCAGGTTTAAGATTTAATCATTAATAAATTAAACGAAACATATGGCAAAGTATGTCGATGGTTATGTCATTCCGATATCGAAGAAGAATCTTCCGGCTTATCTCCGCATGGCTAAGGAGGGGGCCAAAATCTGGAAAAAATACGGGGCTCTCGAATATTTCGAGTGCGTCGGTGACGACCTTAACCCGAAGTGGCCGGGGGTCAAGTTCCCGCGCCTAGTCGGAGCCAAGCCGAGCGAGACGGTCGTGTTTTCATTTGTCGTCTTCAAATCTCGGGCCGATCGTGATCGCATCAACGCCAAGGTGATGAGCGACCCGGCCATGGATGACCCGAAATACAAGGATAAGCTGATGCCTTTCGATGAAAAGCGCATGGCTTACGGCGGCTTCAAGAGCATCGTTGACGCTTAATGCGTAATCCGCTGGAAATCACAATCTCGTGAGGAGAGTTGGTCGGACTGGCTTGTCATGAAGTGCTGATCGAAATGATCCGGCTGAGATGCTATAATAAAATAAAGCCGTATGAAAGGAATTACTTATACGATCAAGATGAAGGTTTGGCTGCATGACGGCCCCGCGGCCTGGCATTTCGTGACACTGCCCAAGAAAGAATCTGATGAGATCCGGGAGCTTTTTGGCGGAATGAGCCGTGGCTGGGGTTCGCTTCCGGTCCGCGCAACGTTAGGAATGACGACTTGGGAAACCTCGATCTTTCCTGACAAGGAATCGGAAGCCTATATTTTGCCGCTCAAAGTCCAAGTCAGAAAAACGGAAGGAATCGGTGCGGGCAGCGTCGTGCAGCTGGTGCTTGAAATATTGATCTGAATTTAATCATTCAAGCGATATTATGCAAAACTATGATTGGTATCAGCAGCTGGCAAAGCCATCTTGGGCGCCGCCAGCTTGGCTTTTCGGTCCGGTTTGGACGGTTCTTTATGCCGTTATCGCTGTTTCTTTCGGCAAGGTTTTCCTGATGGCTTGGCAGAAGCAGGTTCCGCCATCAGTGGCATTGCCTTTCGTCCTCAACCTGATTTTCAATTTGGCTTTTACGCCCATCCAGTTCGGTCTCAAGAATAATTTTTTGGCCAGCCTTGATATCGCTTTGGTGCTGGGCACTTTGATTTGGGCGATGGCCGCGGTTTATCCTTACATTCGATGGATAGCGTATGCGCAGATTCCTTATCTGATTTGGGTCGCATTCGCTACGATCTTGCAGCTAACAGTGGCTTATTTAAATAGATAAGACAAAAAAATAGCGGTGGCTAGAGTAGGCCACCGCTTTTTAGTTATGAGGTGCGTGTCAGATCAATTTGAGGTAGTCGTTCGGTTCGCGCAAAAGGTATTTGATCGGTACGTCGAGCGCGGTGAAAGCGCCGGTGACTCCGCCTTCATTGAAGTGGACGGCGGCCCGGGCGAATGCTAGCAGGATGCCCGCCGTGCCGTCAGGATTGCTGAGCCAGTCATTGCGGAATTCCATCCAGCCGTGTTCGGCGGCGGCAATGACCATGCCGTTGTGCGGCATGCCGCTGTGTTTGGCGTCGAGTTCCTCCTGGGTAATGAAAGCAACGGTCGTTTGGAACGGTTGGAAGTAGTTGGGCATGTTTATGATTTGTTCCTTGATGAGTTGCTGATCAGCACCGTCTTCCGGAACCACGAAACATTCGCGCCAGTGCATTTGGCCTGGTTCAAGCGTCGGATTTGTGCCGGAACGCATCAGTTCGATGCTGCCTGGCATGGCGTGAGTGTATTGCCTGGCGTCCTTGACGCCAGGAATGGTGCGGAGGGCGTCGGAATGACCCATGCTGAGGCCGCCATTTTCGGTCAGGCCGTAAAATCCTTCGGCCTTGGCTTCGCCGAGGCAGGCGGTGAAAAGCGCGCGCATCATCGAGAAAAGGCCTGGATCCCAGCCTTGGCAGACCATGGCAGTATGGTCGCTGCCCTTGGCAACCGAATCCATGATGTGGAAATAGCCGCGCTGTTCCTGGCCGGAGCCGTCAACATAATCATCGATATGGGCATGAGTATCGAAGCTGCAGACAGTGTTGAAATATTGCGCTACCACCGGCGCTTGTTCGGGCAGATCATTCTTCGAACCGCCGCAAAGGATGGCCACATCGGCCATGCACTCTTTCCAGTTGTCGTTGCCGAAGTCCATGATTATCAGGTCTTCGACTTCTTTGGAGACTCTCTCGGGGTTACGGGTTACGATGCCGATGCACTCGAAATCCGGAAAGTGTCTGAGAGCGCCAAGTACGCTCCGTCCGATGTTGCCGAAACCGACGATTAAAAGCCTGAATTTTCTTTGCATCCTTCACCTCCGTGTGGGGTATTTCTGTCTTTGTGACAGAAGGGTTGATGAAATGAGCGACAATAAAAAAATCCTTTTGAGGATTTATTTAATATTAGCAAAAAAATATTTATTGTCAAGGAGTTTGCGTAAAGAGGGTGATTAGTTTTGACAAAAAACGGTAATTGTGATATATTATTATGTTTTTTAAGTAACATTAGGCAAGTAGTGATGAAGACATGGCAAAGCAAAGCGATCGTCATTTTAGCGGCTTCGTTTTTCGCCGTTAGCGTCGTTGTCCAGGCAATTCTCAGCTTGGATAGTTTTTTCGCGTCCGAAAAAGAAGCTGGACCGGCGAAGGCGATCGATGCCGGGCAGGTGCCGATCATCTCGGTCGATTTTTCCAAGAATTCGGGCACGATCAGCGACAAGATTTTCGGCGAGGGCGTCGAGATGCCTTTTCTCGACAACATCTGGGATAAGAATGCCGGGTTCGATCAGAACACCCTGAACGTGGCCAAAGCTATCAAGTTCACCAATCTCCGTTTCGGCGGCGCCACTTGCCGCACCTACAACTGGAAGAACGAGGCTATGACCGGCTACCGCCCGTATCAGAAAGTCTATTGGGAAGGTATCGATCAGTGGTACCAATACGCCAAGCTGCTCGACTTGCCGGCGCCGACCATCTGCACCAACATCCATCTGACGCCGCAGGATTCTGCCGATTGGGTCAGGTACGCCAACATCGAGAAGAAATACGGCATTACCAACTGGGAGATGGGCAATGAGGAATATCTGGCCTACACCAGCGTCGATGATTACTTGCGCGATGCCAGGGCGCACTGCGCGGCGATGAAGGCGGTCGATGCCAGTGTCAGATGCGGCGTTGTCGGTGACGAGAAGGGGGTCAGTTGGACCAATGCCCAACTGCTGTCTAAGCTCAAGCCAGGGGAGTTCGATTTTTTCGTCGCTCACTTCTACGAGCCGGAGAGTTATTACAATTACTATTCGCTGTACATGAACAGCGACAAATACGAAAAGAAGGTCAACTTGAAGCAGGGCAAGTACCGCTTCACTTTCTTCGCCATCGGCGACCAGGCGCCTGAAAACTCCGACCCGGTGCCGACCATGCAGGTTTGCTTTGACAAGGATTGTTCCTGGACCGACGTTTCCAACACCGAGCGCGGCAAATGGGTCAAGTATTCGACCAGGGAATATGAAGTGAAGGCCGGAGTCCACACCATCTCATTCAATCTGGCCGATGATTATTACGGTTGGACCAGCCGCCAGGACAAGAATATCTTTGCGGCCAACGTCACGTTGGTCAATAATTTTTCCGACGAAACCAAGCTTGATTTCGTCGATACCAAGGCCTGGACCTATTCTTTCCTTGCCTCCAACCTTTCGACCGAGGATTCGATCAAGGGCATCAGGACCTTGATGGACAAGTACAAGGTCAGCATGCCGATCTTTATCACTGAATACGGCTGGAGCTACGGCGTCGAGGCGTATCCGAATTGGGGACAGCAATATGATTGGCGCTCGACTTTGTTCGACGTCTTGCATATCCAGTCGCTGATCAAAGAAGCCATCCCTCAGGCCAATATCTGGAAAGACCTTTCGACCGGCTATTGGAAATATTTTTCGGATGATATCAAGGGACAGAACTATTGGCCGATCTTTTCAGTCTTCAAGCTGCTTTCGGAAAAGACCGGAGACGTCTTGGTTGAAACCAAGATCGAGAACGTGCCGACGTATAACGCCCAGAAGTTCCAGACCGAAGCCCGAGAAAACATACCGTATTTATCGATAGTTTCCAGTAAGAATGGCACCAAGAACTATATCAATGTGGTCAACCGCAGCCAGGATAACGCAATCCTGGCCACGATCAGGACGAACATCGACTATACTTCGGTCAAAGTTTCCGAGGTCGCACCGTCATCGATGGAAGCCCATCCTTATCGCGATGACGGCTATAAAGAAAATATAACGACCCAGGACAAGACCTTGTCGGTGAGCGGAGATTTCAATTACAGTTTCAAGCCGTTCTCCGTGACGACTTTCGAATTCAATGTCACCGCCCCGCTGATTTCCGGCGGCTATCCGGCCAGCACCTTGCCCGCAACGACCGATCATGCGACTTTGCGGGTGAATACCGACAAACCAGCCAATTGCCGTTACAGCCTGAAGCCCAACGAAAGCTACGCTGCCATGGAGCAGCGTCCTTTCGTCACTGCCAACGGAGTCACGCATACCGTGACCGTGCCGGGGCTGAAGGCTGGAAAGTCATACGAATACTTCGTCAAGTGCCAGAATGGCGGCGGTGCTTCGAACCTTTCCGATTATCGCATCAGGTTCAGTGTCGCAGCCCCGGCTAATCCGACAACCTGCGTCCTGACCCCTGACGGCGGCAATCATTTCCGTGGTCGCAACGTCACGATAAATTGCGGACGTGATGTCGTCGAGGCCAGCTACCAATGGGACCAGGGGCCGGTGACGGAGTTCAGGAACAGCACTTCTACTTGGTTCGCTGCCGACAAGAAAAGAGTCTTGAATATAAAATATCGTTACAAGTCTGGCGCAAACGGCAAGCCGGCCGAGAAGACTGTGAAATTTTCCAAGACTTTCGACGCTAACCAGCGTTTCTGCAACATCTCGCCTGGCGGCGGCATCTTCAACCGCGACACCAATGTCTTTATCGAGTGCGGCAAGAATGTCAAACGGAGCACTTGGCGCTGGGGCAACGGCCAGGCTTACAATTTCAGTCCGTCAACCGACGTGAAATTCGTGGCTGACTTCTCTAAGAGCCTGAATATCTCCTTCGCTTACGATCAGGTCAACGGCAAAGGCGTCGAAGAGAAGGTAGTCAGGTTTTCTAAGAATTTCCAAGTGCCGCCATGCGTCGATTCAGATAACGGCATCAACCAATTCCAACGAGGCACGCTGCTCTACACCGGCCAGACGATCAAGCGTAATTATGCCGATGCTTGCAACGGCAGCTCGTTGACCGAATACTACTGCGACAAGGGACTGATGGCTTATGCCATAATCAGGTGTGCCAATGGTTGCGCCAACGGCGCGTGCATTTCGAGAAGGTAGTTTTGATATGAAAACAGCCCCTTATCGGGGCTGTTTTTTTGCGGCGATTATTCGATGCGGATGATTTTATATTCGATCGTCCTGTTGGCGGTAACGACTCGTTTTATTTCGCCGATCTCGCCGCCGAGCAGGGCTCGTCCGACCGGCGAGTTGCGCGAGATGACATCTGAGAAGGGGTCGGTTTCGGAAGAGCCGAGTATCAGGAAAGTTTTTTGTTTGCCGTTGACTTCGACCGTCACCCTGCTGCCTAACTCAACCAAACCGGTTTTGGGGTTGGGCTTGATTATGATAGCTTGTTTCAAATGCTCCTCCATGTCCATGATGCGCTGGTTGATGCCGCGCAGCCGGCCCTTGGCTATGCCATAGGCGGCGTTCTCGGAAAAGTCACCCATCTCGGCCAAGCGTTTGACTTCGGCCGCCGCTCGCGGCTGGCTGACCTTCTTGAGCCGCTCAAGCTTGGCTTTGAGCTCGTTGAACTTATCCTCGGTCATGTGGGGATCGGGTTTCAAATGCGTGTATTTTCCAGGTTTTCTTATGGGTACTTGCATATGCTTATTATATTACTCTGACCGGGAATGGCAAGGCAAAAGACAAATTGTTTGCATGGTTGGAAAATAAAAAAGGGAGAGGCAGAAACGTTGTTCGTTTCCGACTCTCCCTGCTATTTCGTGCAGTTGCTGTTAGCTGGCCATAATGGCCGATTTGATCCTTTCACCTCCTTCGGGCGTGAAGATTTCGAGGTTCATCATGGCGAAAAGCTCAGCCGGCATGTTGTTGATTATGACCATGTCGAGCGTGCCCTCCTCGCAATGCTTGATGATGTGCTCTTCCAGTTGCCGGATGCGCTCCTCTTCGGTACCTTCCGTGATTTCGATCATGGCCGACCCCCAGCTTGAATCAGTCTTGGTCGGACTCATGCCGAGTGCTTCGCGAGCCCTCGAGGCCTTCTTGGCGGGGCAGGACGGCAGCTTGGCGCACTCAAAGCAGCCAGTAATATCCAATCCGCGGTATTCGCCGTCATCTGCATTCATGGGGCTAAAAATGCTGGGGAGCGGACCGTCGAATCCAGGGAAATCGTCACCATCTTCGAAGCCAGGTATGATGTCACTGAGGCCGGGCTGATCTTCGAGCTCTCCGAAAACGTTGTCGAAGGCTCTTTCCAGGATATTGTGAAGCGCCACGGTGCTGATCAGGCGCCCGATCAGGTCGCCGATGGAACCGTCCCTCGAACCGCTGTCGGGATTTGCCAGCTTTTCAAGCTTGCTCCTGAGTCCGTGGCCCAGGTCGATTCCGGCTTCGGATATTCTCCGAAGAATTTGGCTGGCGACATGGCTGCCGCCGAGCTTGTGGGTGACGATGGCATCAGCAAATCTCATTGCCTGGATGCTGCTGGTCAGCTGGTTTTCATCAAGCCAGGCTGAGAGGAAGCGGTGGTGGGAGGGGATGAGCTGGAAATGCTCGGCGAAGTGGACCGCACCGTGAGGGTCGCCTTTGAGCTTGGCCACGGCCAGGCCGATGACCAGGTCCTCGGCAGCGCGCGAATCGTCCTGGTTGCGGGTGAAGTTCTCGATCCTCTCGGCTAGCAAGCCGATGCTGCCAATGCTGAGCGAAGGCCCGGTTTCGGCGGCCAGTTTCCGGCCATAGGTCGTGAGCAGGGCGCCGGTCGAGTAGCATTCGTTGGCTTCTTCGAAGTCCAGAGTGTCGTAATTGACTCCCTTGTTGAGGTTGTTGAGCAGCGTGATGATGTTCCCGAGGTCGCCGGTGCGTGCGCCATAAGCTTTGAACAAAGCGTTGCGGATGGCTGGCAGTTTGATGCCGTTCGACAGCGAGATGATGTCGTCGATGCCGGTAGCCAGTAGCAGGGCCTTGTTCACCAAGGCGTCGGTCAGCTTGCGCTGCCACAGCCGGGTGATTGACGGATGGAGCTCTCGGCTCTCGCTTAACAAGCCCTCAATCGCGCTCGGCGCGAATTTGAGGTCGCTGAAATGCGAATTGCTGATAGCTCTCTCGAAATTCCTGGTCTCCAGGTACAGCATGACGTACAACTTCAGTTTTTTTAGCATGTCCTTCCTCCTTTGGTCTGGTTCTTGCGGTTGGGGTTGATGTCCAAGATGCAAAGCGTCAGGGTCTCGTTTGATGCGACTGCAGATTTTAAAAAAGCAATTATATAGATTGACATATTTTATACAATTTGTCAACGTTAATGGCTAGCATTCGCCAATATCGTAATCATTTTATCTAATATTAAGTAAAAAATTGGCCGTAACAAAGTCTGGCAGGGCTGGTAATATATAGGCAATGTCTAATTCTTAATTAGGGCAATTAATATGGAATATAAGTATTTTATCCGTAAAATTTACCAGCCTTCGCCCGAAGTGGTCGTCCTGGAGCTGGCCGACCAGCTTGGCCGGCCGGTTTTCGGGTACAAGCCGGGGCAATATGTCATGATCGCCTACGCCAATGAAAGGGGGTTGCTTGAACGCAAGCACGCCTTTTCATTGGCTAGTTCGCCAACCGAAACCGACCACATCAAGCTGGGCATCAAGATCGGCGGCAAATTTACGCAGGGTCTTTTGAAGCTGGAGCCAGGCAGCCAGGTTGTCGTCAACGGGCCGTTCGGCAGCTTCGTTTTTGACGAGACCAAGCATCGGGATGCGGTTTTCTTGGCCGGCGGCATCGGCATCACGCCTTTTTACAGCGCCCTTAAGTACGCGACTGAAAGGAATCTCGATAACAAGATGGCGCTTCTGTATAGCAATAAGACTTTGGATGGGACTTTATTTTACCGTGAAATCAAAGCGCTCGAGGACAAGAATGAGAATTTGCGCGCGCTGTTTTCCGTGACTGACAAGAACGTCTTGCCGGTTGGCGCCAATGTGGTCAACAAGCGCCTCGATGGCGCAGTTATCAATGGATTCGTCGGCGGCCATGAGGGCAAGACCTTCTTTATCTGCGGTCCAGCCCCGTTCATGAAGGCGATGAGGTCTGATTTGCTCGGCCTGGGCGTCAAGCCGTCACAGATCGAAATGGAAGGTTTTTCTATGATGGCCGGCAGCGGCGTATTGGCCGGGACTAAGAACGTGGCTTATGCCATGGGTTTTTCCGGCGCTCTGATGCTGAGCTCGTTTTATCTGATCGCCAATCCTGGCAGCGCTCCGGCTGCGGGTAATCTAGAAAAGCTCGGCCTGGTCGATTCATTGCTGAACGATTATTCGTCTATCGAGGCGCAGGCCGCCGGACCGCTGGCACTGTCGGAAGAATCAGGTTTTCCGGTCGCAGCCGTTTTGAATGCCGGCACAGATTCCAGCACGGCGCCGGTTACGGAAACCGTAGCCTTGGCGTTAGCTCAGGGCAGTCAAAAAGCGGAAGCAGCAAGCGCCACCGCCCCAGTCTCGAATCAACGGCCCGCGACTGGCAAAGCGGCAGTCACCGCCGCTCCGGCACCGGTAACTCACGCATCTCCTGTCAAGGAGACGGCCGCCGCCGCGAAACCGACTGCTGCTGCGACGGCTGCAAGCAAAACTTCGACAACCGCGGCCCCGGCTCCGGTCACTTCCGCTTCAGCTCCGGCGCACACATCACCGACACCAGTGGCAACCGCTCCGACTACCCAGGCGGCAGCCTCGGCCCCGGCTCCGGTCACTTCCGCTTCGGCTCCCGCTTCGTCCGTCACCACAGCTACCCCGAGCCAGCCAGCTGCCACAACGCCAAGCACGGCTCCGGCTCCGTCAACCTCGGCTTCGACTCCGGCTTCTGGAACAGGAACGTCCGTGTCGTCGGCCGCACCGACGACCGCCGCCCCTGCCACCGTCTCAAGGAATCGGCACGATGACGATGATGACGATTAAATGAATAAGCGTATGAAAAAAATATTCGATACACTGTTATTAGCCGTATTGATTGCCGTTTTCGGCGTCGGCGGCTATAAGCTAGGAGCCAAGAAAGAACGGGTCGAGGTAATTGCCGCCGCCCCTCTAGCAGCTTCGCCAAAGCAGGATGGCTTGCCCCAGGCTGAGCCTGCAAATCGGCAACCTGCCGCCTCAAGCACTCCAGCCGCTTCTCAAGAGGCGCCTTTCAAGCCTGCTCCTGCCGTTGCACCGAAGCCGGTCGCACAGGTGTTGGGCAATAAAGTGACTGCTAAGCCAGCATCTCCAAAGCCGGCGCCGGCCGCCCAACCATCAACCCCTGTCGTCGTGCCGCAACCTGCCGCTGAGCCGCAGCCAGCAACCAAGGTTTCCTGATGCGGTTCTTAATCAATTCCTAATTTTTCCGGGCGATAATCTGATAATCATGATATACGTATGATTTGGAAAAAATTCAACGCTTTAGGAACGGAAATAGTCATCAGCGCTTCGTTGGAACCGGGGAGGGAGGACGTGCTTGATGCCGCAGAAAAGGAAATCAGCGATTTCGAGAGGAAATTCAGCCGCTTCCTGGTCGGTAACGAGCTTTATAAGCTGAATAGCGCGCCTGGCGGCGAATTCGAGGCCAGTCCCGCCCTGGCCGACCTGTTGCGTGAAGCCAAGAAGCTGAACGCGGAAACAGGCGGGCTCTTCGACCCGACGATCATCAGCAGCTTGGAAGATGTCGGATACGATCGCAGTTTTTCCGAGGGCGCAGCTGATGAGAGTCCGATGCCGATCGACCTTGCCAGGATCAGCCAGCGTTTCGCAGAGCGCTCGAAGATGTCAGAATTGGCAATCGACGGTAATGTAATCAGTAAGCCTGCCGGATTCAGGGTCGATTTGGGCGGATTGGGAAAGGGCTATATCGTTGATCAGCTTGCCAATGGACTCTTTGCCGATGTCGAGGATTTCTGGATTTCGGCCGGAGGCGACTTGGTCATCAAGGGTAACGCCGAAGGCGGCAAGGGTTGGAAAGTCGGAGTGCAGAATCCCAACAAGCCGGACAAGGAAATCTTTTCAGTTGTAACTAAGGGCGAAAAGGTTGGCATCGCCACCTCCGGTATTTTCAAGCGTCGAGGTGAGCGAGGCGGAGTCCAGTGGCATCATCTGATCGATCCCCGGACCGGCTTGCCGGCCGACAATAACATCCAGGCAGTAACGGCCATTTCCAGCAGCGCGGCCAGGGCAGATGTCTTTGCTAAGACGGTCCTGATCTTGGGAGAGGAGGAAGGGTTGCGTTTCATAGATAGCTTCCAAGATTCGGCCTGTATCATATTTTTCAAGGACCGGGGATTGAAATTCTCCGAAAGAGCATTTAATTATTTCTGATATGTACAAGATATTCGCAACGATATTCTTCTTGATGCTAGTCGGTTCAGCCGGCTTCTTGTTCGGCTCCAAGAACAGGGAAGTGGAGTATGTTATTCGCGGGGGCGCGGGAGCAGCCACCTCGACGGTCGTCATCAGTCAGACGAATGCGGGCGAGAGCCGCTTCTTCGGCCTGGTGCCGGCCGACAAGGTTTCCAGTATCCCGTGGTATGTTTCCCGATCGGCTGCTATCGTGGCCTACTTAGTGATGTTCCTAGTCGTCCTGTTGGGCACAGGCATGACCACCGGTTTCGCCTATCGTTTGCTTGACCCGGTAGTCGCTTGGAGTACGCATCAGTATCTGGCCATTTCCTTGGCCGTGACTTTGGCCATACACATCATTTCCATCTATTTCGACGAATTCATCAACTTCACGGTCCGCGATTTGCTGGTGCCGTTCATATCGGACTACAAGACGGCCTACCTGTCTATGGGTATCATCAGTTTCTATCTCCTGGTCGCAACCATATTGCTTTCGATATTCTTGAGGCTAAAGTCGCCGAAATTCTGGCGGGCTACCCACTTCCTGGTCTATCCGCTATTCGCGCTTTCATTGGCTCACGGCTTGTTTACGGGGAGCGATTCCGGCACCATCGCGATGCGCATGATTTACTGGGTGACCGGAGCCATCTTTGCCGCATTGCTGGTTTATCGCTTCGCCTTGTATCCGCTCAAGGCAAAAAACATGAGGCGCGCTTGACATTTTGGTCAAAAAGTGCTAATTTATAAGACAATTTAGTCTTTCTTTTGGGAGGCTATTTTTGTTTTTTTGACAATCGAATGATCAATATCCTATAGGAAATCAACGCCAACCGAGACAGTTTTACCGACTGCTCACAACCGCGAAAAGGAGGAAGCACCCATGGAAGAGAGAAAAGATTTGAAGCTGCCAGTAGACGGTTTTTTTAGGCGCATCGAACGGTTCGGCTTAGCGCTGTCCTATGAAGATTTGCTGCTCAAGACCTGCTACACGGAAATAGAGCCGGCGGATGCCAAGTTGAACACCCTGTTTTCCCGCAATGTGCCGTTGAACATCCCCTTCGTGTCCTCGCCGATGGACACCGTAACCGAGTACCGTATGGCTATCACCATGGCCAAGCTCGGCGGTCTGGGCATCATCCATCGCAACCTACCGATCAAGGAGCAAGCAGCTCATGTTGCCCGGGTCAAGTTCGAGCTTAACGGTTTCATCAGGAGACCGATTTGCTTTAAAGAGAACATGACGATGGGTGAGGTGCTTCAGACAATGAAAGATAAGGGGTACGATGAGCGATTCCACAGCTTCCCGATCATTAACGATGATGGCAGGCTGGTGGGGCTACTCACTCACAGCAACTTCGAGTTCCACCCGGATCTCAGCCAGCGGGTCGCGACAGTGATGTCGCGCGAGCTGGTTACGGCCCCCTCCGGCACTTCGTTGACCGACCTGTTCAAAATCATGTGCCAGGAGCGCAAGAAGGTCATCCCGATCATTGATGCCAGGGGTGACATGGAAGGCATGTACGTTTACAAGGATGTCGAACGGATCGTCACCGGCGAATCGCCGAGCTTCAATCTGGATGATAACGGCAACCTGCGAGTCGGCGCCGCTATCGGCACCGGCATTGACACTGATGAGCGCGTAGAAGCGCTGGTAGCCAAAGGCGTCGACGTGCTGGTAATCGATACTTCGCATGGCGACTGCAAAAAGGTCATTGAGACGCTCAGGCGGATCAAGGCCGTTTACCCGAAGATCGACATCGTGGCCGGCAACATCGCCGAAGGCGAGTCGGCCAAGCGCTTGGTTGATGCCGGCGCTGACGGCGTCCGGGTCGGCATTGGTCCGGGCTCGATCTGCACCACTCGCATTGTCACCGGCGTCGGCAAGCCGCAGGTCTCGGCAGTTTATGACTGCGCTAAGGCCATTCGCGGTTCCGGCGTCCCAGTCTGCGCTGACGGCGGCATCAAGTTTTCCGGACACGCTGCCATCGCTCTGGCCGCCGGCGCCCATACCGTCATGCTCGGCAATATGCTGGCCGGCACGGACGAGTCGCCAGGCGAAGTTACCACTATCGGCGGCCAGTCGTTCAAGCTGTACCGAGGCATGGGCTCACTCGGCGCGATGCAGGCTGGCAAGGGGGCGGGTGAACGCTATCATCAAGGCAATGAAGAGCAAAAAGAGAAGCTGGTGCCGGAAGGTGTCGAAGGGAAGGTGCCGTATCGCGGCAATGTGCCCATGGTCATCTTTCAATTCATCGGCGGACTCCGCAGCGGCATGGCCCATCTCGGGTCGTCGACAATCGATGAGCTGCATCGGCAGGCGAACTTCTGCTGGCAGACCGCCGGCGGGGTCAAGGAATCGCACCCGCACAACTTGACTTTCATTGCGGAAGCACCCAACTATAAAGCGTCATAACGTCACGAACAAGAGGAGAGTATCGATGAAAGAAAAATTGGATAGATTATTGCGAGGCATTAACACGGCGGCAGTCATCTGCAGCCAATGGGGCGATACCGGCAAGGGCAAGATCGTCGATCTTCTGGCTGACTGGGCGGACATTATCGCTCGCGGTACCGGCGCAGATAACGCCGGCCACACTATCTGGGTCAATGGCAAGAAGTACGTCATGCACCTCATCCCGTCGGGCATCTTGCGCGACGGCGAAGGCAAGACCAACATCATCGGCAGCGGCGTAGCGGTCAATCCGCGCGTCGTGCTCGAGGAGATGGCCATGCTCAGCGAGGCCGGGCTGTCCTACGATCATCTGATGATCGCCCTGAACGCCAAGCTGATCCTGCCGCAGCACATCCTGCTCGACCGTTTGCGCGAAAGCAAGTCCGGCAAGATAGGCACTACCGGCCGCGGCGTCGGTCCGGTCTATGCGGACCATTATGCCAGGCAGGGCCTGATCGTCAACGACATGCTTAATCCCGAGTCGTTCCGCAAGAAACTCGTGAGGAACCTCAAGGAAAAGATGGTGCTATTCAAGGAGTATGACGCTGCGGTAATTCAGGAATTGATGCACCATGAACACCTGGAAAAGGGGCAGTTCTTCTCGGACGGCATCGGCATTTTCGATGTCGACGCCATTGTCGAACGGTATGCCGAATACGGCCGCCTATTACGGGACCTGGTCAGTGATACTGACACTTTCATAAAAAGGGTCGTTGGCACGAAGAAGATTCTGCTCGAAGGAGCCCAGGGATTGATGCTTTCGGTGGATTACGGAAGCTATCCGTATGTCACCTCCTCGGACTGCTCTGATCAGGGGCTGGCCCATGGCGTCGGCCTGAAGGACGGCCACATCGACCTGGTGCTTAACATCGCCAAAGCGTTCTACATGACGCGTGTCGGCGGCGGACCTTTCCCGACGGAAATCGGCGGTCAGGCTTCAGCCGACTGGTGCGCTGAAGCCGGAGTGACCAAAGGCGTGGAGAAAGACAACTATCCTTTCGCTACCGTCAATTCGCAGCAGGGTTTTCTCCAGGGAATCGCCATCCGGATGGCAGGCGAAGAATACGGGGCCACCACTGGCCGTCCGCGGCGGACGGGCTGGCTCGATTTGCCGGTCATGCGTTATGCCACAAGGCAATGCGGCGAGAACGTGATCCTGACCAAATTGGATGTCCTTTCCGGCTGCGAGACGATCAAGATCTGCGGGTCTTACATGTATGTCGGTGAGCCTTACAACTACGGTGACGAAACTCTCGAGTCTGGCAACGTTTTGACGGTCGCGATTCCTTTCGCTGAGGTGATGGATCATTGCGAGCCGGTATATGTCGAATATCCCGGCTGGTGCTGCGATATCAGCGGCATCAGGGAATATGATGATTTGCCTGAAGCTCTGAAGGAAATCATCGCTTATATCGAGCAGATGGCCAAGGTTCATGTCAGGATAGTTTCGGTCGGAGCCGACCGGGATGCGACGATCATTCGATAAGCTCTTTTATTCATAAGCAATTTGCAATGCCGCTGGGTTTACCCGGCGGCTTTTTTTATGGCCAAAGGGCATAAACTGCCGACCATGCAAAAAGCCGCCCTGTAATCGGGCGGCTTTTTGGCGAGATGCCTCGGCTTTAATAGTGAGCTACGGTCGCGGTATCGACATTGTTTATCTTCTTGCCGTGGTATTGGCGAAGTTCAATCAATGATCTTATGTGCTGTTTCTTGCCGTTCTTGATCACGTAGATCCTATTGTCCGGTCCGCGGAAGAGGTCGCCGTTCCGGAGCTTGGCGAATTTGTGCTCATCATAGCTTGAGAGCGTGGCGGCATCGACACGAATGATGGGCTTGCCTCGATACAGGCTTAGTTCAGCCATGTTAACGATGCGTTCTTTTTCGCCGAACATTATGACGTAGATCCTGTTATCCGTGCCCCTGATGAGCGTTCCGTCGGGGTAAATCTTGATGCCAAGTACGCGTCGCCTGTCTTCGGCCTTCTGCCGCTCGTCTTCGGTTTTCTTGTCATCTTCGATTTTTTTGACGGGCTTGATTATGCTGGGCAGGCCCGGGGAGCGGAAGATACCGAACAGCGTCAGGTGGTTGATGCTGAAGGTAAAAGATTTGGCGCTGGAATTGAAGAGGGCTCCAGGCACGATCAGCCATTCAAGCCGGCCTTCATCGAAAGCGTAAACGCTCAAGTTGACGACGTCGCTCGGCAGTTCAACGCCGCTGACCGTGATGGTAATCGCTTTGGCGAAGTTGGTCACTGATTGTCCGGCTTCGTTGACGGCTGTCAAATTGAAGAGCGAATGCTCGATCGGGCGCAGCTTGTCGCTTTTTTCCGTCTCGGTGAGGTCGGTCAATTGCCCTCGTGTCACCCGGAAAGTGGTTTTGCTAGTAACTGCGCCCGCAGGGATGTTGACTACGACCTTGAGGCCGTCCTCAAGCGTCTGTTCGAGAATGCCGTTTTCTGTCGGCTGGATTGTCAGAGGTGCATTTGAGGTCGTTACGGTAGTCGGCAACGGGAAGCCTCCGCCTCCACCGCCACCTCCGCTCGGAGGAGGTGTCGGAACAGCCCCAACATTGATGGTAACGTTACGAAGCACGCCGGACGACTGGCCGTCGCTTGCTTGGATGTCGAATGAGAATCGCCCAACCGCAGCCGGAGTCCAGCTTAACATGCCGGTCGAAGACCCGATTGATAATCCTGCCGGAGCGCCGATTAGGGAATAGGTTATCGGATCGCCGTTCGGGTCAGTTGCTAAGACTTGATAGGACATCGCTTGTCCTGCGGTGGCAGGAAGCTCAGGAATGGCTGTGATTTTAGGATGGAGATTTACCGTGTTGCCGGTCGTGAATGACCATGAGTATGGAGCTGAAAGCGGCGTTCCGCCGGCATCCTTCACTCCGGTTGTCACGAAAACGGTGTATGATGCATTGCGATTCATGTTCATGTGCGGCACCAGCATGAATTGTCCGCCGCCACGCGACATGTACATGACGTTGACAGTATTGCCTAATGCATCCCGGAGATAATAGGTGTTTGCGTTCACTGATGCCACATCCATCTTCTTGTTAAAAATTAGATGGATCATGCGGTCGATCGGGAAATCCGTGCCATTGGCTAGCGGATTGGTAAATTCGATCGTTGTGGTGGCAATCGTGCCCGTAGGTGCCGTGGAGAAACTCCAAGAATACGGCTGAGCCATTGCGACTCCCGCCAAGTTTTTTATTCCGGTAGTCAGATTGACAGTGTAGGTTGTTGACGCTTGCAGCGGGACGGCCGGAACGAAGGTGGCAATCCTGTTGCAGCAACCCGTCACCAAAGCGGCAGGGACGGGGTTGCCTTGATTGTCGGTCAAGGTGATATTCTGTGAGTTGAGCGTGGCAGTGTCGATATTATATTTGGTAAAGACGATATAGATCGACCTGTCCAGATTTTGGCCGGTCATCAGGTTGGCAGGGTTGACGAAATCCACTAATGGAGCGGCATTGTCTATTGGGTTAGCCGGGGAAGCTATGGTGACGATAGTGTTGCCAGTCGTCGTGCCACTAGTCGCAACAACAGTCGTCGTGCCGACGGCCTGAGGAGTCATTAAGCCTGACGCGCTGATCGTGGCCGCCGCCTGATTCGAGGAAGACCAGGTGAAGGCCGGCTGCGGGTTCATAGCTGCGCCGAATTGGTCAAATGCTGTCGCGCTGAACTGGGTGC
Source organism: uncultured Gammaproteobacteria bacterium (assembly GCA_964443495.1). GTDB lineage: Bacteria > Patescibacteriota > Patescibacteriia > Patescibacteriales > GWE2-39-37 > JAAXUA01. Next base: position 244,294 of record CAYUCS010000001.1, read on the forward strand.
TTGTACCCAAAGTCGCCGTTGAAGTGGCTGGGGTTACTGAAATCGAAGTTAAGACTTGGGGGATGATTGCCGCGGTAACGAGAGTGCTGCCGCTTACAGCGCCGGATGTAGCGCTGATGGTGGTCGTGCCGACGGCCATCGACATGACCAGGCCGTTAGCATCAACCATGGCCGCTGCAGGGTTCGTTGAGTTCCAGGTAAATGCGGGCTGTGGCAGTAGGGTGTTGCCGTACTGGTCGAGGGCGTTAGCGCTGAATTGCAAGCTTGCGCCCACGATAATCGTGGATGTGGCCGGAGTGACGGAAATCGATGTCAGTACCGGTGGTGCCAAGGTCACGCCCAGTGAGGCAGTGCCTGATATGGCTCCGCTTAAAGCCGTTATCGAGGTCGTACCCACGGAGATGCCGGTAGCTAGCCCTGAAATCGGGTCAATCGTGACTGATGCTTGGTTTGACGACGACCAGGCAAAGGCAGGTTGCGGATTCATGGCCGCACCGAATTGATCAAGGGCCTGGGCGGCGAATTGCTGGGTCGTTCCCGTAAGTATTGACGTAGTGCTTGGCGTCACATTGATCGCGGTGAGGGCTTGAGCGACGGCTGTTAATAGCGCGGAGCCGCTGATTGGCCCGCTTGAAGCGGTGATAGTGCTGGTTCCAGCTGACAGGCCGGTCGCTAAGCCGGCTGCGGTAACTGTCGCTATCTGCTGGTTAGAGGAAGTCCAAGTAAAGGCCGGTTGCGGGTTCATCTGGTTGCCGATCTGATCAAAGGCGGTAGCAGTAAATTGCTGGATGCCTCCGGCTGCCGAAATTGTCGGGTTGGCCGGCGAAACCGTTATGGTCGTAACGACCGGCACTAAAGGGTTGACCGTGACGGTCGTCGTGCCTGATATCGGTCCGCTTACGGCAGAGATGGTCGAGGTGCCGGCAGCCATGGCCATGAACATGCCTGAGGCGTCAATGGTGCCGGCCATAGCGTTGCTTGTTTGCCAATTGACCGGAACATTCATCGGGTTTCCCAGTTGGTCGCGCGGTGTCGCGGTGAACATCAGCATGCCGCCTTCGGTTACCGAAGGGTTAGCTGGCGCGACGCCTATGGTCGTCAGCACAGGAACGATTACCGGAATGATATTGAGATTGATCATGACTATGACTTCGCCGCCGTATGCGGTCGTTGTCGCGGTGCTGTCCGCGCCTTGTGTCGCGGTCACCTCGAGTTGGTCGCCGATCGCCACGCATAGCGAAGGGTCTAAGTTAGCCAGGTCAACCTGATATAATCCCCCCTGAGCTGTGACCGTCGAAAACGGCGCGAAGCCTTGGGTTATGTCCCTCAGGGTTACCGTGGCCCCATCCGTCGGCACGCCATTGACGCTGACGGTGCCTGCTACCGATCCTGGCAAGCAGCCTTGGGCAGCAAAGGCGCTTTTCTCCGGGTTCATTATGGGAGCTAACGATATCGTGGCCATCATCGCCATGATGGTGGCTCCGATTATAAACCTGTTCTTTGCTAGTCTTTTCATAGGTTTGTATTTAAGAATTAATTTTAAGCCTTGTCCTGCTACAAGCCAGCGACCTTTCATTTATAGCTTGTGGACGAACACCCCATCTCCCGGATTGATAATGAAATTATTAAGCGGGAAGTTTATGATATGGCTTATCCATTTTTGCAGCAGGCTGTCAAACTTGGCCACCAGGTCGGCGCCAGCGATTGTCAGGCCGAATGTTTCGGCAGTGGTAGTGCCCGCTCCTGACCAACCCAAGAGATTCCAGCCGGGCGAAGTGACGGGCGTAGTCTGGGGAATCGGCGTGCCCGTTATCGTGACGTTTGTGGTCGTTGCCATATGGACGAAGAATCCTGAATTGTCGAGATTGAAATTGTTCAGCGGGAAGCCGACGATATGGCTATTGTATTGCTGATTGGCGCTCGACCATTTTGCCACGACATCGGCTCCTGTCAACGACCCGAAGCTTTCGGCCGAATAGGTCAGAGGCAAGCCGCCTTGATCTACGGGCTGTACTGGCAAAGAAATCAGATTCCAGCCGGTGTTCAGCGAGATGCTAACGGAACTCGTTCCTCCGCCTTGGGCGAAGGTCGGAGCTGATGAGTTGCCGCCCGATGCATTGTAAGCGGTGACGATGTAGCTATAGCTGGTTCCCGGAGCGGCAGTGCCGTCGGTGAAGCTCGTCTGATTGGCTAGGGCGGTGCCGATTTGGACGTAGGTGCCGGCCTGTCCGTTCGTGACGACGGCACGTTGTATCCGGTAGCCGATTTCATTAGCGGAGTTGCCGAGGGTGGCGGGATTGCCAGCCGGGGTGCCGTCAGTCCAAGTGATGACTCCGCTTTGTTCGGATGCGGTCGGAGCCTGCGGGAAGGCGGTGGACACGTTGAATTTTATCGGTCTCATCATGTCCATCTCTTCGTGGCTTAAGATATGGCAATGCCACATGTATTCCCAGCCGAAGTTGGTCATCTGATTGGTCACCGTAATCGGGTTGCCTAGGGAATCGACGTTCTTGAAACCGGCAGTCGAGCCGATCGGCATGGTCGGGTCGAGCGGCCGTACGCTTTCCGGGACGCCGAACGGCATTTTGGGGGCAGTCGGCCTCATGGCTACGATGATGTCTTCCAAAGGGTTCATCCTTACGGTTTCCTTCCAGCCAAGCTCGTTCGGTTCCGGCGGCTTGACCACCCCAGCCCAATCGACTCGGTTGACGACCTGGACGTTGAAGTGGTGGAAGTGGATCGGGTGCGTGTCCACGCCGTTATGGGTTATTTTCCATATCTGGGTGCCGTCGCCGATGCTGCCGATAGGCGTAATCGAGGTGTTAGTATCGTTGATTATTTCGGTAGTCGGATCCTGGTAATCGTAGAAGATAGTCGTTTGATTCATACCGTTGGTAAAAGGCACTTCTACGCCCAGGAAGCCGCTCATGCGTCCGTAAATGCTTTCAAACTCTTCCGCAATCGCCTTCGGCTTGAACTGGATGGTTACCGGTGCGGCGGCGCCTAAGGGGGTAAAAGTCAGCGAGGTGTCCTGGATGCGAGCGTAAGCCCGGTTGTTGCTAGGGAAATTGCCGTTGTATGCGGCGTTATAAGGGGCCTGCGGAACGATAATCGGATCTTGCGTGGCTGCGAAAGCGGCGGGCAAAGCCGTGTTTAACGGTGCTGGATTATAGGCTGTCGGAGTGCCGGTGGCAACCCTTATCTGCATGATTGTCCTGATGTTCGGCCCGTAGCCCGGCAGGGTGCCCTTGACGCCGCCGGTCGAGGTCAGGTCCGGAGCGCCGGTGTAATAATCGAAGCGCGGGTCTCCTGCCGGCAGGGCTGCCGGCGCGTCATTGTAGAGGATCAGCGTCTTGCCGGCGAAGGCGGAAAAGTCGATAATCACATCCGCTCGTTCCGCTGGACCGATAAAAAGGTTGTGCTCCTTGATGTTCCCGACGGTCATGCTTTTGGGATCCATATCGTAGCCCATGGGGATGTTATTGTGAGTTACCGGTGCGGGCAGAAAGCCGCCTTCGGTGCCGATCTGAATCATGGAGGGCCCTCTGGTGTTCGGATCGGGAATGCCCCCGTCGCGGTTATCCGGAGTCGGATACCCGGCCGGCCAAGCTCCGCCGGTGACGAACGGCACCATTTTGACTTCCGTATCGGTTCTTCCGTCCGGAGCGGTGACTCCCGGGTCGGCCACGTATAGCTGCAAGTTCCAGAATCGGTCGTTGGCCGCGTTGAGAACGCGGAATCTATAAGCTTTGGGTTGGACGCCAAGGAAAGGGTAGGCTGTGCCGTTTATCATCGGGGTATCGTTGAAATTTTCCATGCCCATAGATATGTTCGGCACCCCGGGAACCTTGGTGCCATCGGGGTAGTTTATCGGACCGTTAGCGACCGGCCAGGGGGGCCAGAACCACGGACCGTAATCCCAGCGTCCGAGCGGGTTGACGCCTCCGATGTCGTTAGGATTCTGGTTTGGCATATAGACATGGGGAATCCATAAATCTCCGGTGTGCGGGATGCCTGGCGTCGAGCCCCAGTTCCAGGTCGGATCAGTGGCCATGATCGTGGTCGCATCCACGAAGGTCTTGTCCTGGATGATTAAAGGAATCTGTTCGGCTGGGATTACGCCGGTATTGATCAAGTTTTGCTCGGTCGGGTCGCTCAGAAGGTAGCCAGCCGCTTCGCCGGAATAGACATTCAATCTGGTAATGCCGAAGGCGTGGTCATGATAGAACATCAGTCGCGCGCTCTGTTGGTTGGTGTAGTAGAATGTCTGCGATCCTGGGCCAGGGTCAGCCATATCCGGGACATTGGAAACGCTGACACCTTTAGGATACTGGGTGTTTTCTCCTGCCGGCGTGATCCATTGGTGGGCGGTGCCGTCACTGATCCAGGGGGTAAAGCCTCCATGCAGATGTATGGTCGCTCTGTTTTCAGTGTAGTCTTCTTTCATGCCTGGCATGCCTGGCATATCGAGAGGACCCATGCCGGCTCCCATGACTGATTTGTCAACCGGGATAAAAAGCTTGCCTCCAGCACCCGTGGGAAGCTGGTTTGTGAATTTAATCCTAACAGGCCGGTCCTTTGTGGCGATTATCGTCGGGCCAAGGTAGTGTATGGGCGCAGGCGCGATGGTGTTATTGCCCAAAGCGTCAGTACCGTTATTGGTCTGCACGTATCCGCGCAAAGTGGTTGCCGGCAGGTCAGTGTGCAATTTTTCGGTATATTGCCGTAGAGAGATTTCGTAATAATCCGACCCCGGATAGGTTGTCGTGTCGGGCGTGGCGACCGAGAGGTATTGCCCAAGATTGTTGGCTTTAGCAGCTCCTAAGCCAGCAAGCGAGTCCACGAATTTGCGGATGCCGCCTGCCAGATAGCCGTTTCCTCCGCTAGCCAAAGCCAGCGCGGTGACTGATCCGCTCACGACCGAGACTGCCGTCGCGCCTGTCCCGTCACCGGTTATGGTGATAGTCGGGGCCGAAGTGTAGCCAGCCCCAGGGTTGGTTACGGTAATGCCGGAAATGGTACCGCCTGGCCCGATAGTGGTCGTGGCCACGGCTCCGATGCCCCCGCCGCCGGCAATGTCGACGGTGGCCGCGGTGTAGCCCGATCCGGCGTTAGTGACAATGATGCCGGAAACGATGTCCATGACGACGGTGGCTGTCGCCGAAGCGCCGGTACCATTGCCGACAAACGTTACCACGGGCGCCGACGTATATCCGGAACCTCCGTTAGTCAGGGTCAGGCCGGTTATCACGCCGTTGGTGGTCGAAGCGATCGCAGCAGCTCCTGTGCCCCCGCCGCCACTCAGGCTCACGAGCGGCGCCGAATCATTTGGCTGGGGGCTGAATGCCCAATTCGGCTCAGGGCCGAAGTAGTTCGGGGTGCCGCCCGGATTGGGAATATTTGCCAGCAGCGCAGAAGGGGCATTTGCTGCCTTGGCAACTCCCAGCTTGACAGACGGAGCCGGTTTTTTTGATGAAGCCTTGATTGGTCCTTGATCTTGCTTTTTTTTGCGCTCCGCAGCCGCGCGTTTGGCCGCGGCTTCACGCTGGGCTGGAGTGATGCGCTTATTCCTTTTCTGCTTTATGGCTGCAGCGTCGTGGCTTTTGATCCGTAGGTTAGTCGTGCTAGCGGAACCGGCCGGCACAACTAACAAGCTTGACACCATGGCCATGCCAAGAAAGATCGTCATGATCGTCCTGAACGATTTGCGGACCAGGGCCTTGCTGCCTGCTGCGGAGGCGAAAGTCTTGGTTTGTGATTTCATAATTTTTTATTTAGTCTTATGTTATCGGTCTGAGCTTAATAACGCGTGCGAATGGCAGTTTGGCCTGGAGTGATTTCAATGATATTTGCATGGGATTAAAGAATGATTAAGGTGCGCTAAAAGGTTGGCGTACATGGAATCCAGCCTTGATTTATCCGGCTTTTCTTGGTATGGTTAGCTTTGATATTTTATGAATAAGGCGATTTACAAATACGCGATTTTAGTCCTCTTGGCTTTGATTTTCGCATTTGTCTTCTTTAATCTGCGCAGCAAGCGGGCGGCGCAGAATGGCGATGGCGCTAAAGTGGCAGTCGGCCAGGAGGCCAATGCCGAAGAGGCAAAAAAAGAGGAAAAGAGAACTGAGGCGGTCGTCGAGGACGGCGACGTCTTCAGCAAGATCGGTGCCAGGGGCGGCTTGGATGCGGCGACGTGTTACGCGATTTATGACGCCGTCAAGGAAGTTTATGACTTGGCCAAGCTGCGGGTCGGCAACAAGCTCTATTTTTACCCCGATGAGGCCGGCACGATTTACAAGCTGATGTACGCTGTCGATAATGACCGTGAGCTATATATAGAAAAGGATGTCGCCGGGCGATGGGCGGCCAGGTTGGAAAATATAGTTTATGAGGTCAAGGAAAAGACCGTCGAAGGCACGATCGACTCGTCGCTTTATGAGTCCGCCTTGGCAGCCGGCGCTGATGAGCGGGCCGTGCTGCAGTTCGCTGAAGGTCTGGAATGGAGCATTGATTTTGCCAACGATCCGCGGGTCGGCGACCGATATAAGTTCGTTTACGAAGAGCGTTATCGTGACGGCAAGTTCGTCATGCCGGGCAAAGTCTTGGCCGGAGCGTATCAGAACGGCGATAAGCTGTATCAGACTTTCTATTTTGAAGAATCGGAAGACAACAAGGGCTATTTCGATGAGAACGGCAATTCTGTCCAGAAGATGTTCCTGAAGGCGCCGCTCGCCTTCAAGTACATTTCTTCTCCGTTTACCACCGGACGCCGCTACGTCGAAGCCTTCAGCGTTTCGACCAAGCACCGGGCTATCGATTATGCGGCTGCCCAGGGTACGCCGATCAGGGCGATCGGCGACGGCACGGTGACGCGAGCCGGCTGGGCGGCCGGTTACGGCAACTTCACTTCGATCAGGCACAACGGCACATATTCGACTAACTACGGGCATCAGTCGAAGATCATCGTCAAGCGCGGCCAAAGGGTGCGGCAAGGCGAGGTGATCGGTTATGTCGGCTCGACCGGCTTTTCCACCGGGCCGCATCTGCATTTCGAGATGGAAAAGGACGGCGTCCAAGTCAATCCGGCTAACGAGATCATGCCGCCAGGCAAGCCGATCGGCGAGTCGAGGAAAGCCGATTTCGTCAAAGCGATCGAACAACTGAAAGAGAAGATCAGGATTTGATATACGAACGATAAAACAGGCTCTTGGGCCTGTTTTATCGTTGGGGAAACTTTTTGTTCAAGCAGAGCCCAGTATTAATATTTGCTTAATGAGCAATGAATATGATGTATTCAACATGCTGCGACCTTGCGCAGCTATTGTCGAAACCGGACATGCGCGCGTTTCGGCAGGTGAAATAAATAAAACAATATTATGCACGCTATCGGTTATAAAAAAGAAGAAGAGACCGGATTTCATTCTTCGGCTCTGCGCGACGAATCCGAATATGACGCGGCGATGTTCGAATATTTCAAAGCCAAACGCGACCAGCCCGCCGCTCGCGGCGTAGTTGGCGATCATGCGGCGTCCGATGCCAGGGCCTGTTTTTCTTCATTCGTGTCATGGGTCAGGCGCCTGCTGGGCCTGACATGACTGGCTAGTTTTAATGATTATTTAATGTACCAAGATTAGAATAGAATTGATATAATGTGGATAAGGAGGCATTAATTATTAGATATAAGACTATGAAGAGGCTTTTGAGCAAATTACTGCTAGTCGCCCTGATGCTCAATCTTGCCTTGCCGGTCAGCGTTATTGCCGCTCCACGTTTCAATTACAGCCGGTTTACAGTGGCTCAAAGCTGGGTCAATGGCAAGGATGAATATTGGCATATCGTGCCTGTCGGAGAAAAGACGGAATTCCGTCTCGGAGAAAAGGTCCAATTTTTCGCCCAGATCGGTCCGGTCGATTACGCTCATCAGTGGCGCCTCGTGCTTTACCGTGATGGGCGTCAGTATAAGGTGCAGAATAACCCTAAATTCAGCCCCGGCCAGTATAATGGATGGAATTATTCCAACTTCGTGCCGTTTATGACAAATCTCCCGATCGGCGAATATCGGGCCAATTATCAGCTTGATTCAGGCAGCGGCTTCGAGACGTTAGCCAGTGTGAATTTCAGGGTTGTCAATGACAATTCATCTTCAGGCGGCTATGTCCTTGCCAAGGCCGTTGTCGCGTCTGGTTGGAGATACGGCTCAAGCGACTACTGGAATATCGAGGCGACGGGGCAGAAGACGACATTCAACCAAGGTGAAACGGTCTATCTCGTTTCCCAGTTAAAGAACATCACAGTCGATCATCGCTACAAGCTCGAGCTGTATCGGACAGACGGCCGCCGAAACAGGGTTTTTGAGAATGTCACCCCCTGGAACCGTGTCGGCCAGGGCTGGACTTACAGCAACTATCAGCCGTATTACAGCAACGCGGAAATAGGCAATTACCAATTCCGCCTGTCAATCGATACCGGCAGCGGCTGGACCAGCCTGGCAACCAAGACTTTCAGGGTTGTGAGCCAGCGAGACAATCCCCGTCGCCCTTATTATTACGACCGCACTACCGTCTCTAGGGGCTGGCAGAACGGCTCCGGCTCCGAATATTGGAACGTCCGCCCGGTGGATCCGCGCAACAGCTTCAATTACGGCGATGACGTATTCGCTGTATCGGTGGTTCGCAATATCATCGAGGACTACCAATGGAAAGCCGAGCTTTACCGCAACGGGCAATTGGTCTGGCAGGACGCCACGCCTTGGCGCAATGTCGGCATGGGCCATGCTTATGGCAGCTATTATCCGGAATATCACAACGCCTTGCCTGGCAGTTATGAATGGCGCATTTACTTGAATACCGGCACCGGCTGGCAACTTCTGGACACCAAGAATTTCACAGTTTCGGATAATTGGGGAGGTCCGACCTGCAACAGCGGCAACAATTATTGCAATTATGACTGCCGCTATTACGGCAGCTGCTTCACGGACGCTAAATGGACTTATAACGGCGCGACAGTGGCGGAAAATTGGAAGCCTTATGGCAACGATCAGCGCAATCTGCAGCCGGTCAACCCTCGAACCAATTTCAGTCGAGGCGCCACGGTCTATGTCGTGGCTCAGGCGCGGGATGTCAGGATCGATCACCGCTGGAGCGTCGAGGCTTATCGTAATAATGCCTTGCTTTGGACTTTTAAGACTCCATGGAACAGGGTCAATAATACGACTTGGCCTTATAGCAGCGTTGTGACCAGCAACTACAATTCCGATTACGGCAACTATGAGTTCAGGATATTCTTCGATGACGGCTCCGGTTTCAGGCAGGTCGATAGCAAATATTTTTACGTCAATTATTGAGCAGTTAAAAAATAGAGCCCCTAGGGGCTCTATTTTTTGTTGTGCCATGTTTTTTTATTAAGGCCGATTGTGGTATAATAATAGTTGTGAATAACAAAACTCAAAAAACGTCCAAGGCAAAAAAAGCGCTAAAATCTCACGAGCCGGAACGCCATTCATGGTTCAAAAAATTCAGCGTCGCCGGGGAGGATTTTACGATCAACTTCAGCATCAAGCAGAAGCCGGTCAGGGAGGCGAATAAGAGCTACTTGTTCAAGCATCGCAAGGAGATTAAAGGCGGTCTTGCCTATGGCGCCCAGGCTTTTGTCGCCGTATTCTTGCTGACCGTGATTGTCAGCATGCTGTCTTGGTCGGCCTTGATCTGGAACAAATCGGTGCAGGATCGGTATCGTCCGATTCAATTATTGCGTTCGACTTTGGGTAACTTCGGCCAATTGGCTATGGACACGATATCCGGGCAGAATCAGGCAGCGGCTTCATCGACCGCTCCTTCGATTTTTTCATTGATAAAAGAAGGCATTAAGAAAGAAATCGGCAACATCGCCTCGGGCGCCAAGAAGCTGGCCTCCAAGCCCAGCCCGGCGAAAAAACCGAACACGGCCAGTCCGCCGCCCGCCGCTTCAAGCGCTCCACCTGCCGTTACGACCAGCACTCCTAAGAACGCACCCGCGACCTCGACGACTCCGGTCGTGGCTAAGGCGACCACCACGCCGGCGAAGGCTACGACGACTCCGGTCGTGGCTAAGGCGACCACCACGCCGGCGAAGGCTACGACGACTCCGGTCGTGGCTAAGGAGACCACCACGCCGGCCACCACCACGCCCATAGCCAAGGCGCCAGAACCAGAAACAACGCCACAGACAATAGTTAGATACGTGGAAACACCGACCGTGGTTTACCCCAACACGACCATTACCGTCTCGCCACCAGCATTGACTAGTTCTACTGCTGCTTCTTTTGCTTACACCTCCGATAAGGCGGTCGTGATTTATGAATATAAGCTTGATAGCGGCTCGTGGACTTCGGCTGGCAGCAGCGTAACGCTGACCGGTCTGGCCGAGGGCAATCATGTCTTTATGGCTAGGAGTACGGATTCGGTCGGGCCGGATCCATCACCAGCCCAGTTCGATTGGCGCGTTGATTTGACGCCGCCAGTCGTCAATTTTGTCGCCGCGCCGGCCAGTTCGACCAATCAAACCTCTGCTGCGTTCGAATTCGGCGCTAATGAACTGGCAACATATCGCTATAAGATAGATTTAGGGGACTGGGTTACCAGCACCGCTGCCACGACTTCCTTTGCCGGATTAACCGAGGGGTATCACAAGCTTTATCTTTATGGCGTCGATTCTTTGGGCTTCGTCGGTTCGACGATCGAGTCGAATTGGCTGATCGACCTGCTGCCGCCATCCGCCTATCTCGATGAAGTGCCTCAAACGACGGCGCTCGAAGATTATGCGACTAATGGCCTGACCGTGAGCTTCGGCGGCTCGGACCAGAACATGCCCAACGGCAGCGGTGTTTTCAGTTACGATGTCGAATATGCCGTCGATTCGGGTGCTTGGCAGCAATGGAACCAAGCCCTGGAGCAGAATTATGCCGTTTTCGGCCAGCAAATGAACGAGGGGCAGATCGTGGATTTCCGGGTGCGCGCCCGTGATGCCGCCGGCAACCTGGGCGATTGGGGAGAGGTCAGGCAGACCAGGTTCGCCAGCGTCCGCCCAGACCACATGGTACTGAGCGAGGTGCAGATCAGCGGCGATAGCGCGACCGACGAGTTCATCGAATTGTATAATCCGACCGGTGACGCCATTACTTTGGCGACATCCGAATACGTTCTCAGCTTCAAGGATGCCGCCGGCAATGAAACCGTCTTGGTCGATGACTTCATGAATATGCAGATCGACTCGCACGGATATGTCCTTGTCGCCTCGGCTGACTACAGCGGCGGTGCGACCCCTGACATAAGCTATCCGCCTACGAGCGAAGTGCCGTCGAACGCGACGGTCATCCTTAAGCGATCCGGCACGGTAATCGACAAGCTCGGTTTCGGCACGGCGCTAGAGTTCGAATTGGCGCAGTTTGCCGACAATCCTGGACCTTACGAGAGCTTGGAGCGCAAAGCTGCGGCAACTTCGTCGTCCGGAACCATGGTTGATGGCGCGGTGCATCATCTTTCCGGTAACGGTTATGATAGCAATAGCAACGCCGAGGATTTCGTTTTGAAGATACAGTCCGAGCCGCAGAATGTGGATAGCGGCACGGAGTTAGCCTACGCTTCGATGATTGACCTGAGGTTGGCGGCTGCCAAAGCTGCTTCGCTTATCGGCGACGCCTGGTTCGCCTTGATCAAAGGCTGGATCAATCCGGCCCGTCTTGATACGATCGATGTTTTTATCGATGAAGCAATCGGCAGCCTGGCTTCAGGAATGGCGGCTGTGCAGCTCGCGCTTGAAAGGTTCGAGGAGGATTGGCAATATTTTTCGACCAGATTGGTCAGTAGGATTATATCTAAAGCATAATTATGCACCACATAGATGATGAGATAATGATGTATATGGCTGAGAGCCATGCCGAGCTCGATCGGTTGATCGGACAAATCGGCGAGGCTGAAGAGAATGATGAACGTGCGGGGCTGTTCGGCGAATTCAAGTCCAAGCTTGAAAAGCACATGCTGACCGAGGAGCAGAGCATCTTCAGCCTTGATGACCTGGCCGGCGGACCCATAGTCGAGGTCGTCAGGAAGCTGTATAAGGATCATAACAAAATGAAAAGCGAAATGACGGCGGTGGAGGCCGATATAAAAAATCGTCAAACTCCAAAATTGACCGGGTTCATTCAGCTGCTATTCGGCCATCATCATCTCGAGGACGAAACGTTGTATCCATACCTTGATCATCACTTGCCGCCCGGTCAAAAAGACATTATTTTGCGTGAGATCAGATCGAATCTTGATTAGATAAATCGCAACCCATGCTTGTCAGAAAAAAATTCATAGCCATAGCGCCCGTTTTAGCCATTTTGGGCATGGTTTGCCCGCAATCCGTTTCCCTGGTATCGGCCGAGGATCTGTTTTCCGGTCAGGCTTTCCGTCAGAACGAGGCGGCCTTGTCCGGGGTCCAGGAAATAGCGCCGCTGGCGCCGGCGAACGAGGAGCGTGATTATGTCCGAAGCGCCTCGCTCAGTATCGATTCGGAGCTGTCTTCGACGGTGGCTTTTGGCCAGACCGTGAGCGTCAAGCTGACCGTTACGCCGGGGGAGACGGCTATTAATGTGGCCAAGGCCAGCCTGGCTTATTCCTCGGACACTTTGAAACTGGTGGCCGTCGATAGCGAGGGGTCGCCGTTTTCCATGATTTTCGATGACCAAGCCGGGGCAGGGGAGGTGGCCGTGACGGCGATGCGGCCAGCGCCAGGCATTAGCGCCAAATCGCAAGTGGCGGAATTGTATTTTATCGCGGTAGCGGCCGGCGAGGCCAGGATAGATTTTCAGCCAGATTCAGTCGTCTTGGCCAATGATGGTCACGGATCAGATGTTCTGGCCTCGGCGCAAGGCCTGGTCTTCGGGATATCGGAGTACTAGGAGCTCATTATCTGCTTCGCCCGTAGTGGGGCGCTTTTTTTGTTTTTGGGCTAGTATGGACAAAAGAGCGGAAATCTGTTATTCTTTGGTGGTATTTAAATAAATTTTTCATATGGCAGAAGAAGTAGTATTGAGGTTTGACGAAGTCAGCTTCGAATATGTCCACAAAAAGCCGACCTTAGACGAGGCCAGCTTCAGCGTTCGCAAAGGCTCGAAAATTACCTTGATGGGCCAGAATGGAGCCGGCAAGAGCACATTGTTCGGCCTGATCAAGGGCGAACTTAAGCCTAAAGAAGGCAAAATTTCTATCCAGAACGGGGCGACCATCGGTACCGCCAAGCAAACGGTGGCGCGGGAAGATTTGGATTTGTCGGTCAAGGAGTATTTTGAAAAAGCCTTCGAGGTGGTGCCGGGGAATATCGGCTCCAAGATCGCCAAGGCGATGGATGCGGTCAATCTGACGGTGCCGACCGACCGCCGAGTCGGCGACATGTCCGGCGGACAGCAGGCCCGCCTGCTTTTAGCGTTCGCCTTGATCCAAGACCCGGACATCCTGCTTTTGGACGAGCCGACCAATAATTTGGACAAAGAGGGCATCGATCACTTGGTAACCTTCCTGATAATGTATGAAAAGACGGTCATCGTCATTTCGCATGACGCTGATTTTTTGAATTGCTTCACCGAGGGAGTTATTTATCTGGATATCCATACGCACAAGATCGAGGCTTATGTCGGCGATTATTTCACCGTGGTGGAGGAGATCGGCAAGAGGATCGAGCGTGAAAAGATGAAGAATGCCCAGCTCCTGAAGCAGATTCAAGACCGCAAAGAGAAGGTCAATTTTTTCGCCAACAAGGGCGGTAAGATGCGCAAATTGGCATCCAAGATGAAAGATGAGATCGAGGAGGCAGAGGAAAACATGGTGGATGTCCGCAAAGAGGACCGCACCATCCGCAAGTTCACGATTCCGGTACAAGACGTCAGCGGCGAGATCGTTAAGATCGAGTCGGTCAAGGTCATCAGCAACCATGAGCCGGTCGTCAAGCCGGTCGATATCGTCCTGCGCAAGCGCAGCCGCCTTTTGGTTTCCGGGCCGAACGGCATCGGCAAGAGCACTTTTTTGCGCAACTTGGTATCGCATACCCACGAGGGTGCCAAGATTATGGAGGGCATCCGGGTCGGCTATTACAGTCAAGATTTTGCCACTTTGGATTTCAGCCACACCGTGTTCGAGTCGCTGCGCGAGGCGGCGGCCGATGGAATCGACGACCAGGAGATGATGACCGTAGCTGGCGGCTTCATGGTGGCCGGCAGCCTTTTGGGGCAATCCGTCGGCGCCTTGTCGGAAGGGCAGAAGGGCTTGCTGTCTTTCGCCCGGCTGGTCTTGATGAGACCGGCCATCATCATCCTGGATGAGCCGACCAACCATATCAATTTTCGCCACATCCCGGTCATCGCCGAGGCGGTCAACGACTTCGAGGGGGCGATTATCATGATCAGTCACATGCCGGAGTTCGTTAGGGAAATCAAGTTTACGGACGAGCTGGATCTTGGCAAGCTATAAATTTATCATCATCATATAATAAGACACCCTGCCTGCGGGCAGGGTGTCTTATTATTTTCTTAAATCTAGAACTTTCCGATCGTATTTATTTCTCTTGCACCGTTTTGGTGCATTGTGGTATAATATCCACATAATCTCGAGGGTCGAGAAAATCCGTTTTTAAAATCTCGAGGGTCGAGATTTAAATAAAATTAGCAAAAATATGTCAGGACAGGAAAACTTCATCAGTTTGAAGGAGGCGTCGAAGATTTCCGGCTACAGCCCGGATTATATCGGGCAGCTGATCCGTTCCGGCAAGATATCCGGCAAGCAGGTTTATACCAATGTTTCCTGGGTGACCACGCCTGAAGCCGTGCTGGCCTATAAGCAGGGCAAGGAGCAGCAGAAAAGCGATAAGGTTAGCCTGAAAGAGTATCTGGTAACCAGGCAGCGCAAGATGAGGATGGAGCTCGACATACTCCTGCTATTTTTCAAGACTTTCAAGTCTATTTTGCCGATATTAGCGATACTTATCTTCAGTTTTTTCTTTTTGATCCTGACGGTCATGAACTATTTTTCCGATAAGCGTTCGTTGGGCAATGACCCGGTTTTTAATTCAAATCTAAGCGAATTCTCATTCTGATCTGATCCCTTAACCTTTCCCCATGCCAAAGAAGGTTAAAACAATCATCAGCAAATTCAAGCGATTTTTTGCTACGAACCAGCAAGAAGTTCGCCGTTCCCGGCCAGTCGTCCGCGTCATGCAGGACATCGTGCCGCCGAGCGTCCTCAGGATCTCGAATGAGGTTTTGGGCATTAAAGAATACGGTTCGAATAATCTGAAAATTTTCGGCAGAGCCTGGCGCGGAGCGGTCGGGCTTTTCTTTTTGCTATGGACGGTTACCGGACTCGGTCCGGTCGATGTCATCCGGAAATCGGTGGCCGCTTTGGCTGGCGAAGACATCCAGACGGTCAATCTTTATGCTACGGACTGTTCCATCGAGACCGCCGCTTCCAGTAGCTGGCAGCACCTTGAAAAGATCAGCGGCGCTCCTGATTTGGCAGCCGACGCTACGAGCTCGGATTTTACGGAAGGCAACTCAGCTTCATATCTGGGCGGCAGCGGTAATGTTACGTGCACTGGCTTCAGGCAAGCTGCCCCGGCCGTCGAAATAAAGACGGAGGAGGATGCCCCGTCGGTTGTAGGAGTTGAGCCGGCCAAGGAGGCGGTCGAAATCAAGGAAGAGCCGATTGCGGAAGATATCGCGGTCGTGAAAGAAGATGGCGAACAAGCTTCCAGCTCGACCATTGTTGAAGAAGAGAAAGCAGAAGCAACCATTGAGGAACCGATAGTCGTCATTGAAGATGCCGCAACAAGCGGGCAGCCAAGCATTGGCATTAAAACAGAGGAGGGTGAATCGTCCAACGACACTCCCGCTTCGGAGCCGTCTGAATTGCAAACTACCGAACCGACCCCTGAAGCCGTTGAGCCGAGCGTGTTGCAGGAGACGGCCGACCTTATCATTGAGACGGTCGAGGAGGTGGCGGATATTGTAGAGAACCTGATTGACGAAATCGTGCTGATGGCTGGTGCCAAGCAGGGCGAGGATAGTCTTAAGAATTTGGGAAGGCTGAAGGGGGCGAAAATCAATCTGTCATTGTCCCAGAATTTCGCGACCTCAACCGAAAAGGAAAAGGCTGATGCCGCCGAAGTTGCCACTAGTACGTCTTTTGTCGGGGTGAAAATCCTATATTCCACCGACGCTCCAGGCGAGGACTCGCCCGACAGCAAGATCTGGCACGAGCTTGTCGAATTGCCTGAAACCGACCTGTCAGCTTGCGTCGAGGCCACCTCGAGCGACTGCCTCATTTTCAGGCTGGCTGAGTATGCCCAGGCCGGTTACCTGTCCTTCGCTGCCCCGGAGATCGAATCTTGGGAAGATGTCGAGAATATCCAGGTCAAACTAGAGGGCGGCCATAACGGCGCAGCGGACTATCGGCTGTCGCTGGACAGCGTTTGGGTCGAGGCGTCTTATGACGATAATCGCGAAGAGTTGGATCAGGATGACGGTTATGAATCTTTTGACAAGATATTTGTCGATGGCAAGGAGATAAATTTCGAATTTACGGATGATAATAGCGATGAGAATCTGATCATCAGGTCGAATCGCAAGGATTACTACGGCGTGACCGACGCTGTGGTCTATTTCAGCGTCACGAACGCCTCGGCGAAGCGCGAGGCGGTCAACCTCCAGGTGCACTTCCCGGAAGACAAGGGCGGCGTGGCCAAGCTGGAGCAGCTGCGCAAAGATATTTGGACCGAGACTGAGCTGGACGGCGGGGAACTGCCTTCGCCCAACGTCTTCAAGCAGGTCTTCGGCCAGGAAATCAAGCGCAAGCACGTGCCAGAAACGATGCGCCCCAAGAATAGCACTAGAGGCGGCGGCCACCTTATCGGCCCAGGCAAAACGCAGTACTACAAGATGCGTATCACTTATCCGGCCGGCACCAGGGGCGAGTTCTTCATCGAAGCGGTGGGCGACGGCCAGGGCTACGGCCTTTTGGATCCGTGGTGGAACGGCTCATGGCCGTATAAGCTGCCGATCACTATCGATAATACCGCCAATACCTCAGCATTGACCGACTACCAGGTGCTGGTGGAAATCGATTCGACGACCGCCGGTTTCTGGGATAATGTCAACGCCGACGGTTCGGATATCCGTTTCTTGAATAGCGCCCAAGATACGCAGCTCAATCATTGGACGCAATATTTTGACAAGACCGGTTCAAGTACGCAGATTTGGGTCCAGGTCGATTCCATTCCGGCGGCCTCAACCAGCCAGATTTATCTGTATTATGGCAACGGCGCGGCGGCCTCAACCAGCGATATGTACACGACCTTCAGTTACGCTACGATGCAGGATCTGTATTACGTGGTCAGGGGCAGCTTGACCAATGCCACGGTCACGGTCGTGAGCTTGATCGATAATAATCAAGTCCAGCTCGATAACGGGACGGCCACCAATCTGAATCGCCAGCAGATTGCTAAATTGGTGCCGGTCACGCAGACTTCCGTGCTTCGCGCAAAGGGTCCGGTGCAGGCAAGCATAACCGGCGTGGCGGCCGGAGCGACCCTCGTTCCGATTTCTTATGCCGGTACGGCTTTCGTTATGCCGCTGAACTCCGGCACGACCGAGTCCTGGTCGCGCTATGCTCCGTTCGTCCGGGCGACCACTACGATCTATAATGGTAATACCCTTGGCAATACTACGGCCATCAACGCCGGAGCGGCGGCGACGACGGCCTATAATATCACCACGACCGGCCGCCTGCTGTCGACCAACCCGATCCTGGCTGCTTGGTACGCCACCGCTACCACTTATTCAGCTGCCGTTTATCCGGCGACGACGCGCGACCTTTACGGCATCCGCTCCGGCACGAACAACATCGGCTTTACCGGCAACACCGATTTTTCAATCTATTGTTCGAGCGGCGCTTCGCTCAATGTCACGGGTCGGACTACGGCCGCTCTGTATGCCAACACCACTTGCGCCACCGTGACTGAGGGTGGCGGCAATGCCGTCCGCCTGACCGGCCAGACCAATCCGATCGGCGGCGTTGTTTATAACGATTCTGATGGAACCTCGATGACCTACATGCTTCCTGATATCGAGCTTTCAGCCGAGTATATGGTGCCACGCAACGCTGCCTATATCGCCGTCGCCTGCGTGCCGAAGCATGGCACGACCTCATTGAGCATTTATGATCCGAGCAATGTCTTTGTAACCAGCGCTACTTGTACTTCAACGACAAATAATCCAGGTAAGGTCAAATTTGGCGGCACCGATACCGTTACTTATGCGGCCGGCTCGCGCATCGTCTCGACCAACGGCAAGCCGTTCTATGCTTATTATGAAGATGTCGAACAGGTGGCGGTGACCGGCACGGGCGGCGACGAGAGCAATTTCCTTGGCGCTACGCAGGCCAGGAAGCAAGCTTCGACTTCTCCGATCATCACTTTGGGTACCGAGCAATCGAGCAAGATCACGGTTTCGGGCAAGGTTTACAGCGACCAGGGAGCGACGCCGCTCCTGACCCGGCCAGTCGTCCATCTGGTTGTCGGCGGAACCCTCATCTCATCTACCACTGCCTCCTCGACTGATGGCAGCTTCGTTTTCAATAATGTCACGATGCCGGAAACAGGCTCGAGTACCATCGTCTTTCTGGCCAGCTCGACCGTTTCCGGTGTGACTTATGACCGCTATGCTGGTGCGGATAATATTACGGGGCTGGATATTTATCAGAATCACGTAATTGTTCGCAGTGACGCCGCCGGTTCGATCAGTAACGCTACGGTCGATCGCTACGATGCGGATCAGGACGCCTTCATTAAGGTCGCGGTGATTTCTGACAACCTGTCCGCTTCTTCGACTCAGCGGCTTTTCGTCTGGCCAGGCAGCACTTATCAGCCCGGAGGGGCGGTGACGCTGCCAGCGGGTGGCGGCGGAATCGGCGGCAGCCTCTATATCGCTACCTCCTCGATCATGAATGCCGAGGGCAATACGCTTTCGATCGGCGCTGGTTGGACCAATTTGGGCGAGTTCCAGAAGACCGCCGTCCAGTCCACCGTATTTACCGCCACTTCGACCGGTTTCGTCATCGATAACGCCACTTCGACCTTCAATCACGTCACCTTCAGTGCCAATGGCAGCTGGTCGCTGGCAACTTCGACGACTCTCGACGGCAACTTGTCCATGGCGACCGGCACCTTGTCGAGCCTTTATGATTTGACGGTCAAGGGCGGTACAGCTTCGGGCACCGGCATCGTCAGCCTGTCCGGCGGCACCTTTACGCTTCAGGGTTCGGGTGACTTCGGCGGCGCTAACGCCTGGACTTTCTATGATTTGGCTTTCGGCGACGGCGCGACCCCAGCCACGACCACCAAGGCTGGCTTCGGTACGACCACTATCGCTAACCAGCTGGTAATCAATGCGAGCCACGTCTTGGATGCCGGCACGTCTGCTTGGATCGTAGGCGGCTCCGGCACGGCCCTGTCGGGCAGCGGCAGTCTCATCCCCTCATCTTCGCTATTCAGATTCACTGCGACGAGCAGCGTCAGCCTCGCGCCCAAGGATTTTTACCGCCTCGAGCTCGTGCCGGGGGCTGCGGGTTCGCCGAATTACGCCTTGGGAGCCGGAAGCCTATCGACGGCCGACTACTTGATAATCGGCGACGGCACGAATCCGATCACGGTCTCGGCCAGCAATACGGCCCTAGATATAAACGGCGATTTCACCATCAATGCTTCGGCCACTTTTGCTGCGCCGACTTCTTCGAGCTTCACGGTCGCTGGCAATTGGGAAAATAACGGGACTTTCGATCATTCCGGCGGCACCGTCACGTTCGACGCTGGCAGTGCTGGGAAAATCGTCAACGTTGGCGGCTCGTCTTTCAGTACGGTGATTTTCAATAACCAGGCCGGCGACTGGACGATCGGCGAAAGCGCTACCTCGACCAGCGACTGGACGTTGGCGGCCGGAACCTTCATCGCTTCTTCTTCGATTACGATCGAAGTCGATGGGCTGTTCAGCAATCTGATCGGCGGCGCTTCGACCACCTGGGCAGGCACGACGCTCTATCTTACGGGCGGAGCCCAGACGATCAGCGCCAGCACGACACCAGCAGAAACCTATGGCTCTTTGATTGTCGGGGCCAATACCGATGTCCGGATGTGGAATTCTTCAGCTGCGTCATATTCCGTCGACCCGACTGGCTCGCTTTATTCGATGGATCATGGCAATGCTGACGGCGCTTTGGATATCTGGGGAGATTTCCATATTTCAGCCGGGACGGACGAATGGAGCTATCAGACCGATTTTGATGGCAGCGACCTCGCCGGTTCGCCCAGACAGGTCAACGTGGCCATAATTTCCGGCGGCACGGTTTCGGTCGATGGCGGCAACTTGAATATGATCGGTTCGTCAAGCCTGCCGACGACTATCGCCAACCAAGGAAGCGGCACTTATGCTTTCAATATCAGTTCCGGTACTTTCAATGCTGATTATTACCAAGTCAGCAACGCCGATACTAACGGCCTGAATTTCTCAGGTTCGCCAGCCATCACCTCGTTGAATAACGGCGATTTCCAGCTGGCTGGCTCGACCGGACGGGCGATTTCGCTGACGGCCAGCGCGGTTAATGCTAATCCGGGCAAGGTCATCTACGGTTGTAATTTCGCCACCACCACTGCCATCAGTTCGGCTTTTAACGTCTTTCTCGCGGCCGCGGCCGCCAGCAATTGGACCTTCGCCAACCACACCGGTACTTTCGCTGGCGAAACTTACGACAGCGATCCGGGCGATCCGACCGGCTATCTCGTCTGGGATGACAGCCCGGTCTATTCGCCGAAGGCCCGCAAATGGCGCTGGTATGACGACACGAACGCGGAAACTCCGGTCGTCCCGTCAGCCAACGAGGGCGTGATGCCGCAGAATATCGTCAACGGCGCCGATTTCAAGCTGCGGCAGTCGATCGATGCCACGAACATGACAGGGAATAACGTCAAGATGCGCTTGCAATATTCGACCTCGCCGACTTTCGCGAGCGATGTCAATTTCGTCGGGGAAATCGGTTCGACGACGGTCGATTGGACCTATGCCAATGGCGCTGATGCTGACAATGCGGCCGTTTCGACGCTACTCTTATCCGATTCAGCCGCTGCCGCCACCCACAACGAATCCGGCACATCGGCCTCGACCTATACCCATACCTTGAACACCGTAGCCGAGTGGGAGTTCACTCTCTTGGCGGCCAGCACCACTCCGGGAACGACCTATTATTTCCGGCCGTATTTCAGCAATAAGCCGGTGACACTCGAAGACACGGAGACCCGACCGAGTATCTATGTCGCTGATAACATTTCCGTTTCTGGCACGGTCTATAGCGATGCTGGCTCGAACCAGCTCTTGAGCGGTCCGGTCGTCGGCTTGGCGATCGGCAATCAGCTGGTCGCGACCACGACCGCCTCGACGATCGATGGCAGCTTCATCTTTAATAATATCACCCAGTTCTCGAGCGGCGCCTCGACAGCGATTTTCCTTGATAATTCCGAACTCGAGGCCTCGGGCGGCATCACTTATTTCAATTCCACCTCGACCCCGGCCGATAACGGTTCCAGCGCTACCAACCCGACTGTCGTGAC
The DNA here is from genome assembly GCA_964443495.1 of uncultured Gammaproteobacteria bacterium. Classification (GTDB taxonomy): domain Bacteria; phylum Patescibacteriota; class Patescibacteriia; order Patescibacteriales; family GWE2-39-37; genus JAAXUA01. Next base: position 265,960 of record CAYUCS010000001.1, read on the forward strand.
CCCTCCGACCAATATGCGAGACGGCGACTTGGTAATCCTTGAAGCGGCCCATGGAGCCGGTACCGGCACCTTGTCCATTTCTAGCACTGGCGGCCAAGCCTGGACCGCCTTGACCCAGAGGGTTAATGCCACCAGGACGGTTAACTTGTTCTGGGCGCGCTTCAACGGAACTTGGAGCGCCAACCCGAGCGTCAACATGGTCTCGGCGGTCAACAACATCGTCGTGATGCACGTCTTCCGTCCGGGCTATTCGGGCAGCACTTGGGAGATAGATGTGCCGGAAACGAGCAATACCTATGCCGCCGCTTCACCGGTCACGATTACAGGGATATCTACCCAGACTGACGGAGCCCTGGTTTTTGCCGCCTGGACTAGTGCCGATGACAATACTTGGGGTGCGGCAACGGCCGGCTGGTCAACTCCTGGCACTGCCCAATATCGCAACACTTCCGGTACGGCCGATCAGTCTATAACTTCCGCGTATCGTGTCATGGCCACGGCCGGACCGACTGGCAATGTTAGTAAGACGCAGACGGCATTAGGTCCTGATGCCGGCACTCGATACATCATCGCTTTCAAAGAGGTCAAGCCGACCTCGGTCTATGGTGTCGCTTTCAACCGCTATGCCGGTTCGAGTGATATGGCTAATTATGATATCTACCAAGACCGGGTCATCGTCCGCAACGACGATGCCGGTCCGATCACTAATGCTGACATCAATAATTACGATGCCGACCAGAATTCGCAGATCAAAGCCGGCGTCGCTTCAGCGAATCTGACCGTGCCATCAACCCAGATGCTCTACATCTGGCAGAATAGTACTTTCCGGCCAGCTGGCCAAATCGCGCTCCAATCAGGTGCCGCACCCGCATCGATAGGCGGAGATTTGATAATCAATACCGGCTCTATCTTTAATGCAGAATCGAATGCCGTTTCCATAGGCGGCGATTGGACCAATCTAGGATCGTTCCAGTCGAATGCTGGCCAGACGGTCTCGTTCACCTCGACTTCGACCGGCTACAGCATCGTTACCGGCGGTTCCGGCTTCATGAATGTGGCCTTTTCAGGTGTCGGCGGCGGTTGGTCTTTCACCGACCCCGCGACCATCAACGGCGACCTGGATATGGCTACCGGCACCTTGTCAGGCACGAATTCCATCTCGGTCAAAGGCGGCGGCGCCACCGGCAACGGCACCATCGATCTGACCGGCGGCACTTTTACGATCGATGGCACCGGCGATTTCGGCGGCTTCATCGATTGGAATTTTTACGGCCTGGAAATCGGCGACGGCGTCTGGACCGATGCCACCTCCAAGGTCGGCACTAACAATATCCTGGTCAACGGACCGATGACGATAAACGCCGGCCAAACCTTGAATGCCAGTAGCAGCACCTGGACGCTGGCGGCTAGCGGTACGCCGTTGGCTGTGAGCGGCATCCTTAATCCGGAACAATCGACCTTCAGATTCGTTTCAACCGATGACATTAATCTGACTCCGGCAACTTTTTACAATCTTGAATTATCGCCGAACGGTGCCGGTTCGCCGAGTTACGGTTTCTATGGCGGCACCCTGGCAACTAATAACCTCACTATCGGCGACGGTACGAACCCTGTGACGGTCGCCGCCAACGTCGATAACCCGGTCGTCGATGTCAATGGCGACTTCCTGATCCGCAGCAGCGCCATTTTCGTCGCCTCGGCTTTCAGCCCCTTCTACGCCGGCGGCAGCTGGCAGAATGACGGCACGTTCTCGAGCAACAACGGCACAGTCGTCTTCGATGCCGGCACGACCGGCAAGACGATCGCTCCGGGCGGCTCGTCTTTTCATGGGGTCGAATTCAACGGAGCAGCCGGTGGTTGGACTCTGGGTGCCAACGCCACTTCAACGGACAGCTTCAGCTTGGTGGCCGGCCAGTCCTTCACGCTCTCGTCCGGTTCGACCTTGGCGATCCTCAACGGCTTCAGCAACGCCTTCAACCAGGCTTCGACCACTTGGACCGGTTCGACCATCCACTTCGCCGGCAGCTCGCGCACGATCAACGGCAAGGCCAGCAGCTCTGACGCGTACGGCACCATCAAGGTCGGCGCCAACACCGATATCAGGCTTTGGAACTCCTCGGCCACTTCGTACGACATCGACTCAACCGGTTCATTCTATTCGATGGATCATGGCAATATCGACGGCTCGCTCTTCATTTGGGGCGATTATCACGTCGGAGCAGGGCAGACCGAGTACTGGAATTGGCAGATCGATTTCGACGGCGCTTCGCTTGCCGGCTCGGAGCGCCAAGCCAACATACGCTTGGCTTCGAGCACGAACGTGACCGTCGATGGCGGCACGCTGCAGATCTTGGGCACCACGACGGCCAGTTCGACGGTCGATAGCCAGGGTTCAGGCTACTTCGGCTTGGCGGTCAGCAGCGGCACCCTGAATGCTGGTTATTATAAGATCAGCAATACCGACACCAACGGCCTCTCACTCTCGAATGCCTCGACCATCACCTCGATCGATAACGGGGAGTATGTTTTGGGAGTCAACGGCGGTTCCTCGATTACGGTCACGCCGAGCCTTATGGCTGCCAACCCGGCCAAGACGATCAGCGGCTGCAGCTTCGCTTCTTCGACCGGCGTGTTCGGCTACAACGTCAAGCTGGCCAGCGCGGCAGCGACCGAGTGGACTTTTGTTGGCCTAGCCGGCAACCTGGCTGGCGAGGATTTCGATAGCGATGTCGGCGATCCGCGCGGCTATATCATCTGGGATAACAGTCCGACCTATGTGCCTTTATCGCAGAAATGGCAATGGTTCCATGATGAGGACCAGGAGACGCCGCTGGCTCCGGCTGGCGGGGAAGAGGTGGCACCGTCGGGCATTCCGCGGGGCAACGTCCTCAAGCTGCGGCTCTCGATCAAGGCGACGAACGGTCTGGCAGGAAGCAACGTCAAGATGAGGCTGCAGTATTCGACCTTTTCCGATTTTTCCAATAACGTCAATTTCGTGGGCGAAATCGGCTCCTCAACTTCAATCTGGAATTATGGCGACGGCATCGACGCTGATAATGCGCCGGCCAGTTCGTACTTCCTGTCTGACTCCGATGCCACCTCGACGCATAACGAATCCGGCATCTCGGCCTCGACCTATGCCCATGGCGCCGATGCGGTCGCCGAGTGGGAATTTACCGTCGCCAATAACGGCGCCGAAGCAGGCACGACCTACTTCTTCCGCGCCTATACTGATCAGTACGGCGTCCAAGGCGTTGAGCCGAATCTGGGCAATTTTTATCCGAGCCTGACCGCCGGCGATGAGGCATTGGGCACGACCTTGTCCGGACTGCCGAGCGGTACGGCGACCGAAGGAGTAGTTACTAATATCAATACTGACCAAGTGACGGTACCGTTCGGCAATCTGCCGTTCGGCAGTTCGGTAACCGGCGCTCATCGTCTGCTGATCTCGACCAATGGCGAGAGCGGATATCAGCTGTTCGTCAAGCAGAGCCAGGACCTGACTAATGGCCATGGCGTGACGATCAATGCCGTCACGGCTGACAACGCCAATCCTCAGGCTTGGCCGATGACGCCTGATCCGGCTGCTTTCGGCTATCACACGAGCGACGACACCCTGTCCGGCGCTTCGCCGTCGCGTTTCGCTCCGAATAACAGCTACGCCAAGTTCGAGACAGGCATCCAAGAGGTCGGCTACAGTCCGATTCCTGTCTCCAACGATCCGATCGACCTGATCTATCGCATCGAGGTTTCGGATCAGCAGCAGCCGGGCGACTATGTAACCCAAGTCGAATATATCTTAGTGCCGACATATTGATGAAATTTTCAATTTTCAATTTTCAATTTTCAATTGGCCAAGGGTTATTGTTGATGTTTTTAGGTATGGTTTTGTCCGGTTGCCAGCTGCCGTTTGCTGACAAGACGCCGGAGCGCCCTGAGGTGCTGATTGCGCAGGAGTGCGGTATGGACGGCCTCAAATGCTGCTTGACCGAACCGGCTTGTTCTTACGGCCAGAAATGCTGTACCGATCCGGCTGATCCGAGCCGCAACCGCTGCGCTGACGAGTGCGGCTGTGGCGGCCAGGAAGAGTTCTGCTGCGTTGACGGGCCCAAGTGCAAGGCCGGGCTGTCGTGTCAGTCGGGCAATTGCCAGCTGTGCGGCATCGAGGGCAAGGCTTGCTGCACCGGCGATGACGGTAATGTCCTGGCCGACGGTTTGGCTGGCTACAACCCGGCTTGCCCGGGCAAGGCGGCCAGCTCGACCGCTTTGGCCTGTCAGAATGACACTTGCGTCGCCTGCGGCCTGCCGGGCAATCCTTGCTGCATTGTCGGAGACAAGTGCATGAGTCCGGCGACAGGCTTGGCCGAGTGCCTGGCTGGCACTTGCCGCCTGTGCGGCGTCAACGGCGAACCGGCCTGCCAAACCGAGCCGCGCTGCCAGTCAGGCCACTTGCTTAACAACGACGCTTGCCTGCCGTGCGGCCAGGCTAACCAGCCGTGCTGCCAGGATCAGCAAGGCCAGCAAATCTGCGATAGTAAAAAGAATCTGGTCTGCGAGTTGGGGTTTTGCAAGTAGACCTCCGGATGGCTCGCACTGTGGATAACGAACCGCAGATTTGCCAAAGCACGAGTCGCGTTGCCTGACATGTCGGCGTGCAAAGAGTGGAATAAATAAATAAAAAGCTAATATTAAAATAAATTTCAGAGGTTAAGAAAAATCAGTTTAATGATTGCTTAATCTCACTGAAAAAGAAAAATTATGGTATAATAAATTTAATAACTATATTTTCATTCCCAATTCGCCGAAGTCGGAATAATTAATCTTAACATTTGTCGCGTTTGCCCCAGGTCCAATGGGGTTAAGGTCGAAAAACCCGGTAAATGTTATACGGACAAGGGCGAAGACGGAAAAAAGCACACGCTTATTAAACAATAAAAATATCATCCCCATGCAAAAATTAAGAAAAATCGTAGCCTTCATGGCCATCGTCTCGTTGGTGGCTGTCAACGGCTTCGTTTCAACGGCAAATGCCGCATCAATAACAAACGCCAGTGATCGCTTAAGCGATTCTGATGTTAGTGTTTCCGCAACGCATACCATTACATTTACAACAACGGTTCCTACTCCGACCAATGGATATTTTCAGGTTGTGATTCCGGCTGCTTTTGGCAACATGGTTTCCCCAACTTGTCCTGGTGGCATGACTGCCTCAGTTATTGACACTGAAACGTCAAGATGTATTTCTACCGCAGGCACAGCCTCGGGAACGTACACCATAGTGCTCACTGGTATTGCTAACCCAGCATCAGTTGGTAGTCAGATTATAAACTTAACCAACAAGGATAATAGTAATAATCTGTTAGAATCTGCTACAATGATGGTTGCTATAGTTGATAATATTGACGTATCCGCCACCGTTGCCGCCACTTTGACTTTTGAAATCCGCCCTCTGGCTACTACGACCCCGATCAACGGCGCCACCACTACCGCTGCTTCGGCCACGACTTCGTTGGCCTTCGGCACGCTGCAGGTCGGCACCTCGTCGATCATGGGCCAGGAACTTCGCGTAACTACCAACGCCGATAGCGGTTACACGGTGACCGTCGAACAGGATTCCAACCTGACCAGCGCTGGCGGCTCCGATATTGACGCTTTCGCCAACGGCGCCACCTCCACTCCTGCCGCTTGGGCAGCTCCGGCCGGTACCCTTGATTCAGAGGCTACCTATGGCCACTTCGGTTTGACGACCGATGATGCTACTGGCGGCGGCACCCAGGACTTTACCTCAAGCAAGTGGCGCGGTCTCGATAATAACGTCCCAGTGGCCGTGATGTACCACAACGGCCCGGCTGACGGCTCGACCCAGGACAAGGGTATGGCCAAGGTCGCTTACCGCATCCAGATCTCGGCACTGCAAGAAGCCGGTGATTACACCAGTGTTCTGACCTACATCGCCACCCCAGTTTACTAAACGAAAACAGTCCGTACATAAAAAGAGGCGCCTAGCATGGGGCGCCTCTTTTGTTTGTGATGACGCCAATAATAAGGGAAAAATCTCTCGGATTTTCCTTTGTCAAAGGACGTAAAAATTGCTATAATTTTATCAAATAGGCAGCTATTATTTTTATAATTGGCCGCCCCACATCAAGGAGTTTTTTATTCAATATTGGCAGAAATTTTTTTATGAAGAAAACGAGCATTCTTGGCCGCTTGGCCGGCCTGATATCATTGGCGTCATTGGTCATCATGACTATGGCCATGCCGCAGAAAACTTTGGCGGCCGAAGCCATTATGTTGAGCCCGTCGCGGGTGGAAGAATTGGTTTCGCCAGGGCAGGTGATAACCAAGACCATCAAGGTGACTAACAATTCGGAGTCACCGAAGAAAATCTACGCCTATCTGCGTGATTTCACCGCCGAGGGCGAGGAGGGCAAGCCTCGCTTGATCGTCCCGGGTACGGAACAGGGTTCATTCTTGTCATCTTGGATCGCGATCACTTCCGAGGGTGTGGATATTTCCGCGGGAGGCGATGCGGAGTTCGCTTACACCGTGACCGTGCCGCAGAATGCCGGCCCGGGCGGCTATTACGGCGCCATCATATTCGGCACCCGGGCGCCTGACGTCAAGATCGACTCGGTTGAAAAAGGCGCGGCTATCGGCGTGGCCCAGCAGGCCGGCTCACTGATTCTCTTGCAGATTCCTGGCGATGCCAACGAGACCGCGTCAATTCGCGATTTCATCACCGACAAGGAGTTTTACAGTACGCCCTTCAACGTCAATTTTACAGCCAGGATTCAGAACCAGGGCAATGTCCACATCAAGCCGCGCGGCACGATTGAAATCACCAACATGCTTGGCAACAAAGTCGCTAACGTCCGGGTCAACGATACCGGTTCGAACATTCTGCCTAACAGTACTCGACGCTACGAGATGCCATGGAGCGGTGATTTCGGCTTCGGCAAGTACAAGGCCCAGCTAGCCTTGACCTATGGCACATCGGCTGAGCAGGGAGGTAACGGCATGCAATCGCTGACCTCGATCAAATATTTCTGGATTTTCCCGTGGAAGATTATCGGCATCGTCGTTTCGAGTATCGCTTTCGTCATCGCCGCCATCTTTGTCTTCCTGAAGATTTACAAGAACAAGGCGATCGAGAGCGCCATGAGTGAGATGGGGGTCGGCAGCGAATACTACGTCAAGAAGACTCAAGGCGGCTCGCCGGCTTTGCATCTTGGGCTGACCCTGGCGATACTTTTGGCGGTCGTCTTCCTGCTGGCAGCCGTGACTTATTTCCTGTTCTTCGCCTAATCAAAAAAGCAAACGGTAATAATGAAAAATTCCGGAAAAATATCCTTGTCTTTAGCGCTGGCCCTGATGATCGGCTGGCATGGCATCGGCACTGCCCAGGCGCAGACCATAGCCGCCGACGTGACGATAACGCCGAGCATCATCGATGAGCAGGCGGAGGCCAAGGAAATCATCGAACGCACAGTCAAATTGAAGAATAATACCGCCGCCAAACTCGAACTCTATCCCACGGTCAATGACGTCAAGCAGGACGAGGGTAAACAGGAGTTCGTCGATCCGAGCAACCTGGATCGCGCCACTTCGCTGGCCCGTTGGATCGAGATCCGGCGCGGAGTCGTCGAACTGAATCCTGGACAGGAAGTAGAGCTGCCGCTGAAGATCACTGTCAATATGAACGCCACGCCGGGCAAGTATTTCGCCGCCATCACCTTTCCCAACGGTTCCAATCGTTCCGAGGCCGAAGCGCAAGGCGGCCAGCCGCAGATGATGATCAGTATCGAGGTGAGGGAGCATGCGGTCGAGAAAGCGGAAAATTTCGTCTTTTCGACGGAGAAATCGGTGAATTTCAACAATCAGGTCAAGTTCCTGATCGGGTTGAAGAATATCGGCAACAAGGAGATTTACCCCAAGGGATCGGTCATCATCTATGATCGGCGAGAGCGGGAGGTCGAGGTCATTGACGTGAATTATAACCAGCAGATCGTCAAGCCGGGCGAGAACCCGCAGTTCGAGCCGACCTGGTCGGCCGGCAAGCGGATGGGCAAGTTCAAAGCCAAGCTGGAGGTCGAATACGGCAAGTCAGGCGACCGCAACATCCAGGACACTATCTATTTCTGGATCCTGCCTTGGTGGCTCCTGGCCATGATCTGCCTCTTGGTCCTGCTGCTGATCACAAGCGTTTGGCTCCTTTACGCCCGCATCAAGCACCACAGCCGCATCATCCAGTCAGCCCAGGAAGAAGCGAAATCACCGATAATAAATTTAAAAAATAGGCCAAGGCATTAATAATTATGAAACCCAGTCCTAAGACAAAAATAATCGTTTCACTGGCTTTGGCCGCGATTTTCAGCGGCTTTTTAGGCGGTCAGGCGTCTGCCCAGCAGGACAGCTCGATGATACTTTCCATCACGCCGCCGCTCTTCAAGGTGAATATGAAGCCGGGCGAGACTTGGTCCAGCGTGGTCAAAGTCGTGAATAATAACGCTTATCCCGTTACCGTCTATACGCAGGTGGCTGATTTCAAGTCCGGTGAGGCTGGCGGAGTGGAGTTCGTCAAGAGCGAACCGGACGCCGCCGGCAAGGGCTACACCTTGAGCCAGTGGCTGGAAATAACTTCCGAGCCGGTAGAAATCAGCGCTTTTGGCAGCAAGGATGTGCCTTTCAAGGTCATGCTGCCGCAGACCGCCGATCCGGGAGGACATTATGCCGCCATCTTGGTCGGCAACAAGCCGATCGACAACACCACGGGCAGCGTGGTCAAGATATCTTCCAAGCTGGCTTCGCTGCTTTTGGTGCGAGTGGCTGGCGAAGTGGTGGAAAAAGGCGACGTACGCGAATTCTCGACCAGCAAGGACTTCGCCAAGAAGACCGAGGCTGATTTCACGGTCCGTTTCGTCAACAAGGGCAATGTTCATCTGCGGCCAGAGGGCGAGGTCAAGATTACCAACATGTTCGGCCAGACCCGCGGCGTGATTTCGATCAACAAGAAATCTGAATTCGGCAATGTCCTGCCAGAAAGCGAGAAGAAATGGGAGTTCAACTGGAAGGGTGAGAGTAGCATCTGGGACGCCGGGCGCATGCAGGCCGAACTTTTCTTGAGCTACGGCGAAGAAGGCAAGCAATCCGAAGTCCGGAAAATAAATTTCTGGGTGGTCAATCTCAAGCCGACCTTGATCGTCCTTGGCAGCCTGCTGCTTGTCGTTTTACTGTTCATTTTCTTCGTCAGGCGCTTCATCAAGAAGAGCATCAGCAAGGCTAGGATGGAGGCTGATGCATTGGCCGGGCGATTGGGGCGCACGGCGCCGGCCGTCGAGCGGCCAACTGCGTCCGTCAAGGCGCCGGCCGGCAAGATGGATGGCGTGGTCGTCAATCTGCGTGATGCTGGTTCTAATTCTAATAATTTAAATAATAAAACAACCAAACTTATGAACTGGAGTTTCTTAAAGAATGTTCTGCTCTTTATCGTCGTCGCCTTAATCGTGGTAGCCGGCGCCTTCTTCTACAGTCAGTACAAGAAGAACTCGTCAGGCAGCGCCACTGAGGACAATGCGCCCAAGAGCACTGGCGTGACAGTGATCAATAACGGCGCCACTTCATCCGCCCAGGCCGTCGAGACGGTCGATGAGACAGCTACGACGACCGCCACTTCGACCGAGGCTGTCGCCACTTCTACGGATGCTATGGCCACTTCGACCGAGGCTGTCGCCACTTCGACTGCCACTACCACGGCTGAGGCTTTGCCTAATGCTTTAGACAAAAAGGATGTCAAGCTTAACATACTGAACGGCAGCGGCGTGACCGGGGTGAGCGGCAAGGCCGCCAAGATCATTGAGGATGCCGGCTATGTCGTGGCCTCGAAGGGTAATGCGGCTAACTTCAACTTCGCTGTGACTGAAATTACTTACGGTCCGGATGTTGCAGACAATGCGCTGGCCATCGACCAGCTTGTTGGCGGCGATAGCAAATTGACCGAAGACCCGGCTGCTAGCGGCAAGATAACCGTCACTCTGGGTAAGAATTTCAAATAAGCCGTCTTCTGTGATCGTAGGATATTAATCTCCGACCACGCAAAAAGCCTAGGCTTTTTTAATCGGCCTGCGGGCCCAGGTCTATGGACCGGACAATCAACTTAAAATCGAAGCAGCGTTCGTCCTGGCTAGGCACCAGGGAGATTGTCGTGGTCATCTCGTCGATAGTCTTGACCACTGTGGGCATCAAAGCGGCTGATAATTTCATGAATACCGGCGGCGAACAGGGAAGCGGTGCCTGTCCTGCGGACATGGTCCAGGTCTTGTCATCCGGCGGCAGTTTCTGCATCGATAAGTACGAGTCATCAGCCGGTCCGGATTGCCCTCACGCCAGCCCAACGACCCAAGCCGAGACCAGAAATAATTTGGATAACGTCAATTGCCGGGCGGTGTCGGCCAAGGGCGCCTTGCCTTGGCGCAATATTTCCCAGAACCAAGCCGCTTCGGCCTGCGCCAAAGCGGGCAAGCGCCTGCCGACCAACAAGGAGTGGTTCCAGGCCGCCATGGGCACGCCTGATCCGGAGACCGGCTGGGGGGCTGACGATTGCAATGTCAGCAAAAATTGGGGCAGCCAGCCCGGACAGACCGGCTCGGGCGGCAAGTGCGTTTCAGCGGCCGGTGCCAGCGATATGGTCGGCAATGTCTGGGAGTGGGTCCAGGGCACTATCTATAACGGCGAATACGAGAACAGGGCTCTGCCTAAACAGGGCTATGTCGCCGCCATGGATGAGAATTCTTTGCCGAGCGAAACGGCCGAGTCGGCCGACCCGAATTATGATGAGGATTATCTTTATATCAAGAACAGCGGCACGCGTGGCATCGCTCGCGGCGGCTACTGGGACAACAAGATGGAAGCGGGCGTCAATTCCGCTTATATGGTCTCTTCACCTTCGTTCGCCGGCGATGGCATCGGCTTCCGTTGCGTGAAGTGACCGGTTTAATCAAGGAGGAATGATGGATTTCGAGCATTCGACAATCGAACGGGCGATCCTGCCCGGCCGGGCGCCCAGAAGAGTGCAAATCGGTCTTTTAGGCTTGTTTTGCGCTGCCGTCTTGGCCAGCTGCCCGATATTTCCAGGTACGGCAGGCGCCGTCACCAATGTTTCGATGAGCGTCGAGGAGAATCCTTATAACAAAGTAGCGGCTCAGCTGCAGCAGAAGGAGAAGGATATTTCTGAACGGGAGAGCTTGCTGAACAAGTATGAAAAAGAGCTTCAACGGAGCAATATGACTCTGGCGCTTTTTGTCTTGATCCTGTTCTTACTGATTATGCTCAATTATTATCTGGATTATCACCGCAAGAAGCTGGATGAAGAGAAGCGTCCTGATAATGTCAGGTATTTAAAGCTGTGAGTATGCGCAAGTTCGACATAACCGTATTCTTGGGCAAGGCCGCTTTGCTGGCCGTGCTTTTTTTTCTGTTTATTACCGCTTATTCGGCTGATGCCTCGCGCTTAGCATATGTCAGCGACAAGATCAGCCGTTCTTGGCCCGGAGCCAGCACTTCGCACGAAATCAAGTTTTCTTTGGTCAATTCGATCCCAGCTGGCGGCCGCATCATAATCACTCCGGCTGCCGGGCAATTCGACATCCAGCCAGGTTTCGATTTTACGGATATCGATCTGACGGTCGCGGATAATCTTGGCGGACCTTATGCTGATCGCGAGCTAGCAGCGGCCCGGTCGGCTGTAGAGGACGGAGTCAGTGTCGTGACCGGTGCCAATGGCAGTATCACGATCGATCTGAATTCCTCGCAAGGCATCAATATGGGCAAATATGTCCAGGTCAAGCTCGGCACGATCGCGACTTACGGCAGCGCCGGCGATATTCTGATACAGAATCCCGGGTCGATCGGTTCATATCAGGTTACGATCGCCACTTTCGACGATTTCGGGTCGCCGCTTGACGCAGCTGACGCGATGATCGCGGTAGTCAATCCGATTTCGGTTTCGACGAGCCAAGCGAAAATCAGGAGCAACGGCGCCCCGACTGGCATCTTGGTCGGCGGCACCCAGCAGACGATCATGTCCTTGAACACCAACTACGACGCGACTTGCCGCTATTCGGCAGCCTCGAACACGCCCTACGCCAGCATGGCAGGAATCTTCTCCAGTACGGGGGGCAAATTCCATTCCACGATCATTGCTGGCTTGTCTGACGGCCAGTATTACTATTATTACATCCGTTGCCGTGACACGCTCGGCGTAAATGACCCGGATGATTACTTGATCACTTTTTCGGTAGCTAACGCCAATGGCGGATCGGGCGGCACGGGCGGCGGCACGGGCGGCGGCACGGGTTCGGGCACTGGCAGCGGTTCAGGCTCTGGCGGAGGCGGTTCAGGCTCTGGCGGTGGTACCGGTTCCGGCGTCGGTCCAGGCAGCAGCAGCGGCTCTGGCGGAGGCGGCGGCGGTGGTGCGGCAGGAGGGCCAGGCGGCCCTTCGCCGGTCGCGACTGAACCATATCCGCCCAAGCCCGAAAATCCTGACTTGTCGCTTTCCGGCTGGGCCAGTCCGAATAGTTCCTTGGTCTTATTGAAGGACGGCAAGGAGATTACACGTACTGGCGCTGATGCTGCCGCTAAATTTTCATTCGGCGTCAAGGATTTGACCGAAGGCATGTATTCCTTCGGCATCTATTCGACCGACACGGAAAATAGGCGCTCGCGCACTTATACCAATACTTTCTGGATCAAGCAGGACTCCAAAACGGTTTTGAACTCAATCATCGTGCCACCGACTATGGCCGTTGCCAAATCTAATCTGGCGCTGGGAGAGGCGCTCACGGTTTCGGGACAGTCCGTGCCGGATGCCGCCATCGAGTTGTGGATTGAGCCGGTCAAGACGGGCGTGACAGCTAAGGATGTGGTCAAGCAGCAGGGCGTCATCGGCAGCAATGGCAAATGGAGCCTGGCTGTCGATACCAAGGCTTTGGCTAAAGGGACGTACAACATCCGGGCTCGAGCTATGATAAAAGTAGTTGGTTACAGCGATTTCAGCCAGATTGTCGCCGTCGGCCTGGGTGAGTCGGTCAGTGCCGGGGTTTGTGCCGGCGCCGACCTCAACAAGGACGGCAAGGTCAACCTGATCGATTTCTCCATCCTCCTTTATTATTGGGGCTCGAGCAACGCTTGCGCCGACCAGAACAAGGACGGCAAGGTCAACCTGATCGATTTCTCGATTATGCTGTATAACTGGACAGGATAGGAGTAAAATTTTAAATTTTAAAACAGCAGTTTTATTAATCCGGTTTAAATTTATTAATTAAAAATTGTTTTTAAATTTGAAATTTGAAATTTGAAATTAATTTCAAGTATTTTGTCCAATCACCGAATCGTGCTATAATTAATTACACAAATTAATTTCGTATAAAGGCAAAACTATGTCTTTCCTGGATAAATTAAAACGCAAAGTCGATGTCTTGGAGGAAGGGAAGCTGAAAGAAGCGGAAAACGGCGAAGCCAAAAAGGAAACTCTGAGCAGCGGCACCAATTATGCCCAGCTAGACGTCGATATTTACGAAACCCCCGAGAAATATATCATCTTGGGCTCCATTGCTGGTGTCGATATCAAGAATTTGGAGCTTTCGGTCGGCGAGGAGAACGACGTTTTGATCATCCAGGGAAAAAAGGAATCGCCGATCGACCAGTTGAAGTCCGGCGAAACCAAGATCGTGCCGCATCATCAGGAGTGTCAGTGGGGCGAGTTCTATCGGCAGATCATCTTGCCGCAAGAGATAAATCCGGAACTGATCGAAGCTTACGAAGAAAAGGGTGTCCTCGTGATCGTTCTGCCGATGTTACGGCTGCAGCGGGGCAAGAAGAATATTCAAGTCAGTTTGAAAGCTTGAAATTAGATTGATATATTATGGCCAATGTTAGGACTAAAAAAGTCTGGCATCTCATTATGGCTCAGGTTTTGGTGCTGAGCTTTTTGTTTTCCGGCGGGCAACCGACCAAAGCGGCCGGGGCGACATTATTACTCTCGCCAAGTAAGGGCAGCTACAATGTCGGTGCTACTTTCAGCGTCGGTGTTTATATAAACAGCGGCGGGTTAAGCATTAACGCGGCCGAGGCCACCATATCTTTCGACAAGGATGTGCTGAAGGTTAATACCATCAGCCAATCGGGTTCGATTTTCGAGCTATGGACAGCCAAGCCTTCATATTCCAATACCAAGGGTACGATAAATTTCGGTGGCGGCGCCACTTCGCCGTACAAGGGCAGTTCCGGCAAAGTGTTTGCCATAAGTTTCACTGCCTTGAAGCAAGGCCAAGCTCAAGTCAGCTTTTCCGGCGGCATGATCACTGAGTACGGGCCGGAAGGCAAGAATGTTTATGGCGGCGCCAATTCCGGAGCTTTTACCATCACGGAAAAGAAGCCTGAAGTTATCGACAAACCGAAGGAAGTGCCGAGTGACAGCACTAGCAATAGCACGACCAAGGATGTGAATGCCAAGCCGAAGCCGACGACCGACAGTCAGACCCAGACCAGTGCCTCCAAAGGCTTGCTGCCGCCGGCTCCGGAAATCACCTCGACCTCACATCCGAACCAGGATGATTGGTATCCTGTCGACAAGGCGTCTTTGGATTGGAAAATCCTCCCAAGTATTACTGGTGCCAGCCTGCTGCTGACTGAAAGTCCGAGCTCGACCTTGGGCAACACTTCTGATGGCGTCATCCAGACCAAGACTTATGACAAGCTGGCCGACGGTATGCATTATTTCCACATCAAGCTGCAGAATAGCGTCGGCTGGGGTCCGACCGCCCATCGCAAGATATTTGTCGATAAGACTCCGCCAACCATTCCGCGCCTGGAAATTGATAATGGCGGCGACGCCACCAACCCGAGCGTGCTGCTGCGTTTGTCATCAACCGATGCAACTTCAGGACTGAGCAAGTACAAGCTAGGCTTTAACAATACCGATAAAGACTTGGAGCCGAGAGATTACATCCTGGCCCCTTATCAGATGGAAAAGCTCCTCCCGGGACGTTACACTGCATCGGTCAATGCTTATGACAAGGCAGGCAACATGGCCTCGTCATCGATCACGTTCGTGATCGAGCCGCTCAAGGCGCCGATGATCACCGACATGCCGAAAGAGATCAAAACCAGGGATGACCTGATTATACGTGGCGTTTCCTTTTACCCCAACTCAACCATCAGCGTCTTTATCGGCAGTAACACCGGCGACCCGATCAAGAACGATATCAAGGCAGATGAGAATGGGGATTGGAACTACTTCCATTCCGGCAAGCTGGCCAAGGGCAATTACGAGGTCTGGGCCAAGGTGACTGACGACCGCGGGGCTGAAAGCCTGAACGGTTCCAAGCAGCCGCTGTCGGTCATAGCTGTCGATTATATCACGGCTTATGGCCTATACATTATCATCGTGTTGGCTTTCATCATAGTGCTGCTGATACTTTATATCATTATCCTCAAGAAGAATTTCCGAGCGGAAAAGGCTAAGATATTGGACGAGACGCAAGAGGCGCAGAAAAAGGTCAACGACATCTTCTTGGCTTTGCAGGAGGAGGTCGATGAGCTGATCATCTATGCCGACAAGAAGGCTGGCTTGTCCGAATCGGAACGTCGTATCAAGGAAAAGATCAAGGAGGCTTTGGATATTTCCGAGGAATTCTTAAACAAGGAAATCGAAGACATAGAGAAGGAGATTATCGTTTCCAAGAAGAAGAAGTAGGTAGGGGTTATCCACAACTAGACGGCTTTTCAAGCAACCGGCGCAAGCCGGTTGCTTTTTGTCTCCGCCGCGGCGTGGCTTTTATTCGCACTCGTATCCTGGGCGAGTGCCGCCGCGGCAATCGTTAAAAATATTTGGCTAATAAATAAGGAAATTTAAGGCTGGTCTTTTGTCGCTTCTTGCGAAGCTGGCAGGGGCACGACGGCACGCTCGCCGCCGAGATAAGCTTGAGCCGACGGGCCAAAATCTGGTATAATATGTATGCTGGGCGAAGTGTATCCAACTAATTTTTAAACGAAAAAACCAGCGCAAAATACCGGTTCCAAGCTTAATCCCCTATGCTTGTCACGTCAGAGAAAAACAAAAACCTATTGTTTAGGATTTTAGTTGTATTTGTATTAATATCAGCTTCTTTCGGCTTGTTTCATGCTGCCTCAACTCCGGCTAAGGCTCAGGGCCAGGCGAGTCAGACTAGCCGTTTGAACATTTTTCCGGGGGCGTTCGTGCCCGTCGCTGACCAGTCCGGTTCGTCCTGGCAAAAGGTTGGCAACGCGTTCGTAAACGATCTCTCGGAAAATGCTGACTTGGGCGAGTTCAATCAGGACAACTCCGCCTTGATCATGAACGCTGTGCCTGGCTCGCCGGAATCATCATCTGGATCGGGTGCGGGTGCGCCGTCAGAAGCGGTTCCGCCTGCTCAGGACGGAACAGGCGCGCCGACGCCTGCGGTCGTGCCGACGCCGGAGCCAAGCGCCGAGAGAGCGGAGCCTTCGGTCGAGAAGCCGATTGAAACGCCGACCGAGCCTCCGGCAACGGTTCCGGAAACACCGCAAGTTCCGGGAGAAGTCGAAACCCAGCCAGCCACCGAGCAGGTACAGCCAGCTGCAGACGCGCCGACCGCGTCAGAGCCGCTGTCGTTGCTGATCAAGGGATTTTTCGGCACTCTTATGCCCGATTTCTTTGGCGGATTGAAAGATGCGGGAATCAGCGTGACTGCTTTGGCGGCTAATTTTTCTAAGTCAGGCACGGCCAGTGCCCAAGACAAAGATGAGGCGTTGTCAGCCGGGACTTCAGCGTCTTCGACGGCAGCCAGCGAAGGCGCGGCCTATTTGCCGCATGACATGGTCTTGAAGGATTTCAGCTTGCCCGGCAGCTTCAGCTCGAGCACTATCGCTAACGTGCAATTGCGGCTTTCGTTAGCGGCGCAGAGCAACGTCGCGGAAGATCGTTTGAAAATATATTATACGCTCGGAGAAAATTGGGAAGAGATGGGCTCGTTAGACCTATCCGACCAGATTTCCAACCAGAGCAATAACGGATACTTCCTGTTCGGCTTGCCGATATTCGAATCATGGGACGATCTCGAAAAATTGCGCGTCAAGATCAGCTATCTCGAGGCGCAAACCGGCGATGAGCATCGCGCGGTCGAGGCGTACGTGGATGGCGCTTGGCTAGAGGTCGATTATGAAGGCGCAGAAAAAGCGGCGGTTATCAGCGAGGCTGAGCCCGATAAGGACAAACAGAAGAGCGATGAATTTACCTTGGATCTGATATCCGGCAAGGACAATTTCAAGACGGCCGACGACCCTGAATTCAATTTCCTATTCCAGCGCAAGCAAGGAATGATCGGCAAGGCCATTTCCGAGGTGCTCGGAACTTTCTGGGACCAGTATGGCGACATCGGTATCGAGGCCGTAATCATTGATGCTGGCGGCAAAAGGACGCCGGTCGAAACCTCCGTCGATTATCTGGCCGATGGCGAGTTCCGTGTCAAGCTCAAGAACCAGATGCGATATGTCCGCCCAGGAAAATACTCTATCGAATTGAAAATCAGGGATGGCGACAAGATTTATACCCAGACGCAGGACTTCAGCTGGGGTGTCTTGGCCATCAATTCCAATAAGTCGGCTTATCTGCCGGGTGAAACGGCTTTTCTCCAGATGGCGACCCTGGACGACTTAGGCAACACTATCTGCGATGCTGATCTGTTTCTGGAGATCATGGCACCCGATGGCGGTGTCGCCTACTTGAATACGGGGAACGACCTGGTCGCGCGCAACAGCGCGTGCGGCCCCAACAACGTGATCGACACCCCGGATTATTACGCGCATTATAACGTCGGTGCAGCTGGTGCTTACCAAGTCAAGCTGATCGCTCGGACGGCCAATGGCAATAAGGAAATAAGCGACTCGTTTGAAGTGCGCGAGGCCGTGCCGTTCGATATCGAGCGCGTCGGTCCGACCAGAATCTATCCGCTGGCGGACTACAAGATGCGCGTCAATATTCGCGCCAACGAAGATTATTCTGGCGACGTCAAGGAGGTTATTCCTGGACCATTCAAGGTCGTGAGCCAAGAGGTCATGCTGAATGGCAGCGTGATGGAACGGCCGCCTGAATTGTCTGTCGCCAACGACGGCCACGACGGCATCGCCCTGACCTGGCGCGGCGTGAAGCTGAAGCAGTATGATTCGTTGTCGATAGTTTACGAATTCGACGCGCCGGATATCTCGCCCGAATTCTATCTCTTGGGTCCTTTGTCCGTTGGCAGCTTTGTCGAAACACGCAAATGGCAGATCGCTTCGGATGCCGTCGGCGTCTATGTCGCGAACGCCGGCAGCAATGTCGGCTGGACCAATGCTACCAGGGCTTGGGATTCGGTCAATAACCAGTATGCTTCAAGGGATATTCCGCCCAACGGCGCCAATGACTCTGCCAATTATTTGAAAGCGACAGCCAACAATGCCGTTGATTTGGGCGGCACGATCACCCAAGTTGAAATAGGCGTCGAGGGTTATGTCGAGCGCACCTCTGTCAGTGCCTGGTTAAGGCCGTTGCTGAACGGTACCGCGACCGGAACCGCCCAACGGATTCCAGGAACATCATTGGGTACGAGCGACAGCGGAACAACCTTCTATGTCGATATCACCAGCGCCAGCCCCACTTGGACTTGGGCGAATATCCAGAATCTGGACATACTGGTGCATGGCAGCAGCACGAATACTAGCAACCGTTTTTTGTACATCGATCAAATCAGACTGAGGGTTACGTATACGCCGCCTAATTCTGCCCCCGTCGGCGCGTTGAACAGTGCCGCCCAAAAGACCGATGGTTCAGGCAAGGTCGACATCGCCTTCAATGTCAGCGATGTCGATGGCGACACCTCCAAGGCTAAATTGGAATATGTCGCCGGTTCGGCCTGCGATTTCACATCGCCGAGCGACCCGACTATCGACGCCTCCACCACCGCCACTTTCGGTGCGCCGGTGGTGGATAACGCCAGTGCCTATCAGGTCGGTACGACCACTGGCTGGATACTGACCGCCTCCGGAACGAATACGGTCAATGTCGATTGGAATGCCAAGACTGATCTGCCGACCGCTGATGGAACGTATTGCCTACGTTTGACGGCGAACGACAAGGTTGATGACCAGACCGCGCCCGCCACCACGACCCTGGTGATCGACAATTCGGCTCCGACCGCTCCGGGGCAGCTGACGGCCACCACCAGCTCGGCTGGCAACGGGGCACAGCTGTCTTTCGGCGCCACCTCGACCGATAGCAACTTCGGCGAGTATAGGATTTATTATAAGGTTGGATCGTCCGGCGTGACTGAAACTGACCAGACCTGGGGTAAGGCGGACGATTCGAATCTCGGCTTCGCTAGTTATAACGGCGCCACTTCGACGGTCATAGATGATCTTGAACCTCTAACCACCTACGTTTTTGCCATCTGGGCCTACGACCAGTTCGGCAACAAGTCGAGCTCGAGCGAAGTGACGCTGACTACGGGCAAGGCTGGTCCGATCCGCGCCAATTCCGTCATGTTCTTGGCCGGCCAGTATTCTTCAAGCGATGGTACCACCGGCCAGCAATCGGACACCGACCAGACGCTGCCGGCTTTCGATTTCAAGCTGGCTGAGTCCGGCGCCAGAATCAAGAACGCTTATCTGGTTTTCGAGGCGCAGTACGAGGCGTATGTGAACAATGCCGGCAATTATACAGGGTATCAGCTGGCATTCGACGCGTGCCAACAGCCGTGTACGGCCAACGCCTTCACTGGCACGGGCAAGGTATCGGTCACGGACAGTACGGTCTTGTCTTTTGACGAGACCGGCAGCAATCAGGTCCGCTTGGTTTTCGATGTGACTAATGAGGCTCAGCTTGCCTCGTATTCCGGCGGCAGCTCCTTGTTGTCGGGCCAAGTCGGCTACAGCATCGATCGCGGCACGGCCGTGAATTCTATCGCCTCTGCCAAGGCAACACTGATCGTGACGTACCAATACGATGAAAGATACACGGATAGCTACACCAATACGGTCATCTATCCGCTCGAATCGACCGTAGCCGGCGACCAGGGAACTCGCCGCGCCGTCCAGGCTGATGATTGTACGGTCGATAGTACTTGCCCCACGTTCAGTTATAACATGGACATCCCTGAGTTCGGCGAGAAGATTTCCCAGTGGTTCCAGACCTATAACCAGAACGACGGTAACAGCACGGCCGATATGAACGCCAACGTCAACATCCAAGGCACCAATTTCGACAGCAACACCTATATCCATGAGTCGGCCCTGGGCGGAACCCAAGGCGGCTCGCCGGTCATTTATTTTTACGATGTCAGCGGCTATGCCGAGAGCACGGACCAGCAGCTCGAATATCATGCTACCAGCCCGGGAGCCACGCTTACTTATTATCTGCTTGGCGGCGAGGTAGTCGAAACTTATACTGCCTCGACTTCTGCCGCTATCCGCACGCGCACCGTCGCAATGCCGCTTGGGGTTATCAATAACGGCTTGACCAATGCCAAGACCGGCACCAGCACCTCGGTCTATTTTCCGGAAAACGGACAGGCCACCGGTACGGTTTCGATCAAGAAAGCTTGGTTCAGAATAATATCTAACAACTACAACACCTTAGCCAATACGGTGACCGTTTCCACTCAGGTCGGCGGTCGCGCTGAAACGGCCGGGTCGGTCTACAACTACAATCAAGCCGGTACCTCGAACAAGCCTTCGTTCAATACTATCCATGTCATTCCGGCAGCCGATTATGCCGAATTGGAATCGGCTAACGCGACCACGCCAGTAGCGGTTTCGGTCTATACGCAGAACAGCAACAATGCCTCGCAGGGCGGAACTTCGGCTGAACTGGTCATAACTTATTCTTATACGACCGAAGTTTTCGGCCACTTGACCTCGTTGTCCGTCCCGGCCGGACAGACGGCCGTCGATGGCAATGCCCAAAGCGCCACGACTTCGGTCGCGAGATTCATCGCTCCGGAAGCTCCGAGTTCAAAAACGATAGTATCTGCCGGCCTGCTCGTAAGCTATCTTTTTAGCGATAGCGATGCCGCGATGGCTGGCGCCAACTTGACTTTGGACGCTGATTTATCGACGAGCTCGCCGGTTTGCGTTAACGCTTACAATTCGCGTCCTGACTCCGTGAATGCCTTTACCGAATTCTATAGCAACGTTACGGCGTCCATGGTGGCGACTAATAATCAAGAATATATCGCGTGCTATTCCAATGATGGCGGCGGGGACACTACCGGCGGCGGCAAGATGAACGGCATCTTGCGTTATGTCTATCGCTATGACGCGCCGCCAGTGCAGTATCGGCAAGACAATTGGCGCTGGTATGGCAATGCTGATTCCTTGGCGCCTGGAGCCGCGAGAGCTGGCGAGAAGGCTACTACGACAGGTGTCAATTTAGCTGACATATTACGCTTGCGCTTGAACGTCGGCTCTTTGTCCGAAGAGGCTGTCACCTCGAGCCAGGCGTTCAAGCTGCAATACGGTCTCGGTTCCAACTGCGGGGCCATCGCAAGCTGGTCGGATGTCGGCACTTCGACCAGCGCTTCGGCCTGGCGGAGTTACGATAATGCCGGCGTTGCCGACGGCTCGTCCACAGCCGCCGCCCTATTATCGACTTCGGCAAGATTCGAGAGCTACGAGGAAGATAATCCATCGGTTCTGAATCCTCAAGCCTTGGCCGAGGACGAATATGGCGAGTGGGATTGGGTGCTGTACGACAATGCCGCTACATCCTCGTCCGATTATTGCTTCCGCATGGTCAAGTCTGACGGCACCCCGCTGACGAATTATGGCAGCTATCCGATCCTCACCACTGCCGCCAGCAATACAGCTCCGGGACTGCCGGATAATCTGATCCAGTATATCGGTCCGGCCGGAACGACCACCATACCGAATCAAGGCTGGATCAATCAGGCGACGGTCAGATTCCTTTCGCAAGCCAATGACGTCAATATCAACGAATCAGTCGGCCTTTATTATGAGCTGATCACTGACGCCAGCACATTCCGCTCGTCAACTGTCAGGCCGACCAGTACCTGCTCTTATGGCACGACCTTTGCTGCCTGCGCTTCCAAAGTCTGGGCTGCCACCTCGACTATCGGCGATTACCGCTATTCGGCCTTCGCTACCACGACCAGCATCACGGCCTTGCCGCAGGATTATAGCGGTTACAAATGGCAAGTCATCGCCTGCGACGACTCGGCGGCTTGTTCGCTTTGGAGCAAGTTCGGGCCGAACCCTAATTTCAAGGTCGATCTGACGGCACCGACGCCGCCAGGCAGGCTGACGCTCGACAGCAAGAGTGTCACCAGCATCACGCTGGCGTTCGGGTCCTCCACTACTGAAGCCAATTTCGACCACTATAGGATCTATTACAAGAAAGGAACGACGACGGTGAGCGAGTCCGATTATCAGCACACGGACAATGACCTCGGTTTTATTGATTATAACGGCACTGCTACCACCACCGTCACTTCGCTGACGGCCGGCTCGTCTTATGTCTTCAACATCTGGGCTTATGACCTGGCCGGCAACAAATCGAGCTCGACCCAGGTGTTGGTAGCCACCACTACCAGTTCATTTACTCCGCCAGTAGGCACGATCATTACTACCGCTCAGAAAACCGACGGCTCGGGCGCGATCGACTTCACGATTTCTGCGTCCGATCCGGATAACGATGACACTTTGCGGGCCAAGATCGAATACGTCGCCGGCGTCGGCTGCAACTTCGCCTCGCCGCTCAAGGCCACGATCGACGGCACTGATGCCAACACCACCGCGACTTATGGCGACCCGAAAGTCGATCAGGCCTCGGCATACCAGGTCGGTACCTCGAGCGGTTGGATCTGGACTTCGCTTGGGGCCAATTTCGTCCTGTTCGATTGGCTTTCTAAAAGCGATATTCCTAACGTCAACGCGACTTATTGCGTGCGGTTGACCGTCAACGACGGGCTATTCGATCAGGCGACATCATCGACCAAGCTGATCCTGATCGACAATGTAGATCCGGCTGATCCGGGCAATCTGTCGCAGGTCGGCAAGAATCATAGTTCCGTACGCTTAGGCTTCGGCGCCCCGAGCTCCGACACCAATTTCGCCCGTTATCGTCTTTTCTATTCGACAAGCTCGCCGGTGACGGAGGCGGACATGGAGCAGTCCGACGGCAATTTGAACAACGTCGGATACAACGGAGCTACCACCACTCTGGTTTCCGGGCTGATTCCTGACACCCAATATTACTTCAAGCTCTGGGCTTATGACGATTATGGCAACAAGGCCAGCTCGTCGCAGCTCGCCGTCAGGACCAACGCCTATCCGTATAACCTGGCAATCGGCGGGCAATTCAAGAGCGATGACAGCTCGCTAGCCAATGGCGCTTGGACGCCGGAGAATCAGATCAGGCTGTCGGCCTGGGCCAATGATCCTGACGCTTCTGAGGTGCTGACTCTATATTTCGAATTTTTGCCGAACACAGGTTCGTTCAAGACGGCGACGACCGTTCCGTCCGGCGCCTGCGTTTATGGCGCGGCTTACAATTCCTGCGCTTCCAAGATCTGGTTCGTGTCATCGAGTTCGCCGGCTGATTACTCGGTCAATCCTTTCCGCGCCACGTCCAGCATTACCGGCATTCCCGACAGCGTCAGCGGTTACAAGTGGCAGGTTTTGGCATGCGATGACGATGGCACTTGCACTAATTGGCAAACATTCAATGCGGCGACACCGAACGTCAAGGTTGATACGACTGCTCCGACCGTACCTGGAGCCCTGACTTTCAACTCGAAGACCAGTACCGAGGTCACCTTGGCTTTCGGCTCTTCGACGGTCGAGACTAATTTCAGCCAGTACAAGATCTTTTATTCAACTTCGACGCCGGTCACTGCCACTTCGAGCGAGCATACCGATGCCAATCTCAGCTTCATTAACTACAATGGCGCAACATTGACGACAATCCCGAACCTGTCGCCTAATACCCAGTATTATTTCAACATTTGGGCTTATGATCTGGCGGGCCTGTTCGCCACTTCGACCGAGATCGCAGTTACGACCAATCCGACTGTTTCGACTCCGGGCGTTTATTTTTACACCAAGAACACCCGCACCTTGTTCTATCGGGTCTGGGACGGCACGAACTGGGGCGGAGAACAGTCGGGGCCGACCTTGGGCAGCGCTGCCGGAGACAACATCCGCCATATCGAATCGATCCGTTCCGACGACGGCGGCAAGGTGGCGGTCGTTGCCAAGACCTGGGACGGCACCAATCAGGAGTGGTGGGGCACGGTCTATCGCGTGGCGGCCAACAATTTCGCGACCTCATCGATACTGGGTACGGCCTTGAACAGTGCGACTTATAATACGATCCTTAACGGCTGCTTGGGCAGCTTGTCTGGCGGCGACTTCTTCGTTGTCAGGAATAACAACGCCGCAAACGGCACTTTGGTTTATTCCTGGAACGCGGTTTCAGGCTGGGTGTCCGAAGGAGCAGGCCCGAATCCGATCGCCGTTCTGACCGGCTGCAGGCTGACTCGCAGGCCGAGTTCCGACAACTACCTATTGACGACTTTCGATAACGCTTCCGACGTGGGCAGTGCATATTATACCGGAACTTCGACTTATTCCAACTCTTGGACGACCTGGAATGAGCATTCGACCAATGAGAATAATGCCAGCAACTTCGTCGGCGAAGCTTTTTTCGATCCGGGCGACAACACACGTGGCGCTATCAATTATTCCAATAGCGCTACCAATGCCTATACGAATGCCAAGAATTTCTTGGCCGATGGGACGAGTATCGCTTACGGTTCGGCTTCGACCAGCCCGCAGTCAGCACCGGACAACTGGAGCGCGGCGTTTTCACAGGGCAAATTCTCGGCTGATTTCGGCAGTATCGGCTTGGCGTATTTCGCCGGCCGCGATACGGGCGACCAGTTGAACGTATATAAAGTCGATATCACCAATGGCACGCCCGAATGGTCGACGGTGACGAACGGCGACAATATCTCAGCCGCCACGCTTTACCCGGAAACGAACTTTGCGCAGATGCCCTTCGATATCGCTTTTTATAAGTATTTCAGGGGTGTGGTTACCTGGAACGGGACGTCATCAACGACGCCGAAATACCGCATCCTGAACTCGACCACTAACACTATCGATGCGGTCGATACGGCCGTGCAAGGCGCGACTTCATCGATCTGGACCAGGGTCAGGCTGTATAAGGATCCGAACGAGATCGAACTGCTGGCGGCTTATCAGAGCACGGCCATTAATTACGGCGCTGTCTTCTTCAACGGCGCCTCGAACCAATTCTATAGCGCTGGAAACCAGGCCTGGATCAACATCGCTACGAACGCCGGCGCTTTCAGCGCCAACGATGCCGCCACCTCTTTCACTTATACTGCGGGCAATTCCGCGCCTAACACCCCGACCGCTTTGCTGCAACAGAGAAGCGATGCCAGCACCACGATCGCCAATGGCAGCTGGACTAATGAGAATCAGGTCTATATCGGCGCCAGCGCCATCGACCCTGATACGAGCGAAGTCATCACGCTTTACACTCAGCTTGTGACCAGCACTTCGGCTTTCGCCACCAGCACCGGCCTGCCATCCGGAGCCTGCTCCTGGGGCACGGCTTACAATTCATGCGCCTCGAAGATCTGGTTCGTGGCTTCGAGCACGGCGGGAGATTATAGCGTCAACCCCTATTCCAACAAGGTCAGCATTACGGGCTTACCCGATTCCGCCACCGGCTACAAATGGCAGGTAATCGCTTGTGACGATTCTACGGCCACAGCCACCGCCTGCTCCAATTGGGTCGCCTTCAATCCGACCCAGCCGAACTTCAAGGTCGATACGACGGCGCCGACAGCCCCGGGTGCGCTGACCGTTACCTCCAAGAACAGCAACAGCGTCACCTTGCGTTTCGGCGCGGCAACGACCGAGGCCAACTTCTATGCGTATAAGATATTTTATAAGGCCGGCGCTTCCGGCGTGACGGAAGCGGATACGCTGTGGGGAACGTCGAGCGATGCGAACCTCGGTTACATCAATTATAACGGCGCCACTACGAGCGTGGTAATCAACCTGGCCTCAACCACGCAATACGTCTTTAACATCTGGGCTTATGACCTGGCCGGCAACAAGGCGACCGCTACGCCGGAGGTTTCGACCACGACCAGCGTCGGTCCGATCATGGCGCAGACTTCGTATGTCTTCGAGAATGACGACGGCGCCAACGTCAATTCCAATTCGACATCGACCGTTCCTTCGACCACCTTGGCTAATCTGAACCGGGGCGAGCGCTTCAATGCCCGCATCCAGATCGAGAACCGCGGCGGCGATACGAGCGGCAGCAAGGTTTATAAGCTGCAGTATGAGAATCAGACCGACGCCCCTGGAACCTGGAACGACGTTTCCAATAACTCCGGCATCGCTTACGGGCTCGGCTTATCCGGCGCTGACGGCGATGCCATTACTGGCAGCAAGGCCAGCGCCAACGCGAATGCTTGGGTCAATGGCAGCTGGCACGAGGGTACGGGCCTGACGGCTGCCAAGACATTGGCCAACGGGCAATACACCGAGTATGTCTTCGCCCTGCGGACCAACAACGCGCTGACCGGCAAGACTTATCGTTTGCGCCTCTACAACAACACTGATAACAAAGTTTTAGAGGTTTATAGCAATTATCCGAGCGTTTCGATCGTGGCCAGCGAAACGGTCAGGCATTCGAAGGGCAATTACCCGAGCTTACCGACCGGCACGACCGACCTGACGTATTATCTCGACCGTAAGGGCTATAATGACATCTCGGCTGACGACAATGCCAACCGCGATCCGTTAACGGTCGCGGCCCAGTATCCGATCTTCAATTTCGTGACCAAGAATTCGACCAATACCCAGGCTATTACTGCTACTTGGAACGGCCAGTCGTCAATCAACTCATCATCGTCGAACATGTATCTGCAGGTTTACCGTTTCGGCACGACCAATGCTTGGGTGACAGTCGATCTGGAAACGACCTTTTTTGCCAACACCGACTTCACCATGACGGCCAATCTCAATTCCAGGTTGTCGGAATATTATGACGGCTCGAACTGGACTTATTGGCGCGTTTATCAGGATGCGGGCAACGAGACGCTGCGTACCGATCATTTCACGGCCACCTTCACCGCTCCGGTCGCCGAGACCTGGCAGAAGCACTATCGCTGGCGCTCCAATTTCGGCAATGAAACGACCGCCTACTGGCTTGAAGCCGAAGACGTCGGCAGTCCGACCGCCTCGACCTCGCTCCAAAAGAACGTGACGACACGCTTGCGCTTGTCGGCGGCCAATACCGGCGGCGGAGCAGCCAATCAGCAGTATCAGATCCAGTACGCGACCACGACCGGCAACTGCGCCACCGACCCGGGCGGCTGGGCAGCGATTCCGACTTCGACGACATTGGCTTTCCGCATGTCCACGACTACGACCATCAATAACGGATCAAGCACGACGCAGCAGCTGTCGAATTCCGAGGGCTACACCTTCGTGGCCGGACGCCTGGTCAAGGATCCTTCGAACAGAGCCGCAGCCACGACCCTAGCCGAATCAAGATACACTGAAATGGAGTTCGCCTTCTTCGCCACCAATAACGCCGTGGATAATACGACCTATTGCTTCAGGATGACGGATAACGGTACGCCTCTCGACCATTACGATCGGTTCGCCGAATTGACCGTCAATCCGAACGCCAATGCGGCACCGACTTTCGTCGTCGATCCTTCTGATAACGGCTCGGCGACCACGACGCCGACGAATTTCGGCACCCAAGTCACATTCAACGCTACGGCCGAAGATACTGACAACGACAGCTATTATCTGGCAATCTGCCAGACCAACAGCGTCGCGCCGGGCAACGACGCGCCGCCGATCTGCGCGGGCGGCAGCTGGTGCATCTCGAGCCTGTCTTCGAGTACGCAGGAAGCGACGTGCAATTACACGACGGCCACCACGAGCGAATCTTTGGCCTGGTACGGCTTCGCTTGCGACAAGAAGGCTGGCGTGGGCGTCGGACGCTGCTCGGCGGTTTCCCAAGGCAACTGGGGGACTGATGACGATTCGCCGTTCGCCATCAACCATCCGCCGACCTTCACCAGCATCACGACCTCGATCGATAATCAAAACCCCGGCGGTACGTTCTCGATAACGACAGTCTCACAGGATACCGATGTCTTGGGCAGCGCCGATACCTTGACCTTGTTCGTCTGTTCGACCAGTACTGCCACCTTCTCAGGCTGCGCCGGCGGGGCGGGCAACACCGTCTGTTCAGCCGTGGCGACGAGCTCGCCCAATGCCAGGTGCAGCTTCACCGATACGGCGCCGACGCCAGCCGGCCCAAAGACTTATTACGGCTTCTTGTTCGACAGCCACAACATGGCAGCGACGGCTAATTACCGTACCAATACCTATACGATCAATAATGTCGCGCCTGTTCTTGGCAGTCTTGTTTTGAATGGAGGCGTCGATATTGATTTGAATAGCAAGGGTGCTGGCGACAAGATGATATCGACAATCAATACCTCTGTCACCGACCAGAATGGTTGTGCTACCGGCCTGGTCAGCGCTACGGCCGTTATTTATATGTCGAATGCCACCAATGGGAGTAACTGTACGGCCAACGACAATGACTGTTATCAGATTACGACCGGCAATTGCGTCAAGAGTAGTTGTGTTGATGATAATGACACGACTGCCACTTACAGCTGTACTGCGGGAATGAAGCATTTTGCCATCCCGACTTGGGGCGACGGTTCAGATGGAAATCCTAACTCAACCTATAATTGGGTTTCACGATTGCAAGTATATGACGGTTCAAATTATGCTGCTACCAGTTCTCTTGGAATTGAAGTGAAGCCTAGTCAGGTTTTAGAGGTGGCTGAAGCATTAATAGATTACGGCAGCAATCTTTTTGCTGGCGATGATACTGGAACTTCAAGTAAGATAACTACTGTAATTAATTATGGGAACATTCCTATCAATACCAGCATGTACGGCACAGACATGGTAGGCGCGCCGACCGGCACTCTGGCAGTAACTCAGCAGAAGTGGTCTTTGACACCGAGTTTTGATTATCCGGTCGGCACTTCGCTTACGGACACCTCTCAAACAGTCAATACTAATTTGCCCAAGCCCACTTCAACGGCTGATGTATCAAGAAGAATCTATTGGGGAATCGGCATACCGTTCGGCGCTGAGTCTTCAGCCTATTCGGGCGCGAATTGGTTCGAAGCCTTGTTGGATTTTGCGGGATGGTAAAACAAATGATTTTATAGTTTTGACGTGATTGTGTTATAATATCTTGATGATGAGTCATCGCCTCGAACATCGTTCAGGCTTGCGATAAAAACAAAGATAGATGCTTAAGAATCGCCAATTACTATTGAATGTTATCATGCTGTCCGCCGCCGTGGTGGCGATCGTCTGGACTAGCTATGATTATCTTTATCCCTTGTTCGGTCCGGGGCGTGTCTTTTTCAAGTCGGCTGCCGCGGCGGATGAAGCGGCGGACAAGACGCCGCCGCAGATCAGTGATATTGCGGTAGCCGAGGTTACCCCCACTTCCACCACCATCACTTGGAAGACGGACAAGGATGCCGATTCATTGGTCAATTTCAATATCAGCCGCGACTACGGCATCACCCGCGATTCGGCCTTAGTCAAAGAACATAAGCTGGTCATTCCTGAGCTCAATCCGTCGCAGCAGTATTATTATCGCATCATCGCCGTGGACAAGAATGGCAACCAGAATATCTCGAACGACTTCGTTTTTACCACCAAAGACCTCGAGACCAAGACGACAACGCCGGCGGCTCCTCCGGTTGAGACGCAAGACCAGTCCGAAACGCCGGAACAGAACCTCGGCCCGGGCAATGGCGCGGGCGAAGGCGGCGGTTACAAGGATCCTCCCCAGGACGAGACCCAGGTGGTCAAGGAAACAATGAATTTGCTTGAGCAGCTCGACAGCGAGGAGAGCTTGTCTTTGATCGAGTCGAAGATCCAGCAAATCGCCGAGGAGAAGGCCAAGCCGCCGGTAATCACCGGCGATTTCGCCAAAGTCGAGGTCGGAACCGACTTCGCCAAGATTACTTGGAAGACCGACAAGGAATCGGATTCGATCGTGGCCTTGGCAGCTGAAAGCGAGTACGCTCCGACGGCTGCCAATCCTTATCGCTGGAAAGAAGGCGAGCCCAACCAGATGGTGCTGGTTCATGAAGTCATGGTTACCGGGCTGCGTCCCGCTACCACCTATCATTACCAAGTCACCTCGAAATCGAGCCTGGGCCTCGAGGGCGTCAGCGAGGACAACACTTTCAAGACCAAGTCGATCTTGCCGGAAATATTCAACATCAACATCAGCAAGGTGCAGGAAGATTCGGCCACCATCGATTTTAATACGAACGTACCGTGCTCCTCAATCATCGAATATACCGATTTGAGCACTAACGCCACCAAGCTTGAGGGCAGCACGGCTGTGGTCAACGCCCATTCGATCCAGCTGAAGAATCTGAAATTCGATAGCTATTATTCGGCTATCATCAAAGTGGAAAACGAGCAGGGCGAGAAAACGGTCTCGCAGCCGATCACCTTCACGACCATCAAGGACATCCAGCCGCCGGTAATCTCAAAGGTCAACACCGAATCGACGCTTTATCCGGGTACCGAGAATAAGACCCAGACGATTATCAGCTGGCGCACCGATGAAGGCTCGATGTGCCAATTCTTCTACGGCCAGGGCCTGGCCTCGAGCAAGGATGCGAGCACGTTGCCCAAAGAAGAAGATTATATCACTAACCACGTCCAGGTGGTGACCGAATTCCAACCGGCCACGGTCTATAAGTTCTGGATCGAGTGCTATGATAAGACCAAGAACCGCTCCAAGTCGGAAGACTACACCATGTTGACCCCGGCACGCGAGCAAAGCATCTTGGACCTTATCATCAAGAACTTCGAAGGCACCTTCGGCTGGTTAAAGAAGAAATAAGCATATGATAGAACCGATTATCCGCATCAAGAACATGAGCGTAATCTACAACAAGGGCAAGGAGAACGAATTCCGAGCCGCTGATAACTCAAGCATGGAAATCTATCCTGGCGAGTATATCATCTTCTTCGGCCCGTCCGGCTGCGGCAAGTCGACCACCCTATATACCATCCTGGGCGTGCTGCCGCCGACCGAGGGCGTAGTCATGGTCAAAGGGGAGAATCCTTATGCCTATACCGCCGAAGAGTTGGTGAATTATCAGACTTCGGTCATCGGTATTATGTATCAGGCTTTTTATCTTATTCCTTCACTGACCATCGCCGATAACGTGACCCTGCCGCTGATCTTCAAGGGCGTGCACCCGAGCATCCGCAAGAAACGCGCCCAGGAACTGCTTGACCGTTTCGGCGTGGGCAAGCACGGTCACAAGCTGCCCGAAGCCTTGTCCGGCGGCCAAACCCAAAGAGTCTCGGTCGCCCGCGCCTTCGTCAACGACCCGGAAATCCTCCTGGCCGACGAGCCGGTCGGAAACTTGGACTCGATCTCGGCCGGGCAGGTTATGGACACCCTGAATGAAATCAATCAGAAGGACAAGAAGACGATCATCCTGGTTACCCATGATGCCAAGTACCTGCCGTATGCCCATCGCGTCATCTACATCAAGGACGGCCGGGTGGTGCGCATCGTGCCGAATCCGGAGAAGAAGCAGATCGCCCGCGTGGACCAGCAGAAGAATCTGATTACCGAGATGGAGCAGTTGGTCAAAGTCCATCCGTACTTGTCGCCGAGCGAGCTCAAGGTGAAGAGCATCATCAACTACCTGACGCAGGATTTCACTTTCGAGCAGCTGCAGCGCTTGGAGGATATTTCCAAGCTGATGATTGACGGCAAGATGAATTCCGAGAATTTCTACGCGCTTTTGGTCAAAGAGTTCAAGGATGGCGGCGTCGGGGTCAAGCCCGGCTTGGCCGAAGTCATGACCGAGAAGATAGACAAGATCCTGGCCCAGTCCAAGGACATCCGGCGCTATCGCCGGCGCCTGGAGCGCAATAATTTTTTCGATACCGACAAGGACCTGATCAACAAGCTGGTCAAGTATATGATGGATGAATACGGCCACGCCGTAACCGCGACGCAGAAGCGGCGGCTCAAGGACACGGTCTACAACCGCGTAGCCGGCTTGAAGAAGATGGATGAGTTCCTTGGATCGCTGATGGCGCCGGTCGACAAGGGCGGCTTGGGTTTCGACAAAGAGATGGCCAACCGCTTGACCCAGTATTTCGAGAAGTTGTTGATGCAAGGATTGGAAACCGAGGACAAGGGAGGACACTAAAATTGTAAATGTATATATGAGAGTCCAAGACACTGCCAGATTAGCCACGCGCATGTTCAAGACCCGGCCAGCCAGAACCTGGCTGACGATTCTTGGCATTGGCGTCGGTATCGCCGCCGTGGTCGTCTTGGTCGGCCTGGGTTACGGCCTCCAAGGCATCATTTTGGAAAAGATCGTCTTCGGCGAGGCTTTGCTGAGCTTGAACGTCAATGCGCCTTCATCAAAGGCGGTCATTTTGGATAAGAAGAGCTTGGAAATGCTCGGCAAGGTCGAGCACGTCATGGATGTGGCGCCGATGACCAGCTACACCTCGCTGGTCAAGTTCGGCGAGCTGACTGGCAGCATCTTCGTGCGCGGCGTCAATCCCAATTATTTCAAATATGCCGGCGTCGTGCCGCTTGAAGGCTCGTTGTTCAATACTGGCGAATCGAACAAGGTCGTCCTGTCGACGGCAGCTTTGAAGCTATTCGAAATCGAGCCCAAGGCGATCATCGGCAAGCGCGTCAGCTTCAAAGTGTTCGTTCCGGGCAATACGGCCGACGATGTCCAGGAGGTTCCGCTGGGCAAGGAGTATGATGTCGTCGGCGTCGTCGATGACGCCTCTTCGATCTACGCCTTCGTGCCGCTCTCCGAGCTGACTTCGAAATTTTCAGTCAACACTTACGAAAGCGCCCGCGTCAAGGTCGAGAGCAATGAGTTCTTGACCGGCGCCGAGGACGCCATCATTAAGAAGGGGTATGTCGTGACCGCCTTGTCCAAGACGGTCGAACAGGCGAATAAGATCTTCAGCGGCATCCAGATCATTTTGGCGATCTTCGGCGGCATCGCTTTGGTCGTGTCGG
Source organism: uncultured Gammaproteobacteria bacterium (assembly GCA_964443495.1). Lineage (GTDB taxonomy): Bacteria > Patescibacteriota > Patescibacteriia > Patescibacteriales > GWE2-39-37 > JAAXUA01. The sequence continues at coordinate 299,216 of CAYUCS010000001.1, forward strand.
CCATCGGCATGTTCAACACCATGACCGTCACCTTGATGGAAAGAACCAACGAAATCGGCATCATGCGCACCATCGGCGGCTCGCCGACCAATATCAAGGTCATGTTCTTATCCGAGTCGATCGTCATGGGCTTTTTAGGCGGCGTGGTCGGCATCGCCATCGGCGTGTCCGGCGGCCTGTCGTTGAATTTCCTGTTGAACTCGATCGCTACCCGCATGGGCGGCACTGCCATCACCTTGTTCCGCTTTCCGATACCTTTCTTGCTGATGATCGCCGCTTTCGGCGCCGTCATGGGCTTCTTGACCGGCGTCTATCCGGCCCGGCGTGCCGCCTCCCTGAGTCCGCTTGACGCCATCAGATACAAATAGATGAAACCGCTTGAGAACAAATACGTCCGAGCCTTGGCTTACTTGTTATTAGTCATGCTCAATGTGCTTTCGTTTTACGCATTGTACCAGGTTTCGCAGCATGAGCGCATGATTTCAGGCAGTCAAGGCGCGGCCGGCACGGAAAAGGCGGCGGAGCAGGGGATATTCTCACGCATTAGCCATCGGCTTTTCAGCAATGAGCAAGCAGCCGATGAGGAGGCCAGGGTGGTGGCTGCGAAATTGGCGGCAGCCCCGAAGGAACCGAAGTTCTCTCGCATCTCCTTCCTATTCCAAACGCCGTACATCGGCAGTTTGGCCATTCCGGAATCGTGGGAAGGCAAATATGCCACCCGCGAGACCGGCCAATCGATTGATTTTTTGTATGCTTTGCCAGGCGAAGCGGGCACGCCGATCTTTACCGTCACCTTGCTTTCGAAAAAAGAATGGGAAAAGCAGAAGCCGGCCAAGCCGGAGCTGCAGGCCATCAAGGAGCTGCCCGAGCACGTCTTTGTCGTCAAGCTGCACAACGCCGTCATTGCGGACAAGCAGCGAGCGGAGGAGTACCTGCGGATGACCAATGAGGCCAAAGTTTCCTGGAACAGCTTCAGGAGCTATGTTCAACCAAAAAATTAATTTAAGGTTAGACAAAAAAAAGTTGTTGTCACTGAAACGTAAAATGTGGTAAAATATCAATAGAAGATTTCTTCAGGAATATTTTTGTGTAATTGTTTTCAAATATTAATTTATTAATATTCCCCATGCATGTCGCAAGCAATTAAAAAACAACTCAAACGATCGTATCCCGTCGTGGCCGGTTTTTTGATTCTCAATATTATCATTTCAGCCGTGTTTTTCAACATGCGTTTTGATTTGTTGACGATCAGCTGGCTTAACAGTGCTTTAGCTCAAGTCGACACTGCCACTAGTTCGGTTACGGTCAAGAATGCCGCACCGGCCTTTACGGTCAATGCGGCTGAAAATCCGACTTCTTCTTCGACCTCGCCGGTCAATGTCGGCGCCAATATCAGTTTCATCGGTACGGCTGATGATCCGGAAAACAACAGCTATTATTTGATTGTCTGCGACAGCACGGCCACGGCCACTCCCGGTGCCGGCGGCGCCGCGCCTACCTGCAGTGCGGGTAACACCATCAACTGCGTCTCAGGCCTAACCGCCGACACCGCCCAAGCGTCCTGCACTTATTCCAATGTGGCTAATCCTGGCGGTGAAACCAAAGATTGGGCGGCCTTTGTCTGCGATAATCATGCTACCCAAGCCCAGTGTACCACCGTCGGCAATTCCGGCTCGGGTGATTCCGGCTCTCCATATTATGTCAATCATGCTCCGACCTTTACGGCCGTGGCCACGACCGACGATAACAAGGATCCGGGCGGCATCTTTACGATCGAGGGCAGTGTCGGTGACACTGACGTCCAAGGCGGCGGCGATACCCTGACTATGAATGTCTGCAGCACCAATAGCTGGTCAACGACTACCGGTTGTGCCGCCTCCACGCTCTGCACCGGCACTACGACCGGTGCTACCGTTTCCTGCACCTACACCAGCCCGGTGCCGATGGCTCATGGCACCTCCTCATACTATGCTTTCGTCAAGGATTGGCACGAATTAGCCTCGGCCGCCAATTCTCGAACTAGCGTAATTACTACCAATAATGTGGCTCCCGCTGTAAGCAACATAACTTTTAATAATGTAAGTGATATTACTTTGAATATTAAGGGTGCGGGCGCTAAAACCGTTTGGGCGACCTCTACTTCCGTTACGGATAACAACGGCTGCGCTGATATAGTTGATGCCACTAGCACGATATATTATTCAGCGGTAGCTGGCGGTGCTGGCTGTGCAGCTGATGACAATAACTGCTACAAAGCGACTGCAGCAGCGTGCAATGTCAGTGATTGTTCTGGCGGTGTTGATACGGTAGCCACTGTCGCCTGCAGTGTCGGCTTAGCATATCATGCCTTGCCGACCAATGGCGATGGTTCAGATGGTAATCCTTATTGGAGCAATAACTGGATAGCTGCAATATTCGCTTATGACGAAACTTTGTCATCAAGCTTAGCAACAAGTTCCGGTAAGGAGGTTATCGTTGCCCCTGCGCTAGAGGTTTCCGAGTTAACTATTCCTTATGGAATTTTGCAAGCTGGGCAGAATACCGGCGCTTACAACGCAACTACTACTGTCTTGAATTACGGCAACTGTCCATTGGCCAGTCAGTTTGAGGGTACGTGGATGTCTAATGGCGGTAATCACATTGCGGAAAATAATCAGAAATACGATTTATCAACTGCTGTTTATGGATCGCTGACCTACAACTTGTCTTCAACCACTCCCCAAACCTTGAATCTTTCCAATAAGCCGACCAGTGCAGCTGATGTGACCAGGCCGGTTTACTGGGGCATTGCCATCCCAGCCTTACTGCCTTCGGGAGATTATACTGGCACGAACACCTTTACGCCTCTTATTAACGCTGGCGGAACTTGGTAAAAATTATCTGCAATATATATGAAAGAGGCGCCTTCGGGCGCCTCTTTTGTGTAAAACTTTAATCTTAGCCTTAATATCATTAAAAAAAGGGTTAAAATCAAGGCATTTTTCTCCTTGAAAAATGATAGTGGATTATAGTATAATATAAAGGAATATTAATATATATTTGCGGGATATATTTTTTTGTATTGGGCGAATTTTTAGAATATGAACAAGGTCCAAATCGCGGTCTATGGGGCAATCGTTTTTTCGTTCTTTTATTATCTGATCAGATTTACTTTTGACCTGCTTCTGCGTGGCTTTGCGCCGGTCGTTTCCTCGCGTCCCTGGGTGATTGAGACCTTGATTGATGAATTGAAAAAGAACAAGATTAAGGAGAACCCGGTAATTTACTCGTTAAGTTGCGGCAAGTCCGGCTTCCTTTATTTCGTCGGCAAGGCTTTTCCGAACGCTACCTTGGTCGGCGTAGAGAACGACTTCTTGCTTTATCTGCTTGAGCGGATACAGGTCATGATCAGGCTGCTTGATATCAAGGTGCTGTATCAGAAGCGGCTCTACAATCTGGATGTCAGCCGAGCGAACGTGATTTATTGCTATTTGGGGGTCAAATATCTGCGCGAACTGCCGAAGAAATTCAAATTCGAGTGCAAGCCCGGAACCTTGATCATCAGTGTCGGCTTTCCGATTCCGAATTTGCCGGAAAAGAAAGTTTTGGAAATCTCCCAACAGCAAGGACGTCTGGATTTCCTGTCCAAGCGCAAGATTTTTTCTCCGAAAAAGAAGGAGGGCAAGCGGCCTCATCTGATATATATTTACGAAATCTAATCGAGAGGGTATTCCAATAATGAAAAAGGGTATAATAATCAATTTTTTCGGAACCATAGCAGTAGCGCTGTGCCTTTTGGGGTACGCCAAGAGCGCTTCGGCCGGTTTTGGCATCTCGCCGCCCTATCTGAAGAACCAGCAGCTGGTGCCGGGGTCCCGCTTCGAACAGCAGATCACCCTTTTGCGCTCTTCAGCTGATGAAGACCTTAGAGCAACCATCAAGGTCAACGCTCCGGAAATCGCCCCCTGGATTACGATCGACAAGGGCGAGGAGTTCGTTCTGCCGAAGGGCGAGGTCCAAGTGCCGATGATCGTGACGGTCAATGTGCCTAAGAGTGCCGAGTTGGGCAATTACAAAGGCAGTATCAATATCAAGGTCGCCTCAGCCAATGCTGGCGGCGCTGGCGTGGCCATCGCACTTGGTGCCCGCGTGGACATCGATTTGACCCTTACCAATGTCGCCAACAGCGACTTCGTGGTAAAGACCGCCGCCATCCCGGATTTCGAGATGCTTGAGTGGCCCTGGAACTGGAAGATCTTCAGTGCCTTCCTTCATCGTGCTACCGTCGTCTTGAATATCGAGAATATCGGCAATGTAGAAACGGCTCCGTCCAAGGTCGCTTTGGAGATTTTGGATATTTCCAAGACCAAGACGCTTGAGAATCTGGTGGACAAATCGATCGAAAAGATACCCTCGTTCTCGACCAAGGAAGTCGCCGCCCATTTCCCGACCAAGCTCGGCATCGGGCAATATTGGGGCAAGGTCAAGGTCTATAAGGGCAACGACATAGTAAACGTCTATGAAATCGCTTTCACCATCGCCAAACCGGGCGAATTGCCCAACGGCGGGCCGAGCCTCGGCCTATTGCCTTGGCTGCTCATGGCCGGCTACCTCGTCGCTGCTATTATCATCTTGGCTTTCTTGATAAAGATCAGGATCTGGCGCTTGACAGGCAAGGGCTTTATCCTGCTAGTGGCTCAATTCTTCGCTCCGATCAGGCCGGTTGCCAAGGCGATGTCTAAGCAGACCAATAATCTGAAGACAAGCTTCTGGCGCTGGGTCGGTACCAAGGTTTCCCAGCATAACGATAACGATCGGCGCAATTAAGGATAAGCCGCTGATCCTGATCCGGCCACGGACCCTCTTTTATACACGCGCAGTTAGCGTCTTGGATAACTGCCTTTGAGCCATTTTATGCGTTTGCGTTCGTTAACCATATTTTTGTTATTGATTTGCCAATTGTTTTGGCCATTGGCTGACGCCTTGGCGGTCAGCATCGCTACGACTACGGTGACTGTTGAGGCTAGCTGCGGTGATGCCTTTTTGGATTTCGGCGAGGCCTGTGACTTGACCGACTTCGGCGGACAGACTTGCCAGGATCATCTTGGCATCGGCGGAGTTCCTTTCGAGCAAGGAGAATTGACTTGCTCGAATAGCCTCGTGCCATTTGATTGCTCCCAAATCTTGACCACTTTTTGCAGTACTTGCGGCAACGGCGTAAAGGAGGGTTTCGAGCAGTGCGATGGCTCGGATGTCGGCTCGAGCACTTGCCAGACTTTCGGATATAACACCGGCAGCCTTTCGTGCGCTTCGAATTGCAACCTGGTAATTACTGGCTGCGCCAGCGTCGGCTTGACCGAGCCGGGTAACGCCGGCTCCCAAGGCGGCGGCACGGGCGGAGGCGGCGGCACGGGCGGAGGCGGTTTTCCGGCCGGCTTCGTGCCTGGTTCGGACACGGCACCGAAGGCCACCAAAGTGGTGGTCAACGGCAAGGCTTACCCTGGTTCCGACGTCAACATCCTGATCGACGGCAAGACCATCGGCATCGTCAGGGCTGACCCGAAGGCCGATTTCTATTTCGAAAGCGAGACGATCACTCCTGGAGTCATCGGGCTGGGGTTATGGGCTGAGGACAGCAAGGGCCTGAAGTCGGCCTTGCAGACCCTGACTTTCCGCGTCGCCTCAGGCGCCGTTACGACGGTTTCTGGCGCGTACCTGTCACCGAGCATCGATATCGACAAGCCGACCGTGGGCCAGGGCGAGATCCTTAAGGTGTTCGGCCAGACCGTGCCGACCAGCGATGTTTCGGTCGTCTTCCATTCCGAGACCGAAGTCATCAAGCAGACCCAGAGTTCAAACAAAGGAGAGTGGACCCTGAATTTCAATACCGCCCCGCTGGAGTCAGAAGCATATCATATCGTCAAAGCCTCGTTCGAACAGAAGGGAGCCAACAATATCATCAAAAGCGGATTTTCCAAGGCGGTCAGCTTCTATGTCGGCAAAGGTGGCTTCGCCCAACCTTGCCCCAAGGCTGACTTGAACAAGGACAAGAAGACCAATCTCGTCGATTTTTCCATCCTTCTCTATTATTGGGGCACCGACAACACCTGTGCCGACCAGAACCGCAACAAGAAAGTCGACCTGATCGATTTCAGCATCATGCTTTATAATTGGACAGGGTAGGGAAATTAATTTTCAATTTCTAATTTTTAACCCGCCTGCCGGCAGGCAGGTTTTCAAAGATAAAATGAAAAATCTTATCAAAATATTCATTTTTGCAAGCTTATTAGCCGCTCCCGCCTTGGCTGCTCGTGCGGCAACCATATATTTGACGCCGTCTAGCGGCAGCTACGGATTCGGCGACGTCTTCGCTGTCGATATCAAGGTCGATCTGGATGGCGGCGACGAGTGCATCAATACGATCCAGGGCGTGGTCGGCTTCGACAAGGACTATCTTGAGATGGTCGATTTCAGCGGCGGCGAGTCGATCTTGTCTTTATGGATCGACCTGCCAAAGACCGGCGACATGCAGAACATTAATCATGAAAAAGTGGTCAGATTTACCGGAGGCATCCCTGGCGGCTATTGCGGCAAGATACCGGGCGACCCGGGAGAAAGCAACATTGTCGGCAAGATGATCTTCAAAGTGAATAATTTCAAGGCTGATGCCGTGCCGAAGCCTGTGGCAAGGATCGATTTCCTGGACGGCACCCAAGTCCTCTTGAATGACGGGCTTGGCACCGAGGCTAAGATGGCCCTGAAGGGCGCTGAGCTCACCATTACCGAGCAGCAGCCTGAGCAGAGGAAAGAATGGGATGCGCTCAAGAACGATGACGTCGTTGCGCCGGAGCCTTTCGTAATCGAGATCCAGCGCAGCCAGTCGATGTATAACGGCAAGAACTATCTCATTTTCAATACCACGGACAAGCAGTCTGGTATCGACCACTACGAGGTGCTTGAAACCAGATTCGACGATAGTGCCAGCGAACCTTCCTGGTTTGACTGGTTCAAGGTCAAGCCGGCCGCTACTGAATGGAAGCTGGCAAGCACTCCGTATGTCCTCGAAGACCAGACTTTATCAAGCAATATCAAGGTCAAAGCCGTCGATAAGGCAGGCAATGAGCGCATCGAGGAGTATTTCATCAAAGGACCGGTTCAGACGCCAAAGTCGCCTATGAGATTCGTGCCTTTTGTGATATTATTTATCATAGTCATGGCTGCAGCCGGGTTCGCTTATCGCAAGATGAAATCCAGGCGCCGGCCAACCATGTAAAGCAATTAAATCAAGGAGATGAAAATCAATAAGAAGAACCCCTTAATCGTTTTGTCAGCGCTTTTCGCGCTGGTGGCTGCGAATTTCAGCTTGGTCTCGCCCGCGTTAGCGGCGGGAGCCTCGCTCTATGTCGCCCCGGCTACGGGCACTTACGTCATCGGCGACAAGATCACGATCACAATCAAGGCCTATACTGGCGGCAACGCCATTAATGCCGCTGAAGGCGTCTTGAATTTCGACAAGAGCTTTCTGGAAGTCGTCGGCACTTCAAAGAGCGGTTCTATCTTCACTATGTGGCCGGCTGAGCCGAGCTATTCCAATGGCGCCGGCACGGTCAGCTTCGGCGGCGGTTTGACGCCTCCGGGCTTTTCCGGCCAGTCGGGCAAGATTATCTCCGTTACTTTCAAGGCTAAGGCGGTCGGCACTACCCAGGTCAGATTCTCTTCCGGGGCTATCTTGGCCAATGACGGCAAGGGAACGAATGTCCTTGAGACCATGGGCAGCGCCTCTTTGAATATTTCCGCCAAAGAAGGCGTGGTGTCGGAGTCAGCCCTCAAGGAAACGGCTGATGGCACTAAGCCATTGGTCATCAAGGATGACAAGGCGGCGGTCGTGACTGACGAATACAACAAGCCTAATATCGTTTCGGCGAGCCACCCCGATCAGAATACGTGGTATGCCAAGAATAACGTCGAATTCGCCTGGGAAGTTCCAAGCGGCGTGACCGGAGTCAGTTATGATTTCAATAAGGAATTGAACTTCGATCCCAAATCGGAATCGGCCGGATTGGTTTCTTCCAAGTCTTATGACAATGTCGATAATGGGATATGGTATCTCCATGTCAAATTATTTGACGGCAAGAAATGGGGCACGACGGATCATTACCGAGTGATGATCGATAATGTCAGGCCGAAGCCTTTTACCATCAAAGTCGAACAGACCGATGCGGGCAACTGGCCGCGGCTGCTTTTCAAGACCAAGGATGATATCTCTGGCGTCCAGTCGTATGAAGTCTATGTCAACAGCTTGGAAGAGAACAAATACAGCATCGCCGAGGATGAATCGCAAGAGAGCCTGAGCGTCGAGTTAGCCCAGCTGGGTTACGGCGACCATACGGCTTTGATCAAAGTCTTGGACAAGGCCGGCAACGAGACCGACCAGACGATCGAATTCGTCATCCAGCCGATCGAGACCCCTGTTATCAAGAACATCTCCAAGGAAATCAAGCCGTCAGAGCAGTTTTTCGCCAACGGCACGGCCCTGCCGAACAGCTTGGTGAACATTTACATTCAGGACGAGGCCGGCAAGATCGCGGCCAAAGTCGTGCATAGCGACAAGAACGGCAACTGGTTCTATCTTAGCGATGCCGGCCTGCGCAATGGCCGCTACTTCGCTTGGGCCGAAGGCGAAAATGAGAACGGCCTGAAGAGCGTGCCGACGCAGAAAATCAGCTTCTTGGTGACGCCGCCGGTATTCGCCACCTTCGGATCGTTCGTCATCAACTATTTTACGGTCATTACCAGCCTGCTGTTCATGATCATCCTGATCGTCGCTTTGGTCATGCTCTTGAGCGGCAAGTTGCGCAAGAAATTGAAAAAGGAGACCGTCGAGGTAGAGGACGTGCTGCACCAGAATATGGCCGGATTGAAACAGATGGTCGACGATGAAGTTTCCAAAATCGACCAGTATAAGCGCATTACCGAGGTCAGGAAAGAAAGCACTAAGATGAAACAGTCCTTGCGCGATTCGATCGATACGACCGAGCGGAATATCTTGAAAGAAATCAAGGACGTCGAAGATATCCTTAAGTAAAAGAAAGGCGATTCACGCACCTCCGCGGCCATCCGCGGGGGTGCTTTGTTTAGGTGATAGCATTGACAGCCAGGCGTTAAAGTGATATTTTTAAACTTTGTGCCGTACTTTCAAACAAGGAAACGGGCTTTGCGCGATAGCGCAAGATGCAGTACCAATACTCTGGAGGAGGTCTTTAATGAGGAGTGGAAAAAAGAAGAAGGCAGCATTCGTGGCGGTTGAAACGATTTATGGCGGCGGCGGCTTCGCAGTGGAGCTGATCAAAGAGATCTGCGCCGAATCATCAGTCCGCGGCCGTGAGATAAGCCAGCATATCAGTCCTGACCTGGCCCGAGCCGTACTTGGCGGAGCTTCGCATCTGGCAACGGCCAAGAAGCTGGAGCGTTTTTCGCGTGACAACTATCTGTTCGATTTGTCGGTGCGCGCCGCGGTTTGTGCCTTGATCCGGCAAGAGCAGGATGAGGGCAAGCTTAGCGTCTGTAAGAACTTTACTACTGCCAATATCGTCAATGCTCGGATGTTCGGCCTAGAATGGCGTGGCGAGATCAAGGGTATCGAAAAGTTTTCACGAACCGTCTGGCTCGACCACTACAAGAAGGTAGAGATTGTTCCCGATATCGTAGTTTTTCTGGACATGGGGGCGCCTGCGGCAAGATTGCAGATCGAGCGGCTGCTTGACCCGTCCAGTAATGATTCGCTGCTGAAGCAAGTCGATGGCGCGACCGGAGAGCAGATCGTCGATTTCTTCAGTCGGATCGACCTCAGTCTCCAACGTCGTCTTTTTCTTGAAGAGGTGTCGAAGGTGCCGAATTATATCGTTCTAGATGCGGAGCTGTCTCCCGTCTATAATGCCAAACTCGTTCTCGACCGCGTCGAGGCCCTTTTCCGCTAGTTCTTTCGAGCAGGCCGCCCCACCATCAGGGGCGGCCTTTTTCATGGTCAAAAACGCGGTTAAGGCCGTGGAGGCCGTCGCTTTGTATCGAGTTTGATTTTATCCGGTGGTAGGAGTACAATATAATTAGGTATATTATTTTAATATTAGCGATTATTGTGTGAAAATGACCGAGAAGAAAAGATTGAATATCGCCATAATCTGCGACCCTATCGGTGACTACAAGGCTGGGGTCCTGGTTTCAGCATTACGGTTCAGTAAATTGCTCAGCTCCAGGGGGCATAAGGTTGTGTTTATCGGCTCCAAATCCCCGGAACATCCTGACAGCGGGCCATATCAAGGCATGATGGCTTATCGTTTCCGCAGTTTGCCGTTGCCAAAATCTGGGGGCTGGCGGCTAGCCTTCCCGACCATCAATGAAATCAAGGAAGTGCTGCGCAAGGAAGGGATCGACGTGGTGCATATTTTCCTGCCTATGTCCGGAGCGCTGGTCGCGGTTAAGGCGGCCAGGTCGCTCAAGATAAAGATCGTTGCTCACTCTCATTCGCAGCCGGAAAATCTGTTTACCGACGCTCCGAAATTCGCCCAGCCCCTCCTGGCTAATCTGTGGAACCGCTACTTGGCTTGGATTTACGGCAAGGCTGAAATCGTCATATATCCTTCCGAATTGGCCAGGGAATTGCTCCATAATCTCTGCCGCAAAGACAAGCCATCGGTCGTGATCAGTAACGGCATCGATACTGAAGAGTATAAGCCTCAGCCCATCGGAGATTTCCTTGAGCGCTTCAAACTATCAAAGGGCTCGGTCAAGTTGTTGTTCGTCGGCCGCCTTTATCCTGAGAAGTCGGTCGGCACCTTGATTGAGGCAGTGCCATATATCATTAAGGAGCACAGCGATGTCCAAGTACTGATCGTCGGCGGCGGCCATCAGCGTCCTAAGCTGGAAAATCTGGCCGAGAGCCTAAGGCTTGGCGACAAGGTGCGATTTCTCGGCATGGTGAGCGACGAGGATAAGATCGCGGCCTATAACGCTTGCGACATCTTCGTTCTGCCGTCATTGGCTGAACTTGAAGGGATGGTGGTGCTGGAAGCAATGGCCTGCGCCAAGCCGGTTCTCATTTCCGACGCCAAGATGAGCGCTTCGCGCTTTTTTGTCGATGGCAACGGCTTCTTGTTTGTCACTGGCGATCCGCAAGACTTGGCGCGGCAAGCGCTCAAGCTGATTTCTAACGAGAGTTTGCGGCGCGATATGGGCGAGCGGAGCCTGGCGATGAGCCAGGATTACGATATCCAGGAGAGCGCCAACAAGATGGAGCAAGTTTATTATTCAGCGCTAAGCTTATGAAAGAGTTTTTTTTAGAAAGCAGAGGCATCTATTACCGGACTAACCAGCTTGAGGCGGGACGCAAGACGCTGGTCTTCGTTCATGGCTTGTCCGGCAGCTCTTCAGCGTGGGTCAGGTACGAGAACTTGTTCGAGAAGAGCTGCAATGTCGTAACCTTCGATCTGCGGGGCCACGGCAAGTCAGCCAAGCCGAAACGTTATGACGACTACGCCATGACGAATTTCGCCGATGACCTGGACGCCTTAGTCGCGCATCTCGGACTCAAAGGCTTTATCCTGATCAGCCACTCGTTCGGCACCTTGATCGCCTTGGAATATTTGAGCAGGCATCAGGATGCGGTTGAAAAAATCGTTTTTCTGAGCCCGGATTTCGCCGTCAAGAAGCGGCTAGTGTCTCAGCTGATTCGTCCGCTGCTTCTCGTGACCGGTATTTTCAGGCTGCTGCCATTCAAGGCGGCGCCTGGCAAGCATGTCGATTACGGCAAGTATCCCGGGTCGGGCGACTGGAACATTCCGCGGATGATCGCCGATGTCAGCAATACGACCTTGCGCGTCTATCTTTATTGCACTCGGCAGACTTACGTGCCGGATTGGGAGGATTTTTTGCCGGAAATATCCAAGCCGACATTGATCATGCACGGCGCCAAGGACTCGATTTTCCCAGTAAGGAATTCTTTGATAATGGACAAGAAAATAAAAGACACCAAGCTGATCATACTGCCTGAGTCGGATCATATCCTGGTGCTCAATGATTTTGACGAGGTTGCGCGGGCAATCAAGGATTTTGCCGGCTGATGCTTCAAAGCTTCTCTTCGTATCTTTTGGCAGCGCGGACAAGCAGCCGGTAGCCGATGAAGATAAGGATGGCGATGCCGGAAGCGGCAAAGCCGAACCAGTCAAGGTAGCGGCTGATGCTCATATAAGCCTGCCCGAAGAAGTAGCCGATAAGCATAAGAATCAGTGCGATCGGAAAGGCGCCGAGGGAGCTATAGGCGATGAATTGCCTGAAGCTGACACCGCTGGCGCCGGCAGCCACCAGGAAGACAGGGCCGATGCCATGGGTAATCTTAGAGAGCAGGATGGTCTTGCCGCTGTGCTTGCGGTAATGGCTTTCCATCGATGCGATCTTTTCAGTGGAAAAACCGAAAAAATGACCCCAGCGGTCAAGGAAGCGTCGACCTCCGAAACGCCCGAGCGCGTAGTAGAGGCAGTCGCCAGTGACATCGCCGGCGGCCATTATGAAATAGACGATATAGATATTGACGATATGGTTGGCGCCCAGGAAACCGGCCACTACCGTGATGATCGGCCCTTCGATGACGGCAACGGGAAACAGCAACGCATACAGCGTCGAAGCGGGCAGCGTGATGAGTTTGGCTAGGGGTGGTATCATGACTTAATTATATCAAGAAAATAGTAATTTACACAGGAATAAAAAGATGAAATACGATGTAGCGATTATCGGTGGCGGGCCGGCCGGCTTGATGGCCGCCGGAAGAGCGGGCGAATTGGGAGCGCGCGTGGTTTTGATCGAGAAGAACAGCCGTGCCGGCATCAAGCTGCTGGCAAGCGGCGGCGCTCGTTGCAATATCACAAATACCACGGACGAACCACGGGGCATGGCTGCCAAATACGGCAAGAACGGCAAATTCCTGCTTTCAGCCCTGCATCGTTTCAGTCCCGAGTCGGTAATGGATTTTTTCGAGCGTCGAGGAGTCAAGCTGAAGACCGAACGGGCAGGCAGGGTGTTTCCTGTGAGTGACCGCTCGCAGGACGTGCTTGACGCCTTGTGGAAGCATGCCAGGCACCCCAACATCGAATTCAAAGCCGGTGTTCCGGTCCGCGATCTGGTTATCGACGGTCGCAGGATAATGAAGGCGATTCTGGCCAATGGCCAGGCGATCGAAGCGGACCGGTTCGTTATCGCCACCGGTGGCAAGTCATATCCGGCCACCGGCTCATCAGGCGATGCTTGGCAATGGCTCGAGTCTGTCGGCCACAGCATCGTCGCGCCGTTACCAGGCTTGGCCCCGTTGGTGCTCAACAGCCCGTTGATTTCCGAGCTTTCAGGCTTGAGCCTTCATGACGTTTCCATTAGCGCCTTTACTGGAAAGAAGCGCATCGACTCGAGGTTCGGCGACGCCATATTCACCGCGAACGGCATGAGCGGTCCGGCTATCCACGATCTGAGCAAGGCAGTCAGCCAGGCCTTGCCGGGCGAAGTCGAGATTTCCATCGATTTTTTTCCAGCTTTGGAACAGTTCAGATTCGATCATCGGTTGCAAAGCGATTTCCAGGCGAACAACAACAAGCAGTTCCGCAACGGCCTTTCGACTTTGCTGGCGCCGAAGATCGCTCCGGTCATCATCAGTCTTTCGGGCATCGATCCGGAAAAGAGGGTCAATCAGATTACCAAGGAAGAGCGCTTGCGGCTGGTCTGCCTGCTGAAGGACTTCCGTTTCAAGGTCAGGAGCGTCGGCGGCTTCGACAAGGCCATCGTCACCGTCGGCGGAGTCGCCCTGTCCGAGGTCGTGCCCAAGACGATGCGGTCGCTGGTCGTAGATAACTTATATCTCGCTGGCGAGGTCCTGGATCTCGATGGCCCGACGGGCGGTTATAATCTGCAGATCTGCTGGAGCACCGGTTACGTTGCCGGCGAAAGCGCTGCCCTGGCGCATTGAATATTATGAAAAACGAACGCGGTATTTATCCGGTTATAATCAACAAATATCTGGCTTTGAAGAAGATCAGCAGCCGCAAGGAGGCTGATCGGCTGCTTAAGGCGGGCAAAATCAGGATCAATGGCCGCCTGGCAGAGCCTGGGCAGATGGTCGGAGAATCGGACGAAGTCGACGTCGACGTTAATGAAAACTTCATTTATCTGGCTTACCATAAGCCCAAAGGTATCATTACGCACAGCCCGCAAGGCAAAGAGAAAAGTATCGCCGATATTTTCAAGACGAAAGAGAAGGTTTTTCCGATCGGCCGGCTAGATAAGGCTTCGTCCGGCCTGATCATCCTGACGAACGACGGGCGGATTACCGATAGGCTGCTCAACCCGGATGTCTGGCACGAAAAAGAGTACGAGGTTACGGTCAACAAGAAGCTCGAGCCCCGGACGCTGCGACAGCTGGAACAGGGAGTCAAGCTCGATGACGGCTACCTGACCCGCCCTTGCAAGACCAGGATGCTTGGCGACAGGAAATTCGGCATCATCCTGACTGAAGGCAAGAAGCATCAGATCAGGCGGATGTGCCAGGCCCTCGGCTACCATGTCGACGAGCTTAAAAGAATCCGGGTAATCAACATTAGGCTAGCGGACATCAAGGCCGGAGGCTTCCGTGAAATCAAGGGCCAGGAAAAAGAAAGGTTCTTGAAGTTGGTCGGTTTGAATAAATAGTCGTGCCAAGGAGTTTAAATAATAAGACAATAATATGACTGAACAAACCAATAGGCCTCGCCGTTCGCGGGCCGATCGAATCATCTTCGGCGTTTGTGGCGGGTTGGCCAAGCATTATGAGCTCGACGCGACTCTGATCAGGATACTTTTCATCCTGCTAGCTCTGACCAATGGCGTCGGCATCGTCCTTTACCTGATCTTGGCAGTGATCATGCCTCTCGAATCGGGAACGGAAGAGGAGCTGGACCGCGGAGCCAAGGCCAAGGAATTCGCCGAGGAGGTGGGGCAGAAAGCCAGGGCGCTGGGAGAAGAAGTGCGCGCCAACCGGTCTTGGCGCTGGCGTTCAAGGAATGTTTTCGGCGGCGCAGTGGTATTCATCGGCGTGATAATGCTCTTGGAACAGACGGTGCCGTTCATCTTCCATTGGATCAATTGGGGAGTGATCTGGCCGCTCTTGATAATATTGCTCGGCCTTTATCTGATTATCAATAAGGATTAAGTGCAAACATATGGATCCTATCAATAATAATGATGCCGGGGAGGTGAAATCGGCGGAAGAGAAAATCCGCGAAATCCACCATCACCATTATCGCAACCGAGGTTTCAATTTCGGCAGGCTGCTTTTCGGCTTGATCGTCATCATGTTCGGCTTGGCTTTTCTGGCCAGGAACGCCGGTTGGCTGCCCTACGATATAAGTGTCGATTGGTCGCTCTTGTGGCCGATCGCGGTAATACTTGTCGGTCTCTCATTGATGACCGGCCAGGGCTGGGCCTCGTTGGTTATCGGCGTGGTCGTGACGTTGGGAGTATTGTTCCTTATCGGTTCCATGTTCTGGCGAGGCCCGATCGGTTTCGGTCCAAGCATGATGGGTTGGCGAGGGGATTGGCAAGAACGTCGCCAGTTATCGGATAGCGTCTCCTATGCCATTGCCAAAGAACCCGAGGCCAAGCGCGGCGAGATCGCTATCAGGGGCGGGGCCGGAAGGATCAAGGTCCAAGGCGGGGCGGAACGGCTGATCGAAGGCGTCCTGGTATCGAACTTCGCCCAGGTCTCCACCAGCTCCAAGGTTATCGATGGCCGCCAAGTGGCTGCGGTTGAGGCCTGGGGGCAAGGCGGCATGATGATGGGCGGCTGGAAGAACGATTTGTCGGCGGCGATTACCAAAGATATCCCGGTTGATCTGGCAATCGATGGCGGAGCTGCCTCGCTCGAACTGGACCTTACGCGGGTCGTTGCTGAGTCGGTCAAGATAAATACCGGCGCTTCATCGGTCGATCTGGCGTTGGGGGACAAGGCAGCCAATGCCAAGGTCGATATCAATGCCGGAGCCAGCTCTGTCGATATCGAGGTGCCGAAAAACGTCGGCGTCAAAGCGGTGCTGAAGTCCGCCCTCACCAGCGCCGACTTGCCAGGTTTCGAGAAGCTCGGCGACGACACTTACGCGACCAAGGATTTCGATAAGGCCGAAAAGAAAGTCGAGCTGAATCTAGAGCTGGGCGTATCAAGCGTCAAAATCGTCCTTAAATGATCGTCTGCTAATTCTATAATTTGAATGATATGAAAAAGAACCTATTGCTTTTCGCAGCGTTCGCGATCATCTTGTCAGGCTGCAACATAGTCAACACGGAACCGCAGGTGTCCGATGGCAGCGGAAAGCCCGATGGCGCCGATAAGCCAGCTGTCATATCTGGCAGCAAGGTGGACTTGAGCGGCAAGAACATGGCCAACCTATCGACCGGCATCTTCGACCAGTCGGGCGTGACTTCATTCGATGTCTCCGATAACCGGCTGACCGGCGCTTTGCCTTCGGAAATCGGCAAATGGAAGCAGCTCGAATCGCTCGATGCCAGCAACAACCTGATGACCGGCATTCCTGCGGAAATCGGGCAGTTGCGGTTCCTTAAGTCGGTCGATTATGGCAACAACCAGATCGACACGATGCCGAACGAGATTGCCAACCTGGCCAACCTTGAGCGCTTGTCGCTGGCCGGCAACCTGTATCGCGAAGTGCCGCTGACGTTGCTGCAGCTGCCGAAATTGAGCTCGCTCAACTTGTCTGACAATCGCATCACGAAATTACCGGATGATCTCTCCGGCTGGAAGAATGTCCGCACCATCAATCTGGCTGGCAATCCGCTGCCGACGGCTGAGGTCCAACGGGCGCGGCTGGCTTTGCCCGGCGCGGAAGTCAATTTTTAGCCATGGCGAGCCAAGAAGCTATCCGGCCCAAGCCGAGGCTATTCGCCGTGTATAAGCCGGTCGGCCCGACTTCGCATGACGTGGTCAATCGGGTCCGCCGGGCGACCGGTGAGCGGCGCGTCGGCCATGCCGGCACCTTGGATCCGCTAGCAAGCGGCGTCTTGGTAGTGGCGGTCGGTCGCGAATCGACCAAACAGATCCAATCGATAGTCGAGAGCGAGAAAGAGTATGTTGCCGGCATCCGCCTAGGGCAGGGCAGTACGACCGATGATGCCGAGGGAGAAAAGCATGACGGGCCGGCCATAAAGCCGCCCGCTGAGGTTGATATTAAAAAGGTGTTGGATGGATTTATCGGAGAGATTGAGCAGGTTCCGCCCGCCTTCAGTGCCATCAAGATCGGCGGCAGGCCGGCCTACAAGCTGGCCAGGAAAGGCCAGTCCGTCGAGCTCAAGGCGCGCACAGTACTGATCAAGGAGATCGAACTGCTTGATTACGCCTGGCCCGAATTGAGAATCAGAGTGGTCACTGGTCCGGGAACGTATATCCGAAGCCTGGCTCGCGACATCGGCCAAGCGCTTGGCACGGCTGCGTACATGTCGTCATTGGAGCGGACCAGGGTGGGGCAATTCACTAAAGAGGAATCAGTACGCTTGGAAGATTTGGACAAAATATAAACATGATTAAAAAATCTCGGCCGAGTGTCCGAGATTTTTTAAACTTCGATTTTTGCTAGGAACCAGCTGAAGGGCCGGTATTCTTTCAGCTCCTGGATGATTTTTTTGCCGCCCTCCTCAGTGACCAGATTGAGTCCGATGACCAGGAGGATGATGCCTGGGATAATCGGCAGGATTAATCCGGCAAAGCCGATCAGGATGATGAAATAGCCGAAAATTAGTCGAGCCATAGAGGTGTTTTATTAAATAGACACTTAATTATACATGATTTTGTTATTTTGTCAAGGCCTTTGGTTGTCATTTATCTAAAATAAGCCAAAATTAAACCCCCTTACTCGCGTAAGGGGGTGGTTTGTTCGTCTGACGAGGTGATATCAGAAGAGCGTTTTTTCCAGAACAGCCCTGAATGAGGCCGTTTCCTTGAAGGTCGCATCGACATTCAGCGACAAGCCGCTGCCGAGATCGATCCTGGCGCCAGCGATGCCGGCCGCCACGGACTTCTCCTTGAGGCTTGAGCCGTATGTGTCGCTGCCCCAGGCAGTGTTCCAGTAGGTTTCCTTGAGGTTGGCACGCACGAGTTGCAGCGCCGGCCCGGCGTAAAGATGGACGTTTTCCCAGTCTTTTTGCGCCAGCAGCCCTACCTCAATGATCTTGAGGTCGCGGATTTCGAACGTGGAGCCGAATTGTTCGGTAGCCCAGCCGACGACGTTGCCATCATTGTCATAGACTTCATAATAGTAGTCGCCAGATGCGTTGTGGCCGGGGCTGCCGAAGTGGTACTTGAATTTGCCGTAAACGCCGAGCTGGAAGTTGTTCTCGAACTGATGTATCCGCTTGGACAGCTCCACTGAGACGGCGGCGCTGTCATCGACCCTGAGGGGCGCGTTCCCATCGTAGTATTCGTAGCCGGATTTGAGCGTCTCGATCGTCAGGCCGGCACTGGCGTGCAGGCCGATGTCCGCCAAGTCGTAGCTCAGTTTGGGGCCGTAGCCGGACGTTTTGACCTTGACGATATCGAGGTCGTGCTCATTTTGCTCGAAAACGAAGCCGAGACTGAGGCCATCTTTGTAGGCCAGGTTGTCCGCGGCGAGGGCGGGGGCAGCCGAGAGGGCGAGGGTGACCAAAGCGACAAGCAAAAGCAATTTCTTCATCTGTATTCCTCCGTAGGATCGGTTGTGCCGCAAGCGGCTGTGATGTGGATGTTTTTGCTATTTTTACTATAAAAAACTATTTTTTCACCTCCTTTCAAAGGGCAAAGATTTTAAACTATAACCCAATAATTAAAATTTGTCAAGGGTATTTTTGTCCAACAATAAAACAGGCTTATTCGGCCTGTTTTATTGTATTTTAGCTAGCTCCTGTCAGACATGGCTTGCGCTACCCGTTCGACCGCCAAAGCGTAGGCGCCCAGGCGGAAAGTCGTGTCATATTTTTCCTTTTCGGCCCAAACGGATTCGAAGGCTTCGTGCATCATCTTTTTTAGTTTTTCCAGGACTTCGTTTTCTTCCCAGTAATAATTGTAAGCATTTTGAACTTGTTCCAGGTAGCTGACGGTCACGCCGCCGGCATTGGCTAGGATGTCGGGAACTATAACTGCGCCTTTTTCATTCAGGATCCTTTCGGCATCTGGCGAGGTCGGTCCATTGGCCATCTCGATGATCAGCTTGGCTTTGACTTCTCCGGCGTTTTTGGCGGTGATGGCGTTTTCCAGGGCGGCTGGAATCAGGATGTCGACGTCGTAGGTGATGACGCTTTCGGGCTTGTCGTTTTCGGTTCCGGCGCAATCGGCGACCGAGCCGGTCATCTCCTTGTGCTGCCTGACCGCATCGATATCGAGCCCCATGGCGTTGTGGATCGAGCATTTGGAGTCGCTGACTGTCAGGACTTTATAGCCTGCCTCCTGCAGCAATTGGGCCATGTGGCTGCCGGCGTTGCCGAAGCCTTGGATTCCTACCGTAGCGTGCTTTTTCAGGCCAAGTTTCTGCGCCGCCGCTTCGAGCACGTAGAATGCGCCTTGGGCCGTGGCGTAATCCCGTACTTTGGAGCCGCCGATCGGCAGGGGTTTGCCGGTGATGACACCCGGGCGATGGCTTCCGATGATGGTTTCATATTCGTCGAGCATCCAGGCCATGATCTGGGAATTAGTGTTGACGTCAGGGGCCGGAACGTCCAAATCAGGACCGAGATTGCGATGCAGTCGGCGGATGTAGCCGCGCGAAAGCTTTTCCAGTTCTGCAAGCGAGAGCTCCTTGGGGTTGACGATGACGCCGCCCTTGCCGCCGCCGAGCGGCAGGTTCATGACGGCCGTTTTCCAGGTCATCCAGGCCGAAAGCGCCTTGACCTCATTCTCGTTGACGTCCTGATGGAAGCGGATGCCGCCCTTGTAGGCGCCCCTGGCGCTATTCCACTGCGAGCGGAAGCCGGTGAAGACCCGGATCGTTCCGTCATCCATCCTGACCGGGATGGAAACTTCAATGAACCGTTCAGGCGCCTGCAGCTGCGCGAAGATGTTCGGATTTATTTTTAGGAAACGATTAACCTGGCCTAGCTGCTCCAAGGCAGAGGCTAAGGGATTGTAGTTTTGCATATTTGATAGATTAGGCTTTAAGCGATGGCGTCGGTGAGCTCTTTGGCGAAGGTTTCCTGGTCGCGGTAGCCGACGAATTCCTTGGCGACCTGGCCGTTGCGGAAGAGCTTCATATTGGGGATGCTTTGGATGTTATATTTGCCGGCCAGTTCGGCATGATCCATATTCTCGACATCGAGCTTGGTAATCTTAAGCTTGCCGTCGAACTGGACGGACAAATCGTCCAATATCGGAGCCATCATACGGCAAGGCCCGCACCAAGGTGCCCAGAAATCCACCAGGACAGGCAGTTCGGATTTTAAGACTTCATTTTCAAAAGTCTTGTCTGTCAGATTGATCGTTTTGCTCATAATTTGTTTTATTTATAATTTTTTCAATATATCAGCAATGAATTAAAAATTCATTAAACCGGGTCATTTCATCTTGATAATTGCCTCCAAGTGTTTCTTGTCGATCGGCTCGCCGCGGTCTAGGCGGCAGAGAACCTCGTTTTCCAAAAGTTCCATGGCCAGGGAGGAGGCTGCTTGCTTGACCGCAGACAACTGGGTGATGATGCCGCTGCAGGTGTCGCCTGCCTCGATCATGCGTCGGATGCCCTTGATTTGGCCTTCTAGGCGGGCCAGGCGATTCAAAAGCTTCTTGACTGAGGCCTCTTCGGCCGGGTTGATTTGCTTCATAAAGATGTTTTTATATACCCTATGGGGGTATATTAGCAGAATGGAAAAAGCTTGGCAAGGGGTGGTCAGCAAGGCCTTGTAATTCGCGGGTTTTTCCGTTATATTGGCTTAATAGCCTTGGAAACAAGGTCTATTGTTTTTTTGATCTTTAAATCCGAGAAGCTGCAACCGGCAAGATTATCATGAAGCAAGGATAAGAAATCCAACCCTGGTAAAAAGAGAGGAGGGAGTATGAGCAAAACTGACGTAAGAGTGATGATGGGCAGCGAATCCGATGCCGAACAAGGCAACAAGGTCTTGGCGATTCTCAGGAAGAACTGCGTAGCGCACAAGGTTACGATCGCCTCTTGCCATCGTAACATCGGCGGCGAGTTCGAGGAGCTGGCCAAAAGGATCGAAGAGCGGGTCATCCTGATGATCGGCGGCATGTCGTTCGCCGCACCGGGAATCATGAGTTCGCTCTTGCGCAACGGAGGCAAGCTCGGTCACGTGATCATCGCGATTCCTTTGGACGAAGCTGCGCGAAGCGCGATCGAAGACCTGCCTAAGGGCACCGTCGTGCTGACCTGCGGCCTGAATCAGACGAGCATCAGCCACAGCATCGAAAACGCAACTCTGGCAGCCGTCCAGCTGAATGCCATCTTCAGGCTGCTTGAGAACGAACCGCGGCCGATGACGGCCTTTGCCGCCTACCTTGATGGTTCATCCAAGAAATTGATTGATGAAGTCGAGCTCGACAGCAACGGTGATATTCCTTTGCCGTCCAAAAGCAAGCCTTGAACCCTGCGGCAATGCCGCATGACACACTCATCAGAGGAGGAGCGCATGAAAAGACAGTTATTGTTGGAAACGGACTTTCCTGGATTGAAGCTGGCGGGCCGCGGCAAAGTCCGCGACATCTACGACCTGGGCGAGACGCTGCTGATCGTTACGACCGACCGCATCTCGGCCTTCGATGTCATCATGAACGAAGCGGTGCCGCGCAAAGGCTATGTCCTGAACCAGCTGTCCGCATTCTGGTTCGACAAGATGGCGGACATTATCCCGAGCCATATGGTTTCGGTCAACGTCGCTGATTTTCCCGAGGAGTGCCAGCAATATGCCGACGACCTTGTCGGCCGTTCCATGCTGGTCAAGAAGGCTAAGCCTTTGCCGATCGAATGCATCGTCCGCGGCTACATCTCCGGCTCCGGCTGGAAGGATTACCAGAAGACCGGAGCGGTCTGCGGCATCAAGCTGCCAGACGGACTGGTCGAATCCGACCGCCTGCCGAATCCGATCTTCACGCCGTCCACCAAGGCCGAGCTGGGTACTCACGACGAGAATATCTCGTTCGATCGGATGATTCAGTTGCTCGGAGGTGACGGCAACCTGGCGGAACGCGTCCGCGACATCTGTCTCAGGATTTATGTCGAAGGGCACAATCTCGCCCGAAAGAAAGGAATCATCATCGCCGACACCAAATTCGAACTCGGTATCCATGACGGTGAGCTGATCATCATCGACGAATGCATGACGCCGGACTCCAGCCGTTTCTGGCCTGAGAGCCAGTACAAGCCCGGCGGGCCGCAGCCCTCGTTCGACAAGCAGTTCTTGAGGGACTATCTTGAAACCCTTGACTGGGGCAAGACTGCGCCCGCGCCGCCGCTGCCGGACGATATCGTGGCCAAGACCGCTGAAAAATACATGGAGGCGCTGTCCAGGATCGCCCGTTCGCCGAAATAGGCGGGTTAATTGCAGCATTTTAGGCCGGCACCTTCGGGAGTCGGCCTTTTTATTCGGATATGATATTATGATATAAAGAATAATCGATCGAAACGATATGCCCCAGAAAGAAGTTTGGGAAAAGGAATATCGGTCGCCTCAGCTCGTGACCAAGGGTGAAGAGCCGCAGAATGACGTCCTGCGGCTGTTGCGGCTGCTCAAGAAGAAATATAGCTTGGAGCTTTCAGGTTTGCGAATCCTTGATCTGGGCGCTGGCACGGGCCGCAATGGCAACTACCTGGCCGGTTTGGGCAATTCGGTGGTCGGCGTCGAAATCGCGCCGACGGCCGTCAGGATCGCTCGGGAGCGGGCGCGAGAGCTCGGCGTTATCGCCGAATATCACGAGCAGAGCATGGCTGAACGGCTGCCGCTCGATGATCATTCCATCGATCTGGCGCTCGACATCACCTCGTCTAATTCGCTTTTGGCGCAAGAGCGTGAAGGCTATTTCGCCGAACTTGAACGGGCGCTCAAGCCAGGCGCCTTCCTGGTCTTGAAGACGTTGTGCAAGGAAGGGGACAAGAACGCCAAGGAGCTTCTAGCCAAGCAGCCCGGACCGGAGCCGGACACTTATGTCATGGCCGAGCTCGGATTGACCGAACGCGTTTTCAGCCGCGAGGATTTGCTCGCGCTGTATGGCCGGCATTTCGAGCTTTTACACCTGGACAAGAAGAGCAGCTACACCCGTATGAATAATCGCAGCTATAAGCGCAACTTCTGGCTTGCCTTGTGGCGTAAGAAATAGCATATGGTTCTTAAAAAAGGGCGGATAATCAATTTCTTCCTGGTTTCTTTATTTCTGGCATTGATGCTGGCGACATGGCAGACGGCTCGTCCTGGCAACAGCTTCGTTCCGTCATCCTTCGGTGACTTCGGCGAAGCATTGGGCAGTTTCGGCCTTTGGTTATTGATACTGATTTATGCTCGCACCTTGCTGAAGTTATTGGTCGCCAACGGCATTTTCTGGCAGCGTCTGCAGCCGCTCAGCACGAGCCAGCTGCCGCTAAAGACTTACCTGGGCAGAATATTATTCTATCTGAACAAGAGCCATGGCTGGCTTGGCGGCTTGGCCGTAGCGTCAATTTTCGGCCATTGCTATCTGACTGGCACCTGGCGTGATAACTATGTCCTGCAGGTCGTGCTATTGCTGATGGCCTGGCAGGCTTTTTGGGGCGTGGTCCTGAAAATCAAGTACGTTCCAGCTGACTTGAAGCGGCAGAGCTACCTTTGGCATGCCCAGGTATATACCGGCATAGGCCTGCTTGTCTTTGCCGCTATCGGGCACATGCTTATAAGCGATTAAAAAACCGCCTCTCGGCGGTCTTTTTATTTGACGATGATCTTGCCTTTCATCTGCGGATGGATACCGCAAGCGTAATCGATGTTACCAGGTTCATTGAACTGCTGCTTATAGGTCGAGTTTGGCGCTACCGCGGGGGAGGAAACGCCAGAACCCGTGATTGAATGAGGTGCTGAGTCGCGGTTGGTCCAGATGACTGTGTCGCCAGCGTTGATCGTGATGATGGAGGGTTGGAAGCTGGAGTCGCTCATGTCGATAGTCCTGTTGGCCGGCTGCGTATTGGGAGAAGCCGGTTTTCCGGGAAGCTGTTTCGTTGTGGATGTGCCGCACCCGGAGGTAAAAATAGCGATAATGATGAGGGGCAGGATGATTTTTTTCATATTTTTCATTTAGTCCCATTATTATAACACATACGCGGCACAGTGTCTCATTGATTCCTCGTGAAATAATGTGCTAGACTTAGGAAAGGGTTAAATGCCCGTATTTTTGTGGTTAAGGAGCATTCCCGTCCATGCCCTATCAGCTATCTTATTAACTAGATAAAGATATCAAAAAGATATGAAAAGCTTGCAAGAAGTATTTAACCAGATCCAGGTCGTGAAAAAGCAGCAGAAAGACATCCGGTCTTCTTATCGCGATGCTTTGGCCAATTCGCAGGAATTCCAGCTGGCCAAGGATCAGCTTGAGGCGATGAAATTGAAGAAGAAGCAGATTGAAGATGCCATCAAGCTGGAGTATGCTAGCGAGCTCAATAAGCTTGACGAGCTTAAGACCGAATTGGAAGAGCAGACGACGATGCTTTCGGATATCGCCCTGACCAAGCTGATGAATGGCGAGCAGATCGAGGAGATCGTCGATACCAAGAACCAGTCCTACGAACCGATCCTTTCGGTCAAGTTCAAGAAGAGCGACGTGGCGCGCCAGGAGGAGCCGGCCAAGGCGACAGCTGCCGACGAATTCGAGGACCGCGAGCCTCAGATGGTGACGCCGAGCTTCTTGGAAATCAACCCCTCTCTCGATTAAATGCTTTCCCCTGTAACCATCGTTGCGTTCGGCAAGGTCAAGGAGGTGCATTATTCTGCCGCCGTGGCTGAATATCTGAAGCGTCTCAAGCCTTATGCCAAAGTCGAGGTCGTCGAATTGAAAGCCGAGAGCTTCGCTGATGATAATCATGACAGGGTCAAAAGGATCGAGGCTGAACGCTTGCGGGAGTTTCTGTCAGGACGCAAGCAGGCGGAGGTGATTTTATTGGACGAAAGGGGCAGGGAATACGCCTCGACCGAATTGTCTGAATTTTGGCAGAAAACTGACAAGGAAATGATATTGGCAATCGGCGGCAGCCTGGGGTTTGCCCCGGAAATTTTAGCCGAATATAAGCACCATTTGGCCTTGTCACGCCTGACCTTGCCGCATGAATTGGTGCGGGTGGTGCTTGCAGAACAGCTCTATCGGGCGGCAACGATCGCGATAGGAAAAACATACCATTATTAAGCGGGCTTGGCCTATTTGACAAAAATTAAAAATTGCGGTATAGTTTTTTGGCTATAAATCATACTGACCGTCCGTAACGGCAGTTTTTTTGTTCGGAAATATATATGGAAAATCTCAATCTGCGCAATGTCGCGATAATCGCTCACGTTGACCACGGCAAGACCACGCTCGTGGACGCTTTGCTGCGCCAATCCAAGACCGAGCTCGGCAAGGAGGCATCCAATGCCGACCTGATCATGGACTCGAACGAGCTCGAGAAAGAGCGGGGTATCACGATCTTCTCGAAAAATGCCTCTGTAAATTGGCAGGGCACCAAGATCAATATCATCGATACTCCGGGCCACGCCGATTTCGGCGGCGAGGTCGAGCGCGTCTTGTCCATGGCCGACGGCGTCTTGCTGCTGGTCGATGCCAAGGAGGGCCCGATGCCTCAGACCCGTTTCGTCTTGCGCAAAGCGCTTGAGATGAAGCATCGGGTCATCGTGGTCATCAACAAGATCGACAAGCCGGATGCCCGGCCTGATTTCGTCTTGAACGCGACTTTCGATCTTTTCATCGAATTAGGCGCCGACGATGACCTGGCCGATTTTCCGGTCGTCTATGCTTCGGCCAAGCAGGGTCTGGCCGGCAATGAGCCGGACATCGCCAAGATGCAGGATATCAGTCCGATTTTCGAAGCCATCTTGAAGCACGTTCCGGCGCCGAAAGTCGATATCGAGGCGCCTCTGCAGATGCTTATCACAACCATCGGTGCGGATAACTACAAAGGCCGCATCGCCATCGGCCGCATTTATCGCGGCAAGATTTCTGCGGGCCAGGAAATCGTCCACATCAACCGCGAGGGGCAATCGAAGAAGTGCCGCTTGGTCTCTTTGATGTCTTTCGAGGGTCTGGGCAAGATTGAAGCGAAAGAAGCTCAAGCCGGCGACATCGTCGCCTTGGCCGGCATTACTGACGCTACTATCGGCGAAACGGTCGCTGACCCGCTGACCCCGGAGGCATTGCCTGTTCTGAAATTGGAAGAACCGACCGTCAAGATGTCGTTCATGATCAATGATTCGCCATTCGCCGGCAAGGAAGGCAAGTTCACTACCTCCCGCCAGATCAATGAGCGCTTGATGAAAGAGCTCGAGACTGATATGGCTTTGCGTATCGAGCCGGGCGAGGGCACGAGCTGGCTCGTGTCCGGTCGCGGCGAATTGCACTTGGCTATTCTGATAGAACGTCTGCGCCGCGAGGGTTACGAGATCCAAGTCGGCCGCCCGCAAGTCATCGTCAAAGAAGTCGATGGCAAGCAATTGGTGCCGTTCGAGCGCGTCTTTATCGAAGTGCCTGAAGTTTCTTCAGGCGCGGTCATCCAGAAGCTGGGCAGTCGTAACGGGCAGCTGCAGGAGATGCGCCTGGAAAACGGCGTCACCTTCCTGGAGTTCGTCATTCCGACGCGCGGCCTCTTCGGTTATCGCAGCGAATTCATCGTCGACACCCGCGGTTTCGGCATTATGAACAGCTTGTTCGAGGAATTCGCCCAAGACCCGGGCAACTGGCGCGAGCGTGAGCAAGGCTCGCTGGTCGCTCACGAAAGCGGCGCCTCCAATCTTTATGGGCTGACCAATGTCCAGGATCGAGGGGTTCTCTTCATCGGTCCGGCCGTCCCGGTTTACAAGGGACAGGTCATCGGCCAGCATTCGCGCGGCGGCGACCTCAGGGTCAATGTCTGCAAGGCCAAAGAGCTTTCGAATATGCGCTCCAAGGGCGACGGCGTGGCCGAACATTTCAACGCCCCGAAAGAGATGGGGCTGGAAGATGCGCTTGAATATATCGGCGACGACGAGCTGGTCGAGGTCACACCTCTGAACATCCGCATCCGCAAGATAATTCTTGACGAGAACGAGGCCAAGCGCTTGGCCAAGATGGGTAAATAATCCGCTTCACATATAGATAGGAAAAAAGGGCTCGCTTAGGCGAGCCCTTTTAGTTGGTTCATGATGGCAGAGACCGGTTCGATCTTTTTGAGACGAACGGCGTTTGTTCCGACGGTGTAGAGGCCGCCGCGCGGATCGTCTTGGTAGCCGGCACTGTTCAAAAGCCCGTTGCAGATGCAGAAATAGCGATTGGCATCGATTTTGGCCGGGCATTGTGTGAAGCGGCCGTCCTTGTCGCGTTGCAGCACGTAACCCTTGTCGCAGAACGGCAGGTGTTGGCGATGCAAAGCTTTTTGGAACATCGCTGAAGATGCAATCAGGCGGAAGGGCAGGCCGCAAGGCGAGCCTGGATCAACGGCGACAACCAAGTCGTTTTCGGTAGCCGCAATGGCGGCCATCTTGTACTCGGTGGTGGCGCTTGATTCTTCGGCGACCAGGAAGCGGGTGCCCAGCTGCACGCCGGCTGCGCCCAAGTCCAGGAATTCCAGGATATCGGCACGGTCGTAGATGCCGCCGGCAGCGATGATGGGGAATCCGCCGAAGCGCGAGGCTGTTTCCAGTACTTGAGGCAGCAAAATTTCGAGGCGGTTGCTCTCAAGACTGACATCTTCGATTCTGAAACCGAGATGGCCGCCGGCCAGCGGGCCTTCGAGCACGGCCGCGTCAGGACGATAGCCGAGCTTGTCCCACTTCTTGCAGATCAGCTCCAAGGCGCGCGCGGAAGACACAATCGGCACCAAGGCGGTCCGTCCGGGATTCTTGATCGCTGGCAGGTTCAGCGGCAAGCCGGCGCCGCAGATGATGAGATCGGCTCCGACATCGATAGCGCCCCTGACGCTGGCTTCGTAGTCGCGCTGCAGAGCGAACATGATGTTCACTCCGATCAGTCCGCCGGAGCTCAAGCGCCTGGCTAAGGCTACCTCTTCGATTATTGCTTGGTAGGAATCCAATTCGGTTCCGGTACGACGTGAGACCAGGCGGTCGAGGCAAGCGCTGGAAATTATGCCGATACCGCCTTCATTAGCGACCGCAGCCGCCAGGGGAGCGAGAGAGACACCAACGCCCATGCCGCCTTGGATAAGCGGGAAAGAGGCTTGGCAATTCTTGATGTTTAAAGCCGGAGCAGCGTTCTTTTCTGTCATACTTAACCTCCTTCGGTATTTTGATAAAGATCCGTTTCCAGATAATAGTAGGACATTCTCCAGGGCATAGCAAGTCAGGCTGTGCGGGGTGAACTATCGGGACTGCTGCTGGGTTTAAAACAGGCGGTACGAGACCTTGCCATTCGGTATTTTGCGGTGTTTGTAAAAAATCGAAAAAGTGGTATCATATTACCTATAGCAAAGGAGGCTTTAAGTCTCTTTTTGCGTTTAAAAACACCAGGAAACATGTCTTTTGTCCATCTCCATAATCATACCCACTATAGCTTGCTCGATGGCCTGACTAAGCTCGACGAGCTGATCGATTACGCCAAAGCTGACGGTGCTCCGGCGGTCGCCCTGACCGACC
The DNA here is from genome assembly GCA_964443495.1 of uncultured Gammaproteobacteria bacterium. Classification (GTDB taxonomy): domain Bacteria; phylum Patescibacteriota; class Patescibacteriia; order Patescibacteriales; family GWE2-39-37; genus JAAXUA01. The sequence goes on from CAYUCS010000001.1 coordinate 328,040, forward strand.
ATGGCACCATGTACGGCGTAATCGAGTTCTACCAGAAGGCTAAAAAAGCCGGCATCAAGCCGATCATCGGCGTCGAGACTTACATGGCGCCGAACCTCCTCACCGACAAGCTGACTAAGGCCGACGCCGCCAATTATCACTTATTGTTGCTCGTCAAGGACGAGGTCGGATATAAGAATCTCATCAAATTAGTTTCAATCGCCCACCTCGAGGGCTACTATTACAAGCCGCGCATCGATTGGCCGACTTTGCAGAAGCATTCCGAGGGTCTCATCGCCTGCACGGCGTGCTTGGGCGGCGAGATTTCCCAGTTGATCATGCGCGGGCAGCTTGATCGCGCTCGCGAACGGATTACCGAATTCAACGATCTCTTCGGCCAGGGCAACTTCTACCTGGAAATACAGCATCACCCCAATCTGCCGGAACAGGCCGGGGTCAATGAACAGCTGATCGCCTTGAGCAAGGAAATGAATGTCCCGTTGGTGGCCACCAACGACCTGCATTATCTGCACAGGGAGGATTACGATGCTCAGGACGTGCTCTTGTGCCTGCAGACCAAGCGCAAAAAGAACGACGTGGACCGCATGGCGATGCACGGCCAGGACTTTTATTACAAGACTGCGGCGGAAATGAGGGAGATTTTCAAAGACGTGCCGGAAGCGGTCGAGAATACCCTGAAGATCGCCGAGGCCTGCAATCTGGAAATAAAGCTCGGCGAAATAACTTTGCCGATTTTCCCGGTTCCCGAAGGAATGACCGAATTCGGCTTGCTCAGGCAATGGTGCCACGAAGGCCTGGAAAAGCGTTATCAGAAGGATTATGACAATGTTGATGCCGAGGTGCGCGAACGCATGGATTACGAGCTCTCAGTCATCGAGCGCATGGGCTGGCCGTCTTATTTCTTGATCGTGGCCGACTTCATCAATTGGGCCAAGGATAACGGCGTAGTCGTCGGACCGGGCCGCGGCAGCGCCGCCGGCTCGCTCGTATGCTATCTGATCGGCATCACCAATCTCGACCCGTTGAAATACAATCTGCTATTCGAGCGTTTCCTGAACCCTGAACGCATCTCGATGCCTGATATCGATACCGACTTCTCCGACATCCGCCGTGACGACGTCTTGAAATACGTGGAAAATAAATACGGCAAGGATCATGTAGCGCAGATCATCACCTTCGGAACCATGGCCGCTCGCGCTGCCATCCGCGATGTCGGACGCGTCCTCGATTTCCCATATGATTTCTGCGACAAGCTGGCCAAGATGATCCCGCAGTTTTCGACGATCAAGAAGGCGCTAGACGAGGTTTCGGAATTCAATGACATGTACAAGAACGACCCCGGGGCCAAGCAAGTCATCGATTATGCCTTGCGTCTCGAGGGCGTGGCGCGCCACGCTTCGACCCACGCTTGCGGCGTGCTCATCACCCGCGAGCCGCTGACCGAGTACGCGCCGGTCCAATACGCTTCGACCTCCGATCGCAATATCGTCTCCCAGTACTCTTTGCATCCGGTCGAAGATCTCGGCCTTTTGAAGATGGACTTCCTCGGACTGAAGAACCTGACCATCATCGAGTCGGCTATCAAGATCATCAAGAACACCCGCGGCATCGAGGTGGATATCGACAACATCCCGCTCGATGACGCGAAATCTTACAAACTGTTCCAAGACGGCGAGACCACCGGCGTCTTCCAGTTCGAATCTTCGGGCATGAAACGGTATTTGCGCGAGCTCAAGCCGACCGAGTTCGAGGATATCATCGCTATGGTGGCCCTGTATCGTCCTGGTCCGATGGAATGGATTCCGGACTACATTTCCGGCAAGCATGGTACGAAGAAGCCGGAATATCTTCATCCGAAATTGGAGCCTATCCTGGGCGTGACTTACGGCGTGGCCATCTATCAGGAGCAGGTCATGCAGATGGCTCGCGACCTGGCCGGTTTCACCATGGGCGAAGCTGACGTCCTGCGCAAGGCCGTGGGCAAGAAGATCGTCAAGCTCTTGGCCGAGCAGAAGGAGAAGTTCGTCGACGGCTGCGTCAAGAACGGCATCAGTTCGGACTTGGCACAGCGCATCTTCGCCTTTATCGAACCGTTTGCCGGCTACGGTTTTAATCGCAGCCATGCGGCTTGCTACGCCTTGATCGGTTATCAGACGGCTTATCTTAAGGCCAATTGGCCGACCGAGTTCATGGCCGCTCTGCTGACGGCGGATCAGCAGGATACGGATCGGGTCGCGATTGAAATCGACGAATGCCGCCATATGGGCATCGAGGTCTTGCCGCCGGACATCAACCAGTCTTATGGCACCTTCACGGTGGTCACTTCGGGTACGGTCGAGAACCGGGTAGTCGCATCAGAAGAAAAGGTAAATACCATCCGCTTCGGATTGAATGCGATCAAGAATGTCGGCGAGAATATCGTGGAAGTGATTATCGCTGAACGCAAGGCCAATGGCCAGTACAAGGATTTGGTCGACTTGCTTGATCGGGTCACTGACAAGGATTTGAATAAGAAATCTTTGGAAAGCTTGACCAAGAGCGGAGCTCTGGATGCTTGGGCTGAGCGCGGCCGCCTCCTGGCCAATATGGACAACATCCTCAATTACAGCAAGGAAGTGAGCAAGAACAAGAATAGCGGCCAGGCCAGCCTGTTCGGCGACATGCCATCCCTGGCCGGCTCCAGGCCGGCGGTCCGCCTGGATAACCCGGGCACGGCTACCCAGCAGGAAAAGCTCGCTTGGGAAAAAGAGCTTCTCGGCCTCTATATCTCCGAACACCCGATGACCCAGTATAAGCCGTATATCGAGAAATTCGTCATGCCGCTGAACCGTTTGTCAGGCTGTTCGCGCGAGGCCAACATCACGATTGCCGGTGTCATCACTTCGATCAAGAAGATCGTCACCCGCTCGAGCGAAGCGATGCTTTTCGTCAAGATCGAGGATCAGTCTTCGAGCGTCGAGGCCTTGGTGTTCCCGAGTCTGCTCAAGGAAACCGGCAGCGTCTGGCAAGATGGCAAGATCATCCTGTGCCAAGGAAAACTGTCAGACAAGGATCAAGACATCAAGCTCTTGGCCAACAAGGCCGCCCTGCTCGATTCCTCCAATATCGCTGCTTCGCTCAAGGCTTTCAATGAAGCCAAGGAAGTCGGCGGCCGCAACGGCCGCAACTGGCCGAAAAAAGGCGAAGCCGCGTCCGGCACCCGAATAAACCAAGCTCCTCCGGCGCCGCCGGCCGACACTAGCCTCAAATTGATCTTCAAGCAGACCTGCGATCAGCATCTGCTTGCGGAGTTGCACAGCCTGTTAGCCGAAAGGCAGGGCGAAGACAAGGTCTATTTTAAGATCGTAGCCGAAAACGGCGATTCCAAAATCATCGAATCCGATCTGCGCGTCAAGAATGATGCCGGCCTGGCCCAAACCATCCGTGAAACCTGCGGGGAAATGGTCACGGTTGTCGACAAAAAAACCTAAAAATGGTATAGTGTGTATAACGATAAATAAGTTATTACTCATCTTGCCATATGGTGGTCAAAAAAACCGAAGAGACCAAAGCGCGCCCTAAGACTCGCAAGCGGATCGCTGTGAAAAAAGTCAAAACCGCCCACAAGTCTGCCAGTTTGCGTTCCAAAATAAAGCCGGAAGCGGAAGAAAATGAAGTGGTTGTTACTCCAAGGGAGGAAGTAGCAATCGATACTCAAGAAATCAAGGCTGAGCCAGTCCCATCACCCGCTGTCATTCCGTCCGTGGCGCCTGTTGAGGCTGCCAAGCCGGCTGCAACAACCGATCCAGCAGGCAAGCACGTGATTCCTTTGGTTCGAAGCCCTCACCAGCCAGGAGTTACCGCTGAAATCGCACCAGCTACTCTGGCGGAAAAGCAGAGCGTCATCAGGTCATATCTTTCAGGTATTGACCATACGGAAAACCAGCAGGCTGATTATGGCCCTAAGCCTGCCGGCCCTGCCAAGCCCCAGGGTTTCGAGCAGGCGCTGGAGCAGCGTCCCAAATTCGACCCGCTACGAGCTGTTAATTCCAGGGAGGTGCCCGCAATGGCGAAGCAAAGCACCAACGGAGGCCATTCGATACCGCTTTATCGCAAGATATCTTATAGCTTCGGTTTTTTGGTGGTAATATTTTTGGGGATTCTGGGATACAGCTTCGTCGGCAAGCTTGAAGTCAAGGTAACGCCCAAGCAGGAGAAAGTCACCAGCAACCTGGTGGCCGATATCTACAACGGCGATGCCGCGGTCAAGGATAGCGGAGTGGCAGGATTGGTTCGCCAAGCCGGCATCGAGCAGTCAAAGGAGTTTGAGACTACAGGCAAGCTCGTCAGCGGCGAAGAGCTGATCGGAACGGCCACGATCGTCAACAATTACAACAAAAGCCAGTCATTGGTCGCGACTACACGGTTGCTTTCAGCCGATGGCAAGCTTTATCGGATAAAGGATACGGTGACTGTGCCGGCTAGCGGCTCCATTGAGGTCACGATTTATGCCGATGAGCAGAAGGCCGAAAATGTGGTTCAACCGACTAAATTCACCATCCCGGGACTTTGGGCCGGCCTTCAGGACAAGATATATGCTGAAACTAAAACGGCGACAGTTTATCAGGAGAAGGCCACCAAGATAGTCGATCAGGCCGATATCGACAAAGCAGTCGAAGAACTGAAGCTTACTTTGGCCAAGCAGGCCGAAAACCAGCTTTCTCCAGACGAGAAGAATAAATTCAATCAATTCCTGTATAAGCTTGATGACAGCTCGATTACCTATGAGTCGGACGGCAAGGCCGGCGAGGAGAAAGAAAGAATCAATGTAACTGTCAAAGGCATCGTTTCGATCGTCGCCTTCAGCGACGATAAGATCAAGCAGCTTGCAAAGGATAAGCTCGGCGCCTATTTGGGGGACAACAAGACCTTGGTCAACTTCGATGAGAACAAGTTGACTTACGGCCTATCTAGCGTCGATGTGAAACAGAACATCGCAAGCATCAACGTCGCATTCGAAGGAGATGTCATTACCAAGAATGACGCCGTTATCGACAAGACAAAGCTGGTGGGCTTGACTAAGGCCCAACTGGAGAGTTACCTTGGCAGCTTGCCAGAGGTTGAGAAATATGAGATCAAGTTCAGCCCGAGCTTCATTAATAAGGCTCCGATCACAGACAAGCGGATCACGGTTGAAGTTGCACGTTAGATATTGCTTGACTAGACGTGTTTTTGTGATAAAATAGAAAGACTTGAAAGCGGTGATTGATCTGCCCACCAAACAGATTGTAGCTAATATTAGCTATATTTTAATTAACTAAGCCGATTTCGAGTATAAAAAGCGCTTGTTTGTTTTGGGCGGATTGCCCAGGGCGGACAAGAAATCAGGTGGAACCGCGAGAGGAATCTCGTCCTGATAGTCTGACTTTGTTGGGCTATAAGGACGAGATTTTTTTTAATTATTATTAATTACAAATATTATGTCAGAGCAAAATTTAGAAATGTTGCGGCACTCCTTGGCCCATGTGCTGGCTGCCGCCGTCAAGGAGCTTTATCCCGAGGTCAAGCTGGCTATCGGCCCGGCCATCGAGAATGGATTTTATTATGATATCGATTTTGGCGAAACAAAGATCAGCGACACGGATTTTCCGGCTATCGAAAAAAAGATGGCGTATTTGATGAAGCAGAATCTCAGATTCGAACGTTCGGAGTTCCCGATTGACGAAGCGACTGCCAAGGCTAAGGCCGAGGACCAGCCGTATAAGCAGGAATTGATCGAAGATTTGAAGGCCGGCGGTGAAGCTAGCGTCAGCTTTTACGCCTTGAAGCAGGGAGACAGGGTTCTCTTTGAGGATCTTTGCAAGGGGCCGCACATCGAAAACACCAACAAGGTCAAGGCTGGCAGCTTCAAACTGACCAAGCTGGCCGGCGCTTACTGGCGCGGCGACGAGAAGAACCGGATGCTTACCCGAATTTATGCTGTCGCCTTCGCGACCAAGGAAGAGCTGGATGAGTATTTGCGCTTATTGGAAGAAGCGGAGAAGCGAGACCATCGCAAGGTCGGCCGCGAACTGGACCTGTATCATATCGATGACGTGGTCGGCATGGGCCTGCCCTTGTGGCACCCGAAGGGGGCGATGCTGTGGCGGTTGATCGAGGATTTCTGGTACCAGGAGCATTTGAAGAATGGCTACGAACTGGTGCGGACTCCGCACGTCGGCAACAAATCATTATGGGAACAGTCAGGCCATTGGGGTTTCTATAATGAAAGCATGTATCCGCCGCTGGAAGTGGGACAGACTTTGAAGGAAAGCCAGGACAAGGAAAGCGTCAAGGAATCGGAACAATACCTTTTGAAGCCGATGAATTGTCCTTTTCATATCCGCATTTACAAGAATCAACCTCACTCCTATCGTGAGCTTCCGTTCCGCTGGGCGGAATGCGGCACGGTCTATCGTTACGAAAAGAAAGGCCAGCTGTCCGGCCTGACCCGCGTCCGCGGCTTCACCCAGGATGATGCCCACATCATCTGCCGCACTGATCAAGTCGAGGAAGAATTGGAGCAAGTCGTCGATTTCATTTTGTTCATCTATAAGTCATTCGGCTTCAGGATCGAAGATATCAACGTCTATCTTTCGGTGCGCGATCCGGAAAACGATAAGTATGCCGGCACCGATGAAGGCTGGGCTCTGACAGAGTCCGTCTTGGAAAAAGTCGCTCGGAAGAAGCAGCTGAATATCAGCAAGGATGTCGGCGGCGCCGTCTTTTACGGTCCGAAATTGGACTTCAAAATCAAGGACGCCTTGGGCCGCGAGTGGCAGTGCTCGACCCTGCAGTTCGACTTCAATCTGCCGGAACGCTTCGATATGACTTTCGTCAATAACAAAGGCGAACAGGAGCGTCCCTACATGCTGCATCGCGCGTTATTCGGTTCCTATGAACGATTTATCGGACTATTGATAGAGCATTACGCCGGCGCTTTTCCGGTCTGGCTGTCGCCGGTCCAGGTCAAGCTTGTTTCCGTCGGCGAGAGCCATATCGATCATTGCTATGCTTTGGCCAAGGAGTTGCGGCAGTCCGGCATCAGAGTGGAAATCGATGATTCCAGCGAAACCGTCGGCAACAAGACGCGCAAAGCCGTTGCCGAAAAAGTTCCGTACATATTGGTTATCGGTGACCAGGAAATGGCTTCGGATAAATTAGCCATACGTGACCGCGGTTCCCGTGAGACCAGGGAATTGAGCAAGGCTGAATTCATCGCTGAAGTTCAGGGCAAAATGACGAATCGTGATTAATCAGTATGAGCTGTTAGAAATAATCATGCCGAATAAAAAAACATACCACATCATTACCATTGGCTGCCAGATGAATAAGTCTGACTCCGAACGCATGGCCAGCTTCTTGGACGATCTGGGCTATACCGAGGTTTCTGAGCGCAAGCAGGCTGACTTAGTCGTCATAAACACCTGCGGCGTCAGGCAATCAGCTGAAGACCGTATCTATGGGCTGATTCCGCGCATCAAGAAAGAGCGGGAAGGCGTCAAGGTGGTCATAACGGGCTGCCTATCCGGCCGGCCTGACGTTCAAAAGCGCCTCGAGGGCGTGGTTGATTTCTGGCTGCCGATCAAGGATTTGGTCAAGATGGCCGACTTTCTGCGCGAAGCACATGAGCTTAAACAGGGGGCAGGCGATTATTTGAAAATAATTCCTAAGTATCATTCAGGAATTTCCGCTTTCGTGCCGATCGGCAACGGTTGCGATAATTTCTGTACTTATTGCGTCGTGCCTTATGCTCGCGGACGTGAAGTCTATCGTCCCGCCGAAGAGATTCTTGACGAAGTTCGCGGCTTGATCAGGCAGGGCTTCAAGGAGATCGTGTTGATTGCCCAGAATGTCAATTCATACAAATCTGATGACGAGGAAGGGATAGGCTTCGGCGAGTTGTTGCGGCGTGTCAACGGCATTCCTGGCAAATTCTGGATCCGTTTCTGGACTAGCCATCCCAAGGATATGTCGGATGACTTGATTTCGGCGATGGCTGACTGCTCCAAGGTCTGCCACTTCCTCCATTTGCCGGTGCAAGCGGGTAATGATGAGGTTTTAGCGAGAATGAATAGGAAATACACCAATGCCCATTATCGCAAGCTCATAGGCAAGATCAGGTCCGCCATGCCGGATATCAGCATTTCTACCGATATCATCGTCGGATTTCCCGGGGAGACCGAAAAGCAATTCCAGGATACGGCTGACCTGGCTCGCTGGTCACGTTTCGATAATATCTATATCGGGCAGTACAGTCCGCGGCCGTACACCGCGGCAGCCAAGCTGGAAGACGACGTTTCTAAAGAGGAGAAGAAAAGGCGCGAAGATGTCCTGACTGATATCTTGCGAGAGACGGCTGCTGAAAATCACAGCCAGCTCATCGGCCAGGTGCTCGAAGTGCTGGTCGAAAGCGAAAAAAAAGGCGCCGTTTTCGGCCGCAGCAGCGACAACACGGCAGTCAAAATTATTGGCGGCGGGCCGAAGCTGGTAGGGAAGTTCGTCAGGGTCGTAATCGAAGCGGCCCGCGACTTCGGCATGGACGGAAAATATCTTCAAGACCCGATAACTCGAGTGAGCTGAAACAATCGCAATGATCGAACGACATGAAAAAAAATTGATCGTCATTCTCGGACCGACCGCCTCCGGCAAGACTAGGCTGGCGGTAGAGCTGGCGCGTAAGTTTGATGGCGAGATCGTTTCGGCTGATTCGCGGCAGGTTTATCGCGGCATGGATGTCGGCACCGGCAAAGACCTGGACGAATATGGCGAGGTGAAATATCATCTCATAGACGTGGCCGACCCGAAAGATTCTTTCAGTCTGGCCCAATATAAGAAAATGGCCGAAGGCGCTATCGATGATATCATAGGCAGGGGAAAAGTCCCTTTTTTGGTCGGCGGATCAGGCCTTTATTTGCAGGCGGTCGTCGATAATTACGGCTTGTCAGAAATCGGTGAAAACAAGGAGCTGCGCCAAGCTCTCGAGGACCTTGATGCCGGCGCTTTGCTTGAAAGGCTGCGCGGCATAAGTCCGTCGTTCGCAGCCAGGGTCAATCAAAGCGACAGCAAGAACAAGCGTCGCCTTATCAGGTATATCGAGCTCCAATCATCCGGAGGCAAGCCTGATTTTAAGAATGCCCAAGCTGAGAAATACCGCAGTTTGGTCTTAGGGCTGTATCCTGGCAAGGAGGCGATTGATGGGAATATACATAAGCGGCTTATCGATAGGCTAGAGAACGAAGACATGGTGTCAGAAGTCGACCGGCTGCATGCGCAGGGGGTGTCGTGGGACAGGTTGCGTGATTTCGGATTGGAATATCGTTTCGTTTCCGAATATCTTCAGGAGCGGACGGATTATGATACGATGGTTGAGCGGTTGGATGCGGCCACTCGGCAATTCGCCAAAAAACAGATGACTTGGTTTCGTCGCTGGGAAAAGCAAGGTAGGGGAATAGACTGGCTGGAAGGCGATTTGTCCGCCGAAGCTAGCCGTCTTATCAGCCGATTTTTGCCGGATAGCGGCAATTGACAATCAGCGGTAATAATGCCAATATTTAGTATTGAGATCAGAGGGGGGGGCTCCCCCCGCTTTTTACCTATAACGCACCTTTAACAGAAAGGAGGAATCTGCCATGAACGAGGCCTTGAGGGTCAAGACGATCGGGCGCAGCCGCCCGGACTATTTTTTCATCCACGCTTATTGGCATCCTGGGCATATCGAAGTCACATTCAGGGAACCGGTCGACCTGGCGGCGATGAGAAGAGAATATCTCATCAAGGCTTTCCATCCTGCTACCGAGGACAAGCCTTTGTTCAATTATCCCTTGAACAGCCTGGAATTGAACGATTCCGAAGGAAACGTCATCAGGCCAGGCGATGAAGCGCGCGGCTGCTACCTGACGATCAACCTGCCTCAGCCAGTGCTTGAGAAGGGTTTGGTAGTCAGGATCTATCGTGTCCGGCGCGAAGTCGTTTTCGGCAAGGAAATGAACCTATAAAAAAGGACGATTAATCAAGACCGTCCTATTTTTTATGAAGATGGAAACCTAGGCTCTGTCTAGATCGCTTAACACCATGGCGGCGTTTTCGAGAGCTTCTTTGTAGTTGTTGTCACCCTTTACTCCGGCAATCTCAGAATCGATCTGTGCGGCGTATTTATCTTTGATTTCCTGCCTTTTTGCTTGATCGCCGCCGGCTTTGTCCAGTTCGGCAAAGCACAGTTTGAGGGCATCATTGATGTTGGTGATAATTCTCAAATTGTCAGCCTTGAAGTCTTCTGGCTTGGCGGGGCCGATGCCGCTCACTACCTTGTCGATTTCTTTATCGATCTGCGCTTCCTCTAGCCTGTCATTGGCTATCTTGACCTGTTCTGGCGTGAGGTCGGCTGCCGGTTTACCGTCAGGGCCGGTAGTTTCCATCGGAGAAACTTTCGCTTTGAATGGATTCCACATAGTTTTTGATTAGTGGCTTAGTATGTTTTTGAATAAATCCTGAAGCTTGGGCGGATTGCCCTTGCCCTTGGTCGCAGCCATGGCTTGCCCGACAAAGAATTGGAGCAGCTGTTCCTTGCCGGCACGGTATTGTTCGGCCTGCGAAGGGAATTTGGCGACTATTTCCCGGGCAATCTGTTGCAGATGCTCATCGTCGTCCATCTGCTCAAGCCCGAGCTCCTTCATGATGTCTTCGGGGTCGCCGCCATTCTGGTACATGTGTTCGAGGATTTTCTGGCCGGCCGAAGAATTGATCTTATTCTCAAAAAGCAGAGCGATCAGTTCGCCGAAATTTTCAGCCGTGATGTGCAGGTCCTTGATGGAAATGCCGTCGTTTTTCAGATGCTTGAACAGCTCGCTGACCAGCCAGTTCGAGGTCAGCTTGGCTAAGCGGTCCTTTTGCTCTTGCATCGAAGCGCCGTCGGCGATCAGGCGGGCATGGAGTTCGGAGATCACGTTCTCGGTGTAATCGGCCAACGCCTTATCTTGGGTCAGGATATCGGCATCGATGGCTGAAAGGTTGTATTCTTCCTGGAAGCGCTTGTTTTTAGATTGAGGCATTTCGACCAGGCCGTGCCTTATCTCTCTGATTAAGTCATCAGAGATGCGCAATGGCGGCAGGTCAGGATCGGGAAAATAGCGGTAATCGGCGGATGTTTCCTTGACGCGCTGCCTGATGGTCTGCTGCTTGTCTTCGTTCCAGCCGCGCGTTTCCTGGACCAGTTTTTCCCCATCTTCAAGAGCTTGGAGTTGCCGTCCAACCTCGTATTCGATCGCTTTTTCGACCGCCTTGAAAGAATTTATATTCTTCAATTCGACTTTAGGGTTCAATTTGTAGTCGCCGACCGGCTTTATCAACCCGTCTTCGTAAAGCCACTTGCCCTTTTCCTGGATGCTGACATTAGCCTCGCAACGCATCTCGCCTTTTTCCATGTCGGCATTGGAGATGTCGAGATAGCGCAAGACCTGCTGGTAGTTCTGGCAGAATTTTTTCGCTGTTGCCGCATCGTGGATTACCGGTTCGGTCACCATTTCCATCAGCGGGGTGCCGGCGCGGTTGTAATCGACCAGCGAGAAGCTCTTGCCGGCAGGATGGGATAGCTTGCCAGTATCTTCTTCCAGGTGGATCCTGGTGATGTCGATTTTCTTGCCGTCGACCTCGAGGTAGCCGCCGTAAACGAAGGGCAGATCGAATTGCGAAACCTGATAGCCCTTGGGCAGGTCGGGATAGAAATAGTTTTTGCGGTCAAATTTGGAAAGCTGATGCACTCGGCAGTGCAACGCTTGTCCGACCAGTATGGTCCACTCGATCGCTTGCTTGTTGGCAACCGGAAGAGTGCCTGGGTGGCCGAGGCAGATAGGACAGACGTTGGTATTCGGGGCCTTGCCGATCGAATCATTGTCGCAGCGACAAAACATCTTCGACCTGGTTTTTAGCTCGGCGTGAATTTCTAGGCCGATGATTATATCGAATTTATCCATAGAGAAAAAAATGAAATTATATCTTAATATTAGCTAAAAAAAGCAAAAAAATCAAGGTACCTTCATGACCTTTTTTTGCCTAATATTAAATGAATTATATTGCGGGGGGAAGCTTGAAAGAAAAGGTCGAACCACGCCCGGGTTCCGAATCGACCCAGATCTTGCCGTTCATCCTTTCGATCAGCTCCTTGGTTATGAAGAGGCCTAGGCCCGTGCCAGCGACATTGCAGGCTGAGCCGCTGCAACGGAAAAATTTTTGGAACAGGTTTTTCTGGTCGCTGTCGCTTATGCCGATGCCGTCGTCGGCGACGTGAGTGACTACGGCGCCGTTGCGCATCTCGTGGCTAATGATGACGTTACCCCCTTGCTTGCCGTATTTGATGGCATTGGTGATCAGGTTGGAGGCTATTTCCCTGAGTTTGTCTTCATTGGCAAGGACTTCAGGAATGTGTTCGTTTGGCAGGTATTCGATCTTTATCTTCTGCCCCTTGGCCAATTGGGAATATCTTGCTATTTCGTCCCTGATAATCGGGGAAAGCGTAATCGGCTTAACGGCAACGCTGGTGCGCCCTGATTCCGTTCGGGCAATCTCCAGCAAGTCGTTGATCAGAACGATGAGCCGTTCGTTCGAGTCATAAATCTTTTCGACATAGGGCATGATCTTCTTGCATGACGCGTCGGCTGACGTGTTAAGAAGATCGACGTAGCCTTTGATAACGGTGGCTGGAGCACGCAGTTCGTGCGCCGCCATGAAGACGAATTCGTCCTTGAGCTTGGCGATGCGTTCAGCCGATTCGAGCTCTTTCTTGTGGGATTCTTCAAGGCGTGAAGAAGTGGACTTGAAGCTCCAGTATTCGCCAAGGAACAGGGAAAGGAAGGTGAAGAGTATCAAGGCCAGGCTGTAGCTGTTGTATTTGTTTATTTTCAGGAGCAGTTCGTTGAGATCATAGTACAGCTCAATAACGCCGACTTGGTGTCCGTCGATGAATATCGGGGTGTAAATCTCAAGATACTTGTCGAAGCCTTGTTCGTAAGCATTTTCTATTTCTGCTGATTCTTTGACGATAGTTGACTGCTGACCCGACAGGGCTTCGTTCAGCTGTGGGTTCTGGTAATTCTTACCGATCAATCTGGGCTCGTCAGAATAAATTATCTTGCCGGACTTGTTGTAGACTTTGATTCTCGTCACGCCGTCGAGATCGATCATTTGGTAAAGCATCGTAAAGGTTCTGGCGGTTTCATCCGGGTTCGGATTGGTGAAATCTTCCGGCTTCAATGAAAGCGTGGCATGCTTCGCCGTTATGGCGGAAAGCTCGTAGCTCTTTTCTTCGATCAAGATATTCTCGATATTGGTGCGCAGGGTCAGGTAGAGGCAGACGCCGACGACAATAAGCACGGCTATGGTGAATAGCAGAAAACGCTCCTCGATTTTAAGAGTGAGTCTCATTACTATATTATGCCATTATAGCAAAAAAGCCGCAAATAGTTTGCGGCTTTTTATTATTCGATAGTAGTTATGATTTGTCCACCATGATGTATTTAGCTAGATTGGGATGCACGGAGGCGATTTGGTCATGCATCATTTGGGCGACCTTGCGGTAGGTGAAGTGGCCGCCTTGGCGCGATCTCAAGCCGATGAAGTAGAAAGCTTCGCGCAGGTTCATCTTCATGACGAAACGACGGGCGGTCGCTTTGGTCGTTACATATTGCGCTTCGTACGGATATTTTTGGGCGACGAAGCGGGCGAATTCATGCGCAAGCTCCATTACTGAGCGGTATTCGTCGCCGAGGCCGACCTGGTCGAAAAGCTTCGGAGTAAAGAAGCCATATGAACCAGTAAGCAGCTGCGGGGTTTGAGTCATGATCCGATTGCGTTTCAAGTCGTAGTAGGCCCCTTGGTCCAGAAGCACGTCGAAAGTGTAGTAGGGGTACTCTAATTCGCGCGGCGGCTTGTCATAGATGTTGCGCGCTTTCTCGAAAATGGTTTCGAAGTAGCGGTCCTTTTCTTCTTGCGAGAGTTTTTTGGCTTGTTCAAGGCAGGCTGAATAGCTCAAAGGCTGGTATTTGTAAATCATCGCAGCCAAAATCTTGTCCTCGGCGTCGGTGTCATATTCGATCAGCTCGACTTCGAGCTTGTTTTCGTCGCTGAATTCCGGCCTGGCCATTCCGCGCGAAAGCTCTCGCGATTTGGCGTGGGCGAACTGCTCATTGGCGACATAGCCTTCGTTTACGTCGGCGTACTTGACCAATGTCGGAGTGACTTCCATGGCGACGCGTTTCAGGTCCTTGCCGATGTTCCGCACCTCTTCAAGGGGGTGGGACAGCATTTTGGTGATGGCGTATTCCATCGTGCGCGCATTGGTGCTCATGCCCAGATTGGCCAAGACGGCATTGGGCAGGGCGAAGCGGCACACGTCGATCCACTTGGATTTGATTTTAGCTTGGTAGATCGGGTCAGGGTCGCCGAGTTTGTTCGGGTACAATTCCATGATGGCGAGGCGGATCGGTTCGAGCGATTTTTCGTACAGGTCGAACAGCTGGCCGATGACCGCTTGGTAGGTCTGGCTGATTTCCGGATCATTGGCGATGGTTTCAGGCGTGTAAACCCGGTCGCGGTTATAGACTTGGTAGCGCGAGGATTTCTCGGTGTAGGAAGCGAGGCGGTTGGCCTGGATCGCCTCGACGGCCATCAAGGACACGTTTTCAATCGCCACGTTCATGAAGGCATGCTCGGCGACCGAACCGTGACCGTAGTTGACGACCCATTTCTCGTTGAACTCGGCCGATTTGTTTTCGGTGAGCTCGTTGGCGATCTGATCGAATGGTTCGGCCGAGCGCGAACATTTGGCGAAGGTGACGGCGACAACCTCGGGCGGGAGATTTTTTAGGGCGTAAATTCTTGGGGAAGTGTTGTGCATAGTATTGTATTGTAAATTCTTCAGAACAATCCGCTTGAACCGAAACGGCCTTCGACTCGCTCAGTCTTGTCCATCAGCCTTTCTTCTATTACAACCGGCGTTTCCACTTTCTGTATCAGGAGCTGGGCGATTTTCTGGCCGGCTTCGATGCGGTAAGGCGCTTGGCTGAGATTGATCAGGACCACGGCTAGAGGGCCGCGGAAATTTTCGTCTATGACTCCGGCCAGGGTGTGGATCCCTTTGGTGGCGATTCCGCTCTTGTCCCAGACCAGTCCGGCATAACCCTGCGGCAGCGCTAGCCTGATGCCAGTCTCGATCACTTTTTTCTCTCCAGGCGCCAGCTCATGCGCTTGGTCGGAAAAGAGGTCGAGGCCAGCGTCACCGGAGTAGCTGCGGCTCGGCAGCTTGGCGGTGGATGAGAGCCGTTCTATTTTTAATGACAAAGGCCGGCTTGAAGCTTCGGGGCTGGCTGGATTGACTACTTGGCGGCCGAGCAGCGGAGCGATTGCTTGCCAGACAAGCCAGTTGACGGCTTCGCGATCCAGGATGGCCCCATGCGGGCTGCACTCGATCAGTTGGAAGCCGGGAAAAGTTTGGGCGATTTCCAGATAGACCCTTTCCGCGTTGCGCAAGTGCTCAAGGTCAGCTTCGTGGATATCGCGCTTCTGGCCGCCGACGTAATCGCGGTGGCCTTTCTGATCGACCAGTTGCTGGGCGACGGCCGCGTCCACATGCAGGATCAGGTTAAGGTCCGGCTTGGGGATTCCGAATTGCTCGTATTCCAATTGATAAAGCCAGTTGAAGTATTTTTGCCGCTCTGCGGCGTCGCTGATCTTGCCGCCTTGATGGCCCATGTTGGCTGTGACATAGCGGTTGGTGATGACGATCTTGCCTTCTTGGAGCCATTTGCGCATCTGGAAGCTGGCGTCGTAACGGTCAGCGGCGTAGAAGATGGAAGCGCGGTAGGGCCCTACTTCGTCAGCCGTGCCGTACTTGCCATTAAGGTATTCCTCGACCAATCCAGCGGATTTTTTGCCATATTGCGGAAAATCCACCAAGGCGACTTCGTAGCCGAGACGCTTGAGGCGTTCGGTCAAGAGCTGCGCCTGGGTCGCTTTGCCCGAGCCATCGGTGCCGTCGATGACGATCAGCTTGCCGCTGTAGTTCTGGTCGATTGGTTGTTGCATAGGGGTTTGAAGAAAACAAAGGAGTGCAGGCTCGTGCACTCCTCCTTGTTAGATTGTTAATCGGTTACCTCGAAATCAGCTGGTCCAATTGCCGGTAGAGCGCGGCCAAGTCGCCGTTATTGTCTATTTCCGCGTCAGCATGGCCCATGACCTCGGGAATGGTCAGTTCGGTCGGCAGTTCGTGGTCAGCTTGGAATTGCTCGTAGGTCTTGGTGGCGTCATCGGCGTTCTCATTGCGCTTGGTCAGGCGCTCCCATCTCGTCCGCGGTTCGGCGACAAGGCGGATAAGCTTGAAGTCAGGAATCTCTTTCAAGTGAGTGATATCCGGCATGCGCCTGATGCCTTCGACGACCACTATCTGGTGCTCATCGTTCTTTGCATCGTTGGCTATGACCTTGGCCATAAGGTCCTGGCCGAAAGCGGCTCGCATTATCTCGGAGAAAGTGACGATGTTTTCGCGCGTTTGCGGAATGTAAAAACGATCAAGGCCATCGCGCAGCATCGTTGAAAAACGATAAGTCGAAGCGCCGTATTTTTCTTCAAGATACTTGGCAGCCGTACCTTTGCCCGAGGCGATCAGGCCGGTAAAGCCGATGATGATTTTTTGGCTCATAGTTTAAAGCGGTATGTCGGATTTTAGGATCTTGCCGATCGGAGTGAAACTGGCGGCATATTTGGAAAGCGGCTTTTCAGCGGGTTTCTGGGCCGGTGAGGCAGGAGCCGCCGGTTCGGCCTTTGGAGCCGTCACGGCAACCGGCAGGTCGGCCGGAACAGCGGCAGGCTGGATTTCGCGGATCGGGGCGATCGTGACCGCGGTCGGGGCCGGTGCCGGGTCGGCAATGGCCGGGGTGCCTGATTGCTGGGTGATGATGGTCTCGGTCGGTTGCGGGGCGGTTGGCGCCATGTCAGCGTAGGTCTCCATGTCGGTCGAAAGTATTTTGTACTGCACGCCGGTTTCAGCGAAGATATCGGCGGTGCGTCCGGAGCCATGGTAATTCTTCTGGCAGACGACGCGTTTGATGCCGGCATTGATAATCATCTTGGCGCAGGTATAGCAGGGGGTCATCTTCTGGTAGATGGTCGCGCCGTCAAGCGAGATTCCCTCGCGCGCGGCCTGGCAGATGGCGTTCTGCTCGGCGTGGATAGTGCGGATGCAGTGGCGGCTCTGGTGGCCGTCAGCATGAGTGACGGTGTGCATCTCATGGCCGATCTCGTCGCAGTGGGCAATACCGGCTGGTGAGCCGACATAGCCAGTCGCGATGATGCGCTTGTCCTTGACGATGACGCAACCGAGACGCCCGCGGTCGCAGGAACCGCGGCTGCCGACCATATCGGCGATGTTCAAGAAGTACTCATCCCACGAGGGGCGGTGGTGAGGAGTCGGATTTTCCATAGAAAAAAATGTTTAACTTGACTAAACCCCCTTGTTTATTGCGTTTTTGTGTTTGTTTGTGGAAAAGTCCTTTTTAGCCCTTTTATTTTATCAGAGAGGTGAGTTAAAAGCAAACCCAGTTTTTGCGTCGGTAATGCTTTATTTTTAGCAAAAAAAACAGGGACGGCTGGGCCGTCCCTGTTTTTTAGATTATTTCTGCTCTTGGGAGATGAATTTTTTCATGTCCGCTACCGAACTCATAAGTTGGGCAGGGAATATGATGGTCGAGTTTTTCTCGATCGAAATCTCAGCCATGGTCTGGAGGTTCCTGAGCTGCAAGGCGATCGGGTGGGCGGCGATGACATCGGCCGCTTCGCCCAATTTTTGCGAAGCCATCAGTTCGCCCTCGGCAGCGATGATCTTGGCGCGTTTTTCACGTTCGGCTTCGGCCTGCTTGGCCATGGCGCGCTGCATATTTTCCGGCAGCTCGATATCCTTGATTTCGACGACCGAGACGACTACGCCCCAGGGCTCGGTGTGGGTGTCGAGAACTTTCCTGATTTCGCCATTGATGACATCGCGTTCGGATAGGATTTCATCGAGCTGGAAACGGCCGACGATGTTGCGGACCGTGGTTTGCGCGATCTGGTCGATGGCGCGCATCACGTTCTCGATGGCTACGATGCTTTTGATCGGGTCGATTACTTGGTAATAGGCGACGGCCGAGACATCAACCGAGACATTGTCTTTGGTGATGATCTTTTGCGGAGGAATCGGCAGAGTGATGGTGCGTAGGTCGATTTGCCGCATCCAGGAGATGTAGGGGATGATCCAAGTCAAGCCCGGCTCCTTGATGCCGGTAATTTTGCCCAAGAGGAAGACTACGCCTTTTTCATACTGCTGGACGACCCTGAAGCCGGGCAGTATCAAAAAGACAAACACGAGGAACAGGATTGTGTAGCCCATAGATTTCCGTTGGCGTGATGCCTTAGTGATTTATTCTGATTTAACCTTAGCAAATGCGTGGCAAAATGCAAATAAAAAAGGGGAACGCGAGTTCTCCCTTGGCCCATGCGGGCGACGTCTATAAGATGTTAGCGCCGAGGCAGTAAAGGCGGCACTGTGCCTGGGTGCGATTTCGCCATTTTTTTTCTGGCGTCATTTTGGGGATCAGTGGTTCCCAATAGCAGATTCGATGCAATTTCCTTGATCGCTTCTTTTGAAAGTCCGATCACTTCCTGAGCAAAAAACTTTAATTGGCCGATGCTTGATTGTCTCATGGTGCCCTCCAATGAGCATTTTTTACTAAAGTAACATTAATTTATAAAAAAAACAAGCCCCGAAAGGGGCTTGTTTTGAGTATGTTCGGTGCGCTTTATAATGACACTTTGATGCCAGGGCCCATGGTCGAGCAGATGACCACGTTCTTGATGTAAGCGCCCTTGGCCTTAGCTGGCTTCAACTTCTTGATGATATCGACTACGGCCTGGAAATTCTCAGCCAACTTGGCAGTCTCGAAAGAGGTTTTGCCGATCGGCATGTGGATATTGGCGGTGTCGTCGTTCTTGAAGCTGATCTTGCCTTTCTTGATTTCGGCGATCGCCTTGGCCGGGTCAGTGGTAACGGTCTCGTTCTTCGGTGAAGGCATCAGGCCGCGGGTACCAAGAATCTTGGCGATCGGGGCCAGGAAGCGCATCATTTCCGGAGTGGCGATGGCGACTTCGAAATCAGTCTTTTCAGTTTTCTTGATTTCTTCGATCAGCTCTTCGCCGCCGACAATGTCGGCGCCGGCTGCCTTGGCGTCAGCCTGCTTGTCAGCGCTGACGAAAGCGGCCACCTTGACGGTCTTGCCGATACCGTGAGGCAGGCTGACAGCGGAACGGATCTGCTGGTCGCCCTTCTTGGTGTCGATGCCGAGGCGCAAGTGGACCTCGATCGATGAATCGAACTTGGTGGCCGAGAATTTCTTAGCCATCTCGATGGCTTCAGCGATCGGATAGGCCTTGGCCTTGTCAAAATCGTAAGCCTTTTTCTTGGACTTTTTTACGGTCTTTTTGGTTGTCTCAGTCATGCGTTTGTAGTGGTCTGCGTCCAATCGGACTCCCACGTTAATATTGAATGATTAATCTTTGATTTCTACGCCCATCTGACGAGCGGTGCCGGCGATGGTCTTCATCGCGGCCTCGACGCTGGTGGTGTTCAGGTCCTGCAGCTTGATTTGCGCGATCTCGCGCAGCTGCGCGCTGGTCAGGGTGCCGACCTTCTCGATGTGGGCCTTCTTCGAACCGCTCTTGATGCCGGCGAACTTCTTGATCAATTCGCCTGCCGGAGGGGTTTTGGTGATGAAGGTGAAGGAGCGGTCGTCATAAACGGTGATCACTACCGGAGTGATTTCGCCCATGCGGTCCTTGGTTGCGTCGTTGAATTGCATGCAGAAGGCTTGGATCTGCACGCCGTGCTGGCCCAAAGCCGGACCGACTGGAGGTGCAGGATTGGCCTGGCCGGCAGGGATCTGCAATTTGATCTGTGCTAGTATTTTCTTAGCCATAATTTTAATGATATTTACTTATATTCAATTGCTCCGAGAAGCGCAGAGCAACCAATGATTAGATTTTCTTGATCTGCAAGAAGTCGAGTTCCAGCGGCGTTTCGCGGCCGAACATCGAGACCAATACTTTGACTTTGCCCTTGGCTTCATCGACTTGGGTGACCTTGCCTTCCAGGTTCTTGAACGGTCCATCGACGATCTTGACCGGGGAGTCGACCGTGACATCGATGGTGAATTTCGGTTCTTCAACGCCCATGCGTTTCTGCAGCTCTTTGACCTCCGTGTCGGAAATCGGGGTTGGGACGGTGCCGGTGCCGATGAAGCCGGTGACGTTCGGCGTGTTACGCACGACGTACCAGGAGTCATCGGTTACGATCATCTCGACCAAGACGTAGCCGGGGAAGATTTTCTCTTCCACGGTTTTACGTTTGCCGTTCTTGATCTTGATCTTCTTCTCGATCGGAATCAGGATATTGAAAATTTTGTCCTCCATGTCCATCGACTCGGTTCTCTGACGCAAGCTCTGGGCGACGTTCTCTTCGTAGCCAGAGTAGGTGTGGATGACGTACCAGCGACGGCCTTGGTTTAAGACTTGTTTAGCCATAGATTTATATTTATAACTTCTCCTTGTTGTTGAGATAAAGCGGTTAGGCGCCTCGGCTGATCAAGAGGCTCAAGCCGGTGGTGAAAACCATGTCCAGCAGGTATAAAAAAACGGAAACAGCCAAGCTGACACCGATGACCATGAGCGTGTAGTTGGTGGTTTCATTCTTTGTCGGCCAGGTGACTTTTCGGAGCTCCTCGACCGACTCTTTAAGATACGTGGTTAGGCGGTTTACCATAATTTTGGTTTAAAAAACAGCCCTTGCGGGCGTTCCAATTAACTATGATTAGAATAACCGATTGGCGATAAAATGTCAAGGTTTGGGCGCTGGGCGTAAATATGTTATAATTAAGCCACTATGGATAACAACAACGTAGCGATTTACAGCTCCAAGATCATTGCCGATATCGTATGGGGGATTTTTTATTTTCCCTTGTGGTGGTATGGGGCTGGATTGCTCAAATTCATACTTACATTAGGTAAATTTATTGCCGAAAGGGAGCACGAAACCGGCTTTTTGGTCTGGCTCAAGAATATCGGCAAGCCGATGTATGGGCAGAGCGACTTCGCCGGTGTCCTCATCAGTATCTTCATGCGGTTCATTCAGATTGTCGTCCGAGGCGTTATTATGCTTTTTTGGCTATTTTTAGCTATAATTTTTCTGGGTATTTGGATTTGTCTGCCAATCGTCACTCTTTACGAGATTTTTTATCAAATCATCCCTTCAGCTAATCATTTGTAAACAATGGATTCGGAAAAGCAATTTATAATTTGTCCCGCCTGCAACGGTAGTGGCAAGCAAAAATTCGGTCTGGCTTGCCCTGAATGCAGCGGCCGTGGGGTCGGATTATCCGAGCGCGGCCATTTTTTCTACTGGGGGCTCCGGCTGGGTCAGGTCACGATTGGCCTGGGCTATGTGCGGGAGAAGATCGATCGCCTCATCAATTTCGCGGCTATCATGATCGGGCTGGTCGGGTTAGCGGCTTTCGGCTGGTGGTTTTTTGATAATGCCGAATATGCCTTGATGCCGGAGAACTTGCCATTCTGGTTCGAGCAGCACCCTTTGCTGCTGATTTTTTGGATCGGCGTCCTGGCTTGGATGTTCGTTTATTACCGCGTGAGCGAGGAGCCGATCCTGAAGCCGAAAATCGCCAAGCTCAAAGCCGATGAGCCGCCGTTGCCGGTGGCTGGCTGGGACGAGGCGATCCATCATCTCAAGGGCAAGTCGCAGGTCGATGTCGTCAAGGGCTACAGCTTGAAGGCGATCGAGACGATCGAGGCAGCTTATTCTTTGGCACGGCAATATGACCACGCGGAGGTGACCGTCTTGCATCTTTTCGATTCATTGGCTCATGACGAGAATGTCGGGGCGATATTTTCCAGGCTGAACATAGATGCCAACCGGCTGGCCAAGAAATTCAAAAACCAATTGTCGATGTTGCCCAAGTCCCAAGGCAACGCCTTGTCGCTTTCCAAGGAAGTGCGCCAAGTGCTGATCGAGGGCTACCTTGAGGCGCACGACCTCGGACAGTTGCGGGTCAAGCCCTTTAATCTCCTGGTGGCCTCCCTTAGGCACAACAATGTGGTCGAAGAGATACTGTATGAACAGGAAATAGATAATGACAAGCTCTCGAATACCGTGCAGTGGTTCAGGATAAATGAGCGCCTGATCGAGGCTTACAAGGAATACCGCCACATGGCCCGTTTCAAGCCGTCTTCTAACATGGACAAAGCGTACACTTCGGTGGCCACCCCATTCCTTAATAACTTCGCTCGCGACCTGACTTTGGCCGCCAAATGGTTCAAGCTCGAATTCTGCGTTTCACGCGAGAAGGAGATGGAAGAAATTTTCGCCGCCTTCGAATCGGGAAAAAACGGCGTCCTTCTGGTGGGCGACCTGGGCGTCGGCAAGAACGCGATCGTCCACGGCTTGGCCCAGCTGATGGTCAAGGAGCAGGTGCCGAAATATCTGCAAGACAAGCGGCTCCTGGAGTTGGATATCAGCCGCTTGATTTCCGGCGCCAATCCGGCTGAAGCGCAAGAGCGCCTGCTGACCTGCCTCGACGAGATTACGCGCGCAGGCAACATCATACTGTATATCAATAATATCGAAACGATTTCCGGTATCACTTCCGGCGGGGAGCAAAGCTTGGACCTGACCGATGTCTTGGTCGGAGCGATCCAGCAGCATCGCTTGTTCTGCTTGGCGACCGTGACCAAAGAGAATTATCTGCGAGCGGTCGAGGGGCGGCCGATCGGCAATTCCTTCGGCAAGGTGACCGTGGCCGAACCGGGCCACAATCAGGCGATCATCATGCTTGAAAGCAAGGTCGGCTATCTTGAAGGCGGGTACAAAGTGTATTTCACTTATAGCGCTTTGGACGAGGCGGTCAATCTGACCAGCAAATACGTCCACGACCGCTTCTTGCCAGCCAAGGCGATCGACGTGTTGGAGGCGGTAGCGGTCAAGGTATCAAAGAGCAAGGGTGACCGCATCATCACTCGCGAGACCGTCGATTTGCATATGAGCGAGATTACCGGCATCCCTCTGACCAAGGTCGGCATGAACGAAGGCAAGGAGCTGATGACTTTGGAGAATAGGATCCATGAGCATATGATCGACCAGGTCGAAGCCGTCGATATGGTTGCCGCCAGCTTGCGTCGCGCCCGCGCGCAGCTGAATGAGGGCAAGCGGCCGATCGCCAACTTCCTATTTCTCGGTCCGACCGGCGTCGGCAAGACCGAGCTGGCCAAGACTGTGGCCAAGGTTTATTTCGGCAATGAGAAGTATATGATCCGTCTGGACATGAGCGAATATCAGGCACAGGACTCGATCGTCAAGATGATCGGCGACCAGACAACCAAAGGCTATCTGACCGAGGCGGTGCGCCAATCGCCCTTCTCGATCCTGCTTCTGGACGAGTTCGAGAAGGCCCATCCAGATATCTTGAACCTTTTCTTGCAGGTCATGGACGACGGCCGTCTCACTGACGGGCAGGGGCATACGATCGATTTCACTAACTGCATCCTTATCGCCACCTCCAATGCCGGGGCTTTGTACATCCAGGAGCAGATACGCAAGGGCACGCCGGTCGAGCAGATCAAAGAAGTCCTGATCAACGACCAGCTGAACAAGATCATGCGCCCCGAATTGATCAATCGTTTCGACGGCGTCATCGTCTTCAAGCCGCTGTCGCAGAACGACGTAGTTGAGATCACCCGCCTGCTTTTGCGCAAGATCGAGAAGAACCTGAAGGACAAGGGCATTCGCATGCGGATGGACGAGCAGGGTATCGCTCTCCTGGCGCAGGCCGGCTTCGATCCGAAGTTCGGCGCCCGTCCGTTGCGCCGCCTCTTGCAGGACCGGGTCGAGAATGTCATCGCCAACAAGATATTGTCCAGCGAAGTCAAGCGACGCGACACGATCGTGATCGATGATCAGGGTGAGGTGTCGGTCGAGGCTGCGCCGAAGATATAGAAGGACACGAAAAGGGAGGCTCGCTTGGTGCGTCCTCCCTGACTGTTACAGGCTCACGGCGTTCGATAATCTGTGCGCCTCCGGCATGAAATATTTCTTCTTTACGCTGGGCGGCACCGGCAATTGGGTCAAGGACAGTACTTCGTCCTTGTCCGTCATGACGATAGTGATGTCGACAGCGCCCGCTACGGGATTGAGGCGATCCAGGCAGCGTTGGTAAGAATCCATGCTGCAGTAAACGTGGGCGTATTTGCGCCAGTTCAGTCTTCTGATATACTGACAACCGCAGTCGCTGATCCAGTCGATCAGGGCGCAACTGCCTTTCGCCTCCTCTGCTAGCATCATTGCTAGCCGGTCATCGCAAATGCCGACAATCAGGCACTTGCTTTTGGAAGATCCGCTTCGCTGTGCATGAGCCAACATGGTAATGAGCACCTCCTCTTGGAGTGTGAGTATCTAATATTTTATTATACCATTTTTCCTAAAATAGTCAAAATTTTTTATGACTTTACAGTATATCTTAGCCTTTTTTTTCAGTCTTGCCGTTTCCGCTACTCTGACTTGGCCGATTATCCATTTGGCACGAAAGATCGAATTGGTCGATGCGCCCAATGACGAGCGCAAGCTCCACCGCCAGCCGACACCGCTATTGGGAGGGTTGGCTATTTTTTTGACCTTCTTCTCCCTGGTATATTGGTTCCGCGACACCATGCTTTCCGGCAACCTTGAGCCTTATCATTTTTTCGGCTTCTTTGTCGGCGGCCTGTTCCTGATGATCGGCGGCTTTCTGGATGACAAATACAACCTCAAGCCGGTCCAGCAGCTGATGTTTCCGATTTTGGCCATCGCGGCCGTGATTTCCGGCGGCGTCCACATCGAGAAGATAACGAATCCGGCGGGCGGCTATATCTATCTCGGCGCCTGGTCTGGCATCTTGATCGCTTTCTGGCTGATGGGCATGATGTACACTACCAAGCTGCTCGACGGTCTCGATGGATTGGTGACCGGCATGGTGGGCATCGGCGGCTTGATCATTTTCCTATTCACTTCGACTACGCGCTATTATCAGCCGGACATCGCTTTGGCGTCATTGATATTGGCCGGGGCTTGCGCCGGCTTCCTGATTTTCAATTGGCATCCGGCCAAGATTTTCTTGGGGGAGGGCGGCTCGCTTTTGCTTGGTTATATCCTTGGCGTACTGGCCATTATCTCTGGCGGCAAGATCGCGATCGCATTGCTGATCATGGGCGTGCCGATCCTTGATGTCGTGTGGACGATCGTCCGCCGCCTGGCGGCAGGGAGGAATCCTTTCCGTTTCGCCGACCGCAAGCATCTGCATCATCGTCTGTTCGACTTGGGATTGGGCCATCGCAAGACTGTGGCCATCTTCTATGCTTTCGCTTTGTTTTTCGGTCTTTCCGGCTTATTCTTGCAGAGCTTGGGCAAGATTTACGCCCTGGCTGGCCTTTTTGCGGTCATGCTGGTAGTGATCCTGAGTTTCAGTTATTTTGATCGCAAGCGTGCGGCGAAGTAGATTTTATCTTATTTTAGCAAAAATATTTGGAATCAAAATGTTCGTTAGGAGCGAAGCGTTCGAGCTTGACTTTTTGGCATTTTTTAGTATAATAAAGCATACCGCCTGAAAGTGGCGCGTTTTTATTTATATTTGCAATAATCCATATGGCAAAAATCGCAATCATCAAGACTGGCGGCAAACAGTACAAAGTTGAAGCTGGTAAATCGTTAAAGATCGAAAAGCTCCCATTGGAAGTCGGCGCAACCGTCAAATTCGAGACCTTGATGGTCGCTGAGGCTGATGGCGCGACCCTCGAACTCGGCAAGCCTTCATTGGGCGAACGCGTCGAGGCCAAAGTGCTTGAGCAGGACAAGGCCGACAAGGTTTCGGTCATCAAGTATAAGAACAAGACCCGCTACAAGAGGAACGTCGGCCATCGCCAGCCTTACACCAAGGTCGAGGTCACTTCTATCTCCTAAGATCAAAACGTACATATAAAAAAACATCCGCGTGAAGCGGATGTTTTTTTATATGTCTAAGTGAGTTCGTTGCGATAGCGGAGAGCGTTGCCAAGCGTCATCTCATCGACATACTCGAGGTTGGCGCCCATCGGCAGGCCGCGAGCCAGCCGGGTGACTTTTATAGGGAGAGGCTTCAGGATCTTGGCCAGATACATGCTGGTCGTTTCGCCTTCGATGGTCGGATTCAGAGCCAGGATGACCTCTTTGACCTGGCCAGTCTTCAGTTGGGCCAAAAGCGGTTCGAGATTGAGGCTGCTAGGGCCGATGCCTTCGAGCTGGTTCAGCTCGGCGCCGAGCACGTAAAAACGGCCCTGGAATTGCCGGCTCGATTCGATGGCCAGATAATCGCGCTGATCCGAGACGATGCACAGCTGACCGTTCTGCCGGCGCTGGTCAGAGCAAATCGCGCACGGACTGGCCTCGGCGATGGCAAAGCAGGAGCGGCACCTGGTGACGCCCTGCTGGAGCGAAGCGATCGCCTGGCTGAGCTCGGCAACATTCTTTTCCGGCTGAGCCAAGAGCGACAAGGCGAACCGTTCGGCCGTCTTCGGTCCGACGGTCGGCAGTTTGGCAAAAGCCTCTATTAATCTTTGTATAGCCTTAGGGTAGTGCATATGAATAACAGGGTCAGAGAGCATGGCACAGGGATCGACTGCGGGTGAGCAGTCGGTTCTCCGCAGGTTCCGGAAGGACCAAGGAGAACAGCCTTAGCTTACATCAACCCAGGAAAGCCGCCCATTTCCTGTAGCTTGGCAGCCATCAGTTTCTGAGTCTTTTTTACGGCCTCGTTGATCGCTTCCTTGACGTTCTTTTCAGTCGATTCTTTGGAAGCGCCGTCGGCAATCGTCAGGGAGGTGACTTCCAGATTGCCATTCATCTCGACCTTGACCCCGCCGCGTTCGACGGTTACGGATTCTTTGGCCAGGGCGTTCTGCATGGTTTTGGCCTGGTCGCGCAAATCCTTGATTTGTTTGAGCTTGTTGAACATGGTTTTATGTTATACTTATTAGTAAGCCATAAGGCACCGACATAGTCATAATTATGCCTGGTCACGGCTTTTTTTTCAATGTCCCGATCCCAAGCGAAGCAGAGTCGAGAGATTATCTATTTTCAGGGGCTAATAATAGCTATTTTAAAGCGGACTAATATCAAAACAATGGCTGATGAACTGGTCGATATATTCGATGGCGACGGCAAACCGACCGGAGTCACGAAACTTAAAAGCGAGGCGCATCGAGACGGCTTGTGGCATCGTGCCGTCCATGTTTGGTTATATAATTCGCGGGGCGAGATACTGTTGCAACTGCGCGCGAAAGGGAAGCAGCTATATCCAGGCGTGTGGGATCTTTCAGCTGCCGGGCATGTCGCCGCTGGCGAAGATCCTGTTGCTGCCGCAGCCAGGGAGCTGGAAGAAGAGCTCGGCTTAAGGGTCGCCCAGGCTGACCTTGAATTCTTCAAGTCGGTGAAGAATTCGCCGCCGTATCCCGGTTTCAGCAATAACGAGTTCTATTTCGTTTACTTTTGCAAGTTCAATGGACGGGCCGACGAGCTCAAGCTCCAGGGCGACGAAGTCGAGGCGGCAAGGTTATTTTCCATCGATCAGGTCGAAGCCGATCTGTCGCTTGACCGCACTAAGTTCGTCCCGCATGGGGAATATTGGCAAGACGCTTTGTCCGGTCTTAAGCGCGTAATTAAAGACGAATTAAATTGAAACGACATGGTACAAAAACTTATCGACCAGCATGGCAGATTGAGAGAGTTGCTCAAAGAGATGGAGGCATCTGCTAGCCTTCCGGAAAAGCATGTCTCGATCGGCAGGCTGCAGTCTGAATTCAAGAGCGTTTTGTTTGAGCATCTTGCTCTGGAAAATGAAAAGTTCTACCCCAGGCTGATAGCGGCCATAGGCGCAAGCGACGCGTCGGCTGATGGCGTCGAGCGGATCAAGCGTTTCATCGCGGGCATGAAAGATATCGGCGTTAAGATTGAAAGCTTTTTGAAGAAATATGATGACGATCGCTCGATCGAGTCAAACTGGGAGGATTATGGAAAGGATTTGGCCGAGTGCGCGTCTTTGCTTAGAATCAGGATGGAATCCGAAGAAGAGGGCGTGTATATGGAATGGGAAATTTACGGAGCGAACATCAACGATTGGCGGGAGTGAACATAAAACGAGCCCCGGTAGGGCTCGTTTTTTTTGTTCGCGCTAGAAATTCGGCGGCGGTTCGTGCTGCAGATCGACGTTCTTGAAATCGGCAGTATCGTCATCGAAGTATAAGTCGATTTTTCCGGTCGGACCGTTTCTGTGCTTGGCCACATGCAGTTCGGCGCTATGCTTGTCGAATTCGGACAAGTCCTCGCGGCGGTAGTTGCGGTCGGCAGCCTTGCGGTAGATGAACATGACGATATCGGCGTCTTGCTCGATCGAGCCGGATTCGCGCAAGTGGGCGAGTTTCGGAATGGCCGGGGTCGATTGTTCGACGGTGCGCGAGAGCTGGGACAGGGCCAAGACGGGGATGTTCAGCTCGCGGGCTAAGTTCTTGAGGCCGCGGGAGATTTCCGAAACTTCCTGCACGCGATTGTCCGAGTATTTGCCGCGGCCTTCCATCAGCTGCAGGTAGTCGATGACCACGAAGTCGAGGCCTTTCTCGATCTGCAGGCGGCGGCACTTGGTGCGGATATCCATGATAGTGGTATTCGAGGAATCGTCGATGTAGATCTTGGCTTCTGCCAATTCGCCCATGGCCTGGCCGATCTTGGTGAAGTCGTTGTCTTCGCCCGAGTCTGAGAGGCGGCCGGTGCGCATCTTCCATAAGCCGACGCTGGCCTGGGCGCAGAGCATGCGATCGACCAGCTGTTCCTTGCCCATTTCCAAAGAAAAGATGCCGACCGAAACCTTGTTTTTCAGGGAAACCATGCGGGCCATGTCCAGTGCGAACGAAGTCTTGCCGACCGAAGGACGGGCGGCCAAGATGATCAAGTCGGAACGCTGCAATCCGCCCAAAAGTTCATCGACGCCATGGAAGCCGGTCGAGAGTCCGCGCAGCTTGCCGCCTTGGCGGTGCAGCTCGTCGATACGTTCGAAGGCTTCGGCCAAAAGGGAATCGATCGGCAGAAAAGCGTTCTTGGTGAATTTCTGGGAAACGGAAAAAAGCTTCTGTTCGGCCTGGTCCAGGACTTGCTCGATGTCTTCCTCTTCGGTGTAGCCCATCTCGGACAGCTGGGCGGCCACGTTCAGCAGCCGGCGCAGCGTCGCCTTGCGCTGGACGATATTTGCATAGAAGACGACATGCGAAGAAGTGGCGACCGAGTTGGAGATTTCCGCCAGGTAGCCGCGGCCGCCGATCTTTTCAAGATGCCCCTTGTCCATCAGGCGGCTCGAAAGGGTGAGGATGTCGATCGGTTCCTGCTTGGCGTACAGCTCCTTCATCGCCTCGAAGATGAGCTCATGCGACTCTTTGTAGAAATCGTTGGGCTGCAAGAAATCAGCGATCTTGATGATCGAGTCCTTGTCAATCAAAAGACAGCCGAGAAGCGACTGTTCAGTTTCGATGCTTTGGGGCGGCAGTTTGCCGACGACCTGGTTATTCATAAGGGTATCTTAACGATTCGCCGGCAATTTAGCAAGCAGTGATTTTGCACTTTTTTTCCACCTCTGGGCGGCAGCCGGCCAGTCTTGTCAAAATCATTTTTTTGTGTTAATATACACTTAATCAAGATAATTCTGCCTCGTGCAGTTTTATTTTTGGTCGACAATTTAGCGCCCATAGCTCAGTTGGTAGAGCAGGTCCCTTTTAAGGACAAGGTCCAAGGTTCGAGTCCTTGTGGGCGCACAAATATAAAGCACCGGCCAATCGGCTGGTGCTTTATATTTGTGCGTTCTCTAGGTAAAGCGAATTTTGCGGGAGGAGGGTGCTAAAATATACAAAATAATTTCCAGTTATTAATTAATAAAATCAATAATAAATGACCACTTCTCATGAGAGACGGGGCTTTCGCCCCTTCGAGTCCTTGTGGGCGCACATCGCTTTTATTGATTATTCAGGGGCGCTGTGTTAAAACGAGAATAATCGTACATTCTATTTCAAGTTTAAGGAGGTTCGGATGAAAAAGCTGATCAGAATCATATTTGATGAAGTGATGGCCCGCATCCTGAATGCGCGCCGTTTCAACAACCCGTTCTGCTGGGTGCGGCTGCGTATGTGCCTGAGTTTTGCTAACCGGCTGGTCGACGAGAAGGATTGGTACATGATCAAGCTTTACAGCGGCATGCAGACGCCGCTCCTCGACGCCATCGAGTATCTGGCAAAGGTCGGGGACTACTCCTCGGTTCCGCGGCTTGAGACGCTGCTCCGGCACTACCTGAAGAAATCTGAAGAGGGCGGGCGGACAAGCGATTGGGGCGGCGGAGAAGTCACTTGCTTCTACGGCCCGATGGACTACATGCCTCAGTATGTGCAGACCGCGGCCATCCGGGCGCTGTTCGCCTTGATGGCTAAAGCCGATGCCGAGAATCTCGCCAAGGAACTTCTGGCGCAAGCCGAAACCAACGGCCTGTGCGAACGCTCGCTCGAAGAGGTGTCGGAATTCCTCGAACTCGGCTACATCGGCCGCGGCTTTTGGCGCGACGATGCCAGGTATCAGGCGCCGTTCAAGGTGCCGGAGGATTCTATCATGCTGCACCAGGGGTATCGTGGGCGTGCCGATGGCAGCTTTATCGAATATTTCCTGGTGTATGCCAGTCAGGCTGACTACAAAGTCGACAAGACTGCCGACAACTCGGGTTTTTCCTGGATAACTGCAACCCTGGTATTGGGGGTCAGCGAATCCGAGAGCTGTAGCGTCAAGGTCAAGTATATAGTTCACGAGGATGGCGTCGGAGTCATTGATGGCCTGATTTTCGATCTTGAAGATATTTTCAACGACAACTACCGTAAATTGAAGAAGTTGGAGCGTCTGTGGCTGAGATTCCGAGAAGGGATCCTGCCGGAGGCACGCCCCGAATTCGTTGCGTAAACAGCAGCTGCATCGATTTGCAAGTAACCGCCCCTTGAAAGAAATAAGCCCCCTCAGGAAACAGAGGGGGCTTTAATATTGCTGGGCCAGCTAGGTTTTAGTCGAACCGTGCATGGCCGCACAAGAAAAAGGGCATCGGTGGCGGCGGATCGGCAGGTGGACGCCAACCGTCATGACAGTAGGTGCGCGGGATGATGAGGCTGCCTTGTTCAACTCTGGTTACGACAGAACAGGGGAAGGTCAGCCGGCTCATATCTCGGCCGCCGAAGCCCGTCATCTTTTCCCGTAGAACCATAAGGCAGATCAGCGATTCCGGCGGATCAGTAGGCAGTGTTTTGAAATTCTGTCGGAACTCTGATTCGAGCAACTGCCAGGTCATGCCCAGGAAGATGGCTTGCCACTCCGATGGGTGGGAGTACTCGAATTCTTCGCAGGCCGGTTCAGTAATCGGGAAAAGGAGCGTTCTATCTCCTTCGGCGGCATGCCACAGCAAGGCGTGGGTCCTTGCTTCATTGACCTTGACTACGGTCAAGAAAGGCTCGTCCAGCTTCATCGCAGCAGCCCGGTATTCGGCCATCAGCGCGAATCTTTCTTCTTGGGTTTTGATATCCCAAGGGTTTAAAGGATCAAACAAATCTTTCCAGTCCATATGAAAGGCCTCCTTGCGGGAAATTTGCGTAACTACCTTACTTATATGAATAAATGCCCATGTTGTCAATTTGCGGCGGTTTTGGCGATTTGGCCCGCTCGAGGGTAGATGATATAATAATGATAACTAAGAAATAATCTCAGCTTATGGTTAATGTCCAAAAATTAGGCCTAGTCCTGGAGCCGACCCAGAACTCGTTCGAAACCAGGGCGGTCTTGAATCCGGCAGTCTTCCAGGACGGCAATGATATCCATGTCATTTATCGCGCGATCGACGAGGGCTATATGTCGTGCCTCGGCTATGCCAGGCTGTCCGGCCCGACTACGGTGGTCGAACGGTGGAACAAGCCGTTCATGGTGCCGAAATTGAAGGCCGAAAGCAAGGGCATCGAGGATCCGCGCATCGTCAAGATCGACGGTACCTACTATATGACCTATGTGGCGCACGACGGCAAGAATGCCGTGACCTATTATGCTGACGGTCCGAGCCTGTTCGAGTTGAGCCGTTGCCATATGGTCAGCCCCAAGATTATGTACAAGGAGGCGGCCGAGATTTTCCGCTATCAGAAGTTGAAGGACGACTATTATTTCTACGAAGCTTTCTACAAGGAATTCAGCGGCAAGAATATCTTGATCTGGCACAAGGATTGCATCCTGTTCCCGGAAAAGATCGGCGGCCAATTCAAAATGCTTCAGCGTATCTTGCCGGATATCCAGATCATCGGCTTCGACGATTTCGGGCAGTTCAAGGAAAAATATTTCTGGATCCATTATCTTTTGGATGAGTTGGCGGAGAATGTGGTTCTCGAGAGCGAGTACACTTTCGAGGAGCGCAACGTCGGCGGCGGCTGCCCGCCGATCAAGACTCCTGACGGCTGGCTCATGATCTACCATGGCGTGCACGAGAATAATCAGACGCGGACATACAGCGCGGGCGCGGCCTTGCTTGATTTGGAAAATCCGGCCAAGCTGATCGCCAAGCTGCCATATCCTTTATTCTCGCCATCGAACGAAGCCGAGTCCAGCGGGCTGGTCAATAATGTGGTCTTTCCGACCGGCACCGCCCAATTCGGCGACGACCTCTATATTTATTACGGCGCAGCTGATACCCGTATTGCCGTGGCCAAGGTCAGCATGGCCGAGCTCTTGGCCGAGCTTAAGGCCAATCCGGTCAAGAAGGTTTAACAAGCGGCCATCGGCCGATAAGCGATAATATGATCTGTCCGAATTGCCAGCAACGATTCAACTATTTCAAGCAGGATTTCAACAAGAAACGGAACGGAGAAAAAGGTTTTCCGTGTCCGCAGTGTGGAACTGGGCTCAGGCTTAGTGCGAACCTTGTGCGGCAGATAAAGGTGCTGCTGGCTATTTTCACGGCCATAATTTATGCCAGCTCATTTTTTCTGAGCAAGATAATCAAATGGCAAGATGTCTATGCAGTGATATACCCGTTGATCTTCGCGGTGTTTGTTTGCTTGTTTTATCGCGCCACTGAGTCGGCTACCGCCGAGGTTGCCATCAATAATCATGCCACTGCCGTCGCGCCTACTTCAAATAGCCAGCCGGCTACCGAGGTGCAAGCGGATGGTTTCAAGGTGAACCTGGGCCGCTCCGCCGCTCCATCGCCAATTCCTGGCGCCTATTCGGTGGTAATTTCCTTGGCGGCGGTTGCGATCTTGTTTTTCATCTTCATATCCGGTCTGTTCAAGAATCCGATGGCGCAACCTATAGTGAATCATGGCACTCCGACCAATGAAAAAGATCCGGCCGGTTTATTGCGCGATTCCGACAGCGACGGTTTGCTTGATACGGAAGAAGGGATTGAATACGGTACAAGTCAAAAAGATGCGGATACTGACAAGGATGGCCTGACCGATTATGAAGAGATCAAGATCTACGGATCAGATCCTCTCAAAACCGACACCGATGCCGATGGACAGCCTGACGGCGTGGAGGCGACGGCAGGCAGCGACCCAGCCGGCGATGGAATGTTTAACCCTTTCGCCTCGCCGGAAACGACCCTGCATTACATGGAGCACGCGATTGCCAAGGGTAATTTGGATGCTTATGAGTCGTCCTTCTATTATCCAGACTCATTCATTGAAGGATTTATTGGGCCGAATTTCGGGACTGACTTGCCAGGCTTCAAAAGACGATTCAAGAACAAGGTGTTTGCCGGCATGTCCAAGGATAACGTCGGAGCGGTGGTTATCTCAAAGCGCGAGGACGTCGACAAGGAGAATGTCGCGATAGAATATTATCGTTTTACCATCGAGAACCGGAATCGGGGAATCGGCGATCAGGACAAGACTTATTTCAAGAAGATCGGCGACCGATGGCTGGTGGATATCGAGAAAGAATTTACTGTGCTAAAGGAAACTAATCCCGAGAGGTGGCAGCTTAATGTGAAAGTATATTCGAACGAATAGCTCGGGTTATGGCCATGTCTATTGACAAAACATGTTCTTCGTGCTATTATTTCATTATCAATTAAATCAGATTCGAATCTCTCGTCTTTATCCGTGTTATACATAAAAGCATAGGTGGTCCCAGAGAAGTCGGATCACCTATTTTTTATGCAAGAACACAACTCTTCATCGGTAGTGCGTTTTAGCGATCTGGGCATCAGCACCAGCATTCTTAACGTGCTCCAAAAACTCAACTTGGAAACGCCGACGCCGATCCAAGCCAAGGCGATTCCGTCGGCTCTCGACGGCAACGACCTGATCGGTATCGCCCAGACGGGAACCGGCAAGACTTTCGCCTTCGGCATCCCTATGTTGGAACGCATCGCCAAGACCAAGGGCAAAGGCTTGGTGCTTTTGCCGACCCGCGAGCTCGCGCTGCAAGTCGACGAGAACCTTCAGAAAATCGGCAAAGAATTCGGCTTGCGCACCGCTTCATTGATCGGCGGCGAGCCGATCGGCAAGCAGATCAAGCAGATCCAAGCCAATCCGCACATCATCATCGCCACTCCCGGGCGCTTGATCGACCATCTTAATAACCGCAAGACTATCAACCTGCGCAACGTGACCGTGCTCGTCTTGGACGAAGCGGACATGATGTTCGACATGGGGTTCATTCCCCAGGTGGAAGAGATCTTGGGTCAGGTGCCGAAAGAGCGGCAGACCATGCTGTTCTCAGCCACCATGCCTTCAACGATCGTGCGCTTGGTCAATAGGCACATGTCTTTGCCTTTGACCATCGAGGTCGCGCCGGCCGGCACCACCGCCGAGCGCGTGGACCAGGAAGTCTATGTCGTCAACAAGGAGGACCGTTTCAACCAGCTGACCAAGATGCTCGATGAATATACCGGTTCAGTCTTGATTTTTACCCGCACCAAGCACGGCGCCAAGGCGCTGACCAGGAATATCGGCAAACTCGGCTTCGGCGTGGCGGAAATCCATTCCAACCGCTCGTTCGAGCAGCGCAAGGCCGCTTTGGCCGGCTTCAAATCCGGCAAGTACCGCATCCTGGTGGC
Organism: uncultured Gammaproteobacteria bacterium; assembly: GCA_964443495.1. Classification (GTDB taxonomy): domain Bacteria; phylum Patescibacteriota; class Patescibacteriia; order Patescibacteriales; family GWE2-39-37; genus JAAXUA01. The sequence continues at coordinate 363,316 of CAYUCS010000001.1, forward strand.
CACCGACATCGCCGCTCGCGGCATCGACGTCACCGGTATCGAGCTGGTGGTCAACTTCGACCTGCCTGATTCGACCGAAGACTACGTCCATCGCATCGGCCGCACCGCGCGTGCCGGCAAGCAGGGCAAGGCTATCTCGTTCGCTTTGCCGACCCAGTGGAAGGATATCCGCGACATCGAGAAGCTGATCAAAAAAGATCTGGCTCTGAAAGAGTTCGCCCAGCTGATCAAGCCGGCAGCCCAGCCGAAGGCCTCGCTGTACGGCCGCATGGGCGGCGCCAGGCCGGTCGCTTTCCGCCGCGGCGGACGCCGGCGCTAGGCTTGCCTAGTCTGGGAAAATATCTTATTATAAGAACATTGTTTTTCTTATAATATTGCCAGCTTAGCTCAGTTGGTAGAGCAGCAGTTTTGTAAACTGCGGGTCATGGGTTCGAGCCCCTTAGCTGGCTCCTGCGAAAACTCCGCCTGAGGGCGGAGTTTTTTTGAAGCGAATATGGAAAAGCCTACATATAAAATCTACGGCCTGGGTTGCAAAGTAAACCAGTATGACGCCGGCTATTTGGCCAAGCAGCTTGAGCGGCTCGGCTTTTTGCCGGCTGATGGCCCGGCTAGCTTGGCTATCGTCAATACCTGCACTGTCACGCAGGCAGCTATCGCCAAAGACTTCAAGACTGTTGAAAAGGCGCGCCAGGAAAATCCAGATGCCAAGATCGCTATCACCGGCTGCCTGCCAGTCAACTATCGCGAGCAGGCTTTGGCTGCCGGTGTCGATTATGTCGCCTCGGTCAAGGAAAGCGGCGATCTGGTCAATCAGGTCGCCGTTGATTTCGGCTTGGCCATGCCGAGCGGCTGCGGCACGATCGTGACCGACCAGTCCGGCCATTCGCGCTATTTCCTCAAAGTCCAAGACGGCTGCCGGCAGTTCTGCTCTTACTGCATCATTCCGTACAATCGCGGCAAACTGTCCAGCCGCCCAGCCGCCGAAGTGCTCAAAGAAGTCGAAGCGGCAACGGAGCAAGGGTTCGAAGAGGTTGTCTTGTGCGGCATCCACCTCGGGCTTTACGGAGTGGATAGCGAGTCGCAAGCGGCCAGCGGCGGCCGATATCATATGGTCGATTTGTTGAACGATTTATTCAAGATTGAAAAACTGAAGAAGGTCAGGTTGAGCTCGATCGAGGTTACCGAAGTCAATGACGAAATGATCGCGCTTATGGAGTCGAATCGCAAATTCGTGCGCCATTTGCATATCCCGCTTCAGGCCGGTACGGACAAGATATTGAAGTCGATGAATCGACCTTACGACCTGGCTTATTTCAAAGAACGTATCGCCAGGTTGCGGGCGGCTGTGCCCGAAGTGGCGATCTCGACCGACCTGATCGTCGGTTTTCCGGGCGAGACGGATGACGACTTCGTATCGACGTTAGCGTGCGTGGAGCATATGGCCTTCAGCAAAGTGCACGTCTTTCCGTTTTCGGCACATGAAAAAACGCCGGCCTATTCCATGCCGGATCAGCTTGATGAGGCAACCAAGAAGAACCGCGCCGCCGCCGTCCAAAAATTGAGCGACGCGCTCGAGCTGGAGTACGACAAGAGCTTTATCGGCCGGGAAGTAGAGGCGGTTATCGACGGCCGCAGCCAAGGCGGCAGCTATCGGGCCAAGAGCGAATATTATTTCGATGTCATCTTCGAGTCAGAACAGGTACATCGCCCTGGCGAAGTAGTGAAGATAAAAGATTGGAAGCTGCTTCAATAAAAAAATGCCCGCTGCGTTGTAGCAGCGGGCTGGTGATGGTGCTTAAGGTCGGGACTAGCGGTTTAGGATGGCTTCCGCGAGCTTTTGGGTTTCCGTCAATCTTACACCCATGATGTCGTAGTAATACTTCGTTACTGCGACAAGGCGGGTTTGTCCTGGTTGGACCGTGAATCTCAGGTCGCAGAGAGGGATTTTGCCGGTTTTGACATTGGTATCGATTACTGATGTCATCGATACGGCATTTCCTTGCTGGACGAAATTCTCGACCAATGACTTTTTGTCAGGGTCTGTCACAGTGAAGTTTTCCATCATCTGGACGTAGTTCAAGTTAGACTCGATCAGTCCGGCCAAGGAGTTGCCCCTCGGGGAGATTATCGGATCTGACATGGCCACCATGGACGCGTTGTAGGACACGAAGACCTCGGCTCCGGCGATGGTTTTTGTGGTGTTGAGATACAGTGTTGCCGTTCCATTGCCGGAGGCGTCAATCGATATGTTTTCGATCGACAGGGAATCGAGCTTTGGTATCGTGGCCAGTAGCCTCAAACCGGTAGGCGCCTTGGGAAGGCAGTGGGCGATGCCGGCAAGCGACATCGAAAACGTGAATACGACGACCAAAAAAACGATCCTTTTCATGCGTGTCTCCTTTTTTCTTGTAGCAGTTGGACGTATGGGCCCTTAAGCGGGTTTGGGTAAAAGAACAGTAATTATCATATAATAATACATTTTGCTAATTTTGTCAATGGTTTGGGCTAATTTTAGCCTAGTATAGGCAAAAAAGTTGCCATTTTTGCTATTTTTAGGTATCTTTACCAGTATGAAGGCAATCAAACTCTACAATACGCTGAGCCGGAAAAAGGAGGTTTTTGAGCCGATTTTTTCGCACAAAGTCGGCCTTTACACCTGCGGTCCGACGGTCTATAACTACGCCCATATCGGCAACCTGCGGACCTATCTCTTCGAAGACATCCTTAAGCGGGTGCTGCTTTACAATGGCTACGAGGTCAAGCATGTCATGAACATCACCGATGTCGGCCACCTGGTCGGCGATGGCGATATGGGCGAGGACAAGCTCGAGCTCGGAGCGGAACGTGAAGGGAAGACCGCCTGGGAAATCGCCGAATTCTATACCGAGGCCTTCAAGCGTGACATCGCCAAGCTCAACATCCTTGAACCGAGCATCTGGTGCAAGGCGACCGAGAATATCGAAGAACAGGTCGCCCAGATCAAGGAGTTAGAGGCAAAGGGCTACGCCTACAAGACCAGCGACGGCCTCTATTTTAATACAAAGAACTTCGCGGATTATAACAAGCTATCACATTTGAAGCTGGAGGAGCTGCAGGAGGGGGCGCGAATCGAGAAGAATGACGAGAAACTGAATCCGACCGATTTCGCCTTGTGGAAGTTTTCGCCCAAAGGCGCGAAACGCCAGATGGAGTGGACGAGTCCGTGGGGCGTCGGTTTTCCGGGCTGGCACATCGAGTGCTCGGCCATGAGCTTGAAATACTTGGACAGCCAGCTCGACATCCACTGCGGCGGTATCGATCATATCAACGTCCATCACACCAACGAAATCGCCCAGGCTGAAGCGGCCACCGGCGAGAAGTTCTTCAACTACTGGCTGCATGGCGCCTTCCTGAATATTGCTGGCGGCAAGAAGATGGCTAAGAGCGAGGATAATTTTCTGACCTTGAAGAAGGCCTTCGAAGCCAAAGGCTTGAGCCCGTTAGTCTATCGTTACGCTGTCCTGTCGGTGCACTACCGCAAGCCGATGGAGTATTCCGAAGAGTCGATCGCCAACTCGCAGAATGCCCTAGCCGGCCTCTATCGCAGCGTGGCCGCACTGGGGTCAGGCGTTGGGGTGGTTAATAAGGAATTGAAAGAGAAGTTTATCGAAGCTTTGAACGATGACCTCAATTTGCCGCAGGCGCTGGCCGTAGCCTATGAAGTCCTTAAATCAGGTTTGAGCGATGGCGACAAATTGGCTACCCTGCTTGATTTTGACAAGGTGCTCGGACTGGATTTGGGCAAAGGCGAACAAGAAGAAGAGCTGCCACCTGAAATCGATGAGCTGGTCAAGGCTCGGCAGACAGCCAAGAAAAACAGGGACTGGGAGCTTTCAGACGCCTTGCGCGCCGAAATCGAGCGCTACGGCTACTACGTCGAGGATACGAAAGAGGGCACCAAACTGGTCAAGAAATAAGATACTCAAAAATAAAAATATCCCCATGCAAACAAGGCATCATCAGTTGCATTTTTGGAGTTTCCTCCGCAACAAGGAAATGAACGAGATCTATCTGTCATACGGCGTCACTAACTTCGCCCTGGGCCTCGTTTCCATTTTCGTCCCGATCTATCTCTACAAGCTCGGCTTCCCCTTGCCTTGGATTTTGGGGTATTATTTCATGCTGCCCCTATCGTCAGTGCTGCTGACCAACCGGGTATGCGCCAGGGTCGTGGCCAAGTCCGGGGTCAAATGGTCGATGCTTATCGCGGTGCTGTTCAAGATGCTGTTTTTTACCTGCCTCTATCTCTTGCCGGCGCATCGATGGCTGTTCTTCGTCTTGCCTCTTTTGAATATGCTCAAGACGCAGATCTCGAGCTTGGGGTACCACCTTAATTTCATCGAGCACTCCGATGCCGCACATCGCGGGCGGCAGGTTTCGATCCTGCAATCGACCGCTTTGGCCGCCAATCTGCTGGCCCCGCTTATCGGCGGAGTGGTCATCGGCCTCGTCGGTTTCAAGATGCTGTTCGTCGGCGCCATCATGCTGATGGCGGTGGCGGCGATTCCGATATTGATTCTGCCTACCCACAAGAACCTCAAGCCGGTCGAGTTCGATATCAAGAATATGTGGCGCGACATGCTTAAGCGGGAGAACTTGCCGCTATTCCTGAGCTATGGAGGCTACGCGATCGAGGAGTGGATCGGCTTCGTGGTCTGGTCGCTGTTCCTCTTTTTCATACTACATAACACCGAGTCGGTCGGAGCGGCCAGCTCGATCGTAGCGGCCGTCACCTTTTTGGTCTTCTATCTGGTCGGCCGCCTGTCAGACAAGGTCAGCAAGAAAAAACTGATCAAGCTCGGCACTTTCCTCTATTTTTTCGGCTGGGTCGGCCGCCTGTTCGCCGACAGCTTCAGCTCGGTCATCTTCATCGATTCGTACAAGAATATCACCGGCAACTTCCTGCAAGTGCCGTGGTCGGCCTTTTCCTATGACTTGGCAGCGCGCCGCAACTACTTCCGTTTCATCGTCCAGCGCGAGCTGATGTTCGATCTTGCCCGGGTAATGGTTGCGCCGATCATTATTCTCGTTTTTGTCGCCAACTACCACCCTTTCCTGATAGCCTTCACCATCGCCGCCTTGGCGAGTTTGGGGTATATGACGATAAATTATCTGCCGGAGAACATGGCTGGCGAATTCGAAAAACAATAATTCAAGCGACAACTTAAACAAGGCCCGCCAATCCATTTCGGCGGGCCTTGTTTGCAAGACCTGGACATCGCGCGGCCAATGTGGTTATATGTCAATTGCAAAGCGTTCTTTGAATATACCAGGCCGGCGGGCGAAAAAAACGCAGAAAGGAGTACACGATGAGACTAAAGACCCGGGTTATTCCGAACTTCGCTCACTTCCCAATGGATCCGCTCAAGCCGATGATGGAAACGCTTACGGTTGAGCTCTATGATGACGAGAAGGTTCTCGGCATCAACGATGAGGGACAACTTCTTTTACTGGTTAATTTTGCCAACTCGCCCCACGACACTCCGCGCAAAGTGCTGTGTCACTTCATCACGCTTGACTTCGATTTTGACCCAACCCACATGGAGTATAGGGGCCAGGCAAGAGGAAGGTCGTTGTTCGTCGAAGAACCGCACGGCTGACGACTCCACGCTGCGATAATAACTGACTCCGGAATAAGTCGGCCATGACGAATAAAACAAAAACCCTGCGGCAATGATGCGCAGGGTTGTTTTTTTATTACCGAAAATCAAAAGTTTATTTTCTTTGGTCAACTAAACCCCCGATATACTTCGCTTTATAAATTTCATCTCCATCCGCGGACTTGATTATTTCCTCGCCAAAAAAATTATCGATTTCTCCTTCGTAAACATTGATATATTCAACGTCGTCAAGGTTGTATCGTTTTGGGCCACGAAATGGTTTATCCTCGGGAATCTGCGAAAGCGCACCCTGCAAGGTTTTGTAAACAGTCTGAACATCAGCAACGCCTTCAACCACCCAGCCATAATAAACCATCATGTAAACAGGTAAGCCTCGAAAAAATACAACCTCTCGTCCGCCATATGGTTCACCGCCAAAGTAATTATCATGATATTTCCAATCCCCATCTTCAAATATCAATGTTGTGGATTTGTCAGCTTCAACAATTTTTTTGGCAGAGTCACCAGCCGCATAAGTTGATTTTTTAGCTTTAACCAGAAATTTACAAAGCTCGTTTTGGTCAAACATGATTTTAAATTACCACCTTAAAAATAAATTTTATTTCACTTAACGTTACTCACATGCGAAGTTCGTTTGAAGCGTAGTGAAAACGAATTTGGGTGGAGGCTTTCGGAGAAAACCGTAACCGCATGTGAGTTGTTGTGCGATGTGAATATTTTTCTTTTGTTCGCCCTTAGACGAACGGCTCAAAAAAAGAATCTAATTTTGTTTTTCCGTCTTGGATTCAGGCCAGAGGGGTCAGGGGTGAATGGCCTGGAGCCAAGACTCCTTAAATTTTAAAAAAAATATCATTCAAATTATCCTCAGAAAAAGATGCATCATCTTTAATCCAAAACTTTATTGAATCTCGAAGAAATCCTTCTATCTTTATTATATCATCATTAGTTAATCCGTGTTTATTTCCATGCACTATTTTACTTCTGGTTGCATACATTTTTTTAATAAAATCAAATATTTCTTTTCTATGATCTTGATCTCCCAAAAGAAAAGCCACGCGCATTGATAATCTAAATGTTAATTCGTCATTTCCATTTGGTAAATATAGTGATTCAAGACCTATCATATAGTCAATCAATTTATCTTCAATATTTCTTCGTTCCATGCCAAGACTCAATCTTCTCATGGCTATATTAAATCTAGTATCTTTTTCTTTCGTAATGAACTGGTAAATATCAGAAAGTTCTTCAATTTCTGATTTTACAAGTACGCACTTTTCCCCTATAACTATATTTTCAAACCAGGAACCAATGGTTGTAATGCCGCCGTGAGGATGGAATGTTTCCATTTCTGAATTAATTCTATGATCCCTGTAAACTCCCGAAGATTTTAATATTCTAAGTGCGCTTATCACTCTATCAAAAATGTCACTTGATATGTTTAATTCATCCTCACCAGGAATAGCAAGTGGCTCTTCTGGCTCAGATGGCACTCCAGATTTAATAATTTTAGCGGTTTCATACTTTCTTTGAATAATATATGATGATTTTGAAAAATTAGCATATCCTCCCTCAAAGTCATAATCAGGCTCTGATAAACTAACAACTTTAGTTTTTATTACAATTCCGTCACTCAGATCAATCTCAGCCTCTTCATATTGAAAGTTGTACAGTGCGGTTGAGTCAATAAATTGCAGCTTTTCAGAATAAAATAACTCTTCAAAGCTCAAATATGCCTGATTGAATATGTCTAATGAAAATTCAGCATTTTTAAAATAAAAGCTTCTCAAGAAACTCAAAAGACACGATTCGGAATTTCCAGTGGTTGTAAAACCTCGGCAAGTTCCAACAAGATTGCCAAGTAAGCCGTTAATTTCTGGAGCAACTTTCATTATTTCCTCACATTCACTAAATTCTGGTATTTTTTTAATCTCATTATCAAAATTTATTAATAATCTAATTACATAATATTTTTCACTCATGCGTTGCGGATCTAACTTTAAATTCCGACCATAAAAAGAAAGTGCTGACTCAGTTAGCACTTGAAGGTTGATATACAATTCCTTGTTGTGTATTTGTTCCATATTGAAAAATATTCAAATAAACTTTTTTTGCCTCTTTGTAGGCAAAAAAACACCTTATTACCCCTATATAAATAGATAAAAAAACAAAATTGAATTCTTTTTTGAGCCAGGGCGTAGCCCAAAAGGAAAACATGCATTTCGCACAACTCGTTATTATGCGAAATGTTTTCGCAAAACATGCTTAAATGTGTATGTTATACGAAATGTTTGATATAATTTTAGTGTTCGCTAACTTTAGATTAATTATACCAATTGGCTATGAAATTGGAAGAGTTATTGCGAAAAATTGAAAACGAGCTAAGGCTGAGAAATTTTAGCCGACGTACTATCAAAAGCTATGTGGCTTGCCTCTCTGAGTATTTGAGGTGCGTCTAGGGGATAAATGCCGATAAGGGCGCTATGTACAAGAATCGTTAGGGCATGCTAATATCAGAACTGCTCAGATTTATACCAAAGTGACGAGTCCGATGCTGAAAAGCATCGCAAGCTCGTTGTGAAAATATGACCAGGGAAGATTTTGAACAATTGGTCGAGGAGGCGTTGGCGCTGATGCCGCAAGAATTCTTGGACAAGCTCGACAACGTTGCGCTGGTCATCGAGGACCATGCGAGCAAGGAGCAGCGCCGGCAAGCGCGCTTGTCCGGCAATCAGGTGCTGTTCGGGCTGTATGAAGGCATCCCTCTGGTCCAGCGCGGCGCCGGTTATGGCAATGTGTTGCCGGACAAGATCACGATATTCCAAAAGGCCATCGAAGCCAGCTGCACCACTAGGGAAGAAGTGCGCTTGAAAGTGCGGGACACGGTCTGGCACGAGATCGCCCACCACTTCGGCTCTGACGAATCCGGCGCGCGGCAGGCCGGCAAGAAAGCGAATAAGTTATGAAAAAAAATTTTTGGCAAAAATTGAAAAATACGGATAATCCGATATTGGCATTAGCGCCCATGGCTGGCGTGACCGACGCGCCGTTCCGGCAGATGTGCAAGAAGTTCGGCGCCGATGTCGCCTATTCGGAAATGGCCAGCGCCACGGCCTTGAATTACCAGCCGCAGAAGACTTTGGAACTGGTGAAGTTTGAAGAAGTCGAGCGTCCGTACGTGGTGCAGCTGTTTGGCGCCAATCCGGAGCACTTCGTTAAGGCGACGAAGATTATTGCCGAAGAAGTCGGCCCCGACGGCATTGATATCAACTTTGGCTGCCCAGTGCCTAAGGTGCAGAAGCAGGGGGCGGGTGCCATACTGATGGGCCACCCCAAGCTGGCGCGCGAGGTCGTCGAAGCGGTGCTGGCCAATACGTCATTGCCGGTGTCCATCAAAATCCGCGCCCGCATGGAGAAGGGCGAGGGGGATGCGCGTCGACGTGTCGATGCTTTGGAATTCTTGGAAGCGATGCAGGGGCTCGACTTGGCGGCTGTGATGATCCACGGGCGCTCGATGGCGCAGGGACATTCCGGGGCCGTAGATTTCGAGATCATCAAGGACGCGCGGCCACTCGTGCCAGGCGTGCTGCTGGCCAACGGCGGCGTGACGGACGCAGCCAGCGCGCGTGAGCTTTTGGAAAAAACAGAAGCCGACGGCCTGGGTATCGCGCGCGGCGCCATGGGCCGCCCTTGGCTGTTCGAGGAAATTAGGAATAACAAGACAAGAGCATTGAGCAAAGAAGAGATTTTTGAAATAGCTTTGGAGCATGCCGGGTTAGCTGACAAGATTTTGGGCAGGCAGGGAATAGTTGAGCTGCGCAAGCATTTGTGCTGGTACGTGGCCGGATTCCCCGGCGCCGGCGAACTGCGTCAGCGGCTGGTCAAAGTCGAGTCGCTTGAAGAAATTAAAAATATCTTATCATAAAAAACCGCCCATGCAGGCGGTTTTTTTCAAACTCGTGGCCTAAAGCCATTTTTTCTTTTTGAAGAGAAGGATGATGACGCCGCTTATGACGGCTAATAAGCTCATAATGATCCAGAAGCCGCCTGGTTCATCGACCCAGGGCGTGCCGGTGGCGCGCATGGTGAAGATGGCGACGAAGAGGGTGAGGTAGAAGCTGATGAGCGAGAAAACGGTCAGAGTTTTCATCGTGTCGTTCAGGTGGGAATTCAAGAGCGACTCGTTGGTGCTGTTCAGGATCTGGACGATTTCCTTTTGGTTTTCCAATATTTCCCAGATGGTGATCGAGTGGTCGATCAGCTTCTTGTAGTAGCCCTTGAGCTGTTCGGCTGGCACCAGTTTGCTTTTGAGTTCCATGAATTTGGAAAGGATCTTCTTGTGGCTGTGCATGATCTTGTGGAAGTTGATGATGTTCTGGCGCAGCATCAAGATTTGCGAAACGGCCTTGCGCTGTTCTTGGGCGAAGATAATCTCTTCGACCTTGTTGATGGCCAGGCTGTTCTTGTCCAAGAGCGGGAAGCAGGAGCGCATCAGCTTTTCCAAAAGCTCGTAAAGCAGGATGGTCGAGGATTCGAGCTTGAAGGTCAAAAGCGAGTCGCCATCTTTCTTGCAAAGGTTGAAAAATTCGTTCAAGGCCTGGAGGTTGCCGTTGTGCAGGGTGATGATGTAGCCGTGCAGCACGAAAAAATCCACCTCGGTCGCGACGATGGTTTCGTTGAGGTAGATCGGGAAGTGCATGATGGCGAAGATATAGTTGTCGCCCCGCTGCACTGATGGGCGTTGGGCGAAGACGTTGCTGGAAGAGGCGTGCAGGTGTGCCAGCTGGAAGTTGAAGCGTTTGCGCAAATATTCAATCTCCCGCTTGCTGGCGTTGGCGATGTTGATCCAGGTGATTTTCTTGTTGGCCGTCCGCGGATTATCGACTTCGACAATCTGGATATTACGGCTGAGTTTTTCCTCCTTGATATCTTTTGGCATATTTATGTAGCATGTAACGTGTAGCATGAAGCAAGGAATCAGGATGCAATTGATGCATTTTCCTGTTTCACGTTACACGCTGCATGTTACATGATTAATTATGCCACAGTTTGACATTTTGTGCAAAATCGGGTAGGGTAAATAATCGTGAAACCGCCCTTTTCAACCCTTAAAATAGAAAATCGTCAAAAGGAGGAGCATATGAATCTGGCCATCAAAGTCGGTTCAAACCTGTTGGTTGATGACTGTTCAGGCAAGGATGAGGTCAATTTCAGCTTCATTCATGATCTTACCAGGCAGATCGCCGAATTGCGCAAGCGAGAACATCGTGTCCTGCTCGTGTCTTCTGGCGCTGTCGCCAGCGACCGGGCAGCGCATCGTTCCAAAAATCTGCGCGCGGCAGTCGGGCAATTGCGCCTGATGTCGGTCTATTCGCATTGTTTCAGGGAGCATGGCGTCCATGACGTCGGCCAGATTCTCGTGACCGACCACGATTTCCGCCACCCGGAGGTCTTTTCCGCCACGGTCTTCGAGGCCTTCTCCGAGGGGGTCCAACTGGTAATCAATGCCAACGACCCGGTCAACAACCAGGAACTCAAGAATATGGAGAAGTGCGAGGACAACGACCGCCTGATTGCGAGCGCCGCTTCGATCCTCAAACTGGACTTCGTCATGTTCGGCATCGACCGTCCCGGATTGATGAAGGATAAGGAAGTCGTCAGGCGCGTGACCTTGGCCGAAAGAGAAACTGTCCTTGGCTATGCCAAAGGCGGCAGTCAGCACGGCCACGGACCGGAGGGCATGCGGACCAAGCTTGAACAGATCTTCAGGCTGGTCCATCTGAACATCGACGCCATGCTCTTGCCGGCCCACGAAAACGACGCGTTCCTGCGCGGCGCCGACCTGATGCTCGGCAAGCCCGTCCCGCCCATCGGCACGATTTTTTCCATCGATTGATTTTCAATCACGCCCCGGCCAGTTCGGGGCTTTTTTGTCGGTATGGTATAATGGAACCAAGAAAAGTAATCAAATCATTATGGCTAAAAAATCTGTCTGGCTCGGAGCGTTCTTGCTCGGTTTGTTCTTGGCGGTGCCGGATGCCATGGCGGCCAACATCTATGTAACGGCCGATGCGGGGTCGTCCGGCGGCAACGGTTCCAGCGCCAATCCTTATAATTCTATTGCCGCAGCTTTGGCGGCCGCGGCGCCTGGCGATGTCGTCAGGCTGCGTCCTGGCGTCTATGCCGGTCCGGTCTCATTCCCGCATGGCGGCACGGCCGGCAATCCGATTACTCTTAGGTCGGACGGCGCTGCCAGGTCGGCCGTCATTGATTGCAATTGGCTGGCCAACACGAATTGCTTGACCGTCGATCGCAGCAACGTGGTAGTCGATGGGCTCGAGGTCAGGAATTCCCGGATTTACGGCATCAAGATCGATGGCGATGCCGACACGAACCAGCCGATCAACGGCAACGAATACGGTAATTATAATGGCAATCGCAACGGCGATCCGAATCTGCGTCGCTATCGGGTCAACGGGGCCGATAATGTGGTGTTGAGGAATAATTACATCCACCACATCGTCTTTGACGGACTCAAGATCGGCCATGTCAACAACATCCTGATAGAGAATAACGAAGTGTATAAGACCGGCATGACTGATCCGATTTCAGGCGCGGCCAGCCAGCAGCAAGGCATCGACCTGGTCGGCGCTTACGGCGCGGTGATACGAGGCAACTATATCCACGATGACCTGGACAATCCGTCGATGGATATCGGCATGTTCGCCAAAGGCGGAAGCCAGGATGTGGTAATCGAAAACAACAAGGTGGAAAACATGGCCGACATGCAAGCGGCGATCGAGGTTGGCGGCGACACGGAGACTTATAACACGCGCTATACGCCGTCGTCAGTCGATTCCCAGTTCCATGCTGATATGCTCACGGGCAGGGACCAGGCGACCGGCGTCGCCAGTTATCCGATGGATGACGCTGGCAGATACGTTGCTTCGCTCATGTCCGAGGCGCGCAATGTCGTCGTGCGCGGCAACGTCATCATCAATGCCAATCCGCCGCTGTCATTCCGCAATTCGTACAACGCTTCAGCATACAACAACACCATCATCAATTCCGGCTGGTCGCAGGGAATGCTCAAGATCTGGAACGACTGCAACTGCTCATTCAACCTGCACAATAACGTCAATATCAGGAATTATAATAATATTTTCTATAACGCGGATGCCGCTATCATGAGCGGCGGTGCGCCCGGAGCGGCCATCTATCAGAAGAACGCCGGCAATATCGGCGGATACCAGGCGAATAACAATATTTATTACAACCAAGGCACTGGCGCCATATCCTTTGTCAGCGGCACGGACTCCGCTTCCTTGAGGAATGCCGACCCGCAGCTATCCGCAACGCAGGTTCTGGTGGCGGGCAGCCCGGCAATAGGGGCCGGTGCGGACTTGCGAGCCTTGGGCTTGCTCGGAGCTAGCGAGACTTGGATCGATCGCAACGGTATTGTCAGGCCGACCGCCGCCGAATTGGCCAGTGGCTATGACATCGGCGCCTTGTCCGTCGCGGCTGGCGCGGCTGCTCCAGCCGACACCGCGGCACCGACTACTCTTGCCAACCCGATCGGCGGCACGTTCGTCTCGCCGCAAAGCGTAAGCCTGTCGGCTAACGAGCCGGCCACGATATATTACACCATCGATGGTTCTGATCCTTCGGTCAATTCCGCGACGTATGCCTCGCCGATCGCGATTTCCTCATCCGCAGTGCTGAAATTCTTTGCTCGAGATCCAGCTGGCAACAGGGAAGCTATCCGTACCCAGAGTTACGTGATTGCCGTTCCGCCCGCGCCTCCGACCGCCGGCACCACCTCTGTGCCTACGGCGCCTACGCAGCCGTCAGTTCCTAGCGCGCCGTCTGCTCCAAGCAGCCAGTGCACTTCTTGGGTTTACTCGACTTGGGGTTCTTGCGTAAACGGGTTGCAGAGCAGGACAGTTGTCTCAGCTTTGCCCAATGGCTGCATCGGCGGCGTGCCTTCGTTGGCGCAAGCCTGTACGGTTTTGCCGCCCGCAACTGCCAATACTTCAGCGGCGCCGGCTGCCGTGTCCGCCGCTGCGGCAATCAAGGACAGCGACGGCGACGGCTTGCACGATGAGCTCGAGGCGGCGCTGCTTACCGACAAGCTGAAGCCGGACAGCGACGGCGACGGTTATCAGGATCGGTCCGAGCTGTTGTCGGGCAACGACCCGGAGAGGGCCAGCATCGCGTTGCCCATCAATACCGCTTTCAGCTCGAAACAAGCCGGAAGGATCTTGCTGCAGGTAGAGAACAAAGGGCAGGCCTGGTATATCAATCCTGTGGATTCAAGCAGATATTATCTCGGCCGACCGGCCGATGCTTTCGCGGTGATGCGCAAGCTCGGCTTGGGCGCCAAGCACGCGGTAATCACCAAGGGCTCGTTTTCTTCTCGGCTGGCCGGCCGCATCTTGATCGACGTCGAGGATAAGGGGAAGGCTTATTATATCGACCCCAAGACGTTGAAGGCCCTTTTTCTCGGCCGACCGGCCGATGCTTTCGCGGTGATGAGGGCCAAGGGGCTGGGAATCAGCAATGCTGATCTGAAAAAGATCAAAGTCGGCGGCATTTAAGGCTCGGGCGGAGGAATATGTTTTGTCCGGTTGGATAATTTGTGTTATAATATCGATAACTTAACGAACTCAGCCAAAACAAGACATGGACATCCGTTCAACCGACGCAATCCGCCCCGAGCAGCCGCCGCAACCTGAGCGGCCGCAAGGCTTTACGCCCGAAAGGCCGGTCATGGTGGAGCAGCGGCCTGAAGCGCCGAAGCCGGTTGAGCGTGCCGGCGAGGAAGATTTTCCGCCTTCGGCCGCCGCGCAACAAGATGGCGACCTGGTGATCGCTCCGGCCTCGCCCGAAGTCCAGCAGATTGAGAAGATCATGGAAGATGGCCTGGCCGAGTTCTACGCCCAGATGCCGCCGGACAAGCAGCGCGAGTTCCGCCGGGTCGGCGAACAGACTGCCCGGCAGATCAGCCAGCTCCTGACCGCTACTAAAGTGCAAATCGGCAAAATCATCAGCCTGATCAAAGATTGGCTCAAGATCCTGCCCGGCGTCAACCGTTTCTTCATCGAACAGGAGGCTAAGATAAAAACTGACGAGCTTTTGCGCATGCGTCAGCCCAAACCATGAACTACGGACTCGAACAACCGGTGAGCCAGCCGCTGGATCCGACCGCTTTTGTCGATCTGGCGCTCGTTTATATTTTCGGCGCCCTGGTCGCCTTGTTTTTGCTGCTGGTGATCGCCAAGAAATTGATTACCCACTTCGCCAAAGGCAGCCACTACTTCGACCACGTCATCTACCTGGTGCGCTTGTCCAAGGAAAAGCCGACCGACAAGGATAATAACCTGACGGTGCAGCAGCTCCGCGAAGAGATTGCTCGCGGCGAGACCTTGTTTTCCTCCATCGGCGGCTTGCGCGCCGAGCGCGGCATCAGGCCGTGGCTTTATGGCCGCCGCGATCATTTTTCCTTCGAGATCGTGGCCAGTAAGAAAGTGATCGCTTTTTATCTGGTGTCGCCGCGGCCGATGGCCCGCTATCTCGAACAGCAAGTCCAAGCCCACTATCCGGAGGCCGTGGTCGAGGAGGTGCGCGATTACAATATCTTCACGCCGCAGAGCGTCATCGATTTCGGCTGGCTCAAGACCCGGCGCAGCTTCATCTTCCCGATTCGCACTTACAACAAGATGGAAACCGATCCGTTGAATTCCATCATCAACGTCTTGTCGAAGCTTGGCGAGAACGAATCTTTGGTCATCCAATACGTCGTGCGCAGCGCCAAAGGGATATGGCACTCGAAGGCCAGCCGCGTCTTCTCCAAAGTACGGCAGGGAAAGCCGTTGCACGAAGCCCTGAATAGCTCGCCCTGGGCCGAATTTTTCAGCTATTTCAAAGGCACGAGCCCTGAGGACAAACAGAAGCAGCAACAGCAGCAGACGATGCAGCGCACCAATGCCATGGATGAGGCGATTCTTAAGAATCTGGAAGAGAAGAATTCCAAGGCCGGCCTCGACGTCAACCTGCGCGTCATCGTCAGCACTGGCAGTGCCGAGCAGTCGCGCGGATACCTGGCTAACATTATCGGCGCTTTCTCCCAGTACAATCTTTACGAATACGGCAACTCTTTCAATAACAAGGTCAATTCTTTCATCAAAGGCTGGCGGCACAAGAAGTTCATGAAGGATTATATCTATCGCCGCTTCGACGACAAGCTGAGCTTCCTTTTGAATACCGAGGAGCTGGCCAGCCTGTTCCATCTGCCGCTCCGCTGGACCGAGACGCCGAACATCCTCTGGCTGACAGCTAAGCACGCCCCGGCTCCGACCGAAATCCCCAACGAAGGCATCATCCTCGGGCGCAATATCTATCGCGGCGTCGTGCGCGACGTGCGCATCAAGCGTGAGGATCGCCGCCGCCACACCTATATCGTCGGTAAGTCGGGTGTTGGCAAATCGGTGCTCTTGGCCTCGATGGCCATCCAAGACATCCTCAACGGCGAAGGTGTGGGCGTGATTGATCCGCATGGTGATTTGATCGATGACATCTTGAAGCGGATTCCGCCGGAACGCGCCGAGGATGTCATCCTGTTTTCGCCGGCCGACATCGAGCGGCCGCTGGCCCTGAACCTGATGGAATTCGACCCGCGTTATCCCGAGCAGAAGTCGTTCGTCATCAATGAGATGATCAAGATTTTCGACAAGCTGTATGATCTCAAATCGACCGGCGGTCCGATTTTCGAGCAGTATATGCGCAACGCCATGCTATTGGTCATGGCCGACCCCGAGAGCGGTTCGACCTTGATGGAAATACCGAAAGTCCTGGCCGATGCGGAATTCCGCAAAATGAAGCTTGCTCGCTGTTCCGACCCGACGGTCGTCGATTTCTGGCGCAAAGAAGCGGAGAAGGCTGGCGGCGACGCGGCTCTGGCCAATGTCGTGCCCTATATCACCTCCAAGCTCACCTCTTTCATTTCCAATGATATGATGAGGCCGATCATCGGCCAGCAGAAGAGCTCGTTCAACTTGCGCGACCTGATGGATCGGCAGAAGATCCTCTTGGTCAGCCTGCCCAAGGGCCAGGTCGGCGAGCTTAACGCCTACCTGCTCGGCATGATCCTGGTGGGCAAGGTCCTGGTCGCCGCGCTGTCCCGCACCGACATGGCGAAAGAGCAGCGCAAGGATTTTTATCTTTATATCGACGAGTTCCAGAATTTCACTACCGATTCTATCTGTTCCATCTTGTCCGAGGCCCGCAAATACAACCTGAACCTGGTCATGGCGCACCAATATCTCGGCCAACTGGTCAAAGGCCAGGACTCTTCGATCAAGAACGCGGTTTTCGGCAACGTCGGCACCTGGGTCTCGTTCAAGGTCGGTTCGGAGGACGCCGAAGAGCTTTCCAAGGAGTTCGCGCCGGTCTTCAACCAATATGACCTGATAAATGTTGAGAAATATTCCGCCTACATCAAGCTTCTGATCGACAACTCCGCTTCCAGGGCTTTCTCTATGGCCACGACCTGGCCGTTGCCCGGCCTCAAGCGCGATGACCTGGCAATGAGGATCAAGAGCTTGTCACGCCTGAAGTACGGCCAGGACCGCAATATTATCGAGGAAGAAATCAGGCGCCGGGTCAATATCTGACCGCATCTTTGCCCGAAGCTATAAATTTGTTATAATATAGCAACAAAACTAAATCGAAAAAAATATGAAAAGAAGCAAGAAGGTCATTGTCTTGGCTGACGACGACAAATGGCTGGTTGACCTTTACGGCGAAAAATTACGCCTGGAAGGCTACGAAGTCCACACCGCGCACAACGGTAAAGACGGTTTCGATTTGGTTTTGGAGAGCATGCCCGACCTGGTGCTATCCGACGTAGTCATGGCGGGAGGCGATGGTTTTTATCTTTTGAAGAAGATCAAGGGCACCGAACAGACCAAGAATATCCCGGTTATCAGCCTGACCAACCTTTCTAATGAGCAGGACAAAAAGGCGCTTTACGATATCGGCACGGCCGATTATCTGGTCAAGGCCGATTTTACGCCGAGCCAGGTCGTCGAACGCATCGCCAAGGTGCTGGAAAATGACGGCTCCCGGTCAGCCAAGCCTGCCGTAACCTTGATGAAGAAGACCAAGATAGCGGCTAAGATCTAGCCGCTTTTATTTTCGGCGGCCATAGCCGAGGTTTACAAAAAAAATAAAATTCGCTAACATAACAAAACCTAAAAATAAAAGCAAAAACTATGGACATGCAGAATGCTGACGGACAAGAAACCTTGGACGTGACCGAGGAACTTACGCAGATGGGCGCAGCGACCCCGGCGCCGGCGGAAGAGAGCCAGCTGACCTTGAATCAGAACAAGGTCGATATCATCCGCAAGCTCCTTTCGAATATCAAGGAATCAAGCGAACAGCTTTTGAAGCTCATGGATAACGGGTCGGTTTCCGCTGACCAACTGGATCTTCTGGCTTCGACCATCCGTACCACTACCCAGGAAGCGGAGGAGGGCAATGTGATCGAGGGCGTCTTCGATGGCGTCAACATGATCGGTCCTGACGGCCATGAGTATCACGTTTCGGCCAATTATGCCTCCAAGTCCAAATTGGTCGAGGGCGATCGGCTCAAGCTGGTCATCGCCAAGAACGGCGCCTTCCTCTATAAGCAGATCGGCCCGATCGAACGGAGCCGTTTAGTCGGCCAATTGCGCCGGGTAGGGGAGAATGACTTTTTGGCTGTCGTCGATGGCAAGACCTGGCGTCTGCTCAATGCCAGCATCACCTATTTCAAGGGCGATGACGGCGACGAGGTAGTTATCCTGGTGCCGAAAGACGGGGAGTCCCGCTGGGCAGCCGTGGAAAATATCATCAAGAAATAATTTCAATATAGCTTTCTAATATTAGCAAAAAGAGCCCCGAAAGGGCTCTTTTTGCCAGTTCGGCTTGATTTGTGGCGGCAATACAGCTAAAATACGGGTATATCGTGAGTGCGCCATGGGCGCATTTTGTGGTCGGAAAGCATGGATTATTGACCGCAAAATGCCTCCATTTTATTCATCAGACATTTATTTCCATAAAATATGGCAACCCTATATCGTAAATACAGGCCGCAGAATTTTGCCGAGGTGGTGGGCCAGAACCATATCAAGGTTATCATGCAACACGAGCTGGTCGCCGACAAGCTCGCCCACGCCTATCTTTTTTGCGGTCCGCGTGCCGTCGGCAAGACGACCTTGGCCCGGGTATTGGCCAAGGCGGCCAATTGCCTCAATCGCAAGCCGGAGAGCTATGAGCCGTGCGGCGTATGCGATGCCTGCGTCGATATCAGCGCCGGGCGTAGCTTCGACGTGATCGAGATCGATGCCGCTAGCCATACCGGCGTCGATAACGTCAGGGAAAACATCATCGCCAGCGCGCGCGTCGCTCCGTCCAAGCTGAAGCGCAAGGTCTTCATCATCGACGAGGTCCACATGCTTTCGACCGCCGCCTTCAACGCGCTTCTGAAAACTTTGGAAGAGCCGCCGGAATTCGTGCTGTTCGTGCTGTGCACGACCGAAGTCCACAAGGTTCCGGCCACCATCATCTCGCGCTGCCAGCGTTTCGATTTCAAGCGCATCAGCCTTAGCGAGGTCGTGCGCAAGCTCACCCATATCGTCAATCAGGAAGACATCAAAGTCGAGAAGAATATTTTGGAATCGGTCGCCCGCCATGCCGACGGCCACATGCGCGACGCGGAAAGCCTCTTGGGCCAGCTGGTCAATCTGGGCGGCAAGGAAATCTCGCAAGCCGATGCCGACCTGGTCATTCCGAGGAGCGACTTGGGCGAGGTGGCCAGCCTGATCGAGATACTGTCCAACAAGGACGCGGCCGCCGGCATCCGCCTGGTCAACAAGCTCTTGGACGAGGGTGTCGATATCAAGGTATTCATGGGCGATGTCATCGAGATGCTGCGCAAGCTGATGCTCATGAAGATCAATCCGGCCTTGTCCGATTGGCTCGGACTCGAGCTCGGCGAAGCGCTCGAGATGCGCCTGAGCCAGATCAGCAAGAATCTCTCTCAGGAACAGCTTTTGGCTTTCTTGGAGCAGAGCATCAAGGCCTCAGGCGAGTTGAAATCGAGCTTCATCGTCCAGCTGCCCCTCGAGCTGATGATCGCCAGGATCTGTACGGCTCCTGCCCAGCCGATGATGGCGCCAGCGCCCGTGGCTGGCAATGCCGCGCCTGCCGCCAAACCGGCTGCCGCGGCAGCCGCCGTGACTGAGGGTTCGGCGCCCAAGTCTGAAGTTATCAGTTCGGGCAATTTGGACTATGAATTGATTTTGTCTAAGTGGAACGAGTTCCTGGTCAGGATCAAGACATACAACCATTCATTATCATTCATCCTGAAGGTCTGCCAGCCGAAGAGCCTGAATGGCAACGAGCTGTGCCTGGCGTTCAAATATAAATTCCACAAGGATCGCATCATGGATCCGACTATCAAGACCTTGTTGGAGCGGGTATTGAAAGAAACCTATTCGACCAGCCTGACGATCGAGGCGGTCATCGACGAGCAGCTCGAGGTGACTGCCGGTGAGAGCGCGCCGAAGGCCGAAACGCCCGTCGGCGCTCCGGCAGCCGAAGCCCCGGCCAAGCCGGAAAACGATAAGATGATCGACAACCTGCTCAAGGCCTTCGGCGGCAAGGTCGTCGGCTAAATCTGCCTCTCAAGGGGAAGTGATAAATATTTTTGAATATGAATAATAAAAAAGGAGTTCAGAAGAATCGTAAACCGAAAGTCGCTTTGGTTTTGGGCGGCGGCGGCGCTCGCGGCATTGCCCACGTCGGCGTCTTGAGGACGCTCGAGGCCGCGGGCATCAAGATTGACGCCATCGTCGGCACTAGCATGGGCGCGCTGGTCGGCGCCTGCCATCTTCTGGGCCGGCTCGATCTGTTCGAATCCGAGGCTCGCAGCTTGAACAAGCGCAAGGCCATCAAGGAAATCCTTGATTTGACAGTCCCCAAATATTCGCTGCTTAAGGGCAAGAAGGCTCATCGCTATATCGAGAAATTGGTCGGGCGCAACAATTTCAACCATCTGAACGCTCCGTTGTGGGTGATTGCTACCAACCTGGCCGACGGCCAGCCAGTCATCGTCAATAAAGGTAGCTTGGCCAACGCGATCCAAGCCAGCATCGCCGTGCCTGGCGTCTTTCCGCCGGTGAAGCTGGGTGATGACTATTTGGTCGATGGCGGCGTAGCCAGCCCGACCCCGATCGCCGAGGCTTTGGCCTGGGGCGCCGATATCGTCATTGCCGTGGATTTGGTTTTGAAGCGGGGAAGCAAGCTGAGGGAAAAGCCGGACTTGTTGTTTACCTTGATGCAGTCCTATGAAACCATCCGTAACAAGTCGGTTTGGGACGGGCAGACCGAGCATCAACGGGTCATCACCATCAGGCCTGACCTGAATGGCAACGGATTGGTCTCAAGCTTCAAGTTTTTTAAGGTAGATGATTTCATTACTGCCGGAACCAAGGCGGCAATCGGGGCATTACCGGAAATCAGGGAAGCGATTGACAGTTTCTAGATATTGGGTTACAATAGCAAACGAGGCTTCAAGGCCTTATTTGTATTAAGGCTGGTCTATTTGAGGCCGCAAAATATAATATTCGGGGATCGTCTAATGGTAGGACAGCGGGTTCTGGTCCCGTCAATTGGGGTTCGAGTCCCTATCCCCGAGCAAATAAAATCAGTCCCTTTTGGGGCTGATTTTATTTTGTTTGTGGGATAGGGCCGAAAGAAAGTCAATGCGTGAGGCGTGGGGCTTCCGCCCCGGTGAGAGTCCCTATCCCCGAGCAAATAAATAAAGAGCACCTCCTCAAGAGGCGCTCTTTATTTATTTTTTTAGGAATGGGACTCGAACCCGCCTACCGGCAGGCAGGCGGGCAGCAGTGAAAAAAATTTGCACAGCACACTTTATTTATTAAAAAGAAACCCGCGCTTGGCTGGCGCGGGGCTGAATTTATGGGGCGATAGAGAAAAGTTCGGCTGGCGCGTCGGCAATAACGCATTGGGCGATACCCGACCAGCCACCCCTGGCTTCGTATTCACCAATCCAGATCTCACCTTTGCGCTCGAAAGAAAATCGAATTTCGTTAGACTTGGCTATCGTTTCATAGACAGACGAATCCAGTGCTTTCGAATACATTTTTTTGAAATATAGCTCATCTGGCAAAAGCCTGATGTTGGACAAGATCGACAAGCCAAGGCGGTCAATCATGTATCCAGGCACCTCAAGCTCATCAAGTTGCTCGGGCGGTTCCGTTGAAATTATACCGGAAAACATGATTCTACAGTAATCTTTCTTTATGAGCATCGCGGGTGTGGAAGCAATGCCCAGGCTGTGGCGTTGATCGTCGGTGAAATCGGTTGATTTTTGAAAAAAGAACCCTTGGATGATTTTTTTCATCTTTGCACCTCCGTTGTTGTATTCAAGATTTATTCAGATGTTAGTCAATTTTTATATTTATGTCAATTTACTTAACTAATTTATTGTGCTGGCCGAGGAGCGTGAATATGATTGACTGCGGGAGTAAAATATGTTTGAATATGTAATCTGCTCATTTCATTAAAAATAAACCAACTCAGGAGGTGGAAGGATGAAAATAGATACTTCGAGACGGCTTGAACAGGCTTTGGCGCTTTGGGAGAACTTGAATTACTACTATCGTGTCGTGGCCGAAAGGTGCATCGCGGTCAAGCAGAGCCATCGTTTCCCGATGGAAGAGATGTACAAGAACAGCGATAAGCTGAGAAAAGTCTTGCTCGGAAGCTATTCCTCGAATCCGTCTGATCGTTTCGACTTTTCGGATTTTAGCGGAAGCACGGAAAAGAGCATGCACCTTTTCGGGAATCTCGGACTTTTGCCGCTGTATCTGCATCACTGGACGGTCTCATCGAGGCGCGTCTATCATCTGTCACAGAATCTCCAAACCCTGCTTCGATGGACATCGCTTGATAATGTGCGTTGGAGCGATATCGAGTGGCCGTTCAACTCCTTTGTCGTCTCTCTTGAGACGCCCATCGTTGACACCAATGGCGATAAATTCGATTGCATGCTGTTCACAAAAATTGATGCGATCGACGAAGGAGTTGTCAGGATGTCGGACATCTCGATCACTCTTTTTTCTTCGAGATTAGAGGGTCTTGAAACTTTCACCAGTGTCCAGCGGCAGAATCTGCAGCGGGCGTATAACGAGTGCAAGGCAAAAAAGGTCAAGAAGATGATGAGCGTCATTGACAGTCTTCAGCCCGGGCCGCATGCGACTCGACCGGTAAGGATGTATTACTTCGACGCCATGAAAAATCGCGATATGCTCGTATCCGAAAGTGCCGAAGTGCTTAATGAGCGGCTCGTAAAAGAGCACCAGCTTGGCAGCTATGACGTTTTCGATGCTGCCCTTAACATCGTTGCCGGTCTGGCCCTTTATCTTGGCTCGCAGGATGCGGACAGCGAAGAGCGGACCGAGTGGCGCCGTGCCTCTGTTCCTGGCGAACGGAATCATCGGCACATCAACAACACTGCCCAGGTCTGCGAAGTCTTTTGCACGAAAAGCCTTACCATCAGGGATCAGGAGTTTATCTCGGCAATCAATCGCCAGTTGGAGATAAGCGGACGCATGGGCATGCCGGTGCATTGGCGGTGCGGCTATTGGAGACGGCCGCCAGGAATGGGTTGCATTCCGATGGCCAAAAGATCGGTCCGCGTCAGCCCGAGCCTGGTCAACTCCGATCTCATTGATGAGTTTACGGACAAGGGCTTGCCGGTCGGCTCATGCCACAGGATTTGAGCGTGCTCCACGCAAGCCAACGCACAAAGGAGGTAGTTAAGATGGAACAGCCATTCAATTTGACGTCGTCTGAATTCAGCCCCGCTGGCAAGGTGGTTGGCCACCTGTATTATCACGGCATCCTGAAATGCTTGCTGCACGATGATGAATATTCCGGTTCGCCTAGCGAGGGCGGTTCGCATTTCCTGCGCCTACACGTCAGCCGAGCGGACCTGGAAGCTTTTCTCGACCTCATCGAGGAATATTATGCGGCCGCTGGCGAACGTTTTGCCGGCGGCGTAGCTGCCTTGCGCCAGAAAGTCGCGTGATATCCGTTCACGTCAAATAAACGCCCCCCGATTATTGAATCGGGGGCAAGGAGGAGGCAGGACATGCAACAGTCGAAGAATTTTGGCGAAGCGAAAGAGCGAGGATTGGAAGGCTACGGAACGATGCCCGGGCACGTGCTCGTCTTGAAACACGGCCTGATGGGCGCTTTTCCGGCATTGATACGCGAAGGTCTTGGGCTGTTCATCTGCACTGACCTCGAAGTCCTCAAGAAGGTCTGGGAGCTCTTGCCGAAGCGGCAAGCTAAGCTGCTCGAGCTTGAGCTGTGCGCGAACTTGGCCGAGAAGGTCGCCTTCAACCCCCAGCTTGGCGACGAGGCCCAGCCGATCAGAATCCTTGACGAAGAAGACTTCCGTATCATATCCTCGCGGCCCGACGCATTCATGTGGTCGCCGGGGCTACTCTCGCTGGACGGCGAGGGCGAAGTTCTTTCACCATTTGTCTGAAATCAACCCACTGACGGAAAACCCGCTTCGGTGGGTTTTTCTTTTTGCGCGACCGCAAACTTAAAACGTTCGGCCATAAAAAAACTCCCGGACTAAGTCCGGGAGTTTTATATGAGTAGAGGTTAAGCGAGCTTAACGTTCACTGCGTTCATTCCTTTCGGCGATTCCTCTGATTCGAAAGTGACCTGATCACCTTCGTTGATCTGGTCAAAGCTGACGCCGACCAGGGAATTGCTGTGGAAGAACAGGTCCTTAGCTTCGCCATCGATGGCGATGAAGCCGAAACCTTTGTCAGTCTTCTTTTTGATAACTCCGTTCATGATGTAATATCATTACTTTGTAAAATGGTAAATCAAACATTTTTAAAGCTCGACGAATTCTCTTTTTCAAAACATTTTTTTCACTTAGATATATTGTAGCATAAAATTAAAAAATTGTCAAGAATGCCGTTTGCCGGGTTGATTTTATGCGCTTAACACGGTAATATTAGTATTATTCATAAATATCCAAATATGGCTAAAAGAAGCACTGGTGTTGGTAGCAAAAAGACCGGCAGCCCGCACAAGACCGCCAAGCGCCTGGAAACGAAGCGTGTCAGGCTTGAAGAATTGGCAGCAAAAAGGAAGAAGCGCTAATAGATACACTGCGAATAAAGACACACCCAGAAGGTGCGTCTTTTTTTGTCTTGCTTATTACATCTCGGCATCTGGGGATGGCTCCATCAGTCCGAAACGGTTGCCCTCGGTATCTTTGGCGCCGGCAAACCAGCCGACCCCGGGAATCTCCGACCGTTCCTTGGTGATGGTGCCGCCGGCTTTTTTGACGGCTTCGACCGCCTTGTCCAGATCCTTGACTTCGACGGTGCAGTCATAGAGATAGAATCTGTCCGAACCGTCCTTTGGCCGTTCGTATAGGCCGCCGTTGATGCCTGGCTCGCCTTCTTTGCCAGTGATGAGACCCCAGTAGTCCATGCCGCTCTCTTCCTTTTTCATCCATTGCACGATTTCCCACCCCAGGGTTTCCTGATAGAATTTCTTGGCGCGCTCGATGTCATCGGCTTGGATTTCGAAATGAATTACTCTGTTCATATGGTTGATTTAATTATTAGGTAGCTTGTTTTTCAAGCTTGACGGCCAGGCTTATGACCGTGTTGATGACCAGCTCGGCGTTCTTCGCGTGGAGCTCCTCGTTCAGCAATTGGCCGTTCTCGTCGTAGGCCGCCCAGATAAAGGGAATAAGGACTTGGTCACGGACGCTGTACATCTTGAGTTCGGCCGCGACCAGGCGTTGCTGTTCGACCGAGCGCGCACCGCCGGCCGCACCGCCATAGCCGACGTAGCCGATGGCTTTGCCGTTCCACTCCTTGTAACCGTAATCATAGGCGTTCTTGAGCGCGGCCGGGTAACCGTGGTTGTATTCCGGCGTAACAATGATGAATCCGTCGCCGTCGTCGATTTTCTCGAGCCAGCGGTTGACCGCCGGGTCGGCATGGGGTCCTTGCCGTGTCCCGGGCAGCTCGGCATCAGCGAATATCGGTAGCGGATAGTCGCGGAGATCGAGGAGTTCAAAATCGGCCCGGTCGTTCTTGCTGGCGATCGCCATGAACCACTCGGCCACCTTGGCGCCTGCTCGCCCTTCGCGGATGCTGGCTAGGATGACTTTTATTTTCGGTTTGTCCATATGATTATCTTACTGCCCATGTAATTTACCTCCCCGGAATTAAATAAATGTTAAGACGCCTCGGTTGACTAAAAAGCTGCTGATTGGTAAGCTTTCGTGATAATTCCTCGGCTTCGGACCGAGAATCCGGCTCATTAATACAACGCAAAGGAGGAAGGTATGGCAACGGAAGGTTGGAAATCGGAAATATTCATCAGTGCCGACATCGAGGCGGACGGCAGGGTGCCGGGCATCAACTCCATGCTCTCGCTGGGCTCCGTGGCCCTGCGGGTCAATGAGTCCGGGTATGAGGAGATAGCTACTTTCGAGGCCAATCTGCTCGAACTGCCCGGAGCCGTGCGCGACCCCGAGGTAATGGCCTGGTGGCAGAAATTCCCCGAGGCTTGGGACAGGTGCCGGACTGGCGCTCGGCCGGCAGCAGATGTCATGCATGATTATCTTGCCTGGATCAAAGGCTTGCCAGACCGCGCCGGCCTGGTCGCCTATCCGGGGGCTTTCGATTTCATGTTCATCTATTGGTATCTCTACGCCCTGACCGGACAGCGGCCGTTCAATGCCTCGGCGCTGTGCGTCAAGTCGTATGCCATGGGCATGTTGGGTGAGGCTTCGTGGCTTGACTTCGAGCGCAAACGGATACCGGAAAAGTATCTTTCATCCCACCCGCACGACCACACGCCGCTTAACGACTCGATCGAACAAGGACAGATCTTCGCCGCCCTCTATCGGGACAACGTCATTGGCCGAACAAGGCGCTAAGGCGTCGTTCGTGCTTTGCTCCCGCCGCATCGGTTTCCGGTGCGGCTTTTTTCATCCGGAAGGCAGGCATTGATATATGTCTAAAAATGTGTTATCTTAGTAAGAATTTTTTTGCTCATTAAACAATCCGGGAGGGTGACATGGAAAAGGCATTGCAGGTCTTCAGAACGGCTTTGGGGTTGAAGCATAGGAACCTGATAAGACGCTGGCGCTGGCTGGAACGGAATTATCATCCGGAACATGACGAGGAAATCAGGTCGATCCTGGAGGAATTAAAAGCGGTATCGCTTACTTTGAGGAATGAGGTCGGGTGGTCGTACATCGACGACCTGTCGACGTTCATGAACCTGCAAATCAGGCACAAGATGGACGACCTCAAGGCTCGAGTCATGAATCTCGTTGATCCGCCTGGCCAGGCCGCAGTTTCGAAACTGGTGTCGGAAATAAGGCAATTGATCGCCGCGTCCAGCGAAGAGCTCAAGCAGTATAAAGGCGGCTCCAACTGCCTCGACGCCAAGGACTATGAGATGAAAATTTCATTGCTTGAGTCGATTTCAAAGAAGCCGCTGACTAGCGGCGAAGTCCGTGCCGTAGTCGACGATTATGAATCTTCGCAGGGCTACATGATCCATAACTTCGAAGAAGAAGGGGGCGATCCGATCGTCGAATGCATCCCGTTGCCTAAAGAGCCTGACGAGGATGACATCTTAGGCCAGCACGGCATAGTAATGGGGTTCCGTGTCGGCTATATGGCGATGGGCAGCTGGATATTTCCGATCGTCGAAACCGAGGATGACCGTATCGGCATACCGATCGAGAAATTGCTTGCCGAATTCGGCGGCTGTCCCAGGGGACGCGTAAATGACATGGAAAAAAGGCAGAATGATGGTTACGATATGTACCGCAAGCGGTGCAGCTGTTGCCTGAGGCACGTCTGCCCGGGCGGAGATTTGTATTTCGCCTGGAACCTGAAAGCGTTGGCGGCGAAATTTTTACGGGTCAAAAACCGATCGCAAGAGTCAATCAGGGCCTTGCTGGATTTCAGCGGCTATCAAGCTTCCTAAGGAGGGAAAAAGTGATCGATATCAAGGGGAATATCAAGGGGGTCGAGGGCGACCCGTCGAATTTCAGGTTGCGCCGTTTCAGGTTCCGCGGAGTCGAGTGCGAGTGCATGGAGTCATTACTGCAGGCTTTTAAGTTCGAAAACCGGGAAGTGCAGCAGTTCATCTGCCAGCTTCGACCGCGCATCGCCAAGCTTATCGGGACAGAGCGAAACCAGGTCTGGCAAGCCTCCTTGACCTTGTGGTGGGACGACCAGCCTTATCATCGGTTATCGCCGGAGTATCAGGAACTGTTGGACGAGGCTTATGAAGCACTGTCCCTGAACCAGGACTTCGTCAACGCTTTGCTCGCGACCGGCGATGAAATGCTGACCCACAGCATCGGCGAAAGGGATCCGACCAGGACCGTCTTGACCGAGGAGGAGTTCTGCTCGCGCCTAATGAAAATCAGGCGCATCAAACAAGGGAGGGAAGCATGCTGACTATCGAACAGATGAATAAAGCGGCGCGGATTATCGAAATCGAAGGGGCAGACGGCTATGTGGCGGCGGCCAGGGAGTTTGGCCGTGAAGCGGCGATGCTGCTTCTGGTGGCCCACCTGCGCAGGGCGGCCGGTTCGATGGATTCTTTTCCGCCGGATAGCGCCATCGACGCGTCGGTCATCGAAACTGTCGATCGCATAATCAAGGAGAAAGCCCATGCCTAAGCGCACTATGGAACAGATGATTGCCCGCCGGATCAGGGAATTCAACGCCCTGCCGCCCGAACGGCGTATCCGCCGCACGCAGCTGCTACGCCAGCTGTTGCGTCTCGAAGGAGTGGTGAACGTCATAATCTATGGGCGCGCCTGCTACTACCCGACGCTCAAGAAGATGCTTGCCGCCCCACCCTGGCACGAGAAGGCCCATCCGAGGTATCTCGAAGTCTTTACTTCGACCGGCAAGAGCAAGGAAGGCTTCCTTGCGATCAATGAGCCGGCCGGAGAAGGGACGCTCGAACATGAAAGGGTCCCGTTGGCCGACATCAAGCTTGGGTCGGACCAACTGCTCAAGGGGATAGAAGAAAACCGCTTCCTCTTGCAGATAACCGTGAATTCCAAGCAATGACAGTCATCAGCTGATTTGTCAGGCGCCCCGGCTTATGCCGAGGGCGCCTTTTCTTAACCGTTAGTTAATCCAACAGAGCCAAGATGATGATACGCAACGAATAAGAGAGGGGGTGAGAAATATGATGTCGCTAAAATGCCAGGATATGGGCATGGATTGCCGTTTCGTGGCCCATGGCCATACCAAGGACGAAGTCAAGAAAGAGATGATGGATCACGCCATGATGGCGCATCCGGAGGTTTTAGGCGGTCCGCCGGAAGAAATGGAGCAGATGGAAAAGCTTATGGACGAAATGACCAAGGAGGATTGACGGGCCAGGCAATCGATGGCCCGTGTCGGCTGGCTGGACTTGGAAACGGTAAAAAGGTACAATTAAGCAGTAATCATTAAGAAATAAGACAGTCGAATCAACCTGATGTACATATTTTTTGACACGGAGACGACCGGTTTGCCGAAGAATTGGAAGGCGCCGATTACGGATTCCGACAACTGGCCGCGAATGGTCCAGCTAGCTTGGCAGCATTACGACGAAAAGGGCAATCTCTTGAACAGCAATAATTATCTGATCAGGCCTAGCGGCTTCACCATTCCTGAAGCGGCTTTCAAGATCCATGGGATTTCGACTGAGCGGGCTTGGAATGAGGGTCGCGAGCTTGAGCAAGCTTTGATCGATTTCAGCCGGGCGACGGCCGAGGCCAAGTTCTTGGTAGCGCATAATATCGCTTTCGATCTGAAAATCGTCGGCGCGGAGTTGCTCCGTCTCGGCTTGCCGGTAGAGGCTTTGGATATGCCGCAGCTTGATACCATGAAGGCGGGTGCGAGCGTCTGCCAGCTTCCCAGCCTGTACGGCGGCTTCAAGGCGCCGAGCCTGACCGAACTGCATCGCCATCTTTTCAATGAGGATTTCGACGGCGCCCATGATGCTTTGGCCGACGTCGAGGCTTGTGCCAGATCGTTCTTCGCTTTGAAAGAGCGTGGCGCCATCTGACATCCGCGATTTGAAAATATCAGCAGTAATCAAAAACATATGACAAAAGCCAAATCAACCAAAGAAAAATTTTCCGAAGAGGAATTCTCCAAGGAATTCAAGGTTTCCGGCGAAAAGCTGGTCAAAAAAGTGAAAGAACTCATCAAGGAGGGCAACGCCCGCAAGATTATCATCAAGGACGAGAAGGGTAAATCGATCATGGAGTTGCCGGTGACCGTAGGCGCGGTCGGCGTGATTCTGGCTCCGGTCTTGGCCGCAGTCGGAGCTTTGGCCGCCCTGCTGACCGAATGCACTATCGTGGTGGTCAAAGAGAAGAAGAAAAAATAATCTCAAGATAAGAAAAAAGCCGCCTCGGTAATATACCGTGGCGGCTTTTGCTTGCGTGTCGTTGCCATGATGATAGCTTTTCATTCGGCGACGGGTTGCGCAAGCAGCTCATCAATGGCCGCTTCCAGTTCGTGGATAAGGATGAAGTGTTTTTCGGCGAACGGGAGATAAAAGCGCCGGGTTTCCTCGATTTTGCGCGCGCGTTTTTCGGCGGTGCAGACCCACATCGTGAGCAGGTTGTGGAGGCGGTCGGCCATCTTTAGGATGAAGAATTCCCTCGGTGCATGGATGAAGCGGCGGTGATAGACCAGGTGGCACTCTTCCTTGTCCGGAAAGTCGGCTGAGGGTTTGGTCATCCACTCGACCAGCAGGGCGATTTCCTCACCGTACTCGACCCGGACCCGCTCGATGGTCCACGACGGTATGTCCTCGACGATGTCGTGGAGCAGGGCGGCGACGATGATCTTGTAGTCGTGCGTCCGCAGGTAAAGGATGGCGATGAGCGCGACGGCGCGCAAGTGTTCGAAATAGCGCTGGCCGTCTTCCCGCATTATTTCGCGGAAGGCGTCCTTGGCATCCTTGTAGGCTTTCTCGATCAGCTTGTAGCGCCAGTCGAGCGTCGGGTAGAGGGTGGCGATGATCTTGAAGAATTTCTTCTTGTCGTGCGCTCCGGCCAGGATGTTCTTGACTTTGGCTAACATGGCGGCTACCTCCTTTGTTGGGATTTGAAAGTGCGTATATCAAAAAACCGCTCGGGCGAGCGGTTTTTGGTTATATGTCCAGGTTTTCCACTTTCTGCGCGTGCGTCTGGATGAAGTGTTTGCGCGAGGCGACGTCGTCTCCCATCAGCATCTCGAAGACCTCGTTGGCTCCGGCGGCATCCTCGACGGTCACTTGCCGGGTGATGCGATGTTCTGGGTTCATCGTTGTCGCCCAGAGCTGTTCCGGATTCATTTCACCCAAACCTTTGTAGCGCTGGATGACGATGCGGCTCGAGGCTTTGGCTTTCGCCTTTTCCGGAGTTTCGGCTTCTTCCTCTTCTCCCTCCTCGTTCTCTCCAACTTCGACCACTTCCTCGATCTTGCCGCCGCCCAGTTCCTTCAGGATCTTTTCTTTCTCGGCGTCGGAGTAAGCGTAGTGCGCGGCCGTGCCTTTCTTGATCTGATAGAGCGGCGGTTGGGCGATGTAGAGATTGCCGTTGGTGACCAGCGGCGTGAAATGGCGGTAGAATAAGGTCAGGAGCAGGGTGCGGATGTGGGCGCCATCGACATCGGCATCAGTCATGATGATAATGCGATGGTATCTGAGCTTCTCGATGTCGAATTGGTCGTCGATGTTGGTGCCGAGAGCGATGACCAGGTTCTTGATTTCGTTGTTGGCCAGCATCTTGTCCAGGCGGGCGCGTTCGACGTTCAAGATCTTGCCACGCAAGGGCAGAATGGCTTGGAATTTGCGGTCGCGGCCCTGTTTGGCTGAGCCGCCAGCGGAGTCGCCCTCGACGATGTAGAGTTCGCACTCTTCGGCTTTGCGGCTGGAACAGTCGGCCAATTTGCCGGGCAGGGTCATGCCCTCAAGAGCGCCTTTGCGAAGGATGTTGGCGCGAGCCGTGCGAGCGGCGATACGTGCATGGCTGGCCAGGATGCATTTGCCGACCATGGCCTCGGCCTGTTTCGGGTTTTCTTCCAGGAAAGTGGAGAAAGCCTCGCCGAAGACCTGCTCGACGTAGGTCTTCATTTCGGTGTTGCCCAGCTTGCCCTTGGTCTGGCCTTCGAACTGCGGGTCGGTCAGCTTGACCGAGATAATGGCGGTCAAGCCTTCGCGGACGTCGTCGCCGGAGAGGTTCTCATCTTTTTCTTTTAGGAGCTTCTGGTTGCGGGCATAGGTATTGAGGGTGCGGGTCAGGGCCGTCTTGAAACCGACAGTGTGTGTCCCGCCTTCCGGATTGTGGATGTTGTTGGCGAAGGACAACATGGTTTCGTTGTATTCGTTGTTGTATTGCAAAGCCACCTCGACTTTGGAGTCGTTGATTTCTTTCTCGACATAGAAGATGGTGTCGTTCTTGACTTCCTGGTTGCGGTTCAGCGCTTTGACGTAGGCCTTGATGCCGCCTTCGAAGTGGAACTTGTAGTCTTTGGGTGAGTGGCCTTCGCGCCGGTCGGAGACGCCGATCGTGACGCCTTTGGTCAGGTAGGCCTGCTGGCGCATACGGTCAAGGATCTTGCCCCAATTGTACTCGAGCTCGCTGAAGATTGTGCCGTCCGCCTGGAAGGTGATGGTAGTGCCGGTGCGATCGGTCTTGCCAACCGCCTTGGCTTTGTATTGCGGGGTACCCGTTTTGTATTCTTGCTGCCAGATTTTGCCGTCGGTGTGAACCTCGGCCTTGAGGTAGGTAGAAAGGGCATTGACGACCGAGACGCCGACGCCGTGGAGGCCGCCGGAGACTTTATAGCCGCCGCCGCCGAATTTGCCGCCGGCATGGAGCTTGGTCAGGACGGTTTCCAGGGCCGAGACGCCGGTAACCTTATGGACGCCGACCGGGATGCCGCGGCCGTTGTCGGCGACTTCAACCATGCCTTTCGGCAAAAGCTTGACGCTGACTTCGGTGGCGTGGCCGGCCATGGCCTCATCGATACAGTTATCGACTACTTCCCAAATCAAGTGGTGCAAGCCGGCAGCACCGGTCGAGCCGATGTACATGCCCGGGCGCTTGCGTACCGGATCTAATCCTTCAAGGACCGTAATCGAGCTGGCGTCATAAGTTGAGCCTTTTTTGGCTTCTTTGTCGTTGGCCATAGTGACTATATTTAGCTATTTTTAATACAAAAATAGAGCCCAGAAGCGACTCCTTTATCTTGCTATAATTGTAGCAAAAACAGAGCTTTTTAGCAAGGTTTTTACTGGCTATAATATTTGTCAGATAGGTGATTTTCGTGCTAAAATTGAGCTATATTCATCATTCAACCCCCCTTATGAACAATGGCAATCCGCCTCAAGGACCGTTAGAGCAAGCCAAGGCCGAGCAGTATAAGGATCTTGAAGGCCTGAGCATCAAGAAACTCGAGTTCGCTTTATGGTACACGGAAAATAAATTCAAGCTCTACAAATTGCTGGTCAGCATCCTGCTGTTCATCGGCGTGGTCACTTGGGGTTATACTTTTTTCAATTTCGGCTACTATTATGTCGTCGGCATGGATCAGGATCGTCTATTGGCCAGGCAGATCGTTGCCACCCAGGGCATCGATCACGGCTACATATTGGAGGTTTCGGCCAAGAATCTGCTTGCCGGCACGACTCAAGTCTTGGAAACGGCTAATGGCAAATATGACCTGGTCGCGCAAGTCGAGAATCCTAATCCGCGCCACTGGGGCTTGATCACTTATCATTTCGTGGTCGACGGCACGCCGACTCCGCGGGCCGATATGTTCATCTTGCCAAGCGAAAGCAAGCGCTTGCTGCAGCTGGGGCAGGAATTCACGCCTCGTCCGCTCGGCGCCGAACTGGTCATCGATAACGTCGGCTGGCAGCGCATCAGCAAGAAAACCATTCCGGATTGGCCGGCTTTCAAGGCCAAGTTCCTCAATATCGATATCGCTGATAAAAAATTCACCCCGGCTCGTACGAGCGGCTTATCGGAAAAACTCAGCCTGAGCCAGCTTTCTTTCACGGCTACCAACCGCAGTTCGTATAACTATCTGCGCGCTAATTTCGACGCGTTCATTTATGTCGGCCCGACATTGATCGGAGTCAACCAATTCAGCATCGAGAATTTCCAATCCGATGAAACCAGGGAAGTGGCGGCTAATTTCTTGGGACAGTTCAATCGGGCGGACAATATCGAGATCGTTCCGAATATCAATATCCTGGATGCCGGCAACTTCTTGAAGTTTAACAGCTCCGAAAGCTTGCCAACTCACCCGGTTGAGCAGTAATATGTAGCCGAAAGCCTATGATGCGCCGGTTACTGCTTTACCTCAAAAATATGGACTGGATAATGGTAGCCTCCGTGCTGCTATTATTAGCCATCGGCTTGGTTGAAATATATAGCGTCGCCCTGGGAAGAGGCGGCGCTGATTTGCTTAATTTCAAAAAACAGATCCTTTTCATCGTAATCGGCTTCATCCTGATGTTCGGCCTGGCTTTTCTGGATTATCACTGGCTCCGCAGCTTCGGCAATTATTTCTACCTGATCGGAGTCGTTGCCTTGGTGGCGGTTCTGGCTTTCGGCAAGGTCATCAATGGCACTAGGGGCTGGTTCGATATCTTCGGCTTCGGCGTCCAGCCGGTCGAGTTCATCAAATTCGTGCTGATCCTGTTCTTGGCCCGGTATTTTTCGGCAGCATCATTGAAAGTGGCACCGATCAAGCATTTGGTGGTTACCGGTCTCGGGACTTTGCTGTTTTTCGTCTTAGTACTTCTCCAGCCAGACTTCGGTTCCGGCTTGCTGCTGTTCGCCCTTTGGCTATCGATCATCATCTTGGCAGGTTCGGAAAAGAAATATCTGGTCACCCTGTTCTTGGTGGTGGCCGTAATGTTCGGTGCCGCCTGGTCATTCTATTTCAAGCCCTACCAGAAGGAGCGCATCATGACCTTCCTCAACCCCTCGTTCAACCCGCTTGATCAAGGATACAACGTGGCGCAAGCGATTATCGCGGTCGGCTCTGGCGGATTGACCGGCCGCGGCATCGGCTTCGGTTCGCAATCGCAATTGAAATTCTTGCCCGAAAGCCAGACTGACTTCATTTTCGCTGTCGTGGCCGAGGAGCTGGGCTTTTTAGGGGTCGGCCTAGTCTTGCTATTTTTCGGCATCTTTTTTTATCGTTGTTTGGCGAGCGTGCGTCAGGCCAAGAATGACTTCGGGGTCTTTTTCACGCTCGGTGTCATGGTCCTGGTCTTTATCGAGATGTTCATCAATATCGGCATGAATCTCGGCGTGCTTCCGGTTATCGGCATCGCTTTGCCGTTTT
The DNA here is from genome assembly GCA_964443495.1 of uncultured Gammaproteobacteria bacterium. GTDB lineage: Bacteria > Patescibacteriota > Patescibacteriia > Patescibacteriales > GWE2-39-37 > JAAXUA01. The sequence continues at coordinate 398,480 of CAYUCS010000001.1, forward strand.
TGAGTTATGGCGGCAGCTCGATTATCATGAACCTGATGATGGTAGGGGTCTTGCAAAGCATCGTGATCCGGTCTAGAATAAGTTATTAAGTCAACAGTCTGATAATTTAGTTAAAATAAGCAATATTATGAGTGAAGCAATCAAATTAGCGGCTGAAGGCCGTGAGAAAAGCGAGAAGCCGAATAAGCTGCGCGTAGCCGGTTTGGTGCCAGCCGTGGTTTATGGCCATGATTTCGCCAACCAGTCGATCAAGGTCAACGGGGGTGATTTCGACAAGGTTCTTGCCCAGGCCGGCGAAACCCACTTGGTCGATCTGTCGATCGATGGCAAGGCCCCTTTGAAGGTCATTATCTATGATGTCGCCCGCGAACAGGTCAAAGGCCGGGTACAGCATGTCGATTTCCTTAAGGTCAACATGAAAGAGAAGTTGACCGTCGAAATCCCGTTGAATTTCGTCGGCGAATCCAAGGCCGTCAAAGAGCAGGGCGCCGTTATCAATCGTGCCAGCGACCACATCGAGGTCGAGTGCTTGCCTGATGATTTGGTTGATAGCATCGAAGTCGATGTGTCGGTACTCAACGAATTCGGCGACACGATCACTATCGCCGACCTGAAATTGCCGAAGGGCATGGCCGCCACCCACGACGCCGACGAGACTATCGTCAGCTTGGTCGAACAGGAGAAGCAGGAAGAGGCTCCGGTTGCAGAAGCGGAAGCAGCACCAGCCGCAGAAAAGAAAGCAGAATAAGAAGGATATATCAAAAAGCCCCGGATTTCCGGGGCTTTTTAGTTTGAATGGATGATGGCTAAGCGGTCGTAACGGCCGAGGTCCTGTTTGATTTCGAAGCGGGCTTGCGGGAGTTCGGTTGCAATCAGGTCCCGCATGGCGGCACCCTGAGTGTCGTCAATCTCACAGAGGATGACAAAATCTCTCAGTCCGGTATTTTTGATTTGCTTGAAGAGCCTGCGGTAGTGGCGCAAGCCATCGGCGCCGGATTCGAGCGCTAAGCAAGGTTCGTGCTTTATGGACGGGGAGGCGGCGATTTGTGCCGGCGTAAGGTACGGCAGGTTGGCGCAGATTACGAAGCGCACGTCGCTGGACAGCCGCTTCGTTTCCAGGAGCGGTCGGAGCAGATTGCCGTGAATGAATTCGATCCGGTCATCGACGCCGTTCGATTCGGCGTTTTTTCGCGCTGTCGCCAACGCGCGTTTGGAAATATCGATAGCGATGATTTTTGATCCAAGACGCTTGGCCAGCGTAATCGCAATGCAGCCCGAGCCGGTGCCGACATCGATGATGGCGCCAGGCATGGTTTTTTCAGTAAGAGCCAAGACCTCGTCGATCATCAGTTCAGTTTCCGGGCGTGGTACCAGGACGTGGCGGTTGACCGTGAAATCCAGGCCGTAGAATTCCTTGCGGCCGGTGAGATAGGCGAGCGGCTCGCCCGATCGGCGGCGCGCGACCAACTTCTCGATCCGGCGGATTCGTCCCGGTGCGAGCTGGCGTTCAGGCGAGATCAAAACCTCTTCGCGCGATATTTCCAGTACGTGGGCGATGATGGTTTCGGCTTCCAGGCGCGATATTTCCGGGAAGCGCGCGATGATTGACTTGATATTTTCCATCTTTCAAAATATAAAAAAGCCAAAGGCTTTTTGTATGGTCAGGAATTCATGTTCCTTGACCAAAAAACGGCGCGTGAAGCGTGCCGTTTTCAGAGTTCTTATTGTTTTTGTCTCAATTCGGTTTCGGCTTGCTTCAGGGCGCTGACCAGCTCTTCCATATTGCCGTCCATGATGCGGGTAATCGAATGCCAGGTAGTGTTGATGCGGTGGTCAGTGATGCGGTCCTGAGGGAAGTTGTAAGTCCTGATCTTTTCCGAGCGGTCGCCTGAACCGATCTGTGATTTGCGTTCGGCGGCTTCGGCTTGCTGGATGTCGAGGCGCATCTTTTCGTAGAGGCGGGTGCGCAGCACTTCCATGGCCTTGACCTTGTTCTGCTGCTGGGATTTCTGGTCTTGGCAGGTTACGACCAGGCCGGTCGGCAGGTGGGTGATGCGGATGGCGGAGTTGGTGGTGTTGACCTTCTGGCCGCCAGGTCCGGAGGCGGCATACGTATCGATGCGCAAGTCGGCGGCGTTGATCTGCACTTCGACTTCGGTGGCCTCGGGCAGTACGGCGACAGTGGCGGCCGAGGTGTGGATACGCCCGGCCTTTTCCGTTTCCGGCACGCGTTGGACGCGATGAGTGCCGCTCTCGAACTTCAGGTTGGAGTAAACGTTCTTGCCTGCGACCGAGAAGACGACTTCCTTGTAGCCGCCGATGCCGGTGGTGTTGGAGTCGAGGAGCTCGAGCTTCCAGCCCATCTTGCCGGCGAACAGGGAATACATGCGGAAGAGGTCGGCCGCGAACAATGCGGACTCGTCGCCGCCGGTGCCAGCTCGGATTTCCATGATAATGTTCTTCTTGTCGTCTGGGTCCGCCGGGTGCAGCTCGGCCTCGATCTGCTCGGTCAGCTCTTTGGCTTTGGCCTTGAGAGGCTCGAGTTCAGCCTGGGCCATCTCTTTGAGTTCCTCGTCGGTTTCTTCGCTAGCCATCTCTTCGTTCTGTTTGATATGCTCAAGGGCTTGATTCAATTCATTGATCATTTCCACGACTTCTTTCAGGTCGGCATGTTCCTTTGAGACCGCCTTTAACTTATCCAAGTCGTTCACGACGGCAGGATCGGAGAGCTGCTGTTCCAGTTGTTTGAATTTTTCGAGGATGTCGGAGTACATAGTAGTAATTTTCAATGATCAATTTACAATTTTCAAACATTGAAAATTGAAACATTCATTGAAAATTGATCATTGTAAATTGAAAATTAAGAAAAACGGTTATCTGATTCTTTTATGCTTGCATTATAACAAACATAACAAAATCAGATAACCGTTTTGAAGCCGTTATTTCTTTTCCTTCTTGCCAGCCTTGGTTTCGGCCTTGGTGGCGAGCTTTGCCTTCTTGGTGCGGATTTCGGTCTTGGCGACGCTCTTCTTCGCCTCGAATTTCTCGACGCGGCGGGCAGTATCGATCAATTTCTGCTTGCCAGTGTAGAACGGGTGGCAAGCGGAACAGAGTTCGGTCTTGATTTCTGCCTCGGTTGAGCCGGTGATGAAGCTATTGCCGCAAGCGCAGCTGACTTTTGCTTCCGGGTAGTATGCCGGGTGGGTTGCCTGTTTCATATTCGAAATTAGGATATAAAGTAAAATAAAAGCCTTTTCACCGAAGTTAAAAGCTTTTATATAATATGAGAGATTGGTCCATTTGTCAAGGCTTATGGGGGTGTGACAAGGAGTAAGATTAGCCTTGAAGTGTGTTTAGCTAATATTAAATAATTTTTTGGTACGGTTATTGATGATACTTACTAATATAGCATATTATAATATATTTGTCAATAGTTGACAGGAAGGGATAAACATTATAGTATAAGCCTAGCTCCTCGTATTGTTTTACGGGGTCTTTATTATTAAATCTCTCACACCCTTTCGCTAATCAGCGAATTAATTCCTTGTCCGTTCGGAACGGATGACAGAGGGTGGAGGCAAAAAGGAAACACATGTACGAACTTCCAACACTGGAGGAGATGCTTAAGGCTGGCATGCATTTCGGCCATCGCACCTCCAAATGGCACCCCAAGATGGCGCCATACATTTTCGGTTCACGCAATGGCGTGCACATCATCAACCTGGCCAAGAGCCGCCGCATGCTGGTCGAGGCGCTGAATGTCCTCGAACAGGCTGCCGCTGACGGCAAGACCGTGCTTTTGGTCGGTTCCAAGGCCCAGGTCAAGGCCCCGCTGAAGCAGATTGCTTTGGACTCTGGCATGCCTTTCGTCAATGAAGGCTGGCTGGGCGGCACCATCACCAACTTTCCGGTCATCCGCAAGGCTATCCAGAAGTACAAGACTCTGACCGCCGAAAAGGAAGCTGGCAAGCTGGATAAATACACCAAGAAAGAGCGCTTGCAGATCGATCGCGAAATCGCCCGCTTGGACAAGAAAGTCGGCGGCCTGGTCAATTTGAACAAGGCGCCTGACCTGATGTTCGTTTGGGACATCAAGGAAGAGGACACGGCCGTTACCGAAGCCCTGAAGCGCCAGATTCCGATCATCGCTATCTGCGATACCAACGTCAATCCGCAACACATCACCCATATCATTCCGTCGAACGACGATGCCACCAAGACCATCAAGATGGTCCTGGCTCTCGTCGGACAAGCCCTGCAGGCTGGCCGTGACAAGGCAAAAGCCGCTCCGGTAACCACCGAAAAGCAATAGCCATCCCTCGGGAGGGTTGGTTTTGTTCGCAATAATTTAAATTAAGCTCATACATATATGGCTATTTCACTAGAACTCATCAAGGAACTCCGTGAAAAATCCGGAGCTGGCATGGCCGACTGCAAGAACGCTTTGACCGAAGCGAACGGCGATCTCGAGCAGGCTATGGATATCCTGCGCAAGAAAGGCATCGCCAAGGCTGCCAAGAGAAGTGACCGCGAGACCGGCGAAGGCTTGGTCAAGGTCGCGACCAACGACGACAATAACGAAGGTTATATGTTCTCCGTTTGCGCTGAGACCGACTTCGTCGTCCGCAGCGAACAGTTCCAGGCTTTTGCCGGCAAGCTGCTCGAGGTGGTCAAGGCCGCTCGCGTCGACACCAAGGAAGCTTTGATGGATATCGACCTGGATGATGCCGGCACTGTCGGCCAAGCGATCGAAGCTTTGAGCTCGGTCGTGGGCGAGAAGATCGAACTGAAGCAGTACGCCACTTTGACTTCCGGCGGCACCGTCGGAGCATATTCGCACGCTGGCGAGCAGATCGGCGCCTTGGTCGCCATCGACCGCCCGAACGCTCCGGAATTGGCCCGCGATTTGGCCATGCAAGTGGCAGCTGCCAATCCGAAATATGTCTTGCCAGCCGATGTCGCTGCCGAAGAATTGCAGCGCGAGAAGGATATCTATGCTGAACAGCTGAAGAAAGAAGGCAAGCCTGAGGCGATGATCGAGAAGATCATGGCCGGCAAAGTCAACAAGTATTATGAAGAGGTCTGCCTGACTGAACAGGAATTCATCAAAGACGAAACTAAGAAGATCAAGGATCTCTTGGCCGGTGCCAAGGTTGAGAAGTTCGAGCGCTTCGCGCTTTAAGATACATTCATGCGTCTTGCCAAGATAAAACTCGCGCCTTGGGACAAAGCGGTTTACGTCAATCCGGACGGCCATTCTTTGAATGTCGGCGATCACGTCATTATCAAGACTGATCAAGGCAATGAAATGGCTGAAGTCTTAGGCTTCGAGCAGGAAGAGAAGTGCGCCGGCTGCCGCAACGTGGCCGATCCGTTGACGGTCCTGCGCAAGGCCTCGTCCGACGAACTGGAACGCCAGCCGTCGCAAGAGGAGCGGGAGCGCATCCTGCGCGAGAGCAAGCAGCTGGCAGAGCGCCATAATTTGGACATGAAGCTGGTTGATCTGATGTTTTCGGCCGACGGCTCGAAATTGACGATCGCCTTCATCGCTGACGGCCGCGTCGATTTCCGCGACTTGGTCAAAGACTTGACCCGCGCCTTCAATCGCACGATCCGCTTGCAGCAGATCGGTATCCGCGACGAAGCCCGGCTCTGCGGCGATTGCGGGCACTGCGGCAAGCCGCTGTGTTGCCGAACCTTCCTGACGGATTTCATCTCGATCACTTCGGAGATGGCCGAAGCGCAACAATGCGAGCATCGCGGCTCGGACCGCATCTCCGGCGCCTGCGGGCGCCTGATGTGCTGCCTGGCTTATGAACTCAAGGGCTACGAGGCGTCGGCCAAAGAGTTTCCTCCTGTGGGCACGGCCGTCAATGTCGACGGGCGCCGCGGCGAAGTCGTCAGCCATCATTATTTGAAGCGTTCGGTCAACGTCAAATTCATGGACGAGGACGGCAAGGGCGGTTGGAGTATCGTCGAGATCGATCTTGACCGCAATAAGAGAAAATAGCAGATCATATATCAAAAAAGCCCCGATTTGGGGCTTTTTTGTTTGTGGTGGTATAATTGTTCCATGGAAAGGAACAGACGATTATTGATATTGGCTATTGCCGCACTTTGTGCCGCTTCGATTTTTTTGTGGTGGCCTCGGCCGAGCGGCGATGAGATAAAGAAGTTCACGCAGGCGCCAGCGGCCATCAATAAGGACGCGGTAGCGGTCATAGCTCAACCGGAAGCCGAGGAAGACACGACAGCCGCAACACGCCAGGATGTCGTGCCCAGCAAGGTTTTTTCCGGCTTGTTTTTCGGCGACATCATGATCGACCGGCATGTCGCGACCATCATCAAGAATGATGACGCCGCCTCGCTTTTGAAAGTTTTGTATGGTGATGGCGCGATGTTCAAGGGTTATGATGTGATTTCGGCTAATCTGGAGGGCGCGGTTACAGACAAGGGCGCTCACTACTCGCCGCAGCTAACGAACGATTTCGCATTCAAGCCGGTTACTGTGGCTAGCTTCAAAAAATACGGCTTCAATTTTTTCAATATCGCCAATAACCATTTGACCGACCAAGGGCAGAGAGGCGTGGCCGAGACGGAGAAGAATCTGGCTGCGCTCGGCTTGGGCTATTCCGGCTGCGCTGACCGGCAAGTCGGGGATTGCAGCGGCGCTGTGAAGAAAATCGGCGACACGAAAGCGGCCTTGCTCGGTTTCAGCATGGTCTATGGCGATTTCGACTTGGATGCAGCCAAGTCGAAAGTGGCTGAAGCCGAAACACAGAACGATTTCGTGGTCGTGAACGTTCATTGGGGCAGCGAATACACCCATCAATTTTCCAAAAAGCAGCAAGCGGTCGGCCGCGCCTTGATCGACGCGGGAGCGGATGTTGTCATCGGCCATCATCCGCACGTGACCCAGGGCATCGAGTCTTACAAGGACGGGTTGATTTTTTATTCTCTCGGCAATTTCATCTTTGACCAGTATTTTTCGCGTGACACCCAAGAGAGTTTGGCGATCGGATTGTTTGTGGAAAGCGGCACGACTACGGCGCGCATTTTTCCGTTGAAGCAGAAACGAAGCGTACCTGAACTTATGGAAGGGGAAGAGAAGAACGCTTTTTTGGTCAAAGTTAGCGAATGGTCAACTGCCGATGATGTCTTGAGGCAAAAGATAAGGTCAGGCATCCTGGCTTTAGACAAGCGAACCGAAAAATAGCGCGCCAGTCAGCGGGTTATTTTTAGTTTTTAGGCAAAACGTGCTATAATTATGAAACGATTATTAATCATTAGACAATAAATTATGAATGTCGCCATCAATGGATTCGGCCGGATCGGCCGCGCCTCTTTCAAGGCTCTGCTTGAAAAAAAGAATATCAAAGTCGTTGCCATTAACGACTTGACCGACACCGAAACTTTGGCTCATCTTTTGAAATATGATTCCTGCTATGGCATTTACGATAGGAAAGTCAGTCACACCAAGGATGCTATCTTGGTCGATGGCGTGCGCTACCCGGTTTATGCCGTGAAGGACCCGACCCAGCTGCCCTGGAAAGCGTTGAAGGTCGATATGGTCATCGAATCCACTGGACGCTTCGTCAAGCAGGAGGAGGCGGGGATGCACCTGACCGCCGGTGCCAAGAAGGTCGTGATTTCCGCTCCGGCCAAAGGCGGCGACGTCAAGACGATCGTCTTGGGCGTGAATGAAGAGCAGCTGACCAAAGCTGATACGGTTTTCTCCATGGCTTCTTGCACCACCAACTGCCTAGCGCCGGTCACCTCGGTAATAGAGAAAGAGTTCGGCATCAAGAAGGCGATCATGACCACAGTCCATTCCTATACCGCCGACCAGAATCTGGTCGATGGGCCGCACAAGGACTTGCGCCGCGCCCGCGCCGCTGCCTTGAATATCGTCCCGACCTCGACCGGCGCAGCCATCGCCGTAGCCGAAACCATCCCCTCGCTCAAGGGCAACTTCGACGGCGGCGCTATGCGCGTCCCGACCCCGACTGGCTCGCTCTGCGACGTGGTCTATATCTTGAAGAAGAATGTCGATGCCGATATCGTGAATAAGGCAATCAAGGCCGCGACCAAATCACCGAAGCTCAAGAACGTCCTAGTGGCGACTGACGAGCCGATCGTCTCATCCGATATCGTCGGCAACCCGGCCAGCTCGATCGTCGACCTGTCCTTGACCAAGGTCCTGGGGGGCGACCTTCTGAAGATCGTTTCCTGGTACGACAACGAGTGGGGCTATTCCTGCCGCCTGGCCGATGTCTGCGAGATGGTGGGGAAGAAGAAATTAACATAGTCCATCACTCTGGTTGACGTTAAAATTGAAGCATGGATAAAAATAAGTCACAAACAAAATTGTCACAAGTTGTTATTGCATCAATAATTTCGGCAATAGTTTTTGTTGCGTTAATGAGATGGTATATTTTATGGTTATTTGATGGGGTTCAGATTTACAGTGCTCTTGTCTTTATTTATCCTCGGGTCTGGGTGCCTCCATTGCTAATGTTTATTTCGGTGCCAATTTCATTCGCCTCTATTTTTAAATGCAAGGATGAAACACTTAAAGTATTATCACTTCAATTATTGTTCGTTTCGTTGATGGTGGCCGGTGTTATTATTTTCAGCCCGTTCTAAATATATTAATTTTTGCATAGTAATGGTAAGTATTATAGAAAAAATAAGAATAGCGAAATTGGTCGGACGGGGCGGCGCTGGGTTTCCAGTGGCTGATAAGTGGCAGATGGTATTCGATGCCAAGGGCGAGAAGAAATATGTGGTTTGCAATTGCTCTGAAGGTGAGCCTGGCCCGAAAAAGGATGGCTGGCTCATCTGGCATTACCCGGATCGGATCATCGACGGCATGCGTTTGGCGATCGAGTTTCTCGGGGCCGAGAAAGGTGTTTTTTATTTGAATCAGGAATACTACAAGAAGTATAAGAAGATATTGGAAGATGCGATTGCGGATAGCCGGGCGCCGATCGAGCTTTTTGCCAAGCCGCACGTAGCGGGCTATATCGGCGGGGAAGAAACCACAGTACTTAATGTCATTGAGGGCAAGCGAGCCGAGCCGCGCCTGCGTCCGCCATTTCCAGTGACTTCCGGACTTTGGGACTGTCCGACTTTGGTGAACAATGTCGAAACTTTTTATAATGTCAGCTTGGTGGCGCGTGATGAGTTCAAGAATCTGCGCTATTACACCATCGGCGGCGACTGCCTGTACGAAGGAGTCTTCGGATTTCCGGCCGATATGAATGTGGGTGAGGTGCTTAAGCAGACTAATAATTATCCGAAGTACGATTTCTTCGTCCAGGTCGGAGGCGACGGCTCGGGCGAGGTCTGGTCGCAGAAGCAATTGGACAAGCCGGCTATCGGCGCCGGCTCCATCCGAGTCTATAGCCTTTCCAAATACAAGCCCAACGACCTTCTCAGGCAGTGGGTCAAATTTTTCAAGGACGAGTCTTGCGGCCAGTGCACCGCTTGCCGCGAGGGCACCTATCGGCTGGCAGAAATACTGGAAGAAGAGAAGCCTAATTGGCCGATGGTTGCCGATTTGCTGGCAAACCTGAACGACTCTGCTTTCTGCGGTCTGGGCAGTGCCGTGCCGATTCCGGTGACGAGCTATATCAAGAATGTCCTGGCTGCCTATCCGGAGAGTAAGACCAATCTGCCGATGGGAGCCAAGAGGCTGATGACAAGCTGTTTTAATTAAAATAATCATATGAGCCCAATTTATCGTCCTAAGACGCATCCTGTCAGGCGAGATGGCAAGCTGAGCGAATTCGAGCAGCTGCTCAAGGAATCGTTCAGGATTTACAAAGCAAAGTTCAACCTGGTCCTGCCGCTCGCTATCATCCTGATGATCAATTCATTGGTTCTGGCCGGCGCCAATTATTTCGTTTTCCGAGCGATCGGATTAAGGGCCGGGCTGAGCTCCGCCGCCGCCTTGCTTTTTTGGCTCGTCGTCGTGGCTTTGACCATATATGTATATTCGCTCTGCCAAGCCGCATTGTTGACAGCGCTCAGAGAGAAGGTTGCGCCGGAAATCAAGAAGCTGTTCAAGCACGCGAGAGTGATCGCGTTAGGTTATGCCAAGCTGTACGTTTACGTACGCGCCTTGATCCTGATGTGGATGCTCCCGTTCATCGCCGCCATGGTCGCATTGCTGGCTAGGCATGGCCAGCCGTTCGGCTCTGACGCCGAGATAGTATCGACCGTTTCTTACGCGCTGCCATTGGCTATCCCGGGGCTCGTCTTCATCCTTCTTTATGCCTTTTCTTCATACGTCTTCGTATATGAAGGGGAGACGATCGCTGAGTCGGTCAAGACGAGCAAGCGCATGGTCGGACGGTTTTTCTGGCCGCTCTTGGGCAAGTATTCCTTGCTGCTGCTTTTGAACTTGGCTGTCTATTACATCATCAATTGGGGAATCGGCTTCTTGCCGGGGGAGGCGGCCAAGCAGCTCTTGTCGCGCCTGTTCGACAGCTTGATCGGACCGGTCTACACGATCTTCGGCTACCTATTGTATCAGGAAATCAAGGAAATTAAGACTGAAAAATAATGCCTGAAAATAAGATCAATATCACGATTGATGGCAAGAAGGTCAGCTGCCTGCCGGGCCAGACCGTCCTTGAGGCGGCGGCGGCTAACGGCGTGGAAATCCCAAGCCTGTGCGAGCATCCTGATTTTCCGCACAAGGCAAATTGCCGGGTCTGCGTCGTGGAGGTCAAAGGACGGCGCAATCTCGCTACTTCGTGTTCGACGCCGGTGGCTGAGGGCATGGAAATCCAGACTAACTCTGACCGAGTCATCCGTTCCCGCAACCTTAATTTGGAGATGATTTTCGCCGAGCATATCGAGAAATGCGCGACCTGCGTCTGGCGTCTCAACTGCAAGCTTCTGGCCTACTCGGCCAAGTACAAGATATTGTTGACGACCTTCAAGGATCGCAAGGCAAATCGGCTGACGTACAAGTTCGAGAATGCGGTCGAGCTGGACGGCGCTCAGTGCATCGATTGCCGCAACTGCGTCGATGCTTGTTCCAAGCTGCAGAAAATTAATTATCTCCAAGTCAAAGGCAAGGGCTCGGACCAGGAAATATGCCCGACCGACGACAAGAATGTGGCTTGTATCCTGTGCGGCCAGTGCGCTGTGCATTGTCCGGTCAGTTCAGCTCAAGAGCAATATCATTATCAGGAAGTCCAGAAGATAATCAAGGAAGGGAAGAAGACGGTCGTCATCCAATTCGCCCCCTCGATCCGCGTTTCGATCGGCGAAGAGTTCAATTTGCCCTACGGCGCGATCGTGACCGAGCAGATGGTCGAGGCGATGAAACTGCTGGGCTTCAATTATGTTTTTGATGTGAATTTCGCCGCCGACGTCACGACCATGGTCGAGGCGGGCGAGCTGATCGAGCGCATCAAGGATGGGGGCGCCATGCCGATGCTGACTTCGTGCTGCCCCGCTTGGGTGCGCTACGTCGAGTATTACCGCCCCGACTTGATTCCGAACTTGACTACTTCGCGTTCGCCGCAGATACACTTGGGCGGCATCATCAAGACTTTCTGGGCCGAACAGGCCAAGATAGATCCGAAAAATATCGTCGTCGTATCGGTCATGCCATGCACGGCCAAAAAATATGAAGCCGCCCGCGCTGAACTAAAGATCGGCGGCGACAACCCCGTCGATTACGTCCTGACCACGCGCGAGCTGGCATTCATGATCAAGACTGCCAATATCGATTTTTCCAAATTGAAAGGCGTCAAAGCCGACGAGCCTTTAGGCGAATACACTGGCGCGGCCGCGCTGTATGGAGGCTCTGGCGGCGTTATGGAATCGGCCTTGCGCACCGCCCAAGCCGTGATTTGCGGCGAGGACAGTCCGCTGTGCCATGACCGTCTGGAATTCTTGGACGCGCGCGGCCTCGATGGCATCAAAGAGGCGACGGTCGAGATGGGCCAACGCAAGCTGAGAGTAGCTGTCATCAATGGCATCGGCCATTGGAAGGATTTCGAGCCGAGGCTCAAGGAGTTCGATTATATCGAGGTCATGTCGTGCCCGGGCGGCTGCATCGGCGGCGGCGGCGAGCCGATTCCGACGACCGATGCCATCCGCAAAGCACGAGCCCAGGCCCTGCTCAAGATCGATCGCGATATGCCGGTGCGCGAGGCGCACAAGAACCAAGGCGTCAAGAAAGTCCTGACCTGGCTCGAGCAGCGAGGCAAAAGCTTCGAGCACGGCGTCCTGCATACGAAATATATAAAAAGAAGATAGTATGGATTATTTAAACGAAGAAGAGCCGGTTGGCAAGATCGGTGAAGATGAGCTTGAGGCCTTGGCCGAAGAGGAAGAGGCGTCTGGCGACGAGGGCGGAAGGGTCGAAGAGGAGGAGATGGAACGGGTAGATGCAAAAATCATGGCCTGGTTTCTGGGGTTATCGACAACTGCCATGTCCGTACCCTTGATCGTCCACCTGCAGCCGTTCAGCGGTCCCATCATCAATGCCGTCCTGATCCTGATACTGTTCATTGTCGGCATCCGCAGCGCTTTGGTCGTCGCTCTCATCCCTAGCCTGGTGGCCTTGGCCGGCGGTTTGCTGCCCGCCATTTTGGCACCGGCCGTACCGTTCATCATGCTCAGCAATGTGATATTCATAATTACCATCGATTGGTTCTATAATACGATCGTCGATCCGCAAAGGGGATATTGGACCGGAGTCCTGATCGGCGCTGGTCTGAAGTTCGCTTTCCTGCTAGCCTCGACTAGCGTCGTCTCGGGGTTGCTGCTTAAGCAGGAACTGGCGCCGAAGGTGGCGCAGATAATGAGCTGGCCGCAGTTCGCCACAGCCGTGGTCGGCGGCGCGATCGCTTGGATGGTCTTAAGATGGCTAAAGAAGATATAATATGGATAATCAAAAGAAAAAAGTCGGAGTTTTTTCGATTACTTGCGACGAGGGCTGCAGCATCTATCTGATCGAGATTTTCAACAAGAAGCTGCTTGGGTGGTTGGAGAAGATGGAAATCAAGTACTTCCTGTCGATGAAGGACAAGGTCGAAATCAAGGATTTTGATATCGTGCTGATCGAAGGCGTCATATCCTCGGAGCGCGACTTGCGCGAGGTAATAAAAATCCGCGAGAATACCAAGGTGTTGATCGCTATGGGCACCTGCGCCATGACCGCTTTCCCGTCGGGCCAGCGCAACAACTTCACTCCGGAGCAGCTTGAACGCATCCAGCCGAAGCTCAAGGAGTTCAGCTATTTGCCCAAGTGTTTGGCCCTGAAGGATGCGGTCAAGGTTGACGACAACATCCCGGGTTGCCCTATTGACGAGAAGAAATTCATCGAGGTATTCGAAAAATGGCTGAACATGTAGCGTGTAACACGTAACATGTAACAATGTATGAATACTTATCATGATAAACTAAAGAAAATAATGGATGAATATGCTCATGGTGTTTATCGCGCAACAAAAACTTTTCCGAAAGAGGAGCTATTTGGGATAACTTCACAAATTAGAAGATCGTCACTGTCTGTTGTGCTTAATTATGTTGAAGGTTATGCCAGAAGAAAGGGTGATAAGTGTAAGGTATATCAGAATTTTATGGAAATTGCATACGGATCATTAAAAGAGTCAAAATATTTGTTGAATTTTTGTTTGGTTGAGGGATATATTAATAAAAATCAATTTGAACAGTTAAATGGTATGGCAGACCAAATCGGCGCCATGCTTTACAAAATTAATTAAATTTTGCTGCATGTTACACGTTACATGCTACATGAAATACTATGCATACCTGTGATTTGAACGTTAGCATCAACAAGCTTTCCAAGATAGAAGGCCATGCCGACCTGGATGTCGAAATCAAGGACGGCAAGGTGGTAAATGTCGATTTGCGCGTCATGGAGAATCTGCGTTTTTTTGAGGAAGCCGTGAAGGGGCAATCGGCTTTGGCCGTGCCGACGCTCGTGTCTCGCATCTGCGGCACTTGCTCGATCGCCCACCTGACTGCCTGCACTGAGGCGGTGGAAAAGACTCTGGGCATCAAGATTACGGAGCAGACGCTGGCGCTGCGCAAGCTGACCATGCACAGCCTGATGATCCGTGACCATGCATTGCATCTGTATTTTTTCGTGGCGCCGGACCTGTTCGGCGTCGATTCAGCCCTAGACATTCCGGAGGAGCACAAGGAGCTGATCCATCAAGCGTTGCACATCAAGGAGGCGGGCAACAACCTTTCGACCTTGGTGGCCGGACGTTCGGTGCATGCGACTTACGAGATGGTCGGCGGCTTCAGCCACGTGCCGGAAAAGGAAAAGATCGCTCCGACCATCGAGGAGCTTCGAAGCATCCGGCCCATGGTCTTGGATCTCTGTGAGATTTTTTACAAATGCGACTGGGTGTTGAAGCGCAAGACCAATTTTGTCGCCTTGGCTACGGATGATTTCTCCTATCTCGAAGGCAGGATCAAGAGCTCGACCGGGGCCGTAATCGAGGAAAAGGATTATTGGGACCACTTGCACAAGGTGATCATTCCATATTCGCAGGCTTCGGGCTTCGAGTTCGAAGGCGAGGAATTCATGGTCGGCTCCCTGGCTCGGCTGAATCTGAACAAGGAGGCGCTCCATGCCGACACCAAGCGCGACGCCGCGAAATACCTGGAACTCTTTCCGTCTGATAATATTTATCACAACAACCTGGCCCAGGCCATCGAGATACTGCATTCGATCGACCACTCGATCGAGCTCTTGCAGAAATACGATTTCAAGAAAGAGGAAATCGTCAAGCCGACCGTCATGGACGGCGAAGGCGTCGGCGTAATCGAAGCGCCTCGCGGGACGCTTTATTACTGGCTCGGAGTCAACGGCGGCAAAGTACGCTATGCCAATCTGATCATCCCGACGGCCCAGAACCTGGTGAATATGCGCGAAGACGTCCGCCAAGCCGTGATGAATATCTGCGCGATCGGGGGAGAGAAGGCGGAACTCGAAGAGCGTATCAGGAAGGAGATGGAAAAGATGATCCGGGCTTACGACCCGTGCATGTCATGCGCTTCGCATTTCTTGAAAATCAATTGGAAATAAGAAAACGCCCCGCTAGCCGGGGCGTTTTTGTGAGAATTCTTTGATTTTCTTGGCTAACTGCTCGAAAACCTTGACGCTGTCGCCGCCGGCCGGCAGTCCGAAGATGGTAACTTTGTCGAGCAGCCCGATCTTGGAAAGGAGTTTCAGGTTGAAGCCGAGATCGAGGTCGTGCAGCGAGTAGTTGGGTGAACGCTCGATCTTGTCGAGGTCAGTCAGGACGACGACTTCTTCCGGGCCGACTACGGTATCGATCAATATCAGCTCGCCGTTTTCCGGCCGGAGATTCTCGTTCGGATCCTGCCAGATGAAGTCGAATTGCGGAAACGCCAGCTTCAAGGACGGCTCGAGGATCAGCGGCAGATTATCTTCAGCTAGAAGAGGGTTGCCAAAAAGATAAATGGTTGTTTTTTTCATAAGATAGTTGAAGGCTTTTGTGCGGTCGGAGTGCGTGCTGCTTGACCATAAAAAACAAGGGCACTACGGTGGTAGCGCCCTCTGGGTGAGGATGTCAGGCAGCGAGCGCCTCCTCTTGGAACTTGATGCCGGGAAGCCCAGCTAGGCGGTTAAGCTCAAGAATCCTGTCTCGAAGCTTCACCTTGTCGCCGAAGAAATCCTCGATAACTTCCGAAGGTTCGGTCGAGGACGAAAAGGCGATGGCGTTGGAAAGCGTTTCCTTGAAAGCGTAAAAGCGCAACAGCCAGTTGTGTTCAGGGCTAAATGTTCCGGAGTTTGGAATGAGCGTTCCGTCAGGTCTGATAGAGACATCGAACGGGTAGAAGATGTGGCCAAGGGGCTTTCGAACGATGATTCCTCGATATGGGGTGCCTGCTAACAGCAAAGTACTTATTCTGCACATGGGTGGTCACCTCCTCCTGGTGGATTTTCGTTAATCTTAACACGCTCTTAATCATTTGCCAATAAAGTGCTTTGACGGAACCGGTTTTATCCCTTATTATAAGGTAGAAGGCCAGGTGACTGGCTAATATTAGTTTGAATATGGAAATACCTGGATTCGTCAGACAGACGATCGGAAAATTGGAACAAGGCGGTTTCGAGGCTTATATAGTGGGCGGTTGCGTGCGTGATTTGCTACTGGGCAAGATACCGAAAGATTGGGACATTACGACCAACGCGCGACCGGAACAAGTCTTGAACATCTTTGCCGACGGCAAGTATGAGAATGATTTCGGCACAGTCCTTTTGCCGATCAAGGATGAGAACGGGGAGACCTTGGAAGTCCTTGAAATTACGACATATCGGAGCGAGCAGGGCTATTCTGACAGGCGTCATCCGGACGAGGTGAGGTTCGAGGACGAGGTTGATAAGGATCTGGCGCGCCGCGATTTCACCATCAACGCGATGGCTCTTAAAATTTCAAATGGGAGCAAGGGTGCGGATTCTGAAGATGCTTATGAAGTGGTTGATCTTTTCGGCGGCCAGAAGGATCTTGGCAAGCGGATAATCCGCGCGGTCGGCGAACCGGGCGATCGTTTCAGGGAGGATGCTTTGCGGCTGATGCGCGCGGTGAGATTCTCCTGCCAGCTCGGCTTCGCTATCGAGCCTAAGACGGAACGGGCCATGATCAAGATGGCGGGCGGCTTGAAGTTCATCGCCAACGAACGCATCCATGATGAGCTGGTCAAGATCCTGGACTCGGACAGGCCTTACGAAGGCATAATGAAGCTTCATGAATTGAAAATGCTGCAATACGTCATGCCCGAGTTGGAGCGCGGCGTCGGCGTAGCTCAGAACAAGCACCACACTCACACCGTCTTTACCCACTGCGTCCTTTCATTGAAATATTGTCCTAGCAAGGATTGGCGCGTTCGTTTGGCGACTTTGCTGCATGACGTGGCCAAGCCGCAGACCAAGGCCATGAAGGACGGCGACGCCACTTTTTACAATCATGACTTCATCGGCGCCAAGGTGGTCAAGAAGATGATGTCCAGGTTGAAGTTTTCTAACGAAGATATCGAGAAAGTGACCAACCTGGTCAAGAATCACATGTTTTATTACAACGTCGATGAGGTGACTGCAGCCGCGGTGCGCCGCTTGATCGTCAAGGTCGGCAAAGAGAACCTCAAGGATCTGATCGACCTGCGCATTGGCGATCGGCTCGGCTCCGGCGTTGCCAAAGCCAAGCCGTACAAGCTGCGGCACCTCGAGTATATGATCGAGAAAGTCAGCAATGATCCGATCTCTGTCAAGATGCTGAAGATTGACGGCAATGACCTGATGAACGACCTTGGCATCCCGCCTGGACCGAAAATCGGAGCGATTCTCGACACCCTGCTTTCAGAAGTCATCGAAGAGCCTGATCTTAATACCAAGGAATATCTGTCGTCGCGCAGCCATGAGTTATCGAAGCTTGATCTGGCTGAATTGCGCGAACGGGCCAAGGAAAAGATCGAAGAGAAGAAAATGGAAGACGATCAGGAGCTGAAAAAAGGATTCTGGGTCAAATAACGATAATCATATGACAAAGAACATCAAGATTCTCGAACGCATCTATTTCGGCCTTCTGGTAATCATCTTGCTGTTGATTGTCTTTAATAGTTATTTCATCACCCATTCCTTTTCTCGTGAAACGATGACGAGCATCGTGCTGTCGCTCGGGCTATTCGCGGCCGCATATATCGTCTATAGCCTGTATCGCCGGGAAGTGTCCAAGAATCTTGAGGAGCTGGAGGTGCTTAAGATGGATAAGCTTGGCCTGGAAGAGAAGATTGCCGAAGCCTTCCAATATATCGGGCAGCTGAATGTGCAGATCGAAGAAATCCGCTCGGTCTTCAGCGAGGTCAAGAAGTATCCAGAAAGCAAGAGCGAGTTGAAATATATCCTGGATTGGCTGGCGGATAAAGTCTTGGCCACTACGGATATACCTTGGATCTGCTTCAAGGTGGTGGAGCCGGCTGTTTCCAAGCTGTTGGCTGAGCACTGCAAGGTCAGGGGCAACAACCAGGGCCAATCTGCGCTGCGCCATGATGTCAATGTGCGCCAGCTGATTGACGGCACTTTGCCGGAGGGTTATACTTGTTTTGATTCCGGTCATGCGAATCTTGATTTCCGGGTGTACTGCGTGATGCCGAAACAGGAGCTGTCCAAAGAACAGCGGATGTTCATTAAGGCGATCATGAACCAGTTGGAAATGTTCTATCTGATTTTTACCAGCCTTACCCTTAACAAAAATCAGATTAACAAGCATGACGGCGGGCGAGCTGTCAGTCCTTCGCAGGAGCAAGAAGAGTCTTAGTCCATATTAACTAAATAATATATAATATGCGGAAAATTTTTCCACTGTTAGTTTTGGCGCTGCTGGCAACTGCCGGTTGCAGTGCCGCCGATACTGCCACGACGCAGACCGACAACTATTATGCTGCCGATTCGGCGCCAGCCAAAGGCGCGGACACATCAAGCGATTCGCAAGAAATAATTAATGATACAACTATGGTTATCGATCGGACAAAATTTGAAGATCTGGCGAAAGAGTACAAGTATGCCGTACTCAAGACCAATCTGGGCGACATCGAAGTCGAGTTTTACGGCTCGGACTCGCCGAAGACCGTCAATAATTTCCTGAATCTGGCCAAGCTCGGCTTCTACGACGGCACCAAATTCCACCGCGTCATCAAGGATTTCATGATCCAGGGCGGCGATCCCAACTCCAAGTCGAGCGACTGGTCCACTCATGGAACCGGCGGACCTGATTACCGTTTCGAAGACGAGTTCAATAAGCATCCGCTGGTCCGCGGCAGCCTGGCTATGGCCAATGCCGGACCGAACACTAACGGCTCGCAATTCTTTATCGTGACCGCCCCCGCGACCTCCTGGTTGGATGGTAAGCACACTAATTTCGGCAAGATAACGAAAGGCATGGATGTCGTTGATAAGGTTGAGGGAGTCGAGACCAATCAGAACGATCATCCGCTGAGCGATGTCGTGATTGAAAAGATCGAACTGAAGAAATAAGCTTCGAGATAAAAAGAGCGGCCAGCCTCGTGATGAGGCTGGCCGTTTTGCGTTAGCGGCGAGGATCCATTATCCGCCGGTAGCTTCTTTCCATGAAGAAGAGCGCGGTCAACGCTGAGGGCAGTCCGTTTAGGAACCAACTGCTTGATTGTTCGGTCGTGATGTACTGGAGCACTTCCAGCTTTATGACAACCAAGGCGTTGATGATACCGAAGCAGGCGAAGCAAGCCACCATGCTCAAGAGCATACAGAAAAAAATTATCTTTTTCTTTTTCTTTGTCGCTCGGACAAGGCCGACGATCATGAACCTGACCGTCGCCGAGGCCATGAACCATCCGCCGAAAAAGGGCACTACTATCAGTTTAAAGAACATCCACTTCGTCATTATCAGGTCGTTCATATCCCCTCCTTGCTTGCTCGATTTCAATTGATGTGGTTGCTAGGATTAGCTATATTATATTATTGCGAATTTGTCAAGGTATTTAATAATTTTTTTGCTAATATTAAATATATAATATTTATCCACTATTGCCTTAAAATCGATTAGGCTATAGAATGTAAACCATGGGAATAATTTTGAAATGGCTGACGCTGACAGCTTCCATAATGATTTCAGCTTACCTGATTCCGGGCGTGGTAATTGCCGGATTGTGGTCAGCTTTGATTCTGGCCGCAGTTTTGGGCTTGATCAATGTCCTGCTTAAGCCGATTTTGGTGGTCATTACTTTGCCGATCAATATTCTCACTCTGGGCCTGTTCACATTCGTGATCAATGCCTTGCTGATCCTCTTGGCGGGAACGATCGTCAAGGGCTTCGATGTCGGCGGATTCCTGAACGCCTTATTGTTCGGCATCTTGCTGTCAGTGGTGAACTTTATTCTCAGCAAGATTCTTGACCCTCTGAAATAATTACCACGGGCTGTGGTATAGTGGTATTACCTGCCTGCCGGCAGGCAGGCGCACGCGCGTGCGTTTCGATGGCGAGGGCCAGCAAATAGAAAAAGAAAATCAAAATCTACCACGGGCTGTGGTATAGTGGTATTACGCACGCTTCGGGTGCGTGTAATCGCGGTTCGATTCCGCGCAGCCCGACATGATAAGAAGATTTTGCGCGATAATATTTTTTTCGTCCAGCTTGATAGCGCCGCTTGCCGCGAGTGCCGATAGTTTGGCAACGCGTCTTTCGGGACGCATTCTCATCAATGTGCAAGGCAAGGGCGAGGCCTGGTATGTCAACCCGGCTGATTCGAAGCGCCATTACCTTGGACGTCCGACCGACGCATTCAACGTCATGCGCCGTCTTGGCGTCGGTATCGCGGAAAATAATTTTCAGCAGATAGCGCAGGAGGGCATGCCGGTCGAGGGCAATAAAGAGCTTGCCAGGTCGCTTGCGGGCAAGATCGTTCTCCAAGTCGAACGCAACGGCGAGGCCTGGTACATCAATCCGGTCGATCTGAAGCGATATTATCTGGGTCGCCCGACTGACGCTTACGGCGTTATGCGGAAGCTGGGTTTGGGGGTCAGGCTCAAGGATCTCGCCTCCATACATAAGCAGGGCGCGAGCGAAGCGATCGACCGTTATTCGAACTATGAGCACAGGTCGGTCGCCTCCAAGAACGGCACCTTCCAGGCCGATATCGTTACGATCGACCTGGCGAACCCCGATTTGCGCATAGTTACGGACACCGCCGACAACTACAATTGCAAGACCGGTTGCAAGGCTAAGCCGCTCCTGGGATATGTCGAGAAACACCCGACCGCCTTCGCTGCGGTCAATGGTACGTATTTCGACACGAGCGCCGAGAAGAAGAATTATTATTTTTTTCCGGTCTATAATACCGGTGAAGGAGTACTGATCAATGATGATCAGCTGAAGTGGTGGACGACCGGACCGATGATGGCTTTCGATCAGAATAACAAGTTCTATTATTTCAAGGATAGCCGTGATTTCAAGAGCGTCGAATCGTTCGAATCGGCGTATGGCGTCAAGCTGCAGGCCGCCATCGGCAACAAGCCGCGCTTGATTGAGAATAAGATGAACGTCTTGATCGACTGGGAGGTTGATGCCAAGCAGCGTAATGGCCGCTCGACCAAGGGCGCGCTCGGCTACAAGGAAGGAAAGCTGTATGTGGTCAACGCTTATAAAGCTACGGTGCCGGATCTGGCCTGCGTCTTGCAGGCCTTGGGTATGGAGTATGCCATCAATCTTGACGGCGGCTATTCGACGGCACTGTTCTATAATGATGAGTTGATGGCCGGCCCGGGCCGTGACATTCCCAACGCGATCATATTTAAAACTAAGGATAAATGAAATGTTTACCGAATTAGCCAAGGAGTTCAATGAGAAAGGGGAAGTCTATCTCCGTCTGAAAGTGCGGCCTGGCGCCCAGGCCACGGAGGCCCGTGGAGTGTTGGCTGGTGAAGATGGGGATACGATAAAGGTCGATGTTGCGGCCGCACCGGAGCAGGGCAAGGCTAATCTGGAATTGATCCGCTACTTGTCAGACTGGTTCGATGTCCGCAAGGAACAGGTCAAGGTCATCAGCGGGGCGGGGGATAAATTAAAACTTGTTAAGATCTCAAAAGATCAAGTCAAAGGCTAAACTTGAATTACCAGGGCGATTAAATTTAAAATCAAAATCTAGTCTCTAGTTTCATATATATGTTAGATTCTAAAAAAAATACGCAAAAAGTACCCGAACATGTCGCCATTATCATCGATGGCAACCGTCGTTGGGCCAAAGAACGGAACTTGCCGAGCTTCGAGGGGCACTACAAGGGCTATAAGAAAATGCAGGAAGCGCCCCAATGGTTTTTCAGCCGGGGCGTCAAGGTGCTGTCCATCTACGCCTTTTCGACCGAGAACTGGAATCGGGCAGCCGATGAGGTGAACTACCTGATGAAGCTCCTGAAGCAGGCCATCGAGGAGGAAATCGGCCTGGCCAACGAGCAAGGCTTCCGGATCGTCTTGTCCGGGCGCATCGCTGAGCTGCCAGGCGACCTGCCCGAGGCATGCCAAGAAGCGATGTCCAAGACCCAGGGCAACCGCAACGGAACATTGAACATCTGTTTGAATTACGGCGGACGCCCGGAAATCATCGATGCTATCAAGAAGATGGTGCAGAACGGGGTGACTGAGGAACAGGTGCATGAAGGCATGCTCAAGAAATATTTCTACCAGCCGGACTTGCCTGATCCGGACATGATCGTCCGGACCTCGGGCGAGCAGCGCTTGTCCGGCTTCCTTTTGTGGCAGTCGGCCTACAGCGAGCTCGTCTTCCTTAAGAAATTTTGGCCGGATTTCGAGGAGCAGGACGCGGTCGGTTTGATAGAGGAATATAATAAGCGCGAACGTCGGTTCGGAGGCGACAGTACGCCAACGGCTACCAATGCCTGAACATAATCAAAATTCACCGCTGGCTGACCGCATGCGACCGAAGACATTCGAGGGCTTCTTCGGGCAGGAGGACATAGTGGGCGAGGGCAAGCTCTTGAGGCAGGCGATCGAGACCGATCGGCTGCCTTCGATGATTTTCTGGGGTCCGCCCGGTTCGGGCAAGACCACGCTGGCTTATATCATCGCCCAGCAGACCAAGTCGCATTTCGTGCAGATCAGCGCCGTGACTAGCGGGGTCAAGGATTTGCGCCAGATCATCGAACAGGCGGCGGCAGATCGGGAAAAGGGAATCAGGACCATCCTCTTCATCGACGAGATCCATCGTTGGAACAAAGCGCAGCAGGACGGATTGCTGCCGCACTTGGAAAAGGGCACGATCGTCCTGATCGGCGCCACGACCGAGAACCCGAGTTTCGAGGTGCGCGGCGCATTGCTGTCGCGCTGCCGCGTCTTCGTCCTGAAACAATTGGACGCGAACGATATCGCCGGCATAATCCGAGTCGCCCTGGCGGATAAAGAGCAGGGTTTGGGCAGGCAAAAAACAAGGATAAGCGACGAAGCTGTCTTGCGTATCGCCGAGCTGGCCAATGGCGACGCCCGCCGCGCCTTGAATGTGCTCGAGTACGCCGCAAGCGTCAGCAAGGATATCACGATCGAAACGGTCAAAGAGGCCTTGCAGAAGTCCCATGTCTTTTACGACAAGAATGGAGAAGAGCACTACAACATAATTTCCGCGCTCCACAAATCGCTCAGGGGCTCTGATCCCGATGCCGCGCTTTATTGGCTGGCCCGGATGGTTGAGGCTGGCGAGGAGCCGCTTTACATCGCGCGGCGCTTGGTGCGTTTCGCCTCCGAAGATGTCGGCTTGGCGAATTCGCGGGCGCTTGAGCAGGCGGTCGCAGCTTATCAGGCGTGCCATTTCATCGGCTTGCCGGAGTGCAACGTGATACTTGCGCAAGCGGTCGTATATCTGGCGAAGTGCCAGAAGTCGAACGAGCTATATGCCGCCTATAATCAGGCGGCAGCCGATGTGCGCCAGTATGGCAATCTGCCTGTGCCGCTGCACATCCGCAACGCCCCGACAAAACTGATGAAAGAATTGGATTACGGCAAGGGCTATAAGTATTCTCCTGATTACGGTTATAAGGAAGAGCAGGAGTATCTGCCGGACAAGTTGAAGGGCAGAAAATATCTGAAATAAAAAAAGCGCCGCCGGTTCGATACCGGCGGCTTTTGATTGGTTTTAAATCAGGCAGTAGTGGCGGAGGATGAATTCGATCTGGAGGCGTTTTTCCGGCTCCATCGGGCAGAGCGGCGAGCGGAAACATTCGCTGAACTGGTTCGGGTAGATCATGGACAGGGCGGTCTTGAGCGGCAGAGGATTGATTTCGATCTCCATCGTCGCCATCAGCAGCTGCATCTCTTTGAAGGCTTTTTCTGCGTCGTCATAGCGCTCTTCGAGAAGCTGGGCGACCAGGTCTCTGATGCGCGGGAAAGCGAAATTGGCGATGACGGAGATGCCGCCGTCGGCACCGGCTCTCATGATGCGGTAGATGAAGCGGTCGTCACCGACCAGGACCGTAAAATCCGGCGGACGATCGGTGATGATTTTTTCGGCCTGGTCCGAATCGCCCGACGCCAGCTTGACCCCCTGGATAGTGCCTTCACGAGCCAGCTCCAGGATCGTTTCGGCATTGACATTGATGCCGGTGCGAGCGGGGTTGTCATACAGTATGATCGGGATTTCCTTCACTTCGCGCCTGATCGTGCGGTAGTGGTTCATGAGACCGCGCAGGGGCGGACGGATGTAATACGGCGTGACGACGAGCAACCCGTCGGCCTTGGCGAATTTGGCGGCGCGCGACAGCTCGATCGCTTCGATGGTGGAATTGGCCCCAGTGGCGGCCAAGACCGGAATCTTGCCTCCGGCGATCTTGACCGTTTCGGCGATCATTTTGACATGTTCGGCGTAGTTGAGAGTCGGTGATTCTCCGGCCACATCGCAGGCGACCAGGAAATCAGGACCTTGTTCGACCAGACGTCGCAAATGGGTCTGGAAGGCGCTTAGGTTGATCTGCTCGGGGTACTCGATGGTGACTTTGCCCGGATCTGTCATGCGCTTGATCGGAGCGCCGCGATCGACGAACGGGGTGGGCAAGGTAACGCCAAGTCCTCGGAATTGTACTGTTTTCATGATGCCTCCTCGTGGCTTTTATAGTTTGCCTTTATTTTTACGGCTTGGTAAGGTACAATTAATAATTGAAAGTCAAGATTAGCATATGGATATGTTTTAGGCAAGGCCTGATATTGGCCATTTTTCGAGAAATTTTCAATTTTCAACCTGCCTGCCGGCAGGCAGGTTTCCTAAATTTTCAATGAAAATGCGATTCGGTTTGGAAATTAGAAGTTAGAAATTAAGAATAGATTTTATGGATTACTATCAAAAATCGCTAGCGCTGCATAAGAAAAAGCGCGGCAAGATCGAAATAAGGTCCAAGGTGCCATTGAAAACCAAGGAGGATTTGTCCGTCGCCTACACGCCTGGCGTGGCTGAGGTCTGCCGGGCTATCGGCAAGGATGTGACCCAGTCCTGGCTTTTGACCAACCGTGCCAATCAGGTGGCCGTAGTATCTGACGGTACGGCCATTTTGGGATTGGGCGATCTTGGGCCCGAGGCGGCGATGCCGGTCATGGAGGGCAAGGCCATCATCTTCAAAGAGTTTGCCGGTATCGACGCGGTGCCGTTGTGCATCGATTCGACCGTGCCGGAAGAAATAGTCAAATTCTGCAAGATGATCGCGCCAAGCTTTGCCGGAATCAATCTGGAAGACATCTCCGCACCGCGCTGCTTCGATATCCTGAAGCAGCTGGAAAAGGAATTGTCGATACCGGTATTCCATGACGATCAAGACGGGACGGCAATCGTCGTCTTGGCCGCCTTGATCAATGCCTGCCGCGTTACCGGCAAAGTAATGAAAGAATTGACCGTGGTGGTCAACGGCGCCGGTGCCGCGGGCATAGCCATCACCAAGCTGCTGCTGGAGCAGGGGGTCAAGGATGCGATCCTGCTCGACTCTTCCGGCACCATCTATCGAGGCCGCCCGGGCATGAACGGCTTCAAGGTCGAGATTGCCAAGATTACCAACAGGAAAAAGGTCAAGGGCGGACTGAGCGAAGCCTTGGCCGGCGCCGATGTTTTTGTGGGCGTTTCAAAGGGCAATCTGGTTACCGAGAGCATGGTGCGAACCATGAATGAAAGCCCGATCATCTTCGCGATGGCTAATCCGGTTCCTGAAATAATGCCGGAGGCGGCCTATGCCGGAGGGGCCAGCATCGTCGGCACTGGACGCTCGGACCTGCCGAATCAGGTCAATAATGCTTTGGTCTTCCCAGGACTCTTTCGCGGCCTGCTCGACGGCAAGGCGCGAGGAGTTTCAACCAAGATGAAGCTGGCGGTCGCGGTCGCGGTCGCCTATACGGTCAAGCCGACCAAGGGCAAACTGCTGCCCGCCGTGACTGACAAGAAGGTGGTTAAGGCCATCCGTGACGTCGTAATAAAATACAGCTGAATATGAAAAAAATATTATTAATATTGCCGGCTGCGCTGATCGTCTTGGCTGGCTGCGGTTCTAACGGAAATAAGGAAGCAGCGGAGCAAGCGGCGCCAGTCAAGGTGTCCAAGCCGGTCGCGGTCGTGATAGCCCCATCGGACTTCGACGAGGCGGTTTTGGGCAAGGTCGAAGCACAACTGGCCCGTCAGAAGCTGGCTTATGAGCTGGTTACTATACAGGTCGGGAAATTCGTCGGACCGAACGGCCGAGAGGTCGAGGTCAAAAAAGCATCCTGGGAAGTCAAGCCGGATGATTACGGGGCGGTCGTATTCATCGGCGGCGCCGGCATGGGCGAGATTGCCAAGGATGATACTTTCGTATTCATGGCTCAGAAATTCGGCAAGTCCGGCAAGAAGCTGGTCGCTTTCGGCGAGGGCAACGAGGTGCTGCGCAACGCGGGCCTGCCCGACGCAGGACCCGCCCCCGAGCAGGCCCAATCTGCCGGCAGCCCGGGTAGCAGCGACTCTGAGATCTCGCAGATAATCGAATCGTTGACCGAATGAGGCTGTTGCGCTGGGTAAAATTGCTCCACCTGGCTAGCTGGAGCCTTCTCGTCGCTAAGCTGCTGACCTCCGCCAGTCCAAGAATTCCGGATGTGGCCAGTTTCGCGTATGACGACAAGCTTGTTCACATGCTGCTGTTCGGCGGCTTGGTCTTTTTCTTGATCGAGGCGATCGAAGCCTGGTTCAGTCCACGCTATTGGCAGCTTGTCGGGCTGGCCTTGTCCTTCAGCATCGCATATGCGTTCTTGCTGGAGTACCTTCAGAATTTCATACCCGGAAGGACGGTTTCCGGATTCGACACCTTGGCAGGCGTTGCCGGTTCCGTGTTGGCTATCGTTGCCATATATTGGCTGGATTTCAGCGAGCTTCGCCGGCCGAAGCTGCTCTTGCAAGTCTGTTGCATCGGTTGCGGCGCTTATGTCTCGACCTTGCTGAAAAAAGATTATCGCATCACTTTGTATTTCTATAATCCGAACATATACCCCGAAGCCGAATATCATAAGCGTTTGGCCGAGACTCGCAAGTTTGCCAGGAAGCTAGGCTTGAAATTGCTGGTCGGCAAGTACCATCACGCGCAGTGGCTGGAATCGGTCAAAGGTCATGAGATGGATCCCGAGAAAGGCGCCCGGTGCGTCATCTGCTATCGCGATCGTTTGACGGCAGCGGCCCAGGTGGCCAAACAGCTCAAGTTCCGATATTTCGCCTCGACCCTGACCATCAGCCCGCATAAGATGGCGTCCGCCATCAGCCAGATCGGCAACGAACTCTCGAAAGAATATAAGGTCAAATTTTTGGACCGTGATTTCAAGAAGCAGGACGGCTTCAAAAAATCGGTCGAACTCTCGCGCGGCCTCGGGCTTTATAGGCAAGACTATTGCGGTTGCGAGTTCAGCCTGAGGGATCGTGATGCTCGAAAGGACTGATTTGATATTGGGCACGCAATCGTGTTATAATAATATTGATTTAATCATTAGCGGGACAAATATGACCAAGGAACGATGGAATGATCTGGTCGGCCAGATCAAGGACAATTTCAGCGTCGAGGAAGAGGCTAAAGAGGAGCTGTCAGAGGAGGAGGGGGTCGGTAATCGCTATTTCGTGATTTTCAACGGCCCCTTGGGTCGTATGATGCTCGAGCTTATCGAACGCCCGGTCATCTTGGATAAGAAGACCAAGTATTCGAACCGCATCGGTTCACAGACTCAAGTCGAGTATGTCTACAGCGAGGACGAGAACACCTACAAGATGCACGCTTATCGCTGGGATGAGGCTGCTGATGATTGGCTGGAGATGGAAGCCGGTAAACTATCATTTTAATAGCTCTTATCTTATCCTTATGGACAAAGTCAAATCTTCATTCGTGAGCTGGCCAGCCTTGGTGTTGGCGCTTTTGTTTTTGGCTACCGGCTGCGCTTTGCCATGGGCGAAAAAGCCGCCCGTGGTCCAGCCACCCGCACCGAAAACCGAAAATAAGGCCACTACCACGGACATAGCGACCCAGTTGGCGGCACAGTCCAAGATCAAGAAATTCGCTAGCAAGGAAGAGCTCGTGGCTTTTCTTGAAGCCAGGCAGGACTCGCAGGCTTACAACGGCTTCAGCGGCGACATAATGATGAATCGCGGAGTCATGCGCGAATCGGCGACGGATCTGTTCGGCGGCAGCCCCGTCAAGTCCCTCGCCGCCCCGATGGCCAAATCGGATGCCGCCACCCAATCGTCAGGCGGCAGCGCCGATTATTCCAAAACCAATATCCAGGTCGAGGGCGTAGATGAGGCCGACATCCTCAAGACCGACGGCCAGTACATCTATGCCTTGAATCGCCAGGAAATCGTTATTACCCTGGCCTATCCCGCGACCGACATCAAGGTAGTGAGCCGCCTCGCTTTCAAGGGACAGCCCCAGGAGCTCTACATCAGCGGCGATAAGCTGGTGGTTTTCGGCCAGTCATACGGCAACCAAGTAATGTCCGCACCGGCTGATTGCAAAGGGCAGGACTGCAAAGCGAGCGCCGAGATGCCGGATCGGACCATGCCAGTCATGCAGGGCCAGTTCACCTTCGTCAATGTTTACGATGTCAGCGACAAGGCCAAGCCGAAACTCGAGCGCGACATGGCGCTCGAGGGCTCATACGTCAACTCCCGCCTGATCGGTGATTATGTCTATCTGCTGACCAGCAAATACAGCTATGATTTTTCGCCGGAACCGCTGCCTCTGATCGTCCGTCAAGGCAAGGTTTCGCGCATGGAGATGCCCCCAGTCTATTATTTCGACATGCCCTATCAGTCATATAATTTCACCTCGGTTTCCGCAATCAACGTGAAGGACAGTTCGGCACAGGAGAAGAGCGAGATCTATCTCCTGTCCGGTACCCAGAATCTGTTCGTGTCGCAGGGTAATATCTATATAACTTACACCAAGTATTTGGACGAGAACCAGCTACGGATGGAAGTAACGCGCGAGCTGCTGCTGCCCAAGCTGACCGAAACTGACCGGGGACGGATCGCCAAGATCGATGCGGCCGACGAGCAGGTGCTTTCCAAGCCGGAGAAGCTGAGCAAGGTCTATATGATCATCGCCCGCTATCTGATGTCGCTGGGGCAGAAGGAGCAGCAGCAGGTCGAAGAGCAGATTCAGCAAGCGGTCAAGAAGAAGTATGCCGATATCAGCAAGGAGCTTGAGAAGACGGTCATCCACAAGGTTGCCATCGCCGGAGACAAGATCGAGTATAAGACCGCAGCCGAAGTTCCTGGTTCGGTCCTGAACCAGTTCTCGATGGATGAACAGGACGGTTATTTCCGTATCGCCACTACCAAGAACCGCAATTGGTCCGGGCTGATTGAGGAAGAGGAAAGGGACTCTTACAGCAACCTGTACGTGCTCGACAAGGACATGAAACAGGTCGGATCGTTGGAGAATCTGGCTAAGGGCGAGCGCATCTATTCGGTCCGCTTCATGGGCAAGCGGGCCTATATGGTAACCTTCAAGCAGACCGACCCGCTGTTCGTAATCGACTTGTCGTCGCCGGCCGCGCCTAAGGTCTTGGGCGAATTGAAGATACCGGGCTTTTCAAACTATCTCCATCCGTACGACGAGAATACTTTGATCGGCTTCGGCAAGGATACGTCAGAAAATCAGTTCGGCGGCGTCATTGCCGGAGGGTTGAAGCTTTCGTTATTCGATGTCAGCCAAGTCGATAAGCCGGTCGAGTTGGATCACTATACGATGGGTGATCGCGGCAGCGATTCCATCGCCCTCAATGACCATCGCGCTTTCCTATTCTCTCGCGATAAGAATCTTTTAGTTGTCCCGGTTTCGCTCTATGAGTCGCCCAGCAAGATGGAGTGGGGCAAGTTCGTCTTCGGCGGCGTAGCCGTCTTCTCGATCGATGACAAGAAGTTCGTTCTTCGCGGCAAGATCGACCACTCCGACAAGGGCCAGCCTGGCGGCAATTATTATCTCGACGGCTATTCGTATTACGACAACAATGTCTTGCGGAGCCTCTATATCAAAGACGCGCTCTACACCTATTCGGCCCGGTACCTCAAGGCCAACAAATTGTCTGACTTGACTGAATTGAAGAAGCTGGGCTTCTCGCCTGAGAAGCCGGCAGTCGAGGCCACATCAACGGAAGCGGTGCCGCTGCCCGAAGACCAGGGCTTGCCTTTGGTTGCTCCTTCGGCTGGCCAGGGAAGCGTGCCCATGTTCAGAGGAAAACAAATTAAATAAAACCTATGTCTTCAAACGCAAAAATTTCAATCGCGACGATCCTGCTCATTTTCGCCTTCACTGGTTTGATTTCCTGGATCAGCTTCAATGCCCGGGCGCTCAATCAGATCGCCCGCGACAATCAGCAAAAGAAGAGTCAGGTTGACCTGGTCAAGCTCGACGTCGAATACCGGCAGCATGCCAGGTCGATCGTCGCCAGATTGTCACAGATCGGCGATAACGCAGCCGAACATCAAGTGGTTGAGCTCAGAAAGGAGCTTCTCGAGCTTTTCGTGCCTGGCAAATTCAAGCAGCTGCACGTCGAATTGGTATTCGCCATGAATCAGCGCCTTGAGTCCATCCAGCGAGGCGATCAGGAGAAGAAGATGGCCAGTGAGAATGCGATTAATAAAGCGAAGACTGAATATTCCTGGCTGAACTGACGATGTACAACCGACTGCTCCCATTATTAGTATCATTAGCGGCTTTAGCTGGCCTAGAAACGCTGCTGGCTAATCACCGGCTGCTTTATGGCGCCGTAGCAGTTGTCAATATCGCCATGATCGCAGCCATCTGGCGCATGGCCAAAGACAGCTCGGTCAGCAAGGAGTGGTGGCATTTTTCGATAATGCCGGTGGTGTATTTTTCCAGCGTCGTGATGTACACGACCCTGCTCAGGTTGGAGGATCGCGTCCTGATCCAGTTCCTATATCTCTTTTCCGCGATGGTAATTTACCTGTATTTCCGCTTCAGTTACTATTTTCTTCTGCGCCCCATGGCCTACAAGGTTTCCTCGATCGAAAACTTGTCCAGTTACGCCAATTTTTTGAGCTTTTATTTCATTTCAGCCTCGCTATACGGTTTTCAGGCATTTTTGAAAATGTCGGCTTGGCCCCTCCTTTTAGGGCTGGCTGTCGCTTGCATTTTAATGATATATCAGCTATTCTGGGCTAGTAAAATAAGCTTCAAGTCTGGTGCTACTTATTTGTTCATAATCGCCGCTTGCCTGCTGGAATCGGCTTGGGCGCTTTCTTTTTGGCCCTTGAATTTCCACGTTGTCGGCTTAAGCCTGGCTATCGGCTATTATGTCTTGGCCAATCTGGCCCGTTTCAGCCTGTTGGGGCAGATTGATGGCCGTAGGATCAAATACAATCTCTGGTTTGCCGGTACGAGCTTGGCCCTGTTATGGCTCACTGCTCGCTGGCTCTAGAAGCGGATAATTAGTAAATAAATGAAAATGGAAGGTACAAATTCAAAATCTTTGATGATCGCTGTCCTGATACTGGCGACCTTGCTAGGATTGGGTGGCGGAGTCGTGGGGCAATTGGTTTCACAATCATATCTCATGGAATCTTACTTCGGCATCCCGGGAGTCAGCGAAATCAATTTTCCTAAGGACTCCCGTTCCAGCTTGGTCATCAGCGGGCCTAAAAAAGTGGTGGTGGAGCAGAATGACAAGGTTTACGAAACTGCCCAGTCGGTCAAGGGCAGTTTGGCCGGCATCTATTCTAAAAAAAGTTCGGACGCTCAAGCTTCGGTCATGGAGCAATATTATCGCCCCAGCGAATTGGCTGGCCAGGCGCTGGTCGTCAGTAGCGATGGCTGGCTGATTACCGATTTCAGGCCGGAAGGCGATGATTGGGCCAAGTATGTGGTCGCAGCCAGCAATAAGGAGCTTTTTCAGCCTGATAAGCATATTTATGATAGCGTGTCGGGACTCACGTTCGTGCACGTTCCGGCCAAGAACCTCTCAGTCAGGAGCTTTGCCGACCCAGCCAATCTTCAAAGCGGCCAGATCGTGCTATCTGTCAATTGGCTGGGCGTAAATCAGGTCAACATGATTTCCGATGTCCGCCGTTCTTCGGAGATTGTCAGCCAGACGGACAAATTCAATGAGGAGCTTGCATTGGCCGACAGGATAATCAAGGAAGCAGCCAGTCCGGTCGTGTTCAATCTAGCCGGTGAAATTGTCGGCTTCATCAATAACCAGGGCAAGGCTCTGCCGGCCACCCAGCTACGGAGCGCCGTTTCCAGCGTACTCTTGAAGGGAAAGATCGAGAGGCCTTCGCTCGGCTTGTCATACATCAATTCCGGCAAGCTTATTCCTGATAAGTCCAAAGACTCGTTGCAGCGGCCCGCTCAGGGCGCGATCATCGTTAAGGGCAGCAATGAAGCTGAGCGTAAGATCGGCCTGAAGGAAGGTGATGTCATCACCCAGGCGGGTGCGGTGGTCATTTCCGATTCGATGCCGCTCAACGAAGCTTTGCAGTCCTTCAGGGTCGGCGACAAGATCGATCTGGTCTTCTGGCGTGACGGCAAACAGGATGAAGTATCCGTCAAGGCAAGTCTCTTGAAATAGCTAATCGTATGTCTGATATACGGAGGCGCCATCGTGGCGCCTCTTTTTGTTTTGGCGGTAAATATGGTATAATAAGACCATTAAATAATTTATACCCATATGCCGATCCGTTCTATGCGTCAGCTAAAAGATGTGGCTGGCAAAGTTGTTTTTTTACGCGTGGATTTCAACGTTCCTTTAGCTAACGGCAAGGTCAAGGAGGATTACAAGATAATTGCCGGATTGCCTACGATCAGGTTTTTGCTGAGATACAAAGCCAAGGTGGTGATTGCGACGCACCTCGGCGATCCTGGCGGCAAGAAGAGCAAAAAATTCACCACGGAGCCGGTGGCTAAAAGGCTGGAGAAACTTCTGGGACAGAAGGTCGTTTTCGTCAAAGATTGCATCGGACCGAAAGTGGATAAGGCGGTTGCGGAACTCAAGCCGGGGCAGGTCGTATTCTTGGAGAATCTCCGTTATTATTCAGGCGAGGAAAAGGATGACAGGCAATTCGCCAAGCAGCTCGCCCGTCCGGCAGACGTGTACATCAATAACGCTTTCGCCGTTTCTCATCGCGCCCATGCTTCAGTCAGCGCTATCAAGGCGCACCTGCCTTCGTATGCCGGTCTGCTGCTCGAACAGGAAGTCGCCAGTATCGAACGGGCTTTGAAGCCGAAAAAGCCGCTCGTAGTGGTTATCGGCGGCGCCAAGATCGGGACCAAGCTGCCGATCATCAAGAACTTTATTAAAAATGCATCTCAGATACTTGTCGGCGGGGCCGTGGCTAATGATTTCTTGCAAAGCCTAGGATATGAGGTCGGCAAATCGAAAGTTTCCGGCGATGCCAAGCTGGCTAAGCAGGCAATCTCCATGTACAAGAAGGCAGGGAATAAGAAGATTATCTTGCCGCTCGACTTAGTGGTGTCAAAAAAGAAAGACGGCAAGGGGCATTTGGCAGTCAAAAGCGTCAGCATGGTGAGCAAGGATGATTATATTTACGATATCGGGCCCAAGACGATCAGCTTTTATAGCCGCTATTTGAAACAGGCGAATACGATTGCTTGGAACGGTCCGATGGGCTGGTTCGAACAGGACAGCTTCAAGCATGGCACAGTCGCGCTTGCGCGAGTGATGGCTGCCAGGTCCAGCGGCCGCGCCTTCGGCGTCGTTGGCGGAGGTGAGACGGTCGAGGCTTTGAAGATGGCCGGAATGTTCGACCAGGTCGATTGGGTTTCTACCGGCGGCGGCGCGATGCTCGATTTTTTGGCAGGCGAACCGATGCCCGGCCTGAAAGGATTAATCAAATAGTCGGATATGTTCAATCTCCGCAACCAAAAATCAGGCTTCACTTTGATCGAGGTCTTGGTCGTTATCGCGATAATCGGTATCCTGTCCACTCTTGGCAACGCGGCATACTCCTATGCCAGGAACAAGGCCAAGTCGGTCAAGGCTGGTGCTGATGCGGAGCAGATAGAAAAGGCGATCAGCGTCATGGCCAACGATACTTTGCTTTGGCCGGGCGGGCAAACGGTTGAAAAAGTCAATTTGGCGGCCGGTACGGAAATTTGTAATTATCCAGCCGATAATTGCGCGTATGATCTGGCTAATCCGTCTGCCGGACTGGTTGCCACAGACGGTTCATTCCTCGGATGGAACGGACCGTACATGTCCAGCATCCCCAAGGATCCTTGGGGCAACCAATATTTTTTCGATACGCATTACCAGATCCAGCTCGACGGCTCGCCGTGTGACGGGGAGAGCACTTGCGTGCCGGCAGCAGTAGTCGGTTCTTACGGCCCGAACGGTGTCGGCAACAGGCTGTATGATAGCGACGATATCATAAGGATAATGGCTAAATAAATAAATTCAATAATTATGGCTAAAATCGATAAAATCCACGCCCGGGAGATATTGGATTCGCGCGGCAACCCAACGGTTGAAACCAAGGTCTATCTCTCTGACGGTACCGTAGCCAAGGCTAGCGTGCCTTCGGGCGCTTCTACCGGGGTTCATGAAGCTTGGGAGCTGCGCGACGGTGATAAGCAGCGTTATGAAGGCCAGGGAGTTTTGCAGGCCGTGAAGAATGTAAATGAATCCATCAGCAAGGCCGTGATCGGGATGGAGGCCGATGATCAGGAGGCGCTCGATCACGCCATGATAAAATTAGATGGCACAGAGAATAAATCGAAGCTTGGCGCCAACGCCATACTTAGCGTTTCCCTGGCTTGCGCCAGGGCAGCGGCAATGTCACGGAAGCAGGAACTCTATGCCTATCTGGCTGAAAGCTTCAGTTTTTCGAAGGATTACCGCCTGCCAACGCCGTCATTCAATATCTTTAACGGCGGCAAGCATGCCGATACCAACCTTGATTTCCAAGAGTTCATGATCCTTCCCTTGAGCCAGGTCAGTTTCAAGGAGAAAGTGAGGATGGGGTCGGAGATCTTCCATAGCCTGGGCCGCGTGCTTAAATCTGCCGGTTTCGATACCGATGTCGGCAACGAGGGCGGCTACGCCCCGGATATCGTTTCCAGCATCCAAGCCATCGAGTTGATCGTGGCTTCGATGATCAAAGCCGGGTACAAGCCGGGCAAAGAGATCGGACTTGGCATCGATGTCGGTTCATCGCAACTATTCAATCCGGAGACGGGCAAATACATCTTCAAGCTGGACCAGGCGACTTTTTCCAATAGCACCTTGGTCGGCCTCTATCACGAGTGGTGGCGCAAGTTCCCGATAATCTCGATCGAGGACGGCTTGGCTGAAGACGATTGGGCTGGCTGGCGCGATCTGACCAAGGAGCTGGGCGGCGAAATGCTTCTGATCGGCGACGACTTGTTCGTGACCAATACGGCCCGTTTGCGCAAGGGCATCAAGGAAAAGGTGGCCAATGCTATCCTGATCAAAGTCAATCAGGTCGGCACCCTGACCGAAACCATCGAGTGCATCAAATTAGCCCAGAAGCATAAGTACAAGATCATGGTCTCGCACCGTTCCGGCGAGACTTCGGACGATTTCATCGCCGACCTGGCGGTGGCGGTCGGAGCCGAATACATCAAGTCCGGCTCACTGTCTCGCAGCGAGCGTTTAGCCAAGTATAATCGTTTGATGGAAATCGAAGATATCATCGAATCGCAAACCAAACCAAAGACAAAACATGCAAAAGTTAAAAGTAAGTAAGCCGACTATTCTCGTCATACTTGACGGCTGGGGTATTGATCAGGCGAATCGCGGAAACGCAATCACTTTGTCAAAGACTCCGAATCTTAATTACCTCTTAAAGAACTATCCCAGCACGCAGCTGGGCGCTTCGGGGCGTTTTGTCGGTCTGCCGAACGGCCAAGACGGCAACAGCGAGGCTGGCCACATGAACCTCGGGGCCGGTCGCATCGCCGAGCAGGATGCTGTCCGCATCAGCCGCAACATAACCAACGGCACTTTTTTCAAGAATCCGGCTTTTCTCGAAGCAGTCAATCACGCCAAGGAGAACGGCGGCAACGTCCATCTGATGGGCATGCTCGGGAACAATATGACAGCTCACAGCGATCCTGATCACCTGCTGGCCCTGATTGCCTTCTTGAAAAAAGAGGGGGTGCAAAGGATCAATCTGCATCTTTTCACGGATGGCCGCGATTCGCCTAAGTATGCCGCCATAAAGCTGATGCGCCAGCTTGAGAAGTCATTTACCGGCGTTGAAACTATCAATACGGTCATGGGCCGCTTTTACGCCATGGACCGCAAGAAAGTCTGGCAGCGGACCGAGATGGCGTACAATGTCTTGGTCGAAGGCGGCTGCGAGGCTGCTGAGTGCCGCTGGTCATTGAATCCGGAAGAGGCGATTACCGAAGCTTATAATCGCGGCGAGAGCGATGAATTCATCCTGCCGTACATCATCGGACGTCCAGGCAAGCCTTATCCTCGCATTGCTGACGGAGACAGCGTCATTTTCTTCAACTTGCGTTCCGACCGCGCTCGACAGCTGGCTAAAGCCTTCGTCCAGCCGAATTTCAACGAGTTGAATCCGGGATCGTTCAAGCGGCGGGTCGTTTTCAAGAACTTGTGCTTCGTGGCCATGACCGACTTCGGTCCGGATTTGGATAGCATTCTTTCGGCATTTCCGAGTCCTGACCTGACTGATACCTTGCCGATGCAGCTTAAGGAGAGAAGTCAGCTGTATATCGCTGAAACCGAAAAATATGCGCACGTCACATACTTTTTCAATGGCGGATATTCCGATCCGGTCGCGGGTGAATCACGGATCCTGGTGCCGTCGCCGGATGTCCGGTCTTATGATGAAACGCCGGAAATGAGCTCAAAGGAGTTGGTCAAGGAAGTCGTCAGCAACCTGAAAAAGAAGAAATTCGATTTCACTGCCTTGAATTTCGCCGCACCGGACATGATCGGCCACACCGGAAATCTTGAGGCGGCGATCAAATGCTGCGAAGCCGTCGATGGCTATGTCGGCAAGCTGGTCGAGGCGTACCACAAAATCGGCGGCACGCTCATTATTACGGCTGACCATGGCAATATCGAGCGCATGATCAATCTCCAGACCGGCGAGATAGACACCGAGCACACCACCAACCCCGTGCCGTTCATCTTGGTCAACCAAGAATTAAGGAATCGGGCAAAGCTTCGTAACGATGGCGTACTGGGCGATGTGGCTCCGACTATCCTGGACCTGTTCGGACTCCCGCTACCTAAGGCGATGGCCCGTAAAAGCTTATTGTTAAGATAATATATGTTAAGCAAAGATCAGCAATTAAAGAAACCGAAACCCGTCGTCTTGGCCGTTCTTGACGGTTGGGGTATCGTGCAGCCTTACAGCGGCAACGCTATCAGCCAGGCTAACATTCCGACCATGAAGGAACTGATCGCCAAATATCCTGCCATGACCATCCGTGCCTCCGGCGAGGCGGTCGGATTGCCCTGGGGCAAGGATGGCAACAGCGAGGTCGGCCATCTGAATCTGGGCATGGGCCGGATCATGTATCAGGATCTGCCTAGGATCAATAAATCGATAAATGACAACAGTTTCTATCAGAATCAAGCCCTGATCGATGCGATCAAGCACGTCAAGAGCAATAGTTCCAAACTCCATGTCATGGGACTGGTTTCGAACGGAGGCGTCCATGCCTCTATCGAGCATCTGCAGGCCTTGCTCGTACTGGCGAAGGAACAGGGAGTGGAGCAGGTTTATATCCACGCCATCCTGGACGGCAGGGATACGCCCTATAACAGCGGTTTGAATTATCTTAAGGATATCACCCGCACGATCGCCGAATACGGTGTCGGCAAGATCGCTACCATATCCGGACGCTTCTACCCTATGGATCGAGACAATCATTGGGATCGCATCGAGAAAGCTTATCTCGCGATGACCGCGGGTCAGGGCAATAAGGCCAGTGATCCGGTCATGGCCATCGAGGATAGCTATGGCAAGAAAATATACGATGAGGAATTCGTGCCCACGGTTATCGAACAGGGAGGCAAGCCGGTCGGCTTGGTCGAGCAAGGCGATTCATTGATATTTTTCAATTACCGTCCCGATCGCGCCAGGCAGATTACTAAGGCCTTTGCCTTGCCGAGCTTCGACAAATTCAGCCGTCCCAAATATCTGACAGACCTGCTCTTCGTTTGCTTTACTGAGTATGAGAAAGATATTCCGGTCGAGGTAGCCTTTCCTCCTGAAGAGATCAAGGATACGTTGGGTGAAATCATTGCCAATGCCGGATTGAAACAGCTGCGAATCGCCGAAACCGAGAAGTACGCCCATGTCACATATTTTTTCAATGGCGGCAGGGAAACCAAATCGGAGGGCGAAACGCATGATCTCGTGCCTTCGCCGCCGGTGCCTAGTTATGACATGAAGCCGGAAATGTCGGCCTTCGAGGTGACTGACAAGCTTATCAAGGCTATCAATGAAGATCTCTATGATTTCATCCTGGTAAACTTTGCTAACGCTGACATGGTCGGGCATACTGGAAATATCCGAGCCACAAGTCAGGCATGCGAGGCGGTCGATAAATGCGTCAAGCGCCTGGTCGATGCCGTGCTGCCGAAGGGCGGAGTGATAATGATTACGGCTGATCACGGCAACGCCGAGGCCAAGTTTAACATGCAGACTGGCAGCATCTCGAAAGAACATACCGCCAACCCCGTTCCATTCATTATCGTGGGCAAAGAATTCGAGGGCCGACGGATCGGCGGCCAAGACGCGTTCGGCGGCGACTTAAGCCTTGTCCAGCCGCAGGGAATCCTGTCCGACGTCGCTCCGACCGTCTTGCGCATATTGGGATTAGAGAAGCCAGAAGCGATGACCGGCAGGTCACTGGTCTGACATTTTTGCATAAATATTTTATGACTAGCAAAGCGGAAAAATTATTCATCCTCCCGGTTACGGCCTTGTTAGCCCTCTGCATCGGCTGGGCCATCGCCGCCCCTTCGCCGGACGCCATCGGCGTCCGCGTCGCCCCTAACCCCAAGCATTACTCCGCCGCCCGCTGGTACCAGACCCAGGGGTTCAAAGGCTCCCCTCAGGCCCTCATCGTCGACGGCTACGAAGCCATCCGCGACGGCCGCACCGTCTACATCGACGTGGCCAACGTGGTCGAGGCGGCCCCGGCCAACAACGAGCTCTCGACCAACGACCAATTCTTCACCAATATCTTCATCATCTCCTACAACCAGGACGCCGAGAAGGCCACCGAGGACATCTTCGGCCAGATCCTGGCCAATTGGAAGTTCAACAACAACATCCTCAAGGCCGGCGCCTGCAGCCAGACGGCCACCCAATCCTGCACCTATCCCCCTGCCTGCATCGCTCCCGACTGCCCGACCTGCGCCAAGGACGAATACTGCGTCAGCTCCCATGAGGTCTCGGTCCGCGACACCAAGCGCCTCGCCGACCTCGCCGACCTGAACGACCTGCTCGATGCCTACAAGGCCAAGAACGGCGGCCTCTGTCCCAAGCTCGAATCCGGCTCCTACCTCCCGAACAAATCCGTCTCCACCTGGCCCTCCTGGCAGGAGACCCTAGGCAAGGCCCTGGGCGCCAACCTGCCGTTCGACCCCATCAACAAGATGGGCGCCTGCGCCGGGTTCAACGCCAAGACCTGCTGGAACGAGGCCACCCGCGCCTTCGCCGATCCCACCCCGGCCGACGCCAACTTCGACCTGCCTGACGGCAGCCGGGCGTATGTCTACATGTCCAGTCCCGACGGCAGAAGCTGCGGCTTTTTCGTCACTACCGAGTCCGGCCTCATCTGTAATGCCGCGGGCACTTGCACGGTCGGGAATAATCTGGGGACGCCTAATCCTTTTTCCGTTTTGCCTGGCGCGATCGTTTCCGTCGGCGGCGCTACGAATACTCCGCCAACCCTCGTTTGCGGCAGCATGTCTTCTTTTCCCAAGGATCCATTTGGCGGCTTCGTTTCCGCTTTTGATATCGATCGCGATCCGATCAGCGGCTGGCAGGTCGAGCCGCTTGCGCCGGCTAATTGGGCCGCCTGGCAGGCGGCAGGCTGGGTTTGGCAGGGCGGACAAACAGGTTTGGTCTTTGCCAATACGGCCGTAGCCAATCAGAAAAAGCTTACGGCCCAGCAAGGAGGAAACACCGGCAATTATCAAGTCCGTGTCACCGTGTCGGATGGCAGCGCGACTTCAAGCAAGATATGCAACGTTTCCATGGGCGCCTCCTTGCCCATAATCCAGGCCTTGAACGTCAAGGTCAAGGCTGGAAATATGGCCACGACTACGATTTTCGGTTACGAGACCAACAAGAACTACGGCCTATCATTTACATTCACTGGCGATAGCGGCGGAGGGCCGATCGCCAATTTCTTGACATGCACCTCAACTAGCCCGATCCTGGGCGAACCTGACGGAAAATACAATTGCTACATCAACCAGAAAATAACCTATCAGCCGGGGGTCTATAACGTGACAGTAACTGGCATCGACACTCAGGGGGATACGGCCATGACCAGTTTCATTTTCGATATTACGAACACGCCGCCCCGGGTTGACGCCGTGGTTTGTGATCCGGTCATACGCGCGTTAGGTGGCTACTCTTGTACTATCACCGGCGTTGATGATGAGGGCAACGCGATTACTAACTATTCGGTGGTCAATCTGCCTCCTGGACTGGCCGTCTCCACCGCCGGAAATGTCGGCACCATCAGCGGCATTCCAGCCCTTGTCGGCGCCGGTCCGCATAATCTGTCGATTACTGCAACCGACGAATATGGCTTCACCGGTCCTGCCACTACTTTCAACTTGCAAGTCAATAATTTCTGCGGCGATAATGTCCGCCAGCAGCCAAACACCGAAGGAGCAGGCGGCTCGCCTGCCGGAACGGAGCAATGCGACGGTACGGACGGAGTGGCGGCCAACCCGCCGCTGAGCAATGCCGGGCGCCAGTATGGCTGCACCACCGTCGGCACCAACGTCCAATTGACCGGCAACCAATTCACCGGAACCGATGCCTCTTGCGGCCTTGCCGGACCGAATGTCACCGGATCATGCAACGGGGCCTTTTGGACCTATAATTTAGTCACGCCCGCCGTCAGCCAATTTTATCTCACGGTTGAAACCAGCAATTGGGGCACCTCGCCTTACGGTTCGCTCGAGGCTTTCGCGCCTGCCGGCGGCGAGGAAAACGTCTGCCCGCAGGCAGGCGTCCAGCATCATGTCCGCGTGCTGGTAGACGGCAATTACAAGGGCGAGTTCTGCGCCAATGCCGTCGCCCCAGGCGGCGCCAATGTCTTCAGCAATGTCGCCCTCGGGGCCCTGTTCGGCGGCAATCATGTCTTGCGCCTCGAATGGGACAACGACTGGACGTACAACCCGGATGCTATTTGGGGAACGGCCGATGATGCTGATTCGAATATTAAGATTTATACTATCAAAGCCGAGGACAAGCCATGTCCTGAGGGCGGCAACTGCGCCGGAACCTGCATGCAGTTCGGCGGCTATTGCGGCGACGGCATCGTCCAGGCCGAATACAACGAGAACTGCGAGGATGCGATCACCGATTCGGCGCAGCGATGCGGCATCCTGAATTCGAACACTATCCTTGACTCGGATGGCAGCGCTTTCGATTGCACGACCCTGTCGAACAACACTATCGGCCAGACAGGCATCGACAGCCTTTATACTGCTCTTTGCGACTCCTGCCAGATCGGCTGCCAAGCCGACCCGAACAGGAACAAGTTGGGCATGGGCTGCTATCTGGGACAAGCCAGCCCGAACGCAGCCCCGCCGGCCGGCTCGTGCCAGAAGGGCGTCTGGGTCTGCCAAGCCAATGCGATGATATGTCAGGACGTCTTTCCGTCGCCTAAATTCGATTATTGCTGCGCGGGCCAGGATAACCTTATCAAGACCAATGCTATCGGGCCCTTCACGATCGTCAGGGCGGATGCCAGTGATTTGACCGTGCCTTCGTTCACGGGCGTATATGCGAACGTGGGCACCACCTTCAATTATTATAATTGCGACCAAGTCTGCCAAAAGGTGGGCAAGGTCTGCATCGGCGTCGGCTTGAATGACCACACCGCCAATGCCTGCAAATCGATAGTGCATGATGTCGGCGGCGCTTGCAGCTGTTCTAACGGCATCAACCAATACGATGACGATTGCAAGTCTAAGTTCAGTCTGGCCGGCGCCAGTACGGTCGTGTCGTTAGCCGCCGCTGACTGGGGTTATGCCTGGGACTGGGTGTTCGGTTACTTGGGCGTCTGCAATGACTGCTCAGCCATCGGCGGATTGAGCCAGTGGTATCATGTGGGCGAAACGGCCTGTTATTGCCAATAGAAATATATGGAAAAAAATAAGAAAATCATAATTGCCGGGTCGGTCGCGGTCGTCGTGCTCCTGGCTTGGCTTACTTATTATCTTGCCAGCCATAATGCGCCGGAAGGGGCCGTTGTGCCGCCGGCCGGCACCTCCACGCCGCCGACAGCCGTCGTGCCGCTGACGAAGCCGGCGAAAGTGCCGATCCAGATGGCTGAAGCGAAGCAGCCGTCTCTGGAAGATTGTGCCAAACTTGACGACAAAGCCAAGCAGGATTGCGTCAACAGATTCCGCGCCAGCCAAGCCTTCCTCTCTCGCGACCCTCGCAAGTGCCTCGAAGTCGATGATTATACGTTGCGCAACCAATGCCTTTACAACAGCCTGGCGCCCCTCAAGAAGGCGGATGATTGCGAGCGAATCGCAGACAAGAACTTCCGCGAACGCTGCGAGGAGGACATCGGCATGACGGTCCAGGGGGCTGATTATTGCAATAATTTCGATGATGAACCGAGCGAGAAACAGGAATGCGTCGATCGCGTGACGGCCATCGAAGCCTCCAAGCGGGGCGATATCCAGGCGTGCGCGGGCATCAAGACTCTTGAGTACAGCTTTTTGTGCGAGATAAATTCGATGAGACGCAACGGCAATGTTTGCGAGGAAATAAAGGACATGAAAAAGAAGAATTTGTGCATTTCCCGAGTGGACTTTTCCAAGGCGAAGACCAAGGATGATTGCGACAAGCTGCCGGATGAAACGTACAAGAAGGTCTGCAATAACGTCCTCGGAACCACCTTGGATGACAAGACGCCTTTCGATTCCGACGGCGACGGACTCAATGATTACCGCGAGCTTTGGATCAGTACCGATCCGTTCAATCCGGATTCCGACGGCGACGGCCTCAATGATAATGCCGAGTACAACGTCAATTTTACCGATCCAGCCGATCCTGACTCGGATGATGACGGAATCAAGGATGGCGCCGAGATCGCGAGGGGGACCAATCCGAAAATACCCAATGCGCTTACTGCCAATAAGGTCGACACGGATGAGGACGGCCTGTTGAACAAGGACGAAGTCCGGTGGGGCACCAATGCCGCGAATGCGGACACCGACGGTGATGGCGTCATGGACGGGACCGAGATCGGCGATGCGACCGACCCGCTGGGGCCGGGCTGGAAGCAGGATTCCGACAAGGATGGCCTTATAGATGCCGATGAGAAATTTTACAAGACAGATCCGCTCAATGCCGATTCCGATGGCGACAAGGCTAAGGACGGCAGCGAAGTCAAGTCCGGCAGCGATCCGCTCGGCAAGGGCTTGATGGATTTCGATCAGGACGGTTTGAGCGACGGCGAAGAGGCGAAGAAAGGTACCAATCCGGCGCTGAAAGACAGCAACGGCGATGGCATCAGCGATTCCGAGTCGCTGCGCCGGAAAATCGATCCGATCAGCGATGATCCTGATAAGGACGGCCTTTCGAACGCCTTTGAAATAAAAATCAAGACCGACCCCTTCAGTCCTGATTCCGATAAGGATGGACTGAATGATTTTGACGAGGCGGAAAAATATCACACCGACCCGCTTAAGAGAGATACTGACGGCGACGGCTTCGGCGATCATGATGAGATAAAGAAAGGGTTCAATCCGCTTTCGAAGATAAATAAGAAATAATCAGATCGGAGGGGGTGGGGCGTTGCCATCTGAGAATTAGCTAAAATTATGCCTGAATTGCCAGAAGTCGAAACTATCGCCAGGGATCTGGATGGTTTTTTGGACGGGCTTACGATAATCGGATTCGACATCAAAAATCCTTTGGCTGGCCGTGAAAACGGTCAGCTGAATTTGCCGTTGGCGACGTTCAGGCAAAGGATCGTCGGCCAAACAGTCAAGGCAGTTCGCCGCCGCGCCAAAACCATAGTTTTAGAGCTCGATCGTGATTTTTTGCTGATACACCTGAAAATGACCGGGCAGCTGGTTTACCGGTCTTGTCATGACGCAGCCTGCGATACGGTGGCTGGCGGCCACCCGATTATCGGGGTGGGCAATGAATTGCCAAATAAGTTCACCAGGGCGGTCTTCGCTTTTGCAGGCGGCTCGCACCTTTATTTCAATGACGTGCGACGTTTCGGTTGGCTGAAGCTCTTGACACCGCAAGAGCAGGCAGCTTACGAGAGCGCCTTGGGGAGAGAACCA
Source organism: uncultured Gammaproteobacteria bacterium (assembly GCA_964443495.1). Taxonomy (GTDB): domain Bacteria; phylum Patescibacteriota; class Patescibacteriia; order Patescibacteriales; family GWE2-39-37; genus JAAXUA01. Next base: position 443,077 of record CAYUCS010000001.1, read on the forward strand.
TTGGGCAAGGATTTCACTCTCGATTATTTCGCCAGCTCGATAGGCAAAAAAAAGAACTCGACTATCAAGCAAGCCATCTTGGAGCAGAAATATTTTGTCGGCATCGGTAATATCTATGCCGACGAGTCTTTGTTTGCGGCCAAGATAAAGCCTGGCCGCAAGGTGTCCAGCCTGAAAGACGCGGAAGTCGGTCTGCTGTGGCAGGAAGTCATAAAGGTGTTGAAGCTGGCCATCAAGCATCGCGGAACGTCGTTCAATGATTATCGTGACGCCAAGGGCGACCGGGGCAATTTCGTGAAGCTGCTCAAGGCTTATGGCCGAGCCGGCCAGCCTTGCCTGACCTGCGGCCGCCCGCTTTCCAAAACCAGGATCGGCGGACGGGGCACGGTCTGGTGCGACCATTGCCAGAAGTGATTTTGCCTGTCAGGTCAAACGTGGTATAATAATATTGATTATGCCATCAAACAAGGAGCGGAAAAAAAATTTCTGTTGCGACTACTCACAGCTGATCAGCTCTGCAGCTGTGATTTTTGTAGTTTTGGATCGCAATGCCAGAGTCGTCGAACTAAATCAGTTCGCGCGCAGCTTCCTGGGGTACGAAAACGATGAAATTCTGGGGCTCGATTGGTTCGAAACCTGCGTGCCCGATAGCAAGGAAATCAAGAAGGATTTCAAAGCCATTGTCGGCGGCAAGTCCGCTCCGCCTCCGTTTTTCAAGGGCAAGGTGGTCGCGAAAGACGGCCGCGTGAGAACGGTCAGCTGGGTGACAACTTTCATCAAGGACTCGAGCGGACGGATCGAATATGATATCAATCTCGGCTATGACGTAACTGAAGCGGAGGCCGAGGAGAGGCGCCATATCGCCACGACCCGGCTGATGGACTCCATTTTTCACACCTCGCCTCAGGCTATCATGTCAATCGATCGGAATATTGTCGTAGATAACTGGAACGAGTCGGCCGAACGGATTTTCGGCTATTCCAGGAAGGAGGTCTTAGGCAAGATTTCCCCCACCGTCCCCAAGGGTTCATATGAGGCGGTCAAAAAGATGTATGCCAAGGTCTTTGACAAGGGCGAAAGCCTGAGTTATGAGGGGTTGCGCAAGCGGCGGGACGGCACTGATGTGCATGTCGCAGCTTATGCCGGGCCGATCAGGGATGACTCCGGCAAAGTGATCGGCGCGATGGTTCTGGTCGAAGATATCACTAAGCACAAGCAAATCGAGAAGACCAATGCATATTTGCGCCAGGGCATCGAGAAATCGGACAGCGCCATCTTTCTGACCGACAATCAAGGAAAAATCACTTACGTCAATCCCGCTTTCGAAGCGCTTTACGGCTATAGCTCTTCGGAGGCGGTCGGCAAGACATCGAGATTCATCAAATCTGACAGGCAGAGCGATAAGGAATATGATGCCCGCTGGCGCTCGCTCATGTCGGGGAAGAATGTCGCCGGAGAGATATATAATAAGGCTAAAGACGGCCGAGAGGTCATTGTCGCCAATTCGACCAACGCTGTCATTGACGATTACGGCAGTATCATCGGATTCATTGCCATTCAGCACGACATGACAGATGACGTCAACAGTAAGAAGAAGTTGGTTGAGCTGACCGAATTGAATCAGCGAATCATCGATAGTTCGCCCTTGGGCATATTCATCCTTGATCGGGATGGCGTAATCGAGTATGTGAACGATAAGATGCTCGAGATTTCCGCCAGTCCCAAGGAAAAGCTGATCGGCTACAACTTGCTGAGTAACGAGAATTACATCCGACTCGGCTTGAGCCGGCGGATCATGGACTCCATCCATCAAGGAACTTCTTTCGAAACGGAGCCGATGAAATATCGCTCGCTTTTCGGCAAGAAAGAGACGTACCGCATCTTTTCCGGAGCTCCGATCAAGTCTTCAGACGGAAAATCAAGCAAGGTTCTGATTACTATCAGGGATGTCTCTGAGTTGGTCAGCCACAATGAGGAACTCGAACGGTTCAATAGTTTGATGGTGGGCAGGGAACTCAAGATGGTGGAATTGAAAAGCCAGGTCCATCAGCTCAAGAGCCGGCTGGCCAGCATTGAATCGAAGAAAAAGCAGGAGTTTGTCTTGCCGTCGTTCGTCTCTGACGAAACTGCCGCCGTGCAGCTCGACGAGCTCGTGCAGGCCATCGATCGTGTTATTGGCGACTACGGAAAATTCTTTTCCGCGGACTTGCCTGAGTCGGAGCTCTGGTTCTTGGAGAAATACCAGATCCGCCATTCGATCAGGAATTTGATCAATATGAATATCGAATCGAAAAAATCATTAGCAAGTTTGGTAAAAAAGCATGAAAGATCATAATCTGGCCGACGCTGTCGGCAAGCTGATCCAGTCGGAGAAAGACATCCGTTCCAAATGCCAACGGTTGCTCGCATCAAGCAATGACGAGTCGGAAATCTCGGCTTACGAGGCGGTCATAAGGTCTAAGGATCGGTGCATCTTGGAGTTGAACAAGATTTTTGAGCTGCTGAGTTAATAAATAAAAGATATGAAGAAAATTTTGCTGGGAATCATGGCGCTAGGGGCGATTATCGTAAGCTTGTTTTATCTGGCTTTGTTTTTCGGCGGTTCCTTGTCGGAGACAGCGATTGAAACGCCAGGAGTCAGCGACACGGCCATCATGATCGGCACTTCGTTGCCGATGACCGGACACGTCAGCTTCTTCTCCGAGTATTATTTCGGCGGACAGGCTTTTTTCGACAAGGTGAACGATGAGGGCGGGGTCCATGGTCGCAAGATCAGGGTCAAGGTCTATGACGACCAGTATGACCCGGCCAAAACCGTGGCCAACACCCAGCGCCTGATAAGCCAGGATAAGGTTTTTGCATTATTCAATTACGTCGGCACGCCGACTGGCATCAAGGCTTTGCCATTGATTAATGAGGCTAAGATACCCTTGGTCGGCATTGGCACGGGGGCGGACGTTTTTCGCAATCCGGTCCAGCCTTATGTCTTCAATCTGAGGGCGTCATACCACCAAGAGGCGGGGGCGTTCATTAAGGGCGTGGTTGAAGATCTTAAGATGACCAAGGTGGCGGTTTTCTACCAGTTCGATGACTACGGCTTCGACGGCCTGAAGGGCGCTGAGATCGCCTTGGCCGGATACGGCCTGAAGCCGGTCGTCACTGCCAGCTACCAACGCGGCAGCCTGGATGTCGAAGCTGCTGCCGAGGCTGTTAGAAAATCCGGCGCCGAGGCTGTTTTTATGGTCAGCGTCTACGCTCCAGCCAGCAAGTTCATCAAGCTTGTCAGGTCCAAGGATTATAATCCGATTTTCGGGAACCTGTCTTTCGTGGGTTCGGAGGCCTTGGCAAAGGAACTGGGGACTGCCGGCGACGGGGTGGTGGTGACGCAAGTCGTGCCGCCTCAAGCGGACAAGAACATCCTGGTTGGCGTCGATGAATATGTCGCGGTCTTGAAGAAATATTACCCGGAAAAGACACCTACCTTCAGCGGACTTGAAGGGTATCTAGACGCCGAAATAATGACCGAGGGGTTGGAGCGTGCCGGGCCTGACTTGACGCGGGGGAAATTCATCCGATCGCTGGAGTCGATCCGCAAGTATTCCCTGAATATCGCCTCGACGGTCAATTTCAGCGAAAAGAACCACCAAGGAATGAGTCGGATTTACCTGACTTATATCAAGGATGGCAAGTTCGTCCTGTTCACGGATTGGCAGGAGGCCTTGAACGAAAAAGATTCAAAATAATGCACTCACTCAAAGACAAGATACTGCTTTATATACTCTTGCCGGTAGCCTTGGTGTTCGTCGGATTCCTGTTTTTCAATTTGAGCATCAAATCAGTGATCGATAACCATTTCAGGGAGCACGCCGATGAAGAGGCCTTGAAGATGGCCCACCTGGCAAAGGACGCGATTTTGCTCGGCGACAAGGATAAGCTTTTGCAGATCATCTTCGACGAGAAGTATCTGACCAAGGGCATCTCCTATTTTGCGGTGTATGACAAGGAGGGCAAGCTTTTGGCAGACACGAGCTTGGGCCGAGAGGCGACGAACCCGGTCTTTTTCCAGCCGGTCGATACCTCGCACGTTCCGGCTTATCGCAAGGACGGCAAAGTCATTTACATCGACAAGCGCGACACGCAATTGGGCCAAGGCATCGTCGTTCAACCCGAGGGTAAGATAGAGTACGTGAAGCAGCAGCGTTATATCGAAGATAGCGGAGATTACCGCTATTATCTGACCGACATCCCGGTCCATGCCGGCCTTTACGACATCGGGATGATCAGGATCATATTCAATTTCAGCGAATTGACAGATGAATTGGGCGGCATGAACAAACTGGTCTTCATTTTCGGTATCGTTTTCTTCGTGGTCTTGATTTATCTGTCGGGACACTTATCCAGATCGCTTCTTGCTCCTATCAAGAGCCTGACTAGAGTCGCCCAGGAATATGCCACCGGCAATTTCGACTCCTTCGTCCAGGTCTCGACCCTGGATGAGGTCGGTGATTTGGCGGTCACTTTCAATATGATGAAAAGCAATCTTGAGGAGAGCCGCAAAAAACTGTTGGATGAGAAAAAGGCCGTCGAGGCCAAGGCGAACGAGCTCGAGGCCTGGCAGAAGACGGCCGTGGCACGCGAGCTCAAAATGGTCGAGCTCAAGAACAGGATCAAAGAGCTTGAGTCAAAATAACTAATCATTAAATACAAAAAACATGCAGAGCTTAAGCGAAAAGCTTATCTGGCCCGTCCTAAGGATCGTCTTGGGGTGGTATTTTTTCTGGCCTTTCATTGACAAGGTTTTCGGCCTCGGATTCAACACCCCTGCTGGCAAGGCCTGGATCGACGGAGTTTCGCCGACGTACGGCTTCTTGGCCAAGGCGACCAAGGGGCCGTTCGCCTCGTATTTCCAGGCTATGGCCGGCAGTCATTTTGTCGAGTGGCTATTCATGATCGGCTTGCTACTGATCGGTCTCAGCCTGATGTTGGGCGTGGCAATGCGCCTGGCCTGCTTTTCCGGCGCGACGATGATGGCGCTGATGTATCTGGCCGGTTCGATCTGGCCTCTGCATAATCCGTTCTTGGATGAGCACATCGTCAATGGCCTGCTGCTGATCGGCTTGTCCGGTACCGGAGCCAATATGCGTTTCGGCCTGGGCGCCGCTTGGTCAAAGGTCGGCCTGGTCAAGAGATTCCCATTCCTGCAATAACATAACCTTTCATGGACTTGGCGGAAATAACACAAAAGATCAGACGTAGGATATTCCCGGGTGAAAATTTACGGGAGATAGCCAATAATGAGATCCGGGATTTTTTCTTCTCGGGGCTTTATCGGTTGGAATTCTTCCTGATGGGGGGCTTCGCATTTGTCATGCTTTTTTGCACTTATTTGATGACCGTGAACGGTTTTCTGGGGACTAATGACAATGGGGCCATTACGGCGCTTTATACTTTTTTTGCCCTCCTTGGCATCTACTTTTTCTGCAGCGACTTCGTCAAGCGCAAGCGGCTAGTGCCAGCCAAGATCCATTTTGTGATCGATTCGGTCGTCTTCTATCTGATGATGACCGGCATCGTCTTCTTGTCCGGTGGAATCCAGTCGCCGTTTGCCTTTCCGATGCTTTTTTTGATGGCCATTTCCGCGCCACTGTACGGCAACATGAAGTACGCTATCATTTTCGTGACTATTTCCTCGGGCACGTACCTTTGGTGGGCAGTGACCGGCGACGAGGTCGCGTCTGAGTTCTATGAGCACATTCTTGAGGCTGTTTCCTTGCTGACAGCGACAGTGGTTATAAAGAGCGAGATTAACCGCTTTTCCAGAAAAGCCGACGAGTACAAGCACCTGTCTAAAAGCAACGACGACTTGCTCGTCAAGATGAAAAACTACAGCATCTCGCTCGAGGCGACAGTCAAAAGCAAGACCGCCGAACTGTCCGACAGCCTTAAATTCGTCGAAGCGTCCAAAAGGGAGCTCGAAAACCAGCGCGCTGCTACCATGAATATACTCGATGACATAATCGAGGAAAGAAATGCTACCTCCTTTGAAAAAGACAAGCTTGGCGCAATCTTACAGAGCATCGGTGACGGCGTCATGGTCGTTGATGATAAAGGGGAAGTGACCATCTGCAACAGGATAGCCGAGAAGATTACCGGCTATTCTTATGATGAGGTGGCCGGCAAGCATTATAATGATTTTTTCAAGCTCGTTTATGAGAAGGATGGCAAACCGAATGACATAATCGCCAGGGTTTTCAAGACTAAGCGGATTGAAGAGTTGACTGATCACACCGTCCTGATCAAGAAGGACGGCAGCAAGGTTCCGGTCGCTGACTCGGCCGCGCCAATATTCAATAAGGCTGGCGATGTCGTCGGCTGCATCATTGTCTATCGCGACGTTACCCGCGATCGGGAAATCGACCGCCAGAAGTCCGAGTTCGTCTCAGTGGCTTCGCATCAGCTCCGTACGCCGCTGACCAGCATCAAGTGGTTCCTGGAAATGATGCTCGACGGCGATGCCGGCGTAGTGTCGGAAGAGCAGAAAGAGCTTTTGGAGCAGGTGTCGGAATCGACTGAGCGCATGATCGGCTTGGTAAATACCTTGCTTAACATCTCCCGTATCGAATCAGGGCGCGTCAAGGTCGATCCGCAACCGACCGACCTGAACCACTTGATCGAGGGTATCGTCCAGGAACAGTTGCCGATCGCTACTCAAAGGGGGGTTAGTTTGAAGGTGACCAAGCCCGAGCTGCCGACCATAAGCATCGATCAGAAATTGGTCCAGGAGGTTTTTGCCAATCTTCTGTCCAATGCTATAAAATACACCCCGACCAAGGGCAAGGTCGCGCTCAAAGCCAAGATTGACGGGGAATATATCCAGTTCGCCATTTCCGATACCGGCATGGGCATCCCGGAAAAGGACAAGGAGAAGATGTTCCATAAGTTCTTCCGTGCCGAGAATGCCGTGGTTCGGGAAACCGAGGGCAACGGCATGGGTCTTTACGTCTGCAAATCGATCGTCGAGCTTTCCGGCGGCCGGATCTGGTATGATTCGGTCGAGAACAAAGGCACGACTTTCTATTTTACCTTGCCTTTAAAAGGTAGTATAATGAGAGAAGGCGAAAAATCATTAGTTTAAACGCATATTCCATGAAAAAAACCATTTTGATCGTTGAAGACGAGAAGTCATTGCAACGCATTCTTTTCAAAAAGCTCCAGCAGGTCGAGAATTGGGATATTTTGCAAGCCTTCAATGGGCAGGAGGCCCTGGACTTGATCAAGAGGCGGAAAGTTGACCTGGTATTGCTTGATATTGTCATGCCAGTCATGGATGGCTTGACGTTGCTTCAGGAATTGAAGCAGTTGGACGAGTTGAGCAATAAGAAGGTTATCGTCCTGACCAATTCGGCCTCATTTGAGCAGGTTTTCCAAGAGAACGGCGTCAAATACCTGGTGAAGAGCAATCACACCCTGGATGACCTGATCACCCGCATTAGCGAAGAGATGGAGGAAATCGCTGAAAAATAATAAAGCAAAGGGGGAGTAAATCACATCTATGGAAACAATGAAGAAAATTGCTGTCGTCGAGGACGATAAGTTTTTGCGCAAGGTCTATGAAAGCAAATTGCCCAAGGAAGGCTTTTTAGTGGTTTCCGCCGGTGATGGCAAGTCCGGGCTTGAGCTCATTCGGAAGGAGAAGCCAGATTTGGTGCTTCTGGATTTGATCATGCCGATTATGACCGGATTCGAGGTGCTCGAGTCATTGAAGGCAGACACCAAATCGAAGATGCCGAAAGTGGTTGTCTTATCGAATCTGGGTCAGGACGAAGACATTGCTCGTTCCAAAGAGCTCGGTGCCTCCGATTTCCTGATCAAATCCAACCTGTCCATCAAAGAAATCGTAGAGAAGATCAAGCAATACTTAGCTTAAGCCTTTGAGGTTTTGGCGTTTTGTGGTATAATGTTGATAACTTATTTTATTTAAAATAACATTAACTCGCACAATTATGAACAAACGTAACCGCACCCAAGGTTTTACGTTGCTTGAGCTCTTGATTGTCATTGCCATCATCGCCATCCTTTCGGTGATCCTGGTCTTGGTCTTGAACCCGGCAGAAACCTTGAAGAAATCGCGCGATGCCCAGCGTATCTCGGATTTGAACACTTTGAAGACGGCCATCGGCTTGGTAGTTACTGCCAGTACGACACCGTATCTTTCATCAGGAAACGCCAATTGTTTTGGTGCGGCGACACCGAAGGTTTTTTATAGCTCATCGGCTAACTTTGCTTGCGGTGCTGTGCCCGCAAACGTGCAGGGCATAGATGCATCAACCACCCCGGCCTTGTCTGCCAACACTTGGTGTGCCACCACAACTGCTGCCAGTCTCGCTAATATTGACGGTACCGGTTGGATTCCATTGGCTTTCTCCTGGCTGCCGGGCGGTTCTCCGATTTCCAATCTGCCGCTCGACCCTTCGAACACGGTTACGGCCGCTGGTCCGGTCAATGCCGACTTGGTTTACCGTTATGCCTGCCAGGCTGGCGTAATTTCAGCAAAGCCTAGTTACGTCTTTGAAATCGATGCGGCTCTGGAAAGCGCGGCATACACTTCCGATGACGATAAGCGCATCAAGGATGGCGGAGATAATGCCAGCCTGTACGAGGTTGGCACTGATTTGAAGCTGCTCGGATCTGGTATTTTCTAAGGCATTTATTAATAGCCCCCTCGAAAGAGGGGGCTATTTTTGTTATAATTACCCTATGCGAATATTGCTTGGGCAAGCACCCGTGTGGCTATTCTTTGTTTTGGAACTGGCATCATTGATGGTGGCAGGTTTTTATTATGCGAAGAGCCGGAGCGACCTAAAAGCGGTTTTTTACCGCCTGTTCTGGATCGTTTTAGCGCTTAAGCTATTAAAGCCGGCATTTTTTACTTGGTCGCAATGGTATGTCTGGCACGTTTCCAATCCTGATTTTTTATTGGCGCCATTGTCGCCGAATCTTAAGTTGCTTGGCTGGCTCGATATCTTTTCTTTTCTCAAGGACGTTTCCGGCGGATATTTCATCTTTTATTCTTTCGGTCGCTTCTGGTTCGGCGTTTTGATCGCTTTGGCCGCAGCCACCCTGTGGTGGCTGGTGCTTAAGCTTTTGGCCAAGAGGCGCCCAGAAGCGATGCGGCCAGAGGAGTTATCACTGGCTTGGATTACTGCAGCGATCGCAGGCTGGCCGGGATTCATCCTGTATGTCCCGATGTCATTGGGCTTCGCTGTTGCCGGCGTTCTTTATCTTACGGCGCGGAAAATCGACTCAAGACTGCCTATTGGTTGGCCCATGATAGCCGCCTCATTTTTAGTCGCAGTCGCCGGCACATTCCTGATCGGGCTGCTCGGGTTATCCGTGTATAAAATCTGAAACTCCGCATGCGGCTTCATCGGAATTTGGCTGACATTCAAGTTTTTGCAATAGATATCCCCAGTATGGCTGGGATTAAGATTTTTGAATAGATATTTGCGCCAATAGCTGAGTTTTTTGATTTAAAACTGCTTGGTGGACAAGCAGTTTTTATGTTATAATGATACTAAGTTTTGACTTTTGGATTTTGATTTTTGACTTGAAACATCGTGCACATCAAGGAGGAAAATTTGAAGCAGATCCTGCTCGATTCGGGGTTAGTCGATGAGGCCGCCTGGAAGAGCGCCAAGGAGGAGGCTGACAATGCCGGCCAACCGGTCGAGAGCGTCTTGATCAGCCGCGAGCTGGTTACCGACGATTATTTGACCGAGCTTTTAGAGCCATATTTCGGCGTGCCGTTGGCAAACCTGAAAAAGCAGAATATCGCCCAGGAAACGCTCAATCTGTTGCCGGAAAATTTCGCCAAGTCCCATGCTGTAGTCCTGTTTGACATCGACCGCGCAGCGGGCGTAGCCAAATTGGCCATGCGCGACCCGTTGGATTTCGACACGATCGGATTCGTTCGACTAAAGCTTGATTGCTGGGTCGAGCCGTACCTTGCCTCGCAGTCCGGAATCTCTTTCGGATTGCGCCAGTATAAGAAACAAGGCGGGCAGAATTTTTCCCAAGTCATCGAACAGAGCCTCAAGGAGGCTAATTCCTTGGCCGGAGATACGGATGTCGGCAAGAAGGCGGAGGCGGTGCCGATCATTACCATTCTGGACAGCGTGCTGGAGAATGCAGCCGTTTCCGGAGCTTCTGACATCCACTTCGAGCCGATGGCCAAGAAGTTTCTGGTCCGCTATCGCGTCGATGGCGTGATGCAGGAAATTTTAAGCCTGCCTAAAGCGATGGCGCCGATACTTGTGGCGCGCGTAAAGATTCTGGCAGGCATGCAGATAGATGAGCACCGCACCCCTCAGGACGGGCGCTTCCGCTTCGAGCTCGAGAGCGGCGCCAAGGTGGATGTCCGCGTCAATTGCATGCCGATCCTTAACGGTGAGAAAGTCGAGATGCGCCTTCTGAAAAGCTCGACTAAGCCGTTGTCGCTCGGCGAGCTGGGGTTCAGCGAAGGCGATATTGCCACCATTGAAGACGAGATCAAGAAGACTCATGGCATGATCCTGGTTACCGGTCCGACCGGGCACGGCAAGACGACTACGCTTTATTCCATCTTGCATATTCTCAATACGCCGAAAGTCAATATTACGACCATCGAGGACCCGATCGAATACGAGGTGGCGCGCTTGAACCAAACCCAGGTGAACGCCAAAGCGGGCATCACTTTTGCCAACGGCCTGCGCGCCCTCCTGCGCCAGAACCCGGACATCATCATGATCGGCGAGATCCGCGACAATGAAACTGTCGATATCGCCATCCATTCCGCCTTGACCGGGCACCTGGTGCTTTCGACCATCCACACCAACGATGCGCCGTCGGCCATCCCTCGTTTGGCCGATATGGGCGCGGAAAATTTCCTTTTGGCCTCGACTTTGAACCTGGTCATCGCGCAGCGTTTAGTGCGTCGTATCTGCATTTCCTGCATCGAGTCGTACAAGCCGTCGCCGTCGGTCAAGAAGATGATTTCTGATCAGCTGGTCTCGCTTCATGGCAAGAAGATCGACAAGGAGATGATTCCCGATTCTATTTTCCGCGGCAAAGGCTGCAAAGTCTGCGGCGGTTCCGGTTTCACCGGCCAAGTCGGCATCTATGAAGTTCTTAAAGTCAATGAGGATATCCGCAAGCTGATCACGGACAAGGGTTCGTTGGATGAGGTTAGGAAAGAGGCTGTAAGCCAGGGCATGGTCACCATGTTCGAGGACGGGCTGAAGAAAGTCGAGCAGGGAATCACTACTATCGAAGAGGTGCTGCGCGTCGTGCGCGAGTAAACATATGGCTAGCTATATATACGAAGTCATCGATAAGAACGGCAAGACGATCAAGGGCGAATTGATCGCCGCTTCGCGCGACGAAGCCCTCGGCATGCTCGAGCGCCGGCACATGATGCCGGTAGAAGTTACGGAGAAGGGGGGTGTCGGGCGCAGCCTGTCGACAATCAATATCGGTTTTGAACGCTTTGGCGCTTTGGACCGGATCATCTTGGTGCGCAACCTTTCGGTTACTCTCAAGGCCGGGCTGAGCCTGCTTGAGTCGATTGAAATACTGATTGCCGACTCGACCAAGAAGAAAACGCTAGATATTCTGTTGACTGCCAAGGCGTATTTGCAGAACGGACAAGACTTGTCGGCGGCTTTGGCCAAGTATCCTCGATATTTTCCGGCCATGTTCATCGGCATGGTCAGGGCGGGCGAGCTGTCAGGTCAGCTCGACAAGTCATTGGAAGAATTGTCGCAGCAGCTCTCGAAGGAATACAGCTTGGCCAAGAAGGTGAAATCCGCCTTAGCCTACCCCATGATCCTCCTTGCCGCCTCGGCCGGCATCGTGGTCATGCTCATGACTTTCGTCCTGCCGCGTCTGGCTAAGACTTTTTCCCAGAGCCAGGTCAAGCTGCCGTGGCTGACCAGCGCTTTGATGTCGCTCAGCAAATTCATTACGTCGCATGTGTTCGTTGATATCGCCTTTCTTGCGTTTCTCGGCTGGCTTTGGTGGTTCGTGCGCCAGACTGATCGTGGTCGCAATCTGCTCGCTGAGATCCTGTTTTCCATTCCGGCGGCCCGCAATCTGGTCAAGAAGATCATCCTGGTCAGGCTTACCAGGACGCTTGGCAGCTTGCTTTCAAGCGCTATGTCGATTACCGAATCGTTGGAGCTCGTTTCCAAAGTCATCAATAATCGGCGCTATCAGTCGGCGCTGGATAAGGCCTTGCAGGATGTCAAGAACGGCAGCCCGATTTCCAATGTTTTTCGAGACCATGCCGAGCTGTTCCCGCGATTCCTGACCAGCCTGGTAACGGTCGGGGAAAAGACCGGTACCATCGACCAGGTATTGAAGACCTTCGCCGACTTCTATGACGAAGAAGTTGACAATGCCTTGAAGGATCTAGCTACCTTCCTTGAACCGGTCCTGCTGTTGCTGATGGGCATCATCGTCGGCGTGATCGCCCTAGCCATCCTGTTGCCGATTTATCAACTGGTGGGTAATTTCGTCTGATATGCCGGAATACCAAGCGTCGCAAAGAGGTTTTACCTTGTTGGAACTGCTGTTAGCGATAGCAGTTTTATTGCTTTTGACGGTGGCAGCGAGGGAGTTGTTCGCTGGCTATATCAGGAACAACGACCTTGACTCGTCGGCCAGGGCGCTGGCTTCGGACCTGGCATACGCCCGCGACAGGGCAATGGCCGGTGGCAATGATTACAATTGGGGCGTGCGCTTAGTCAACCAGGCTGCAGCGCCCGATTATTACGAGATATTCGCCAGTCCATCCGATTATTCAAGCGCCAGCACGAGCATCAAGAAGAGTGTTTATTTTCCTAACGCGGTCGGTTTCAGCGATCCAGCCAGCGGAGCCAGCAAAGATGTGATTTTTTCCCGTCTTGTCGGCACGACCACTGCCACAACTACGTCATTGGCCAACCTGACATCGTCCATGACGATTTCCGTCAGCCCTAACGGCCTTGTCTATTGAATATATGGGAATGAAGATGATAAAAATGCCGATCGATCTGCGTGACCAGCGAGGACAGCTCCTTCTCGAGATGCTCTTGCTGATCGGGGTTATCGTGATGGTTGGCGGCCTGGTTTCGCAAATAACGTATGCCAGCCTAACGGCCAACAAGTCATCAAGCCTTAAGAGCGCAGCCGAAGGATTGGCTGATGAGGAGTTTGCCGGCGTGACGGCTGCCACGTACGCCAAGTGGCACAACCTGTATAACCTGACCAAGTCTTCCAGTAGCCATTATTATGTTTCCCAGGTGGCTGGCGCTTGGCAGATAAATTCAGGCGACGAGACGCTGAGCCTTAATGGAACTACGTTTACAAGGTATTTTTATATATCGAACGTTTGTCGCGATGACGCGACGAAAGCTATCGTGGCAACATCCGGAGTGCCGCCATGCACGGCAGGCAATAGCGATGACCCTTCGACGCAGAAGGTTACGGTCCATGTCGGCTGGGACGGCGGCACGATCTCAAAAAGCGAACATCTGACGCGTTGGCGAAACCTGTTGTGCCAGCAGTCGAGCTGGTCAGCGACGTCATCCGCCACTTCCACTTGCGCCGGCACGGATTACGGTTCAAGCACGAACATTGAGGCGTCGAGCAGCATTATCCTGCAATCTAATTGATATATGGCTAACGACAAGAAAACAAAAGGCAGAATCACCATGGCGGCGGCTTTTTTGCTAGTGTCCGCCATCTCGGCATTCGCCGGGTGGTCCTTTGCCGCGCAAAAGCCCGCTGCCAAGACTCAGCAGGGTGCTTACCTCAGCCCGATAAATAATTTCATCGACAAGGGCGACTTGATAGTCAACATCCAGCCCCTTCGTGACAAGATGCAGGAAATAGGCGCAGATCCGAACATTTCGGTGTATTTCGAGTTTCTGAACACGGGTGCCAATATCGCCGTGAACAAGGACACCGAATTCTGGCCGGCCAGCTTGATGAAAATCCCGATAGCCATGGCCGTAATGAAGAAGATCGAGAACGGGGAATGGAGGATGTCCAATGAACTGATCCTGCTCGAGCAGGACAAGGACAGCCACTTCGGCGATCTTTACAAGTCATCGGCTAACAGCCGCTTCACGATCGAGAAGCTGCTTGACGAGATGCTTATCGAATCGGACAACACGGCTCGGACGATATTCATGCGCAATCTGGAAAAAAGCGATATCGAAGAAGTCTTGAACCATCTGGGCATCGAGGACATCTTCAATACCGACCAGCAGGTCAGCACGAAAAAGTATTCGATATTTTGGCGTGCACTCTACACATCGAGCTATCTGTCGCCGGAGCATTCCGATCGGCTCATAAGAATCATGGCCAAGTCCGTCTCCAGCGAATATCTCGCTAGTGGCCTGCCTCAAGAAACCGAATTCAGCCATAAGATCGGAGTAATATACGATAGCAAGATCTATGCCGACTCCGGCATCGTTTACCTTCCCAAGCGCCCATACATCCTGACAGTGATGGTTAACGGCAAGGATAAGGAAGCGGCTGAAAAAATAATGTCTGACATATCGAAGACGGTGTATGAATATATTGCCAGCTACTAACAATCGGAAACGCAAGCTAAGGATCGGGCTGCTGCTTTTTTCGCTGCTTTTTTCGCTTTTGCCTTTCGATGCCTTGGTGCGAGTGATCAAGGATAGCAATGTCGTCGATGTGTCATACGTCGGCAAGCGCGCCGAAACGGCTCTTACCGGACTTGAAACCAAGAACGCCGAGGCCGCCCTCCCCCAATTCACCCCCACTTCCGGCTGGGTGGCGACCGGCACGGCCGTGGCCAATTCCGCCACCAACGTCGGCTCATATCGCGGCGCCGTGGCTTCGGATAACGTTTTCTGGTCACTCAACAGCACGGCGGTCGGTCTCAACTTCGGCGTCAATGTCGGCAATTTCGCCCTGAACAACGCCAACAAGATAATTGTCACTACGGAGACGGCCAATGTGACTACCGCAAGGCAATACTATATCCAAGTCTGCGATTGGACCAGCTCGATCGGGGTCAATAATGCCGCCGATGCCAACTGTACCGGTGGCGGCTGGCGCACCATCAATAATCCGAAAGGCACCGCCTTTGCCGAGACGGCTGACACCTCGCGCACCTTCGAGCTGTTCAACGGCTATTTCTCGACCGGCACGGCATCGGGCACGCCGATCGATACGCCGCTATCAAACTTCGCCACCAGCTCGGTCGGACTGAGATTGCGTTTCTATTCGACCTCGACCGCGGTCGTCCAGTTCAACCTGGATCGCGTCCAAGTCGAATCCGCCATAGATCCGGTGTATTATCCTGCCGGCACCAACAATATCGCGCCATTCAACGGCGCGCATACGGGGGTTTATGCCGACACCTTCGCCAATCAAAATGGCACCGTACGCCATCGCGTGACCAACACGGCCGGCAACGCCCTTAATTTCTACTATTCCTTCAAGGATGTCCGCACCTACGAAGGGGCCAACACGCTTTTCGTCAATTATCTCGGCGGCTACGTTTCTGCCACGACCCTGACTTACAATCTCGGCATCTACAATTTCCAGACCACGACCTGGGAGCCGCTCAGCCCTAACGCCATCACCGCTTCCGGAGCCAATGCCGACCAGACCAATTATTTTGCCAAGAACTCAAATACCATCAGCGACTATATTTCCGGCGGGGAAGTACGCATCCGCATCTATTCTGCCGTGACCGGCACCCAGACGTTGAGCACTAACACGATATACGTGACGCTTGGATCGACTAACACTGATGTGGCCCTGTCCGAGGTCTCTTTCGGACAGAATGTCGCCACGACCAGCGCCACCTCGACCGCCACCATCCTGGCTACCACCACCGCCTCCAACATTGACAGCTGGAAGCAGCTGACCTGCCTGAACAACACCGCCCCTTGCGCCACCACGCCTTACGCCTCTGATTGGGCCGGTACTTGGAATACGAACTATTCGGCCGCCGCTAATGTCTCGGTGCCGATCACGCCGCCGGCCAACGCCCAGGTGACCGGCATCCGTTACGCCGCCCGCTTCCGCAGCAACGTCACGACCAATACCGTACAGCTCGGCCTTAGGGATTTTTCCGGATTGACCGGCACGACCGGCGGCTGGATCGGCGTCGGTTCGACCAACGCCTTGACTACTTTCACTTTCACCGAAGGCATCTACCAGACCAATCCCGACGATTATATCGATACTACCAACAACATCGCTAATATGCGCCTCCGCACCTCGGCCTCGACTGTCACCAGCGCCGTCACCCGCGATTGGGACTTCGCTTTTTTGAGTATCAGGTGGGTGGAGAAGACTAATGATACAGTGACAATCATGCCCCAATTCACCCCCACTTCCGGCTGGGTGGCGACCGGCACGGCCGTGGCCAATTCCGCCACCAACGTCGGCTCATATCGCGGCGCCGTGGCTTCGGATAACGTTTTCTGGTCACTCAACAGCACGGCGGTCGGTCTCAACTTCGGCGTCAATGTCGGCAATTTCGCCCTGAACAACGCCAACAAGATAATTGTCACTACGGAGACGGCCAATGTGACTACCGCAAGGCAATACTATATCCAAGTCTGCGATTGGACCAGCTCGATCGGGGTCAATAATGCCGCCGATGCCAACTGTACCGGTGGCGGCTGGCGCACCATCAATAATCCGAAAGGCACCGCCTTTGCCGAGACGGCTGACACCTCGCGCACCTTCGAGCTGTTCAACGGCTATTTCTCGACCGGCACGGCATCGGGCACGCCGATCGATACGCCGCTATCAAACTTCGCCACCAGCTCGGTCGGACTGAGATTGCGTTTCTATTCGACCTCGACCGCGGTCGTCCAGTTCAACCTGGATCGCGTCCAAGTCGAATCCGCCATAGATCCGGTGTATTATCCTGCCGGCACCAACAATATCGCGCCATTCAACGGCGCGCATACGGGGGTTTATGCCGACACCTTCGCCAATCAAAATGGCACCGTACGCCATCGCGTGACCAACACGGCCGGCAACGCCCTTAATTTCTACTATTCCTTCAAGGATGTCCGCACCTACGAAGGGGCCAACACGCTTTTCGTCAATTATCTCGGCGGCTACGTTTCTGCCACGACCCTGACTTACAATCTCGGCATCTACAATTTCCAGACCACGACCTGGGAGCCGCTCAGCCCTAACGCCATCACCGCTTCCGGAGCCAATGCCGACCAGACCAATTATTTTGCCAAGAACTCAAATACCATCAGCGACTATATTTCCGGCGGGGAAGTACGCATCCGCATCTATTCTGCCGTGACCGGCACCCAGACGTTGAGCACTAACACGATATACGTGACGCTTGGATCGACTAACACTGATGTGGCCCTGTCCGAGGTCTCTTTCGGACAGAATGTCGCCACGACCAGCGCCACCTCGACCGCCACCATCCTGGCTACCACCACCGCCTCCAACATTGACAGCTGGAAGCAGCTGACCTGCCTGAACAACACCGCCCCTTGCGCCACCACGCCTTACGCCTCTGATTGGGCCGGTACTTGGAATACGAACTATTCGGCCGCCGCTAATGTCTCGGTGCCGATCACGCCGCCGGCCAACGCCCAGGTGACCGGCATCCGTTACGCCGCCCGCTTCCGCAGCAACGTCACGACCAATACCGTACAGCTCGGCCTTAGGGATTTTTCCGGATTGACCGGCACGACCGGCGGCTGGATCGGCGTCGGTTCGACCAACGCCTTGACTACTTTCACTTTCACCGAAGGCATCTACCAGACCAATCCCGACGATTATATCGATACTACCAACAACATCGCTAATATGCGCCTCCGCACCTCGGCCTCGACTGTCACCAGCGCCGTCACCCGCGATTGGGACTTCGCTTTTTTGAGTATCAGGTGGGTGGAAAATGGCGGCGGTGCGGCAGCTCCGTCTATTTCCGGGTATACCAACTCTACGGAATCGGCCTTGAATTATTCCGCCTCTTGTACTGATTGCGGCGCTCGCATCGGTCCTGGCGCCACATATCTGCAGACCATCGTTATTACTGGAACGGGCTTCGGCGCTGATCCTGGTGCTGGTAACCGCGACTCCGCTACGAATCGGATCGAAATCGTCGGACCTACCTCGACCACATTGATTGCTGATGGCAACGTAACCGCTTGGTCTGACACTTCGATAACGATTACGACGGATACTTCGGTTACGGGCAATGCAGATGCTGATTGGGGCGAAAATTTCGGCGGTTCTAGCGCTTTGCGGATAACGGCCGGAGGTCAGGCCAGCAATGCTTTGAATTTTTATATTTTCCCGCAAGTTACTACCTTGACTGCGCCGACAGCGGTCGCTGATGCCGCCAGGGAATATGCTCCCGGCGATTCCGACGGCGTAATCACTTTGAATGGGACCCGTTTCGGCTCAAGTTCGGTCGGTGGCTGGGTGCGCGTCCTTGGGTGCGATGCTTCTACCTGTTCCAGCCCTTCGGGCTCAGCTACTACGACTGCCTGGTCCAATACTTCGATTACCGTCCAGATTCCGACAATTATCGCTGACAACGCATATACCGGCAGTGTCGTCATGCAGCAGGGCGAAGGCGGCGTAGGGCTTCAGCATATTTATACCGCTTCGGGTTTCCGCATCCTGCCACGCGTATCCGGCTTTAATCCGTCAAGCGGGGCTGTCGGCGATGCGGTTACGGCTAATGGAAATCATCTTTGCCAGAATGGCGGCAGTTGCCCCGCCGCTTTCGGTGCAAGCGACAAGATTGTCTTCACATCCGGTGTCGATGCTACGGTATTTACCAGTTGGTCCGATACGGCAATCCAGACAGCTGTCCCTGCCGGCGCCGCAACCGGCATGGCCACTACGACCTCGAACGGTTATGCTTCGAACGCAATGAGTTTTACGGTCGTAACTTCGACACCAAGCGACCCTTCAGGCCTTGGCCAGTTCAAGGATTCAGGATTGACTGAAAATATCGGCGTCGGCGGCATTGCCAGCGCCACGCCTGTTTACCTGGTTATGTCGATGCAAGCTGCGGTCTCTGGCGGCACGCTTTATCCTCAAATCGAGTACAAAGCTGTCGGTTCCGCCTTTGTCTGCGGCGCGGGAGCTTGCGGTAGCGCTACCGAAGGCACTGGCGTAGCCGGTCCGGGGCCGGTCGATTGCGGTCAGACAGGAAATAATTGCGCCATCGCTTTGTCATTGGCTGATAATAACTATCACTGGCAAGCCAGGGTGCGTCACCGCAAAAACGGCGTCGACTACTATAGCGCCTGGGTCAGCTTCGGCGGCAACGCGGAATCAGCCAATGACTTCGTCATCCACGTGACGGCACCGGTCATCAGCGCTGTCGCCTCTTCCACTACTGCCAATTCGGCGACCGTCACATGGACAACCGACGAACTCGCCACTAGCCGGGTTCAGTATAATCTGACCGGTTCGTTCGTCAGCGATTGCGCGACTAACAATGACTGCACCGCGCTTGATGCCAGCCTGGTCACCAATCATTCGGTTGATGTAAGCGGTCTTGCATCGACTACTCCGTATTATTTCCGCGTTCGCTCGATCGATTCGGCCGGAAACGAATCCATCTCTTCTAATTACATCCTTACTACCGGCGGCGCAGCCCAAGTGGCGGTAAGCGGCGATCTTATCTCGGCGGTTTTTGACACCGCCAGCTCGTCCGATGGTCCGGCATATAATTCCATAATGTGGCAAGGAGTGCTGGCAGGGGCGGGCCAGAATGAAGGCAAGGTCAGGTTCCAGCTAGCAGCATCGGATTGTTCTAACGGCGCTACGAATTACCCGACCTGTTCGGTCGGGTCATGGTCATACATCGGCGGCACCACCTGCGCGGCCGGAGATTGGTATGATCCGGGCGGGCCGGATATTCCGGCAGAAATCGGCTGCTTCGCGAGTTTCAATAACAAACGTTATTATCGCTATAAGCTGCAGATCTGTTCCGGAGATTGCGCCGCAAGAGGAACATCTTCCCCTCGTGTCGATGAGGTGGTCGTAAACTATAGCCCATAAAATTATGCAGAAAATCAAGATAAAAAAACTGTTGGCCATCTTGGCGGCGATACTTTTCCTGGCCGGCGTTCTAGTGTTCGTTCAGAGCCGCACGTTCAGGCGCCTTGCGCCCATGTTGACAGGAGGTAGGGTCATCGAAGAGGACTTGTCGATTCCCGACCTTAAGAACGCCAATGGAATCGATGGACGATCGCTGAATGCAAGTCCTTATCTGACCCCGTTGGCGCCTAAGTCTGCCAGCGAGAGGGTTGTCATTCCTTTGGCAAAGCTGACGCTGAAACAGGGCTTGCTTCTGTCGCAAGCAAATGCCGGCAATTGGTCAAGCGATGCAAAATTGATTTATGCCAAATCGTTCGGCGCCGTGACGCTAGATGGCAAATCCAGTCAGTGGCTTTATGTTTTCGGCTCAGAAAGGAAGGAGTCTGCTTCAGGAATCGTGGTCAGGGGTGACAAGGTGATTGCGGAGTTGGAGCTAGCGACTAGCGAATACGGGCACGAGCTTCCTAGAGAGTGGCTCGATGCCAAAGAGCATATATCGAGCTTGGCCGCTTCTCCTGATTTTGCCGAGCGGTCTATCGGGGGCTTGTCGCTTTATTATAATGAGGATAGCGGCGCTTGGTCTTTCGGCATCGCCTTGGATAAGGGGCAGAGCGTTTCAGCGCCATTGAAATGATGAGCAAATACCATTTGAAAAAAAACGAAGGATTCACGCTTCTCGAAGTGCTTGTCTATACCGCGCTTCTTGCCGGCGTGGCCACGATCTTAACTAACGCAATCTTGATGTTGTCGCGCAGCCGCGGTCAAACCATCGCGAAAACGGAAACCAACCAGAATCTGAGATTCGCGGTCGAGAAGATTGAGCGCGACATTTCGGCATCTTCCACCTTGGTTACCCCAGCCTCTGCCGGAGCTACGAGCAGTTCATTGGTCTTGGCAAATTCGGGCACGAACATAACCTATTGCGTTGCTGGAAGCCGTTTAAGGCGGCAGGCTGGAGGAGCGTGCGACGATGCGTCAGAACCGATAACCGGAAGCTCGACCAGCATGACTTCCGCGCTTTTCACCCGGCTAGAGAATAGCAGCGCTGATTTCGGCAAGAAGATAATATCGCTTGAAGTCAGGCTCAGCGCTAGCTCGACCAGCGTTTCTCCTGATTGGCAGTATGGCCAAAGCATCAGGACTTCCTTTGATTTTCACCAGGATTTTTAGCTATGAAAATAATCAAACAACAATCCGGAGTCGCGGCCATGCCAGTAATTTTCGCCATGCTCGTGCTTATCATAGGCTTGAGCCTCCTTACGGCCAGTTTGAGCGGCAATGAACAAGTCTCAAGCGCTGATGCTGCCGAGTCCGATCGGGCCCTTGCCGCGGCCGAATTCGGCGCCAAAGATGCCTTGTTGAGGGTGGCGAGGAATAAGGGGTATTCAGCGTCATATTCGGTATCGGTTACAGATAACGGCTGTATCGCGCCGATCAGGGGTTGCGCGACGATAACGATAGATGATCAGTCCAATCCCAAGACCATCGATTCTGTCGGGCAAGTCGGAGAATTGATCCGCAAGATCGTGGTCAAGGCTTACCTTGATAGCAATGGCAAAATTCTTAATTATAGTTGGCAGGACAACTAACCAGCACACTAAAAAAGCCGCGCACTGGCGCGGCTTTTTTAGTGTGAAGCATTATCTTTCCCCGATAATTATTTCGATGTCATAAGCGCTGGTAACGGCAGCTGCTTCAGTTAGCGGGTCGTATCGGGCAGAAACGGCTTGTTTGATCGACTCGATCAAGCCGGGGTCGAGCGAATCCTTGTATCGGATGATCGTCTGCTTTAGGGGCGGCGGCAGGTTGCCTGTCTTGTAGTCCGCGGCGACCACGGACGAAAGGGAAGCTTTCAGTTTTCCTGCCAGTCCGGCCTTTTTCGTGCTATTGGCTATCATGATGATGGGTTGCCGGTCGGGTTGTGCCGAGATGTCGGAATGCGTCGTGGAGGCAGCAGCAGTCGAAGTCGGTGCGGCATCGTTAGCCGGCGTCGTAATGATGGCAGGCGGCGTATTTGAAGCGTTTTCGGTGTCAGGCGTAGAAGTGGCGAGCTTAAGTTTTCCAGCTAGGCGTTGGTAGGCTGCCAGATCCAATGACGTAGTAACGCTTTCAGTTTCTGGCGAAGCCTGACCGAAGCTCCGGTTTATTTCCTTGGCCAGGAATTTGCTTACGGAAATGAAAACGAGCAAGGAGGCCAACGCGTATACGCTGAAAATAAGCGCGTAGCGCCAGTGCCAAAGCGAGCTGTTCTTTAATTTATTCAACTCTATTTTCTGCATAAAAATGACCGTTCAAGGTGATAGATGAGTTATCGTTCCAACCGCTGCCGGAAGCGCTTTTGAAGGAAAAGCCGTCAACGCTGAAAAAATATGGCAGAGCTTCAAGTTCAGCCAAGAATTTTTGGAAATTGCCGATGGTGGCGTTGCCAAGGTCGGCTTTCAGGTCGATGCGGTAGAGCGGCGAAGCGTAAAGCGTCTTGTCGGTCGGCTGAGGGCCGGAAACGGTGATGGATGATGATATTCCGTATTTCTGCGCCGCGCTGCTGATAGCGTCGGTTACCGGAGCAAGGTTGCTGGCCGCAGGAATCGCTTCTTTTAGTTCGGCATCGAAATTCTTGACCTGGCTGATCTGGGCCGCAAGCCTGCTCTCGGAATCAGATTGCGCCTTCAAAAGCGTGAGCATCATTTTTTTCTGCTCGTTGTCATTGTTGATCTTTTTTATCTTGCCGGCGTAGCTGTTCCCGATCAGGAAGGAAGCGATAACCAAGGGCGATAGCCAGGCTAAGCTTAGGAGCAGCTGTTTTTGTATGGGTGTGAGTTTTTTCATCGTTTTGCGTAAGGCGTCGGATCCGTCAACGTAAGGGGAAAATTGAAGGGTATGTCGGTCCGTTTAGCCAAGTTGTCCAGCGGCAATGGCGTTGGCGCGAACATGCCTGATTCGTTCAAGGTTCTGATGAAGGCGTTCAGGTCGCCGCGGGTCTTGGCAGTGCCGATAAGCCCGATCGGCTGATTGGTCGTGGCAATCGCAAGGGAAGAGATGGTGATGCCTTGCGGAATGATTTTCTCTATGTCGCTCACAAGGCGGCTGTAGTCAGTCTGCTCTTGGATCATGGCGTCGGTCTGGGTTAAGGCTTGGTTAAGCTCCCTGGCACGGTTTTGCATCTCGAATACGCTGTCGCGGCCGGCTTGGCCGGCATACGTCTCGACCTGCTGCCCGGTGATGGCCTGCAGGCGGTTCATCAGCATCCAGGCACCGAAGAAGACCGCTATGAAAAATACCGACAACGCGGCTGTAAGCTTGGTTAGGAACGATATGAATGAAATAGCCTTCTGATGCTCGTAGATGTCTTCGGTGCCGAGAGCCATCAGGCTGACCTGCTTGTCATTTTCTCGTGGCACCAGCCCTCTTTGGGCGGCCCCGATAGCAGCGGCCCATTCCGGGGCAGCTGTGAGCTGCTCCGCTCCGATGATCGATGAAAGGGTGATGGCGGTGTTTTGCAAGCCGGTCTTGTAGCTTTCAGCGGCGTCGCCGATGACAGCCAGTTGCTTGACATCATAGCGTTCGGTTCGGGCATAGTCGGCAAAATGCTTGATTGCGGATTCGATTCCCGCCTTATTCCTTGAAGCTTCCGGCTCAGAATACGACGTGACCGGGGTGCCGTTGTCGACCAGCGAAACCGTGAAGCCATGTTGGCCGATGTCGGCCAGGATGTAGGCTTGATCAACCTGTCCTGACAAGAAACGGCTGGCCGAAAGCTGATGGAATTCGACAGCTACCAGTTCGATGCCAGCTCTGGCAAAGAGCGCTATGATATTATCGATTTTGTCTTTGGCTGTGGCCACGACCAGGACTCGTCGCTTGGCCGAGCCATCCTGCTTGGGCAGCGGCTGCCAGTCGTAGTATGACTGTTCCGGCGGCAACGGCAACTGGAAATGCGCCATCAGATCGATCGATTCCTCGATCTTGTATTCTTCAAGGTCGGCAGGGAACTCGATAATCTTGTAGTAAAGGAAGTCCGAAGGCAGAGTAAGGATGGCCAATTGGGTCAGCTTGCGGGTTTTTGCCGCCAGATTGGCGATACTCTGCGCCAGCCCGTCAGGATTGTTTATCTTGCTGCCGGCAAGATCGCCCTGGGCAAGCGGTTCAAGCAGCGCCCGGTTGAGCGCTACGGATGATTTTTTGCCTTGCTTAAGCAAAACGAAACGCAAAGCCGCATCCGAAAGTTCGATACCGGCGATGGGTTCAGGCTTGATTAGGATATTGGGCCAATGCATTGATTGCTGATTGTGAATAGTTATTATATTATACCATAAAAATAACCGATCGTGCTAGAATCGGTTATTTCGAATAAATGTGGTATAATTACGCCTAGGCGACAAGGTAGTGGCTCAGCAAGCTGACCGATAGTCCGATCAAGCTGCCGACAGCCACCTGGGCCGGGGTGTGGCCGATTTTTTCCAAGAGTTCGGGATATTTGTAATCCAGCACCTTGTCGTCTTTCAGGTCCTTGACTAAGATGTTCAATACTTTGCCATGTTGGCCGAGATACCGCCTGATGCCGACCGCATCTCGGAGTACCAGGATCGTCAAGACGACGCAAACGGCGAAAAGGGGATCTTGGATGCCGAGTTCGAGTCCGACAGTGGTCATGAGGGAGACCATCAGGGCGGAATGACCAGAGGGCATGCCTGAGTAGGCTACCATGTTGGTGACGCCGGCCTTGAGGTGGTTGGCGCTGATGAAAAATTTGGACGCTTGGGCGATAGCTGCTGCGACCAATGGGGTGAGCAGGATTTGATACATAATAATTATTTTATATGGAATATTTTAGCGCGATTATTTTCGGCGTGGTCCAGGGAGTGACGGAGTTCTTGCCAGTCTCAAGCTCCGGCCACCTCTTGATCCTTCATCGACTGCTGGTTTTGCCGGTGCAAGACGAAATCGCCTTCGATGTGGCTTTGCACCTGGCTACGTTCGTGGCGGTGTTGTGGTTCTTTCGCAAGGATGTAGCTTCCTTGGCCTGGCGCTGGCTGCGAAGCTTCCGTTATTTGCCGGGCAGCCTGACCGACCTGAGCTGGTTGATCATTTTCGCCACCATTCCCGCCGGTTTGGCCGGGGTGCTTTGGGAGGATACGATAGAAACGACTTTTCGCTCGCCTTTGCTGGTCGCGTTCATGCTGGTATTGGTGGGCGTCCTATTCATCGTGGTCGAACGCGTGGGCAAGCAATCGCAGGAACTGAGCCAGCTTACCTTCCGGCAAGCCATGATAATCGGACTATCGCAGGCAATCGCCCTTATTCCCGGGACATCGAGAAGCGGTATTACCACTATATCAGGAATGGGCTTGAATTTGAAGAGAACCGCCGCGATACGTTTCTCCTTCCTCCTTTCTTTGCCGATTATCGCGGGCGCTGCCATCAAGAAGATTCCTTATCTTTTCGAGGCGGACTTGCAGCCGCATGAGTGGGCCGTTACGGGCTTGGCCTTCGCTGCCGCTGCCGCTTCCGGGTGGCTGGCCATCGCCGTACTCCTGCGCTTTACCCAGAAGCATAGCTTGCGCGCCTTCGCTTATTATCGTTTTGCCTTGGCCTTTGTCATTTTGGCCCTGATTATGCTATCGAATGTCTTTAATTAGCCGCTTAATCGAAGACGATACTTTGCGCAGCCCGGCGATAATCGCGGCGATGCGAAAGATCCGGCGTGAGGATTTTTTGCCCGCAGCGAACAGGCACATGGCTGAAATAGACCAGGCACTGCCCATCGGCTTCAATCAGACGAACTCCCAGCCCACGACGGTTGCCATCATGCTCGAGCTTCTGCAACCAGCTCCGGGCGACCGGGTGCTGGACGTCGGCAGCGGTTCGGGTTGGACCGCCGCTTTGCTGGCGGAATTGGCCAAGCCTGGCCGAGTTCTGGGCGTGGAAATCATCCCGGAGTTAGCCAGAACAGCCCAGGAAAACGTCTCGAAATATCATTCGGAAGAAAGCGTTCGGATAATATGCGCCGACGTCAACTCCGGTTTGCCCGAAGGTGCTGTTTTTGATAAGATTATGATAGCGGCAGCCGCGCCGGAGGTGCCGGCGGCCATATTGGACCGCCTTGCGCCGAACGGCTGGCTGGTAGCGCCAGTCGGCCGCATCGATGCCGACCAGGACCTTGTCCTGATCGAAAAGAAACTTGATGGTACCTATGCTGAACGGCGTTGGCCGGGCTTCCGTTTCGTACCGCTAATAAATCCAAAATCATGAAATTAATCATCCTCGCCGGCGGTTCAGGCACGCGCCTGTGGCCGCTTTCAAAAAAGAATATGCCGAAGCAGTTGCAGCAGATCGTTGGCGACCAGACCTTGCTGCAGAAAACTTATGAGCGGCTGCGCACCGGCTTCGCGGCCGAGGATATCTATCTGGCCACCGCCGCCGGACAAGCCGAGGCGATCCACGAGCAACTGCCAGACCTGCCCAAGGACCATCTCATCCTCGAACCCTGCCGGCGGGACACGGCTGCTGCCATCGGCCTGGCTGCTGCCAAGATCCACCGTGACCATCCCGGCGAAATAGTCATCAATATAAATTCCGACCATTACATCAAGGATGAGACCGAATATCTGCGCGTTATCGGGTTGGCCGAGAAGGTTCTGAGCGAAAAGCCGGAAGCGGGGGTGCTGATCGGGGTCAATCCGACCTATCCTGAGACCGGTTATGGCTATATCAAGATGGGCGAGGAGTGGAAAGAGCTCGACGGAACCAAGGTCTTCGAGATTGCCGAATTCAAAGAGAAGCCGACCATGGAAAAGGCTCAGGAATATTTCGAACGTTGGGAGTATCTGTGGAATATCGGCTGTTTCGCCTTCAGGACGGACCATCTCCTGTCCTTGTATGAAAAGTTCCTGCCGGAAATGCACGGTCATTTGATGGCCATCCAAGCGTCTTTTGGAACTCCCGAGCAGGAGGCGGTTATCGAGCGCGAATTCGGCCAAATCACGCCGATTTCCATGGACTACGGCATTATCGAAAAGGCGCCGCAACTTCTCGTTATTCCTGCGGATTTCGGCTGGGCGGATATCGGGCACTGGAAGACTGTCAAGGACATGCTTTCCAATGTCGCCGAGGATAACGTGACGAAAGGCAAAGTCCTGGCGATCGACAGCCAGAATAATCTGGCTTATTCTTATACCGGCAAATTGATCGCCATGGTCGGCGTCAAGGATATGGTCGTGGTGGAAAACGGCGACACTATCCTGGTTTGCTCCAAGGAGCGGGCGCAGGACGTGAAAAAGGTGGTCGATCAGCTCAAGGCTGAGGGAATGGATGAATATCTTTAAACTATGAAAAAACAAGCTTGGTTGTTAGCTTTCGTTATCATGCCGTTGGCCGCAGTCGCAGCCATCAGCTTTTTTGCTTGGGAGCTGCAGCGCAAACCAGACACCAAAGGTTCCGGTCAGATCTCGTTCGTTATCGAGCGCGGCGAGACCTTGAAGCAGATTAGCCGTTCACTCGCTGACAAGGGAGTGATCAGCTCGTCTTGGTTTTTTGAGATGGTGGTCCGTTTGAGCCACAAACAAAACAAGCTGCAGGCTGGCGAATATGATTTGCCGCAAGGACTTTCCTTGCTGCAGCTGATCGAAGCCCTGGGCAATGCCCAGGCTAACCAGGTTCAGGTCACTTTTCTGGAAGGGGATAGTATCAGGAACTTAGCCGACCAACTGGCTAAGGCAGGGGTGATGGCCACATCGAGTTTCATTGAAGCTGCTGGCCGCCCGACCGTTGATTATGGCAAGCTGCCGCTGTCCGAGCCACGACCGATCGAGTTCAAGAATGATTTCAGCTTCTTGGAGGACAAGCCGGGTCATTACGGTTATGAGGGCTATCTTTTTCCAGACACTTATCGCTTCAGCAAAACAGCCACCTCGGGTCAGATAATCAATAAAATGCTGAAGAATTTCGATTCGAAATTGACACCGGCAATGCGCCAAGAGATAGCGAGGCAGGGCAAGACGGTTTGGGAAATCGTCATTATGGCTTCTTTGCTTGAAAAGGAGGTGCGTACGCCGACTGATATGAAGATGGTTTCCGACCTGTTCTGGCGCAGGCTTGCCCGGGGGCAAGCCCTGCAGTCAGACGCGACGCTAAGTTACGTCTTTGATGATACGGTCGCTGCCCATTCGGCCGAGGACCTTCAATCGGAGTCTCCTTATAACAGCTATCGTTTCAGGGGCTTGCCTCCTACGCCGATCGGCAACCCCGGATCGGCCGCCCTTGAAGCCGCGATCTATCCGGAGCCGAATAGCTACAACTTCTTCCTGAATGACCCCAAGACAGGGGAAACCGTCTTTGCCGAGAGTTTCGAACAGCACAAGCAAAATAAAAGGAAATACCTATACTAGGCACTATTACAACATAACTCGCACATTTCGCGCTCATCTTCACGCCATCTTTGCTTAAAAAATCCTTCAAAGTATCTCGATACTCTTCAGGATTTTTTAAACAAATCTGACGCAAATCTGAACGCGAACCGCGCAATTTATTTTGTAGTAGCGCCTAAAACAAAATCATGTTCGATAACATGGCTCAGGGGTCTGGTTATTCCGGACCGGTTGCGAATCGTCCGCCACAAAACAACAAGATGCAGATCTTGGTTTTTGCGATTCTCGGAGGGGTGATCGTCATCAGCGTTATGGTCGGCTTCATCAAGACTTACCTCGGAACGACCAAGCAACCGGCAACCAAGCCCCCTGCGGCCACCTCGACCAATCCGCAGAACCACTCGACTTCGACCGGCACAGGCTTGCCGGAGAACGGCCAAGCATCCACTTCCGACCCTTATGGCTGGTCGGGGGATTTTTCCAACGTCAAGGCAGAGACTTTGAAATTTTCCGATTATTATGAAGCGCCCAAGGATAAATACGAGGCCAAGGCCGATTCGATCAGGATGCCTTTATCAATCAAGGTCGATGTCGCAAATTATTATGATTTTTCGCGCAAGGTAGAATTGTCAGAGAAGCAGATCGATGAACTGAACAAGAACGGCTTTACCGTGATGGACAACATCTTCAAGAAGGAGGCTGCTGATTTTTACGGCCTGAACAATCTGATCAGCAAGAAGGACATGCCACAGTTCATCAGCTCCGATTTTATCTGGTATTTTTATCAGAATCAGATGAAGGAGGTGTTCGCCGACATCAAGGTCGGCACATTCTATAAAGACCTTTGGAAGATCAATAAGGAATTTTTCCAGATCGCCAATGCCCGCTACAAGAAGACCAAGGCTAAGGTCGGCACAGCCAACGACCCTGTGCTTGAAGCTGAGCGCTTGGAGGCGGCTTTTTTCGCCGTCGGGCTGGAGCTTCTTAGGCCCAAATCGGGCCAGATTTCCGGAGAGGAATTGTCAACCGGCAACAAGTTTTCCGCAAGTGAAAAAGACGACTATGTCTTCGAGCTGCCTGACTACTTGGCCGCGGACGTGGCCAAGGAATTGGCTTTGATCGCCAAGGCCGATAGCACTGACAAGTCCCCCGTGCTGCTGTATGAGCGCAATTATGAGGAGTTCGCGCCGATAGCCGAAAATCAAGGCAACGCCAAGCTGGCTAACTTCTACCTGGCCCATCGCTGGTTCAATTCGGTCTTCCCGCTATATTATCGCGATGACTCATGCAAGGATTGCCTGCTTGACCAGAATGATTGGCTGATCAATTTCATCGCTAACGCCTTCATCGCCAAGGATTTCGCCGATAATCAGGAACTGAAGAACCGCTGGGCCAGGATCTATAAGGTGGTGTCATATTTTTCCGGTTTGCGCAAAGACTTGACCTACCTCCATTATAACGAGGTGATGTCTAATCTTTTCGGCGAGGGCTATGATCCGGAGCAGATCTTTTCGATCGAGCCGGAACGTCAAAGGGCGGAACAGGCTGCCAAGAAAGTCCAAGCCGAGATCGCCAAGCGTGATGATTATTACGGGCTGGAGGGTAGCTATGACCGAGCCGATCCCCAGACCAAGCCGATCTTAGGAATGCGCCTTTTGCAGACCGACTTTTGGCCGGACTATTTCATTTTCAAGCAGCTGATCCACCCGAAGGTATCCAAGTTCCTGCCAGCCAAAAAGGAGCTAACGGCCAAGAACGTTACTGCTTGCCCCAATGTTACCCGCGTGAAGTCCGAGGCTGGCGATGTCCGATGCGCCGCTATCGGCCTGGATATCATCAATATCCTGCAGCCTGTAGTTTCGAACGCATATTTCAACGAGAATACTTCGTATCGCAACTATACCCAGCAATCGGATGCTTTGAAGAACCAGCTTTTGAATTTCAGCGCCAACAGCTGGCACGCCAGCCAGTACTGGTCGACCCTGGATGTCATGCGCAAATCCATGCTGAAGCCGATGGAATTGACCGGGCCAATCATAACTAACACCGGCAATTGGCGCAACCGCCAGACGACAGCCGCCTTGGCCGCTTGGGTCAATCTGCGCTTGCCTGCGGACAAGCTGGTTCCTAACTTGGAAAACGTTTCTGGCGGCGACTTGCCTGAGTCAGCCTACTTCGTCGAGCCTTCGCCGGTGCTGATAGATGAGCTTCTGGCAAATGCGCGCATGCTCGGCAAGATGATGGGCGCCTTGCGCCTAGTCAAGGATGTCGATCTGACCGGCAAGAAGCTGGCCGAGGTCCAGGACGAGCTCCTGAAGTTGAAAGCCATCATCAAGAAGGAGATGGCGGGGGAAAATCTGGATAACAACGATCTGGCTAATCTGGCCAATTTTTCGAGGAAGTATCTGGTCGCCAAGGCTGGCGAGAAGCGCACCGTCTTTACGTTCGACAAGCTAAAAACCGCCGAGGATATCGGCACCTTGAAGCTAGTTGTCATTATCGAACAGATTAAAGGCAAGAAGTACTTAGCTATCGGTCCGGTTTATAGCTTGCAAGAGGGTCAAAGGTAGTTTTGGGCCGGCTATTGACAAAAATGGCTAATCTGTTAGAATAATCTTACATCAAAATATCGCTTTACCAGAGACCGCAGGCGCACAAGATAAGTCCTGCCGAGGTGAGGGCCATTTTTAGGTTCTTGTTGCTGTGGTAAAGCCACAGTTTTTTTGTATGAATCGCCTTTTGAGTAATTAAATAATAATTATGGCTAAAAGCAGAGTAAAGAAGCAGACCGAGCTGCGAACCTTAGAGGAGCGAGTCGGACGAGCCAAGTCCGTTGTTTTCGCTAATTTCAGCGGTTTCGGTGTGCAGGCCAGCGAATCCTTGCGCAATGCGTTAAGGGAAGAGCAGGCCGAAATGCTTGTTGCCAAGAAAACCCTGATCGATCTGGCCTTCAAGGGCAAGAATCTGGAAGGTTTTTCTGCCCGCAAGATGGATGGCCAGTTGGCCGCGATTTTCGGGTACGGCGACGAGGTGGTCCCAGCCAAGCTGGTGGCCAAGTATAAGAAGGAGAACGAAGGCAAGCTGGATTTCGCCGGCGGCGTTCTCGAAGGTCGCTTTATCAGCGCAGCTGAAGTGACTGAATTGGCAAAATTGCCAAGCAAGCAGGAATTGTATGCACAGTTGGTCGGTTCGTTGAACGCACCGGTATCCGGCTTCGTCAACGCCTTGGCTGGCAACTTGCGCAACCTGGTTTATGTCCTCAAAGCTATCGAGGAGCAGAAAGCCTAACACATTTTAAAAAATCATTAATTAAAAACTATGACTGAAGAAATCAAGACCGAGGAAACCGTAGAGGTTCCTGCAAAATTCCAGGCGCTCGTTGCCGAAATCGAAAAGATGAGCGTCATTGACCTGGCCGAATTGGTCAAGGTTCTCGAGAAGAAGTTCGGCGTTTCCGCTGCTGCTCCTGCCATGATGATGGCTGCTGCCGGCCCAGCTGCTCCGGCAGCTGAGGAAAAGTCCAGCTTCGATGTCGAATTGACCGATGCTGGCGCTAACAAGATCAACGTCATCAAGGTTGTTCGCGAAATCACTGCTTTGGGCTTGAAGGACGCCAAGGATTTGGTGGACGCAGCTCCTAAGATGGTGAAGGAAGGTGTCAAGAAAGAAGAAGCTGAGGACATCAAGAAGAAGATCGAAGAAGCTGGCGGCAAGGTTACCTTGAAGTAAGCCAACTCAAATAAAAAAAAGAACGCTCGCGAGGGCGTTCTTTTTTTGTCTGAAAAGCCTTGTAGTTGACATTTTTATAAAAATATGTTATAAAGTAAAATTCGTGCTTTTAACCCAAAGCAGGCACCTTCAATAACGAAAGGAGATTACTACGGAGTGTCAGGGTATTCTTTCTTTGTCAAATCATCGCCACCAAGGAGGCAGTCATGAAAGGGAACGTAGGTTTCAGTAATCCGTCTTTGTCCATCGCTCTGGCCGCATTTTCAATCCAGGATGACATCAATGGTCTTGAGGGAACGGACCGCAAATCGCACCAGCTGCTGGAAAGGAGCGCTGCGACCAGTGCTTGTGAGCGCAAGGAAATGGCGCGCATGCACAATGTCGAGGTCAGGGTGCCGAAAGTCGACGGCCTCAGATTGCAGGACGAACAGGAAATCGAGGACACCAAGATACCGGCGCATTACCATCACGTCAAGCACATCGACGGAGTAATCGTAAATTGCCACTACTACGGCATCTCGCCGTTCGATTTCGGACGCGCTATTACGGCTACCGTCGAGATCATCGACAAGATCATGGGCGACCGGCGTTTCACCTTCATGAATTTCAGGAAGGTAACTATTCCTTTTCCTGAGTTCGACATGAAAATCATGCCCGATGTCGAGGGCATCGCTTTGGCCGGCACCAAGCATTCGGTGCATTTCATTCCCAGAGCCTAGCGGGCTCAATCCGCAAAACAAAAGGGCGTACGCAAGTACGCCCGTTTTTTTATGTTCAAAAAGGCTTATAGATTTATTTCCCAGGCGCTGGTGCCCGAAAGGATATAGGCTTTGCTGCCATCAGCGGCAAAGGCGGCGTCGCGAGGCTCGTTCAAGCCGTCGAAAGTCGCCTGGTTGATGAAGTTGCCGTTCTTGTCCAAAACGACAATGCGCTTAGCCGCCGGTTCGAAGATGAAGAATTTGCTATTAGCGATGAAAAGCTTAGCCGCCTTGGTGACCGGCGGGAGTATTTTGGCTGCAGTGAATTGTTCAGCCTGACCTTTAAGATATTTGTAAATCTGCCCGTTGGCTCCGAGGACGAATATAGACGAGTCGATCGAAAGGGCGACGGCTGATTCCAGTTCCGTAGCCGGCTGCTTCAGCCAGGCAGAAGCGCCGCCATACGCCGATCCTGATTTGCTGAAGCGATATATCTGCTTATCGGCCGTGTTCAGCACGTATAGCTTGCCGTTGTAGATCGCTTGATTGGCTATGCCGGCAGGGTTGCCGATCGCGGCTAGGCTGTATTGTTTGGCCTTGCCGCTTGCAGGCGCGAATTCGACGATCTTGTCATTGTTCAGGAAGCTGACCGTTTTTTCGTCCAAAGCAGGGAAGCGGAGAGCGGAAACGGCCGTGCCCAGGTCCGTTTGGGCCGTGCCTGATTTGGCTGCCAGATCGAAGTCGTAGATAGCGGAGTTGGCGGTGTCTCCGGCAATGAGCCGATTGCCGATAAGCGATAGGTTTTCCGGCTTGGCTTCTGGCTTGAGCTGCGTGAAATTGACCGCTTCTGTCGGGTTGGTCTTGTTCTCTTTGCGCAGCTTGGCGACCTGCTGCTCGTATTTCTTGAACAGTTCGGCGTATTGAGGGTCATCGTTCGGAAGTTGGTCGAGCAACGGCTTGATTTCGGCAAGAAGCTGGTTGGCCCCATCTTCGTTCTTATAGATCAAGCTGGACTCGACTGCCGTCTCTTTCTGTTCGATTATCTTGGCTGAATCCTGACGGTTCTGTTTCAGGGCTTCTTCGTAGTTGCGTTGCTTCAAGGTGAAGAGGTTCTCAACGAAGAAGCCGATGCTTACCAGTACGACGATGATTATCGCTTGGTGCTTGCGTTCGAGATTCTTGAACCAGAGAAAGAAGCTGCCGATGCCTTGCCTGGCTGACGCCAGACGTTTCAGCCATTGGTCCGCTTTCAGCGCCTGCGGCAAACCTTTGATCAAATCGATAAGCACCAGGAAGAAGGCCAAGATGATCTGTGATGATTTTTTGAGCCAGAACAGTCCGGTCCGTTTTTTGCTGGCAACGCGGTCTGAGATGGATAGTTGCCCGCCTTTGGAGGATTTTGACGGGGAAGATCCCGGACCAGGCCGCCAGCGGGTGATTTTCTGGAGCCAGGATTTGAAATCGATTACGCCGGAAGGGGTGAGCAGCCTTTCGGTCGCCTGCTCCGTCGAATTGAGGGAATTTATCGAGTTCTGGCTTGAGCCTGAAAGGATGACCCGGTCGGCCGGACTGGCCGCCTGTCCCACGGTGTTCTTGATGATCAGGGCCAGGAACGAAACGTAGGCGTTGACTTTGGTCAGCTGGTTTTTCAGCTGCTCGACGGCTGAAACAGGGGAAAGGGTCGTTACGATTTCCATGAGCTGCTTTGAAGAGACGTATTCGGGCAAAGCTTCGTTAGAAAAGATGAAGTAGCCTTTTTCAGGCAACTGGCCGTTGATGACGTTGGAAAAAATCTTGGTAGAAACGACCGGGGCGGGCGGTTCTGAGTCGATCCGTCCGGTGATTTCGGTGATGCGGTAATCGCGTCCGTCTTGGTCTTTGGGGTTGAGATAAGCTAAGAAGGCCTTATTGGCGCCGATGATGGAAAAATGGAGCTCGTTTTCGAAAATAACGCCGACCGTGGCGCTGATGGAGCGCAGCTCGAAGTCGATGGCTGGATTCTGCATGAAATCTGCCAGATTCTTGTTGGTCTTGGCCAAGGCGGCTTCGAAGATGTGCTCGATCTTGATAGTGCTCAAACGCTCGCGCAGGATCAGCTTCTCGTTCTGGTAGTAGTTGTGAGTCAGTTCGCTGACCAGGTAATTGATGAATTTGGCCCCGCCCGAGGCGTTGGCCGGCAGTTCTATCAGTATGAAAAGACGCCCGGCAAGCCCCTCTTTATGGGCGTCGGGTTGAGCCAGATAGACCTCGCCCAGCTGGCTGCTTTTTTGGGCGGGCGTCAGGATGAGTTGAGCAATTTTATAAAACATTCATCTTCAACTCACGATAAAAAATAGAGCCAATAATGAATTGACTGCCACTATATTATACTATAAAATAATAGTAAAGAACAAGCGTAATTCATCGTCGGTTTTGCAGATTAACTTTTGCCTATGCTCGAAAAGCTATTCGGATCACGTACCCGCGTCAAGCTGATGAAGCTTTTTTTGTTGTCGCCCGATCGACGGCTAACCTTGGTTGAAATCGTTAAGCTGCTTAAGCTGCAGCTGGTTCCGGTCAAGAAGGAGTTGGACAATCTGGTCGAATTCGGCATGATTGAGCACATTCTGGCCGAGGAGGTCGGCGGCGACGACAAGAACGGCCCGAAGCAAGAAAAGAAACATTACCGTCTCGACCCCAATTTTGTCTTAAAGGAAGAGCTCAAGGCCCTGATCGTCAAATCCCAAATCCTTTATGAACGCGACTTCCTGGACCGCCTGATGAAGCTTGGCCGCATAAAGCTGCTGGTGCTGACTGGGGTTTTTGTGAATTTGCTTGATTCGCCGATCGACATCCTGATTGTCGGCAAGATTAACAAGGTCAAGTTGGTCGCCCTTTTGACTCAGTTGGAGCAAGAATTAGGACGGGAAGTGAACTTCACATTCATGGAACCGGGAGAGTTTACCTTTCGTCTAGGCATGACTGACGTATTCCTTTACAACGTCCTTGAAGGCAAGCGATTGATCTTGATTGATGAATTTGGTGTATAATTAGCCAAAAAAATTGAACTATTTGCAAGGTGCCAGAAATGGCATTTTTTGTTTGCGAGAAAATACCCATTCTATTGACATTTTTAGCATAAAATGTTACCATAATATATCAATTTTAAAGCTATCAGTTTAATCCCTACGCCGCTATGAGCAGGGATTTGCTAGCCTGGTCGGAAAAACAATATGGAGTTAGCCCAATTCTATCAATTGATCAAGAAAGGCAAGATTACTCTCGTCATGAGCGTCTTGATTTTTACCTTGTTCGCCTTAGCTTTCACCTTCCTGCGACCGCTCGAATTCCGAGCACAGTCGCGCCTGCTGATAATCCAAAATAGCCAGGAGGGTGCCGACCCGTTCGTAGCAGCCAAGGCGAATGAATATCTTGGCGGAGTCCTGACCAAGATCGTCGCCTCGAATTCTTTTTTGGAGGAAGTCCTGGCATCCGGCTTGAATATCGATCAAGATCATTTCAGCAACGACCCGCACGAGCGCGCCAAGACTTGGCAAGACATGATCGTGGCCAGGTCATACGGCGATCTCGGGGTGATTGAGATATCCGTCTTCCATACCGACAGATATCAGGCAGAGCAGGTAGCCCAGGCTGTCGACTTGACGTTGAAGAATAAGAGCAGTGTCTTCTTGGGCACTGGCGACAAAGTCGAGGTCAAAGTGATCGATCAGCCGATAGCCTCGAAATGGCCGGTGCGCCCCAATATCGTTCTGAACATGGTCCTGGGTCCGGTTATCGGTCTGATATTCGGGCTGTTTTATCTTTATCTTTTTTCCAGGGCGGCGGTCGAAACAGTCGGTGCGCCAGCGGCTATGCCAGCAGCTGCATCGGCGATCGAGCCGATCAGCAGCCAGCAGCCGCAGCACGTCCAGGAGACAGCCCAGCCGTTGCCGCGAGAAGCCGCGATTCCTCCGGCAGAAGCGCCGATGGCCGCGCCGACAGCCGCGCCGATCCAGAAGCCGCAAAGCAATGAGTTCGATATCGATGATATCTTGAATCAGGGCAATATAGGCAACTTGCTCTAGAAGGTTGTTTCGCGTCTGGCCCGGTCGTATCGACGGAGTCAGAAAGAGACAAACTTGCGGTTCATTGACAATACGAGACAGTAAACCGGTCAGATGACCGATAATCCTCCTCTAGATTGAGGAAAACAGAAGGAGCACGCCATGTTCAGCTTGGAGTTTGCCACGGACGGATTTTGGAACTTGATGTGCGCAATTGGCTTCGCAGGAATCATGTTTCTTTTTTGCCTCTTGTTCTGGTTTCGTTACCAGGACAGGCGCACTTTGCGCGAGGCGATACAAGGAAAGCTCCTGCAGCAAACTGCGCAGCAAGACGAAGAGGTAAGGGAGGTGTATGTTATCGGATATGCCGTCAAGGTCACGTATCGCGACGGCATCTGGTATTCGCCTTTCACCAATGCCTCAGGACAGAATTTCAACAGTTCGAACATCGACAGCTTGCGCCACTCGATCCGGACTTGCATCAAAAAACCCCAAAGGTTTCGCGAGCAGTTCGTAAGATTGAAGGACGCAAAAATCATCACCAGCCTGACAGACAGGAAGGTGATCGACATCAACGGCTCCGGCCATAACGAGAAAGCCGAAAGGAGGGCGTCATGAAAGTAGTGGTCAAGCTTATCGCAGCGATGATGTTCAGCGGCCTCATTTCCGGCTGCGCGCACGAAATCATGCGCAAGGAAGAGATGCACCTCATACCTCTGCCAGCTAGGCAGGTCAAGCAGGTGACGGCAATAACCTTGCCCCTGCACCCCCAGCTCGACCTTGCAGAAGGCGGGGAACAGCGGACCACCTGGCCCGCCTATATCATCTTCAAAAATGGCAGGAAGCCTCTGAAACTCCACGCAGTCAGCCTGTTCGAGCAGCCGCTCGTCGAGATGGCTTGCACTAAGCCGCTTTTTGTCACCATCCCGTCAGCCAAGCCTGAGGATTTCGAAGGCGCGCTGATCGGGGTGTTCAACCGCACCATGACCGCCGCTTACGGGCAGGGCACTGAGATCAAATTGAAAGAAGCGGGCAAGCTCGACTACAAAGAGCTCGAGCCCTATCTGCCGAAATTCAAGAGCGGGCAGGACTTCGCCAAGGCGATAGCCACCGACTCGGAAGAATTCAGGCAGCTTCTGGACATCTACTCCAGCGCTCTGGTCAAAGAGGTGAAGTGGATGCGGCAGTATCTAGCCGAAGAGCATCGCCTTGTCCTCAATCCCTCGAGCAAGCTGACAGACAAGCAGCTGGAGGAGATCATGTGGAAGGATTCTAAGGTTTACGGCTTTGCCCAGTGGCTTGGCAGCGACTGGAAGATCCTCGTGACCCTGCCGTTCATCGGTTTCAGGGAATCGGCGATAATCGTAGCGGCAATGAAATTCATCACCGTCCCCGAGATTTTCATCGCGGACAAGACGAATTTCCCCGGCTACGAGCAGTATCAGCCTACATCCGGCGACGTGGCCAGGATGTTCCGGTACAACCGTCGTTATGACGCGTGCCTCAATCAGTTGGGGTACGTACCGAAATATTTCCTGGCTGAGTGACTTGACTCGCGGCCTCGGTCGCACAGACATACGAAGTCCGTA
Source organism: uncultured Gammaproteobacteria bacterium (assembly GCA_964443495.1). Lineage (GTDB taxonomy): Bacteria > Patescibacteriota > Patescibacteriia > Patescibacteriales > GWE2-39-37 > JAAXUA01. The sequence continues at coordinate 481,611 of CAYUCS010000001.1, forward strand.
ACATCGCTTTGTTGCCGCTGTCAGAATATTCCCAAGTAAGCTGGTAGGAAGCCGTCGGCTCCCAGCAGGCTAGGCGTTGACCCGTCGGGTCCGTCGCAGTCGCGTCCGAAAGGCGTGACATGTCGCTTCCGTTAACTCGGAAGAAACAGGAATAGGATGAAAGCGTGCAAAAGGAATTCAATTTTTCCAGCTCTAGACAGTTGGAGGAAAGGAGTAGAGCCATGAGAAAGCTGATCATGTCCATACTGATCGCTTTATTCGTCCTGATCGCCCCGGTTATGGGCAGCCAGGATGGAGACAAGCAGGTCAATATAGCCGCAACCGCGAAGCCGACAGCGCAGCAAGCTTGCATCGCTTGCCATCGCGCCTCGGCCCGTCCCGCGCAGCCAGTTGCCGCAAAAGCCGAAAAGGCCGAAGTTGTGACTGAGCTCAAACATGAAGTGGACGAAGGCGAGTGCCTTTGGAAGATCGCCGAGCGCTATTACGGCGACGGCAACCTGTGGACCCGGATCCATAAAGCCAATCCCGGTATCAAGGATCCGAGACTGATCCACCCGCAAGACTCCCTCGTCATCCCGTTAGTCGGCACAGTGTCCCAATCGGCCAGAACCCCGGTGCCAACCGAGAAAAAGGCCCAGAAAGCCGAAGCGGCCAAGACTGGCAAGCCTGTAGTGAAGACTACGGCCGGAGTATTCCTTTGGACAGTAGCCGGCGGCAACCCCTTCGGGAAGCGCGATCATCGCAAAGCCCTGAGCCAATTGCCGACCGACGATCAGGAATTGAAAGATCTCCTGATCAAGAGCTTCACGACGAACGCCCCGCAAGCGGCGACCGTCAAGCCCGGTACCGATTTCGACTGGATCCTTTTCGGCGCTTACCAATGGGTCCATACGGCCCGTTGGTCCGGCAAAGAAGAGCTTCAGGCGCAGGTCTGGCCGGAGTTCGAGCATAAAGGGCGCTTCTGGAGGATTACGCTGACGGCCAAGTGCAACAACCTGGAAATCAGTTCCCGAGAGAAGCCGCCCGCACCGCCAGAAGCACCGCAACAACCGCCGCCCGCACCGCCAGTAAAGAAGGAGGGGTCTCCGCCTCCGCCGGCCAAGCAGCCGCCAAAGCAGGCACCGCCTGCCAGCAAGCCGCCATGCACCAGTTGCAGCTGGGCCCCCGACTACAAGGGTTCGCTCTTCATGGCTCCGCGCTGGGGAGTCAACTACCCCAACAAGGATCATGAGATGATCTACGGCGGGGAAATGGACATCTTCCCCGGCTACTGCGGCTCCGAAGACAGCAAGTTCGTTCCCGGCGTTTCCATCAAAGGCGTCGGTTGGGACGGCCAATTCGGCGAGAAGAACGGGAGCCTGTTGAAGTTCAACGGCAACCAAATCGTCTATGGCGGGGTGGCGGAGTATCGCCAACCCAACGACCTGTCGATCCTGCACCTCCGCTACGGCGAGCAGAAGGGCCGAGCGTACAACAACACCGGCTACGACGGCACCGAAGAAAACGAGCTGATCAACCTTGAAGCCAGACACCTGCACAAGACCGGCCACTCCTGGCCGAGCGAAGTGCAGGTCGCCGGCAGCGCCAACATCGATATCGGCGGCAAGAAAAAGTCGTCGGTCAACGGCACGCCGCTGACAACAGTGCAGGACCCGCGTCGCGACCAATCGCAGTACGCAGTCATGGTACAGGCATCCGCCTATGCCAGCGACACGGTCGAACCCTTGGCCGGCCTCGTAGTGGATCACACTCCGGGTGCCAAGATGACCGGCGTCGAGCCTTACGTCGGCGCTAAAGTCCTCGAGGAACAGCTCGAGCCGTCGGCCCGTTACCGCATTAACATCGGCAAGGACGACCCCAGCGACACCTTCGGGGCTAACCTGGTCTGGAATTTCGACCGGACCTTGAAGAAGGCTTACCACCAGGTAGTCAAAGCCTGGTCTGACCGCGGCGTAGCTGAGGCTCAGGCCAAGGAAGCGCCCGCATCACCCCCGCTCAAGACCATGGTGCCTGCTCCGACCCCGGATCAGCCCTAGGCCTTGACAAACTCCCCATGATGGACTATACTCTGAAGTTCACTGTAATATTGTGAATAATGAGCTCATTCCATTAAACAGGAGGTAACAAGCGAACCATAAGGCAGAAGTCAACTATCAACCCATTCGGAACCGCGCTCCGGGTTTTACGGAGCTAGGCTCCGAAGCAACCCGGAGACAGTGTTCTCCACACTACAGAAGGAGGAATAGTTATGAAACGTCTTATCAGTTCCATCACGGTGGCTCTGGCCATCACCCTCAGCAGCGCGCTGGCATTCGCTGGCGTATCCCAGGTCTGTGTCGACGGCGACACTATCCGCGTGCCCGCACGCGCCATGGCTGGACTGAATCAGTCCGGCACCATCTACGCGGCCTGCGACGAGAACCAGTGGGGCCAGGGCGACATGACCGGCTATGAGCTGGTCAAGGATTCTTCCGGCGATTTCACGATCGCCAAATCCAAGATCGCTGACGGGCGCTTCCACCCCGTCAACCTCGCCAACGGCAAAGTCATCTGGGCCAAGACCCACACGGTCAAGAGCCTGACGGTCGACCGCTCCGAAGGCGGCACCAACCTCAAGGCAGAAGCAGCCTGCAAGTAAGCTGCAAGTTCTTTCGTATCACCCGGGCGCTACCCCCAAGTAGCGCCCCTTTTTTTATCCAAAAAAGGGAACGGTAGTTGACAAAAATGGCAAAATATGATATATATATTAGTCCAAGCAAACCTATGGCGACATTAGCAATAACGCAAAATTTAAGCCAAAGTAAGCTAATCTTATCCAAAATCGGCCTCTTCCTCGGCTGTTTGGCCAGTTTTTTGCTGTTAAGCAAGCTTAGCAGCTTCACCCTTGCCTTAGTTTTTGTGGCGGCAGTATTTTTCTTCTTCGTTTGGCGCAAGGAACTGTGGCGGCTTTTGCTTTTGGCCCTGCCGCTGCTCACTTTGGGCAAGGTTATATTTTTCGAAGTCCGGCCGGGACTCCTGTATGAGATGACCTTGTCCGAGGCGATACTCCTTTTCGTCCTGATCGTCTTCCTGATCGACCGCACGGTCGCCAACACCTGGAATAAGGTGGTCGTAGATTGGATTACCTTGGCATTATTCGCGACTTTTGTTTTGGCAGCCAGTTCGTACCAGGCAGGCATGAGCGCGACGGCATACATCTATGTCATCAAGATACTCGGTTTCAGCTGCCTCGCCTTTTTTATGGCGCGCAATCTGATCGATTCGGCACCGCGGGTTTCCGCCTTCTACCGTTCCATCGGCATCACGATCCTGATCATTGCCGGGGAAATCGCTTATAAATTTTTCCAGCTCGGCAGCACGCAGAAATTCTTTACCGACCGCAAGGGGGTGGTCTTGCCCGTGGCGCCGCTCGCCACTACGGCGGCCATCATGGTCTGCCTCACTTTGCTGCTGACCAGCTATTACCTGTGGCGCCACCAGCAGACTAAGCGCAGCTTCATCTGGCTGGGCGTCATCATCGTCGCCTTGGCCGCGATTTTTCTCTCGTTGGGCAAGGCCGCCCTGATTAGTCTCGGAATCGGCTTAGCCTTCCTGTTCGTCAAGATCCGTGAGCGCCGCACCGCCTTGATGATAGCGGCGTCAGCCACGGTATTGACGATCATCCTGATGTTTTCTCCGGTGGCGGTCGTGCTATGGGAGCGCGTCGCCAACACCCTGGCCGATGCCAACACGCAGTATCGTCTCTTGGAGTATAAGACTTCCTGGAAGATATTGGAGAACCACTGGCAATTCGGCGTCGGCGCCGGCCAGCAGGTGGAATACTTCAAGAAGATGCTCGGTTATGACGAGAGCGACCTCTTGAATAATTTCATCCTCCAAGCCGCAGTGGATCTCGGAGCGCTCGGCGTCGCCATGGTAACGCTGCTCATGGCCAGCGTCATGGGGCAAGCGGTCTATACCAAGCGCCGGTCCCCCCGCGAACGCTGGCTCGGTTATGGCGTCATTGCCATGCTGATGGCCGCCTTCATCAACGGCCTGGTCGAAGTGACCTTCCTGGCCCTGCCTTATGCCTTGGTCTTCTGGCTCTCTCTCGGAGCTTTGATAAATATAAGCGCGTATGAAAAAAGTATCAGCAGTAATCATTAATTACAACACCCCCGAACTGACAGGCCGCGCGATCGTGCGGCTGCTTGAGCGTGCCGACGGATACATCCAGGAAATAATCCTGATCGACAACGGATCGTCCGCGCCGATGCATATTGAGGATTTTACCGACGAACGCATACGCTATATCGCCAATGATTCCAATCTCGGCTTCGCCCGCGCTGCTAATCAAGGCATGCGCTTGGCCGAAGGGGAATTTATACTTTTGATTAATTCCGACGTGATCGTCGAAGCCGGCGCCATCGGCAAGCTGGCCGACTATCTCGAACGCAACGACCAAGCCGGTATCGTCGGGCCGCAGATGGCTTACCCGGACGGAGAGTTCCAAGTCAGTTGCGGCCGATCGTTCAGTCCTTTGTCGGAGCTGATACGCCTGTCGACCCTTTATAGATATGTTCCTGGCGGCAGCCTGCTTTACCCCAACCGTTTCAACCGTTCATTGTTCGCTCACGGCGGACAAGTCGGCTGGGTCTCGGGCGGCTGCCTGATGCTCAAGCGGGAGCTATTGGAGAAAATCGGGGAGCTGGACGAGAAATTCTTTTTCGGCGTCGAGGATATCGATTTCTGTTCCCGGGCGACCGAGGCCGGCTGGCAGGTGGTCTATCTGCCAAAAGCCAGAGTGCTCCATTATCACGGCTATTCGGCCGGCGGCCGGCGCACCCTTGAACGCATGAAGATGGAGCGCGACAACTTGGAATATTTCATGGGCAAGCATCGGCCGGAGCATTTTTTCGAACGCAAGCTGGTCAAGCTGATGCACACGCTGAAGATTTCCATTTTAAGACTATTCATACATTAATCATATGAAAACCTATCAACCGATCGATGCGACTATCGCCATCACCTACCGCTGCAACTCCCGTTGCCAGATGTGCAACATCTGGCAGGACGAGCATCCGGCCGAGCTGCCGCTCGAGTACTTCCGCAACCTCGCCCCGACGTTGAAGCATATCAATCTGACGGGGGGCGAGCCGTTCCTGCGCGCAGACCTGCCGGAAATAGTCAGGATCATCAAGGAAGTCTCGCCCAAGGCCCAGATCATCATCTCTTCCAACGGCCTGGCCACCGAGCTGATCCGCGACCAGATCGGCAAGGTCCTGGCGATCGACCCGCATGCGGGTGTCCGCATTTCGATCGACGGACTCGGCCCGGTCCATGACAAGATCCGCGGCATTCCCGGAATCTTCGAGCGCGCCATCGCGACGATCAAGATGCTCAAGGAGTCGGGTGTCGCCAACCTCGGGTTGAGCTTTACTATCATGGACGACAATGCCGGCGAACTGCCGAAAGTCTATGACCTTTCGCGCGAGCTCGGCATCGAGATGGCTTTGGCCCTGGTGCAGAATTCCGACATTTACTTCCAAAAAGAGTCCAACCGCGTCACCGCTTTGGCTGCGGTCGAGCGCGATCTTACTTATCTCATCAAGAAGGAGCTTAAGAGCTGGAAGATCAAACGCTGGCTCCGAGCTTTCTATGATTACGGCCTGCTTCTTTACGCCAGGAAACAGCAGCGTTTGTTGCCGACCGGCGCCGCCAAGGATTCGCTTTTCATCGAGCCGAGCGGCACGATTTATCCGAGCAACTTGATCAGCCAGAAGCTGGGCAATCTGGGCGACGGCAAGTTGGCCGAAACCTGGTTCTCGCCAGAAGCGGAAAAGGCCAGGCAAGAGATGGAGGCTAAGAAGATGAGCGAGTCATGGATCATCTGTACGATCCGCGGCGAGATGCGCCGGCACCTGCCGACCGTCGGCTGGTGGATATTGAAGCACAAGTTTTTTGGTGCCAAGGTTTAGGGTTTGTGAATTGACTTTCTGGCATCGCTCCTTTCAGTCAGGAAAAATTCTGGGGCTTTTCTGCGAAAAGCTTACGAATTTTTATTCCTTCAAGGAGCGATGCCAGAAAGTTTCCAAGTTTGATAAAATGGAATCCTTTAAAATTGTGGACTCACGAAGTTTGTCTGTTCATAAAATTTATTTGTAATCAAAAAATGAAAATCCTGCAAATCAACAAATTCTATTATCTCAAAGGCGGAGCCGAACGCCATCTCTTCGAGTTGTCCAAGCTGCTGGAGGTGAACGGCCACACGGTCATACCGTTCTCGATGCAGGATCCGCAGAATCAGCCGACGCCGTACGCGAAGTATTTTGCCAAGCCGGTTGATTTTGATAGTTTCAGCCTTTCAGCCTTATTCAAATTTTTTTACAACTGGGAAGCGGTCAGCCAGCTCAAGCGGTTGCTGCGTGACGAACGGCCCGATATCGCCCACCTGCATAACGTAGCTCATCAGCTGACCCCGTCGATTATCCGTGTCCTGAAGAAGCATGGAATTCCGGTGGTGATGACCTTGCATGATTACCAGCCGATTTGTCCGAGTTATCAGTTATATACGAAAGGGCAATATTGCGAGCGTTGCAAGGGCGGCAAATATTACCAGTGCGCTTTGAACCGTTGCGTTAAAGATTCGACAGCCAAAAGCTTGATGAGCATGCTGGAACTTTACCTTCATCGACGCGTTTTTAAGAACTACGATCTGGTTGATCATTTTGTTGCTCCAAGCCGCTTCATGGCCGATGTTTCGATCGCCTTCGGCATGCCCAAGGAAAAGATGTCGGTGGTTTATAATTTTCTAGGCGATGGACAGCGCGCAGAGCTTGAAGGCGAGGCGGGCGCATCAGCAGGGGATTATCTGCTGTATTTCGGACGCCTGACCGAAGAGAAGGGTGTCGGCGATTTACTGAAGGCTGCAGCCAATAGCGCAACATCGCTTAAGATAGTCGGCACAGGCGCTGAGCGTGAAAGCTTGGAGGCTGAGGCCAAGGCTTTGGAGTTGGGAAGCAGGGTAGAATTTTTGGGTTATCAGGAAGGAAGCGCCTTGGCCAGATTGATCAAAGGTGCCAAAGCAGTGGTGCTGCCGGCACGTTGGCCGGAAAATATGCCTTACAGTCTGATTGAGGCCTTGGCGGCGGGCCGGCCTTTGCTGGTTTCCCGCATCGGCGGATTGACCGAACTGGTCGGTTCTGGCCAAAACGGCTTCACTTTCGCGCCTGGCAATGTCGAAGAGCTCAAAGAGGCCATCCGAAGGCTTGATCGGGCCGATTACGGCGCCATGTCCGAGGCTTCGAAAGAGTTGTCAAAAACGTTCGGCAGTGGACAATTTTACAGCAAAATCAGTGAAATATACGAAGGGTTGATTTAGATATAAATAGCTAATATTAAATAAAAAATAGTAAATAACCTTAAAAACCCTTGACAAAATATTCCATTTATAGTAGTATAGATTGTTTATCGATATATTTCGTCGATGGCTTTAATTTTTTAAGCGAAACCGTATGAACTACCCAAGTAGTTTGAAGGTAAAAATCAAATCGATCGTTTCGCTCCTATTGATCGTCTCAGTGGTGGCCCAGGGAGTCGTGCTTACGGCCAACGCAGCCGATCCCATGCCTCTGCCTGCCAAACCGGGCGCAAACATGATCAAGGGCGGCAGTTTTGAAACCGATCTCTACACGAGCTGGGGTATCTGGCAGACCGATACCGCTCGCCAATATACTTTATTCCGCTCCTATGAGTCCGCTTTCGGACAAGGTTCGTACGCGGCAGGAATCGAAGTTTCCGGTCCGGCTGGCAATCGAGCCAGCGCCGGTCTGGTCGGCTCCAAATCCAATGCCTTCTTGATGGAGCCAGGAAAGCAGTATTGGCTGCGCTATTACGCCAAGGCCTCTGCGCCGAGCAAGCTTTCTGTCTATTTGGAGAACAGCTCAAGCTATGTGCCGAGAACGCCTCTTTTCGAGCAGTCGGTCGGCACCGAATATGGCGAATACAGCCAGATTGTCGCACCGGAAATCACTGCCGCCGAGCCAGGCCTCATGGTCTTCGCTTTCGGCGATACTGCCTCCGGCACCACCATGTTCCTCGATGGCGTCTCGTTGGTGGAATTGAACAGCAAATTGACGACCTCCGAGATTCGCGGCTCGATCGGCGATACCAGGAAGGTCTTGCAGTTCAATAACTTGAGCTACTTGTCCGAAGGCGACATAGAAGTCGAGCTTCCTTATTATAATCCAGCGACCGCCCAGCCGGAACGTAAGAAATTCCGCATCGACAGCATGACCGGCTCAGTCGCATATTTCAGCTTCTATCCCCAGACTTTCGGCGGAGTCGGCCGCGTCTATATCAAAGGCCAGCCCGTCGGACAGTTCAATTACAATGTCGTGCCGAAGATTATCGAGCTGATCCCATCGATGCTCGAAGCCAACCAGGATGCCACTATCCGTGTCACCGGTTTCAATCCGGCAGCCGATGCCAGCTTCGTCGTGGTCCGAGTGACCGACAAGGCAGGCAAGGTATGGGATAAATGGCTCAAGCCGATCCGTTTCGATTCGCAGCTGAATTACGTTACCATCAAGCTCCCGACCGGCGTGGTTGCCGGCAATATGTTCATGCAGACTTCGTTCCAGAACGTCGCCGGCAAGAGCACGGAGAATCGCACCACCCAGGTTGCCTACAAGGTGAAGCCTGTCATCTATAAGATGGTTTGGAGCCAGCGCGGTTACGACCAAGTCGGCGACAAATTACTGATTTACGGCAAAGGCATTTCCAGCCGCCCGGTAGTCACTTATTGGAACAGCCAGGGCAAGGCCATCGGTACCCAATCTGCCAAGGTCGTCGATATTTTCGAGAATGATGAATTGATCGAGACCGTGGCTTTGAAGAATGCCAATTCCGCGACCGTGACCGTTACTGTCAACGGCGTGGTTTCCGACAAGGGTCAGGCATTGTCATATTCGGCCAAGCCCCGTTTGAAGGCTATCGCGACCAAGAACAGCCGTTTCTCGACCCAGACGGCGGAGCGCTTGCCGGCAGCAGCCATCGGCGAAACCATCACCTTGACCGGCGAGGGCATCAACCCTGATGCCAGCTCGACCACGGCGATCGAATTCCAAGGTTACGGCCAGCGTGTCATGGCCCCGGTCGTCAAACAGACCAGCGGCAGCATTACCGTCGTCGTGCCAAACTCGGCCCAGACCGGCTTCGTCGCCATCGTCATGAATAATCAGAAATCCAATTTTCTGCCTTTGGAAATAATTCCTAAGATCATCAGCGTCGCCCCTGATCCAGTCCAGCCGGGGCAGCCGATGGCTATCACCGCTTATGGCGTCGGAGGCAATGCCAACTTGGCTAAAGTCGTCTTCACATTGACTACCAGCGAGAAAGTCGAGGTCACTCCGGATAGCGTCACGGTCGGCGCCAACGGCACAGTCGTGACCCTGACCGCTCCGATGGCGATTTCAAACAAATATTCTTCGGTCAATCTGCGTTATGACCGTTGGCAAGACGATGGCAAAGTGAGTTTGTCGGTCCGACCGACCATCACTGACGCTCAGATCGACTTGAATACTGGAATCCTGACGATCAGAGGCTATGGCTTCTCGATCAACTCACGGGAGAACCTGGTTACCTACAAATACGCGGATCAGAATCATACCGTGATCAATCCCAGGGTCCAGATGATCGGAGTCTATCCGACTGCTGACGGACAGGAAATCAGGATTAGATTGCTTGATACCTATCACTACGGATACGTTTCGGTCAAGGTCGGAGAGTATACCAGCAATGAGGCTGACTTCGGCCCGGTGTCGATCCGCAAGGTCGTCCGCTCCGTCGAGATGGTAAAAGAGCTTAACCAGGTTACCGGCGTAGTTTATATCTATGGTTACAATTTCGGTACCGAAGGCGGCGTGAGGGTAGGCTCCACTTGGGCCAACGTCATCTATCGCAGCGAGTTTTACATCATTGCCACCATCGATCAATCCTTGCTTAATTCTGGACCTGTCATCGTAACAAAACCTTAATATATCTGTAATATTATATTCCCATGAGAATTGCCGTAATCGGACAAAAAGGAATACCAGCCAAATTCGGCGGCGTCGAAAAGCACGTCGAGGATCTGGCCATCAACCTGGCGCAGCGCGGCCACGAGGTGTACGTTTACACTCGCCGCAATTACACGCCGGCTGACCTTGCGTCCTTCCGCGGCGTCAATCTGGTTAGCCTCCCGAGTGTCAACTCCAAGCATCTCGATGCTATAAGCCACACCTTCCTAGCCTGCCTCGACGTCGCTCGCCGCGACGTCGATGTGGTTCACTTCCACTCCATCGGGCCATCGTCCCTTTTGTGGCTGGTCAAGCTCTTGAAGCCGCGCACGCCGGTAGTAGCCACTTTCCATACCCAGTGCTACATGCACCAGAAGTGGAACAGCCTGGCCAAGTTCTATCTGAGATTCGGCGAGCTGGTCTGCTGCAAGCTGTCTGACCGCGCCATTGCCGTGTCGAAGACGCTGCAGGCTTACGCGCAGAAGAAATATCGCAACAATATCGTCTATATACCAAACGGAGTGACTGTCAGGCCGGTCGGCGACACTGACGCCTTGGATGCCTGGCAGCTCATCCCTGGCGGCTACGTCCTGGCAGTTTCCCGGCTGGTCAAGCACAAAGGCATCGGTTATCTGATCGAAGCTTTCAAGAAGATTGAAACCGACAAGAAGCTGGTCATCGTCGGCGACAGCGCCTTCACTGATAGCTACGTGGCGCAGATCCGCCGCTTGGCCGAAGGCGATCCAAGGATTATCTTTACCGGCAATCAGACCGGCGAAGCCTTGAAGCAGCTGTTCAGCCACGCCTATATCTTCGTCCAGCCATCAGAATCTGAAGGCTTGTCCATCGCTTTGCTCGAGGCTATGGCCTACGAGCAGGCCGTGCTGGTCAGCGATATCCCGGAAAATCTCGAGGCCCTGCCGGGCAATGATTACGTCTTCAAGAGCAAGAGTATCCGCGATTTGCGCCACAAGCTCGAGTCAGTCTTAGTTGCTCCTGAGGCAGTCAGCCGTAACCGGCGAGTCAACAGGGAACATGTCCTGAAGCACTACAATTGGAAGGATATTACCGATGGCATCGAGCAGGTCTATGAAGAAGCTTTGGAAATAAGGCGCGCGCAACCTCGCCGTTTCCGCCGATTGAAAGTCATCGGCCAGCTGATGCACCTCTGGTTTTAAGCCGAAATCAAATATCTTAACCGGCCCGCCGCAAGCGGGTCGGTTGCTGTCAGGCTTTATTATTTCCGGCGGATATGTTAAAAATCCTAAAGAGCATAAAAATATTTTATGAACATCTTAAAAGTAGATACAACCGACCCCGAAGAGCTGACTGCCGCTATATATAGGGATGAAGGGTTGATTGCTGAAGAAAAAGTGCCGGCCCGCCGCCGTCAATCCGAAGAGCTTTTGCCAGCCATCGATCGCGCTTTGGCCAAGGCAGGCTTGCGCATGGTCGATCTGGATAAGATTATCGTGGCCAACCAGGGCGGAAGCTTCACTTCGTTGCGCATCGGAATCGTTACTGCCAACGCCATGGCTTACGCTTTGCAGATTCCGGTCGAAGGCACTGCCAATGAAGCCAATCGGGCAGGCAAGGCGTACGTTGAGCCTGTTTATGATAATACCCCCGAATTCGTCGTGAAGAAGAAAAGCCTTTAAAAAAGGATTTTCCTGTGGATAAAAAAGAATAATCTTCATATTTTCTGGAAAAAAATCATCCCCACCTTTTGTTAGGGGGTGATTTTTTATATATTTTGTTTAATATTCGCCTATTAGGATTGGCGGTAAAGTGGAGGCAAGTGGTTGACTTCAGCCTATTCGTGGGGTAGAATGAAATAAGAAAGGTGAAAAGTGGGGAAAAGTGGAGGATTATCCAATCGCCTCCCGCCCACTCGCCTAGCCCGTTTACCCATGCTTGTCAGCCTTGCCCGAGTCATTACTGGCTCTAAGGCACAAAAGGGGTTCGGTTAGCCCGGCTAGCCGCACTCCTCCTGAGCCCTAAGACGAATTACGGTTTATGTTTATCGGCGAATACAAGCACAATCTGGATGCAAAAGGAAGGCTGGCGATACCAGCTAAATTTCGCGTACTGTTGGAGGGCGGTGCCGTGGTAACTAAGGGTTTGGACAGTTGCTTGTTCCTTTATCCGAAGAAAGAGTGGGAACAGTTGGCCAGGAAGTTGGCCGCTTTGCCGATCAGCAAGGCCAATACCCGAGCTTTTTCGCGTTTGATGCTGGCCGGAGCTGCTGAAGTCGATTTCGATAGCCAGGGTCGTATCATCTTGCCGGAACATCTGCGCAAGTTCGCCGGCCTGAACAAGACGACCGTCGTTGCAGGCCTGTTCGATCGTTTGGAAATCTGGGATGAAGCGATTTGGGAGGCTTATAAAGAGGGTACTGAAGCCAAGAGCGGCGACATCGCTGAGGCCCTGGGCGAATTAGACGTTTAGCATGTCCAATTATCATATACCGGTAATGCTCGGAGAGGTTATCGAATATCTGGAGCCGGTCAAGGGCGGCAATTATCTGGACGGGACTTTCGGCGGCGGCGGCTATAGCAAGGCTATCGCGGCAAAGTGCCAGCCGGGACGGGTCATCGGATTCGACTTGGATCCTTTGGCTCATGAGCAGGCGGAAATCATCAAAGCATCGGGCATCGATAATATACATGTGATCCCTGACAATTTCAGTCGGATGAAGGAGAACCTCGAAACCGAAGGCTGGTTGGAAAAGATCGGCAGCTTCGATGGGCTAGTGCTCGACTTAGGCCTGTCATCGGCCCAGCTGGCTGACCGTGAACGCGGCTTTTCTTTCCAGGCAGACACCCCCCTCGACATGAGTTTCGGCGGCGCAAAGAGGAGCGTCGAAACGACCGAGGAAATCGTGAATGGCTGGACGGAAAAAGAACTGGAACGCATCTTGCGCCAATACGGCGAAGAGTCGCATTCCCGGGCCATCGCCAGGGCGATAGTCCGGGCTAGAGCCAAGGCTCCGATAACCACGACCGGACAGCTTATTTCCGCGATTGAGTATTCCTTGCCGCCCAAGGCTAGGCACGGACAGAAGCATTTCGCCACCAAGACCTTCCAGGCTTTGCGCATCGCTACTAATCGCGAACTTGAAAGCCTGGAGCTGGTGCTGGCGCAATCGCTAGATCTCCTGAAACCTGGCGGAAAGCTGGTGGTAGTCAGCTACCACAGCCTCGAAGACCGTATCGTCAAGCAGTTCATCCGCGAGCAGACCATCGATTGCGTCTGCCCGCCGACCCTGCCGGTCTGCAGTTGCGACCATCGGGCCACGATGAAAAGCCTGACCAAAAAACCGGTTCTGCCGACTGAAGAAGAAATCAACGATAACCCTCGGGCCCGTAGCGCCAAATTAAGAGCTGCGGCCAGGATATAAAATAAAAAAATGTCTCGCTCCAAAAAAATCACAAAAACCAAGAATTTGAAAAATCTGCAGATATATAATCGAGTGCTTCTTTTGGCCATGGTCGTCTGCGGCATCGCTTACCTCATCGGCATCAATGACTTGTCAATCAAGAATTACATGCTCTTGGAAGAGAGGAGGAGGGCGAGCGCCGTCAGGAACGAGATCAATCAGCTCGAGGTCAAGGCCATGTCTTTAAGTTCCTATAATAATCTGGCTCAGCGGATCGCCGACCTGGAAATGGTCAAGGTGGATCAGGTCAAATATCTCAATGCCAATCCGGCGGTGGCATTGAAGTGAGCCATTGCCCGAAAATGTCTTTCCGACAGCGCAACAACAAGAAGAACGCAGCACAAGATAATCGCATTAGGTTCATAATGGCGGTTGTTTTTTTGTTCGGCGGAACCACGATCTGGAAATTATACGACCTCCAGGTGCGGCAACATGGCCATTTCGTCGCGCTGGCGCAGCGGCAGCAGCAGGGAATCAGCACCTTGTTGCCCAAGCGCGGGCGGATATTCATCCAAGACAGCCAGGAGTTCAAGGCCAACGGCGAGCTTTTCCCGCTGGCGACTAACAAACAGTTCGCGACGCTTTATGCCAAGCCCGGATTGATCAAGGATGTTCCGGCCGCCGCCGAAGCCCTTTACGCCACTTATAACCAGGCGCGCGTCGAACGCGAAATCGACAGCCTTATCGCCAACGATCCGAACATGGCATCGAGCACCGCCGAATTCAGGCAAGTCAAGAAAGAGTTGGAATTGCGCCAGCGCAAAGAGAAAATTATCAACGAATACCTGTCGGTGCTGAGCCGGAAAGACGATCCCTATGTACCAATATCGAAAAAAGTAGAAGAGGAAGAGGCCTTGGCGATAAAAAATTTGAAAATCGAAGGATTGGAATATGATATGTTCCAGGACAGGTTTTATCCGGAACGGAATGTCGGCTCGCACTTGCTGGGCTTTTTGGGTTATGTCGATGACGTCAGGCGCGGCCGATACGGCCTTGAAGGATTCTTCGAGCGCGAGCTGGCTGGCAGCAGCGCCACTATGCAGGTGCAGAAAAGCGGTTCTGGCGACGCTATGCTTAGCAGCGACCAGCTTGGCAAAGTCGAGGATGGCAGCGACCTGATTTTGTCGATCAATCGTTCCGTCCAGTTCGAGACTTGCCGTCTGCTCAAAGCGGCCGTGGATCGCCATGGCGCCGACGGCGGAAGCGTCGTGATTATGGAGCCTAAAACCGGGGCCATCATCGCCATGTGCGCAGTGCCGGATTTTGATCCGAATAATTACCGCGAAGTCTCGAATATCGAAGTATTCAACAACCCGGTCATTTTTGACAGCTATGAGCCCGGCTCGACCTTTAAGGCCATTACCATGGCGGCGGCGGTAGATCAGGTCAAGGTGGGCCCGAATACTACGTACAGCGACAAGGGGTACATAATGGTTGAAGGTTGGCCGAAGCCGATCAAGAATTCTGATTACGAATCCAAGGGAGGGCACGGCGTGACGAACATGAATATCGTCTTGCAAGACTCGCTCAACACCGGCTCATATTTCGCCATGCAATCGATCGGCGCGCCGATGTTCGCCGAATATCTCAAGCGTTTCGGCTTCGGCGAAAAGACCGGCATCGAGCTGGAGACCGAAACGGCGGGCAATATCAGCAGCATGACCGGCAAGAAGATACGTCCGGTGGCCGCGGCCACTGCCTCGTTCGGCCAGGGCATTACGGCCACGCCGATCCAGATGATCAATTCCTACGCCGTGATAGCCAATGGCGGCATGCTGATGAAACCATTCCTGGTCAAGGCAATCATCTCTCCTGACGGCCAGCAGATAGTCACTCAGCCGACCCAGGTCCGACGCGTCATTTCCAACCGTACCGCAACATTGATGACCGGCATGCTGGTTAATGCAGTTGAAAACGGCCACGCCAAAAGAGCCAAGGTGTCCGGTTATTACGTGGCTGGCAAGACCGGCACTGCGCAGGTGGCATCGAAGGACAAGAAAGGTTATGGCGATCAAACCATCCAGACCTTCATCGGTTACGCGCCTGCTAATAGTCCTAAATTCGTCATGCTGACCCGTCTGGATGATCCGAAAGATTCCAAATTCGCTGAAAGTTCGGCAGTACCGTTATTTGGTGAAATCGCCACTTTCGTATTAAACTATTATCAAGTACCACAGGAAAGAAAGGTTGAGTCCAAAAAATAATAATATGTTCAAAAAAATATTACAATGGAAATTAAGGTTCTGGTCAAGGCTTATTTTGAATAAGTACCAGCCGGAAGTTATCGGGGTTACCGGCAGCGCTGGCAAGACTAGTTCGCGCGAAGCCATTTATACGGTTTTGGCCAGCAAATTCCAGGTCCGCCAGAACATCAAGAATTATAATAATGAAATCGGCCTGCCCCTGACCATCATCGGCATCGAATCACCCGGCCGCTCGCTTTTCGGCTGGAGCAAGGTTTTTTTGAAAGCCGTCGGTCTGCTTCTGAAAAAAGACAAAACCTATCCCGATATTCTGGTTTTGGAAATGGGTGTTGATCACCCGGGTGATATGGCGTACCTGGTAAATTTCGTCAAGCCGAAGATCGGGGTGGTCACCCTGATCGGGCCGATGCATCTTGAGCATTTCGGCACGATTGAAAAGATAGAAAAGGAAAAGGGCGGGCTGGTAACTTCGCTGCCCAATGATGGCTGGGCGATCGTCAACTACGACGACGAACGCTGCCGTGCTATCGGCAAGGCAAGCAAGGCCAAGACCTTGACTTATGGCTTCGATCAGAAAGCAACGGTCCGGGCAGTCGAGATATTCTTCAGCTTCGAGCATCAGGCCGATCATGACGACCTGGCTGGCGTCAGCTTCAAATTGAGCTATGACGGTTCGATCGTGCCAGTTTTACTGCCCAAGGTTTTGGGTTATGGCGCCATTTATGCCGCTTTGGCCGGCGCGGCCGTGGGTGTGGCTTACGGCATGAATTTGGTAGATATCGCCCAAGCATTGCGCAATCTGCACTCGCCCAAGGGGCGCATGAATATCATTCCCGGCATAAAGAATACCTTGATTATCGATGACACATATAACGGTTCGCCGCAGCCGACTATCGCTGCTTTGAAGGTGGCGGGCAAGATTCCTTTGGCTAAGGGCGCAAGAAGGATCGCCGTGCTTGGCGACATGATGGAGCTTGGGCACTTTACTCAAGAAGGGCATCGCAATGTCGGGCGCACCGCGGCCGAAAACCATGTAGACATCCTGGTCGCAGTCGGCGAACGTTCAAAAGAAACAGCCAAAGCTGCCGAGCAGGCTGGCTTGCCTAAGGACAAGATATTCAAATTCGATTCTTCTGAAGACGCCAAGGGCTTCCTTCGTGAGCTTTTAGTTCCTGGCGATCTGGTCCTAGTCAAAGGTTCCCAGTCGATGCGGATGGAGAAAGTGGTCAAGAAAGCGATGGCTGACCCATCAAAAGCCAAAGAGTTGCTTGTCAGGCAGGATTGGGTCGACGCATAAAACAAATTATTCGAGCAGGCCGGCAAACGCCGGCCTGTTTTTTAGTGTGATTTTAGCTTATTTTAGGTAAAAAATAACATTGACATTGATGCAATATTATGTTATTATTTACAATTCGCACCTTGAAAAATTTTTCAGAATTTACGCAAAGTTAGCGGTAAAATACAGAGAAGTTCACTACCACTCAGCAAAGGAGGAAGAAGATGAAGCGATGGAAAACTATGATGTGTCTGGTGGCCGCGCTAGTGTTGGCGGCAACGGCGGTATTTGCCTTTGATTTCGGCATAAATCTACCACCGAAACCGCAGGGGTTTGTCAACGACTATGCCAATGCGATCAACCCCGAACAGGAACGGCAGCTGGAAAATCGCCTGGCCCAGATTCAAACGAAGGGTTTGGCGACGATCACCGTTCTGGTGGTCAAGAACCTTAACGGCAACGAGATTTCCGAGTATTCGATCAACGTTTGCGACCTGTGGAAGGTTGGCAAGAAAGGAGCTGATAACGGCGTATTGATAACCATCGCCACTGATGAGCGTGGCAAAAACGGCAAGCCAGGCCGGAGAAGGATCGAGGTTGGCCGGGGGCTTAACGGCGTTTTGACCGATGCGGCGACCGGCCGCATAAACAAGGCCACACGTGAAACCTTCGATCGAGGCGATATCGGCGGCGCGCTCATGGCGACTGCCGACAGTATCGAAAAGTTGCTGGCCAAAGAGAAGGCAGCTCAACCGCCAGCTGTCAAAGCGGCGGCGAAGCCGGATAAGGCGATCGACTTTTCGGGCATCTTGCTTTATGCGCTGATGTCCATCGTGTCGATAGTCGTGCTGGCGCTCATTGGCAACGGAGTAATCAAGCGTATCAATCGCAACCGAGAAAGGAGGGAGGCGGAAGGAATCAAGAGCGAACTGATGAAGGAGTACGAAAACACTATCCAGGCAATCGGTGCGGTTCTCTGCGAAGCAGAAAAGGATGCTCTGCGATTGCCGAAGCTGGCCAGTGCGGAAGGTTTGGCTATCATCAACAACATGCGCAAGATTCGTGATGAAGTCGTGCGCTCGAGAGAGCTGTTCTGCGCGGAAACGTCCTTGAAAGGGCTGGTACGCGACCAGCCGAAGATCAAAAACATCCTTCTGGAAAGGCAGGGCGCTTGCAAAGTCTTCGGCGACCTGATCAAGGCGTTGCCGCAGCAACTTGAACAGAAATTCGTTCAGGCGGCCGGCAAGGTCCTCGAGTTCGAGCAAAAGATCGAGGCGCAGGAGAAGCAAGCTGCTACGATGTCAAAGGAAGGTTATGTCGTGGAGACCAAGCAGCTGACTGCCTTCGAAAATGAGCTTCGGCTGCTTAAGGCGACTATCGATGAACAGTCGCAACATCCGGATGAAATCGTCTGGAAGCTTTGGTCGGACAAGCTGGAGGCTATAAGCGCCAGCATCGGAAAGCCGAAACGCGTACGCGAGGAGGCTTCCGCCCTTATCCGCAAGAACCAGGAGCTGTTTGCCGACCTTGCCAGCAAGAATGCGCAAGCCGTTGCCACTCTGTCAAAATTACAGACACAGCTGCCAACGGAGGCGTGGCAGGATTTGCCGCGGCAATGCGGCGAAATCGAGAAACGCTTTTCGACTTTCAAGGCGCTCAATCTAACAGCATCCGATGCTAATGAGATTTCATCTGAAATTCCCGATTTCGGCCTTACCCAAGCCAAGGCGGCAGGCGCTGAGCTTGACGCTGTCAGGAAGACGTATAAGGCGATAGAATCCTTGGCGTCTGAATTCGAACAGGCCAAAGTTGAGTATCTAGCGGCTTTCGAGAGGGCAGAGCAAGCTGTCAGGGCAGCGATTTCCGCCGTAAAGGCAGAGGGCGTCACAAGAGAAACTTCGGGAAGAATCAAAAATCTCGAAGGCAAGCTTGCTGAAGCCAGGGCGCTGGTGCTGCAGGCCAAACAGGGGCAGATGGTCAACTTGATGGTTGTCATGACGCTGATAGCTGGCGTAAGCAAAGCAGCCAAAGAAATAAGCAGGTTGGCCGAAGAGCAAGCCGAGGCTCACCAGGCGGAGTTGAGAAGGCAGGCTCGCTTGAAAAAAGAGCGAGAGGACGCCGACCGCCGCGAACGTGAGCGGAGCATGGCAGTGGTTTCTGATGACGATGACTGGAGAAGAAGCCGCGGAGGCGGGGGTGGAGGCATCGTCCTTGACTCGCCATCGCCAAGCCCTGATACTGGCGGGGGCTTTGACGGCAGCGGCGCTGATGACTGATCATGACCCCGAAAGGGAATAACCAAGGAGGAAGACATTGATGAAAAGGATTTGTTCGATGGTTTTGCTGTTTGCAGTACTAACCCTTTCCGGCTGCGGCTACAACACGATGCAGGCCAATGAGGAAGCGGTGACTGCCGCCTGGGGAGATGTCGAGGCGTCGTACCAGCGTCGCGCTGATCTGATTCCGAATCTGGTCGAGGTGGTCAAAGGTTACGCCAAGCACGAGAGCGAGACGCTCAAGGCCGTAACCGAGGCTCGGGCCAAGGTCGGTTCGATCCAGCTCAACCAGGCTATGATCAACGATCCGGCGATGCTGAACAAATTCCAGTCGGCCCAGGGAGAGCTTTCGAGCGCCCTGTCGCGCCTGATGGTGGTGGTCGAAAAATACCCGGATCTCAAGGCGAACCAGCAATTCGCTGACCTGCAGAACCAGATGGAAGGCACGGAGAATCGGATCAACGTCGCGAGATCGCGCTATAACAAGGCGGTCCAGGAGTTCAATGTCAGCATCAGGACCTTTCCGAACAGCCTGACCAACTCGATGCTCCTGCATCTCGCGAGAAAAGAGCCGTTCAAGGCCGATGAAAAGGCCAAGGTCGCTCCGCAGGTCAAATTCTGAAAAACGCACCTTGCATAACAAAAAGCCGCTTGGAGACAAGCGGCTTTTCTATTTGCTGAAACGGTTATTTGTTTTTAGCGATCTGCTCGGATGAGCTGATCTGATGGTAATGTATCGCGACATCGGCAATCCATTTGCGCACGCTTTCAGGGTCGTGGCCGGCACAGGTGCTGCCGCACTTCCAGGAAATCATCTCGGCCGGATTACGGGCACCCCTTTTGACCATCGACTCGATACGGTCACCTACCACCTTGATGGCGTGTTCCGGGGAGTCGAAGCAGGAGTAGCCGCTGGCGGTCGTGTTTTCCTTGCCGCGGTAGCCCCAGTAATTGTAGCATTCGGCGCCGTTCTTCTTGGGAGAATAGATGCCGAACTTGCTTTCTTTCATGGCGATGCCGACCAGGTAGGCGGCGACCTTGGTTTCTCTTTCGGAGATGGCATCAACCATCTTTTCCATCGGGGTGTTTTTGACGATGGAAACGACCTTGTTTCTCAGTTGGCTGTTTTTGGGAATCGGGGTAGGAAGGCATTCGTCCGATGAGTCTTTCTTAAAGGATGAGTAGGGTCCAGGCAGGCAGCCGCGGGCCGATTTCTTGCTCCCGGCGTAAAGGTAATAGTGTAGCTCATCGACCTCGTTCTGGGGTAATAGGATAAAGAAACCGGCGATGCCGACGACAATAAGGCCTACCAACCCCTTATTCAATAGGAATGACGGCACTGCCGAGGTCTTGAGGTCTTCTGTCGTGGCAGGTGCCTGCTGCTTATTCATAGCTCTCAGCCGCTTTTGCAGCTTTAGTCTTTTTAAGCGATTTTTCATAGGTTATCCGGGCTTTGCCCAAAAAAAAAGAACGGCCGCGTTCGGGCCATTCAAGTATGCAAACCTTAGCATAAATATCTAAAATTGTCAACCCCGGGGTGTCAAGAGTTGCCATTGTTCGCCTTGGATCGCATCGACTGTGAGACTTACAATGATTTCATTTTTATACATGGAATGGACAGAAAACTTGCCTTGGTATATGGATTTTTTTTGAAATGAAAACTTTTATTTGATAAAATTATGACAAGATATATATTTTAGAAAATCCTGTCATTTTGTCAGTCATTAATTTAACAAAAATATGCCATCACTTGAACGATTTGTTGAAATAACGCTAATTACTTCATGCCTACTTTTTATCATTCCATTTATTTTTATATTTAAAAGCATAATAAAAAAAGACATATCCAGAGTTGGCAAATTTTTTTTATTGGTGATTTTAACTATTACATCTTTCGTCGCAACAGTCTTGGTTGTTGGATGGGTTTTGCATTTTTGGCTATAGACTTTGTTCAAGTCTATAAATTGGCTATATACTAAAAATCCACACATGAAAGTGTGGATTTTTAGTATATTTGTAGCGCTACGGGGAATCGAAGGGGCGGAAGCCCCACAACGGCTCCGAGGTTCTCAGGCCTCATAACCATACAAAAACAAAACCGACCCTTGAGCGGGTCGGTTTCATTTTTGTAGCGCTACGGGGAATCGAACCCCGGTTACCAGGATGAGAACCTGATGTCCTAACCACTAGACGATAGCGCCAAATATTCGGTTTTTTTCAAATAAAATAGCCCTTTAGCGAGGGTATTTTATATAGAAAATAGTATAGAACAAAACTGAAATTATGTCAAAACCTGATGGATTATTTCCGGGTAGCCCCTCAAGAATTCGCTGGAGCTGACTTCGGATTTGCCCTCAAGCTGCAGACGCTCGACAATCAGGGCATCGATGCCGCACTGGATCGCCAAGTGGCCGTGATCGATGAAGACCTCGCCGTGGCGGTACTGTTCGATGCGGTGCGGTTCGTGCTCTACTTTGGTAATCTTAAGGATCTGGCCTTGCCAGGTAGTCCAGGTGCCAGGCCAGGGTGTCATTGCCCGGACTTGCCTTTCCAGGCGATGCGCGGAATGAGACCAGTCGATGCGGCCGTCTTCTTTGGTGAGCGTTTTGACGTAACTGGCGTGCTCATTATCTTGCGGGTGCAGCTTGAGCTCGCCCGAGATATAGTGCTTCAGGACTTCAGGCAAGATGCCTGCGCCTAAAGGAGCGAGTTTTTCAGCCAAGGTCAGCGGGGTTTCTTCGGGGTCGAGCTCGACTTTGGCCTGGAAGATGATCGGGCCGGTGTCGAGCGACTTGTCCATCTTCATTATGGTGACGCCGCTCTCGCGGTCGCCGTGCAGTATCGGGGCTTGCAAGACCGCGGCACCGCGGTATTTGGGCAAGAGGGAAGCGTGGATATTGATACAGCCGTGTCGAGGCAGGTTGAGCACGGATTCCGGTATGATCTGGGCATAAGCGACGACCACGATGACATCCGGCTTCAATCCGGCAAGTTCGGGCAGGATGTCGCTGATCTTTTCCGGCTGAAAGACCGGAATGCCGGCCTTCAAAGCAGCTTCCTTGACCGGTGTCGGGGTGATAATCTGCTTGCGCCCGATGGGCCGGTCCGGTTGGCTGACAACTCCGACCACGTCAAAATTACGGTCCTTGAGCAGGGCTTCTAGCGTCGGAACGCTGAACGACGGGGTGCCGATAAATATTGTCCTGATTCGGTTCATGAAGTTATTTTTTCTTTTTCGCGGTTGATTTTTTCGGGTCAAGATAGTCGATGAACAGCACCCCGTCGAGATGGTCGATCTCGTGCTGCAGCCCGCGAGCGATCAGGCCCTCGGCCTCGATGATGCCTTGCTTGTTCAACTCGGTCGTGAATTTGCAGCAGACTTTCTTGTGGCGGCTGATCTTGTGGAAGACGTCCGGCAGGGAAAGGCAGCCTTCCTCCTGCGTTTCACGGGCCCAAGATCGCTTGGTGATTTTGGGATTGATCAGGCAGATCGGCCCCTGGTCGGTATTGATCGTGATGAGGCGGATATTGTGGCCGACTTGAGGGGCAGCCAAGCCGACGCCATCCTTCTTGATCATGGTGTGCTTCATGTCGGCAATAAGCTTCTTGAGTTCCTTGGAGCTCAAGTCCTTGATTTCGACCTCGGCCGACATCTTGCGCAGCCGCGGGTCGGGATGAGTGAGTATATTCAATAAATCAGGCATATTTTTGTGATTATTTAGCTAGTTTATTTAATCATTAAATGGCGTTTTTGTCAACTTAACAGGCGCTGGCCGGCCTGTTATACTTAAGCATATCTTTATGACAGACGTAAAATTTGACGAAGGTTTCCAGTCCTTCGGCGACATCTTTAAGAATAGGAACAAGATTCCGGCGAAAAAGCCACCGGCTTACGAGTGGCAGGATTTGGCTTTGCAGATTATCAAGGAGTTGGGCGTGCCCAATTTCAAGCGCAACTCGGTCTTCAAGGTTTGCAAGGAATACAACAAAGTAATCGTGATGCAGGCGCTTAACGACACTAAAGAGCTTTGCCAGACCGGAGAGAAGTGGAAATATTTCTTCAAGATAATCGACAAGAAGCCCGACGCGCCAGATGAAAAAAAACAGCCCGAGTAGGCTGTTTTTTTTTGTAGCTATGCGTAATTTTCTATGCACCCATGACAAAAGAATCATTGATTGGCGTAAGCTATTTTTTCATCCCCCCTTGCTTCGTGGCGAAGCCATCATATGTTTCTTCGTCATTTTTCCAAAGCACCTCTAAGCTTTCGACATCAACCACCTCCGCCACCGCACTCAAAGGGTAATACTCGCCATCGACACGCAAATGGCCGCTTTCAATCACGGACAAATCATCGATTTGCGCATATATTTTCCTCTTGATTCCGCTTGGCATATATACTTCTACATCGTATGCCTCGCCTTCTTTAAAGATGCCCATGGCCTCTGCTTCATCCAACTGTTTTTTCTTGATCATGAATTCCTTCCCGGCAGCAAATCCGCGCTCCAGGGTTGCGGCCCTGTCATCGCTCATTCGCTTTTGATCTTCGGTCAAGATGTTTTCCTCGACATTACGTATTTGCTCAGATGTTCCTTGAGCACCGAATTTTTCTTTCATTCTATTACTATTAGTAGTTAGAAAAAATTATTTTCAGCCAATGTTTGAGATATGGGAAGTTTTGCGGAGTGAAATAGAGTGTGCCAACTAATTTTCAAGACATTTTTTGAATATCGGATTTACATTCATGAGCTATTTTATGGATTGCTGATCCAGCCGATCCCACCTCATGCATCCTGCACTATCGTGGTTGAGTTGGCAATGCCCCGTAGCTGTTATGGTAGATTTTGCCTGGCTTCGGATGTGTGCATTTCAGTGAGGTCCATATGTCGTCTATGCGCAGGTTGGTGCTTTCCACTAAATTGTACTGATAGACGATTCGTTCGACACTGTGGACCGTTAAATTGCTACCGAGTTGTCTGCCTTTGGGCCAAGACACCCAAAGCTTACCGTCAGGCGCCAGGTGTGGCTTCAATGCTTTGAGCCGGGAGTGCAATTCAGCTTCGGTGATTACGAAACAGTTTATATAATCAAACATGCCTTTCAGCTCATCACTGACCTGCGCCTCCGGTGCGCCAATGGCCGCTATGGCCTCGGCTGGAGCATTCGAATAATATGTCCTCATGCCTGGCTTCAGGCCCATTTTTTGCCAGATCGGTCTTTGTAGCATAGACGTAATTAATTGCGAGAAAAGAGGTATGAATTGGGGTCTGAAAAAATTGACCCCCTGAATATTAAAATGCCAATTTATTGAGCCGTATATACAGTGTTTTCGGATGAGGTTTAAAATTCTTTTTCGTTATTTTGTATTCAATCTGGGCGAACTAAATTTATAGAATCATAAGCTGGAGATCGACCAGCCAGATGGAGTTTTTATTAATTGAACGCTTGAACCAATATTGGTGCCATCAGCCTGCTTGCTTATTGCGTTAAATTCTGCAAATTCATCGCCAATCGAATCTGCCGTTGAATTTTTCAATGATTGTGCTAGGTCATTCCTGATACTTTGATTGGAAAATAATAATGTGTATTCTTCCTCCTTGTAGACATCATTCATATCAAAAATAATATATCTTAAAGCCTTTTTTACATCGTTAGCAGCAAGGGCATCGGCGCAACCCATAAGAGCTTCGGCTGGATTATTGGAATAAATTCTAGTTGCAGATATGCGGTCACCGAATTCTTTTGTCGTTTTTTCAAAATCATCGGATATTAAAAATATTTTCCATGAATCATGATTTTGCGAATTGGCTTCTCCCGGTGCGCCTTCTTGAATATTTACTGCCAAAATCATCCCCTTTTTATTATTTATTTCAAAAATATATTCATCAGGATTTGAGCCTCCTGTATTATATGGTTTTATTGTCTCTAGCGCATTATTAATATCATTTAATTTTTTATCCGAAGAAAACCAATCATTTATAATGACTTTATTCTTTTCTAAATATAGAGGATTAAATGCTAGCAAGAAACCATTTTTATCCTTGTTCTTAATGGAGAGTTTTACATATTCAATTAATTCATTTGAAGTCGGAAAATTCGCATTATTTTCTGCATTATTTTTTTCACTGTATGATTTTTTGCTTGTATCAGCAACAGATGTATCTTCAGCAACAATAATATTTGGCCTTGTTTTGTACATTGTAAATGCCATATAAAATGAGCCTATTGCAATAGCAATAATTACTGCTAAGCCTAAAATTATGTATAATATTTTTTTATTCATAGCATTGATCAATTTGTATTTAAAATATTAGTTTTACCCGGGTTAAGTTTGTATTAATTGAGTCAAAGATTTTTTAATATTTCGCCCAACGTATCCAAATATGAGAAGTTTTTGTCCGCTTCCTTATTATATATCAACAGAGAAAAAGGGCAAAAATTTGGGTTGAGAAAAATTTGCTTTCCTTATTAATATAAATTGTGCAAATTTTTTGAACCTCATATTCGGTGTTGTCGGATGTATCTAAAAACAAATTATTCCTTATTTGAGCCCTGTTTTTTTCAAGCCCTTTTGAAACTTTGTGTCATTGACATTTTTGGATTTCCTGCTATATTGATGTTAAATCAAGCGCCAAATTGTACCTAAAATCAACCGAGGAGGATATGTCATGACAAAAAAAAGAGCAGTGACTAAAGAGAAGTCGGACACCAGTCAGCCCCAGAAAATAGTCGGCGTAGGCGCAGAGGCAACGTTCCCTTACAACGAACGTCAATGGGAAGAACGGCAAAGACTGGAAAGAGAAAGCGGTCCAAGACCATTTTCCGAGTTTGATCCTCAAACTTGGTAACCCTTAGGCAGTCAATAGTCACATCTGGCTAACGCGGGACTTATCCATAGTTCCGTTTTTTTATTTGTATTTCAAAAGGGTTTGAAAAAATATTAATAAAGAATTTGTTTTTAGATATTTCCGACAACTCGTTATTATGCGAAATGATTTCGCATTTCGTGCTTGAATGCGTGTGTTATGCGAACTAGAGTTTGAAATTCATGGTGAGGTAGCCGACGCCGAAGGGGGCTTCGTAGGCCAGGCGTTCCGGCTCGTGTTTGATGCCGTCGAGGACGCCTAAGAGTATGAGAATGGATTTGAGGCCGCATTCATTGGCTTCGCGGATAAGGAGGTGGTTCATGTTCAAGAGCTCCTCAGGCTGGTTTTTGGCGATGCTTTCGACCACTTTCTGGTCGAATTTAGCCGCCTTTGGCGAGTAGCCGGCCGGCGCTTCCTTGGTCAGGCGATGCGAAAGGTCGCCTGAAGCGATAATAGCGATGCGGTTCTGGCTGTAGATGAGTTCGCGCTTCAAGAGTTGGCCGAAATGGAAGTGAGCTTCGTAATCTAAGCCTGAGTAGTATAACGGAATGACCCTGAATTGCGGCGCGCTTGGCGGCATCAAGAGGAAAAGGGGGATGGCGGAGCCGTAGTCGAGGGTGGTCTGACTGATCAGCTGCAGCGGCGCCTTGGTCTCGAGGTTTTCGCGGATGCGGTGCGCCAGGCCGACGTCGCCCTGGACGGTGAATTTGGTAGCGAAATCGCCGAAGTGTTCGAAATTCGCCTGGAACTCCGGGCTGAGATTCATGGAAAAAGTCTTGCCCTGAACCAGGCCGTGCGGAGAAAGGATGACAATCGTGTCCGCCTTGCTGGAGTAGAGGTTTTCTTTAAGCTTCTTGTAGGCATCATCAGTTGCTTTGAGCCGCCCGGCATTTTCCTTGCCGATGGCAGGAATTAATAAGGGAGGGTGGGGAACGATCGCCGCAAAGACGATAGACATAAGATTAGCTTTTAGAAATAGTATTGGCAGCGTTGGCCTGGTCGCTTACCAGGGGCGGCTGCGTGCCAGTTTGAAGCTCTTTAAGAGGCTCGCCTTGCGGGTAGTAGTAAAGTATTTTTGGCGAGACATTGATGACATTTTCCCATTTATAACCCAGTTTTTCAAAAATTTTACCGGAATAGATCGGGTGCTTCTGGCCGTCAGCAATGACGAAGACCGAGGTGCTGGTCAAAGATTTCAAAAGCTGGCCGTCTTCGAAAAGTATCGGAGCGACCGTCGGGATGGCCGCTAATTCTTTGGATGAGACCGGAGTGGCTTTGCGTCCTTTGAATTTGATCTGGATGATTACGCGGTCAAGGATCGGCGCTTTGGTATTATCCTGGACCCAGTAGATGCCGCCGGTTTTCTTGTCCTGGAGCAGCGCGCCGGTCGGGTAGCTGGAGGTGGCAGTAATCGGCGTACCGTTCTGGTAGGCATTGATGTCATCCCAGCTGGCGCTGACGACCTCTTCGGGGTTGAAGCCGAGCTTCTTGAAGGAAGCGCTAGAAGTGATTGGCCGCTTGTAGTCGCCGTCCAACAGGAAGATGCCGCCGTTGGGCGAGCGCACCAAGGCGTATTGCGGGAATTTGATCGGCGAGCCGGTATTGTATGCCGCAAGCTGCGTGGCTGTAGTTTTCAGGATGCGTGAAGTATCATATCTGGAAGAAAGGGCGCCCTTGGAAACGAATGGGCGCTTTTTGCCGTTCTGGATCAGCCAGACGCCTTTTTCGCCCTCGACCTGCAAGAGCGAGCCGTTAGGGTAGGCGGAAGAGATGCGGGGGAAGTAGCGCTGCCAGATGTTGTAAAAATTGAAGTTGCCGTTATAGACGTGCGGGGTGTAGTTGTACAGCGCGGCCGTGGCCAGGTTCTGCGGGGTGACGACCATCGGCTCACGGCCGGTGTTCGAGACGGTATAAGTCTGGTTAGGCTTGTAGTTATAAAGCTGCGGGTTTTCCATGTAATCGCGGAATTGCAGGGAAGCGCTGTTGACCTGTTTCCAGAAGCCTTGGTAGCGCGGGCTGCAACCGCCGGAATCAGGGCAGCCATAGCCGACGGCCCAATCGACGCGGGTCTGGCTCGGCTTGGTCTTGAGTTCGACCAAACTGCCTTCTTTCTGCAAGAGTACGATCAGGAATTTGGGATTGACCTTGTTGGTTATAGCTCGGTCGTAGATGATTTCGGCAGCTGTCTTTACCGGGCCTGTGCAAGGCTTGTAAACCCCGGTCGGGTTGTAAAGGTCGGTATCGAGACAGGTGTTGGTCTGGTAGGTAGATAAGAAACCGCCTTTCAACGAGAGGAAGTTGCGGACTTCATCCAAGCTCATGGCGGAGCTGTCGAGGACTTCGGCGTCGCCGATGATATTATGGGGGTTGAAAGTCTGTTCAGCCAGGGTTTGAGCCTTGGCCTGCCAAGCCGAAGCGGTGATGGCTGTCAGTGCTATGGCAAAAAGGCCGAAGCGTTTTAGGTTGGTCTGTTTCATAAGATAGTTAGAAGTTACCTACATATTATAATAAAATTCGGGCTCAAAGGCAATATTGCCGGGATGTGATATAATGAAAGCAATTGGGGATAAATATCTTTATGAACAATTCTCCTGAGCTGCTAAGTTACGTCAAAATATCGCTCAGCCAAGGCGAAAGCCGTGAGCAGATTGAGGTCGCCCTGAAAGGCGGCGGCTGGACAATCGAGGAAATCGGCCAGGCCTTCGACCAGGTCAGTGCCGGCACGGTCACCAAGCTGATACTGCCCGTGCCAAAGCGCCCTCGGGACAGCAAGGGGCAGATCGTCACGACGATCGCCATCCTGGGCACGCTGCTGGTCGGGCTCGGTGTTATCCTGTTCATTGCCTCGAACTGGCAGCAGATCGGCCCGTGGCCCAAGGTCTTGATGGTCTTCGCGGCTTTGTTCGGCACTTACTTCGCCAGCGATTATCTACAGTATAAGAAAGACCGGCCGCGCTTGGCGCGGGCGTTGGCCTTTCTGGGGACGCTCCTCATGGGCGGCGCGATCGTCCTGATCGCCCAGATTTTCAATATCGTCGCCGAGAATAACAATACTCTATTATATTGGGCTTTGCTCATCCTGCCGATCGTTTACGGCTTGGAACTCAAGATGGGCCTGGCCCTGGCCACCGTGCTGGTCTTTATCTGGCAATTCGCCAAGAGCGCCGGCGGCATCGACATTTTTAATTTTTTCGATTCGAGCGCCCACACTGTCAATTATTGGTATCCTTTGCTGCTCGGCGGCATCATGGTGCCGCTGGCATATCGGCTCAGGGCCACCAAGGTCCAGCCGCTGAATGCGATCGGCTTGTGGCTATGGCTGATTTTGGCGTCGTATTTCTGGGCGGAGAATAGCATTCGTCCTGGCGACGGCAATTATAATTACGACCATGGCATTCCGGGGCTGCTTGTCATTACCACCATGCTTTACGGCGTAGCGATTTTCTGTCTCGGCCGGCTGCACCAGATGTACGAGAAATGGAAAGGGATGGAAGCCGGCTACACGATCCTGGGTTTCTTCATGGTTTTTTTCCCGAGCTTCCTGCTTTCATTCGCTGAACTGGGCGATGAGATCCTGGATAGCAATGTTCCGCCGGTGTCGGCCATCGGCTGGCAATCTGCCACCGCCCTGGCCGTTTTGGTCGTGTCCGCCTTGGTGTCGATGTGGCTCTACCGCGTCACGGAATCGACCAAGCGGCTGTATCTGGGCGGCAATGCGGCCGTCGGCGCCGTGCTGGCCCTGGTTTTCGCCATCCTATTTTTCCCGACGACCTTCTACGTCGTACTTTTCAACGTCCTGGTTTTCATCGAGAGCCTGGGCCTGATGTGGTACGGCTACGAGAGCCGTGACAAGGG
Organism: uncultured Gammaproteobacteria bacterium; assembly: GCA_964443495.1. GTDB lineage: Bacteria > Patescibacteriota > Patescibacteriia > Patescibacteriales > GWE2-39-37 > JAAXUA01. The sequence continues at coordinate 511,562 of CAYUCS010000001.1, forward strand.
CTATATCAATCTTGGGTTAGCTTTCTTCCTGCTTATGATATTGGTCAAATATTTCCAATGGGGCTATGATCTGTTCGACCGTTCGCTGTTCTTCATCGGCGGCGGCCTCGTCCTGATCGGCCTGAGTTATTACGGCGAGAAACAGCGTCGCCGCTTAATCCAGCAAATAAACCAGCCGCATGCGTAAACCGACCACTCGACAATTCTTCTGGATTTCCGTCGCCTTGCAGGCCTTGTTCCTGGTGGCTATGATAGCAACCAACCGCTTTACTTTGCTGACCGGCAAAGAAATTTTCCTGAGGACGGCGCCGGTCGATCCGCGCAGCCTTTTCCAGGGCGACTATGTGATCTTGAGCTATGCCATCAGCCGCATCGATTTGTCGAGCGTCGCGGTCTCGCCATCCGACCTGGGCAGCATCAAGCAGGGCCAGACGGTTTACGTTTCATTGGCTGCCGAGCCGGGACAGAAGTATTCCAGCGCCAAAGGGGTCAGCCTGTCCAAGCCGGCTGCGGGCGACTTCATCAAAGGCAAGATCCGATATGTCGATTATTATCAAGGCAATGTTGATTGCCTGCCGGGCAGGGACTGCATCTTGAAGAACGGCGGCAAGCCGACCAGTATCAGCGTGACCTACGGCATCGAAAGTTATTTCGTGCCCGAGGGGCAAGGCCGGCAGCTCGAGCGGGTCAACCGCCGGGGCGGAACGCCGCTGATCATCGGCGTTTCGGTCGATCGGACCGGCCGCGGGCTGATCAAGAGCCTGGTCATCGATGAGACTTTGATCGATGCCGGCGATATCAACCAGGTCGTCGAAGTGGCAAGCACGACAGTCAACACCTACGACAGCCAGCGGCAGCGCATCGAAGGCGATTCCGAGCTGACCTCGCTCATGCGGGATATTTCCGAGGCGCTGCAGGAATATCGCAACAAGAATTACGTCTACCCGGCCAAGCCTCAGGGATTGCCGCCTTACGATGAACTGGCCAAGCTGGCCACCGAAGATAACGCGCGTTTCCGCTATCTGAAATCGCGCGCCGACAATCGCAAAGGCGTCATCGTTTGGCTTGACAATTCGAATTATGCCGACGGCTATTGCGTCTTCGCCCAGTCCGTCCGCGATCCGCTGATTTGGTATGTCATTGACTCGAATGATGCCATCATTGACGCTCCTCGCGAACTTAACCGCCAACCGCTTAGCTTGTCCGATTGCGGCGTTGCCGTCAAACAGCCGCTAGCTACCGTCGAGGGCTACATTTTCATCGATAATAATGGCGATAAGACGTTCGATGCCGGCGATCGGCCATTCGTGGATGCCGAAATCTATCTGAACAAGCTTTTTGACGACGGTAACGGGTGGCAAAAGATGGTCAGGCCGGGAAGCGATGGCCACTTCAAGTTTTCGGTATATGACGAGGGCTCTTTCGGGCTCGGTGCGAGCTCCAAGCTGGACACGCCAGTCAATATCAATTACAGCAAGACGAATACTATCGTTGTCAATCAAGGCGATGCCAGTACTCATAACAATATCCTGATCAGCTTTTAACTACTCAAAATATTCTTATGAACGAGCAGATTGTCAATTATCTCGTCACCAATCGGGATAAGTATCCTCGCGCGGTGCTAACCAACATGCTGGTCAAGTCGGGCTACAATCCGAAGGAGATCGAGGAGGCCGCCGCCATGGTGTTCGGCGGGCAAGCGGGTTCCGACGGCTCAGGCCCGAGCGCGCCATTCAATTTTTGGAATTTTTCCGCCAGGGTCGTGTACGATTCGCAAGCCCAGCGGCGCAAGGATTTCTGGTTCGGTTTTTGGGCTCCGTTGCTATCGACGGTAGCCTTTTCCTGGATCCCGTCGCTATTGCTTTATGCCAGCGGCATGGCAGCCGACCTCTCGTTCATCAAGGACATTTTCGGCATCATTAATTCCGTAGCGAAGCTGGCCATATTCATCGGCATCTTCTATCTGTGGAACCGCCGCCGCTTGATCAGCTATGGCATTATCGGCGGCTATCTGTTTAATTTTTTCGTCTCGATCATTATCGTCGGAGTCGTGCTGTCGATGATTGGCTTAGCATTCATGAGATAATTACCAAATATGAAATCGACTGAAAAAAACCTATTCATTGCCGTCTGTTGCATTTTTGTCATGCTTGCCGCCTTTTTTGCTACGGCGTTGATCATGAGCGAGCCCGACATCAAGCAGCCGACTACCGGCAAAAAGCCTGCGAACGACTTCGCCGCGAAGTCTGAGCGCCTGCCAGATATTTCCCCTAGAGACGGTTTTAACCGCCCCGAGGCGGCTCAGCCAGAAGCGATTTTTGCGAGCACGAGTTCAGTGACTGTAAACGTCATCAACGGACGCAACCACCCTCGCCCATTATTCTGCCATTTGGCCAAGGGCGGCGTCGATATCCAGACAATACAGGTTGCCGAGGCTCGCTGCCTTTTCGTGAATCTCAGCCCTGGAACTTACGATGTCGATCTCAATGATGGCGCTACGTCTATCGATCGCCAAACCTTCACCGTACCTAGCGAGCGTAGCCTATCCTTGACGCTAGTCGCCAATAACCCCAAGACGTTCTGTCGTGATAGCGATAACGGGCTGGCTTACGACCAGGCCGGAATAACTTTTGACCAGTACGGCGGAGAATTCGCCGATACCTGCATTTCCGACCGGACCCTGCGCGAATATTATTGCGAGAATAACCAACTCAAACAATCAGACACCACATGCGACGGCTTGTGCGTCGTAGGTGCCTGTAAATGAACAATATGAGCGATCAACCAAACACCGCTTCGGAATCGACTGGCGATGAGCCTGTCAATCCATCCACGCCTCCGCCTCCGCCTCCGCCGCCTCCGGACCCAACCAATCCCGGCTTGCCGAAAAACCAGTCGGCTCAGTCGGGTTCCGGTCAGTCGCTGGAAGAGAATATCGGCGCCAAATGGTTCGCCCGTGTCGGCATTATCGTCTTGCTTTTAGGCATTTCATTTTTTCTGAAATACGCTTTCGATAACAATTGGGTGCCACCTGGCGGCCGAGTACTGATCGGCGTCGCTGTCGGCGGGGTACTCCTGGCATTGGGCGAGAAAACGCGGGCCAAGTACTTTGCCTATAGCCAACTGCTGTCCGGCGGCGGCTTGTCGGTGATGTACCTGTCGCTGTACGCCGCTTACGATTTCTATCACCTCATCACCCAGGGAGCGGCCTTCGTGGCCATGTCGCTCATCACGGCGGCCGGTATCGGCTTGAGCGTGCGCATGGACGCCCGCAACCTGGCCATCATGTCGGTGCTTGGCGGCGTCTTGACTCCGTATCTCGTGTCGAGCGGGCATAACAACCAAGTGATACTTTTCGTTTATTTGATCATCTTGGACCTGGGCGTACTGGTCACCTCGGTCTTCAAGCACTGGCGTTCGATACAGTATGTCAGCTTGGCTGGCACCTTCCTTTTGTTCTCCGGATGGTATGATCGATACTATGATTTTACGCAGCTCAAGAGTACTTTCCTGTTCCTGACGATCTTTTTCCTGATCTATTCCGTCGCCTTGGTCATCTATAACCTGCTGGAGAAAAAGAAATCAAGCGGCCCTGAACAGGTGCTGACCCTGATTTTGGGCGTCATCTATTTCTGTATTAGCTACGGCATGCTCGACCCCGAGTATCACAAGCTGATGGGGCTGTTCGCCATCACTCTCGCCGCTTACTACTATATGGGCGCCTATCTGGTCAGGATGAGCACGCCTGATGATGATAACCTGTATTCCTTCCTGGCCTTCATGTCAGCTTCGGCTGGAAGCTTGGCTATCCCGCTGCAGTTCGAACAGGCGACCATCACGATCGGTTGGGCGCTTGAGGCTTCGTTGCTGTTCTTCTTGGCTGCCCGCTTGGGCAAGCGGAGCATCGCCGCTTTCGGCATAGCGATTTATGTCTTGGCCTTGAGCCGCTATCTTTTTGTCGATATCACCCGCACCCCGGTAATCGTCGATCCGATCGTCAACAAGGCATTCATGGCGGCCGGCTTCCTTATCGCCACTTCCGTCGCCTCCGCTTGGGCTTTTTTCAAGTCTGCTGCCGTGCCGGAAAAGGATGACGATTGGTTCCACCGCCGGCACTTTATCGTAGCCTTCGTCTTGGCGGCCAATCTGCTGGCGTTTTTCGCCGGTAATCGCGAGATTACCCATTACTACAACGGCAAGTCGCAAGTCGCGCGTAACGATTACTATCAGCAGCAGCGTCTGGTGCCGGCTCAGGATTACAAGGCCCGGCTTGAGCAATCCGATGTTTTGAACAAGCAGCTTAAGCGCAATCAAAGCCGCTCGAGCATCGGCTTGTCGCTCTTCTGGATCCTGCATGCCATCATCATCCTGGCGGCCGGCTTCTTCATCGGCAACAAGGGCTTGCGCGTCGGCGGGCTGATACTTTTGCTCTTGGCCATCCTGAAGCTGTTCTTCTACGATCTGTGGAATCTCGGCACGCTTTACCGCATCGTCTCAACCATGAGCCTGGGCATAGTGCTGCTCTTGATTTCATTCATCTATCAGAAGTACAAGGATAAGATCATGCAGATATTCTGATCACATAATAAAAAAGCCGCCATATCGGCGGCTTTTTTATTATGCAAAATCGCTTATTTGACTGCCAGGGTGACCTCGTCCTTGACGCTCAAGTCGATGACCACCTCTTGTCCTTCCTTGACTTTGCCCTCGATGATTTCCATGGCGAGCTCATCAAGTATCTTGTTCTGGATGATGCGCTTCAGGGGGCGGGCGCCGAACGTCGGATCATAGCCCTTCTCGGCCAGCATCTTCTTGACCTTCGGAGCGACCCTGATAGTGATTTCCTTGTTCTTGAGGCGCTCCGCGACCTTGTGTATCTCAAGATCGACGATTCGCGACAGGGCTTCCTTGGAAAGGCTGCGGAAAATCAGGATTTCGTCGATGCGGTTCAAGAACTCGAGCTTGAAATGCTCGCGCAGGATCTTGTCTATCTTTTCCCGCATCTCCTCGTCGCGCCATTTTTCTTCTTCCTGCTTGGTGCCGATGTCGGAAAAGCCCATGGTGTGCTCGCGTATCACCTCGTTGCCGAGGTTCGAAGTCATGATGATGATCGTGTTCTTGAAGTTGACAGTGCGGCCTTTGGAATCGGTCAGCTGGCCGTCGTCCAGGATTTGCAGCATGGAGTTGAAGACCTCCGGATGCGCCTTTTCGACTTCGTCGAAGAGGATGACAGAGTAAGGGCGGCGCCGGACGCGTTCAGTCAGCTGCCCGCCTTCGTCATAGCCGACGTAGCCGGGAGGGGAACCGATGAATTTGGCGACCGAATGCTTTTCCATGAATTCGCTCATGTCGATGCGGATCATGGCTTGGCGGTCATTGAACATGAATTCTGCCAGGGCCTTAGCTAGCTCGGTCTTGCCGACGCCGGTGGGGCCGACAAAGAGGAAGGAGCCGATCGGCTTCTTTTCCTCGGCGATGCCGGCGCGGGAACGGCGCAGGGCGTTGGAGAGGCGCTTGATCGCCTCGTCCTGGCCCACGACCTGCTTGCCCAGCTCGTGTTCGGCCTTGGTCAGCTTGTGCATCTCGCTCTCGAGCATCTTGGCCACCGGGATGCCGGTCCAGCGGGAGACGGCCTTGGCAATGTCTTCCTCATCGATCTCTTCCTTGAGGATGCGCTGGCCGTTCTGCTGTATCTTCATCAGGATCGTTTCCTGTTTCTTGATTTCTTTTTCCAGGTTAGGGATGCGGCTGTAGCGGATCTCGGCGACCTGGGTCAGGTCGTCGCCGCGCCGCTCGATGATTTCGGCTTGCGATTTCAATTCGTCGATATTTTTCTTGGACTCGCGGATCTTGCTGATGGCCTCCTTCTCGTTCTGCCAGTGCAGCTCGAGCTGGTTGGCGGTTTCGCGATGCTGGGCCAGCTCCTTGTTGATCTGGCGCAGCTTGTAGGATGACTTCTTTTCTTTCGATAGGCCGGCCTTGGCAATCTCGAGGCGTTTGATTTCGCGCTTCAAGTCGTCCAGCTCCTGCGGGCTGGAGTCGATCTCGAGGCGCAGGGAAGAGGCGGCCTCATCCATGAGATCAACGGCCTTGTCGGGCAGGAAACGGTCGGAAATGTAACGGGAAGAGAGCTTGACTGCCGCTATCAAGGCATCATCGGTGATGCGAACGCCGTGGTGGATCTCGTATTTTTCCTTGATGCCGCGGAGGATGGCGATGGCATCATCTTGGTTCGGTTCGGTGACGAAAATCGGCTGGAAACGTCGCTCAAGAGCAGCGTCCTTTTCTATGTATTTTTGATATTCCTTGGTGGTAGTCGCGCCGATGGCATGGAGTTCGCCGCGGGCCAGGGCCGGTTTGAGCATGTTGGAAGCATCCATGGCGCCCTCGGAAGCGCCGGCGCCGACCAGCGTATGCAGTTCGTCGATGAAGAGGATGATCTTGCCGGATTGGCTCTGGACTTCTTTCAGGACGGCCTTCAGGCGGTCCTCGAATTCGCCGCGGAACTTAGCACCCGCAATCAAGCCGGCTAGGTCTAGCGAGACCAGCTCTTTGCCTTTGAGCGTCTCAGGCACGTCGCCGGCGACGATGCGCTGGGCCAGGCCCTCTACGATGGCGGTCTTGCCGGTACCGGCTTCGCCGATCAGTACGGGGTTGTTCTTGGTGCGGCGGGAAAGGATTTGCATGATGCGCCTGATTTCCTCATCGCGGCCGATGACCGGATCGAGCTTTTCGGCTCGGGCTAAAGCGGTCAGGTTGACCGTGTATTTTTCCAGGGTCTTGTATTTTGTTTCCGGATCCGGGTCGGTAATCTTCTGGCTGCCGCGCAATTCGGTCATGATTTTCAAAAAGGAGTCATAATCGACGCCCATGTCCTTGAGCAGCTTCTGAGCCTTGGATTTGACATTGACCATGGCGGCCAGGATGTGCTCGGTCGAGATGAATTCGTCTCCGAAATTATCCGCTTCCTGCTTTGCATTCTCAAGGATCATCGCCACTTCGGGCGTGCCTTGGACGGTGCCGACGTTGGCCTGGGTCTCGATTTTCGGCAGGCGGTCAAGCTCGTCATTCAACCGTCGTTCTAGCTCGCGCGGGCTGATCTTGAGCTTTTCCAAAACCGGCCGGACCAGGCTCTCGCTCTGCTCGAGCAGGGCAGCCAGGAGGTGCAGCGCTTCGATCTGCTGCTGGCCGTTCTCTTGGGCGATCATCTGAGCGTTGATGATCGCCTCTTGGGACTTATGGGTGAATTTATCAAACATATTGTTCATATTTTTTTATTTAAGACCGTTCATGACCGCTTCATGGAAGCTGATGATGAACTGGCAGCTTACGTGCTGCCGGTAGTTAGCACTCTGTTACTTTGACTGCTAATTTAACTATATGAGATACTTTTATTATTGTCAAGAAACGGCATTAAGAAAAAAGTAAGGCGCCTGATGATCCAGGCGCCTTGCATGGGCGCGACGCGTAAGCGTCAGTTCTTTTTGAGATGGGAATCCCGCTTCATGCCCGTGATGGCGGAGAATTCGGCGACGGTCTGCTCTTTGCCGGCGACGAATTTGGTGATCTTGGCATCGCAGGAGAAGGAGCGGGAGCGGTCGTCGACGTTGGAGCAGGTGATGAAGAGGATGTCGTAAGGCTTGGCCTTGTTGCGGATTTTCTTGCCGTTGTCCATGTAGATCTGGGGCATGATTTCCGGCCGGCCGTTGAGCAGGTAGTACAACATAGCCGCCGCCAGGTTGGCCATTTCGGACAGGATGTGTCCCGGGCAAGTCGGATCGCCCGGAAAGTGGCCGGCGAAGAAGGGGTCCTCTGGACGGAGGAAGCGGACGGCCGTAGCAGTCTTGGCTTCGCGGTCGAATCCGACCATCCCGTCGATGAGGCCCAGGGCGGGGAAATCGTGGGGCAGGATGCCTGCCGTCTTGATGCCGAGGCTGTTCAGGGTAATCTTCGTGGCGGTTCCTTCTGACGGTTCTTCGACTTCCAGGAAATTGAATTCTTGCATAACATATTCTCCTTTGCGGGGCGATTGTCGAGCTTGGGGTGGATGTTGCAAAGCCGATACGCGGCCATGGTGACGTTCAACGCGGCGCCAGGGTGATTTTGCCGATCCTGGCCGCGATGCCGCCCTTCTTGTCGGTTACGACGGCGGAGCAGGCGAAATCGCTATTGCCCATGTCATCATCGGTGCAGGTGAGGTGGAGTATTTCTCCGGGCAGGATCGGGCGCAGGAAGGAAACCTTCTCGGTAACGCTCGGAAGTTGGGCGCCTTCGTTTTCTCCGCCTAGGCAGTGGCGGAAGACGGCGGCGGTCAGATAGCACATTTCAAGGATGAAGTTGGGCAGGCAGACTTTGGAGCCGTTGAAGTAGACTCCTGAGTCGGACAGGTTCCTGACAGCCGTGATGCTGGTCGGAGTGCCGCCCCGATTGACGTAACTGATGATGCCGTCGATCAGCATGGAGGCGCCGCCATGGGGCAGGATTTTCTTTTCCCAGATGTTCTGGCGGTCCAGCAGTGTCCCGGCGTAATCATGGTACTTGAATTCGGGGTAGCTTGTCGGGTCGCCGTTCTTCTCAGCGCAATTTTCATAGCTGCTTAGCGAGATTGCCAGCCCGTCGAAAGTGGCGACTGTCTTGCCTCGCTGGTTCTTGACCAGGACGGTGCAAGAAAACGAATGCCCGATAATTTCCGGGTCGATGCAGGTGAGGTACAGCGTATCGCCGGGCTTGGCCGGGTTGCGGTTAGTGATCTTGTCTACCGAGAGGGAATCGGGGATGCCGATAGCGCGTCCATAGAGGCAGAAATAGAACAAGCAGACGGTCTGGTAAGCCATGAGCAACATGTAGTGCCGGGGCATGACCGGGTTACCGGGAAAGTGTCCTTCGAAGTACTGGCCTTGATCGGACAGTTGCCGGTAAGCTGTAATACTGACGCCATCTTCAGTGCGGGGGTGAAATTCCAAGACTCCATCGATCATCATATTGGAGCCGCCTTCGGCCAGGATGCCCTTATTCACGATACTGTTGCGTTCAAGATCCACTCCGTTCACTTTGGCATAAACCGGGTTCTTGTGCATGACATTTCTCCTTGTTTGGAAATGAATCCGCGAAGCGGGTTGATTTAAAGATCAAAGAATGAATATATTTAAACACGTTATTTGCCAATTCGTCAATAGTGATAACAAAAAAAGCCCCCGATTAGTTCGGGGGCTTGGAAGGTGCGTTTTTGCCGCGATTAGGCGGCGAGTCTGCGTTCAATGAACGTGGGTTGATGAACCGGGACATCACCTCCTTTGTTTTTCTTTATTAGAAAAGGGATAGCTTTGCTGCGGTCCTCCGCGTTTGAGCGTGGATTGCTCATAATGAGTTCCGCGGCGCGCGAAACCAGTTCGGCCTGTTCGGCACTGGTAAGGTCGAAGTAGTCCGGGTACTCGCAGATCACCACGAGGTTGGTGTTGTGATGGTGCTGCTCGATAATCTCTTTCATGGCGGCGGTGATTTTTGTCGGGTAGCTATTGAAGGCCACCAAATGATTGAGCACCGTGCTCCAGGTTGACTCGGCGTAGTTCTTGGGTAGGCTGCGGGAAAATTCCCGCATGAATTCATATGCCTTGTTTTCCCACTCGGCAGAGCCTTGAATCGACAGGACCTTGTCGATAAAGTCAGCCTTCTTCATCTTGAGGTTGCGCATGTCCAGATGGGCGTGGTAACCGTTGATGATGGAAGCCGCTTCTTCCGACAGGAAGTCGAAGAGCTGGCCGTTGAGCCGGTCGGTGATGCATGCGGTGTTTTCCAGGAATATGCGGACGAGTTCCTGATCTGAGCGGCGGCTGAGCTGGCCGTAGAGTTCGACTACGAGGTCGGCTTGTTCCTGGTCGTCAGTGACTCCCAGTTCCTTGGCTTTCAACAGCATGTCGGAAAGCTTAGGAAAAGCTCCGACTCCCAAAGTAGCGGTTTGCCAGGAGGGAGAAGTCCTGAGCTCTTCCTTGAAAGCGTTCCAAAAGATGGTTCTGCTTTCCGGCTGGCAATAGCGCAGCAGTAGGAACAGCCCGCGAAGCCTGGAGATTCCGGTCCAGCCTCCGATTTCGCCAGAAAGCCTGGCGATAACCTGCGACTGGAAGCTGTCCAGTTCCTTCGCGCCCTCGATGAGGGTCTTGTAGTGATCGAAGCTGTGCCTGGTCTCGTCGCTTTCCAGGACGATCCGGCCGATTTCCTCACGGGAAAACAGTGCGGACTGGTGCTCGTTGAAACCGAGGCGCCAGTAGGCAGCGGCGTAGTCGGCAGTCTTGAGGCTGCCGTCCAGGTGAAGGCGATCGAACGCCCAGGCCATAACCTTGCTGCCGGTGCCCATCGTAAAAGCGTGACGGAGAGCTTTCTCCCTGAAGCCATGCATGGTGGCATAGCGCAGGGTTTGGGCGGGACGGTGGAAAAGTTCGCCGTACCACGTTTCGGGGCCGATGATGCCGCGGCAATCGTCACGGTTGAAGCGGATAGACCACAGCTTGTGGGGGTGCTTCGCTTTGACGATTTTTTCGGCGATCACACGCTGTTTTTTGGTGCCGTAGATGGCCGGGACGTACAGGTCGCAGAAACGGAACCCTTTGTCAGCGATCAGGCGCCAGGCGGCAACGATCTGCTTGCGGTCAAGGCAATTGCCAGCGAACGTTTCATAAAGAAGGAGGTCGGGGCTGACTGTGGCGCCTTTGGCGTATTGGATAGCGCTTTCCAGGCAGGCGATGGTTTTGGCGTTCAGGCTGGGGCGGTAATGAATGGTCATCTCCGTGTCTCCTTTCGGGTTGCTGGTTGTTGAGGTTTGGTTGCTGTCATGGGCTTCGATTTTCTTCACGGCAAGTCTCCTTTTCTCAAATGAGTTGGCATGATGCCAAGTTGGAGGGCGGTTTGATTCATTTATGGGGTTGTCAATGTCCCTTAAGCTTATATGGAATATAACCTTAAACATTCTATTATACCTTATTTTTGACAAATTGTCAACATTCTGGTGTAATCAAGCTAAAATAGCGTTGGATTTAAACAAAAAAAAGGGCCTGGCAGGCTTGTTTTTTGGCTTTTATTAGTCTATAATTCAAATACCTACCCATATGGAAAAAATCTCGATATTAGGCGTCAATATCAGTGTCATTGATCGCGCCGCCGCCTTGAAGCGGATCGGCGAATATTTGCGTGGTTCGGGGCAGCATTTCCTGGTTACGCCCAATCCGGAGATAGTCTTGGCGGCTAATCAGGACGAAGAGCTGCACCACATCCTGAACAAGGCCGACCTGTCGTTGATGGACGGCATGGGGTTGAAGCTAGCCGCCCGGCTCAAGGGGGTCAGTGCACCGCGAGTGACCGGTGCCGACTTGGTGCCGGAACTTCTGACTCTGGCCGAAGAGAAAGGGCTGCGGGTCTTGGTGGTCAATTGGCGCGACGGCTTGTCCAGTGCAGCCGACATCGAAAGCTCGCTGAAGGGGAGGTATCCGCGCTTGGATCTGGCAGTGCAGTCTGTCGATCGCTTCGGCCGAGACTTCGATCCGGCCGCGGCCGGGCAAGCGGCCGTCATGCTGGTTACCCTCGGCGCCCCTTACCAGGAAAAATTCATTTACCATAATCTGAAAAAGGTCCCGAGTTTGCGCTTGGCCGCCGGAATCGGCGGAGCGCTGGACTTCTTATCAGGCAAGGTCAAGCGGGCACCGAAATTTATGCGGCTCCTGGGGTTGGAGTGGTCCTGGCGGCTTTTCCAGAAACCGGCCGGCAGCCAAGGCCAAGCGGTTTACCGCCGCTATCGCCGCATCTGGCGGGCCGTCTTCGTCTTCATGTGGCGTTTCCTGGTCTGGCAATATGTCCGCCCGCGGATGTACCGACCGAACGTCGCCTGTCTGATTTATCGCCGCAACGGCGAGCGGTACCAGGCACTGGTCGTCCGCCGCGCCTATTCGGCCGAACCGCACTGGCAGCTGCCTCAGGGTGGCACCGACGGGGAAGACCCGAAGGATGCCGGCTTGCGCGAAGCCACCGAGGAGTTGGGCACGGACAAGTTCGCAGTCAGGGCGGTTTACAAGGATGTCTGGCGCTATGAATTCAATGGCGCCCTGGGCAAGCACCCGGTCACCCGTGATTCCGGGTACAAGGGTCAGAAGCAGTCCTTGGCCATTCTTGAGTTTTTGGGCGACGATGCTGAAATCAAGCTGAACTATTGGGATCATGATTTCTGGCAGTGGGTCGATACCGACCAGTTGGTCGCCACGGTCCATCCAGTACGACAGAAATCGACGCAAGTCTTTTTGGATAAATTCAATCAATATTTGAAAACCATATGAAACTCAAAATCAAGAAGTACATCTATCTTTTGAACGACCTGACCAACCAGCTATTGAAGAAGGACAGGGAAGATCTGGCCGAGAAAGTCTGGCGCTTGCAGCGCTGGGTCATCGGCCTGAGCTTCGCCCTGCTGGTCTTGGCTGTCGCCCTGGCCTTTTTCCTGTTTCCGTACATCATTAAATTGTTAAACGAATAATATGAGCACCCGCGTCCGTTTCGCGCCCTCGCCGACCGGTTTCCTGCACATCGGCAGCCTGCGCACCGTCCTGTTCAACTACCTCATCGCCAAGGCGATGGATGGCACTTTCATCCTGCGCATCGAGGATACCGACCAGAAGCGCGAAGTGGCCGGCGCGGCCGAGCACCTGGAAGAAATCCTGAAATGGCTCGACATCCATTTCGATGAGAGCCCGCTCTCTGGCGGCCCGTTCGGGCCGTACGTCCAGAGCCAGCGCCGGGGGCATTACGACAAGTTCGCCGCCATCCTGCTCGAGACCGGACACGCTTACCGCTGTTTCTGTTCCTCTGAGGAAATCGCCAAGATGAAAGAGGAGCAGCAGGCCAACAAGCTGCCGCCCCGCTACGACCGCCGCTGCCGCGACCTGTCCAAGGAAGAAGTCGAGGCCCGCGTCAAGCGCGGCGACTCGTTCACCATCCGCCAGGCCATGCCGCTCGAGGGCGAGGTCACGGTCTATGACGAGCTGCGCGGCGACATTACTTTCAAGGCCGACAATCTGGAGGACCACGTGCTCATCAAGGCTGACGGCATGCCGACCTATCAGTTCGCCAACGTGGTCGACGACCACTTGATGGAAATCAGCCATGTCGTCCGCGGCGACGAATGGCTTTCCTCGTTCCCGAAGAACATCTTGCTTTATCAATATTTCGGCTGGCAGCCGCCCAAGTTCGTCCACATCCCGCTGGTGCTGAACAAGGAAGGCGGCAAGCTGTCGAAGCGCCAAGGCGACGTGGCGGTCGAGGACTACCGCGCCAAGGGCTACCTGCCCGAGGCGTTGCTCAATTTCTGCGCCCTCCTCGGCTGGCACTCCAAGAGCGACGAGGAGATCATGTCGATCGAACGGATCATCAGCGAATTCAAGATCAAAGACATCGGCACCAGCCCGGCCATCTTCGACACGGACAAATTGGATTATATAAACGGCCATTACATCCGCCAGAAATCGGTCCATGAATTGGCCGACCTGGTCTTGCCGTACCTGGTCGAGGGCAAGCTGCTCGACGTCCAAGCCGGGCAGTGGCTCAATAATCTGACGGGCGAGAAGTTGACCCGCCAGCAGCTCGAGCTGTTCGTCGGCCTGGCCCACGACCGCCTGCGCAAGCTGTCAGAAATCAACGAGCTAGTCGATTACCTCTTCCAACCGAAATTGAAATACGAGGGCGCACTGCTCGTCTGGAAAAAGAGCGACGCCGTGACCACCAAGAAGAACCTCGAAGCCGCAGCCGAAGTGCTCGAGCGCATCCCCGAGACCGAGTGGACCCGCTTCACCATCGAGGAGGCGCTGATGAACCACATCCAAAGCGCCATGATCACAGTCGGTGAAGTCCTCTGGCCGGTGCGCGTAGCCATGACCGGCCGAGACAAAAGCCCCGGCCCGTTCGAAGTAGCCGAAGCCTTGGGCAAGGAAAAGGCGATTGAAAGGATTAAGGCCGGAGTGGTAAAGCTGAAGTAGTAATATGTGGGAAAATATCACTAAATTATTAAGTTTTACAGGGGTGAGTGACAAATCAGTGTGGCAGGGAATTCTTATTAGCTCACTATTGATTCCAATTGTTTTAGTTTCACTCAAGAAGGCTACTACATGGTGGAATGAAAAAAGACCGTCAAAAATGGTTTTAAATAAATTTCTTGATAAAAGGCGAATAGTTTATTTTTTTCATTCCCAAATGTCAGGAGCAGACGAGCAATATGAATTGAATAGGGCTCAAAAATATATAACAAGATTTCCGAATCCGTTACCAACAGACAGAAATAATTTAGAGATTCAACGAAAATGTAACATCGATCCAGTTATTTCAGTTGCTGAGGCTGAGTGTTTTGCGGATGTGTATAATGTTTTAGGTTTAGCTGGTAAAAATGGCGATGTAAATTTTGCCGATTTAATCAAAAATTGGGATGTTTGGTCTGAGTCTATTTTTTCAATTGGCTTCAACCCTAAGACACAAAAACTAATTGAGCGGTGTGCCCCTATACATTTTGAATTATTAGGGGGTAGTTTAAAATTAAAAGACGCGAATATTGTATATGATTCTGTTTTGCCAAATGATGCAGGAATAATTCAGAAGACTTATACAAGAGACACTCAAACGCCAATTTTTATTTTGGCAGGTCTGGGAACTATTGGAACTAGTTCGGCTGGGTATATATTCAAACAAAATTATATAAAAATCGGAAAATTGTTTGGGAGTGATCCCTTTTGCATATTTTTAAAAGTAAAAATCAATGAAGGTAGAACATCTGCAATTGCTGACAAAATATATCCTCATCCGAAGCTCTTTAGGAAAATTATTTTTCCACTAACATATTATGGTTATAAAAAAAGGAAAGTTTTTGATTATAGTTAATTCTGTCTTTTAAACGAAAATTTTGGAAAGGAGTTGATCTTATCAATGGAGGTGAGTGACATGAGAAAAGTCGTCTGCGTGGTTGTTATCGATGAAGGACGCATCCTGTTGGTGCGCAAGGGTGATTTCTGGATCCTGCCGGGCGGCAAGCCTGAGGCTGGCGAGAACGACCTTGATTGCCTCATGAGGGAATTGGGCGAAGAGCTTTCCGGGCTCGAAATGCAACCGCCATTCTTTCTTGGCGAATTCATCGGCACTGCGCCTTACAAGGGCTACACCTTTGCCGCCCAGGTCTATATGGCTGGCGGCAGCGGCGAAGTCGCCCCGAAGGCCGAAATCAACGCGGCCGAATGGACTGACCAGCCCGAGGCGTATAACCTCAGCGACCTTGTAGTCAAGATCGTCGCCCACCTCCGCCAGGAAGGCTATCTGTGAAAGCAGATAGCCCCTTTCCAAAGCTTTTGTTAAAAAATTATTTTGTTTCACATGAAACTGAACATGGCAATCAGTATTTTATTCGGCACGGCGATGGTCGGTTCTTTCGTCTATTCCATAATCGGTAACGCCAAGGATGGGAAGCGCATCTTTTACTACGAGTGGAAAAAGATCGCCATCGACCCGACGCTGTATGCTCTTTTATTTTCCAATATTTTCGTCATATTCAATGCCGTCCGGGGCAATATCGATTTTTATAATATATTCCTGATTTTCCTTTCGCAGAATATGCTCCTGGGCCTCATGACTTCTTGGCGGATCTTGTTCAATCCGGAGACCATCTTCCTCCCGCCGGAGGTTCCTGTATTGCCGAAAAGATTCATGGCCAGAGCCTATGGAGCTTTCAAGCAGCTGCTCTTCTTTGCTATTTTCAACGGAATCTATTTTTTGTTTGCACGCACCTTTTTTAAACCGAGTCCGATAGATTACCAGCTTTTTGCCACCTCGGTAGGCATGTTCGCGGCTTCGCATTTGTTTTCTTATTATTATGAATTGCACCGTTCCAAAAGAATCCGCGCTTCCGGCTCATTGGTAGTGCAACCGATACTGCGGATTATCTTGCTTCATATAGCCATCGTGATTGCCGGCGGCGTCGGCGGGGTATTCGTTTCCTATCTGCTGTTATTAAAGACGGCGATGGACTCATTTTTCAATGCCCTGGAGCAAGGATACATCCATCGAAAATTCGCTTGCGTTTACAACGAGCAAACGATGGAAGAGTCAAGCCGTTGATTTATACGCGGCTTCAAATGTTTTAAAAACGTAAAAGCAGATAGCCCCTTTCCAAGATTTTTTATGGAAGAAATAATCGAACAACTTAATGGCGAGATCAATGTCATGTTCAAGGACGAAAATAGCGGCCATGACATCTATCATCTGCGCAGGACTTTGAATATCGCACTGGCAATCCAGGAAAAGGAGGGCGGTGATAGGCTGGTCATCGGCGTGGCCGCTTTTTTGCATGATATCCATCGTATCATGCAACGCGAGACGGGCAGTTACTGTTCACCCAAGGACTCGTTGCCGAAAGTCAGGGAACTGCTCAATCAGACTAGATTGTCCGAAGAACAGAAGGAAAGGATTATTCACTGCATCGAGTTTCATGAAGAATATGATTTTTCGCATCAAGGCAAGTCCGTCAGCGACATCGAAACCTTGATTTTGCAGGATGCCGACAACTTGGACGCGATTGGTGCCATCGGTATCGGCAGGACCTTTGCCTTTGGCGGGATGAGCCGCCAGATGTGGGTGCCGGAAATTCCGTTCGACCGGCCGAACTATGATGAGGAATCAGAAAGGGATCCGTCGACAATCCATCATTTTTATAGCAAGCTCTTAAAGCTCAAGGAAAACATGAATACTGAAACCGCTAAGCAGATGGCCGCCGAACGGCACAAATTCATGGAGCTGTTCTTGAATGAGTTTTTTGATGAATGGAATGGAAAGAAATAACCGCAATGGAGTTAGACAGGCAAAATTTCGAAAACGAGTCGTTCAGCAAGGTTGTCATACCTGGTCATGATTTGCAGCATAAAGAATTCTCGAGCTGCAAATTCATAAAGTGCGATTTCAGCGGTTGCGATTTTTCGGGGACGACGTTCATCGATTGCGAGTTTGTCGATTGCAATCTCTCGAACATCAAAGTTGATAAGTGCAGCTTCCAGAAAGTCGCCTTTGCCAATTGCAAGATTGTCGGTGCCGCTTTTTCCAATATCAATACGCTGCTGATCGAATGGTCATTTACCCGTTGTCTCATCGAGTTGTGCAATTTCAGTTATCTGGGATTGCGGAAGTCCAAGTTCGCCGCCTGCACCATCAGGGAATCGGACTTCATCAAGGCGAACCTTATGGAGTCGGATTTTTCCAATTCCGACCTGCAGGGCAGCAAGTTCAATGACGCCAATCTGGAAAAAGCCGATTTCAGAGGGGCGATAAATTACTATATCGACCCGACGCAGAGCAGGATCAAAGGCGCGAAATTCTCCTATCCGGAGGCCATGTCGCTGCTTGATTCGTTCGAAATCGTTATTGATTAGCCGATTAAAATAACCATCCGCCATGTTATACGCAAATGAAGTCGGGGAAGTGCAAAGCATTTTAAATGAGCTTAAGGTTCCTTATTATCTGAATGCCGGCACGGCCCTTCACTTGAGGAAGTTTTTCGATGACAAGAACGGTGATTGCGATATACGCGTTTACCATCCCGACATAAAAGCACTATTCGAGGTTTTTCGCGAGCGCTACCCGGATTCGATCAGCTTGCGGCCGCCGCTCAAGTATAGCGGCGGTACCTATGACACTTTCTGCATCGAGCTTGAATTGGGCACTTCTTTCGATATCTACACCGAGATGATTGCTGACTGCGACATGGGACGTTTCGTTTTCCCGTTCGATGAAGCGACTTTCGCCGATGTCGATCTTGTCGAATTCGAGAATCTGATTTTGCCGGTCGCTTCACTCGAGAATTTGCTCCTTTATTATCTTGTCTTGCGGCGCGGCCGAAAGGACAAGAAGGATGACGGCATCGGAATCAGGAACATACTGGCAGCGGAAGGGTTTGATGCGGAAAAATTCGAGAAGATCATGGCGAAGCTGCCGTATGGTGAAAAGGTGAGGGAGATTTATCAGGGATATAAAAAATAATCAATTTACATGACTGGATTCGATAAATATCTTAAAAGCCTTGCCGTTCACGAACGGCAGAAGTCGGCCCATCTCGATCCGCGTTCGACGATCTTGGTCAATGCCGGTATCGGCTTGAATTGGCTGGGCGACTATCTGGCGAATCCGAAAATCAAGTTCAAGAAGGTGTCTGTTCCCGTTGAGAAAATCCTATTTACCGGCACGGAGCCGAAGTGGAACAAGATATTGATCGATAGATGCGAGCGCTCGGTCGTAAAGTTCCGTACGCTCATCGAAAAGGATGAGCGCTTGCGCAAGAAATTGACCAACGAGGCCTCGTTCGGCAAAGAGCCGATACTGCTGCGCGGGCCGGACGAGCAGGGGATGTATCATGTCTTTGACGGCATGCATCGTTTCGTCGGCGCCGTGTTGGCCGGCAAGAAATCAATATACGCTTATGCCGCAACCAATGAGCGAAAGCATCTGCCTGTTTGCGAGGCCCATGTCGTCTACGACCTGATCCGCGGCTTTCAGAGGCACGCTAAGGATGAGCGAGGGAAAGTTGAGCTGTATCACGCTTTAAAGCTGCTGTCCCGGACTTACGGCAATGTGCCCGACTTGCTTAAAAAGCGGTTCGACGCCAAACACGTCGCCGATAATGACGTGCAGGAAATCATCAAAAGGGTTATCAATGAATCAAAATAATTTCGTATTATGACAATCACGATCTGTTCAAGCATCGATTTTTCTCCCAAGGTCATCGAGATTAAGAAAGAACTTGAGGCAGCAGGCCACCAAGTTAATATCCCGTATTTCACCCAGAAAATACTGGACGGAGAAATTTCCTACGAGCAATATATGGCGTCGAAAGAGCAGGCTGGCGGCGACATCCTTTTGCGCGAGGCCGAGCCGGTCGACCTGATCAGGCGCTACTGGGATTTTATCAAGGGGTCGGACGCTATCCTGGTTATGAATCTGGACAAGAAGGGAATCGCCAACTACGTCGGCGGAAGCACGCTGATGGAGATGGGCTTCGCCTATGGGCACGGCAAAAAGATTTTTTTCTACAATCCGATTCCTGCCCGCAGCGAGCGGATGCATTACGTCGATGAGATTATCGACATGAAGCCGGTGGTTATAGGTGGGGATTTGAGCAAGTTAGTTAATTAATATCTATGGCAATCAGCATCACATATTTCGTTCACGGGACGACAGGGGATAATGAGAAAGGAGTCTCTTCAGGCTGGTCGGACGTGGATTTGTCAGAGTTGGGTGTCAATCAGTCGGTCGCCTTGAAAGATCAGGTTACTGATAAACGCTTCGATGCGGTTTTCTGTTCAGATTTGATTCGAGCGATCCATTCGGCTGAGTTGGCCTTCGGCGGCAAGGCGCCGATCCTCCATGATGCCCGGCTGCGGGAATGCAATTATGGGGAATACAACGGGCGAGAGTCGGAAATCGTCGAACCGATGCAGGAAAGGAGCATTACCGAGCGCTTCCCGGACGGCGAAAGCTACGAGGACGTCAAAGCGCGGATCGGCAGCTTCGTTGATTTCTTGAAAGAGAATTACGACGGCAAGTCGGTGGCCATCGTGGCGCACAAAGCACCGCAGCTGGCCCTTGATGTGCTGCTGTGCGATAAGACCTGGGAACAAGCTTTCGCCGAGGATTGGCGCAAGACCAAGGCCTGGAAGCCGGGTTGGCAATATTCAGTTGATTAACAAAAAACACTTATGATAATCACCATTTGCGGCAGCTCGACTTTCGCCGAAGAGATGGGCAAGGCGGCTGAGCTGTTGGAAGGCAAGGGGCACGTCGTTTACGTGCCGGAACCGCTCGTGACCGAGGCTTGGTACCAGGAAAATTACGGCCGAGAACATTTTCTGGAAATGAAACCGGTCTTCATCAAAAGGCATTTCGATAAGATAGAAAATTCGGACGGCATCCTGATCATGAATATGGAGAAGAAGGGCATCAAGGGTTACCTGGGCTCGAACACCTTGATGGAGCTGGCTGTGGCCTACTTTTTAGGCAAAAAAATATTCCTTTTGCATCCTGTCCACGACGACCATCCGCACTTCGAGGAGATTGCGGCACTGGGCTCGACCGTGTTGCACGGTAATCTGGATAACATCTGAAGACATGATATGCGGCAAAAATTCTCAAAACCAATCAGGGCCGACCAGGACGCTTACTATATGAGCTGCCCGGAGGCGGTCGGGCGGCATCTTGCCGGCCGGCTGTCGCGTTTCGATTCCGCGGTCGAGCTTTGTTGCGCTGTCGGCATGGCGGTTATCCCTTTGGCTGAAAAGATGAGTAAAGTGGTCGGCGTCGATATCAGCGAATCAAGGATCGCCGACGCCAAGCACAACGCCCGATTGTATGGCGTCGAAGATAAGATCCGGTTTATCGTTGGCGACGTGCTCGATCGCGAACTTTTGAAAGGCGTTTCGGCCGAAGTGGCCGTCCTTGATCCTGATTGGAGCGCTGCCGGGTCGGAGAAGTCCGTGCACGTGAACAATATCGATGAGACTCAGCCGAGTATGCGGGAAATGTTTACCTTGACTAAGGAGTGTATCACGCCCAACATCGTGATCAGGGTGCCTAAGCACTTTACCTTCGCCACCTTAGCTGATTTCGGCAACTGCCGGCTTGAGAGCATCGTCTGGGGCGGCAAGACGAGATTCAAGCTGGCCTACTTTTCCGATGATATCACGGTAAACGAGGAAACGGATTACTTTTTTGATTAAGAATTATAGACAAAGCGCTTAAGAAATAAAATAACCCATATGACAATTGACAAGCCGAACTGCAAGACGGGCCTCAAGAAGGATATCATTAAACAAGAAGTTTTTGAACGCGAAGTCGCTTTGTGCCGAAATTTGGCAAACGAAAACGGCGGCAAGTGCGGTTGGGGCGTGTGCAAGGATTGCGGCGTCTTGCCCCTGCTTTTCAAATTGCATAAGGGCGTACTGGTGGAAGACGCTAACGAAGTGGCGGAGCTTAAACGAGAAATTTTAAAATAAGGTTATGAAATTATTGCTCACGTCAGCTGGACTGACAAACAAGACTATTGCCGGTGCTTTGGCAGATTTGGCCGGCCGGCCGCTTACCGAACTTAATCTGGCCTTCGTGCCGACTGCTGCCAATGTCGAACCGGGTGATAAGTGGTGGCTCATCAATGACCTGGTGAATTGCAAGAATCTCGGTTTCAAGTCGATTGACATCGTCGATATTTCGGCGTTGCCGCAGGACATCTGGCGGCCGCGGCTAGAGGCGGCGGATGTCTTTTTGTTCGGTGGCGGCAATACCTTCCATCTGATGTATTGGCTCCAAAAATCCGGCTTGTCTTCTTTGCTGCCGGAATTGCTCGAGACCAGGGTCTATGTCGGAATCAGCGCCGGCAGCATGGTGGCTTGCAGAAGCCTTGACTTGAGCATGTCGGCAAAGCTTTATGACGATGTGCCCGGAGAATATGACAAGGACGAGGGGCTTGGTTATGTTGATATCTTAGTAAGGCCGCATCTGAACTCGCCATATTTCCCGAATCTGAATCTGGAAAATCTAGAGAATCTGGCGGCGGAATTTCCAGAAACTTTTTATGCTCTCGATGATAATTCGGCCATAAAGATATATGGCGAGCACGCCGAGGTTATTTCCGAAGGCGTTTGGAAAAAATTCAATTGATTTTAGCAATTAAAAAACCGGCCAATCTTGGCCGGTTTTTTTGTATGTTTATTTCCAGACGACGATCATATTCTTTTCAATCTTCGCTATCGGTTCGTGGTAGCCGGTCGGGTAATCCCTGATGGCCTCGAATAGGACCTTGGCGCTATATTCATAGCCCTCGCCTTTGCGGGTGCCAGGATCGTTGGTGATAAAGACTTTGCGCTCAGGGTCATAGCCGCGGATGACAAGCATGTGCCGGGGCGGACCAGGCGGGGTGAAGTTGGGGTTATGCAGCATCTGGCCGTCCATCGGTGTCAGCACGACATTGCCGCGGTTAAGTTCGGCCACGATGTCATCGACGGTGATATTCTTCTTAAGCGCTACTTTGGAATATTTGAAATAATCATTCAAGATCCAGGCGACGGTATCGGCCGCCGAGATATCGCGGTACTCGCCGTATTTTTTCAAGATGTAATCGGATGCGCCGAGAATCTCCTTAAGCGCTTCATCTTTGGATAATGGCTTGCCGGCGACCCAGCGCACGGCCATGAGCGAAGATGATTCTTCGCAGCCATCTTGCTGGCGCTGGTCGGACCAGCCGCCGAAAGGCGCCTGCGAAGTGAAGGGGACTGGAATATCCGTTGCCTTGCTGACAGGCAGGACTATGGGCTTGCCAAGTTCGCCCTCCGGAATATATTTGAGCTCGCTATCCGTAATGCCCTGGCCTAATTCGCGCATAACGCGGAAGGCGTCGGCCGGGCGGCCGAGATAGTATTTTTTGCGGTCTTTAGGGTAGATATAATAAGCCTCTCCGTTCCGCTCAACATCCAAAAGGATTAGCCCGCTGAAGCGGTCAGGAAGTGCCGTGGTGTTGGCGATCAGGCTGTGCGGTACGCCCAGGGCAAGCTGGCGCATGGCACTGAACGCGTCGGCCGGGCGGCCGAGATAATAGCGCTGGCCGTTGGTTGGGAAGACGTACCAAGCCTCGCCGTGCTGCTCGACTTGGAGCAGGATATAGCCGCTTCGGACCCCGGCATAGTGGGCGCTCTCAGCGAACGGCAAGAAGCTGTATAGGCCCAAGCCGAACGCCGTAAGTGTCAGGGTTGTAAATATAAGTTTGCGCATTATATTATTCGTGCTTAATTGATTTTTCATCCGGCCATACTATAGTATGAAATAAGAATAAAATCAAGACTATGCCAATGAGATACAAGAGGGAAATAGCGGTTACAATCCTTATCGTCGCGCTGTTTCTCGTGTCGTCATATTATTCCGGCCGTTACGCTGAAGCTATCCGGGAGTGGATGTCGGTGCGCAATGGCATCGGCGTCTTAGCATATTTCGCAGGAGAGTTGCTAGCAACGGTCATTGCGCCGGTCAGCGCCTTGCCGCTTCTGCCGCTCGCTGTCGCCTTGTGGGGCAGTTTTTGGGCGGCGATCATCAGTTATTCCGGCTGGTTAGCCGGTTCGGCTATCGCTTTTCTGCTGGCGCGTCGGTTCGGCAAGCCGCTGGTGGCGCGGTTTTTTGAGATCGAGAAGGTTGAAAAGATCGAACGCTTGATCGGAAAATATAATTTATTCATAACCATCGTCATTTTGCGGATTGTCCTGCCGGCTGACTTGCTAAGCTATGCCTTAGGACTTTTTACTTCTATCGGTTTTGCGACCTATTTTTGGGCGACCGCCCTAGGCCTGCTGCCGTTTTCCTTTATATTTTCTTATGCCGCCGCTTGGCCCTTTGCCTTGCAGCTTTTGTTGGCCCTGGCAGGCATCGCCCTGGCGCTTTGGTGGGCTAAGCGGGCAAAGATTTTTTGAATCCGGCTATTTAATTATAGCACTAAAGATTAAAATTAAATTAATACCGCTCAACTTGGCGGTATTTTTACATTTTTGAAAAAAGTGGTATAATATGGTTATGAAAAGCTCCATGCGACCCTCCAGAAAAACGAGCTGGTTGATTTTGCCTACGGCGGCAGTTTTGTTCGCTGTCGGCTTCTTTTTCGTCCAAGGACAAGAAGATAATGCTACGATCGACCGGGAAGTCAACAAGATCAATCAAGAAATCAAGGCCAGAAGGCAGAAGGCGGAAGAAATCCAGAAAAAACAGGAGGAATACGCCAAGGCTTTGACTGAAAAGCAGAACGAAAAAGCTACTCTGGTAGATCAGTTAGGCGTCTTGGATAATCGTATCGCCGCCACTATGTTGGAAATCGAACGTTTGCAGGTAGAGATAGATGAAACCACTTTGGAAATGAAGAAGACTACAATCGAGATCACCAATAAAGAGGAAGAAATCAGGCGAGAGAAGGATCATGTCGGGACGGTCTTGAAATTGTTGTACAAGCGGGATCGAGCCAATGCCCTGGAAGTCTTGCTGCTCAATGATTCCTTTTCCGAATTCATGAACCAGGTCAAATATCTTGAAGACGTCAATCAAGAGTTGTCAGATAGCTTGGACGAACTCAAAAAGCTGCATGATGACCTGCAGTCAAAGAAAGCCGCCCTAGAAGAAAAGAGTAAAAAATTGGGCATTCTCAAGAAGGGTCTTGATGACAAGCGCATCTCGCTCGAGAGCGAAAAAGAAGACAAGCGCTTCCTGGTCGATCAGACTGAGCAGTCGGAGCAGCAATTCCAGAAGCTGATCGCTCAGGCGAAGCAGGAGCAGTCAGCCGCCGCCGCCGAAGTCGTCCAGCTCGAGCAGCTTATGCGCGAGAAGCTTTCGAAGAAGCAGCAGCAGAAGCTGGAGCAGAACCCGGCTGGCATGATCTGGCCAGTGCCGAAGAATACGGTCACGACCTATTTTCACGATCCTGATTATCCGTTCAGATACATCTTCGAACATCCTGCGATCGATGTCCGCGCCAAGCAGGGAACGACCATCCGTGCCGCGGCCTCCGGCTATATCGCCCGGGCCAAGGATGCCGGCATGGGCTATAGCTACATCATGATCGTCCATGGCAATAACTTGGCCACCGTTTACGGCCATGTTTCCAAAATAATGGTCGAGGAAGACCAATACGTTGTCCAAGGACAGCCGATCGGCCTCTCAGGCGGCATGCCAGGCACGCCAGGAGCCGGCAAATTGACCACTGGTCCGCATCTGCACTTCGAAGTTCGATTGAACGGCATTCCGGTCAACCCATTGGAATATTTGCCTTAAAATAAGCTTAAAACGGGCCGTCATCCAGCCTGTTTTATTGTGGCCTGCCGGCATTGACAAAAACAAGCATAAATGTTAATATATTGGCATTTGGGAAACCAAAGCAAAATATCGAAAAAGGAGGATGCACTTTAAAATCTTGTTCAGACTTATCCGGAAGCACGACATATACACGCAGTTTACCAAGGAGGAGGGAAGAGATGAAAAAAATCCTAGCGTCGGCAATCGTGTTGTTCATTTTGTCGGTAGGCAGCGCCTTTGCCCTGCCCATGACGCAAACGTTCGCTCAACTGTCGGTTGAGCCGTTCAACTTCGTTGAGGGTTTCATACTCAGCGGACAGCAGTTTTCGGCAGCATCGCCGGCAGAAGGCGTCAACTACAACGGAATCGGTAATTTCACCAACCCTAACTGGCATGGGGATATGCCGAACAGCAACTACATCCGTGCCTGGGGGCCGAGTGAGAATTTCCTCTTCTGGGACGCTGCCTTTGACGGCCGAATGTTCAACGGGGTCCCGATGGACGTTGCGGTCTACTGGTTTTTTTATAACACCCCTACCACCGCGGTTCCGCCGCAAGGACAGCTCAATCTGTTGACCTTCCAGACCAACTACAACCCCTATGCACCGGAAGGATTAAGGTGGAGCATGGTTTCAAGTATTCACCAGAATGACTTCGGGCCTATCTTCAACATGTATGATCCTTCAATGGCTGAGTTGACCCCTGACATATTTGCCCCGATTCGCGGCGAATGGACCGTGCCTGTCGATCCGTCGGCACCTGTCCCCGAACCGAGCACGGTCGTGCTTCTTGCCTCCGGCTTGCTCTCGCTCGCCGTCTTTGCCAAGAGGCGCCAGAAACAGGCCATCTGAACAAGCACGTATTACAAAACAACAAAAGCCCGGCAGCAATGTCGGGCTTTCTTGCGTCTTAGCAGGGAAGAGCTAGTTCTTTAGCCGCTTGCCGGAGTGGAATTTTTGGTGGACATCGCGGAGTTGCTTGTTGGTTACATGAGTATAGATTTGGGTGGTGGAGATGTTGGCGTGGCCTAAGAACTCCTGGACAAGCCTCAGGTCGACGCCTTGCGATAGCAGGTCGGTCGCATAGGAGTGACGCAAAGTATGCGGGCTGGACATGATCGGTAGTCCGGAAATTTTGATGTATTTCTTGACGATATTTTCTATGGAACGGACTGTCAGTCGGCGCGACTCGCTTTTCAGCTGGGCGGTCGTGAAATTGATGAACAGGGCAGGGTCCATATCGGAGCGCTTGGCCAGATATTTCGAAAGCCACTGCACTGTACGCTCGGAAAAATAAACCGTACGGACCTTACTGCCTTTGCCCGTGATACTGATTTCCAAAAAGGTGTTGCTCCCCGGCTTGATCTTCAGTTGGTCGCGGTCAAGCCGTGTCAGCTCGGCCACACGCAAGCCGGTTGAAAATAGGGTTTCGAGGATGGCACGGTCACGCAGGCCGCTGACCGAGTCGGTATCGGGCGCCAGAAGCAATTTTTCGATTTGGTCGATTTTCAGGAAGGTGACTTGCTTGTCAGATTTCTCTTTGGCCAATTTGATTTTGTCAGGCGGCAGGGAAGTGATGTCCTTTTCGACGAAGTAGGACAAAAGATTGCGCAGGGCGATAAGGTAGTAGTTTTGCGTGCTCTTCTTCAAGTTCGCCCTGCTCTGCTCGCTTTGATGGCGCGATAGGTGTAGGCGGTATTTCCAGATGTGATCGGCTGTCAGTTGGCTTGGTTTGAGTTCGGCCAGATCGGAATCCTCGAGCCAATCAAAAAATTTCTTTAAGAATCTGGAATAATTTTTTTGCGACTCGGAAGCCAGACCTTTTTCTATCTCTAGATAGTCCAGGAAGTCATAGAGGTAGTCGATTATCGGTTTTTGTGACTTACTCATGGGGCGGGGCAATATTTTTTAGCTAAGGTTAGGTATAGTTATACCACCCCTATGCCACTTCGCGTAATGTAGATTAACCGAAATGAAGGGTGTATGATATAGCACCACAGTTAGGTTGCTGCGGTGCTGGGTAAATTCATGGACTTGGAATCGAGTTCGCTTCCTAGATCATCGGTGCGGCCAAAATCCGGTTCCTCGAGCTACGAGCTGGTCATTATTACGCCCATGATCTGGATGTGGTCGGTAAACAGCAATAGGAATTTTATCAGTAATACAAAGAAGCCGATTACGACTAGGCAGAAGATGAATATGCCTAAGGCGAATAGGAATTTGAATGCCGCTTCCATTTTTTGAAAAATTAGGAGGGAACTACCGCTTCCCTTCGGGCTTAATAAATCGGCGGGCACTTGCGGCCCTCGCACTTCTCTTCCTTAATTTTAGCACAGGGAAGCCGCAGATTCAATAAACAAAAACGAGCTTTTGAAAGCTCGTTTTTGTTTATTGGAAGGTCTTAGTTGTCTGATTTTTTTTCTACGACCTTCTTCAGCTGCTCATTTTTCTTTTCTTCCCAGTTCTTGATTTGTTCAGCCTTCTTTTCGGTTTGCTTCTTCAGCGCTTCCCTTTTCTTCTCGGCCTCTTTTTTCAGGGATTCTTTCTTTTTTTCGACTTCTTTCTTCAGCGCTTCCCTTTTCTTCTCAGCTTCTTTCTTGAGCTGCTCTTTCTGCTTCTCTAATTTTTTCTTCAGCTCCTCTTGGCGCTTTTCTGCTTGGCGTTGCTTCTCGGTCTTCCAGTATTTGACGCGCACCTTGATGACCTGCTCATAAGCTTTGCCATCCTTGGTTGAAAATACTAGCTTCGCAGTGGTCACGCTTGAAGTGGCCTTGTTGAATTCGGTCATTTGCTTGGCTCTGAACGAAGCGATGGCGTCGATCTTCTTGTCGCGGTTCAGGTCGCGCAGCACCAGCTGGACGGCGGAAGCGCCGGCAAATTTGATGGACTTCATGTCGATCTGCGTAGGATCAAGCGTCGCATCGCCGAAGATGTAGATCTTGACCAGCTCGTTGGAGCGAATGTTGATTACTTTGGTAAAATTGTCGATATTCCCCTTGAATTTGATGCGCTTCTTGGGGGTTGAAGTCGCAGTTGAGGTGGCGGTAGAAGTTCCTGCCGGAGTCGGCTGAGCGGTATTGATGGTCAATCCGGCCGAGCTGGTCGATGTGTTCCCTGCTGCATCAAATGCGGAAACGGAGTAGGTGTAGCTGGTGCTGGCCGCGAGTCCGGAATCAGCGTACTGCCTTTGCGATGTGGTCGCGATAGTGGAGGTGCCGCGCATGACATTGTATCCGACGACGGCGACGTTATCGGTTGCAGCATTCCATGAGAGCAAGGCGCTGCTGGTAGTAACGATGGCACTGAGGCCGGTCGGAGTCGATGGCTTGGTCGTGTCTGCGACAGGAGCGACGGTCAGGTCTCCGAGATAAAGGTTTCCTAACGCCGCATTGGCAGAGGCAGATGAACCGTGCTTAGCCGTAAAGGCGGCCGAGCCGTCAGTTCCGCAAAGGCCCGTGATGGCAGCATTCCCTCCTGGGTGGGACGAGGATGCGATGTACGAAGTCAGGTTGTAAACCTTGCTGTTTACGATCGTCCAGCAGTCGGCTGCTGTGTTGTGCGTGGCCACGTCTTGGGCGGTATAGGTTGCCGCCTGAACGTTGCCCGCGACCAGAAACGCAAGTAATGCGAAACTGGTGAGAGCGGTTTTTTTCATAGGTCGCTTTATTATTAATTATATTAAATATTACAGTAAAACACCCCGGATGTTACGAAAATTAATTAGCTAATATTAGCCAATGAATATAAAAAGGCCCGGACAACCTGAATAATCGTGCGGATTATGACCAGAAGTATCATGATTCGCCACAGAAGGGCCCAGGCAACGCCCCAAAGCGAAGGGTCTTGAGCCATGAGCTGGCTTATTTTTTTAAGTCTCCAGCCGGTTTTATGATTTTGTGGCGGCAGCGTTTCTACCGGACGCTTGGCCTTGCCGCGAACGGCAATCTCCTTGGGCATACGCGTATGTTATTGATAAAATAGCTTGTCACCGAAGCGGAGGTCGATATATTTCTTTTGCGCCAGCTCGGTTTTAAGCCCCTGGGTAATTGCCGCTTCGAATTTGCTGATTTGCCGGTCAAGGTCTTCGCGCGAGTTGAAGATTATTTTAGGTCCGGCAGTCACCCCCATGAAGCCGGTGGCGTAGTCGTTGCTGATTTCGAATCCTCTGATTCCGAGACGATCCGGTTTTTTTGCCAGCTTGGAGTTCGTGTCCAGGACAGCCGTGAGGCAGGTTTGGCCCTCGATCAGCTTGCCTTCGCTTATTTTCGGCTGGCCGGCATTATTGATAAGAGGCAGCTTCTTTTCGGCAATTTCCTGGTCAGTCGTTTCTATCGCCGTGTAGTCGTCGCGGCTGATCAAATATTTCTTGCCGTTTTCCTGCCAAGCGGCATGGTAAGGCTTTTCTTCAAGTTTGACAGACAGGCTGTGCGGCCATTTCTTTTCTATCGATAAGCCGCCCAGGACGTAGCGTTCACGCAAGACGCTCTCGAGCTTACGCGCGTCCGTAAAGATAAGATTGCGCTGCGGTATTACCAGCATGCGGTTGCCGTTTATTTGGTTCCAAATCACGGTTTCGATCTCTTGGCGGCTGATTTTTGGCGGAACGGTGACTGATAGATTGACGATGTCAAACCATGGACTGTAGCAAACGGCCCAGACAGAGCCGCAAATCGCAGCCACGACAACCATGGCTACGCCGAAAGCTTTGAGAATCAGCCACTTGTCCTGCGGCTGGTGCTTCGCTTGGTTGTGTTTTTGGGAAAAAAAAGGATTCCGGTATTGTTTCCGGCTGTAGTCGATTTTTTTTGGTCGCTTTTCCCTCCTCATTGGCGTAAGCGGTTAGGCTTTAGGCGTGATGGCCTTGATGCGGCCGGGCAGATATTTTTGCAAGACTTTAGGAATAACGATGGAGCCGTCGGCTTGCTGGTAGTTTTCCATGATGGCGATCATGGCCCGGGTGATGGCGATAGCGGTGCCGTTTAACATGTGGACGAATTGGCGGTTGCCGCTCGCGTCTTTGTATTTGATGTTGAGTCCTCGGGATTGGTAGTCGGTACAATTGGATGTAGAGGTGATTTCGGCCCAGTCGCCGTTGACACCGGCCTGATTCGGCTTGCCTGGCATCCAAGCTTCAAGGTCATAAGTGCGGTAGGACGGCCCGCCAAGATCGGCCGTGCAATGATCGACTACGCGGAACGGGATGTCGAGACCCTTGAAGATTTTTTCTTCGATTTTCAACAGCTCCTGATGGGTCTTTTCGCTCTGCTCGGGCGTGGTATAGACGAACATCTCTATCTTAGTGAATTGGTGCACGCGGAAGACGCCCTTGGAGAATTTGGAGTAGCTCCCTGCTTCGGTGCGGAAGCAGTGCGAGATCGCGACATATTTCTTAGGCAGCTCGGCTGCTTCGAAGACCTCGTCCTTATGGTAGCCGCCCATGGTGATTTCGGCGGTGCCGATCAAGCTGAGGTCGGTGTTTTCAATATTGTAAATCTGGGTGGATTCGCCTCGCGGATTGAAGCCTAGTCCCTCAAGCACTTCGCGCTTGGCCAGGTCGGGCGTGATTACCGGGGTGAAGCCGTTTTTGGTGAGAATCTGCAGGGCGTACTGGATCAAGGCGAATTCAAGCAAGGCTAATTCATTTTTCAGATAGTAGAACTTCGCTCCGGTCACCTTGGTGGCGCGATCGAAATCGATCAAGTCGAGCTTGGCAGCCAATTCGACGTGGTCCTTGGGTTCGAAGCTGAACGAGGTCGGCTGCTTGAAAATCGAGACCACTGGGTTGTCGTTCTCATTACTGCTGACTACGACTTTCGGATGGCTCAGGTTGGGAATCCTCAGAAGAAGTTCGCGCTGCTTGGCCTCGAGTTCGGCCAAGGCTTTTTCCAGGCCGGCGATTTCTTCGCCGACCGCCTTCATCTGCAGGATGATATCCTGGGTCGGTTTGGCTTTGGAGACCTTGTTGCGCTCGGCGCGCAGCTCGTCGATCTTAGCTTCGGTGGCGCGTCGTTCCTTGTCGATGCCCAAAAGCGCATCGACATCGACATCGACCAGCCTGTTCTTGGTATTGGTCTTGACCAGCTCCGCGTTTTCGCGGATGAATTTGATATCTAACATCTTTATTATTTAAAAGCTTAATTGCGTGATATTTCCGAGCTCGCCGTCAAGCACGATCGGCTTCATCCCCAGAAGCTCCTCTTTGTATGATATTTCCGGCAGCTGGTGAAGGAGCAATATCGGCTTATCGAGATGGAGCGCCAACCCCATTTCCATCAAGGTGTTGGCCCCGACATAACCGGGGATGCCGTTCTTTTCGTGATTCAGGACCAGGATGGCATCCGACCAAGCTACTTTGTCGAAATGCGTCTTCATCGCCCACTTCTTGCGTTCCCAGACCCAGTCGGCAGGCAGCTCGCTCTTGCGCAAGGCGTAGTAGTCTTGGACCGAGATGATGTTGCCCTGGTCGTCATGGAGCTTTGATGGCGGCAGGTCGACTTCATGGCCGAGCGCCTCCAGTGCCGCCTTGGCTCGTTCCATTTCTTCGAAAAAAGCGATGCTGCCGCAGATGGTGATTTTCATATCAGTCCCAGAAGATGATTTCCTTAGTTACGATTATCATGAAGCCGGAAACAATAAACATCGCCAGGTATCCGCCGATAGCTGAAAGGGATGGCAGGTCTATGATTTGCAGTAATATTTCCATTTTAATCACAAAAATTTTCAAGCAGGACATGCCCGCTTGAGAGAGGGTGCTTAATCGGCAATAAATAGGTTAGTCTTAATATTTTAGGCTATTTTAGGCCCAAAGTCAAAGAATTTTTACAGAAGGCCTGAGGCTTTTTGCGCGGTGGGGCGCCCGAATTGCCTGGCTGTAAAACGGTAAAAAATATAGCTTTTCACTGTGGCGATTATGTGAAAAAAATGACCCGGATAGTTCCGGGTCATTTATATCGCCTTATATCAGGTTATTTGATTTCAACGATTTCGTACTTGGCCTCGCCCTTGGGCGTCTTGACCATAACGGCTTCGCCTGGGCGCTTGCGCAATAGGGCGCGGCCAAGAGGCGATTCATTCGAGATTTTGCCTTCCAGGGGATCGGCTTCGTTAAAGCTGACAATGGTGTATTCCTTGGTCTTGCCGTCGATTTTCGCGATGACTACGGAGCCGAGGCTGACCTCTTCTCTGCTCTCATGGCTGTCCATGACGGTCACATTCTTCAGTGTGGCATCAAGTTCAGCGATTCGTCCCTCGTTGAAGGCCTGGGCTTCCTTGGCGTCAGCGTACTCGGCGTTTTCACTCAGGTCGCCCATGTCTTTGGCGGTCTGGATGCGGCGGGCGATTTCCGGGCGCTTGATCTTGATCAGGGTTTCGAGTTCGTTTTTCAGTTTGTCATACCCTTCTTGAGAGATGATTTGTTCGTTCATAGAGTAGCCTTTCTTTTAATTTTATAAATCATAATATACCTCATTACCCGCCATTAAGCAAGCGCAATGAATCTAGTCCTGATCGATCAGCGCGGCGGCGACGAGGACTAGGCCGATGCCGAGCGGGTGGTTGAGGTAAGGCGTGAAGACGTGCACTGAGGCCAAGATGATTATGGCGATAGCAAAGCTGCCGTTCGGCAGACCGTATCTGTCTGGGGTGCGCCAATCTTCCCGACCTATCTTATACAATAAATAAAGATAAGACAATAGTCCAAAAATACCTAATTTTAGCCAAATATCAAGCCAGCCCCATTCGAAGGCACTGGTCGTATAGTTGCCATCGGGACTGATTTTGAGGACCCGTGGATCCTGTGATTTGTAGGTGACTTCGGCACCGAAGCCCTTGCCCGAAATCGGGCTCGATTTGATCTGTTCCCAGAGCTTAGGCAAGAGCGCCCAGCGTGATCCGATTGCGGATTCATTGGCCTCGGTCAGCCTTTCAGAGAATAGATCGGTCGCGTTGAAGCCGCCAGTCGGGCGAGGCCAAGGCAATGCGATCGTAGTGCCGATGACTGCAACGGACAAGACGATGGCAATGGCCGAGGCGGCTAGCAGTGTTCGTACAGGACTAAGCAAGTTTTTGAAAAACGAGCCCCCGCTTTTAGCTGCTTTGACGACCAACCAAAGTCCGAACATGCCGAAGCCGGCGGCGGCACCGACCCAAAAGCTGCGCGAGAAGCTCAGGAGTATGGTTGTCAAATTAAGGGAAAGAAGCACCAGGGCAATTTTTGTTTCTTTTTTCCTGAAATATTCAATGAGCTTCTGACCGGAGACATTGGCAGTCAGCCAGCATGCGGCAAAGAAAAAGGCGAAAAGATTGTATATCTGCGATTGGATGAAAACACGGTAGAAGCCGCCCTCGATCTGGGTGATTTCGCCGATGCCGGTATCGCGCACCCAGTGATAGAGCGAGAATATCAGAAGCGTCTGGCCGTGCGAGAAGATATAGAGCAAGAAGAGCGTCTTGATCGAGAGCCAGGTGGTCGCCGCCCAGAAGACTGACCAGAGCATGTGCGGCAGCTGTGCGTTTTTCCGTACCCAGTATAGCGGGAAGACAAGACCGAAATAGATCCAGGCGTTGGCATCAAGGAAGACATTCTTGGAATCGCTTTGCGTCAGCGAGCCGTTGAGCAGCCCCCAGGCAACCAGTAAGAACAAGACGGAAAAGGCGAGTCCGAAGCGGGCGGCTCTTATTTTATCAACCCAAGCTTTGAGCGTGCGTTCCCGCCAAAATGCCAGCGCGAATTTGCCCAACCAGACCAGCATCAAAAGCGACCAGATGGCGATGCGGATCGACAGCTTGAAGCTGCCTAGCTCAATGAAATAGAGATAGCCCTTTGAGCCGATGAATAGTTCGGCCAGGACGATCAAGACGGCGGCTTCAAGCCGCCAGATGGCTATGCCGAAAAAGGCCGCTATCAATAGCCAGAAAACGCCCTGGTTCATTTGAGGGATGGAGTAGCTGAAGTATGAAAAAAGTTCGGCCAGGAAAAAAGCGGCTAAAGCTTTCTTGTAGGTGGGATAATTACTGAGCATAGTGGTAAACGACATTTGCGCCTGCGGTTATCTTGTTTTTTTCCGCCCAGCCAGCAGGCACTTCGAGGACGTAATTGGCCGGTTCATCGGATTGATAAGTCTTCTGAGGGCTATCGCCTTCGGGCGGCAGGTTCGGCGAAATCTTGATGACAGTATTGTCTTTGATCCAGATGATGTCTATCGGGAATAGCATATTTTTCATCCAGAATGATCTTGGGGTCAGCTCGCTGAAAATAAAAAGCATGCCCTGGTTTTTCCCTAGAGGCTTGTGGCCGGACAGCCCCTTGATCTGTTCCGCTTGCGTCCTGGCTAATTCGATTTCGACTTTTCGGCCGTTGATTTCGACGTACGGCTTGGCTTCGTCCTTCCCTGTCCCGGCACAACCGGTGAGGAGGAGAGTGGAAAGCGCAATAATGGCGAACTTGGCTTTGGCGTTCATTTTTTTTCTTTGAATATTTTCCTGATCACTTCGTCGATATCGACCTCGTCGATCAGGATGTCATCGACCGGCAGGTCCGAGGAAAGGATCCTGGTCGCTGCCTGCTTGACCTGATCGCGCTCCACCTCGATCCAGGCCTCGTAGCGGTTGAATTTTTGGATCTGGCCGAACGGCTCGACCTGCTCCTTGGACACGCCCTGGTCGTTGAAAGTGATTTTCAGGGTCTTGTAAGGCGCGTATTGCTTGATCAGGTCGTCAAGCAAGCCGTCGTAACCGATTTCGCCATGGTCGATGATGACCACCCTTTTGCAAAGCTCCTTGATGTCGTCCATGTAGTGCGACGTCAGGATGATGGTCGTCTTCTTCTCGCGGTTGTACTTCTTGATGAAGTCGCGGATATTCTTCTGCGCTACGACGTCGAGGCCGATGGTCGGCTCGTCGAGAAACAGGATCCGCGGCTGGTGCAGCAAGGCGGCGACCAGTTCGCACTTCATGCGCTGACCCAAGGAAAGCTTGCGGACTTGGACGTCAAGAATATCCTTGATTTCCAGGAGCGTGGTCAATTCTTCCAGATTCTTCTCGAACTCGGCATCGGTCACTTCATAGATTTCTTTGTTGAGGATGAAGCTGTCCATGGCGGGCAAGTCCCACCAAAGCTGGTTCTTTTGGCCCATAACCAGGGCAAACTGCTTCTGGTACTCTTTCTGACGCTTGTGCGGCGTGAAGCCGAGCACTTTCGCCTCGCCGGCCGATGGGTGGAGGATGCCGGATAGCATCTTCAAGGTAGTCGTCTTCCCCGCTCCGTTCGGTCCGAGGAAGCCGATGAGTTCGCCCTCTTCGATAGAAAGGCTGATATCCTTGACGGCTTCAGTGATCAGTTTCTCGCGTTTGAACAGGCCCTTGATCGAGGCTGCGAGCCCAGGCTGCTTCTTGTAGTATTCGTAGGTCTTGGAAAGACCCTTTACTTCGATGATAGGCATAATAGTATTTTAGGTGAATTGTTATCAAATGCCAACTCCTTCATATTTTCTCAGGCCGAAATGCCAGATCGTCTTGATGCCGGCGTAGAGGACGGCCAGCCAGACGAATTCCGTAGCCAAGCCATAAAGACCTTGCATTGGCGTGATCTTGCCCAAGTAGAGCTGTATCGGAATAAAGAAGGTGTAAATAAAAGGAAAGAACATGCTTGCTTTAAGGAATGCGGCCGGCAGGAGCCCCATGGGAAAGTAGGCGCCGGAGAGGAATTTGCTGATGATGTTCAAGGAAAAATAGGTGCCGGAAATCTCGACGATCCAGAATGCGAGCAAGCCGATAATAACCGAGAAGAATAGCCTGATGAAATAGGCTGTGGCGATCATCGCCAGAAGCAGCAGAAGGATAAGCGGTTGCGTGTTTAAGATGAGGTGGTCGCGCATCAGCCAGATCAGCGCGGTTTCAATGCCGACAACGACTACGAAGGCGAAGACGATGCGACCGATCGAGACCGAGGCCATGTAACGCAAATAGCTGATCGGTTTGGTAATGAAGTTCGATAGCGTTCCCTGGTGGATGTCTTTGGCGATCTTTTCCTCGAAACCGTAATTCGAGGTAGCGAAGAGGATGAACCAGCCGATGACCACATAGGTGATCATCTCGTCATACGAATACCCCTTGATCAATTCGGCGTTCTGGAAGATGACCGTCCAAACGACTACTTGCGAAACCACCTCGAAAATGTGCCCTACGCTATAGCTGGCGATGTTGGCGCGATATGCTAGGTGGCGCTGGAATTCGTTCTTGAGGATTAGTAAGTATTTTTTCATATGTTTAGGCGCCTACGCCTTCATAGTTTCTAAGCCCGCGCTTCCAGATGATTTTTATCAGCAAGTACAGCGCGGCCAACCAGGCGATTTCAATGGCGAGGCCGTAAAGGCCGTCGCTTAGACTGGCCTTGCCCAGGTAGAGCTGGGCTGGAAAAAAGATTATGTAGGCGAACGGAAAGGCCATGCAAACCTGGTAGAATGCGGTCGGCAAAATGTTCAGCGGAGCATACCCGCCGGAGAGAAAACGGATCAACACATTGAAGAAGCTGTTGAGGCCGGCATTTTCCGTGACCCAGAACGAAAGCATGCCGATCAGCACCGAGATGAACAGCCTGATAAAATAGCCGATAACGACAATCAGGATGATGAGCGCAATAACGGCCAGGCCTGGAGGCGGAATGATTAGGCGGTGGAAAGCGGCGATCAAGGCGATCTGCACGACGACGCCGGAAAAGAGCGCCAGCGACGCTCGGCCGATAGACATCGTGACCATGTATTTGAGATAGCTGATCGGCTTGGTCAGGAAGTTGTTCAAGGTGCCGTCGCGGATGTCGCGGTTGACGATCGTTTCCAGTCCGAAGTTCGCGGTAAGAAAGGAAAAAAGCCAGCTGACGATGATATAGGTGGTCATCTCGGGGAAAGTATAGCCGTTGATTTTAAGGCTAGTTTGGAAGACGGCATACCAAATCGCCATCTGGAACAAGATGTCGAAAAGATTGGCCAGGCGGTAACCCAGGATGTCGGTGCGGTAGGCGAATTGCCGCAGCCAGGCAGTCTTGATGATGGCGATATATTTCTTCATATTAGCTTGAGGCGCTGGAATAAACCTTGAGTCCTGCCCTGAAAACGGCTCTGGCGGCGATAAAGAAGGCCAAGGCCACTCCGGTTGCAGTCAAAAGCAACGGATAATTCGGTCCGAAAGCCAAGACCTTGGCTGGCACGGTTGCTACGAAGGCGATCGGGAAGATAGATGAAAAGAATACCTTGATGAACTTGCCGTAGAGAATGTCGGTCGGGTATTGGGCCATGCGCAGAAAGTTCTCGAACATGATGTTGATGCTGCTGATTTCCGCGTACCAGAAAAAGAGCGAATTGATGGCCAAGGACAAGGAATAATAAACGATATAGCCGTCAATAATCAGTGCGGCATAGATCCAGCCGCGCGCCAGCAGTTCGGTTGACGATAGCCCCAGGTGGCCGATGGTGACAGCGAAGATGTAGCCGGCTATGACCAGGCGCGTCAGGTCTTCCGGATCGACGCGCCAAGTGGAAACGGAAAAGAGCGTGTTCACGGGCTGTATCAGGAATCGATCGAACGTGCCCATCAGCACATTCTTGCGGATACCCGCCATGAAAGCGTTGGTCGTCCACATCAGACCCTCGACGATCAGGAAGGAAGCCAGCACTAGCATCGCCTGGTCATAGCTCCAGCCGGAGATGTCGCTGGCGTATTTATAGATGACTTTAATGAAGACGATCGAAAGGATGCCTTGGGCGATAGCTGAAAGAGCCAGAATGAAAAAATTCAAAGGATAGGCCATCCTAGTCATGACCGAAGCCCGCATGCGGATAAGATATATCCTGATGTATCTAGATGCCGTAGCCTTCATATCGTTTGATTCCATGATTAAAAAGCAGCCTGCCGCCATACCAGAGCAGTATTACCCAGGCAAAGCCGAAAGCAAGCTCGACGACTGAATCGGCTATTGTCATGCGCCCGGTGATTATGGATAGAGGGATGAAGAGGACGTATTTGAACGGTAGGAAATCCGCCAAATGCTGCAAAGCACTTGGCAATAAGTCGATCGGTACGACTCGCCCGGAAAATATTCCAGTCACGGTCCAGGACAAGAAGATGATGCCGTATATATTTTCTGAATAGAAGGTCAGCATACCGATCAGGTAATTGAAGAAAAAGTCCATGCAGGAGGCGATCAGGATAGCAAGCAGGAATAAAGCGATCCGTGAGGCAGTAAATGATAGCTGGTCGCGGAAATAGTAGGCCAAAGGAATCGCAATCGGCAGCGTGTAGATGCTGGCGATGATGATTTCGCCGACGTTTTGGAAAAACAGCTTCTTGGCGTAGCTGATCGGTTTCAAAAGGAAATTGACCAGCCGTCCTTGGCTGATATCATCGTTGATCTGGCGGACCATGTCATCGGACATGACGGTCATGCCGATGACGCGGCTGACGGCGAAGTAACACAAAAGCGTAGCGAGCGAGTAGCTCCCCACCTGGTTGCCTTGCCTGTAGATCGAGAGCCAAAGATAGGCCATAACCAAAAAGCCCAGCCCTTCGACCAGGAACCAGGCGAAAAAATTAAGGCGGTAGACCATGACTTTCTGCATGCCATTCTGGCAGACGATCCAGTATTTTTTTCCGCCCCAGGCGGGCCAGCTTCGAGCTGGGGTAGCTGAACTTGTCATGCTAAATGATGTTTGCGTTTGATATTAGCGACTGCCGATTTATATTTCTTTACTTGGGGCAAAAACGGCAGTAGCTTGTAGGCGAAGGACGGCAGCCAGCTGGAGATGGTGCCGCCAGGGCTGACGACGAACAGCACTTGATCGATCCACTGGCCCTTGTGCCCTGCCTCGAGCATGGTCAGCCACAAGTCCCAGTCCTGCAGTTTCTTGACCGACTCATCCCAGCCGCTGGCCGGATAAGCGGCGCGCCGGACCAAGGACATGGTATGGATGAATGGCGCTGATTTGAGGCGCTCTTCGCTGAACGGTCCGATCTTGAAAAGCTTCGAACCCCAGAGGAATGAGCTGTACGCGTAGCTCTTGTCTGGGTGAGCTTCAAGTTCGGCCTTCATGATCTTCAGCGCCTCCGGCTTGAGTACGGCGTCGGCGTCGCAAAAGAAAAGGTATTCTCCGGAGCTGGCAGCGAGGCCGCGGTTCCGGGCGGCTGGAGCGCCTTTGTTTTCCTGGCTGAAAAATCGATAAGGCATGCCAGCTTGCTTGAACTTTTCTTGGTAGGCAGCCAGGGTCGGTTCGATCGCGTCCTTGGAGCCATCGTTGACTACGATCACCTCAAGCTCGCTTTCCTGCTGGGCAAGCAAGGAGTCGAGGGTTTTACCGATCTTATCGGCTTGATTGAATACGGGTATAATGACGGAAATCATAGGGGCTTTTAGATTTTGTTATTTGGAAATAATACGGCGTAGAATTGGCGGGCTTTCTCGCTCCAGGAAAAATGACGCAGGGCGCGTTCGCGTCCCTGACTGCCGAGCTTTTCGGCGTAGACCGGATCAAGGATCAGGGTTTGGATGGCTTGTCTGATCTCGTTGGTGTCTTCAGGGTTAACCAGCAAGCCGTTGTGGTCGCTGACCACGGCGTCAGGCGAGCCGCCGGAGCGCCCTGCGATCACCGGTTTGCCCATCTGATTAGCTTCCAGGAAAACGATGCCGAAGCCTTCGAAGTCGCCGTCGATATCGCGCGCCGGCATTATGAATAGGCGGCAAAGCGACATCCATGACCACTTTTCCGCGTCGGTTACTTGTCCTGTAAAGATGATGCGGCTTTGGCAATCCGCCGGCAAGGCCGATACCAGTCCTTTGAGATAATTTTCGTCAGGGCCGGTGCCGGCGATGACGTAGATCAGGTTGGAATCTTGCGAGAAAAGTTCCGGCAACGACCGGATGACCATATCCATTCCCTTGCGTTTGACTAGCCGAGAGATGGAAAAGATGATGGCCTTGCCGTCGAGGGCGTATTTGGCAACTAGAGAATTAGTGACTAATGGGTCGACGGCCGGCATTTCACCGATGCCTGGATTGACGACCGCGATATTAGTGACATCCTGGAGCAGCGGCTTCGCCAGTTCGGCAACGTAACTGTTGGAGCAGATCACCTTCTCAGCTCCTTGAAGTATGCGTTTGGCCAGCCAGCGTTTGCGCGCGCTTCGCATGGCGAAAGGCAAATCCATGCCGTGGAGCACGACGCTGTAAGTACAGCCAAGGCTCTTTGCCCGCAACCAGGCTACGGTGCCGAGCGGCAACAGCTGCCCGACGATAATGTGGCTTGTGCCATGCTCTTTGACGGCGCGCGAGAGTTCTTTGAATGCCGGGCGCCACTTGAAAAAGCGCAGCTTGCTGTCGATGAGCTTTTCGCCGGCATTGTCGAGGACGTCTAGCCGTTCGCTGCCAGGCCAGTATTTCACGAGCTGCTCGTAGTAGTTGGCGACACCGCCGACTTGAGGCGGATATTCGATTGTGAATAGCAGTGTTTTCATGAGTTTGTTTCCTGGTTGCCGCCGCGCTTGAATGAAGCGGCGATGCTCAATATATCTTCTTTGCGAAAGGCGCGGACAATGAACAGAAGGGCGAAATATGC
The DNA here is from genome assembly GCA_964443495.1 of uncultured Gammaproteobacteria bacterium. Classification (GTDB taxonomy): domain Bacteria; phylum Patescibacteriota; class Patescibacteriia; order Patescibacteriales; family GWE2-39-37; genus JAAXUA01. Next base: position 552,027 of record CAYUCS010000001.1, read on the forward strand.
CGCTCCGGAGATCGCCACGACTAAGAAGACGTTTAAATAATTTTTCAATAGAGTCGAAAGTCCGCCCATTACCGCCGAGGCCAAGAGCACCTTCCCTGCCATCGTGGCGACCTTGCGGCGATTGTAATCGGTAATGGCCGGAATCAGCCGCATGCCGAGGACAAACATCATGAAGTTGGTGGCCAGGACGGCGACCGAGGCGCCGACCGCTTGGTATTTCGGTATCAGCGCAAGATTAAGCGCGGCGCTCGTCAAGGTGACGATGACCATGTTGCGGGTGTTGGCCTTTTGCTGGTCGCAGGCGTTGAGCAAAGCGCCTAAGGCGAAGTTGAGGAAAAGGAAGACCAGGGCGGCGATATTCAGGCGCAGCGGCCAAAGCGCGTTGGCATAGCTGTCGGTAAATAGGAGCAGGATCTTGTCGGCGATCGAGATGATGCCGATGCTGATCGGCATGGCGATAATCAGAAGATAATTCATCGCGCGCTCAAAGGTGATGGCCAGTTGCGAGCGGTTGTTTTGCCAGTACGAAGCGAAGGCCGGGTAAAGCGATGCCGAAAAGGCCGCGGGCAGGAATTGCAAGGCAAAGATGATTTTGAAAGCGACCTGGTAGATTCCGACCGCTTCATCGCCGGCTAGTCGTGACAACAGGACAGTGTCGAAGTAGGTGTAAAAACGCTGAGCGATGCCGAAAGTGGCGAACGGCAAGCTGATAATGATAAGCTTCTTGGCCAGTTCGCGATCGATGATCGGTCGGATCCTGATTTTCCATTTTCGCGTGACGATGAAGTAGGCATAGATCGTATTGAGCAGGCTGGCAACGACCAGCGCGCCCATCTGCCACTCGACCCCGTAACCGAGCTTGAGTGTCAGAAGACCCAAGCCAAGTACGGTCAATTGATACGAAACCGAGGCGATGCTTTCGAAAGACAGATTGTGGAAGCCGCGGCTCAAGGAAAAAAAAGTCAGGGTAAAGGAATCGAAGATCATGCAAGCCGAAGCGAGATAGACAAGGAATTTGGTCAAGTCAGGATAGCCCATCAGGTTGACCGAAAGCACTAAGCCGAGCCAGACCAGCAAGGTCAGCGGCAGCTTCAAGCCGAGGACGTTGTTCAGATACTGCCCTGCCCGCTCAGGATCTTTGGCGGTCTCGCGGGTCGAGACGTTGGAAAAACCGAGGTCGATGAAGACGGCGAAGATCGTGGTGAAAGACAGGGCGAAGTAGTACTTGCCTAAATCCTCCGGACCGAGAGCCCTGGCGATGATGACGAAATAGGTAAAAGAAACCACCTTCTGCAAGATCAATGCTAAGGTGTAATAAGAAGTGTTTTTCGCGATATTAACGACTTTTTGAGCCATATGTTCATCAAAAAGCCCTGTCCGGGCCTAGGTTTATTATACCTTATTTAAGCTAAAAATCCAGCCTAAAAACAAACAACCTCCGATAATCGGAGGTTGTTTGTTGGTATATACAAAGAGGTGTATACTGATTGTTTAGCGCTTGGCCCACTGCGGAGCTTTGCGAGCTTTCTTCAAACCTGGCTTTTTGCGTTCCTTGACGCGTGAATCGCGGGTCAGGAGGCCTTTAGCCTTCAAGGTCGGGCGCAGAGCTTCTTCCAGGGCGATCAGGGTGCGGGAAATGCCGTGGCGGATCGCGTCAGCCTGGCCCTTTTTGCCGCCGCCGGTGACCAGGACGGAGAAATTCAAATCCTTGGTGTGGCTGGTCAATTTCAAAGGGACCAGTGAAATATTGGAAAAAGTCGGTGTCAGGTATTCCTCGAGAGACATGCCGTTGACAGTGATGATGCCTTCGCCCTTCTGGTACAGACGGACGCGAGCAATCGCCGCTTTGCGCTTGCCTACGGCTTCGATATATCGGCCCTTGAACTGGGTGGCCGGAGCAGCAGCCTTCTTGGTTTCCTTTTTGGCTTCGGTTTTTTTCTTTGGTTCGGTCATAGTCAAGGAGTGATTAGCGAATTATTAAGCGACGCATTAGGTCTGGGCGCTTCTTGATCGGCGGCAACATCTCGCGGACTGCCCGCTTCAGGATATCGGCCGGATTATTTTTCTTCAAATCCTTCATCTGAGTGACCTTCAAGCCGCCTGGATGCTGGGAATGGCGATAATATAATTTCTGGTCGACTTTCTTGCCGGTGAATGACAGCTGGTCGATGTTCTTGACTTCGACGATGTCGCCCAGGTCAAGGTGCGGCTGGAATTCTGGCTTGTGCTTGCCGCGAAGCAGCATGGCAATCTGGGTTGCCAAACGTCCTACGGCTTGGCCGGCGGCGTCGATATTATGGATTTTTCGTTCTACTTTTGGTGTGGCCATATGAATGATGATTTTAAACCAGTTCGATCTGAACCATTTCCGCGCCATCGCCTTGGCGAGCGCCAAGCTTTACGATGCGGCTGTATCCGCCTGGACGTTCCTTGTAGCGGTCGCCCAACACTTCCATAGCCTTCTTGACTGCCAAAGTCTGCGGCAAAGTTGCCAGCAAGCGTCGGCGTGCGGCCAAATCGCCTGTCTTCGCTACGGTGATCATGCGATCAAGCAACGGCCTGACGGCTTTGGCTTTGGCTTCAGTGGTCTTGACTTTCTCGTAGATAATAATGCTAGAGGCCAGGTTGCGCAACATAAGCTCACGTGGTGCCTTAGCTCTGTCAAGTATTACATTTTTGTTTCGATGCCTCATAGTAGTGCATTAATAACTAGCGAAAGGCTTAGCCCTTCTTTGGTCGTCCGCGCTTCTTTTTCGATTCTTGCTCGTCACCATCTTCGTCTTCCGACTCTTCTTCCGCTTCATCTTCGGTCGCTTCCTCTTCGGAAGCGGCTTCCTCTGACTTCTTTGCGGCTGGTGCGGCCAATAAAGCGCCGAACTGTTCGATTAAAATATTTACAGAATCAGTAAATGCCTGTTCGGTGGTGATGGTGCCATCAGTGGTGATGGTCATTACCAGCTTGTCCCAGTTGGTCATCTTACCGACACGGACGTTATCGACCTGCAGGCCGACGTTCATGACCGGCGAGTAAGCGGAGTCGATCTCGATGTAGCCGATCTCGTGCTTGACCTTCTCGCGGCTTTCGATAGTCTCATAACCGCGGCCGGCCTGGACGGAAATTTCCATCTGCAGGTTGCCAGCCATGTCGGTGATATTGGCGATAACTAGGTCCTTGTTGATGATCTCGACCTGGCTGTTAGCTTCGATGTCGGCGGCAGTGACAATCTTTTCGCCGTGGACGTTCAATTCCAGCTTGATGACCTGGTCGCTATGGACCTTGAGGCGAAGCTGCTTCAGGTTCATGATGATTTCCAGGACGTCTTCTTTGACGTGCGGGACGGTCATGAATTCATGGTCAGCACCTTCGATTTTTACGCCGATAACTGCTGCGCCCGGAAGCGAAGACAGGAGCACGCGACGCAAGGAATTGCCCAAAGTGATACCGTAACCCGGAAAGCAAGGCTCGATCGTAACGACCTCCTGGTTAGGTTGCTCACCCTTCTCGATTTTGATTTTTTGTGGCAAGGCAATTTTTTCCATAGTTGCTTTTTATATAATTTATGTTTTAGCGTGAATAGAACTCGACAATCATTTGCGGATTCAGATTCAGTGCTAAATCATCTTTCTTCGGCAGATTCAAGACTTTGCCGGACAAGGCGGCTGCATCAAGGTTCAACCATCCAGGGATGGACTGCTTCTTGATCTTCTCGCTCAGATTGGCAAAGACTTTGGCTTTCTTGCTAGACCCCTTGATGGCTACGATGTCACCGACCTTGACGATAAATGACGGGATGGTGACTGTCTTGCCATTGACGGTGAAATGGCCGTGGTTGACCAGCTGGCGGGCCTTGTCGCGGGATTCGGTGAAGGCCAGGCGGTAAACGACGTTGTCCAAGCGGCTTTCAAGCAAACGCAGGAAGTTCTCGCCGGTATCGCCGGACTGGTCCTGAGCTTTTTCGAAAGTTAGATGGAATTGCTTCTCGAGCATACGGTATTCCTTCATAGCTTTCTGCTTTTCAGCGAGCTGCAGGCCGTATTCAGTCTGGCGGGTGCGGCCCTTCGAGCCGTGGACTCCAGGCGGGAAATTCCGCTTGACGATTCCGCACTTAGCGCTATTGCAACGTTCACCCTTCAGGAAAAGCTTATCTCCCAAGCGGCGGCACTGCTTACATTTTGGATCTAGATTTCTTGCCATATTTATTCAAGTAAGTTCATTGATTAAACGCGTCTCGGTTTCTTAGCGCGGCAGCCGTTGTGCGGGATCGGGGTGATGTCGCGGATATAGCTGACAGTCAGACCACTGGCGTTCAATGCGCGGATAGCGGACTCGCGGCCGGTGCCTACGCCCTTGACGTAAACGCCGACTTCCTCGAGGCCGTATTCCTTGGCACGCTCGACAGCGATGCGGGTGATGATCGAAGCGGCATAAGGAGTCGATTTCTTCGGGCCCTTGAAACCTGCCACGCCGGCGCTTGCCCAGCTGATGACGTTTCCGGTATTGTCAGCCAATGTGATGATAGTATTGTTATAGGTGGCCTTGATGAAAGCTTTGCCGACGCTGACCTTCTTGTCGATCTTCTTTTTCTTGCCTTTTTTCTTGGCACCTTTGCCTTCAGCCTTCTCTTTGCGCTTTTCCAAAATCTTCTTGACGCTCTCTGGCAGCTCCTCGGCCTGGCCGTGGACTACGCGCACAACTTTGTCATTCGACTTGTCGTCACGGAATGAGAAAATTTCACCCGCTGCATTGTCATTCTGGGTGTCGTCGGTTGCTGGCGTTACTGGAGTTTCGTCAGCGGTTTCTTGATTGTTAGTCTTCTCTTCAGACATAAAATAATTCGTAGTTAACAAAGATTAGGTCTTTTGTGCTGCCTTGGCGCGGCCGGAACCCATGGTCTTGCGGGCGTTGCCGCGAGTGGTCCGATTATTGGTCTTGGTGCGCTGTCCGCGCAGTGGCAAGCCCTTGGCGTGGCGGGAGCCGCGGTAAGAAGCGATATCCTTAAGGCGCTTGATGTTGCTCAAGACTTCGCGTCGCAAATCGCCTTCTACCTTGTTCTGCTTTTCAATCAGGTTGCGGATCTTGTTCACCTGTTCATCGGTCAAGTCCTTGACGCGGACGTCAGGGCTGACGCTGGTCTGGCCCAGGATCTTCTGCGACTTGGTCAAGCCGATACCGTAGATGTAGGTCAATGCGACCTCTACTCGTTTATCATTAGGAATTGTGACTCCGGCGATTCTAACTGCCATAAATTCTTAGGTAATAAATAAATAACTACCCCTGTCGCTGTTTGTGCTTGGGGTTCTTGCAGACAACGCACACTCTGCCCTTGCGGCGGATAGTTTTGCAGTCTTTGCAGATTTTTTTAACTGATGCTCGTACTTTCATAAATGGGGATAATTATAAACGGTAGGTGATCCGACCCTTGGTCAGATCGTAAGGGCTCATTTCAAGCTTGACCCTGTCTCCTGGCAATAGGCGGATCTTGTTCATCCGCATCTTGCCCGAAAGGTGGGCTAGGACTTCATGGCCGTTGGCCAGCGCGATCTTGAAGGTGGCGGCTGGCAATAGCTCCAATACCTCACCTTCGGTTTCGATGAAATCCTTGGAGCTGTTCTGCTCTGGCTGTACTCTGTCTCTATGTCTCATTTAATAAACAAAAAATTTTGGTAAAATTGCATCTTACCAAAAATTGGTAGATTGGATTAAGCTAAAAATATTGATCTAATCTAATCAATTGCAAAATAATTATATATGCAATGTTCCGGTATGTCAAGGATATTGGCTAAAAATTAAATAAAATTAATAATTTGCTAATTTTAGTAATTTTTAAACAAAACTAACGGGTCATTAATCCCCTATTCAAGTCTTTTCCTTCAACTGCCTGAGCGGCAGCAGCGGAATTATTAACATATTTCGATCCCCGGTTATTCCAATACCGCTTTGATACGGCGTACACCGGAGGACGAACTTTCTTCCTTCTGTATCTTAAATTTACCTAAAATTCCAGTTCTGTCAACATGCGGCCCGCCGCAGATCTCCCGGCTGGCGATATTATCACCTTCACCAGCGGTATAAACCTTCACTTTTTCGCCGTATTTTGACTCGAATACGCCGGTCGCCCCGATGGCCTTAGCTTCCTCGAGGGTCATTTCCTGGTAAGCGACTGGCAGGTCGTCGGCGATATTCTTGTTGACGATAGCTTCGACTTGGCTGATTTGCTCCGGGGTCATTTTTTCCGCATGTGAGAAATCGAAGCGCAGGCGCTCGGCGGTAATATTGGAACCCTTTTGCTGTACGTGGTCGCCCAGGACCTGGCGCAAGGCGGCCAGCATCAAGTGGGCGGCGGTGTGCAGTTTCTTGGTTTCGTCCGAAGCGTCAGCCAACCCGCCCTTGAACATGCCGGCTGAAGCCGTGCGCGACAGCTCCTGGTGCTTCTCCAATTCCTGATTGAAGGAGGCTTCGTCTATGGTCAGGCCGGCTTCGGCGGCCAATTCTTTGGTGATTTCCAGCGGAAAACCGTAAGTCTGGTATAAATTGAAGGCATCGACGCCATCGATCAGCCTCTCGGCGATCTGGGTTTTATTCTTAAGCTTCTCGAATTCTTTCAAGCCGTTTTCCAGGGTCTTGCTGAATTTTTCCTCTTCCTCGTTCAATTGGGCCAGGACGAAGCCCTGGTTCTTAGCCAATTCCGGGTAAATCTCGGCAAAATCAGCGATGATTACCTTGGCGACTTCACTGATCCAGGTCTGATTGACCAGGCCGAGCTGGCGGCCGTAGCGCATGGCGCGCCTCAGAAGACGCCGCACGACGTAGCCGTGAGCGTTATTCGAGGGGGTGACGCCTTTGTTGTCGCCGATGATGAAGGTCGAGGCCTTGAGATGGTCGGCTATGACGCGCATGGCTTTGTCATCTTTCTCATTCGCGCCATAGGTTTTGCCGGTAAGGGCCTCGAGCTTATTGAAAATCGATCTGAAAATGTCGGTTTCGAAGACGCTCTGCTTGCCGGTCAGGACGGTGATGGTACGTTCCAGCCCCATGCCGGTATCGACGTTCTTCTGTGACAGCTTCTCGAATTTGCCTGGCGCGACCTTGTTGAATTCCATGAAGACGTCGTTCCAGATTTCCATGATGCGGAAGCGATCGACTTCCTCGTCGAAAGTCAGCGCAAGCGGGCCTTCTTCCGGGCGGACATCATAAAACATCTCAGAGCATGGGCCGCATGGGCCGGTTTCGCCGGCCGGCCCCCACCAGTTGTCTTTGGCGGGCAAGGTGAAAATGCGATAAGCAGTATTGCCGTTGATTTTGTCTCCATAAGGGCAAACTTCGGCCTTGATGCCGAATTTGGCGTATTGCTCTTGCCAGACTGCGATCGATTCTTCGTCGATCGGAGAATCATCGTTGCCCATGAAGACGGTGACGTAAAGGCGGTTCGGATCTAGTCCGAGCCATTCTTTGGAAGTCAGGAATTCCCAGCTCCAGCTGATAGCCTCTTTCTTGAAGTAGTCGCCGAACGACCAATTGCCCAACATCTCGAAAAAGGTCAGGTGGCGGTTGTCGCCGACATCGTCGATATCGCCAGTGCGGATACACTTCTGCACATCCGCGACGCGGGTGCCGCCCGGGTGGTTCTCGCCCATCAGATAAGGCACCAACGGGTGCATGCCGGCGGTTGTAAAGAGGACGGTCGGGTCATTTTCCGGCATCAAAGAAGCGCTCGGAATGATCGAGTGGCCTTTGGATTTGAAGAAATCGAGATATTTCTGCCTGAGTTCGTTGGCGGTCATATTTTTTATTTGGTAATAAGAATAAATTAATTATACTGATTTTCGCATTTTTTTCAAGGATTTAGTCGTTACGCGTGCTGGGTGATTTAAAACGCTCAGTCTTAGGATAGTTTTACTGCTTAGACGAGTACGTATGCGCATTAAAAACTATCCTAAGACTGAGCTGATGTTGGATATTATAAATTAAAAGAATGATTATTAAAAAGAGAGGCCGGTCGATCATCCTCTCGGTAGAATCGCCGGCCTGTAGTCAGCAGCCTTCTTTGCAGTGGTTTACCCCTGCGATATTCAGTTTCCTCATTAGGATCACCTCCTTTCGTGGTTTCGGTGCCGGTTCAAGGGTTGCCGCCGTTGTGCGTCGGGCCATGGACCTGGCAGGTGTGATGGATTAGCTCGCTTTTCTTGCGGTAGGTGCCGCAAGTGCAAGGCGCTTTCTTGACCGTAACGATCGGTGTGTGGTTGGAAAACGGACTTTTCGGCATTTCCCCTCCTTTGCTATCAGGATATGATACCGCCGCCTATTACGGCGTCATCTTGGTAGAAGACTACGCTTTGCCCTGGCGTGATGGCGCGCTGGGGCGTTTTGAAATGAACATTATATGAATTCCCTGTCCGGTCAATCGTGACTTCGCAGGGTTTGTGGCGGTAACGGATAACGGCTTGGCAGTCGAATGGCACGGCCGGCTGCTCTCCGCTCCAGGAAATCTCGTTCACTTGGAGTCGGTCGCGGTAGAGCTCCGGGCCTTCGCCGTTGCTGGTAACATACAGTATATTTTTCGGATAATCAAATCCGGCGACATAAAAGGGGCCGATGCCGCCGATTTCCACGCCTTTGCGCTGACCAATGGTATAAAGCGGCAAGCCCTTGTGTTCGCCGACCGTCTGGCCCTCCAGGGTGATGATGGGCCCGGATTGGAGGTCGAGGTGGCGCTTCAAGAAGTCGTTATGGTCGTTCGAGCCGACGAAGCAAATCTCCTGGCTCTCCGGTTTGGAAGCAGTGGTCAGGCCGAAGCGCTCAGCCAGTTCCCTGACCTCGGGCTTGGTCAAGTTGGCCAAAGGAAAGATGATTCGCTTGAGCTTGTCTTCGGTCAAGGTGTAAAGGAAGTAGGTTTGATCCTTGTTCAGGTCTGTCGGACGGGCGAGTTGCAGATGTCCGTCGCGCTCGACGATGCGGGCGTAATGGCCCGTGGCGACGGCGTCGAAACCGAGTTCTTCTGCCTTCTTCAGGATCGCGTCGAACTTGATGTATTTGTTGCAGGCAACGCAAGGATTCGGCGTATTGCCCCGTTGATATTCAAGCAGGAATTCATCGACGATCTGCCGTTTGAATTGATCGTCGAGGTTGAGGGTATATAAAGGAAACCCCAGCTGGTTGGCGACTCGGCGGGCGTCATTGAATGATTCGACGGAGCAGCATTTGTTGGTTTGGGCTTGATTGAGGCTCTCCTCGGCCCAGAAATGCATGAAAATACCCATGAGCTCATGCCCCTGTTCCTTAAGCAAAGCGGCGGCGACCGAAGAATCCACGCCGCCGGACATCGCGATTATGATTTTTTTACCCTCATTTTGCATAAATGCTTTATACTACATTATCCTATTCTTGACAAATCCTAGGATAATGTCATAATAGCATTGCCGTAAACTTTGCTTTGCAAAAACCCGCTCCTTCCACCGCGAAGCAAAAAACCCTCCTAGGGGTGCAGTCACCAGCTGCACCCCATTTTTTTTCAAAAACAAAAGCGACCCGTCTGGGTCGCTTTTGTTTGGTGTAATTTTAGAGAAGTATCAGTAAGGCTATCAGGCTCATGAAGCCGACGGTGCTGGCGATCAAGCGCGGGTGCTGCTTGTTGAAGGCGACAAAGATATTGAAGGTCAGTGCGACCATGGCCAGGAGCAAGAGCACGAGGTAATAAGATGACGTGAAGGAGAAAATCGAGGAAGTGACGCCCGGCTGGTGATTCTTGGCGTATTGGTACTGCTTGACGTAAGTGGTGGCGGTCGGCTTCAGATTGCTGGCGTTGATATCGGTATTGGTCTTATTGCCATCCTTGTCCCAGACCGTGAGCACGGCGGGTACGACCGCGTCAGCTGGGTTCGGCTTTTCGGTATAGATCAGCTGATTGGTGCCCCAGAGGCCGGAGTTGGGATTGATCAACTCAAGGTCGATGATGCGGCCGTTGACCGTGATCTGAGCCTTGGTCGTTTCTTTTGGCACGAAGGCTTCGCTTTGGATCAGCAATTTGCCGGTCTGCGGCTGATTGATGAATAAGCTGACTTTCGGCTGGCCGTCGGCGGTAAGCTGCGGCTCTGCCGGCACGGCCGGCGTCGGAGCGATTTCAGTCTCTTTGACTCCGAGAACCTGCTCGGTCGGTTCGATATTGGCAATGACAGGATTCAATTTTTGAGGATTAGCGGCGGCGGCCACGACCTTGCCCATCAGCTTCTTGGTTCTTATGGCAGGAGAATCGTTTTTGGCGATGACGCTCGGATCCGGTTTGGCGAAGAACTGGGCGACAAAGGTGGTGTCGGTGCCGTCATAGGCGCCGGCTACGCTCGAAACGCCGATTTCTTGGAATTCAGGATCGACCAGGTTGGCGTAATGGGTCGGGCTTTGGCGCCAGCCCAGCATGACGTCGGCAGCGCTGGTGAAGCCCATGGCCAAGTTCTCGCCGGCGACGGCGTAAGGATATTCAGCCATGGCGAGCCAATTGGAGAGGCCGACTTTTTCCGGGCTGATATGGGCAAAATACTGCTTGATGAGCATGTCCTGGGCCTTAAGGTAAGACGCCTGGCTTAGTCGTTGGCTGACCTTGAGCTCGTTCAGGTTGGCCTCGCGGCGGATTTGGTTGGTGAATTTGATGATCTGCTGGTTCTGGGCAGTCAGCTCTTCCGGAGCTAGCCAAGCTTCGACTGGGAAGCTGACCAGGATCAGGAGGGTGACGATCTTGATGACTACGGCCGAAGTGGCGTGGAAAGCCAAGCGCTGCGGATGCAGAGCGTGCGGATGGTAGCCGTTGCCCTCGTGCGGAATGAATAAGTCTTTTATCTTACCGGTCTTGGCATGAGGCTTGCCGACGGTAGCGTGCAGCTTCGAAGCTGGCGCTTTTTCGGCTGGAGCCTTGAGGTTGGCCAATGACAAAGCAGTCGGCACTGATGGTGCGACGGGAGCTTTGATGACCGGTTCGGTTGCGGTGAGATCTGCGAAGATGTCTTGCTTGGCGCTCGGCTCTTTGGTGAAAGTATCGAGCTTATTTTTTTCCAGCAAGAATTCCGCGAATGATAGAAATTCTTTTTGTGACATGTTGATATTATAGCAACTTTCGGCAAACCAGGCAAAGTCCGATAAACAAAAGGTTTGAAGCCGCTAATCGGCGAGGTTTTTCGTTGAAAAACAAGGGGTGTTGATATCTTATACTAAAAAATTTGTCGGAGGGTAATAATTTTCCAGCTTATGGAATTGATTTTTCCTGCTTAGGACGAGTACGTATGCGCGATAAAAATAAATTCCATAAGCTGGAAAAAGCACCTTTCCTTACAAAGCACCCGATGCGATATCTTGGCGCACGCGTTCCATTAAGCGGATATAGAACTCGACGTTGTTCAAGGTGGCTAGGCGCAGGCCGAGGGGTTCGTTGATCTTGTATAGATAATTCAAGTAGCCGAGGGTGTACTTGCGCAGCGCCGGGATTTTCGAGTCCGGGTTGATGGGGCGTTTGTCGCTGGCGAATTTGCTGTTGGTGATATTGATAGTGTCGTAGAAATTCTTACTTGAAAGGCTCTTGCCCTTGGCGAACTGGAAGAGGCGGCCGTGGCGGCCTTCGCGCGTTGGGATGACGCAGTCAAACATGTCTATTCCCTGCTTGACGGCGTGGACGATCTGCTCCGGGTAGCCGACACCCATGAGGTAACGCGGCTTGTCGGCCGGCAAGAGCGGCGTCAGCTCGGATAGCATGGCGTCCATCTGCTCACTGGTCTCGCCAACGGCCAGGCCGCCGATGTTGTAGCCGTCGAAGTCGAGCGCAGCCAGTTCGGCCAAGCTCTGCTTGCGCAAGTCGATATCGAGGCCGCCTTGGATGACGGCGTGGACTAGCGGCTTATTCTTGATTTTCTTCAATTCCTTCTTGGTGCGCTCGGCCCACTTGGTAGTGATTTCGACCGAGCGCTTAAGCTTCTTCTCGTCGGCCGGCAAGGCGACGCATTGGTCGAGGCAGACGGCGATGTCCACGCCGAGTTCGGCCTGGATGCGCAAAGCGCGCTCCGGGGTCAGCAAGTGCTTAGAGCCGTCGACGTAGGAACGGAACTCGACGCCGTTGTCGGTAATTTTGACTAATCCCTCTCCCGTGCGTTTCTTGGTGCCGGCCAAGGAAAAGACCTGGAAGCCGCCCGAGTCGGTCAGGATGCTGCCCTGCCAGTCGACGAAGGTGTGCAGCCCGCCCATCTTCTTGACGTGCGCCGAACCAGGTCGGAGCATCAAGTGGTAGGTGTTGGAGAGGATGATCTGCGAACCGAGCTGGCGGATTTCCTCGGTGGTGACGTGCTTCAACACGCCCTGCGTCGCCACCGGCATGAAAAACGGCGTATTTAAAACGCCATGAGCGGTCTTGTATTTGCCCACGCGCGCTTTTGATTTTTTGGAAGTTTTAGCGACGGAGAATGGTTTCATGTTTGTTTATGGAAGTTGACAACCTGCGGGTATTTGTTAGTATTTGACGACACTGAAATCGTGTCAAATTTCTTTCGAAGGAGGAGGAAGCAATGTTGAGGAAAAATAATGGTTTCACGCTCGTTGAACTTTTGATCTCCATGGTGTTCGTCGGAATAATCGTTGGATGGTTCCTGTGCTATCTCGTCTTGGGTAAGGGCAATTTCTGGTACACCGAAGAAGGTGTCCTGAAAGAGCTTCGGGTGACCAGGCCGAACGTGACAGAGATCGTCAAGACCCAACGGAATGTCTTTTCCAAGTCCGTGATAACGGTCAAAGAGGATGGGGCAATCCGCGACTTTTGCCTCGACAGCGACATCTTCTGGAATTACGAATTCTCTGACTGCTCAAAGTAAGCCAGTCGGCGATTTTCGGCGCCCCGGGTGAAATATCCCGGGGTATTTTTATTTGCGGCTTTGCTTGAGCATTATGGCGCTTAGGATGAAAGCCGTCAAGAAGAAGAGCGCGCCGTAGAAGCATGGGGTAAAGACCGGATTGACCACCTGCCCTGCCGTGCAGGAAAACTGGCACGGCTTCTGGTTGAGGTAGTTGTATGTTTCCAATCCAAGATTAGTCCAAGCAAAAATCGTGCCGAGCAGCAGGACGATGAATTGGGTGAAAACTAATTTTTTACTAGGCATAGATTTAATTAAAAGGAAGTCTGATTTGTATTGCAGCGCTTCTGTGCTCCAAGACGTCTATTATCGCATATTCTGTTTTTATGGATCCATTATAAAGCGATTGCCTCATTTTTGCCCTTACTTTAAGTAAGTCATCCTTTGCAAAAACTGTTTCATTTTGTTGGACTTTTAGGTTGAATTCCTCATCAAGAATATCTGCATAAAAAGTTGCGTTTCCATCACTAAATCTCCACTTACCGTCTCTTTGAAAAGAAATATTAACAATCTGCAAGTTCATTTCAACTTCTTTTTCATCAATTACCTCTTCTTCAATTTCTGGCGCCTTGAAATATTCAATTTGTTCTTTTCTAATCTGTGTAGTTGCATTATTTTCTCCCTCGGATATAAATTCAATCTTTTCAACCCCTTCGTTATTTAAGGGCTTAACGATAGCTTCTATTTTTTTTCTTATGCACAGTGAACTGAACAGCGTTATTTCTTTTTCATTAGTGTATCTTATTTCACCATCCTCCGCTTCAATTTTGAAATCACTTCCTTCAATTCTGCTGACAGACTTTATTTTTCTATTTCTAACCCAAGCAATTAGACCAATAAGTCCACCACCACCTCCTAAGCCTAGCATGACTAAAAGCTCCTTTGCGTTAACTATGGCAGTTGCAGTGTCGGAACTGAAAAGTGTTCGTGCTACTTCGATGGCGTTTTGAATAACGGATAAATCAATATTGAGGGACCCTGGATGGGTCGCTTTTATGTTTACTACTACTTTTACCTTTTCGCCATTAATTATTTTATTTGTTTCTTCAAGAAGTTCTCCTAATGAAAGAAGTGCTGGCGCCAAATCTTTGACATCCATTTCATTATTACTGAGCGCCGGACCATCATAAGAAATTTTAAAATTTTCTCTGCTCATAATTTCACTGTATAATTTGTATTTTATTGCACCCTCCCATCATCCGTCACCGCGTCGTCATCTTCGAGTTTGGTGGTTTTGGCTTTGGTGGTCTTGTTGATACGGGTCTGAGTTGTCGTGTCGATGGCTTCGATGGTCGAGCCAGGCAGCAGCACCAGCATCTTGTTTTTGTCCTCATCGCTCGGGGCGATGGTGATGCTGAACTCGGCTTCGGCTTTGTAAACCGAGATCGGCAAGCGGCCGATCTGCCAGGTGATGTTCCCTGTCGCCTGGTCGTAGCTGACCGAGCCGACGTCGGAGCGGTTGCGTCCGTCCCATTTGACGTAAGGCGGCAGCTTGGTGGTGATCTTGAGGTCGTTCAATTCGTTCAGGTTGTTCGACAAGTGCCAATAGACGCGGTAACTCGTGGCTTCGCCGACTTTCGGCGGCAGCGGGCCGGAGCCGACTGCGATGTTGTCGTCGTTGAAGTAGCGTATCTCCTCTTTCAAGGAAAGATCCGAGTTGATCTTGTTGGTGATGGCGTTGCTGCGGTCGCTCGTCTCCTCGGTGGAGGTGGCGTCGGTCGAAGTCGAAGCGCCGATCTGGAAGCGGGCGTAGCTCTTGATCTGATAGTTCTTGGTCGGGTCGATTTCGCCGGCCGGCTTGACCTTGATCGAGAAGTCGATCGTGCCCTCGTTGCCCGGCGCCAAGTCGGCCAAGCCCGGGATCTGGGCGCTGCTCCAGGTGATGCGCTGGTTGCCGGCCTGGCCCTGGTTCTTGTCGGCGAGGCTCGACCAGTCGAGGAAGTCGCTCTCGAGCGAGGCCATGATGACCACCTCTTTCATATTGGCTTCGCCCTTGTTGGCGTAGGTGATGGTGTAGTTCATCGTCTGGCCGAAGTCCACGCCTTGGTCGTTCTGCGAGCCGTTGATGATGAGGTTCAGGTTCAGGTTCTTGGTGATGACGTTGAACGGCAGCGGTTTCTTCAGGAAGGTGATGTATTTCTGCCCGTCTGGCGAGTAGTCGAAGACCAAGTTGATTTCCTGCTTGTCGGTCGTCTTTTGTTTGAATTTGAATTTAATAGCTAAGCTCTTCTCTTCGACGGTGGTGCTGGCGATTTGCCAGGAGGTGGTAGAGGCCGAGCCGGTGGCGGCGCCGATGATCTCGATGTTGTCGGCTGGCTCGATGCTCAGCCGGTAATCGGACATGAAGGATTTTTCCTGCGCTTTGTATTTGACGGTGATGGCGTTGGTTTCGCCAACCAGGACGTTGGCCGGGTAATCGAAATTGAAGTCGAGGCCGAGGCCGGAGATTTTCGAGTTGAAGCTGGCCTCTTTGGAAAATTCCGAAGAGAAGTTGGCTGGCTGGTAGGACATGCTGGCCAGGAAGATGGCGCTCTGATCGACTTCGCCGACGATGCGGCCTTTGATGGTGATTTGGTCGGAGCGCTTGCTGCCGAGGAGGTCGAAGTGCCAGGTCGTGCCGGTGGCCGCTTGCGGCTGCATTTCGGTGACGATGAAGTTCTCGGGCAGCGTCGCCTTGATGTTGATATTCTTCATATCAACCTGGTCGAGATTCTTGTAGCTGATGACGTAGGTCTTCTCTTCGCCCAAAAGCGTCTCGGCGTCGCCCGTAATCGTGAGGCTGACCGAGCTGTTTTCCTGGACCTGCTTGGTCAGGTAGAAACGGTAGGCGCTCCAACCGGCGCCGCCGATCAGCGCCAAGGTCAGAAGCATGATGAAGCCGCGGTAGATGAGGCCGTGTCCTTTTTTCATAACCATTGTTTTAACGTCAACCATATTGCCGTCTTCGTCGTGGTAGATTTCTTCGAGGCCGGCATCGATCTGGCTCTGGCGGACTTCGTTCTGAACGAATTCCTCGAACTCTTCGGTCTCGGTGGTGTTCGGCAGGTTGCGTTCGACGAATTCGCTCACTGCCGACTGCTCGTTCTTAAGCACGACGTCTTTCTCCTCCGCGGCTGGAGGTGCGGGGGCTGGCGCGATGTTTTTGCCTGTCTTTTTTGGTTTTGGCATATGGTATTTGAGATTTTTAATTGCGTATCAATTGTCAGCTTCAGTGCCGGCTTTTGGAAATATTTTTTACTGCTTAGGGCGTGTACGCATGCGCGATAAAAAACATTTCCAAAAGCCTCGCGTGGATATACATCTTTTGAGAGTTGATTTTCCTGCTTAGACGAGTACGTATGCGCGATAAAATCAACTCTCAAAAGATGTACTTCAAGTATTGTTAATAATCAGTCAAAAAAGCTGCTTGATAATAATCGGTGTCGAGCGATTGCTGGGCTTGCCAGCCGATGGTCGTCTGGCCGCTGGATTTCGGCTGGGTCTGAGCCACCTTGAGCTTCGGACGGCCGGCGGTCGGCGATTGTATCTCGAATTTGCTGATCAGCGTGGTGTTAAGCGAACCGGACTGCTTCTGCACTAGCAACGAATAAGGGTAATAGTTGGCATTGGTCCAGCCCATTAAGGCGTCCAGCTTGTCCTGCCAGGTCTCGGTCCTGACTGCCGGCTTGATGGTGAACGGCAGGCGGTAGCGCAGGGTGATTTCTTCGGTTTCGCCAGGGTCGATCATGCTCCAATTGGCAAAGACGGTCTTGTCCGCCTCTTCATAGATCTTGGTGTTGCTCAGCGGGTCGACCTTGGCTTGCTCTTCCGCGGCCAAGTCCGGATCGCGTTGCCACGTTTCGTCGGGTTTGTCGAAGAAGCTGCTTGACGGCGTATCGAACCCGGTCGCCTCGATGAGCTGACTGCCCCGCGGCACATAGACGCGCATCCAATCGACGTTGCGTACGCCGGTAAAAGGTTCCTTGTTGCCGGCCGTGTGTTCGCGTTTGATACGGACTTCGTCGATGATGGTGCCGTCCGGCTGCAGCACGGCGTTGTGGGTGAAGGTCTGCCTGATGCGGCGGTCGCTCTTGCCGCCGGCGATATTCGAATTGATGACCGAAAGATAGTCCCAGTTGGTCGATTTCATCTTTCCATCCCAGCCGAAGCGCTCGACGGTGTTCTCGAGTTCGTCGTTGAAAAAGTAAAGCAGGACTTGGCGTTCGGACAGCTCTTTGTCGGCCAAGGCCAGGAGTTTGAGCGAGGTCTCTTTGTTCAGCCGTTTCGGGATTTCGGCCAAGAGCTGGTTCATCAGGTCGCCGACAATTTTCTTCGGTGTCTTGGTCACGTCCGGTTTCTGCTCGGAAAATTGCTGGGTCACGTCCCAGAAGTTGTCAGCATTGATGGTGACGCCGTATTGCGCGGTCATATCGATCGGGCCGACGATGCGCAGAAGGTCTTCCATGACGGTCGGGGTGAAGCTGATTACGCCGTCAACGGAAGGGCCGCTCGATTTCTCGTAGAACCAGGCGATTTTCCTGGCCGATGTCGGCCAATTCGGCCACCAGTTGGAATCCCAAAAATGCCATTGAGCATTGACCAGCTGCAGCGGTTCGGGCGCAATGATATGGTCGCGCAGGCCGGCATCGGTATCGTAGCTGCCGCCTCCAGGAGTCTCGATTTTCTTGATCTTGCCTTTGCTGAAGTCGATCAAGGCGAAACTGCCGAAAAAGCCGCCGGTCGCTCGCGCTTCGGCGTTGTTCTGGAAGATGAGGAGGTAGCGGCGGTCCTGTTTCAGGCCGAGGAAGAGATTGGCCGCGTCGGACAGGTGCGACAGTTCTTCAAGGCTTTGGTAGAGGTCGTTGGATTTGTTGCGGATGAAGAGAAATTGGTTCTGCAGGCCGTCTGGAACGGCTTGGATGTCGATATCGTTGAGCGCTTGCGAGAGGTCGCGCGAGTTGGCGGCCGCGGCATTCGCTTGTTGGTTGATGAGTTCGAGCTTGGCGGTCAGGTCGGTCGTGCTGCCAAGATCGGAAGTGAAATAGGAGATGGCCAGGGTCAGGTTCTGCCCCAGCGATGCGGCGGACTCGGCCGCGGCCAGGATGGCTTTGCTGTTGCCGGCCAGCTTGAGTTCCGGACTCGGGGCGGCGCCGGCTAATTTCAACAATACGTCGTTGATGGATGATAATTCCTGCTGCGCGCCGACGAAGCCTTCTTTGGCTTGCGACAGCGATCGGGTGGCATTCAGGAAATCCTTGCCTGCCGCCGCCTTGCTGGCGCAGGCCAAGCTAGAAAAGCTCGCGGCGATATTGCGTACGACTTTATCCTTGGTCTGGGTGACAGCCGCGAACAGTACCGTGCCTTTGAGCAGCGCGGCGAGCAGCAGCAGAGTGAGGGTGAACATCATGGCCGAGCGCACGGGCGAGAGCCTGATGATCGGCGAGGGCGGCGGTGTCGGCAAGGCCGGTGCCGGCTCGACCTTCACTTCTTTCTTGGTTTCTTTTTTGGCTGCTTTGACGGGTTTGGCTTCAGCCTTGATCATTGCCGGCTTTGTCTTGGCCGTCATGATTTTTCGAACCAAGGCGACGGGGGCGAAATATATCTTGCCTAGCGCGAAGATGGTCCGCCCCAGCATGACGCAGAGTTGGTAAAAATACTGCCACGGATCGAGCTTTAAATGGAAGTTGAGGGCGGGGGTTTTGAGCTGCGCTTTCGGCAGTTTGGCAACGATGCGCTCTTTGATCGGTTTGGCAGCCGGTTTCGGGGTCTCAGGCGCCTTGTCGATGATCTGCACCGGCTTAGCCATGATGCGGCTCCATTGCTTTGCCGTGCTCGCGTCAGCCGAAATTCCCTGGCGTTTGGCCAGTTCGTCTTTCAAATCGACTACATGCTGCGATTTCGGCAGCGGTTTGTAATTTATCTTAGGCATTTTGTTGCGAAAGCATTAAGGCGACGTCGATCAGCTTGCCCTGGTCTAGGATCTGTTTGGCATCGAAGCCGGCGGTATCGACCCACTCGGGAGCCGGGGTGGAATTCGTAGTATTGAAAAGGTTGGCCATGACGGTTTCGGCGGGCAATGTTCCATCCAAGAAAAAAGACAAGGCTACTCCCTTGCCACTGGATCGGCAGACGATATTTTTGGGATGAATCCTTCCGGGCAGCAGCTGCTTGCGTTCGGGTATAAGCTCCTTGATGAAATTGACTTCAAAGCCGTTGAATATGCCGTCACGCTCAAAGAAGCGGCGATAGACGAGCTTGTCAGCGGTTTCAGGGCTAAAGGTCCAAGGCAGCTGCTCGTCGGTTATGCCGTTGGTTTCAGCCATCTCGCTCAGGTTGGCGTTGAAGATATAGGCCCCATAAGCGAAAAGCCACTGCCTCGCCAAGTGCTTGATCTGGATGATGGCACCGGCGTAATCGGAGGGATGCTCGTGAAGATATCTTATCACAGCCAGTTCGTTGGCGAAAGTTACTGGCAAGACGGAAAAAATCTTGTCGAGCTTCTCGAAATTGGGAAAACCGGATTGGGCTACCTCGCGCAGCCTGGTGATCAGCAGCTCCTCGGCCGGGCTGGTTTGGCACAGGAAATCCTTGACCGCTTCTTCAAAATTCTCGGCAAGGACGAGTTTGCCTAAAAGATGCGAATTATGGCGGCGGCCGAAACGTTTGGTTGGGAAATAGTTGAGTACGCCGTATTTGGCTAAGATATCGGTTTTCAGTCCTAAAACCTCATTTTCGAAAGCCTCCTTGGTCCGCAAGAGCATGGTGTGGGTGCCGCCTTTCAGCATCGACGGTGCGATCGCCTCATCGGCAAAGGTTGTCCCGGTAATAATGATCTTGTATTCTGTCGGCGGCTGCAGGCTGGCAAGCCTTTCGGCGGAAGCGGCTGGAATGCTGAAGAACTGGCTCGTAATCAAGCCTGGTTCTTTGCTGCTGGCGTAGCCGATGTCTTTGACTTCGAGTGCCAAGGACTGCCGCAGCCAATTGATTACCGCTGGCGTACCGGCCGCAGTGACGGCTTGCAACACGATATAGTCCCCTGACCTGCCTGAGCCTTCCAGCTTGGAGTTGATTTCGGCGACGCGACCATCGCGCAAGTGTTCCTCGATGCAGTAGTCAGAAAAACTTAGCGGCCAATAAGCCAAAAAGCGGTTTTCGGTTATGTCGGAGATGCCGATTCCCTTCTCGAAAGTCGAGAGGTTGGAAGCGGCTGTTGAGTGGGCTAATTCAGGGTTGGTGGTAAGATAATGCTGGCGGTTGCGCAGCTCTTCCTCCCAGTAGTTTGGTTGGTCGTTCATGGTGATTATTATACCACGAACAGCATAGAAAATCCAAAGGATTCTTGTACGGTCGGTAATTCATCTTCCTCGGCTAAAAAGGCGTATTATTGCCCGAGATTCGCCTTGTATACTTTGAGGGTTTGCTCGGCGCAGGCAATCCAGCTGTACTTTTTGACCTGGTCGAAGCCTTTATTAACAAGCTCTTGGCGCAGCGCCGCATTGTCAAGCAAGGCGTTGATCTTCACCTGCATGTCGGCTGGATCGCGCGGATCGAAATAGATCGCGGCATCGCCCAGTACCTCGGGCATGCTTGTCGTGCTGGAGCTGGCGACGGGCAAACCTTTAGCCATGGCCTCGAGCGGCGGCAAGCCGAAACCTTCATAAAAGGAGGCGAAGACATAGAGAGTGGCATGGGAATAGAGATCGGCCAGCTCTTGGTCGCTGACGTAATCCGTAAAGATGACCGGGCTGCTCTTCCCCGGGATGGTGAGCTGCAGCTCACGGGCCTGCTGCTTGATCTTGGCGTAGAAGTGATCTTCTTTGCCGACAAGGACTAATTGCAGGTTCGGCCGTTCTTTGAGCAGCGAGTTGTAAACGTCAAGCAGCTGTTCCAGATTCTTGTGCGGGTAAGCGTTGCCGACATAAAGGATGTATGGACGGTTGATGCGGTGCTTGATCAGCGTCGCGTTCTGTCCTGCGTCATCCGAGGCGGCGTTCGTGTCAGTCTTGGCGAAATCGGCTACGCCTTCGTAGGTGACGACGATCTTGTCCGGCCTGACGCCGAAGTGCTCGACGATGTCATCCTTAGTGAATTGCGACACTGCGATGACGGCCTTGGCCCGCATCAGGGCAAGGCGGATGGTCAGACGGTAGCCGAGATTCTTGATGAAATAAGCCAGCGGCCCCAAGGTGGTCGCTTTCTTGGTCGGAAAGTTGATGAGGATGAGGTCGTGGATGGTCACCACCATCTTGGTTAGGCACAGAATCGGAACGTTGAAATGCGGAAAATGGACCAGATCGAGCTTTTCCCTGCGGATCAGCCAGGGCATGATAATCTGCTCAGCCAAGGTGTACCAGCGTACCTCGGCCAAGACTTTCTTGACGTGAGGCAGGTTGTCGGTCTTGAGCTCGTCGAAGTTGTCGCGGCGCAAGAAGATAACGTATTCGTTTTTCCGGTCTAACCGTATGATATTATCGACGACTTCCTGCGTGTAGCGTCCGAGGCCTTTGCCGATCGGGCCGTAGAATCTGGCATCGATGCCGATGCGTTTCGGTGCGAAATTAGTATTTGGCATATGATTGTTTAGCTGATTCGAGTTTATACAATGTAAAGGTCGGATTCATGGTGCGAACTTTTTTTATCGACAGGCCGGATTTTGCCAGCTTGTTGCGGTTCAGATAATCCAGGGCTTTCGGCGGAAAAGTGAAATTGTAGTAATAGGTCGGTGCCAGCTTGACCAGCTTGGCGTAAGTGCGGTTCATGTTGTCGTCATCGAATAGGCCGTAAACCACCTTGCGTTCAGGATAGAAAAGCTTGTCGTGGTATTTGGTAATGATGACAGCATCGTCTTCTGTCGCGGCCAGGATCTGCCTCCATTCCTCTTGGCTTGAGCGCTGCTTGTAATACGATTCGATCAAGCCCTCGTCTTTGCCGGTCAATGAAAAAGTAGCTCCCCAAAGCATGAAGATGCCGACAGTCAGCAGCCTTGCAGCGTGTCGAAGATTCTGGTTCTTCAGGAGGCGGCTTAAACGATTGATGCCCAAGGCAGCAAGAATGATCGAACCGAGATAGACAGGCAGCCAGTAGCGGGTGTAGGAGTTGCCGAGTGTTGCCTTGGTCGGGTCAGGGTTATCGTAAAATTCCCAGCTCCCGTAATAAAACAGCAGGATGATACTGAGCATGGCGAAGCTGAAAACGAACAAGAGCTGGCGCTTCCTGATTTTGCGGAATTGGACCATGAAGATGACGGCGCCGAGGATCGCGCCCCAGAAAAGCCAGCCGAACATGGCGAAAAAGTAGTTGTAGGTCATTTTAGCGGTCTGTTTCGGGTTGAAACCGAAGTAAAATATCAGGTCTCGGATTTTCTGCCACAGGCTGGTTTCGGTTATGCCGCTAGTGATCAGCTGCGTGCCGGTCTGTCCTAGTTGCGACAAAGAGCTGTTCATCTGGGGGTAGCCGGTAGCGATGGGCGAGCCGTGCAGGATCTGGCTGTAATAGGCCGCTGGCAGCATGCCGATCGCAAGGAATGCTAGCAGTACTAAAAGCTTCACGACACCGGTGTTCTTGATATTCAGAAGCCATAAGATCGCCATGGTCGGCCCGAGCCAGAGCAATTCGGAAGTGCGGGTAATCGCGGCTAGGCCCAGGAATAGGCCGGCAAGAGCTGGGTAAAGGAATTTTCGTACCCATGGATATTTCGCTTTCTGATTCATGGCTACGGCGAAGAGCATTCCTGTCAGGGCAAAGACGGTGAACGGTATGTTGTGGAACATGCTTCGGCTCGAGTAGTAGAAATAGGGCGGAAAGAAAGCGAGCAGGCAGGCGGCCAGCAAGGCGGTGCGTCGATCGAAAAGCCGGCTGGTCAGAAGATAGAATATGACTAGGCCGATAGCGCCGATCAGCGGCGTCAAGAACGGTATGACGGCAACATCGGTCCATTGGGCAGCCTTGCCATACAGGATGATAATGCCAAGAAAGCTCATCGGCTTAAGCTCGTCACCCTGGACCATCATGCTGCGCGGGTGGACGATGCCGTCAACTTCCGGGTTGAGCGGCTCCTTGATCGTCATCTGCCCGGTCAGGGCGAAATTCTTGGCAAAGGCGTAGTTGGCGGTCTCGTCAGGCGAAAGCCATTTTGTGAATTTGGGCGATTGGGTGCTGAAGTTGAACAAGCTGGCAGCCACGAAAAAAACTGACGCCAAAAAGAATATGAAATATTCCTGTTTGCGTCCGCTTGGGCGGGTCTTTCGGTTGTCGGCTTGCTCAATTTCCATTTATTAAACTACAATAACTATATATGCAGATAAGATTGCTTAATTGTATTCGATTGCGCCCGTTTTTGCTGCTATTGGGCACGATTTCGCTTATTAGCGGGCTGGTTTACCGTTTCTATGCCCTTGATCGGGCCGGAGTGGCCTTATCTTTGGCGATTACGGCATTGTTCTTCATTATTTTATGGTATTTTGGCCAAAAATTCAATCTCGGACTGCAGGGGCTATTTTTGGCTGAAACTGACGTTTCACGTCCGTCTGCGCCACGCTTCGTTGCTTTGGCAGCGGCATATTTCTTGTTCTGGCTGGCCGCTTCGCTCGTTTTGCTGCGTTCGGGCACGATAGCTTCGATCGTTTCCCCTTGGCAGGCCGTGCCGCTGTGGGTGCTGGGTCTTTATTTCGTAGGCTGTGCCATCTTGCTTGCGTATTTCAGCAAAGGTGGACGATGGCGGCCGGCACTCCTATCCTTGCATTATATTTTATCTTTTTCAGTGATTATCTTCGTCTATCGCTTGGGATATGGCTACGATTTTTTCATCCATCAAGCTACGCTCGAATTGATCGATAAGGCCGGCTTCGTTTTGCCGAAAGCCGATTACTATCTCGGGCAGTACGGTCTCGTCATGGTGCTCCATCGCTTGTCGCAGCTGCCTGTATATTGGCTGCATCTGCTGCTGGTGCCTTGCCTTTCTGCCCTGCTGCTGCCGCCCGTCCTATTGAGATGGATTGAAAAGATGGAACTGGAATCTGACCATTACTCCTTGGTACTGATGCTTCTGGCCTTGCCTTACGGTTTTTTGGCTTTTACAACGCCGCAAAATCTGGGATACCTTTTCTTGATCGTCGTCGTGGCGCTGACATGGAAGCCTGACCGATCCGATCTGCTTATCGCCGGCATGCTATCCTTAGCTGCCCTGGTAACCCAGCCGATTGCCGGTCTTCCGGCCGTTCTGCTGACGATTTGGCGCATTACTCAACTTCCTGGCGTCAAGAACGCGAGAATGCTGCGCGGTGCTCTGATCATGGCCGCAACCATCGGCTTGCCGCTCGCTTTTGCCGCCCTGGAGAAGCTCGACCTCAAGGCTATGCGCTTCGCTTGGCCCGATTGGCTGCCAAGCACTCTGCCGTCACTGCCCAGCCAAGAGCTGATCGGTTGGAACGCGCTGTATTTTTTCGGCCACAACTGGTATTGGATCGTCCTGTCGCTTGTCATAGCCGGTTTCGCTTGGCGCAAGCAAACAAGCTCGTTCGCGCAAGAGCAGCAGGCCGCAACGGCCTTGGCCGCCGGCTTCTTGCTGGCGCACTGGCTAACCAAGCTCCTGCCGTTCGGCTATTTGATCGGTTATGAGCGCAATGACTACGCCGCCCGTTTGCTTTTTGTAGCCTTGATTTTGGCCTTGCCCTTGATTATCGTGGCTTTCGATCGCCTCCTTGCCGGAATCGCCTCGGCTGGCGCAGGCGTGCGTCTGCCTTGGTTCGCCTTTCTAGCTTTTTGCCTTACCGCCTCCTTCTATCTCAGTTATCCGCGTCTCGACCGCTATGCCAACAGCCGCGGTTATTCCGTGGGCAGATATGATGTCGAGGCGGCCGAATGGATCGACAAGGATGCGGATAAGCCATATGTCGTGCTGGCCAACCAGCAGGTCAGCGCCGCAGCCTTGAAGAGATTCGGCTTCGCCCATTATTACAACGGTTTGTTCTACTATCCGGTTCCGACGGCCAGCCCGCTATATCAGTCATATCTCAAAATGGTTTACGAACATCCAGACGAGGAAACGGCGCGTGAGGCGGCGGAGCTTGCCGGAGTTCGGACGGTTTATTTCGTCTTGAACAAATATTGGCACGCTTTCCCTAAGGTGAAAGACGAGGCTGAATTCGCGGCCGACGGCTGGCACCGCCTGGGCGACAACGAGGTCCTTATCTTCAAATACGAGTTATAGCATAAATCACAAAAGCCCTCTTCTAGAGGGCTTTTGTTTTATCTAATAGTATTTCTACATATCGTTCGGCCGACAAAACTTTATCGTCTGGCAGCTTTTGGGTGCGCTCATGGGTCTTTGACAGCGCGCTGGCCAATGATCGCGCATCGCCGGGCTTGAAGAGATTCTGGCGGCTAGTGATCAGTTCCGGAATGCCGCCGATATCCGCAGCGATGACAGGCAGCAGTTTGGCCATCGCCTCATAGATGACTGTCGGCGAATTCTCATAGCACAGGGACGGCACGACAAGCACAGAGCTTCGTTCCATTTCGGAGGCGACCTGTCCGGGGCTTAGCCGGCCGAGGAATATAATGCGATGATCCTTTTCCGAGGCTTCGGCAACCAAGCGTTCAAGCGAACCGCTGCCAGCCACCTTGAGGCGGTAGTTATCAGGAAGCAGGTCCATGGCTTCGAGGAGCAGTTTGATGCCTTTATGCGGCTCAAGCTGGCCGACGTAAAGGCATTCGGCAACAGGAGCAAGCTGCGGCGCAACCGCGGCCCGGCTGAAGCTGACCGGATTAGGGATGACCGCATTGGAGCAGTCTTTGAAAAAGCCTCGCTTCAAGTGAAGGTCGAGCAGCCATTGCGAAGGTGAAATGACAAGAGAGGCGTTTGAGAAGATTGAGCGGTTGAGCTTCTGGTAGCAGCGGGCTGAAGCGCTGTCTATGATCCCCTCCTTTCCCCACATCAGGAGGCCTGAGGGGTGGAGCAGTTGGATGTCGTGCAGGACGTGAACATGCCCGATCCCGCTCGACTTGATCGCTCGCATCGACGACAAGCCGATGCCGATCAAGTTATTGGTTATGATCAGGTCGGGCGAAAAACCTTTTATGATTTTCTTGGTTTGCCGGCACGCTGAAACGTCGAGGTAGCCCAAAAGATGATAGATGAGGCGCGATGGCTTGGGCAGCTTGCCAAGGTTGTAAAACAACGAGGGCAAGCCGGATATATAAGCGACGTCCGACGCCTCGGTTCGCTTGCCGCCTCTTGGCAGGGTCGTGGCGACCAGGACTTCGTTCCCTTGCGTCTTGAGTCCGTTCGCGATCGTTTCAACCACCCTCTCTGCCCCGCCCTTGGAAAACGGACGGTATAGATTGTTGAGTATTAATATCTTCATTGTGCTAACGGTATGATTTTTCCAAAAGGTCGCCCACCTTGCTCCAGCGATAGTCGGTTTCCGCGCGGTTTCTCGCTTTCTGGCTCATCGAGGCTGCCATGCTTTCGTCGCTGAAAAGCAGCTGAATCTTGTCCGCCAGGTCGTCGGCATCGCCTGGCTTGGCTGACAACCCTTCGATCCCGTCGGCAAAGACTCCGCGTACTCCCGGCAGGTCGCTCGCGATTACCGGGCGGCCCGAGGACATCGCTTCAAGCAAGACTAGCCCGAAGGCTTCCCCTTGATTGATTGATGGCAGCACCAGGACTGATGAACGGCGGTAATGCTCAACCAGCTCCTGGTCTGAGCAATTGCCGGCGAAGCTGACATCTTGCTCGATTCCAAGTTCTCGGGCGCGAGCGGCGTAGCTCGGCTGCAAATCGCCTGAACCGACCAAGGTCAGGCGGCAGTCGAGCTCGTTCTCGATCCTTAATTTATGGAAAGCATCGAGCAAGACGGAGACGCCTTTGAAATAATGGGCTTTGTCCAGGCCGCCGACAAATAGGATATTCTTCGGTCCGCTTGCAGGCAAGGGGGTGAAGTTGAAGCGCTCGGTATCGACGCCGAACGGCACTTGGCGGAATTTCTCCGGCCGTTTAGCGTATGAGCCGGCGATCTGCGAGTGGCTGACGTAATCGAGCGAGGCGGCTGTAATCAAGTCGCAGGCTTTGAATGCGACCGGCCAGACGAGCAGCCGATTGAGCCGGAAGATCAGTCCGCGCAAACCGTCAGCCAAGCTGTCCATGTGGTAATGAATGATCAGTTTGCAGCCTTTTTTCTTGAAAATCGAGGCAGCCAGAACCGGCAGTACGGCACCGTAAAAAGGATAGTGCAGGTGTACGATGTCGTAACCGCGAAGCTTCCAGGCGAGCTGCGGCAGGCAGGCGGCATTGCCGATGGCAAAAAAAGGCTTTAAGCGCAGCACTTCATATGTTGAGTCGATTTCAGCCGAAAAAAAATCAGCCTGACCGTAATCAGGCGTAATGATGGTTACTTGGTGGCCCTTTTGGGCTAGTACGCTGGCGAAATTCGCTGCGGTGTTGCCCATGCCGCCTTTGTAGGGCCTGAAAACGCAGATTATGTGGGCGATTTTCATATTATTCGACACGATGGCTGAAGAGCGTCTTATTCCAGAGGTAAAGGATGACGAAAGCAAGGCCTGCCTGGATGAAGTCGATGGCGGTATATTCCCTGCCTGACAGCATGACGATGACGCTGATGGACATCGGCAAAAGGAAAGTCAGGACCTCGGTGGTGAATTTATCGAAAAAGCTCAGGCGTAACAGGACTTCGGTGTTGCCCTCTTCCTTTTTCTTCTTGTATTCCTTGCTCAGCCAGCGAAGCTTGATCATCAAGAAGCCGGCAAAGAAAAAGACCGGCGCCATGGCCTTGATGAAAGTGGAGAAGGTCTTGAAGAAATTGGGGTTAAGAAATAGGAATAAAGCGCCCAAGATTATGATCAGGACGATCGTATAGTAAATGAAATCCAGCACCATGTCCTTGGCATTCATAGCTATTTTTGCTTATTGATTAATGCGACCTGCTTGACCATCTCGGTGATGTCACGCTCAGCTTTGGCCAGGCGCAAGCGCAGGCGGAAAATAAAATAGAAAAGTATCGTAACCGATAGGTATAGCAAGACTTCGATGCCGCTGCCGGAAAAGCCGATCTGGGCCACTAGGCGATCGATCCATTTGAGCCCGATGATAAGTGCGGCGGCTAATAGCCAAAATGAAAGCCAGAACCAGAATTCTCCTGGTGCAAGTCGCTGGCGGCGGCGCTGGCCGAACAGCCTGGTGATGAAAAATAGTATTATCGCCAATGCGATGATTTGCTGAGTCATGGTTATCTGATTAGTTTGCCAAAAAATAAATCTTTAAGAATCTTGAGGCCGCCGGAAAATTTCTGGCCGTATTGATGGTAGATGACGGTGATGGGAACCTCCTTGACCGGCAGGCCGGATGCTGCGCTTAAGGCCAGGATTTCCGAAGCGTGGGCCATGCCGTCCTGTTGCCAGGCGATTTTCTCGTAGGCTCTGCTGGAAAATGCGCGGAAACCGCTCTGCGGATCGGTCAGATTGACGCCCAGGAACAACCTATTGACCAGCCTGGCAAGCGGCATGATGAGACGTCTTTTAATAAACGGCATCTTGGTGGTGTTGTCAAGAAAGCGCGATCCGAAAACGATTTCGGCTTGTCCTTTGATGATCGGCTCGGTCACCGTGCCTATATCCTTATTGAGGAATTGGCCGTCGGCGTCGAAATGGACGATGATGTCCGCCCCTCGGCTGATCGCGTATTCCGTGCCGGTCCGCAGGGCCGCACCTTGGCCTCGATTGATCTCGTGCCTAAGCACGATGGCGCCTGCGTTTCGGGCCAGGTCGCCAGTGCCGTCACGTGAGCCGTCATCAACGACGATAACCGAATCGACGCAAGGGATGACTCCGCTAACGACGCCGCCGATGTTCGCTTTTTCATTCAGCGCTGGGATGATGCAGAAGATGCTTGGGGATGTCATCAGCGTGGTATCCGGACAAGTCCCTTGCTTGCCCGCAATTCGTATATGGTTTTTTCTAAGCCTTTTTCAAGGGTGATGATCGGCAGCCAGCCTAGCTCATTCAATGCCTTGCTGATATCCGGCACCGGCAGCTGGGTCATGAACATGATTTCCGGCTGGTGGACGATTTTAGATTTGGCGCCGACCATGTCGATTACTTTCTGAGCCAGTACGGCTAACGTCACTAAGGTGTCCGAGCCGATGTTGATAACGCCGCCGCCATCCTTTTCCATGAACTTCAGCGTCGCGTCGACGACATCGGAGATGTAGCAGAACGATGAGCTGAATTTTTCGTCGCCGTAAATCACGATGTCTTGGTTATCCAAAGCATTGCTCACGAAATCCGGTATCATCTGGTCGTCATCGAGTTTCATCCGGGGACCGTAGGTGCGGAAAAGCCGGATAATCTTCGTGTCGAGCTGGTAGACTTCGTGATATGTATTGACGATGGTCTCGGCAAAACGTTTGCCTTCGTCATAACAGGCACGCGGGGAGAGGATATCTACAGCGCCGATCATTTCTTCTTTGATCTTGGCATTGTCAGCCGATCTCGGGCCATAGACTACTGATGATGAAAAGTGCATGAACTTGGCGTGGTATTTCACGGCAAGGTCAAGCGAGTTCATGACACCGACTGAGTTGGCCATGAGGTTGCTGATTCTCAAATTTTCGAAGTGCTTGGGCGAGGTCGGACAGGCTAGGTTATAAATTTCTTGGATTCCCTGGAACGGGACCTTGAAATTTTCCAGCTCTGGCATCGTCTCAAGATCGATTTTCTGAGAAATGTCGTGGCGGATGAATTTGAAATTCGGATCGGATAGCAAGTGGTCGATGTTCTTCTCTTCGCCCGTGGAAAAATTATCGATGCAGATCACTTTGGCGTATTTGACCAGCTCGTCGCAAAGATGGGAGCCGATAAAGCCGGCGCCGCCGATTACCAGAACGTTCTTCTTTTCGAAAATTGATTGGGTCGCCATATATTTTTTGTTGATTACGTTTTTATTTTAGCAATTTTTCAGGAAACGGGCTACCTCTGCGACCTGATGGCCGTAATTCTTACCCCGGTTTTAATGTCGCTAGGATAAGCGTAAAAAGAGTCAACCAGACGGCCTTTGTAGGTAAATGTCCTGACGTGCGGGCCGCCGCCTGGGCCGGCTCCGACGATTATTTCGGCAAGACCGTCCTGGTTGGTGTCCGCGCTCGTAAGATTGACTCCCTTGTCGAAATTAGGGGCAAAGGCCAGGAATCGGCTCAAAAGCTTGGCATGGTCGGTATAAATCCTGACTTCGGCTGGCAGTCCGGGTCCAGGACTGGTGATGATTTCTGAGCGACGGTTGATGGTGCCGCCGTCGATGTCGGCTACAGCGACGCTGACTCCGCCGCGGAATGAGCCGGCATAGGCCATGAATTGGCCCTTGATCTGGCCTCGGCCGTTGATGATCTTCACGTGCGGGCCGCCGCCTGGGCCGGCTCCGACGA
>CAYUCS010000001.1:582419-772278 GCA_964443495.1 uncultured Gammaproteobacteria bacterium
TTATTTCGGCTCGGCCGTCGCCATCCACATCGCCTGAAGCGACGCTGACTCCGCCCTTGAAGCTGGCTTTGAATGCCATGAATTGGCCCTCAAGCCTGCCTGCCTGGTCAAGTATCTTCACGTGCGGGCCGCCGCCTGGGCCGGCTCCGACGATTATTTCGGCTCGGCCGTCGCCATCCACATCGCCTGAAGCGACGCTGACTCCGCCGCGCAGTTCCGTTGCCAAAGAAATCTCTTTGTTGTATGCCCTGGCTGGATCAATGATGTTGAGCATGGTCGAAGAGCCGCTGCCTTGGTTGACTATAAGGTCGAACCTGTTTTCAGAAAGCTTATCCTTGGCTAGTTCAACTGCGCCGTCAGCGCTGACCCGGCCTCGTCCAAGCTGGTTGGGATATGAAGGATTGAGACGGGCGATGTTGGCACTGCCGGATAAAAGCACATTAACGACTCCCTTCCGGTCAAGTCCCGGGTTGGTGGACATTATCAAGGCCAGGACGCCGCTCACCTGCGGCGTAGCGACCGAGGTGCCGGACCAGTAGCCGTCGTAGTATTTATTCATTGCCTGGCCATCAAGCAGCTTGTCGGGGGCATAAACGGAAAGGTTGAAAATGCTGACCCCGGGGGCGGTGATATCGACACAGCGCGAGCCGTATCCGGAAAAATAGGTTTTTTGATCCATGGCATCGGTGGCGGCGACGCCGATAACGCGGTTTTCGCCTGGGCGGCCATCGAGGCAGACCGGATACATGGGCTTCTTGTTCAGGTCGGTATCCTTCGACTCGTTGCCTGACTCATTGCCAGCTGCGGCGACGACGATGACGCCTGCTTCGTAAGCGCGCCTGATCGCCTCGTCCATGCCTTGGCTGTAATTGAATCCGATAAAGCTGAGATTGATGATATGGGCTCCGTTCTTGATGGCATAATCGACCGCACGGATGACGTTGCCGGCAGTGCCCTCTCCTTTGTCGTTAAGGACGCGCAAAGGCATGATTTTCGAGTTCCAGGTTACGCCGGATACGCCTGCCGCATTATTCCCTTCGGCAGCAACAAGTCCCGCTACGATAGTGCCGTGCTGGACGTCAGCCGTGAATCCTTCTTGGAATTTCGGTCGGGGATCGGGGCCGCGATCCACAAAGTCCCAGCCATTGATGTCGTCAATAAAACCGTTGTTATCGTCGTCTTTGCCGTTTTTTGGGATTTCGTCTCCGTTTATCCAGATATTATTCTTCAGATCGGGGTGCGCGATGTCCACGCCGGTGTCGATTATCGCCACGACGCCGCCGCTGCTTGACTGCGTGACATCCCATGCGGCCGGCGCTTTTATCTTCTGCAAATACCATTGCTTGCTGTAGTGGGTATCTGACGGTATGATGGCCGAATGAAATAGATAGTCAGGTTCAGCCCACTCGACTGCCGGATCGTTCCTGAGAGCTTGTAACAAGCCGGCTGCTTCAGTGGGGTTTGCAGTTTTGATTTCTGAAAAATCAGGATTGCCGCGGTGTTTTACCAGCAGGCCGGATGAGCCGACCGGCAAGCTGACGGCGGAGCTTCGGTTGGTGGCGGCAAAAAAAGCTAAAATAAAAACCAAAGCCAACGTTTTGCGCCGGCTCTGTGATGCTGGAAAAATCTTTGTAAAATTGAGGTTTATATGTTTCTTGATATGGATGAATCAGTTGAATTATAACATGAAATCGGCATTATTTAAAGTTCGGATCAAGGACTGCCAAGGTCTTTTCGGCGGTTATCCGCCACCCGAATTTCTTGGCTCGGTCGAGCCCAAGGCCGATGAGGCGGCTGCGCAATTCCTGGTCAGAAATCAGCTTCGACAAGGCATCTTTTATCGAATTAGGGCTTTCCGGGTCAAACAGTATGGCTGCTTCGCCGACGACCTCGGTTATCGGCGCGACGTCAGAGGCGGCGATGGGTACGCCGCAAGCCATGGCCTCGACGAGCGGTATGCCGAAGCCTTCGTAATGCGAAGGAAAAGCGAAGACGCTGGCGCCGTTGTAAATATATGGCAGGTCGGCCTCATCGACCCAGCCGGTACAGATCACCTTTTGGTCCAGCTTGTACTGGCTGATCATGAATTCGACTTCGTCGTAACCGAAGCTGGCACGGCCGGTCAGAACCAGCTTGTAATCCGGAAATTGCTTGTTGATCATGCCGAAAGCCTCGACGAGGGCCGGAGTATTTTTCTTCCTCTCCAGGCGGCCAAGGTAAAAAATGTACGGCTGC
This sequence comes from uncultured Gammaproteobacteria bacterium, assembly GCA_964443495.1. Lineage (GTDB taxonomy): Bacteria > Patescibacteriota > Patescibacteriia > Patescibacteriales > GWE2-39-37 > JAAXUA01. The sequence continues at coordinate 584,655 of CAYUCS010000001.1, forward strand.
TCGATGTCGTGCTTCCTGAGAACCGAGGCGACTTTTTCGTCATTGATTCTCGGGATATAGCACTCGCTGTTGTAGCCGTTGTGTATGGCGATTATCTTGTCGAAAATCTTAGGCTTGAGCTCGTTCTTGTACACATCGATGATTTCCTGCTTGGAAAATTCCGAGACAGTGATGATCTTCTCGGCTTTGCGCAGTGAGAATATGGTCGACCAGGTCAAGTAATCCTGGACGTTGGCGCCGAATCGGCCGAAGGTGAAGGCGCGGACCAAAATATCAAGCATCCGTTTCTTGACCTTGCTGTCAGGACCAAGGCGAAGCTTGGGGTAGAGGCTTTTGTCCCGCTCGAAACCGACATCATGGATAGTGACGATCGATCGCTTGGGGTGGAACAACGGCAAGACATGCGACGGCACGAAAAGAACATCCGGGCGATGCCAGATCATTTCCCAGGATAAGCGGAGATGGGTCCACATATGCCGGACGGGCCAGTTGAGAACCTTGGCTTTGAAATTGCCGTGCGGGCTTTTAATGATCTGGTAGCCGTCTTTGTCGTAAGCGATCGGGTGCCCTGACGAATCCCCTGTCAGGTCGTTCAAGTCGCTCGAAATCGGATGTTCGGAGTAGAGGATGTACTGGTTCGATGAGTCCAGTTTCGCCAACTCCTTGATCAGGTAGAAGGCGTACCACTCCGTGCCGGTCTTTTGCTTGCGATTAGCCCGGCTGGCATCGATGCCGATAATCATATTATTTTGTAGCTAAGATGCTACGTTTATATGAATCAAGATTTTCCAAAGCGATGCCTGTTCCCTTCGCCACGCAAAGGAGCGAGTCATTGGCGATGTACGCCGGAACGCCGGTGGCTCGCGAAAGGAGCTGGTCGATGTTACGCAAGAGCGAGCTGCCCCCTGAAAGGACCATGCCCTTGTCCATGATGTCGGACGAGAGTTCCGGAGGCGTCTCGTGCAGCACTTTCTTGACCGCATTGATGATTGCCTCCAGCTCGTTCTGGAGCGCTTCAGTGACGTCGTTGGAGGTGACGATGATGCTGCGCGGCAAGCCGGTGACGATATCGCGACCGCGGATTTCCATCGTCAGCTTGTTTTCCAAATACAAGGCCGAACCGATATTGATCTTTATTTCTTCGGCGGTACGTTCGCCGATCGAGAGGTTATATTTGCGCCGGGTATAATCGATAATGGCCGAATCGAAGCGAGTACCGCCGACCCTGACCGAAGTCGAGGCCACGATACCGCCCAAAGAGATGACGGCCATTTCGGCCGTACCGCCGCCAATATCGATTATCATATGGCCAGAAGCGGAGCCGATCGGAATGTCGGCCCCGATAGCGGCCGCGACCGGCTCTTTGATGATGTAGGCCGCTTTGGCGCCGGCGGCGATCGTGGCATCGATGACGGCGCGGCGTTCGGTCGAAGAGATGCCGGCGGGAACGGCAACCATGACTTCCGGACGGAATAAGCGGATGCCGCCAAGCGACTTATTGATGAAATAGCGCAACATGGCCTCGGTCGCCCGGTAATCAGCAATTACGCCGTCCTTCAATGGCTTCAGGGCAATGATAGTATCCGGGGTACGCCCAAGCATGTCCTTGGCCTCGTTACCTACGGCCAGAATCTTCTTGTCAGTAACAGAAATCGCAACCACGCTCGGCTCATTTATGACAATGCCCCGTTTTGGCAGATGTACCAACGTATAGGTTGTGCCTAGGTCGATGCCGATTCTTTTGATAAACATGAGTGGTTATTAAAAATTGCCAATAATCAGCTAAAAACGCTAATATTATTGGCAATCGTGGGTGCTAGAACGAAACTGAAAATTGCCGGTCGGTCAGCAGGTCGGTCAGCCAGCCTACGCGATTCCTGGTCAGTAAATTGACCGAGAATCCGACTGGACTATAAGATTTTATACCATTGGCGAAGCTTAAGTCAACTGCCAGATCGGAGACCTGGTTGCCTGGCTGTTTCTGGACGTACAGGCCGTATTCACCCTTTGCGGCAGCTGATTTGAGATGCTTCGGAAGCTCGTATTCCAAAACCAGCGGAGCGACCTGATTGAACGGTACGATCAGTTGGCAACCGAAAGCGGTCTTGTTGAATTCATCTATAATATCGGCTTTATTGTTGCAGCCATCCATCTTGACTAAGCGGCTGCCTTTCGGCACGTAGATTCTCGTATATGTCTGGTAGTAGCTGGTTTTCCAATCGGGTTTGCCCCGGTGAGCGTAATTAATAATCAGTTTGGAATTTAGACTGGTCTCCGTTTCCCTGACCTCGTAGCTGACGCTGCGGTTCATGACGGCGTCGGTTTTCAAGCTGGCCAGATTCGCATCGACGACCATCAGGTAATCGGTTTGGGGCTGCTTGATTTCTCCGGTCCAACCCTGCTCCTTGGCCAGGCTTTGCAATACTGGATCGTGCAAATAAACCAAAATGTCCTTCGAGGCTACATTGCTATCAAAGATCGTGAGGATTGTCCGCCATTTTTCCGACGGCAGGTTCATCAGCCTGATCTTCATCTCTTTCATGATTCGACCGATGACCTCCTTTCTTTGCCAAGAAGGGACGCCGAGCTGGACATAGCCTTTTTCTACCCGGTATTGCAGCAAGTCAACGAAATTGGCTGAGGTATATTCCTGGCCATCGATCACGATCGGTCCGACGATCGACAAGAGGTCAGTAACCAGTTTGGGCGTGATAGCAATCACGCCATTGAATTGGCCGGTGAAATTGTTGATTTGGTCCTTGGGGGGCAAGAGCGGATTTTCAAGATGATAAAACCACTCGATCTTCTGGGCTGAGGTCGGCCAGTCCGGCGACCAGTTGGCGTCGCGCATATACCATTTTGGATTCAAGTATTTCCTGATCGGCTCCGGCGGAATGACGTTAACCTGGTCTTTGACGGGCATATCCATGTGGTAGATGTCGTGGGTGTCAAAACGCGAAATATCGCCGCTCTCCATCTGCAATATGCCGTATGTACCCAGGAAGCCTCCGGTCGGGCGAAGCTCGTCGCTGTTCTGAAACAGCACGAGATAAGTCGAAGTGCTCGGGTAGCCGGCAAGCGCGGGAAGGATCTGCGACATCGGCGCCAGTTTGCCCAGCATGATGGATGCCTCGCCGACCAGGTTCTTAACCTCATCTATCTTTCCTTTTACCGGCCACAAGACTCCTGGGTAAGAGATGTTGTTGAGATTGAGCAAGGCAAGGTCAAGATTAGCCTTCATGCCGGTCAGTTCCGGACCGGCGTACTGTATCCGGCCTAGTATTTTTCTCTTCTCTTCGGGCGAGAAAGTGGCGTAGTTGAGCTGGCGGTCTCCGTCCAGCAGGTTCTGCAGCTCTGAACCGAACGATACGGCCTGACCCACTGCTCGCGACAGCATTTCAGCCGAACCGACCAGGTAGCCGAGCTGGCTCACCTGGTCCTGCAGCGATTTGACTTGATTGAAGACCAGGCTGGTCTTGATATCTTCCAGATTCGATGTGGCGTAGTAAAAATCATTGGCTGACTGGTTGGCGGCAATCTTTGCCGATTTGAAGTCGCCACCCTTGGCCAAGCCGACAGCTTGTTCCAAAGAAGCCTTGCCTGAAAGGGATTTGGCTAAGATGCTTTTGAAGGCCAAGAAGTGCGACGCAAAAAGTATTATCAACAGCAGAAAGACGGTCAGCGCAAGGAATGACATTATCTTGAGTGCCGCAAAGATGTGGCGGCGGCGGCGCACTTTTTTCACTAGCGGAATATTCTGCGCTACGCTTTCTGCGCCGCGGAACACTTTGGCCAGATTAAGATTGTTCGAGCCGGAAAGTCGGAACATCTTTTATCGATTAAGGTAGCTATTGATTAGAATGATATGGTCGGCCTCCGCCTGATTCAAGGCGGTAAACAGTATCTTGATATGCCTTTCGGTCGATTTTTTGGCGAATTGCGCGTACAGGTCCGAGGCATGTTCCTCAAGCTCGATCGTCTTTTTGAAATTCTCCACGTCCTCAGAGCTGCAATTTTCAGGCCCAATCGCCGGCATAGGCAGGCGGAGAAGCTTAGTGCAGATAATGGCATGCTCGAGCTCGACTTTGGCCAAGCGCTTGTACATCTTTTTAACCTCGTAGGTGTCTGCTGCGTCAGCCATGCAGCTGTAAATCGCATTCGCATGGATTTCAAGCCGCAACGTTTCGGCTAGGTAGCTTTTAGTTTCATCCGAAATCTCTTCTTCGGTTTCGGTTACGGGCTGCGCTTGGGCGCCTGCCTTGATGAAAGCCTTTCTGGCGCCGCAGAACGGACAGTTGTGCGGCGCCTCTTCCCCCAGATAGGCGTCTCCGCAAATCTCGCAGATCCAAGTTTTCATATCGCAATTTATTCGTTAGTTAGGATGATTATCATTATAACAAGTCAAGGCCAGCTTCGCAACGTACGGCTATTCTGAACGCAAGGCCTCGATCGGATCGAGGCGGGCAGCTTTGCGGGCGGGATAAACTCCGAAAATGATTCCGAAAAACAAGGAAAACACGGTGGCCACGACAAAACCCCTGAGCGGCAAGATGAACTCCCAATCCAGGCTCAGTAAGCTTGAAGCGACGGTTGCGATGCCGAAAGAGACAAGAACGCCCATAATCATGCCGATTACCCCGCCGAGCAAGGTTATGAGCACAGCCTCGATCAGGAATTGCAGCATGACGTCGCGGTAGGTCGCTCCTACGGCTTTGCGCAAGCCGATTTCGGAGGTGCGCTCGGTTACGATGACATACATTATGTTGGTTATTCCAACGCCGCCGACGACTAGGGATATGCCGACGATGGCCAGTAGAAGCAAAGTTATCGCCCCCGTAATCGTTCCCAGCGTGTCCATCAGTTCCGCCATCGTGGCGACGCGGAAATCGTCCTTGGTGGGATTTTCGATCTTGTGGTTTTCCCGAAGGATTTGCCTGATTTCTTCGGCCGTGTCCTCAGCCAAGGAAATGTCCCTCAATTGGCTCGTTATGGAAACGACATAATCTACGCCCAAGACCCTTTTCTGCATCGTGCGCGTCGGTACGTAAATGAAGTCATCAAAACTGATGAAGCCGGACGAGCCCCTTTCCTTCATGATTCCGACGACTAAGTATTTGTCTTTTTTCAAACGAACCATCTTCCCGACAGCCTCCGAATCGCCGAACAAGCTTTCCTTCATCTTGCTTCCTAGGACCACCACCTGGGCTAGGCCGCGCTCTTCGTCATCGGAAAAAAAACGTCCTTCCGACAGTTCGAAATTGCCCATGTTTATGAAGTAGGCGCTGACGCCAAGTAGAATGGCTTTCTTGGTTTCGTTTTCGTAGCTCGCCAATGCCTGTCCTGTGAGCGAGGCGTAGCTGCCCTTGATGTTGCTTAGGCGGTTTATCCTATCCATGTCCGTAAGCTTGAGCGAGGTCAGGACGACGCCTTGGGCCATGGCTTGGCCCGATTCAGCATCCTTGGCCGCCGTCGGCTTGCTTGAAGGAAGTCTTGGCTCGGTCTGGATAAAATCCGTACCGAAAGCCTCGACCTGGCCCAGGATCAGCGACTTTATGCCCTCGCCGGCGCTGAAGACGATGATAACGGCCGCGATGCCGATAACCATGCCCAAGACCGTCAGCAAGGTGCGCATCTTGTTGGCGACGAGCGATTTTACCGAAAGTTTTACGACAGCTCCTATTTTCATATCTTATTCATAACGTAAAGCCTCGATCGGGTTAAGCCGGCTTGCCTTTATGGCAGGAAAAAGCCCGAAAATTATGCCAATGGATATCGAAACGAAGACCGCAAGCAAGATTGAGCTTAGAGAAATGGAGAATTCCCATGCGTAGTCTAGCGCCTGGGCGACCGAAGCGATGAGGAAGGATAGGATAACCCCGCCAACGATGCCGATTACGCCCCCTAGAAAGGTTATCATGACGGCTTCAAGCAGGAATTGCGTCTGGATATTCGAATTTGTCGCTCCTACGGCTTTGCGCAAGCCGATTTCACGCGTGCGTTCGGAAACGGCCACAAGCATGATATTCATAATGCCGATGCCGCCAACCACCAGCGAGAGTGCGGCGATAGCGGCCAAGAAATAGCGCAAAGCGTTAGTTATGGTTTTGAGCAGGTTCAGCGCTTCGGCAGCGTTAAGGACGGTAAAATCATCATTGTCACCGCTTGCGTCCGAAATGCCATGGCGCTCGCGCAGAAGCTGCGACACGTCGTCGATGGTCGCGTCGATATTGTCTTGGCTGTCGACCTTGATCCTGATCAGGCCGAGGTTATCGACGCCGGCGACAAGCTTTTGCATGGTCATGATCGGGATGAAAACTTGGTCGTCATAATTCTGGAAGGCGACAGTTCCCCTTTCCTTCATGACGCCGATCACTTCGAAGCTTTTCTTGTTTATCTTGATCCTCTGGCCGACAGCGTTCGATTCGCCGAAAAGCTCGGTCTTGACGGTGCTTCCGAGCACGACATATCTTGCCAGATTGCGCTCTTCATCTTCGGTAAAGAAGCGGCCTTCGGCTACTTCGCCATTTTCGGTTTGCAAATAGCCGACGGTCGACCCGGAAAGATTCGTTTCATAGGTATTCGCATTCCAAGATAGGGTGCCATAGCCCTTGGTATAGGCGACGTTACTGACAATATGCGGGAAGCGCGCTTTGTCGAGCATCGCGCGCGCGTCGTCATACGTCAGCGTAGTAATGGTCACGCCCAGCACTGAGGCGGGCGGCTGGTTCTTGTCCGACTTGCCAGGCAGTACGCCGATCAGGTTCGACCCCAGGCTTTTGACCTGGGAAAGTATCAGGCTCTGGGCGCCGGCGCCGACTGACATGATGACGATGACGGCGCCTACGCCGATGATGATGCCGAGCATAGTCAAAAGACTCCGCCCTTTATTGGCGCGGAGCGCGGAAAGCGAAGTTGAAACGGCTTGTATGACTGAGTGTATCATGGCCTTGTGGGTGATGGCGAGTCTTGCTCGGCGTTGCCTACTTCAAAAGTTCCCCATCCTGGGCGAAGCGGCGATTTAGGACCGGCTCATCGCTTGTGATTTGTCCGTCCATCACCTTGATGATGCGTTTTGCGTGTTCGGAGGTGTATGTTTCGTGGGTGACAAGAATAATCGTATTCCCGGCGTCGTTAAGGCGTTGCAGGATGGCCATGATCTGGACGCCGGATTTGGAATCCAGATTGCCCGTAGGCTCGTCGGCAAAAATGACCGACGGTCCGTTGACGAGCGCCCGAGCGATGGCGACGCGCTGCTTTTCGCCGCCTGATATCTGGTTGGTGTAATGATTGAGCCGGTGTCCCAAACCAACGCTTTTCAGCGTAGCGGCTGCGCGTTCTTCGATGTCCTCCTTGTTCGCGGAGTATATCAACGGCAGCTTGACATTATCCAAGACGGTGGTGCGAGGCAACAGGTTGAACGCCTGGAAGACAAAACCAACCTTCTGATTGCGCATCAGCGCCAGCTCGTCGTCGGCTAATTCGGTCGTGTCGCGCCCGTCAAAAAGGTAGGTGCCGTTAGTCGGGCGATCAAGGAAGCCCAAGATGTGCATCAGGGTGGATTTGCCGGAGCCGGAAGGACCCATGATGGAAACGAATTCACCTTTGTCGATAGTGAAATTGAGGCCGTGCAGAACATGGGTGACAACCTCGCCCGTAACATAATCCTTTTCCAAGCTTTTGATTTCGATCAGCATTATTTTTTCTCGCTCTCGATGATGGCCGCGATGACGAAAGCTGCGATTACCACCAAGACGATTATGACGATTATCATACTCATTGCATTATTGGGCCGTTGGGCCGTTCTTGATCGATGTGATGGCTAAGTCGCCGGGCTTCAATCCGGAAATTATCTCAGTCAGTCCTTCGTCGCCCCGCAATCCCATGGTTATCGGAGTTTCGACTGATTGGCCGTTGACTAGCAGCCGTACTATCTTCTGATTGTTGCCCTTATCGATGACGGCCCGGCTCGGTACTACCAGCACCTGGTCTTTGGTCTGCGTCGTAATGCTGACATTTGCCGTCATGCCTGGGCGGACCAAAAGCAGCGGGCTGCTGCTTGATACGCTTGCCGGCAAGGTCGATGTCGCGCTTGAAGTAGGAGCAATCGAATCGATCGGATTGCCGGCTGCATCCAACGCGCGCAAATTGCTAACGGTGCATTTGTAGTAAACCACTTCCTGGATGACTGTCTGGGCGGGCTCGATGAAGGTGACTTCGGCAGCGAATTTGGTCGCTTCGCCCAACGCATCGAAAGTGACGACTGCCTGGTTTCCCTGCTTGACTTTGACGATGTCAGCCTCGGAAATGTCGAGCTCTATCTCGAAATTGTCATGGCTCAGGATAGCCATCACAGGCTTGGCCGCGCTCGGCTCTTCCCCGACTTCGTAGTTGACCTGTGTTATTTCACCGTCGATCGGCGACTTGATGATGCTGTTGTTCGCTTGGTTGATCAGGGCGTCAAGACTAGCTTTGGCTTGGGCGACCTGAGCCTCGAAAAGCTTGAAGTCCTCGGGTCTTGCCGGTGAGACAGTCTTGTTATACTGGGCCTGAGCCAGCTTGTAGGCGGTAAAAGCCGAATCGACCTGGGATTTGGCATTAGCATTCTGCTGATCGCCAGAAAGGCGCGCGTTCGTCAAAGCGTTGCGCGCGTTCGTCAAAGCGTTATTGAAAGCGGCCTGGGCCTGGTCCAGGCTCGACTGCGCTGAAGCCAGGTTGGTGTTGTAGGCCAGGATGGTGTCGGAAAGGTTCTGTTCGGCGGCGCTGACGCTCGAAATGCCGGCATTGGTCGCCGTGATTTGGGCGCTGATGCTGGTCTTGAAGGCGTCGAGCGAGGTTTGGCTGAATTTGGAGCTGGTGACCGATTTGGCCAAAGCGGCAAAAGTGGCATTGAGCGCGTCCAATGTTTCGTTCAGGAGGTTCATCGCAGAGCCGGCGGCGGACAGGGCGTCGTTATTGGCCCCGCTTTTCTTGGCGGCAGCTAAATCGGCCCGGGCGGGCGATACCAAAGCGGAAGCGGAATCATAGCTAGCCTTCGCCCTGACAAGCTGGCCAGCGTCTTGGACGCTTAAGGTGTCTTTGGCGTTATCGTCAGTTAGGACGCGATTTGCGGCATCGAGAGCCGTCTGAGCGGCAGCTATCTGATTTTCGATCGAGTTCAAGAGCGAAGTCCGGCGATTGCCGATAGTCTGGAGATAGGTCTTGTTGGTATTGTCGAGATTGCTCTGGGCGCTGAGGATGGCTTGGCCGTAAGTGGTGGCCGACTTGCTGGCTGATTCGAGGTCGGATAAGTTTTTCTGCGCCTGTACAATGGCTTCTGCTGTAGATTTCTTGACTTTGTCGTAGTTGGCTTGGGCGCTGTTATATGCGGTTTCAGCCTGCTTTACGGACGAAAGGCTGATTGTGACATCCTGGACGGTTGCGCCGTTGGCTATCTTGGCCAGATTGGCCTTTGCCACATCAAGGTTCGCCTGAGCCTGCTTTTGCTGGATCAGCAGATTGGAGTAATCAAGCTCGGCTAAGACCTGATCTTTTTTGACCTTGTCACCGATCTTGGTGTTAATCTTCGAGATTTTTCCGTTAGCCAAAAAATTCAGCTTGATCTCGCTGGCTGTTTTGACCGTACCGGTTTCATTGACCGTCTGCACGATTTTCGAAAGCTTGGCTTCGGCGGTCGTATATTCGACTTTTGCGCCCTTGCGATAGTTGCTGTAAGCAAAGCCGCCGACCAGGAGGATGACGCCCGCAATGACAAGGTAACGTTTTTTGCCCTTAAGCTTCATATTTTTGCTTATTTATGATGATTTTTTCAAGTCGCTCAATCAGCTCTTCGGCTGGCAGCACTGAACGGTCATAATGCGTGCTAGCGCCCATATTCAGGACGCGTTCGCGTAATTCGAGATCGGGGCTGTCGGAACAAGCCACGATCAATATCTCCCTGGTCTCTGGGTGCGACTTCAAATCGGAAATCAGGCTGAAACCATCCTGGCTTCCTGAAATCGTGGGATCTATGATGATGAGATCGGGCAAGGTTGATCTGACTACGTTCATGGCGCGTTCAGTCGGCAAAGGTTCGCCCGCAATGTCGGCTTCATGTCCGGCCAACCTCAAGTTGGCCAGCAATGAGCTGGACGCGACAATATTATTATCGATAATCAGGAATTTTGCCATATGGATATTTATATAATTATACCATTAAACAACCATTAAGACAAAATAAAAGCACCTCATTTTGGTGAGGTGCTTTTTATGAGTAAACCGAGTATGTTAGGCAGCTGCTTTGCCCAGAATGCGGAACATTGCAGTACCGCAGGTCGGACATTTGCCCTTCATAGCGCGGCGTTTGACTTCGCCCTTACCCTTCATTTCGACCTCGACGGCCTCGATCATTTCCCTTTTGGCCTTGCATTTTACGCAGTATGCTTCCATGTTTTTGGAATTTTGCGCCAACTCCTTGTTTGGCTCAAAACAAGTTAGTTATTAATATGCTACTATTGTAGCAAATTTAGCTTAAAAAATAAAGCCTAGGCCGAAAATTCAGCCAATTCGGCCTCAAGAGTCTCGGTCGGCTGATAGCCTACGAGCTCTTTCACGACCTCGCCCCCTTTGAATACCTTCAGGGCGGGAATGCCTTGAATCTGGTACTTTTCGGCTAATGTCTGATGTTTTTCGTCATTTACATCCAGCTTGGCAATCTTGATCTTGCCGTCATATTTTCCGGCAATCTCATCAAGTACGGGAATCATCATGCGGCAAGGCCCGCACCATTCGGCCCAGAAGTCTACCAGGACCGGCAATTCGGACTTGAGCACCTCGACTTCGAAGTTTTCGTCCGTCAAAATAATCGGATGTGACATAATGTTAAGATATTAATTCGAGCAAGTGTTGCAGCCCGTCTCGGCAATCTTGCCGCTATTTCTTAAGACCGGTGCATGCCTTGACGAACTCGACGAACAAGGGATGCGGGTCGAGCGGTCGCGAGATGTACTCGGGATGGAACTGGGTGCCGATGAAGAATGGGTGGTCGGTAATCTCGACGGCCTCGACCAGCTTGTTGTCCGGCGAAGTGCCAGCCACCTTGAGCCCCGCCTTTTCCAGCTGTTCGCGGTAAGCATTGTTGTACTCGTAGCGATGGCGGTGGCGTTCGGAAATGATGTTTTCAGAGCCGAACTTCTTGGCATAGGCCTTGGCTAGGTGCGTACCCTTGACCAGCTTGCAGGGCCAGCCGCCCAGGCGGATGGTGCCGCCGTATTGCTTCTTGGCAATGAGTTCCTTCTGTTCTTCCATTAAGTGGATGACCGGGTGAGCCGTCTTCGGATTGACCTCTTCGGAGTTGGCATCTTTGTACTTGAGGACATTGCGGGAAAATTCGATGACCGCCATCTGCATGCCGTAGCACAGACCGAAGTAAGGCACTTTCTTCTCGCGGCAGTATTGGATGGTCTTGATCTTGCCCTCGGCGCCGCGCGAACCCCAGCCCTGCGGCACCACGATGCCGTGATACTGTTTCAGGATGCCGGTACCTTTCTGTTCGACGTCTTCGGTATCGATCCAATCGAGCTTGACCTTGACGCCGTTGGCCATGCCGCCATGCTTCAGGGCCTCGATGACTGAAATATAGGAATCGGATAGGTTGAAATCGCCGGTCTTGAAGTATTTGCCGACCACGCCGATGCGGATTTCCTTCTTGGTGTTATTGTAGCGGTTGAGCATGGCCCGCCAATCGACCAGGTCTTTCCCTTTCGATTTGAGCCCCAGTTTCTTCAGAACGACATCGCCCAAATTGTCTTTTTCGAAATTGACCGGGATGTCATAGATCGAATCGACGTCCGGCGCGCTGATGACGCACTCTTCGGAAACGTTGCAGAACATGGAAATCTTCTCTTTGCGTTTCTGGTCCATCGGCACCTCGGAGCGGGCCACAATGATGTCCGGCTGGATGCCGGCGCCATTGACGGTGCGGACGGCGTGCTGGGTCGGCTTGGTCTTCATCTCGCCGACCTTGCCCGGTACCGGCACGTAGCTGACCATGACGGTCATGACGTCGTTCGGATTCTTGATCTTCAGCAGGCGGATCGCCTCTAAAAATAAGATATTTTCGTACTCACCAACCGTGCCGCCGATCTCGATGATCATGATTTCGGCTTTGGCTTTCTCGGTCGCGATCTTGATGCGGTTGATGACCTCCAAAGGAATGTGCGGCACGACCTGGACGCAGGCGCCGCCGAATTCCAAGTTGCGCTCCCGGTTGATGACCGACAGATAGACTCGGCCCGTCGTCATGTAGTTCTCTCGGTAGATGTTCTTGTTCAGGAAGCGTTCGTAGTTGCCGATGTCCTGGTCGGTCTCGTCGCCGTCCTCGGTCACGAAGACCTCGCCATGCTCGGTCGGGTTCATGGTTCCGGCATCGACGTTGACGTAGGGGTCGATCTTGATGGCGCTGACATTGAAGCCGCGGCCGATCAGGATGCGGCCGATCGAGGCAGCTGTCACGCCCTTGCCGACGCCTGACATCACGCCGCCAAGCACGAAGATGTACTTAGTTGGTTTTTTGGAGGTTTTTTCCGCCATGTATTTTTAAAAAAGAATAATGATTTACTTCTTTTTCTTCTTTGCCTTGCGAATTTCCTTCTGGGAAGAAGGGGCCTTTTTGGCTGCCGCCTTAGCCTTCTGCTTAGCCTCGACCTCGTTCCGTTTGGCAGTATTGTAGAGGTCGGCCAGACCGGCCGGAACCAGATGATTTATGGCATAGCCTTGGGCAACCTCCTTGATTTCGTTCTTGCGGCCGACATTCTTGATGTCCCTAAGTAAGATTACTTTCATTTTTCGTTCTTTAACTAATTAAACAAAATCCGCCTCTATTCAGGGCGTTCTTCAAAAATTGTACCACGCATCGGCGCTTATGTCCATTTGCCTCACAAAAAACGGTCTATCTCAAAATAAGAACCCCCGGGAAGAAAATCCCCGGGGGCGGTTAGAGTTGATGTTTTACCGTGATGGCACGATTGCCGATAAAGCGATTGCTGCGCCCGACAGTTACGTCAAGGCGGTTCGTATCCCGATTTCAGAGCTCAGCCTCGGAGCTGGCTTTCCCCTAGCGTAGCTAAACTAGCGGATTGTCGTGTGCTCGTTTCCGGTGAGGTCCGTTTTCAGCGATACGCGTGAATGCTGCTTCAAGGGCCTCTCAGGCTGACTGCTCGGAGCCGGGCAAGGGGCGTATCAAGCTTGCGACGAGAACGTCGCTTTGAGCTCCCTTGTCGGATGCTGCGGTTACCGGTTGGACTGCAAATCCCTTCTCGTGACCCAGGGCAAGCCCGGATCTTAAGCTGACAAGGGCGACTGCCTTGCGATCACCTCCTATCTGTTTGCCGCTTCCATCGGGCCTGGAAACTGCAAGGATCGAGGGCGAGGCTCTGGTCGGAACCATGACGATGTACGTGACCGGAAGACATAACTGGTCGGCGGCAGCCAGGAGCACTGGAGCCGGTGCGGTGATGCAGGTGGCCGGCTGATCCAGAACGAGTGCCGGCGGCGGCTGGGCGAAGGCGGCGAAGGCGCCGAGGAGACAGATGCCGAGAAAAACGGCAACGATTGCACGCTTCTTCATCATCACCTCCTGCAAACATTGAAGTAAGACCCCCAAGTTGCTGCGATAACCTCCTTTCGTATGCCCTCAGGCCGGGCCATAGCCATCAGACGGTTAGGGTTGGAAGGAACGAGTGAAACTTCTTATGTTAAAAGCATAGCGAATATTAGATAATAGGTCAACAATCGGCCATTGGCGCTTACCATTGACAAAAGCGATAATTTATGCTATTCTAATTTGTCCCTTGAAAATTGCCGCAAACCTTTCGGTGCTTGGCGCTAAATAGGCTCCAGCCACTGGAAGGGTTTGCGGATATATACGCCAATCGGTTGGTCGACCGATAGTCCCCCTTCTTAAACATAATAAACATATGTTTAAAGCAATGTCTGGGGCACTGTCGCTCCTCTTAACCATCCTGGTCTTACGCGCTACCCTTCCGGACGTGGCAATTCAGGTAATCGAATTGATTACCAAAATCTTGCTCCTTGCCAACGCCGTCTTGGATAGCCTGGCCTCAAGCCAGACCATCTGAATAAAAGGGTTCGATTTTCGAACCCTTTTTCCTGTTTTGACAAAAAGCGCTAAGATATAGTAATATAGCAAATGAACCACCTCGTGGTTCTTTAATTTTCAACAAAGGCATTCGGGGATCGTCTAATGGTAGGACAGCTGGTTTTGGTCCAGTCAATCGGGGTTCGAATCCCTGTCCCCGAGCAAATAATAAAATAGAGCGCTTCGCCAGATGTGCTCTATTTTATTATTTATTTTGGAATGGGATTCGAACGGGCAGCAGTGAGCAAGAGGCTGCTCAGCAGAGCGGCCTCGCAGTCGAACGCCGCAGAAGTGATGGGAATCACTTCTGCGCTGCCCAGGGCAACGAGCCTGCCCGCGACTTGCGGGCAGACGAGGCGGAAATCCCTGTCCCCGAGCGAATAATAAAATTACTAGCTACTATGTTGTTTTAAAATCGGGTATAATTATGAAATAATGCCACGCAAATATGATGCTGAATTGGAAATATAAGAATACGATCCTTTTACTTCTCAGTTTCGTGCTGCTCTATTTGATTGCGGACGCTCAATTCGTCAAGCAATTCTTGATGAGAGTCGGAGACTGGGGCTACTTCGGCGCGCTGCTTTCAGGAATATTTTTTGTCTCAACCTTCACTGCCGCCCCATCGATCATGGTCATTTATTACTTGGCGCAAACCTTGAATCCATTCGAGGTGGCTGTTTTCGCTGGCATCGGTGCCATGATCGGCGATGTCCTGATTTTCAACTTCCTTCGCGACGGCTTCTTTGACGAGATCAAGCCCTTGTTCTCGTTTTTCAAAAAGCCGTTGTTTGTCAGACTTTTTAATTCAGCTTATTTTGCCTGGCTTTTGCCGATTATGGGAGCCCTGATCATTGCCTCCCCATTTCCTGATGAAATCGGAATAAGCTTGATGGGCCTGAGCAGGATCAAGCGTTGGCAATTCATTATCGTTTCATTTTTTCTGAATTCGGCCGGGCTATTAGCAATAGCGACGTTGGCTAGATAGCCCGCAAATGATTATTCAACAATAAAACGGACATGAGTCCGTTTTATTTGTTATGGCCAATGCGCTATATTGTGTCCATGCAAACTCTTCAATCAATTACAGGTTCCCACTGGCAACAGAAATCGCCATCTCGGTCGCTGACTTGTGTACGTTGATACCCAACGGCCTTTCTGAGAGCAGTTGATCGAACGTGATGCCCAGCATGGTTTCTGAGCGTCCGTTAACCACATCGCTCAGCGGGTATTTGACCGCTCCAAGATTCGGCCGGTTGCCAACGTGGATGTGAGCCGGCTGCCTCGAAGGGGTCGGTGTGCCAGCTAGGACGATCTCTATCTTTGCCTTACCGTTCTTTTCCGTTATCTCAGCATAGCCGTTCTGCCCGGAATTGCTGTCGGCAAGCAAGGCTACCACCAGCTTTCTCTGCCCTACATTCCCGAGCAATAACCTGACACGATTCAAGTTGTCATCGGTAATCCCCAAACCCAGTCCGCGCATCACATTGAAAGCATCGGCGGGACGGCCAAGAAAATGCCGCTTAAGGGTGACCGGATTGATATACCAGGCCTCGCCATTGGCCTCGACCTGCAAGACGATCCGGCCGGCCAAGCGCCGGGCAATGCTGCCGCTTGAGCGATTCTCATCGCTGCGGGCAATCTGCTCAAGGTTGTCGTCAGTGATGCCTAAGGCATGCTCGCGCATGATTTTGAAAGCGTCATCAGGCCGACCCAGGTAAACCCTTGATTTGGTCACAGGATCGACATACCAAGCCTCGCCTTTGGACTGCACCTGCAAGACGATCCGGCCTGACAGGTTATTTTCCAAGGAAACGCTGCGGTCGCTGTCGTGAGGCTTCAAGAAGGTTACGCCGTGCTCGGTCTCGACTTCCATGCCTTCGGAATCAAGCCCAAGTACCCTGGCGGCATCGCTACCAGAAGTGCCATGAGGCTTCAAGAAGGTTACGCCGTGCTCGGTCTCGACTTCCATGCCGCTGCTCGAATCATCAGAACTGCTGCGGGAGTCGTCGCGTCCCGAACTGGACGAACTGCCAGATCCCGATGAGCCGCTCGAGTCGTCCGACCCTATACTCGAAGACGAACTGTCCGAGCTTCCCCCGTCAGAACTGCCGCTTTCGGCGTGGAGATATGCGGGGTTAAAGCTGATCAATGACGCTACTAAGAGCGTCAGTAATATTCTTTTTTTCATAGTGGTTGTTTAACTATTTTAATTATGAAATTATCCTAATAAAAAAGGGTTAAGGCAGTATTAAGTGCCTTAACCCTTTTTTAATCTTCTAATATTAGACTAAAACATAACAATGATTAGACCTAATCGTATGACTGTCAAGCTGATAAGAAGCGAGGCGTTCCACAATCTTTCAATGGCATTCTTATGTATTTTTGCAATCTTATTCCTTTTTGGCCAACAACAATGGTGGCCAGCTTATTATTCGCCGCGTTTTTTCGGTTCAGCTTTTATCATCTCCGCAGGACTCATATTATTGGCAAGATCGGTTTTCCGCTCCGACGACGCTTGCCGCATGAATGCCTCGTATTTTCTTAGATTCACCATTACGTTCGCCTTAATGGCCAATGCTGCCGGTGAGCTGTATTTCTATCAGCTCTACCGTTTCGGATTCCAGTATGACAAATTAGCCCATCTGGCTAATTCTCTGCTGTTCATTCTTGCCCTTGCGTCGTTCGGCCGCAGTTGGTACGGCTTATCCCCTTCAAAATCATTAAAGGCCTCGGTTGCGATCGTAGTTGCCTGCGGCATCGGCTGGGAAGTTCTTGAATTCGCTTCCGACAAGCTTTTCAACACCAAAGTCTTCGGTATCTACGGGCAACTGAAGCTGATCGACACGATTTTCGACATCATCTACGATTTTTTGGGCATCACCCTCGCCGCCATAATGGACAAATCATTCCGCTTCAGGCTCAGGATGGAAATCGAAGCCTGCAACTCCAGGCCGAAGGAATTATCAGGAGATGCTGTTTTTTTAAGAAAGAAAAAAGGCCTCTCATCGTGAAGAGGCCATTTGGTTGATTTTTCAGGCTGATTCAAAGCGCTCCGGGGAGCGGAAGGTGGACCGCAGCAATGACTGCCCCAAGCACGATCGCGGTTGCCGCGAGGCCGGGCGATGCATTCAGGCACAGCAGTCCTACGACGCCTAAAATCGTTTGCAAAATTGACGAATACAGCAGTAGCCGCTTAGCGCTCAAGGGCAATCGCTCTTCCCTGACCTTGACCGTTTTAGCGAACCAGAGAATCCAGACTCCGAAAAGAGCCATGCTTGCCAGCGTGAAGCTGGCGACGAATCTGATTTCTGCATGGTCGCCAAGCAAAATCCAGATGGAAAGCATGCAGGCGACAAGCTGGAGGAGGCTGCCAAGGTAGAGGCAGGTCTTGCCGTCATTGTTGGCGGCCGGGTCGAATGTCACTGATGTGGTCATACCGATTCTCCTTTCACGGTCAAGGTTTGGTCCAAGCGTCCCCTCGTTCACGGCACAGGTTGAAAAGGAGGGGTTGAAGCAAAAAAATCTCCTCAAAGCGCTCATGATGGCAATTGTAATCGTGGAAAGTAGCTGCCGCCAGTGTTTCCGGGTCGGTTGACTCGCCCTTGTGGATACCGCTAAGGATTTTGATGATTTCTTCTATGGACGGTTGGCTATCGTCCTTTTTTGCGGCTGCCGCAGCGGATGCGCCGTGCCCGCACAAGTCTTTGACATTGTCCAGGACCGCCTTAAGTTCATCGTTCGCCGACATATTTCCTCCATTTTGATCCAAGCATGAGAGTTGCGCCGAAAAGAAAATTCATCATTCCGATGAGTGCGAATGGGATGCCGAATACTCCGAAGACGATGGCAACGACGAAAACGACCGCATTGCCCGGGTCGTGCCGGAAATATTCCGGCAGCCATTGCGCCTCGCAGGACAAGGCTGCTCCGATTATGATCGACCAGCCCAGAACCGAGGTCGTGGACGACCTTAACAGATCTTGCCAATCCGGCGAAAAATCAAGCTCCGTCTGAGGCCACTCCAGCCATTCGAATACCGACAATGCCTTTAATATCATTTTCCTCATAGGTCATCTCCTTTGCAGGTGTGATAAAGAACGAATGTTTTTCAAAGTAACATTTTTACCATTTTTTGTCAACGCTAACAATTCTTCATGGTTTGACATGACTGTTTCATGCATGCTAACTTTAGATAAATTGCGTTCATTTATCAACCCGGAGGAGGTCGACATGACAAACGAGCCCATCAAGTACAGGATCGAGATCAAGACCAAAAAAGGAAGCAAGAGCGCCCCCAAGAAAGTCGGCAAGATTATCGGCTTGATAGGCGGCAAGGAGGAAACGATTCGAGAAGAAAACGGTTCTACGTTTACCGAGTTGTCGCGCAAGCTGCGCCAATCGGGCCTTATTCCGACCAGCCTGAAGATCAATAAATCCGGGCGGACCGAATTCGTGCCCATCACTTTGGGAGGGAGACGCTAATGGGCCGCAAGGTTAAAAAGATCTATTGGGCAGCTCCGCTTTTTACCCAGGCCGAGAGAATCTGGAACCGGCTCTGCGCCGAGACGCTCAGGAACATGGGCTATGTCGTCGTCCTGCCCCAGGACAGAGCGGAAGAGCATATCCGTCCGGATGGCAGCATGGACTTCGTTAATCTGGCTGGCGACTGCTACTGCTGCGCTCTCGAGAGCGACGCGGTTGTCGCCGTCCTAGACGGCCCGGATTCGGACAGTGGCACCAGCATGGAGGCAGCTTTCAAGCTGCAGCACGGCGGGCTAGCCGTCGGTGTCAGGACGGATTTCCGCAAGGCCGAAGACGGCCAGCTCAACGCCATGTTCCGGCTGCTGACCGACATCGTCTACCTGGCGTCATTCGATGAGTCGCACGAGAAACTGTGCCTGATGATCGACTCGGCGCTTTCCAAGCTGGAAGTGCCGGTCATCGACCTGCCCCGAACAATACCTGCCCTGCTCTGCAAGGGCGAATGACAGCCCAAGGAGGCGCTTATGGATTTGCACCCCAGCCACACCCTTTTGCCTGGCCGGATCGGTAACATGGAAATCAGTTTTTTCTCGACGCCTTTCGTTTCGCTCAATGGCGGATCGCTTGTCCTGCCGGAACACATCCACGAGGCGCACCCGCTCAAAGGCGGAAGCCAGTACCTCGTACGGACGCCGCCGCTCAACCTCAACCGTAACGTCGTCAGCCATTACTTCTTCGGCATCGACGACACGCCCTTCCTGACCACCATCTCGAAACGGCGATTCGACATCTTCAAGGTGAACGGCGAACAAGCTTTCTACGAATCGCTCGTGCCGAAGTCGATCAAGCTGATGGCCGAGAGTAACCCCGACCAGATGAAGCGACAAGGCGACATCTGGGCCATCAAGGTGGCAGACACCTGGAGCCAGGTCGCGCAAGCAGTCGGCGGGTACCAAGTCGCGCCGAAATCCGCAGCGAAGAAATGGCGTGCCTATCAGGAGCGGCTGTTCGATTCAAGGCATGAATTGACTGGAGATATCGTATCCGGCCGCTTCATTATCACGGAAGTGGTCCCCAAGAAGCGCATCGCCCAGAACGGACGCGGCGCCGCCTTCAACACCAAGGGGCTGCCCTTGACCCTGGCTACCGGCTACATAACCGCACCCGACCACCCCAACCTGTTCCTTGACGACGGCATCTACGTCGTTGACCGCACGACGGGCCAAGTTGAAGCCTCCTCCGGCATGGATTGACACCTGGCCTTGCACCCCCCCGATTCCAAGTCGGGGGCTTTTTTTTGCGCTTAATCCAATTTTCATCTTCCCAGCCTATGGTTGACTATTACTAGTAAGCCAAGCGTATGCAGAAATTGACGCCCGAAGAAAAAAGGATTATTGAAGACAAGGGCACGGAAGCGCCGTTCACGGGCCAGTATGACGACTTTTATCGCGACGGCCTATACATCTGCCGCCGTTGCGGCGCGCCGCTTTATGAATCTAAAAATAAATTTGACGCTCATTGCGGCTGGCCGGCTTTTGACGACGAAATCGCCGGGGCCGTAGTCCGCACGCCGGATGGCGACGGCGAGCGGACCGAGATATCTTGCGCCAATTGCGGCGCCCACTTGGGCCATGTGTTTGCCGGCGAAGGCTTTACTCCGACCGGCATCCGGCACTGCGTAAACTCCTTGTCGATGTTTTTCATACCGCGCAGATTTGAAAACCAGGAAGAGATTTTTGCCGTTTTTGGGGGCGGTTGCTTCTGGTGCACTGAGGCGGTTTTCAAAGAGTTGGCAGGAGTGTCCAGCGTAACCCCAGGCTATGCCGGCGGCGATACCGCCAACCCGACGTATGAACAAGTGAGCAGCGGATTTAGCGGACACGCCGAGGCAGTAAAGGTCGTTTACGACCCGTCGACAGCGTCCTATGAAGACCTTTTAGATGTTTTCTTTGCCACTCACGATCCGACTACTGTTGATAGGCAGGGGCAAGATATGGGCTCCCAATATCGCTCCATCATTCTCTACGCCACTTTGGAACAACGCGATGAAGCGAATGGGAAAATCAGAAAACTCGAACAAGGCAAAATTTATAATGATAGCATAGTCACTGAGGTGGCGCCGCTGTACCGATTTTATGAGGCAGAAGAATACCATCATGATTATTTCACTAAAAATAAGGATCGCAACCCATACTGCCAAGCAGTGATCGTTCCGAAATTGCAGAAACTGAGAGAGACACACGCTCGACTGACAAGGGCGTAGTCGCAAAACAGGAAGGACGCCCTCATAAGGAGCGCCCTGAAGCGATGGCTATGTCAGGCCCGTGCCGTCCGCCGTCTTTCAAAGCAAGGAGGCCAGGTCTTGAAAGCCATGATTTTTGAAAGGAATGTTACGCCTGCACGATCTTTTATCATTCTCGTGGCAGATATTATCGGTCTGGATGCGTTGACCAGCACGAACCCCTTGACCCATGAAGTGTCCAACTGAGACATCATGAGCCCCCAGGCGAAAAGGTCGACCATGTAAAGCTCTGAACAATCAAGGAAAATGACATCGCACTTTTTCTCCCTGAATTCATCCGACAACTTGATCAGGTCTACAAAGCCCATCGTGCCGCCACTGACTTCCCAGTGCGCATGGGCCACGCGTACGCCTTCGGCCTTGCGGCAGATCCAATCCAGCAGATGCCCGTTCATGGAAAACAAACCGATGATTATTCCCGCCTGGATAGAAGCTTCGATAGATTTCATCATTTCCTGTTCCCCTTTCAATTTTGCCGCTACGCGGCTTATAAATGAACTTACCGTACTTTAGTGGCAACGGATTAAATAAATATTAAGGATCCGCTGTTCCGCAAGCTCGCATATTATGTTAAAATATAAGCAAGTAAAACTAATCTATGGAACTAAGCATCTATCTCGCCATCCCCCTCTTGATGGTCAGCTATTACTACCTGAATAAGGAAGGGCGGACAAGGGCGGAGCGGCTTCAAGGGCGCAACCGCATCAAGCTCATCAATCGTCTTGGTTTTTTCGATGAGCCGGAACAGACGCCCCAAGATGACTTCAAAACTTCGAAAAGCAGGACCGTTTAAGCGAACGTAAAAAGCGCCCGGCGTGACCGGGCGCTTTTTGTATGTTTTGAATCGTTTCGCGTTATATCCTTGAATATTTCCTGACAGCGATGAAGCTGGCAGACAAATTGACCAAGCTGGCGACCGCGAACTGCGTGCCGAAGATCATGATGAAATTAGATTGGAAATAGGTAATCAGATTGAGCTTGTACCCGTTGAAAAAATACTCGAGGTACGGCTGCATCAGATTGAGCAACGGGTAAAAAAGCAGTAAAGTAACCAGCAGTCCGATCGCAGTATAGATGATGCTCGAAATCAGGAAAGGCGCACGAATGAACCAATTCGAGGCTCCAACCAAACGCATGACCCTGATCTCTTTCTTGTGGGTATAAATCGTCACCCTGATCGAATTGTAGACCACCAAAATGGTTATTAGGATGAATAGCAAGCTGACAGCGATGCCGATCTGATTGATCTTGTCCGTGATGGCATTGATCTTGTCCAGCATAGTCTTTGGGTTATCGAAATTGCGACCATCGATAATGGGACTGTCAATCTTGTTCAAATCGGTAATCAGCGCCTCGTACTGGTCGATATCCTTGGGCTTGATAATGAGCGAAGCGGTCAGCGGATTGGTATTTAGCTCGCGCAATGCCTGAAGGATGTCAGGATCATTCTCGTGCTCCTTCCTGAAAGTTTCGATCGCCTGGCTCTTAGAAATATACTCGACCGTTCTCACTTTTTCCAGGTTACTGATCTGGCCCTTCAAAGCCAGGATTTCGCCCTCCTGTGCTTGCGACTTCAAATCTAACGTGACGTCTACCTTCTCCTTCAGTGAATTGATGGCTGACTGGGTGACGACCTGGACGGTCAAAAGGATATTGACCAGCGAAAGCGCCAAAACCAGGATAATGATGGTCACCAAAGAAAGCCAGAAATTCCTGGCAATGTCTTGGATGCTGAATTTGATTGCCCGAAAAAAGGCGATAATAGGCATATTATAAGATATATTTTCCTACTTCCTGATCGCTGACCACCAAGCCGTTCTCGATGGTGATGACGCGACGCTTGAGCCGGTTGACGATTTCACGGTTGTGGGTTACTAGCACGACAGTCGTACCGAATTTGTTGATACGCAAAAGCAGCTCGATGATCTCGTCGGCATTGATGGAATCGAGGTTGCCGGTCGGCTCATCGGCTAACAGTATCTTCGGACGGTGGACGAGAGCGCGGGCAATGGCGGCGCGTTGCTGTTCGCCGCCGGAAACTTCATGAGGATAACGGTCCATCTTCCCTTCCAGACCGACGATTTTCATGACTTGCGGCACGATAGCCCTGATCTTTTTCGGCGGCTGCCCGCAGACTTGCAAGGCGAAAGCCACGTTTTCTTTCAAAGTTTTGGTGGGTAGCAATTTGAAATCCTGGAAGATAACGCCGATTTGGCGGCGCAAGGTCGGGATGGCGCTGTTGCCGATGTGGGTGATGTCCCAATCGCCGACGATGATTTTGCCCTCATCGACCCGTTCTTCGCAAATCAATGATTTGATCAGAGTCGTCTTGCCGGAGCCTGATTGGCCCACGATCGAAACGAACTCGCCCGCCTTGATGAATAGGTTCACTCCGGCGAGAGCCTTGACGTCCGGCTGGTAAGTTTTTTTGACCTCCTCGAATTTTATCATGGGATTATTTGATAAGGCTCAGGCCGTATCTGGCCAGGTACTCGGTTTCGCCGAAGCTTGTCGCGCGGTTAGGGCTTCCCAAAGTCACGACCGTGACGCTTCTGCCGCGGAAGTCATCGACTCTGGTCAGCAGGCAGTAGCCAGCTTCTTCCAGGTAACCGGTCTTGCTGCCGGTAACTTTGAGGTTGGACGCAGCGACCAGCTGGCTGGAGTTCTTGATCGTGTGCGGCACCTTCTTGCTGATCGTGGTGAATTTATAACTCTTCACCTTGCTGGCGTCTTCGATTATCGGGTGCGACAACGTCTTGTTACTGATTATAGCATAGTCGCGCGCAGAACTCACGTTTTCAGGCGAAAGGCCGGTCGGCTCGATAAAACGGGTGTTTTGCGCTCCCCATTCAAGCACGACTTGATTCATTCTTTGGATGAATTCATCGCGTTTCAGGCCGCTTACGCGGACCAAGCTCTCCACGGCATTATTGGCTGAACCGACCAGGGCGGAATAGAACAGATCCTTGATGGTCATGGTCTCGCCGTCCGAAACCCTAAGCCTGGCGATTTCCCACTTGCTGGCGAACGCATAGTTGTAATTCTCGTCTTGGATGCTGTAAGAAACGACTTTATCGAACGAAGGCTTGGTTTCCAAAAAAACATAGGCGCTGA
Organism: uncultured Gammaproteobacteria bacterium; assembly: GCA_964443495.1. Taxonomy (GTDB): domain Bacteria; phylum Patescibacteriota; class Patescibacteriia; order Patescibacteriales; family GWE2-39-37; genus JAAXUA01. The sequence goes on from CAYUCS010000001.1 coordinate 608,690, forward strand.
CAAGCTTTGTCAGGCTGGCAATCGGCATGGTCGTCGTCGAATTCTTCATCCAAAGCAGATTACCGGTCTTGGAATCGACGACAGCGGCTGACTTAGTCGCAATCCTTACGCTCACAGGATAACCCTCAGACGGTTGGCCGCTACTGGCGATGTTGAGCGGCTCGACCCTGACACGGACCATGCCCTGGCTGGTCGGAGCGATACGCTTGAATGCGACTTTGTCGAGATCGACAACGCGGTCGGGGTGCAGGTTGCGGTCGGGACCGTAATCATTGACGACGACATCGACGAATTTGCTCGGATTATCGAGGTTGAAGACTCGCAGCCGTGCTCCCTTCGGAAAATTCGGAGAAGCTGCGAATAATCCGCCTTTATAATTGTACCAACTGGCTTTGCCGACGGTCATGTGCGAAGGGACCTCAAAGACGGCCACTTTGGCGAAAGGAAACGGCATCTTGGCGAACACCGCTTGCCTGGACAAGATCTGCGATGACGGCAACGGCCGCCAAGAATCTTTGACCTTGTCGTAAAAAAAGATCTGTTTCAGGTTGTTCGTATTCTCTATGCCGCTTATCTCGATGAAAAACTGGCTGGACGAACCGAATGACTTGGGGTTCTGTGCGTCAATCTGATAGACCTTGGACATGGGTTTCAGCTGCCAAGGCACAGTGGCTGTTGCCGATAATTCGGTCAGGACTACTTTCGATTCCTGGATGAAAGTAGAAGTTGTCGTAATCAATGTAATCCGGCCAAGACTCTTTTTGACAGCCTCGCCTGCCTTGACGTTGAAAGAGATGGTCGGTGCGGCATCTTGGGACGCGAGTTCCTGGGCGGCGGCCGCATTAACAAAAGCACTAGTTGCAAAAAAGACTAGTGATATTGCGCTGGCTATTAATTTTTGACTATTTTTCGGTCTCACTTTATAATTATATCAATATTTAATGGATTAGCCAACCCAGAAAAAGCTCCATTCTTATGTTTTTCTGGAATATTGGCTGATTTTTGTTTATTTGCGGGTGTAGTATAATGGCAATACATGACCTTCCCAAGGTCGAGTCGTGGGTTCGATTCCCATCACCCGCTCACAACCTGAATATGCCGAGATAGCTCAGTTGGCAGAGCGACGCACTCGTAACGCGTAGGTCGTGGGTTCGATCCCCATTCTCGGCTCAGCATTGAAAAACTGCCTCGTTATGGCAGTTTTTTGTTGTTTTTTCTTATTTTTGATGATTTGTATATGTCTGGACGATAGGGTCTTAGCTTTATTATCTCCGTTTCGATGTCCAAGCTTGCCAATTTCTCGGCCAAGCCGGAGGTCAGATACGTCTGATCATAACCGAGGCAGATGACTTGCGGGCGGATTTTCTTGATTGCGGAGTACTTATCCCTCAGGCTTCCCAGCATCGCTTCATCGGCCAGGCCGCTTGCCTTTACTGACTCAAGCCGCTCCTTTTCTGTCATGATCGGCAGACGCTTCTTGACGGCCAGCACCGTCCGATCGCGGGCGATCACAGCGTAAAGCCGGTCGCCGTGGCGGCGTGCTTGGCGCAGGAAACTTAAGTGCCCCGGATGGAAGATGTCGAACGTCCCGAAAACCAGTACTTTGCGCATACGCTATTGCGCGAAGTTGATGGCCTTGGCCTTGGCCAATCGTTCGTCAACGATATCGGAAAGGGTCTTGGGCTTCACTAACAGATAGCGGGCTTCGACCGACTCTCCGCCAGATGCGACCTTCTGCACGATATAGAAGCCGTCGGGCGACACGACGATGCTGCTGATCGCGCCGTCTGCGAGCGACTCGAAGCTTGGGCCGAATTTCTGCTTGGCGTCAGCGATAGCGAAATATTCTTTAGCAACCATCGCGCCATGCTTGCTCGCCGCCTCTTCGAAGCCCATCCCATTGGATATTTCTTGCTTGACCTTTCGGATGGTACTGAATGCGGAAGCATTTATCTCTTTGTCAGAAACTACGGCCTTGCCAAGATTTTCCAGCATCGCCGCTGCGCTGGTGGTGGGCGGCAGCTGATAATACCTTGCCAGCTGCTCCAAGATCTGCCATTCGACGCTGACCGAGGTGGCGGCGTCGGCAAGATCTTCTTTGGCGACGCCCTTCCCGGAAAGGTTTTCCTTAAGATCAAGATATTGATAGAATTCTACGAAGCCGTAAGTGCTAGCCAGTCCTGGGACGGGAACGATTTTGGCTATCTGCCGGAAAAACGGTGCTTGGGGCTTGAAGGTGAAAAAATATAGGCAGATCAGGAAGTAGAAAGCCGTGGAAATCATCACTAGGATAGCGGCGATTTCTGCCCACTGGACTGCGTTTACAGGCCTGGCGCTTTCCTTCTTGATATCTTCGAGAAGATCGACCCGTGGCATCGGTGCAGGATCGCTCTTGACCGTCGGGATGATTTTTGACGGAGCCGGGGCGGGTTTGCCAACAGCCGCCAATTTGGCTTCAGGGTTCGTTTTCTTGGCCTTCTTCTTCTGTTTTTCTTCCCCGTCATCAGACATGGCGAGCGTTTCTTTTTTCACATCTTCCAAAAAATCCACCTCAACCTGAGGCTCACGTTTTTTTGCGCCTAAGAATTGGCTGATCGGCTCAACCGGAGCAGACGCTGCGACTTTGGCCACCGGGGCAAGAGGAGGCGTCTCTGTTATGGTTGGAGCGGCTTTCTTTTCGGTTTTCGGCAAGGTGATGGCCGGAGCCTGCGCTGATTTTGACGGCAATATCACTGCCGGCTTCGCTGGCGTCGCCTTCTTGGGCTCAGCCTTCACCGACTTCTGCTTTGCCAAAAAATCCAAAACAACAGCCCTTTTTTTGGCCAATTGCTCTTCGCTGTAATTGATGCCGTTCTGGGAGTTGGGCATGGACTAGTAGAAAAAATATTTATACCAGAGCCTCGGATTCGATTCCTTGGCAGGCGTTTCATCGCGCAAAGCGGGCGTCGAAAGCAATTCTGCTACCTTGCTGCCGTTCGCCGGACCTTTATCGTTGCTTCTGACCACGACCACCTGTTCGCCGGGCTTTTTCAAGTCAAGATTCAATCGTGCCTGCTCTTCTGCGAATTCCTTCGAATCAAGATAAGCTATCGAATCGAGCAATTTGGATTTTTTGCTGTTGTTTTCTGAAATCTCCTGCTGCAAAGCCTTTATCTCTCCGCTCACGACATGCCGTTGCTGCACGTTTTTGGCCAAAGGTATGCTGATGAGGAAAATGAAGGCGATCAGCAGTATTAAGAGCGTGTGCGGGCTATTGAAAGCCTTGCGCAGCCATGATTGTTTGTTTTGTTGCCGCATGTTCGTTTGAAGTGATGCGATAATTATAACACAAAATTACGGAAATAAAAAAGGAGCGATCGTTTCTTGCGGCCAGCGAATCAATCGCTTGGCCATAAAAAAACACCGCTCGCGGCGGTGTCTGTAATCGGTCCGTCAACGCGATTTGGGGGTCACCCAGAATCCCATATAGCGCCCGAACATCAGCCTCGTTTGCGCTGCCAAGCCAGGTATGGCGCCGAACACGATAATACTGATCGGCAAAATCAGCCACTGCAGCACCATGGACAGGCTCTTGCCGAAACCGTAATGCTTCGGCCGTTTCGGCAAGAGCAAAGTGGACAGGATGGCGGACAACACCAGCCCGAACATGGCGATTGTCATCAAGGTCCTGGTAACGGTCGGCAGGTTGCCGGAGAGTACCGTAGCGTTAAAGCGGTCGCCGCCAAGCAGCATGGGCATCCAGCCGATGACAGCGATGATCAAGGCATTGGTAGCCCATGAGTGGAAGCCATAAAGCTGGACGAAGATCAGTTCCATGGTCCGGCCCTTGGGCATTTCTTTGTACCTCTTGATGAAGTTGAAGATAAGATACGGGGTATTCTCTACGCCCCAACCCCAGCGTCGCTGCTGCTTATAGAGGCTGCGCGCGGTCTTGATGAAAGTTTCATCCATGGTAGCATCCATCGACACCGGGAAATACAGCGGCTCGACCCGGTAATCGCCGCGGTAGAAACAGTAGCTGTGCCAGAAGATGCGCGAATCCTCGCTGACCATCTTGGTCGACCAGAAGCCGATATCCACCAGCGTGCGCCAAGTCATGGAGTGCGACGAATAAGTAGCCAGCTTCTCTTGCCTGATCTGCTGCATCATTTGCCAGAAAGTGTTGGATGAAGCGGCGACACGCGAAAAGAATGGCGCCTCCCAGATGTTGTTGAAATAGACCGGAATCGGCTGATAGCTGGCACGGAATTGGTTCGGTACGGTCAGGAATTTGTGGGTCAAGTTGGCAAAGTACCCTGGATAAACGACCGTATCGATGTCCAGGACGCTGACCAGGATGTTGTCATAATCAAGCTTCAGCTTATCGATTATCTCCTCCTTGACGATCTTGCCGGCATAGGCCTGGTTCGCGCCCTTGCCCTTGAGCTCGCCCTCGATATTGTCAGGATGCACAGTAATGAGAAAATGGCCGAAATGATGCCCGAACTCCTGACCGACCTGCAACGCCCGCTCGTGGGCATCCGGTCCGCCGCGTTCTTCGGTGGCCAGCACGACGATCATGCGTTCGGTCGGGTAGCCGTCTTGGATCAACGCATTGAAGCTCGGCCGGATAACCTCAAGGCTTTCGTTGTATGTCGGCAGAATTACAAGGTGCCAGATTTCCTGCCAGGCGGGACGCCCAGGCAAAGGCGGAGTCTCGCGCAACACCTTGTTCCAATCGATGACGATATTCTCCTTCAGCTTGCGGTAGCTTGCGATGAGGTGTATGGCCAAATACATGACCAGGAGCAGCCAATAGACGTCGAAGGCCAGCAAGAAATAAGCCACCCAGACCGGCAGGAAGTATGACAGGACGATCAGTCCGAGCAAAGTTCCCCAAGACAAAAAACCTGGAAGCATCTCCAGTAATCGATAAACCTTATAATCCGTGCCCTCCAAATCGGTCGCTTTGCCGATTTTCAAATAATCCACCATATTGTTCAGATCTCTTTTTTCTTAAATACAACGTTTCCTCCCCAATATAAAATATAAAGAAATATAGTAAAAATTAGCCAATTTGTAAAGCTCTTGGGGTCATTAAGGTAAATAAGGAAATTCCGGAAAAGCTCGGCCGGATATATGAAGAATTCCCAACTATTCCAACGATGGACCAGACCGAAAAGAAAGCCGATGGCTATTATGGGAATAAGGACAAGGAGCCAAAGCTCCGCCATGATCCGGCCATACGTCTCGACCATAAAACTTTTCATCTGGTTAAGCAGGAAGACGAAGGACCACCAGCCGATAGCCGCATAAGTGAAGAAAAAGAGGATCATCCAGGCATTCTGCTCACAGACTTGGAATGGCGAATCGATCGGACAGTAGTTTAACAGGTGACGCACATCGCTGACGATATAGATAGTGTTCGGAATGAAAAGCAACCACAAAAAAGCCAGGCCGAAAAAAAGCAGCTTGGACAGTAGCGAGGAAAGGCCGGTCTGGCGCCCCAGCCTGATGATAACCAGGCCGATCACCCAGGGTATGACTACGAGAAACAGATTCCAAAAGATGGTGACCAATTGGTAGTCATTGATTCTCACGCTATAGAGCCAGTTGTCGCTCTTGAAAAACGAGTCGACACTGGTCCATGATTGATGGATGTAGCGGTCAAACTGGATCATTGCGGCGGTTGATTATTCTCTTGCTCGGCTCGAGCCTTTTCGGCTTGGGCTTTTTCAAAGGCTTCTTTTATCGACATAGGCTTCGGAAAAACCGGAGGGCCGGCATCGGGCCCAAGGCTGGCCAATTCAGACAGCTTCTGCTGTTTGCGCGTTGACAGTTCCTTGTTCTTCTCTTCCTTCAGGAACTGCAAACATTCCTTGCAATAAACCGGACGCAAGCCGTCAGGCACGAAGGCGACCTTCGTCCTCTTGCCGCAGCGGCTGCAGATAGCCTCAGCACGTCCGGAGTCGTCGTGCCTGTCGGAGCGGCTCGGAGCGGGCGCAAAGGATGGTTTCGATTTTGGCTGTTGCTGCGGCGCTTGGTAGGGAGTCGGTTCCGTGCGCCTGGCTTCCGGCGCAGCGTAAGCAGCGCTTTGGCCGGCGGCAGGAGCCGGAGCGGCCGCCGGGGACTGCTCTTCATCATCGCTCTCATGCCAGCGCCTGATTTTTTCCTCCACGACTTCCCTTCTCTTGGCATAACGCTCACGGGTCACTTGGATGACTTTGTCCAGGTTGCCAGTCTTTTCCGCCTCAGTCAAAGGAGCTAGGCCGCGAGCTGAAAAAGGATTGGAGGTCACGCCATCGATCATCAGCTTGAGATAGAACTCGTATTTCGGCAGATTGACCAGATCTTCTTCCGTAAAGACCGGCTCGAACTCCTTGACGAGCTTTTCCGCGTCGGCGGCTCCGATGCGGAACACGACCAAGGTGCCGATATTGCCGAAAACGGCCGCTTCCACGGTCTCGCCTAGCTGCTCGATATATTGATGGGCCATGATCAGATTCAAATGGTACTTTCGAGCTTCGGACAAGATATTGGTAAATGAATCGGTAGTGAAATTTTGGAATTCATCTATATAGAGATAGAAATCCTTACGGTCATGCTCCGGAATGTCGACGCGGCTCATGGCGGCCAACTGGATCTTGGTGATCATCATGGCGCCAAGCAAAGCCGAGTTATCCTCGCCGATGCGACCCTTTGACAGGTTCATGATCAGGATCTTCTGCCCGTCCATGATCTCGCGGATATTGATCGACGACTTGACCTGGCCGACGATGTTACGCATCAAAGAGCTGGACAAAAATTGTCCGACCTTGTTTTGGATCGGCGACACGGCCTCGGACGCGAACTTGTCTGCATAACTAGCAAACTCGTTGACCCAGAAGGAACGGACGACCGGATCAGTAATCTTCTCGATCACGTTCTTGCGGAATTTCTTGTCCGCAAACATGCGGGTCACGGCCAGCAAGGTCGAACCCGGATAATCCAGAATGGCCAAGATCGAATTGCGCAAGATGTATTCCAAGCGCGGCCCCCAGGAGTCGGCCCATAATTTCTGGAAAACGCCGATCAGGCCCGAAGCCACCAAATGGCGCAGATGCGGCTCGACCTGCTCGATCACGTTGAAGGCGATCGGGTACTCGATATCGGCCGGGTTGAAGTAGATCACGTCATTGATGCGCTCCGCCGGTATGAACTGCATGATCTTTTCCGCCAAGTCGCCATGAGGATCGACGACGGCCACGCCACGGCCGGCTCGGATGTCTTCGACGATCATGTTCTCCAAGATCGTCGATTTGCCCATACCCGTCTTTCCGATGAGGTACATATGGCGGCGGCGGTCATCGGTCTTGATGCCGAATTTGCGCGCGGCGTTGCGGTAAGTTGTTTGTCCGAAGACTGTTATCTCGCTTATCTCGCTCATATATTTTAAACGAATGGTAGATTAACTGGCGGCTGGTCGTCATCTTCCGCCTCGATAGTTTTCTCCGGCTCTTGCGGCTCCATGGTGAAGATGTTCTCTTCCTGCAACCCGCTTTTCTCAACTTCCGGTTCAGCGGGCTTGGGCTTGGTTTCTTGGCCGAAAACTTGAAAAATCTCATCCGGAATGACCGTGCCGGTCGGCGGCTCGGACAGCGGCAAAGTAATTGGCGCTTCAGCCTTGCGTCCCGACGCTTTCTGCAATAGCGGCGCCTTGACCACATGCTCGATCGGGAAGTGCCACAAGGTAGCCAGCTCTTCGGAGTTCATTACGCCGGCAGGCGAACCGTAGCCGGAGCGCCCCATGAAGCGCTTGACTATGCGGTTCTTCCTTGCCAGAAGACGCGACTCCTTGAACAGATAGGCCGTTGAAGTCGCCGTAACGCTCATGTCCGGCTTGAGGTTGTTCAGGTCGTTAAACGAGAACTGCTTGATGAAACCGACAAAGCCGTTGACCACCTTAGGCTTGTTCATGACATCTTTCTTGGCAATATAAACCATGCGCATCTTGAATTTGAAACCCATCTTGCTGATCTTTTCCTGGATGCCCTCGACCGCCTTCTTCTGAGCGGGTTTCAGGTCCATCATCTTGAGCGCGTCGTCTTTCTTAACTTCGCCAGCGCCCGGTTTTAAGGTGGTGCCGGCTCCGGCATCAACCCAGCCCAAAGCCTCATCGATGATCTTATTGACCGTTGAGGGCTTGGCCTTGGGCTTTTCTTTCATGATCTTTGAAATCTCTTCTTCGCCCTTCTTGACCCACTCGAAATCGGTCGGCGTGACCAGGATCTGATACCAAAGCTGCTCACCCGCGTGCAGGCTGGAACAGAGGTCCATCAGGGCCGCCATCGGATCGCGGAAGTGAGTCTCGGGCGGGCCGTACTGGTGCTCGAAATCCTTATAGGTTTTGATCGGGTAGGTCCAGTGCTTGACTTGGACGAACTCAGCGCCCCAGACATCGTACTCATTATCAGGAAAGACGGACGGCATGCCGATCGTGTAGTCGTTAATTTCCGTGATTTCGGCATCTGGATATTGGGAGTAGAAAGCCGTCTCGACGAGTTGGCGGAAACCTTCCGGCGTACGCACGACAAACTGAGTATAGCCCTCGATGCTGACTATCTCGAAGCTGAAACCGAGCTGGTACTTGCCCTCCCAATAAGTGTCTATGAGGTTCAGTGTCCCATGAGCTCCGGCCAGATAAGTAAAGAGGTTTTCAACTGCCTTGGGTGACTGCTCGTTGCCCCGCGGCACATCGATCGCCAGATAAATGAACTTCTGCTTGGCCGCGAATTGGTTTTGGCGATAATCGACCCAGACCTGCAAGATACCCCAAAGGAAGGTCAGGGCGATCGGAATCCAGCCAAAAAGAATCATCATGCGCAAAAGCATCTCGTCTGGCGGCAGGGCCAGAAAATCATAAATCGGCTGCAGATTCAATACTATTTCTCCTTCCATAATCTTTTTCGCTTTGTTTTTATTTTACCACGATTCCTCGATTGAGGCCAAATGAAAAGAGCGCCTTTTATGGCGCTCTTTTCAGAAAGTATCTTATGCTTGTTTCAGAATATATCGGTTATCCACTTTGTCAAAAATACTCTTGTCCATCAGCGCCAGGATGATGGTCGCTTTCTTGACTAATCGCTGGGCCAGGACCTTCTCGATGATCTCATCACGGGTCAGTCCCTCGGGGTTCTGGACCAGGATTTCCTTGATCACATCCAGGACCGTGCCCTGCTTATAACCCCACTCCTTCAAGGAATAAAGTCCGCGGCCGACCAGGACATATTTGTCATCAAGGATCAGCTCGTTGTGGACAGTGGCGGCATTGGCCGGCTTGTCATCGAAATTGATCTGATTGATCCTGGTGGTGATATCGACGAAATGGAGAGGTTTGCCCTCGTTCTTCAATATGAGATAGATCTTATCATTGATGGTTTTAGGCTTGATTTCGCGCCAATCGGCGATGCCCCACTGCCCGAATTTGTTCTGCTCAACCTGCTTAGAAGCCTGGAGCAAAGAATAAAGGGCTTTGTTGGCATTGACTACCTCGGCGTTTTCCTGGAATAGATCGCCGCCGAGGACGTTGGAAATATCCAAGTTATAGATCAAGTTGAACTTATCCTGGTACTTCTGGAAGGACTCGAGGTCCTTGATGGTGCCGATCAGCTCGTCGGTCGCGAAGAGACGCTTAGCATCCTTGATTTTAAGCACTAAATCCTGGGCCAATTCCTCTAAATGATCCAAGGTTTGGTGTTTAAGCTTGAAAGCTTCCTTAAACTGCTTCGAACTTTTAACCTCTTCGAAGTGGTCATGAAGCAAGCGGGAAATCAGGAAATCGAGATGGTTCTTGTGGAGTCCAGCCTCTTCAGGCTTGTTGCGGAAGCCGCCGGCGGAAAAATTAACAAGATTGTTCAAGAGATATTCCTTCTCCATCAGGCCGCCGTGCTCTTCTAAGAGCTGGTTGATGGTGCGGCGCAGGCTGACGATATACTCCTCAAGATTCTTGAGGGCGCGCAATTTCTTGACGCTCGAGGTCTCGATCTGGCGGATACGCTCACGAGTGAGCTTGTGGACTGCGCCGATGTTCTCCAAAGTTTCCTTTTCACTGCCATGGAGACCGAAACGGCGAGACAGCACGTCGCGTTCGCGATCGTTCAGCTGCGAAAGCAGGTTCTCAGTGATCTCGATAGCATCCAACCGCGCGACCTGTTCGGCCTGGTTGTTGGTGAGAATCTGGTCGAGAATAGATTTTCCGTCGAGAGATGCGCTCTGGTTGGGATTAATTTCCATATTAGCGTAGAAAAATCGGACAAGCTCAATCTTTCTTTTTGTAATTATTTAGACAAAAAAGAAAACCAAAACATTTGACTAAATCGTCAGTTATTATTTTAGTTTTCATAATATAGCACAATATTTAACATTAGTCAATAGTAAAAACAGCCCCAATCGATAGGGCTGTTTTTTACTAATATTTAACGTTTTTTTAATTCAAGTAGGTGATTTCTTCTTTTAGTTGCACTCCGAATTCGACGCGCACCTTCTGTTTGATCAAGCTCATCAGCATCATCACATCGTCCGAAGTTGCCTTAAATCCCTCGTTCACAATGTAGTTGGCATGATCCTCACTGACCCGGGCGCCGCCGACCCAGTGGCCTTTGAAATGCAGGCGCTCGATCAGCCAAGCCGCGCTGAGCTTGCCGTTGCGTATCGCGCCCTCAGACTCGGCCATTTCCCTGGCCTCGCGGTCCATACCGGCCAATTCGGCCAAGGGCACGTTCTTGAATACGCAGCCGGCGCTAGGATATTTGGGCTGGCTTGCCATCCTCTTCGCGATATTTTCCTGAATTTTAGCATTAATCTCTTCTGACTTGCCCTCTTTTAACTTCAAGCGGGCCTCAAGGACGACTATCGGCTCCAAACGGCACTTGCTGAAGCGGTAAGCGAAACCGAAATCAGCCGGCGACCAGGTATCAATTTTGTCTTCGTTGACTAGATATACCGTCGCCGACTCCAAGATATCCGAGGTCGAGCTGCCATAAGCGCCCGCATTGCCTGCCACAGCCCCTCCGATGGTTCCAGGAATGCCCACTGCCCACTCCAGACCGGTCAGATTGTGGCGCCTTGCCGATAGGCAGGCCCGCGCGAAAGCCAAGCCCGAACCGCAGGCCATAACGCTCTTTTCCCGGAAAAGAAGCTGATAATTGTTCTTGATGACCAGGCCGTCGAAGCCGTGATCGCTTACCAAGACGTTGCTGCCGCCTCCCAAAACGAAGAATTTTTCATTATTAGCCTTGGCCCAACGGATTGCCGCCACGATTTCCTCGGACGAATCGGCCTGCACAAATAGCTTGGCCTGGCCGCCGATGCGAAAAGTAGTAAATGATGACAAGGCGATATTTCTTTCGATTTTTTCCTCGATATTCATTTTGTGGCGATTATTAGGTAATAATAGATTAATTTTAGCTCAATTTTAAAAATAAATAAAGAAAGCGCGCAAGTCTTGACTTATAGCTTAAAATATGCTAAGTTTGGATGTTTCATCGAACCTTGAAACACCTAGAAACAATTCACCCCGGAACGGTAACGAGGGCGGCCTCCTTTTGTATTTGTTAAGAGGAGGCCCTGGCTTCCTCACAACAGCAAAGGAGAGACATCATGTCTAAGATCACTACTGCCCTGAAGCAAGTTCCTCTTTTCGAAGGATTAACCGAAGAACGACTGGAAGACATCGGCCGCTTTTTCACCCTCGTAAAACACGAGAAGAAGGCGGTGCTCCACATGGAAGGAGAAAACCCGGACTGTCTCAACTTCCTTATCGCAGGGACCGTCAAGGCGATTACCCATCTGTCGGACGACGGAGAGAAGAAGATGATCAATGTCATCTACCAACCCGGCAATTTCTTTGCCGAATCCAGCTTGGACAAGCTGCCGCTGCCCTTCACCCTCATCGCCAGGGAGCATGTCGTCATGCTGAGAATCAGCACCGATAATTTCAGGCACATCCTTGAATCCGACCTCGGGCTTTTCTGGAAGTTCCTGCAACAGCAGGCCATGGAAAAGCTGGAGCTCAACCGCAGGCTGACTATCCTCAGCCAAGCCGATGCCAAGGAACGCATCAAACAGTTCTTGGGCTTCGTTTATCAGCAGCATCCACTCAAGCTGCCGCTCAACCTGTCGCACGAGGAAATCGGCGAAGCCTGCAGCATCGCGCGCGAAACGGTAACAAGAGTACTCGGTCTTTTAAAAAAAGCCGGCCAGATCAAATTCGACGGCCGGAGAATCATCCCATGTTTCTAGGAACAACCTTGAGGAGGGCGAAGCGATCGCCCTCTTTTTTTTATGGTCAAGCAACATGGATTCCGGACCACGCAAAATGATTCTGCCCTTTTATTGCTTAACCAAGTTTTCGCCGACGCGAAAAACATCGCCGGCGCCCATCAAGAGAACGACATCGCCCTTCCTGACAACGCTTCTGAGGTATTTTTCCGCGTCTTCAAGCATGGGCTGATGCGATACCTTGGCCGGCGCATCTTCGCGCTCCTCGATCAAAGCGATCAGGTCCTGCGACGAGACGCCTCCTTGCTGCTCGCGGGCGCTGCCATAAATGTCGAGGATGACCAGGTCGTCGACGCCCGGGAAAGCAGCGGCAAAATCAGCCAAAAGGCCTTTGGTGCGAGTGAAGGTGTGGGGATGGAATACCGTGACGAGACGTTCGCCCGGGTGCCGTTGGCGGATGGCTTGGATGGTGGCGCGAATCTCGGTCGGGTGATGGGCATAATCATCATAAATCGGCACTCCTCGGAATTCGCCCATCTTTTCCAAGCGGCGGCTAGTACCCGTAAACTCTCCCAGATAGCGGCGGATGTCGAGAAGCGGCACTTCAAGCTCGATGGCGGCTGCAATGACAGCCAAAGCATTGCTGACATTGTGCTTGCCCAGCAAAGAAATCGAGAAATCACCCAGGTCGGAAGCGGCCTGGCGATGGTCTTGCTCCATTTTGATATCGGCAAAGGTGGGTTCGTCGTCGCTGTCGGCCATCCGGACTTTGAAATACTGGCGACCGTTCGCCACGCGCAAGTCAGAGGCCTGGTAATCCGCCTCAGCCTCGATCGCATAACTGATGACGCGGCCATGGCAATTGACGGCGGCAAACTTGCTGATGGCCGGATCGTCGTAATTCGCCACCAGAAAGCCTTTTTTCGGTATCTTCTTGATAAAATCGATAAATGCCTGCTCGTACGACTCGACCGTAGCGAAATAATCCGGGTGGTCGTAATCGATATTGTTCAAAAGCACGCCCCGTGGCTGGAAATATTGCAGCTTGTTCTGGTACTCATCCGCCTCGATCACCATCAGATCCGAGCGGCTGACCAGGCTGGCGCCGCCGAATTGCGGGACGTTGGCCCCGACCAGGACGTTCGGGCTTTGCCCCGACTGTTCCAAGACGTAGCCCAGCCAAGCCGTAGTCGTAGTCTTGCCGTGCGAACCGACGACGGCCACGCCGTATTTGGAATTAAAAATCTCGCCCAGCGCGACTGCATAAGGCACTGTCCTGGTCTTGCTGATGACGGCTTTGGCCACTTCAGGATTGGTCTTGCTATTGTAAGCAGTGGAATAGATGATGAGATCGGCATCGGCAGGCACGTTCGACTCGCTGAAGCCCTCAAAAAGTCCGATATCCAGCCGTTTCAATATGGCGTCAGTCATGAAAGTTTCGGCGACATCGCTGCCTGTTACCTTTATTCCCTGCTCAGCCAGGAACTGGGCAAGCATAGTCATGCCCACTCCCTTGATGCCGATCAGATAGGCTTTTTTTATTCGTGATAAATCCATATTAATGGTTGTGTTGCTTGATATTGAAGATGTGACTGTCGTCTGGCGCGGAGTCTTCAGCCAGCAGTAATAATTCCGAATTGCCGAAGTGGAACATCCTCAGCACTTCCCGCCAATCAAGACCATAATAGGCGGCATAGACCATCTTGCCAAAATCCCCGTGCGTTACCAAGAGCACGCTTTTGCCCGCCCATTCGCGCCTGACATGCTCCAGCGCTTTTTTTGCCCGCTCGATCAGCTGCGGAAAAGTTTCCGCTCCCTTCGGCGAAAGAAAGTAGGTGATCGTGTCGGTCTTCATAATGTCTGGTGCGCACGTTTTCTCAATATCCTTAGTCGGCTTGCCGGTCATGATTCCGAAGTCGCGCTCGATTATAAGGTCCAACTTCTCTGGATTTTCCATTCCCAAGGCGTCGGTGATTGTTTTTGCAGTCTTGTACGCCCTTTGCAAAGGCGAGCTATACACTTTATCAAAAGAGATGCCGGAGTCCTTAATCTTTTGCGAAACTTGTTCGGCCTGGTCGATGCCGATTTCAGTGAGCGGCATATCGCGATGGCCGTTCAAGATTCCACTGGCATTGTCCTGGTCTTGGCCGTGCCTGGCAAGATAAATTTTGGTCATATTTCCTTAATTGAAATCTGCGTGTTATTCGCCCCTCTCCAACTGGAGCATTATCCTGTTAACAAAGACGCGAGCGTCATTCGCTTCAGCTTCATCTTTTACCGGATCATAGTCTTCGAATACCGCTTGGACGCGTCGCAACGCCTCTAGCTGCTTATCAATATCGCCTTCGGCCGCCTTGAATGCTTCAAAACCAGCTCTCGCCTCGGCCGGAAGCGGTTCCTCGTTTTGTTCAAGCTTATCAAGATTAGCTCCGAGAGATTCGGTATCCTCAGCAATGTTCCAGGGGTATTTGGCTAACTCCTCATTGGATTGTAATTTTTCAAAACCCATAAATTTGTTGTCCGGCAATTCACCGTATAAATTAACTTAAAATTTTGGTTCACACAACCGTCATCGCAAAGCTAACGATTTCACCGCTTTGGCAAAAAGCTGATTGGCGTCGCGCTTGGCCAGCTTGCCGATATTGCCGCTGAGCTCGCGGAGCAGCCCTTCGTCCGTTATCGACTCCTTGATTATGGTGGCTAATAATTCCGGCGTCAACTGGCGCTGATCCAGGACGGCGCCCGCATGGGCGGTGCGGAAGAATTCGGCGTTGTCCTCCTGGTGGGTCTCCGGCATCGGCACGATCAAAGCCGGCTTGCCCAAATAAGCCAATTCGGAAAGGGTTCCAATACCGGCGCGCGTCAGGACCAAGTCGGCCGAAACGTAGGCTTCGGCCATTTCCTTCTCGTTCAAGAACGGCACGGCACGATAATGCTTCCTCGTCGCGGTCGTGGCCGTATTCTTGTTCGGTCCGGTCACATGCTGAACTTGGCAAAACTCAGCCAAAAGCGGGGCCGCTTCCTCGATCAAGACATTCAAAGCTTCGGCGCCCGTGCCGCCACCCAAGACCAAGAGCGAGGGCAAGCCTGTCTTCGGCTTCCGGGCATCCTTGCTCGCGGAAATGAAAGACTCCCTGAGCGGATTGCCGAACCATTGGGCTTTTTCCTTGAAATCCGCCAACGATTTCTCGAAGGTGACCGTGATGATGGTGGAAAAAGGCGACATCAAACGATTAGCCAAGCCAGGCCGCAAATCCTGCTGGTGGACGATAATCGGTATTTTCAACAAGCGGCCAGCCCAAACCACCGGCACGCTGATATAGCTCCCAGCCGTGATTATCAAGCCTGGCCGCCACTTGCGCATAAAAACGAAGGATTCGATCAGTCCGAACAGGATAAGCCAGGGGTCGATGAAGTTGCGCCAAGACCAGTAGCGGCGCAATTTTCCGTTATGAATCGGGCGAAAATCGATATTAGCGCGACCAACCATCCTCTCCTCGATGCCGCCGCGGCCGCCGAGCCAGACGAACTCGTAGCTATCCGGCGTTTTTCTCAAGGTTTCGACGATTGCCAAAAGCGGACTGACCGAACCTCCGGTTCCGCCGCCTGTGAGCAATATCTTGCGAGTATCTTTATTCATATGATTATCTGGCTTTGGTTTGCCGGCTGATATTCAGAAGCAAGCCCAGTGCCGCTAGTCCGGCCATGATGGCCGTACCGCCGCTCGAGACGAATGGAAGCGGCACGCCGGTCATCGGTATCAGGTTGATCATGCCTCCGATATTGATGAACGCCTGGAAAGTCAGCCAGCAGCCGATGCCGATGGCGATCACCCGGCCGAATTGGTCCTGCGCCTTCTTGGCTATGACATAACTACGATAAAAGAATGCCAGAAAAAGAGCGACCAGGCCGGAGGAAAACAAAAAGCCCAACTCTTCCCCGATGACCGGAAAGATGGCATCGCCAGAAACCTCGGGCAGATACATCAACTTCTGGCGGCTGGCGCCGAAGCCGCGCCCGAACCACCCACCCGAACCGACGGCGATCAACGATTGCTTGAGCTGATAGCACGATGCTTGAGCGTCGCTTTCAGGGTTCAAGTAGCATTGGATGCGATCCGCCTGATAATCGGAGGACTTAATCATCAGCGTGACGGCCAACAGGCCTATAGCGACCAAAGCGACAATATGGCTGATTTTGCCGCCGCCGACGAACCAGGCTGCGAACGAGGTGACGACGATGATCGACAGCGTGCCGAAATCCGGCTGCATCAGCATCAGGAAGCCGATGACGGCCAATACGGCCAGGAATGGCCCGGTTCCCTGGGCAAAGTCATCCATCTTCTTGCCGACCGACTCCAGCCAAGCAGCCAGATAAATCAAGAAGAAAAGCTTGACGAATTCCGAAGGCTGCAAAGAGAAGCCGAAGATATTTATCCAGCTATGCGCTTTGAAATTGGCCGAAGAGGCGATGCCCGGCACGAAGACCAGCACCAGGAGCGCGACTGAAAACAGGAGGAGGTAGAATGCGTACTTCTGCCAACGATGGTAATCGTTCTTGTAAAAGAAGAAAAAAAGCCCTATGCCGATGACTAGGGCGTAAATCTGGTGCTTGATGAAATAATAGCCGTCGTTGTAGCGGGAATAGGCCAAGGTGCCAGAAGCGCTGGTCAGCATGATCAATCCGAAAAGGATGATCGATGAAGCGATAACCAGAAGCGGCCAGTCGGGTTCTCCCAAGCGGGAGGCAGCCGCGGCTGTCTGTTTGATTTTTTGGACTATCTTGGCCATTTTGATCAGATTAAGTTCTTGTCAAGAAGCAGTGCCGCTAAGCCGATCGCGGCGGATACTTGGGCGATGACCCAGAAACGCATGACTATTTTCGGCTCGGACCATCCGAGCGCTTCGAAATGATGGTGGATCGGCGAGGACAGGAAAATCTTCTTGCCGCCTCGCAGTTTCTTCGAGGTCATCTGGATAATGACGGACATCGACTCCATCACGAAGACGAAACCGATAATCGGCAAGATCAGCGCGCTATTGGTAAGCATGGCGATGACACCGAGCGTCACGCCCAAGCTCATCGCTCCAGTATCGCCCATGAAGAAACGCGCCGGATTGATGTTGAACCAAAGGAAAGCGAGCAAGGCGCCGACGATCACGCCGCAGAAAGTAGCCAGGTCGTAACGCTGCTCGGCGAAGGCGATCACGCCGTAAGCGGCGAAGCTGGTCATCAGGACGCCGCCAGCCAGCCCGTCAAGACCGTCGGTCTCATTGACGGAAAAAGAGGTGGCAACTATGACGAAAACAAAAATCAGCATATAGGACCAGCCCAGCTGGATGTCGCCGTAGAATGGAATGTGGAACGTGTCCCAATCAAGCTTGAAGTAGAACCACCACGCGCCTACCAGCGCGATCAAGGCATAAATAAGGAGGCGATGCCAGACTTTGAGTCCGCCGCCGCCAAAAACACCTTTGCCGCGGACATCGAGCCAATCATCAAACAAGCCGACTAAGGCCGTCGCCACCAAGGCGCCAAGCGGCAGCAAAGTCTCTTTGCGCGAAAGGAAATTAAGATTCTTGAAAACGGCGACATCAGTCAGGGTCGCAAGATAATAAAGAGATAAGGCGATCACCAGGACGGTAACCCAGATAAGGATGCCACCCATAGTCGGAGTCCCCGCCTTAGCGGCGTGCAATTTAGAAAAAATCGGGGTGTTGCCGCTATTGCGGATCGACTTGCCCATCTTGTACTTGAAAAGAAAATGGGTTAATAGCGGAGTCCAAGCAACGGCGAATAAGAAAGCGACTGCGGTTAAAAATAGTATTCTGATCAGGTAAAAGCTTTGCGGTTCCATAGTTTATCTTAAATTATAGAAATATAAGGCTAATTGAGCGATAAGCAGCAGAAGATTGACCGCGGCGGCGGTCACCATCAGGCAATGGATGAGGAATCTCTCATGGCGGCCGGTATTGGCCACCAACACCAGATTGATAACGAGAATCAGCAAACCTATGAATGGAATGATGAAAAGCCTGGAGGTCTCGCCATAAAGATCGACGCCGAAATCGACGTTGTAGTGCAGGACCACCTGATCAAGCTTGACCCTGAACTGCACGAAAGTTGCCGTTGACCAGTTCAGGACATTAAGCAAGACGGCTAAGGCCAGATATACGCGGATATAAAAAAAACTCCAAAGCGATTTTGCTATGGCTGTCAATTTCTTTTTAGCTTCTTGGGGATATTGGCGCGCCAAGTGCCAATCGATTTTTATGTTCATTGTAATATAAAAAAGCCGATGGCTTTTTGCGTGTTGTGGAAGGCTGGTTCCTTGACCATAAAATACCATAAACGGCAAAAAAAATAAATACACCAGCCGATTTTCCTAGATTGTTCGCACTATTTGGGAGTATTAACTATTTATGGTATAATAAAATACATCTTACTAACAACTTCCGAACCCCATGCTGCAAGCTGAACAAATCAAGGAAATCTTGGCCTCAGCCAACATTTTGCCTAAGGAAAACTTCGACAAGATCGCCAAAGAAGCCCAGGCTATCGGGAAAAATCTCGAAGATTACCTGGCCGAAAAGAAAATCATCAGCACTAACGCCTTATACGAAAAGGCTGCCAGCTTCCACGACTTGCCTTTCATCAATCTCAAGGAACAGAATATACGCAAAGACGTGCTTTTGACAGTGCCGGAAGCCATTGCTTCGACTCATGAGCTTATCGCCTTCGACAGCAACGCCAAGGAAATATTCTTGGCAACGCTCGACCCGGCCGATTTGGAGATTTTCGAATTCATCAAGAAAAAGACCGGCCTTGAACCGCGTGTCCACCTGACCACGCCGGAAGGCATCCAATACGGCATCAAGCAATACCACAAGAGCCTTAAGGCCGAGTTCGACAGCTTGGAAGACGCTCCGATAGCCGAGGGTGCCGGCTCGGACGAAGACTTGAAAAAATTGGCCACCAACCTGCCAGTAGTGCGTGTCGTCGATACCTTGCTAGAATACGCCATCTTCGAAGATGCGAGCGACATCCATATCGAACCTGAAGAAAAGGAAGTGAATGTCCGCTACCGCATCGACGGAATCTTGCGCCACGTCATGACCTTGCCCAAGAACATCCAATCCGGCATTACGGCCCGCATCAAGATTTTGGCCAACCTCAAGGTGGACGAACACCGACTGCCCCAGGACGGACGCTTCAAGATCAGCAACAAGGAATACAAGGTCTCGTTCCGCGTCTCGATCATCCCGACCTTCGACGGCGAGAAAATCGTCATGCGCCTCCTGCGCGAGAAGGCCCAGGTCCTCACCCTGGAACAGCTCGGTTTCCAGTCCTCCGCCCTGGAGGCGATCAAACGCAATATCGACAAGCCTCACGGCATGATTCTCGTTACCGGACCGACCGGTTCGGGCAAGTCCACCACGCTCTATACCGTGCTTAATATTTTGAACACCCCCGAAGTAAATATATCGACCATCGAAGATCCGATCGAGTACCGCATGCCGCACGTCAACCAGTCGCAAGTCAACTCCAAGATCGGTTTCACATTCGCCGCCGGCCTGCGCGCTTTCCTGCGCCAGGATCCGAACATCATCATGGTGGGCGAAATCCGCGACGAGGAGACCGCTGAAATCGCCATCCATGCCGCTATGACCGGACATCTCGTGCTTTCGACGCTGCATACCAACGACTCGGTCAACACCCTGCCCCGCCTGGCTGACATGGGCGTCCCTTCATTCTTGCTCGCCACCACCTGCAACGTCATTATCGCCCAGCGCCTCGTCCGCAAAATCTGCCCCAACTGCATCCAAAGCTTCAACCTCGACAAGAAGACTATCGAGGATATGCGCAAGCACTTCGACATGGACACTATCGTCAAGACGATGATCCGCGAAAAGATCATCGCTTCCAACAAGGGCTTGGAGTCGCTGCTTTTTTACCGCGGCAAAGGCTGCAAGCAGTGCAACGACACCGGCTACAAGGGCCGCATGGGCATCTATGAAGTCCTGGAAATAACTCCGAAGATCTCCGAATTGATCTTGAAGAAAGGCACTGAGAACGAAATCAAGGAAACGGCTATCGAGCAGAAAATGATCACCATTATCGAGGACGGCTTCATCAAGGCCAAGAACGGCATCACGACGATCGAGGAAATAATGCGCGTAACCAAAGAATGATATGGTCGTAAACTTGCAATCGGACATTTCAGCACCGCAGCCGGCGGAACAGGCGCCAGCCAAGAGCCTGGTCGCCAAGATCAATGACGCATTGATCAGGATGTCGCCGATTCCGGCTGATGAGAAGCTGTTTTTCGTCAGGAATCTTTGCGTCATGCTTAAGGCCGGCGTGCCTCTTTTGTCCGCCCTGCAGACCTTGGGCAAGCAAAGCGTCAATAAGCATTTCGTCCAAGTCATCAGCGACACATCGAAAGCGGTCGAGAAAGGCAAGAGCTTCACTGAAGCCTTGAAACTCAATCCTGAGGTCTTCGGCGAGCTCTTCATCAATATGGTCGAAGCGGGCGAGATTTCCGGCAAGCTGGAGAATGTGCTCGACCAGCTTTACATCCAGATGAAGAAGCACCACGAGCTGATTTCCAAGATCAAGGGCGCCTTGACCTACCCGGCAGTGGTGCTTTTCGCCATGGGCGGCATCGGCATCTTCATGATGATAGTGGTCGTCCCGCAAATCGCCTCGATGCTGAAAGACTTCAACACTGAATTGCCGCTAGCCACCAAGGTAATCATCGGCGTCAGCGATTTCCTGGCCAATAACACCACCATCGCCTTGATCATCATCGCCCTCGCCATATACGTGCTCGTAAGGATTTACAAGACTACGCCTGGCAGATACTACTTCGACCTGATCATGCTCAAGATGCCGATTTTCGGCAAAATCGCCATGAAAATCAACTTGGCTAAGTTTGCCCGCACCGTCAGCTCCCTATTGAAAACCGATATCATGATCATCAAGTCCTTCCAGATCACAGCTAACGTCTTGGGCAATGTCCATTACCGGGCGGCCATAAACGACATCGGCGATAAGATCAAGAAAGGCACGCCGATAAACGAGGTCGTCTCGACCTACCCGAAGCTTTTTCCGCCGATAGTCACGCAAATGATCTCGATTGGCGAGCAGACTGGCGAATTAGACAGCATCTTGCAGGAATTGGCCGAATTTTATGAAGAGGAGGTCGATGCGGTCATGGAAAGCTTGCCGTCGATCATCGAGCCGGTCTTGATTCTTGTACTTGGATCCGCCGTGGGCGTCATGGCTATCGCCATCGTCATGCCGATGTATTCTATCACCACTTCAGTATGATCATGAATTTGGATTTCAAAAAGCAATCAGGCTTCACCATAATCGAGACGGTCATTTCCTTGGCCGTCTTGACGGTAATCACATTGAGCGTTTATGACCTGATTCTCCAAGCGTTGAAAATATCACAGGACAACAAGCTCCGGATGATCTCGATTTCACTGGCGGATCAGAAATTGGAACAGATCCGCAACCTGCCTTACGCCGATGTCGGCACCTTGGCCGGCATCGTGACCGGAGTAGTACCCGATAACGAGACGGCCAGCACCAGCAACGGTACCTTCTACGTCAATACCTTGGTACTTTACCGGGACGACCCGTTCGACGGGCTGCAGCCGGCCGATACCTTGCCGACAGACTACAAGGAGGTGCGCATCCGCGTCCAATACAATGGCCCGTTCGGCTTCAAGAGAGTTGAGACATTTACAAGGATCGCCCCGAAAGCGATCGAGACCAGCGTGGGCGGCGGCACGCTGGAAGTCGAGGTTATAAATGCCAATGGCCAGCCGGTAATCAACGCCGATGTAACGGTAAAGAACGCCAGCACGACTCCGACCATCGATTTCACCGCCCAGACTGACGCTAACGGCATGCTCTTGCTTTATGGAGCCAAGCCCTCGATCGAGAGCTATGAGATTATCGCCACCAAGATGGGCTACAGCCTCAGCTCAACCACTGCCCGCACTGCCGCCAACCCCAACCCCACCTTGGTGAACCAAAGCATTTTCGTCGATCAAAAGACCACCGTCACCCTATCTATCGACCAGGTCAGCACCCTCAGGCTCCACACCATCCAGCAGCCGATGCAAACTAACTGGAGGGTCAACACTGACGGCGGCACGGACAATCAAACGAATCCTCATCTTGCCATCGACCCAAGCGGTTATATCTACATGGTCTGGCAGGATTTTCGCAACGGCTCAAGCGGCAAGATTTACGCCCAAAAATACAGCAGCACAGGCACGGCGATGTGGGGTGCGGATGTGGTAATCAGCCCAGCAAACAACCAGATCTTACCCGAAGTCGCCATTGATAATTCCGGCCACCTTTACATCTGCTGGAATGATGACTCCAACGGCAATCAGGACGTCTTCCTGGTCAAGCGCGCCTCGAATGACGGTTCGGACCTTTGGGGCGGTTCAAAGCGGGTAGAAACCGACGCCGACAACAAAGACCAGATAAAATGCAAGATCGACCTTAATAATGACTTTTCAAAAATTCTTGTCACCTGGCAGGATGACCGCAACGGCGACGCTGACATCTACATGCAATCATACGACACCACTACGCGCGTAGAAACCTGGACTCCGGAAATCCGCATCGATAGCACGGCAGTAGCCGGCGGCACCAATCAGACGACGCCGATCGTGGGCGACGATAATTCCAATGATATTTTCGTCTTCTGGGCCGACGACAGGAATGGCAACCAGGATATTTTCGCGCAGAAATACGACCCCGCCGGAACGAAGCTCTGGGGCTCCGACCTGATCATAAATTCCGACGGCGGCTCGACCAACCAATATGCTCCGAGCGTGGCCGTCAGCTCAAGCACTTTCTACGTCTCCTGGACCGACGAGCGCAACAGCAACCTCGATGTTTACGCGCAGAAAGTCGATGCTACCGGTACCAAACTGTGGCCAAGCGACCTCTTGGTCAACACCGACGGCGGAAGTTCGGCGCAATACAGCCCCAGCGTCGCCATAGGCAATAACGTCATCTACATCGCCTGGGGTGATGAGCGCAACGGCAACCAGGACATCTACGCCCAGAAACTAATGGCTAGCGGCACCGCCATGTGGTCGCCTGATGTCCGGGTAAACATCAACCCAGGCAGCTCAGCCCAATTCAATCCACGGATCGCCTATAACGTCGCCGATGGCAAGCCATACGCTGTCTGGCAGGATGATCGTGACGGCAACTTCGACATCTTTGCCACAAGCTTCGATGCCTGGGGCGCCTCGTCTACTTTGTCAAACATCCCGATAGTGGTTACCGGGGCCAAGCGCATCGGAGAAAATCCGGTCATTCTGAAATATTCACAAAGCTTCACCTCCGATGCCAATGGTTTGATTACTATAAGCAATCTCGAGTGGGACACTTATTCAATCGCCACGGGTACGCCGACCAACTACAGCATCACCATGACCCAGCCTGCCGCTCCAGTCAGCCTTTCACCGAACACCACCCTTGACGTCAATATTTTCCTGACCACACCATGAAATCACAAGGCCTGAAAAACAACCGTGGCTTGACGATCGTTGAGCTGATGATTTCTATCAGCATATTCATGGTGTTCATGATCGCGTCATCAGAATTCATTATCCGAGGCCTCCAAAGCAACGTCTTCGGTTATGAACAAGAGGACGCCATCGCAAACGCTCGCCGCGCCGCCGGGGTGATGGTTGAGGAATTGCGCCGCGCCGCCAACAGTGCCAGAGGCGATTACCTTTTCGAATCAGTAGCTACCGGCACCATCATATTTTACGCCGACACTGACGATGACGGCTTGACCGAAAGGATACGTTACTTCGCAGACGGCATCAATTTGAAAAAAGGATCGATCGCGCCGACCGGCACACCGCTGACATACAACTCGGCTGACGAAAAGATTTCCACCTTCGCCATTTACCTGAACAACCAGTCGATGCCGATTTTCCAATATTTCGACACCAATAATGACGAAATCGCCAACCCCACCGCCAATAAGACCAGGATTCGACTGATCCGCACGACCCTGAAAATCAATGTTACGCCCGAGCGCGCGCCAGCCGATTATTTTTACAGCGCAGACATCCAGATCCGCAATCTAAAAGATAATTTATAGCATGAAACTGAAAATCACTTCTGAAAAAGGAATGGTCCTAGTCACAGTGATGGGCATGACCACCATTTTCATCGTCATGGCCGGCGCCTTGACTGGAATAGCTTTGCTGCAAAAGAAGTTGAACAGCCAGCAAGTAGCTCGACATACGGCCCTGCACGTGGCCGAGGCAGGTGTAAATTACTACCGCTGGCACCTGGCCCATGCTCAGAGCGATTTCATGGATGGTACAGGCAGCGATCCTGGCGGGGGCGGCGAGCCATACGGCCCCTATACGCATTCGTTCAGCTCCCCTGGCAATGCCATGACCGGGACCTACGTCCTTGAAATCACCCCTCCGCCAACCGGTTCGACCATCGTCAAGATACGCTCGACCGGCTGGGTCGACTCCAACCCGAATATAAAACGGACTATCGAGGTGCGTTACGGCATCCCTTCCCTTGCTAAATTCTCCTTTCTAACCAACTCGGACACCTGGTTCGGCGAGTCTGAAAGCGTGGTAGGCGAAATGCATTCCAATGGCGGCATCCGGATGGACGGCACCAATGATGCTTTGATTACTTCTGCCAGACAGACATACGTCTGCCCAGCTGGCCAAGCATGCGACACTCAGGCAACCTGCAACGCGCCATGCACCTGGGATGCCGTCACCAAATGCACCTGCCCTGGCATCTGGGGCGAAGGTTCGGGCTCCAGCCTTTGGACATATCCGGTCACGACAGTCGATTTCAACAGTATCACTGCTGACCTGGGCACGTTAAAAACCTTGGCCCAGGACGGCGGAGTTTACCTCAAGGTTAATGGTTCCAACAAGGGCTACCACATCACTTTTAAAAGCAATGGCCATTTCGACGCGCGCCTGATCAGTGCCTTGAACAACGGCATACAGCAGCTTAACGACACTTGGTCCGGCTATTCCAACATCTCTGAGAGCATCCGCACCGAAGGTGCGGCCACTGATTATGCCATCCCGGCGAACGGCATAATATTCATTGAGGACGGCGACGCTTACGTCGAAGGCACAGTCAACGGACGAGCCACTTTAGTGGCCGCCACTTTGCCGGCGCAAGCCACTAAATACCGTAGCATCATCATTAACAGTAACATTGTTTATTCCGCCAGGAATGGCAGCAACATTCTTGGACTTATAGCCCAGAAAGACGTCAAGGTGCCTCGCCATGCGCCCGCCAACCTCACGATCGACGGCTTCATGCTTGCCCAAAATGGCCGGGTTTTCCGCAATTACTACAACTCGCCGGTCGTAAAGAGCGCGATTGAAGTCTATGGCGGAATCCTGACCAACCAAACCTGGACGTGGAGCTGGGTTAACGGAGGAGGCACTGTTACTGACGGTTACGCCAGCACCACTTCCATATACGACCCTTTGGCAACTTTTTCGCCGCCGCCCTCTTTTCCTACTTCCGGCGAATACACTTTCATCTCTTGGGGTGAGGAATAAAAATATGCTATAATATGAATATGCCAATGCATCAATTTTTTTATGTTACTCAGCAATAGCTCAGAATTCCCCATCGGTCTGGACATTTCCGACTTCTCCTTGAAGCTGGTCCAGCTTAATCGTGCGGGCGAATCGTTTTCCATACAGGCAATCAACAAAATCGATCTCCCTTCCGGTATCATTGATGATGGCGAGATAAAAAATCGTGAAGAGCTGATCAAGCATTTGAAAGGCCTGATCGATAAGCCGAAATTCGGCAAAGTGTCTTCGCATGAAGTCACTGCTTGCCTTCCTGAAAACAAGACATTCGTCAAATTGATCGAAATCGACAACGGCCCGAACGACCTCAAGGAAACCATCTTGGCGGAAATGGAAAAGCACATCCCGATGCCGATCGATGAAATTTATTTCGACTGGCAAATCATCAGCAAGGAGCAAGGCAAAAATCTTGTCTTGCTCGGCGCCGCACCGAAGCAAATCGTTGACGACTACTCTAACATTTTCGACGAGCTCGGATTGTCCGTCTTCGCTCTCGAGATAGAATCAAGCGCTATCTGCCGAGCTTTGATTCCTGATGAAAACAGCCGGATCAAAGATGTCCAGCCAAGCAATTATGCGATACTCGATATCGGAGCCAAACGAACCAGCATGATCCTTTACGCGCACAAAACGATTCTCTTCACTGTCAGCCTCCCTATCTCTGGCGAAGCTGTGACTAAGAATATCGCCGACAGCCTGAAAATCGATCGCGACCAGGCCGAACGGGCCAAGATAATTTGCGGCCTGGACGAACAGAAGGCCGAGGGCGTAATCCGCGAGATTCTTGCCAGCCAAATCAATGAGCTGGTAAGGAAAATCAAGGAAGTGATCAATTACTACGAAACCCACTTCCCCGGCCAAGGCCCGATCAGCAGCATCTTCCTTTGCGGCGGCGGATCGAATATCGAGAACATCGACCGGATTCTTGCCGAGTCCCTCAGCCTGCCGGTCGCCCTCGGCGACCCTCTCATGAATATCAAAGAGGACCATGAAAAGATCAAGCACCTGTTCGCCGAAACCTATAGTCTTGCGCTTGGCGAGGACAAGAAAAGCCAAGATGCCGACCTGACGTACACCCAAGACTCCAGCTTGGCCTTTGCCACTGCCATAGGTCTCGGCTTGCGAGGATTATTCATTGATGAACTATAGCGATGATATCATTAAATCTGATCTCCGAACAAAAGAAGAAGGAGATTAAAATCAAACATCTTCATCAGCTGCTCAAAAAAATCGACTTGGTCGTCATTATTTTTGTCTGTTTGATTGCCATCATGATACTTGTCGCCAAAATCATGCTCCAGAATACCTTCAATACCACTATCGACCAAACCACCCTGATTACCAAGAATACCCAGGGATCCGCTTCTAGGGTCCGGGATATAAACAACAAGATGGCCTCGGTCGACCAGGTGCAGTCCGATTTCATCGTCTGGACTAAACTCTTGGACCAACTCGCCACTTCGACGCCCGAAGGCATTGTCTTCAATTCGATCAAGGCCAGCTCCGACAAGAATATCAAAATTACCGGCACCGCCAAGACCAGGGATTCGCTGATTGCACTGAAAGAATCCTTCGAAAAAATCTCCATGTTCGATAAATTCGATTTTCCGCTGTCCAATATGCTTCAAAAGGAAAATATCAGTTTTGAAATCGCGACTAAAATAAAAATCGACTCATTAAAACCATGAATTTTTCTGCCGCAAAAAAATTAGGACTTAAAGAAAAGATCCTTTTGATCAACCTGGCGCTGCTTGGCGTATCCGGTTCATTGATATACTTCCTGATCATCCCGAATATCGACGACATCAACCGGATAAAAAAGGAAATTGACGCGCAATTGATCGATCTTGAGGTAAAATACCAGCGCGGCCAAAGCATAAAAAAGCTTAATGCAAACCTGAAAAAGATCGAGCCGGAAATCGCGACGCTTGATCAGGTCTTTGTCAAGGAATCGGAGCAGGTCAACTTCATCACCAGCCTCGAAGAGCTGGCAACCAAGAATAACGTGAAACAGAAACTGTCCCTGGGCAAAGCGCAGAACTCCAAAAGCAGCTTCAAGAAAGTTCCCTTGCAGATCTCGCTTGAGGGTGGCTATTTGAGCATCTTGTCATACCTTCACGACCTTGAAACCTCACCAAATTATATCAATATAAAAACCATCGAGATAACCAGCACTTCTGCCAACATTGATGAGAACGGCATGACAAAGAACAATCTTTCAGTCAGCTTATCCGTTGATACTTATTGGCAATAAGCCCGAGTATGAAAATAAAATATAAGATTCCCTACAAAAAAATAATCATTTACGCCTACATCCTGATAGCTATCTCAGGCATCTTGGCGACAGGTTACACGCTCAACTTCCTTTACTCTAATTTTTACCAGACCCTAACCTCTTCAATCAACCTTCTGGACCTCAAAGGCAAAGTTGCGAATGACTCCATCAACGTCAAGCGCTTCGACCTCATTCTTAGCCGGATCAAGTCAAAAAAGGAATTGCCGGTGCCAGATCGCACGCACGACATCTTCGATTAAAATACAAAAACGCCCCCGTTGGGGGCGTTTTTGTATTTGAGATGACAACCTTAACGGCCATGAAAACGTTTCCGCCCTGATCGTTATTTCAATGGAGACATTTTTCTGAAACGCTCGATAATCGGCGGCAATACTGCGATCAGCTTCTTGATTTCTGCGGCGGTATTGTACTTGCCCAAAGTGAAGCGGATGGAGGTGTGCGCTATTTCGACCTTGATTCCCATGGCTATGAGAACGTGCGATGCCTTCAGGCTATTGGAGGCGCAAGCTGAGCCGGTCGAGACGGCGATACCTTCAAGATCGAGCGCTATAAGGGTCGTTTCACCCTCTACGCCCGGAAATGAGAAATGCGCGTGCGACGGCGTGGCATTGCGGCGGTCGGTGTTGAGAATGGCGCCGGGCACGCTCTTCAAGAGTCCGTCCGCCAGCAAGTCACGCAGTTTGGAAATCTTTCGGGCGTACTTGTCTTGATTCGCGGAAGACAGGTTGCGCAACGCCTTGCCGAAACCGACAATTCCCGCAGCGTTTATGGTGCCGCTGCGCCGATTATTTTCATGATGGCCGCCAAGCTGCTGAGCTGCTAACGGCACATGGCTGGCGGCAAAAAGCAGGCCGACTCCTTTGGGGCCGTAAATCTTGTGAGCCGAAAGGGACAATAAGTCTACATTCAGAGCTTTCACGTTGCACGATAAAAAATTGGCCGCTTGCGTGGCGTCAGTATGGAAAAAAATCGGCAGCGGCTTGGCCGGGCGGATTTCAGGCTTCAAATTATTCCAATTCTTGATTCGACGCTCACCGACCTTCCTTACAAGCTTGCCTATCGCCTTGGCTGGCTGGATGCTGCCAACCTCGCTGTTGACGTACATAATCGAAACAAGAACCGTATTATCCTTGATGGATGACTCGAGAAACTTCATATCAACCACACCCGATTTATCAACCGGGACATGGGTCACTTCGACTCCAGCGCGCTCAAGTCCAGCCAAGGGCTCAAGTACGGAATCGTGCTCGATAACGGAAGTGATTACATGCAGTTTGGCAGCTGGATCTTTCCTTTTCAGGGCCGCGACTACGCCTTTAAGGGCCAGATTATTCGCTTCAGTCGATCCGGAAGTGAAAATCACCTCATTGGCATCGCAATTCAAAAATTCCGAAGCATCAATCCTGGCAGCATCGACACCAGCCATCGCTCGCTGACCGAATTGGTGCACTGAGGACGGGTTGCCGAAATTGTCAGAAAAATACGGCAACATCGCCTTCAACACGTCGGCGTCAACCGGGGTGGTCGCGCTATGGTCAAGATAAATTGGCTTTTCCTTTTTCATATCAAGCGGCTTCAACGGTTTTGACTTCGGGGATGTTCTCACGAATCGTCGCCTCGATTCCCTGTTTCAGGGTGATCTGCGACATGGGGCAATGAGCGCAATGGCCCAGTAGGCGCACTTGTAGCTTGCCGGTCGCCTCATCAAAACTGACAAATTCGACATCGCCGCCATCCATCTGCAATGACGGGCGGATCTTTTCCAGCTGCTTTTCGATCTTATTTTTCATATTCGTGCTATTTAGAATTATATTGCTTGATCGCTTCATGCAAAGCTTCGAGTCCAAGCATCGAACAATGGATTTTCGGTGCCGGCAGACCCCCAAGGTCCTTGACTACATCATCCTTGGTTATCGCCAAGGCTTCGTCCAGGCTTTTGCCCTTGACCCTATCAGTCAATGCTGAAGAAACGGCTATGGCAGCAGCGCAACCGAGGGTTTCGAATTTTATATCCTTCACCATCGGACCAGGCTTAGCCTTGGTTCCTTTGGGATCGATTTTCAAATATATCTTCATCACGTCACCGCATGCGGCGTTGCCTTTCTGCCCGACGGCATCAGCATTCTTGATCGAACCCTGATTATGCGGATTTTTGAAGTGCTTGATCACTTCCTTGGTATATATCATATCTTTCCACTGATTAATAAATTACGACCTTCGTGCCCACCTCAGCCCAACGATAAAGCTTTTCCGCCGGGCCGACACCTAGACGGATGCAGCCATGGGAAACAGGCTTGCCCAAATGATTAGCTCCCTCCTTGTAGCCGCTCGGCCATTCTGGCAATTCATGAAAGCCGACTCGCCCTCCGGAAATCCCCATCCAGAAAGGCATCCAAAGCCCGTAACTTTTTGACCAAGCCTTGGGGTTTTTGTTGATTATGCTGAAAGTGCCTTTCGGAGTCGGCATCGACGGTTTGCCGGTCGAAACAGTCGAGGTTGCCAGCCGTACTTGTCCCAGAAAATAAGACAACTCCTGTTTGGCCAAATTGACTTCAATCTTTTTAGGCAGCTTCTCGCTTGCCTTGTTCGGATCAAAGCCGTTCCGCACCTCCTCACCGTCCTTGAAACCGTCTCCGTCAGTATCGGCAGCCGTAGGGTCCGATCGGAAATTAAGCTCCATGCGATCGGTGAGACCGTCCTTGTCCGCGTCCCCCGACTCCAGCTTCAAGCCTTTTTTTACTTCATAAGGCGAGTAGCCGTTTTTCAATTCTTCGCCATCGCTGAATCCGTCGCCGTCCGTATCGCTTTTTTGCGGATCGGTACGGAAGATCATGACCTCATCCTGGTCGGAAACCTTGTCACCGTCAGAATCAAGGGGCTGATCGGCCAATACAATCATGGGGGACGAGAAGAAAATAAGGATGGCGAAGCTGGCTAGCTTTGGGAATTTTCGATGTTTGATATGTTTATGATAAAAGCTTATTGAGCGTCAGGTCGGTCAATGCTTTCTTGAGCGCCTCATTGGTTTTCTTGAAAACCAGATTCACTCCGCAATGGCAATCTGCGCTACAATGAATTTTACCATTTTCAGCCAAACAATAGAATAACTCCGCTTCACCTTCGAGCGCGGAAATTATTTCAAAGACCGAAACGTCTTCCGGCCCCCGCGATAATTGATAGCCGCCACCGGAACCACGGCTGCCAACGACTAGCTTGGCCTGCCTCAGTTTGGCGAACAGCTGCTCCAAGTATGACAAGGAAATCTTTTCTCTCTGAGCGATTTCAGCCAACGAAAGGTCGCCCAGCTGCCAATTGCGGCCCAGGCAAATCATCGCCCTAAGCCCGTAAGTGGTCTTGGTTGAAAATTTCATAATCCTACTAAATTACTTGGTATTAAAAATATACCAGAATTCCTGCCCTTGTCAAGCCAAGAAACGGCTAGATTTTTTGGAGCAGTTATTTTGCACTCCTTCTGAGCTAAGCCAACCCCGCCATCGAAATATTGACATTTGCATAATTTAATGTTAAACTAAATTCATTAATAAATAAGCCCTACGGGATCTTATTTTTTTGTTTAATACTAGTAATAATTACTCGTTAACGCTTAAGTCGTGGCTTGGCAACAATTAACGGGCAATCACTATGGCTACAAAGAAATCGGGTGGCTCCACATCCAACGGCCGAGATTCGAACAGTCAACGACTCGGCGTCAAACTCTATGGAGGCGAACAGGCTAAGCCGGGCGCAATCATCGTCAGGCAGCGTGGCAGCAAGTTCCATCCAGGCACCAATGTCCGCATTGGCAAGGATGACACTTTATTCGCTACTGCGACTGGCGTCGTGAAGTTTTCAACCAAAAAGATTATCGGTTTCAACAATAAGCTTCGTCAGATCAAGATCGTCAACGTCGTTTCAGCCAAATAGTTCCGTCTCTATAAAAAAGCAGTCCTTCGGGACTGCTTTTTTTATGGTTGAATGTCTCTATTTTGACACGCCTGGATGCTCGGCTTTTACCGGCTCTCAAATACCTATTTTTTCTGAGGCTTTGTCAGCAACTCGATCGCCTTGTCCATTTGCGGATCCTTATTATTCTCGTAATCCTCGCTCTTCAAATCAACGATAACATCTGGAGTGATGCCCTTCTCGCTGATGTTAACCCCCTTGGGCGTGAGCCATTGCGCGATCGTCACCTTAAGTGATGATCCGTCCTTCAATTTATCAAGCACCTGGACGGAGCCCTTGCCGAAAGTCTGCTTGCCGACCAATTTCGCTACGCCATGATCCTGCAGGGCGCCGGAAACGATTTCAGAGGCCGAAGCGCTGCCCTGATTGACCAGGACGACAGTCGGGATGCCCTTAAGTCTAGCTAAGCCGGCGGCCGGATATTCATCATTCTTGCCGTCGCCGAATTTCTCGCTAACCACGACCGTTCCCTTATCAAGCCAATTGCCTGCCATGCTGACGGCGACATTGAGATACCCGCCGGGATTATTGCGCAAATCAAGGATGATGCCCTTCGGCTTCTTGGCCACGATGTCATCGACAGCTTGATTGAACAAGACTTCGGTATCATCGTTAAAGCTCGTGACGGTTATAGTATAGATTCCGTTCTTGCCCATCGAGGTCTTGACGCTCTTGATTACGATCAATCCCCGTGTGATCTTCACCTCTTTGACAGTATCTTCGCCATTATGATTGATAGTCAGTGTCACGACCGTATCTTTCGGGCCGCGAATCTTGCTGACCGCCTCATCGACGTTCATGCCCAATGTCGTCGTTCCGTTAATCGCCAAGATACGGTCGCCAGCACGCAGGCCTGCCTTTTCTGCCGGAGAGTCGGGCAATGGAGCGATGATCAGCAAGCGCTCCTTCTTGATGCCGATCTCGGCACCGATGCCTTCGAAGGTTCCGGCCAAATCATCAGCAAAAACCTTGGACTCTTTCGGATCGAGAAAAACGGTGTACGGGTCGCCGGCAGCCGCCACCATTCCTCTGATGGCACCATAAAACAAATCCTGTTCCTTGAGCGTGTCTTTCTTGACGTACTTCTGCTTCAAGGTGTCCCAGACGTCCCAAAAAAGCTGGAAATCTACGTTTCGTGCTTCGGATTCCGGAGTCTCATTGCCTATGCCCAGTATCTTCTCGATAACCTTGGCCTTGGATTGCTCCGAAGACAATATCTGGTCTTGCCGGACATCTATCTTGCCAGCAACAAAACCGATCTGGAAAACGATTATGATCAGTACTAGGCTCAAAGTAATAAAAACTAGCCGCTTAACCGCTCCGCGGCCTTCTTGGTTATATTGCATATGGTTTGATTATTTTTTTTCATTATATCAACCATCTGTTTTTTGAGCAAACATCCAACCTTGAATTTAGGCTAAATTTGGTATAAAATAGTTAAGAATAATTAACAGTCAAAATATGTCAAAATATGTCATTGAGGGCGGCCATGAACTTAAGGGAGAAATCTCGGTCAAGGGCGCCAAAAACGCTGCTTTGAAGATAATCCCAGCAGCCCTGCTTTCGGCTGAGCCGCTAAAAATAACTAACCTTCCGCAAATAGAAGACGTGCGCCAAGCCCTGGATCTGATCAAGGATTTGGGGGCGCGAGTCGATATTGCCGATAGCGAATGCACCATCAGCATCCCGGAGGTGGCCACCAATGAACTCAAGCCGCAATTCGCCAACAAGCTCCGTGCCTCAATCGTCTTCGTCGGCCCGCTTCTGGCCCGCACCGGCGAGGTCCGCTTTCCTCATCCAGGCGGCTGCGTCATCGGTGCTGGCAAACGCCCAATCGACCTTTTCCTCGAAGGCTTCGTTGAGTTTGGAGCCAAGCTGTCAGTCAAGGACGGCTACTACCACCTTGAAGCCGCACGTCTTAAGGGTTGCTCATATTTCTTCACTACAGTCAGTGTCACCGGCACTGAAACCCTGATGATGGCCGCCACCCTGGCTAAAGGGCGCACGACTCTCAAGAATTGCGCGTGCGAACCGGAAATAAAAGCCTTGGCCGATTATCTGAACGACCAAGGCGCCAAGATCCAAGGCGCCGGCACTCCAACCATGATCATCGATGGAGTGGACAAGCTTTCGGCCGGCGAATTCCGCATCATCCCTGACCGCATCGAAACCGGCACCTTCGCCATCCTGGCCGCCGCCTCCCAGTCCCACCTCAAGATTACCGACTGCATCCCGGAACATATTGAAATATTGCTGAGCATCTTTGAAAAGATCGGCGTCAAATTCAAGGCTGGCAACGACTTTTTGGAAGTTTTTCCCAGCCAGAAACTTAAGGCCTATAGCATCAAGACCCACGAATACCCCGGTTTTCCTACCGACCTGCAATCGCCATACACGGTCCTCGCCACGCAGACCAAGGGCAGTTCGATCATCCATGAAACGATTTATGACCGCCGCCTGCTTTTCACAGACATGCTCACGCAGATGGGTGCTGACATCATCATGTGCGACCCACACCGAGTTGTCGTCAATGGACCAACGCCATTGTCCGGGCGCAAGCTGACAAGCCCTGATTTGCGTGCCGGTATCGCCATGATTATTGCCGGGCTGATCGCCCAAGGCAAGACTGAAATCGACAACATCTACCAAATCGAACGCGGATACGAGATGATAGATTCGCGCCTTCGCTCGCTCGGTGCGGCAATTAACAAAATCGAATAACAGACATGACATTAGCCAAACGCCGGCTCCTCTACTTCATTTTTATCGGTGCCTTCTGCATCATTACGCCGTTAGTCATACTTTATGCTAACGGATACCAACTGAGCCTTAACAAGAAAGCGCTGGTAAAAACCGGCATGCTTATCGTGGACAGCTACCCGCAAGGAGCGGAAATCAAGCTGGACCGCCAGTCACAGAGCAATTTCGTCAACAAGCTTTTGAGCTTGAGCGACAAGACAGTCACTCCGGCAAAAATCAAGAATCTTATCCCGGGAGAATACACGGTCGAATTCAGCCTGCCTGGCTATTGGCCTTGGAAGAAAAAACTCCAGATAAAGCCTGGCGAATCGACATATGCCGAAGACGTCACCCTGTTCAAGCAAAGCTTGCCCAAACTCTTGTCCGCCGGGGATAAAGCGGCTCTCCTGGCATCTCCAGATTCCGGCTTCCTGCTTTCAAGCGGAACATCTGGCGCCGAACTGTTCGATGCCTCAACCCAATCTTTGGTCGCCAGCTCGGCTGCCAGCAGCTCGCGGAGCGCCATGTGGTCAAGCGACGGCAAGCTGGCCCTTGTCGGAAACACCCTTATCAGCTTGGACCAGTCCGCGTCTGCAATCAACATCGAGAAAACTTTAGGTAAGAATATCCTTAATGCCAAATGGTCTGCTTCCAACGGAACAATTCTCTATTATCAGATCGGCAGGCAGGTTTTCCAGTACGATATCAGCAAGCAGGAAAGCTCGACTCTGTTTTCCGAAGCGGCTATCCCGCCAGCACTCAAGGGCTTGCCGCTTTCGGACTTTGTCCAAGCGGACAACAAGCTCTACTTAGCTTTCTACAAGCAGGCCAAATCCATCGTCCTCCTTTACGACCTATCTAGCGGCTCGGCTGTCAGAGAAATATCAATACCCAGCTCCAAAGATGTGGCTTTTGTCGATTACGGCCAGAATTACGTCAACTTGCTGGACAAACCGGTCGGCAACTTGCATTTGATAAACTTTGACGGCTACTACCCCTTAGAGGATACTATTGCGAATATTTCCGGAGGCTACTGGGTTTCGAAAGACCGCTTGCTCGGCTGGAACGACTCGGAAATATTCATCTACGAGAAGAACATCAAGCAGAAGAACCTCTTGACCCGCGTTGCCCAACCCATCCGCCAAGCATTATGGCACTTGAGCAATAATTACATCATCTACGCGACCGACCGCGAAATCACCAGCTTCGAACTTGATGACCGCGACCGGCATAACACCATCACCTTGGCAGATGGAGCCGACATCAAAGGCATTGCCGTCAACAAGAAGGCGACTGCTCTTTACGTCATCGGCAAGCTTCAAGGCCAAACAGGACTATACTCTATCGATCTATAAACATATAAAAAATACGCCCGCTCGGGCGTATTTTTTATATGTTATTTTTCCAACAGCTGCTTCGCGAACTTCCTCACATCTTTGCCGATATCCTTGCGATCGAAGGCGTATTTCATGATGGTCGTAATATAGTTCAGCGGGTCGCCCGTGGTCAGCCATTCGCCATCCTCGACGGTTTTGGCCATGAACTTACCGCCATTCTTGACATAAGTCCTGATTGCGTCCACGATCCAAAGCTCGTTACCCTTGCCCAGAGCCGTCCTTTTGAGAATATCGATAATTTCCTGATTAAGGACCATGCGTCCGAAATCGGCCAGCCGTGAAGGCGCTTCCTCGATAGATGGCTTCTCGACGATGTCCTCGATTTCCATAGACTTGCCTCTCAATTTGACGATGCCATAACGATTGACCTGGCTCTTTGGAACCTCCTGCACCGCGATGATCGGGTTGCCGTGCTTCTCGTAATCCTTGACCATCTGCTTGGTGAATGAAACCTTGGACTTCACCAAGTCGTCGCCGAAGCAGAAGACGAACGGTTCATCTTCGACCAAGCTGGCCGCTGAAAGTATCGGCGTACCGTTGCCATAGGGCCCTTTTTGCCGTACGTAAATGAAGTTCGCCATATCGGCTATCTTTTTGACCTCGTCCAAAAGGTGCTCTTTGCCGGCCTGCTTCAGCTCATGGGTCAGGGCCCAGTTATAATCGAAATGATCTTCCAGCGGCTTCTTGTCCCACTTGGTCACCAATATGATATCTTGGATGCCGGCTTCAACAAGCTCTTCGACTAGCAATTGGATGATCGGCTTGTCGACGATCGGCAGCATTTCTTTGGGCATCGACTTTGTGGCTGGCAGCAAGCGCGTGCCCGAGCCGGCGACCGCCACGATGGCTTTCTTGATTTTCATAGATTTTTATTTAAATTTCCATTTGATGGAATACTTGATCAGTGAATAAAGATGGACTCGCGACATCTTGTTGGTAAACAAAGCGACAAACCAATGCCTCTTGGCGCTTGCTCGCCCATGATGATGAACGACGCGGGCGGACGGCAAATAGACGACCTTGTGCCCGGCGTTATTGATCCTGCGGCAAAGGTCGGTATCTTCGAAATACATGAAAAAGCGTTCATCGAACAGGCCGACTTGGTCTAAGACGCTCTTCCGAATCAAGAGACAGGAACCCATGATCCAATCGACGGCCTGCGCCTTGGTCAGATCAAGATTTTTCATCAGGTAATAATCCAGATAATCTTTAGCGAAGCCGCCGACAAAGGTCCGGCGGACCAACGGCAAGACCAGGTTGGGATAGCGGTAACAGGAATCCTGCGGCGTGCCGTCAGGATAAACCAGCTCCGGGCCGACAAGACCGACGCCAGGATTATCGCGCAAATAGCCGAGCATCGTCCTGATCGCATCTGGCTTGACCTCGGTGTCAGGATTGAGAATAAGCACGAATTCGCCTGTCGCGCGCCTGATGCCGACGTTATTGCCCGACCCCATGCCGACATTGGCAGGGTTCTTAATAAAGATCAAGCCATCGATTATGGTCCGGGCCTCATACTCTACTGATTCGGACGAATTATTGTCAACCAGGATTACTTCCTTGGCCAGTCCGTCAAAATCAGCCCTGCTCAAGGACGCCAAACAGGCTAAGGTCTTTTCCTTAGTATTATAATTCACGATTATAATGCTTAAATCCATCATGCTACCAGACAATTAAATGCTTGACTGCTCGCCAGTAAGCAGTAAAGACGATATTTGCGATCCTCAGCGGCAGCGACTCCAACTCCTGGAATTCTATCTTCGAAGCCAGCATTTTAATTATCTCGCGGTCAGGCACTTTCCGCAAGCGTCCGACTGCGCGACGGCCGGCGATTATATGCTTCCAACAGCGAGGCGACAAGAAGTAACCATAGACTCGCAGCTTTTCCTTGAACCAGCCGCCCTTGATGGCAAAAAGCACTTGCCCAGCTTCCATTACCAGCATAGCCGGCAAAATCAGCATGATCGTAGGCAGCTTGTAGTTCATAAAAGCGACAACCAAGCGATTGCGATCCATCCAATAATATTTGCTGATACTTCGGCTGAATTCGTATTTATGGAATACCGTTGCGCGCGGAGCTAGAACGCAGCTGTAACCAGCCAGCCATAAGCGCCAGCCGAGATCCTGGTCCTCATTATACATCCATAACTCCTCGTCGAATAAGCCGACTGAGCGCAAGGCCTCGGCGGCAAACATCACCCCTGCGCCCGATGGATAAAAAATCGCTTTACTTTCCAATTCGCCATAATCTATCTGACTGCCATCAGCCGCGTATCCCTCGCAAAAGCCGAAGCCCATGAAGTGGGTTGCATTGCCCAAGCTGTTCACCTTGTTCTTTTCGGGCCAAAGCATCAATCGTGCTTGGACTGCGCCGATTGCCTGGCTGCGCTCAGCCGTAGCGACCAAGTTGGCGACAGCATCCGGATCGGCAATAGTATCCATATTTAACAGCAGCAAATAATCGAATCCTTGATCAAGAGCTCTGCGCATGGCAACATTATTGCCCTTGGCAAAACCGGCATTTTCGGCATTTCTGATGATTTCCGCCTCTGGTGCCAATGATTTCAGATATTCAAAACTAGCCTCGCTCGTTTCATTGTCAACTAAAAAAAGCTTGGACTCGCCTGTCCAATTCTGTTCCCTGACGCCCTTGAGGCAGTCGGGCAAATATTTTTTGGCATAATCGCGCCAATTGGGGCTGATTATGATTGCTACCTTTGCCATATCCGCTCTAATTCAAGATATATTTTAGCTTATTTTAGATAATA
The DNA here is from genome assembly GCA_964443495.1 of uncultured Gammaproteobacteria bacterium. GTDB lineage: Bacteria > Patescibacteriota > Patescibacteriia > Patescibacteriales > GWE2-39-37 > JAAXUA01. The sequence goes on from CAYUCS010000001.1 coordinate 647,739, forward strand.
AATCAATATGCCTAACGGACATTTCCCAGTCCGCACGCCCCATCCGCCCAAAGTCCTCGCCCCTGACTCTTGGCATCGGCCTGCGCTGCCCTGAATTCCGCCTGATATTGATAAGGGGTGTCATAAGTATATTCATAGGCATAACCCCGCTTGATTATCTCCAGATTATAAAAAAAACCTTCCTTGGTGCGGACATACCTCAACAATCGTCCGTATTTATCCTTGTCGGACTGAGTCGGGTCGCTCTCCAGCTCGACCTCCTCGCCCGAGAGGAACTCCACAGCCTTGGCCGAAGCTTCTTTGCCGAAACACTCGACCGGACGTCTGGGATCGACAGTTTCCGGAGTGTTGATGCCGATTAGTCTCAAGCGTTCAGCCTTGCCATCAATTTCCACGTCAATCGTGTCGCCATCGACGATTTTGAGTACTTTGTAAAATATTTTCTTCACCTCGATCGGAGCCGTTTCGCCAACTGGTTCAGGTTCAACTGGCACCAATTCCGCTTCTTCATTGATAGATTTAACCCGCTGGTTGTTATACTCCGTAATCGTCTTGCCGTCCTTCAAGGCGCCTACCAAGGTTTCGCTATATGTCTTGGCCGGCTTTCCTTCGATTTGCGATCCGCAAGCCGTCAGCAATAACAACAAAAAAGCCAACAAGGATATCCTTTTCATAGTTTTACAAAAAATAGCTAAAATTATATAATATCAATAAGTTTATTTTACTTCATTAAACCATAATGCTCAACACATGAAAAAACACCTTCTAGAAATCACTGTCTTCATCAGCGGTGCGGTAGTCATGATTTTCGAGTTGGCCGGATCCAGGATTCTGGCGCCATACCTCGGCACTTCCCTATATGTTTGGACTTCGATTATCGGCGTAATTCTTGGCAGCTTGAGCGTCGGTTACTGGCTGGGCGGCAAATACGCTGACAAGAACCCTAGCATGAAACAGCTTTCGATCATCATATTCTTTACCGGACTATGCATCGGCTTAACCGGCATGCTCAAAGACCCGCTCTTGACCATTGCCATACCGCTGATGCGCGGCCATGTTGCTTTTTTCGCCATCCTTTCATCTTTGATACTTTTTGCCCCTGCCAGCATCCTATCGGGGCTAGTCTCTCCATACGCCGTCAGGTTAAAAATCGACAGCGTCGGCAATTCGGGCAAGACCGTCGGCAATCTTTATGCGATTTCGACTATCGGCAGCATTGCCGGAACTTTCTTCGCCGGCTTCTTCCTTATCCCGACCTTCGGCACCAGCAATATCGTCTTTGCCTTGGCCATAACTATGGCCATGCTTTCGCTGCTTATCTATCGGCATGATTTTACCGCGCAGAAATCTACGGCCATTATCGCCTTCTTAATCCTGACCTTGATACCGACGCCGCTGATCAAACCGTACACCAGGGCCGACATCATCGATATCGACACGCAATATAATCGTCTCTGGCTGCAGGAGGTGACCGACGAAAAGACAGGCAAGCCGATATTGATAATGCAGACTGACTCCAGGGGCGCTCAATCCGGGCGCTTTCTTGATTCAAACGAGCCCGTATTCGAATACATGAAATATTACCAGCTTGCCGAGTATTTCAACCCTTCCTTTTCCAAGTCCCTCATGCTTGGCGGCGCGGCCTACACTTTCCCCTCATATTATCTCGATCATTACCCTGAATCGACAATCGATGTGGTAGAGATCGACCCTGGCATGACAGAGGTTGCCAAAAAACACTTCAAGCTGGACGACAAGAATCCCCGGCTCCGCATCATCCACCAAGATGCCCGCATTTTCATGAATAATGCCAAGGAAAAATATGACGTCATTTTCAGCGATGTCTTCGGCTCAACGAATATTCCGCACCAAATGACAACCTTGGAGACTGCCAAAAAGATGAGCTCGATCCTAAACGACGATGGCGTGGCCCTGCTCAACGTCATCTCCGGGATAGAAGGCAAGCGAGGAATGTTTCTCCGGGCTGAAATCGAAACCTTCAAACAGGTCTTTCCCCAGGTTTACCTTCTGCCGGTCCAACACCCGGATGACGGCGAAATCATGCAGAATGTCATCTTGGTCGCCTCCAAGAGGACCGCACCATTCAGCTTCAAGTCCGATGACACCCAAACCCAGAAGCTTTTAGACACAAAATGGCAAAAGCCTATCGATAACGATATGCCGGTCCTGACTGACGACTTTTCACCGGTCGAATTCTACCACCAACAAGCTTTATAAATACTAAATGCATGAAAAAACTTACCCTGCTTCTTTTTCTTGGGGCTTTTTTTGTTTTTTCTCCAGCTGTCGTCAATGCTGCCCTCCCCGAAGAAGAAATCTGTGTCATCACGCCGGTCAGCGGCATGTTTTTCGACAAGACCCAAATAACCATCATTTGCGGCAGCCGGGTCGTCAAATCATCCTACTACTGGGGCAATGAAAAGCCCAAAACTTTTAATAAATCCGTCAAAACGGTTTATAACGCGGAAAAGTTCCAAGCGCTATCCGTTTCGTATGTTTACTACGGGGCCGACAAGAAAAAGAAGCCGCGGACCTATACCTGGCATTTCAAGTCCGGCCAGAACACTTGCGAAATCACACCCAACGGCGGAGCAATCCAGAATGACCAATCTACTGTCATCCAGGTAAAATGCGGCAAGAATGTCAGGAACGCGACCTACCAATGGGGCAGCGAAAAAGCCCAGCCCTTCCAGAATCAGATCGGCGTACCTTTCGAAAACAGGACCAAGACGCCGCTCCTCATAAGATTCCAGTATCCGCTTTCGGCCAAAAGCCGGACGCTCAGGCAAGCGATGGTCAGTGCTGAATTCTCTCCGAAATATTGCTCAGACTCCGACGGCGGTATCGATCAAGAATATCCCGGAGCGGCCACGGCCTCAGACGGCAACGGCAAGCTGACTGATGGTTCTGATGCCTGTATCGATAACGATACTCTGAAAGAGTTTTATTGCACCAAGGACGGCATCGCTTCGAAAAGCATCAAATGCCAATACGGCTGCTCCGAAGGCGCGTGTAATTTCGCACCTGACAAGCAATTTTTCTTTGATCGTGAAGCGTCTTGCGCTACCGCTTGCGAAAACCAAACCTGCCCGCTGAAGAGTTCCTACTTGAAAAATGATTCCGAGGCTATCGCAGTCGCTGCCGGCAACACGACAGCCAAGCTGGCCAGCCCGATCAAGGATATCGCCTCTTGCATGTACAATTACAAGATGAGCGATATCGGCTCATTTTCCTGGCGCGTCTACAACGCCCTGCAGATGGCCGGCTACACCGGCAACATCATGATGCCAGGCAGGACAATCGATAAGAAGTTCATTCTTGAGCTTGATTGCCGTCTTGCCAAAGCGGAGGCGGCCATCGATACCCGAGCGGCCAAGCTGCCAAATTTTTCCTCGATATCCGGGCCGGATTTCGGCAAGGCCATCCCCCAGAAATATGCCGCTTATTCTTATGCGGCCATCTTCGATCTTTACAACGTCGGAGGCAACTACTTCGATTACGACAACCAGTGCCTCCTTGCCAGCTTGTGCTACCAGGTTCCCGAGGCACTGGCCAACGGCTGCTCCGGACGGACATATTCCGGATTCGACCAGAACAAAACCGTGCAAACACCCGGATTATTCGGTTTCAATTTCAAGTCGCCGAGCGGCATGAATATCGGCTATTACGGCGCGCTTACGCAGTCATCGCAGCCATCGACCTATCCGAACGTAATGCTTTACCAGAAAATGCTCGTCCATGAATTCACCCATTGGCTCGACAATCGTCTCAATTATCCGGTCTCGTTCTGTACCGGCAAATCATTCAACCTGACCAAATCCGACTCGCCCTTCAACAATGTTTCAAGCAACAACCAATCGGATTTTGTCAGCCGGTACGCCATGACCAATCCCATCGAAGATGCGGCCGAATCGGTGACGTCATATATCGTGTACCCGGAATACTTCCGAATGAAGGCGGAGAGGCGCCCGGTGCTTAAAATCAAATACGACTACATCAAGAACAACCTGTTCAACGGCTACGAATTCAGCAATCCCTACGCCGCCAAGCCCAACCAGCTTTCGAAATACCTCTACGAGCTTCCCTACGTCACCGGCAGCCTCATCAGGCTGAGTGACAAATTCATGCTCACGGATATCTCCTACGCGAAAAAACGCTGATATTAAAAACCGCCCGGATAGGGCGGTTTTTTTATGTTTTAGCTCGTGCTCTGATTTTTAAAATTCCTGCCGCTGCTACAGCCGCGCGGCCGATCGGCCAGGCGAGCTTCAATAGCAGATAGTGCCAATACGGGTGCCACTTCTTGAAGTATTTAAGCATGCTATCCTGGAAATAGATTTGCGTCGTCCCGCGCTTGACCTGCTTGAAGCTTTGCCCGACATAGTCAAGGCATTTGGCCGCCGGAGCGTACCAGATCTGCAGACCCTTTGCCTCGACCTGACGGCAGTAATCCACCTCCTCGAACCAGATGAAATATCTCTCGTCCAGCAAGCCGACATCACGGATTGTTTCTTTGCGAAGCATGAAGAAGCCGCCCCTGACCGAATCGACGCGCGCAGGCTGGCTGTAATCGAAATCCTTCCTCAAGTACTTCGCCAGGACGCCCGGAAAAAGATGCGGCAGCTTCAAGACGATCGCCAGCTGGTCCCAAACTGTCGGGAAGCGGCGCACATGCTTGACGACAGCCCCATGCTCATTATACAAATAGCAACCAGCAACAGCCGCTTGCGGATTCTCCCGCATCCAGGCAACCATATTGGCCAGAGTATCGGGCTCGACTTTCATGTCGGGATTCAAAAGCAGCACGAACTCGCCCCTGGCTTCGGCGATAGCCTGGTTGTTAGCCTTGGCAAAACCAACATTTTCCTTGTTTGCGACGAGATTAACCCAAGGAAATTCATTGGCGACCATCTCGGCCGTAGCGTCGGCGGAATCATTATCCACGACGAATATTTCGAAGCTGACTTCACCCGAGCTTGCGTGCAAGGCCTGCAAATTTTCCCTAAGCTTATCCCTGACATTCCAGGAAACGATTATTATTGATATATCAGTCTTATTTTCCATAATATTTCAAACCGCGCCGCTTGATAACAAGCTGAGGCAGCTGTAAAAGCAAATACGGCTCAAGCAGGCAGACATAGGCAAGCAGCTGGCACTGCTGCTTAATAAGGCCTATTTTGCCGCTGAAACCAAGCGTCCGCCAGTACTTGCAATATAGCAGCTGCTGGTTGACGAAAGACCAGATCTTGACCTGGCGCGACTTCGAACGGCGGCTGCCGATGCGAGAAATCACGCCCTCGCCATGTCCGGCTGCGGTGCGATCATGATAGGCGACTGCGCCTGGAACCAAGGTTGATCTTCCGCCAGCCAGGCTTAATCGCATATCCAAGTCGCAATCCTCCTTGTACATAAAAAAGTGCTCATCGAAATACTGGCCATTCTCTTTGACGGCCTCGAGAGACTTGACGCGGAATAGGCCGGCAGCGCCCGATGGTCCGAGTATTTCCGCCTGGTCGTATTGTCCGTTATCCGCCTCTCCCTGCCCCAAATCGAAAAATTGAAGGCTGGGACGAAGCACGATTCCGCAACTGTCGATATAACCGGTCATTTCGCCTTTGGCGAAATCCCAGCGTTTCAGCTTGGGACAGGCCGAGCTTGACAAAGGCTCCGCGTCCAGCGCTTCGGCCATCAATCGGATGGCATCAGGCTCCAGGATGACGTCAGGATTGGTAACGAAAAAATACTCGGCGCCCTGAGCCGCGGCGCGGGAAATCATCAAGTTATAAGCTTTGCCAAAGCCCAAGTTGGCGCCAAAAGACAACACTTCAACCTCCGGACGCAGCTTCAAGTAGTCGAGATTGGTCGTGCCGGATTCGGTGTTATCGACGGCCACCACCCGCAGCTCGACACCGGCCTGCTTGGCGAGCGAGTCAAGGAAGTACGGCAGGTATTTGAAAGTCGACTCGCCATAAGTGATGAAACCGACCCAGATTTTATGCTTATTTTCAGGCATCAGATTATCATCTTGTCCTGCATCTTTTCCTTGGCGAAGTTCTGCGCGCGCAAGAGGCTTTCAAAGGTGCCGGCATCGAGCCACTCGCCATTGACCATCGCGACATCAAGCTCGCCCTTTTCGAGGTACCAGCGATGCAGATCGACTATCTCATATTCGCCACGAGCGCTCGGCTGGCAGTTCTTGGCCACCTCGACGACGCGGTTGTCATAAACGTAGAGTCCGGTCAGCGCGTAATCACTGATCCAATCCTGAGGCTTTTCCTCTACCTGGACTGCGTGCATCTGGTCATCGAATTTGACCACGCCGAAACGTTCCGGATCGGCGACCTTCTTGGCGAAGACCTTGGCCCCAGATTTGAAATTCTTTATCTCATCAGAGAAATCATCCTCGAAGATATTATCTCCTAAGATCATAGTCACGTCATCACAACCGATAAAGGCCTCGCCGATTACGAAGGCTTCGGGCAAGCCAGCCGGCTTGTCCTGGATCTCGTACGTGAACTTGACGCCGAACTCCTTGCCTGAACCGAGAAGGTTCAGATAATCGCCAGCTCGCTCCGGAGCGACGATGATCAAGATTTCCTTGATGCCCGCCTTGATCAGCGTGTTCAAGGGATAATAAATCATCGGCTTGTTATAAACCGGCAACAGCTGCTTCGAGGTGATTTTGGTCAGCGGCCGCAAGCGCGTCCCAGACCCTCCTGACAAGATAATTCCTTTCATAATTATTTCTTAATAGCTAAATATTCCTTCAATGCCTCCTGCCAGCTGCGCATCTTACCAAGCTTCGTGTTAAGCAAGGTCGAATACTTTGGGCGTTTGGCGGGGCGCGGAAACTTTTCAGAAGACACCGGCACGATTTTTATCTTGACGCCGGCCTGCTTGAACAGCTCCTTGGCTGCGTGGTACCAGGTCACAGGCTTGGCATTCGTCACGTGATAGATGCCGTAGCCATAGTCTCCATCGATGATATCCTTGGTGCGCTGCGCCAGATCCGGGGTATAAGTGAAGCAGCTGACTTCCTCGTTGACGATTTCCAGCTCTTCCTTTTCCTGGGCCAGCTTAAGCATGACATCAAAAAAACTGGGCTTGGCCAATTCGCTTTCGCCTTTGGGGCCGAACAATTTGGAGGTGCGGATGACATACCACTTAAGGCCGCGGCCGGATAGCTTGATGATTTCCTTTTCGCCCAGCAATTTGCTTTCGCCGTATTTGCTGATCGGTTTCGGCTCGTCATCCTCCTTGTAGCCCGCTTCGTTGTCTCCGGCAAAAACATAGTCAGTCGAATAATGGACCAATGTGGCACCGATAGAGAGGGCTTCCTTGGCCAGATTCGCTACGGCATCGACATTCAGCTTCTTGGCAATCGCCCAACCCTCGTCGCTCTCCATGTGATCGACAGCATTGTATGCGACTGCATTGATGATGACATCCGGCTTTAAATCATCGATCTTCTTTTTGATCAGGCCCTTATCAGTGACGTCGATCTCGCTCCTATCCCAACCGACGACCGAAAACATCGGGTCAGCCTCGAATACCTTGATTAATTGTTGGCCCAAATTGCCCTGGGCGCCTAAGACTAATATTTTCATATAAGTTTCAATACCTTCTCGATATATTCTTTCGCTTGCAGTTGTTCCACGAACGGATTTTCCATCTCTAAGCTTATCAAGTCTGGAAAGTAACCGGCGTACTTGATGAGATAATCCAGCTCGTGCAAATCCTTCATGTAATGCTCGGCCAGCTGTTCACTGCTTATCAGTGAGATGTGGCAGCAGCCGACCGGATACTTCCCTAAAAGCCCGGACAAGGGGTTGCCCACTGTCGCCTTCTGGACGCGTGCATCCTCGATGTGCGAAAAATCCAGACACATGCCGGCGCACTTGATGACATCCTTCTCTTCCAGCGGCTCATACTGGTTTTCAACGAAAATCTTGTGCATATAAGGCGCCAGCACAGCTGCGTCGACCGCCTGCGGATGGATATTGTACGCCTTGGTGCTGTATCGCTTTTCAAAAAGCTCCATTTCCCACGCCTCCGTGTCATCGCTGCGCAGATGCACATGCGGCAGTTCGCGGATTCCAGTATGCTCAAGCAAGCCATAGAGCTCTTTGCGCTCCTCGATTCCAAGAAAAGTCGGAAACAAAGCCACCTTAGTCAACCCCAACTCATCAATCTCCTCGCACTTTTTCCGCCAATCAGAATCAAGCGTCGTGGTTAGTCCGAGCAATATCTCCTTAGGCATGATGTTTAGCTTTCAGTTTCTGCCACCATTCAGGATTGCTCTTATACCACTCAACGGTTTTAGCCAAGCCGGTCTTGAAATCGACTTTCGGATACCACTCCAGCTCCTGCTTGGCCTTGGAAATGTCCATAGCATAGCGGAAATCATGCCCCTTGCGGTCTTCAACGTACTCGATCATCTCTTCGCCGGCGCCCATCTGCCGCAAGATATCGTTAGTGATTTCGAGATTGGATAATTCGTTTTCGCCGCCCAGGCAATAGGTTTCGCCGATCTTGCCGCGTTCGATAATCGCCTCGACGCCGGCATTGTGGTCATCGACGTATATCCAGTCGCGGATATTGGAACCGCGGCCATAGACCGGCACTTTCTTCCCTTCCATCAGATTGGTTACGAACAGCGGAATCAATTTTTCCGGGAATTGGTACGGGCCATAGTTGTTGGTGCAGTTGGAAATGGTAATCGGCAGCTTGTGTGTGTGCCAATAGGCGCGTACCAAGTGGTCTGAAGCCGCTTTTGATGCGCTATACGGGCTGCGCGGGTCATACGGCGTAGTCTCGCGGAACTTGTCGCCGTCGAGCTCGAGCGAGCCGAACACTTCGTCGGTCGAAACGTGATGGAAGCGGATGTTGCCGTTGTTCTTGGCGGCGTCAAGGAGAACCTGCGTGCCGACGACATTGGTGCGCACGAACGGGCTCGAATCATTGATCGAGCGATCGACATGCGACTCGGCGGCGAAGTGGACGATCAGCTCCACGCCCTGCACCAAATCGTGCACTAATCCAGCGTCGCAGATGTCGCCCCTGACCAATTCGTAATTATAGTTATTTTCTTCGATGTCCTTGAGGTTGTCCGCGTTGCCGGCATAAGTCAAAAGGTCCAGATTGACGATATAATCGTCAGGATGGTTCTTGAGCCAGTAGCGGATGAAGTTGGAGCCGATAAAACCGGCACCGCCGGTAACGAGTAATTTCATATTATGATAATAATTTCTTAACGCCAGTGACCGTGACAACGATGGCGCTCTCAATGTCGCAGCTATCGTTGTCTGGCTATTACTTGGATAATTTTCCCAGAGTGGCTTCCATCTCGCCCGCTCCATACTTCTTAGTCGGCCAGAAGCCGGCCAGGCCGTCATCATAGTAGCGCGGAATCAGGTGGATGTGAAAGTGCGGCACGTCCAAACCGACGACTGAGACCGTTACATAATCGGCCTCAAGCGCTTTTTTCATCTTTATCATCAGTTCCTTGGCCTTGACGTAACAATATGCCAATAATTCGTCAGGTACGTCGTGCATCATTTGATGATGCTCCTTGGGGATGACCAAGGTGTGGCCGTAGTTCACCGGATTGATATCCAGGAAAGCGAAAACTTTATCGTCCTCATAGACCTTGGCCGACGGAATTTCACCTTTGATAATTTTACAGAAAATACAATCGTTCATTTGTTCATCTCTACTAATCGATATGGTAAGGAGAATCAGCCTTTTCCTCCCAGCGAATCTCATCGATCTCTTCCTGTTTCTTCTCGCCTTTGTACAACTTGTCCGGCAGATTGATCGAGTAGGCCGGTCCCTTGACGCATTTGTAACCGTGAACCACGCCTGGCGGCACGATGGCCATGGTCGGATTATCCTCGCCGACTTCAATTTTCATGTACTCGCCATTGGTCAGGCTGTCCTCGCGGCGATCCCACAGATGCAGTGTGAAGGTTCCTGGGCCGACGAAGTAAAAGCAATCCGCCTGTTCGACGTGCTCATGCGGGCCGCGAACCACATTTTCATTAGTCAAACTGACGTAACCCATGACGCTGCGGTAATCAGTCTCATCGTTACGATAGATTTCGGCCAGCCAGCCTCGCTCATCCTTGTACTGGACCAAGGATTTGATAACAACCCCTTCGATCATAAATTTACCAATATTAAACAAATTAAAGCCCTTTTACCGAGCCTTTTCTAAGTACCAGGATACCAAAAAAGAGCCAAAAAAGCAAGACTGCGTTTATGTTAATGTAAGCCAAAACTACCCCTGGCCATACCGATTCCATGACGGCAAAAATCGCCAAGGCCCCGGTCAGAACGTAAAATATCTCCTGGATGATAATTTTGCTATTTGCCATAAATCTTGTTTTTTAACTTATCCCACAGGCTTGAGCCGCTGAATTCGATTTTTATTTCCTTAAGGACCAACTTCCGCTGCGGCTGTTCTTCCGCCTTGAGTCCGGGGGCTGATATGATGAAACTGTATTTATAAAATTCACGATAAGCGGCAGAACCAAGATCGAACTCGGCCTCGGCCTTGCGCCAGCCGTCTCCGATCTGGTCAGGAGCGACATAATCAGCAATGACATATTCGACGCCGCGCTGATCAGGAAAAAATTCCGGTCCCACTTTCATATAGCCGGGATTGATAAAGCCGCTGCCGGACAAAGTGAAGACCCCGTCGCCGGAAACGATCATGCCGTCTTGAGGCAAGACGACACTGGTCAGCCTTCCGATAGTCGATACGCTGTACTGGCGATAAGTCTCAGCTACTTCAAGCTCATGCTGGCCTACGGTAACTATCGAAAGCTTGGCCGGATCAGTGGTCTGCACATTCACCGTCTGGCTATCCGTATCCAGCACAATCGGCTTACTCCCCCCTTCGGCGAACCAAACCTTATTGATGAATGAGAGCTTGGATTGCGGCGTGACGATGCGGCTCGTCACGATGTCGTCATTGGCCACCACTTCAAGACGATAGGCGGACTCAGGCAGGTCGGCGGCTTCGAGAGCCAGCTCGCGCATCGGACCGATTTTCCCCGTATCGCCAGCGGCTCCGTCATCGGCCAATTTGGCGCTTGAAATCAAGCGGTTGCCCTGCCAAAGCTTCAATTCGATCGGGTCAGCATCCTTGTTCAAATTAAGGTCTTGGACCTCGAGCTTGAATGACAGCTTTTCATCCTTGGCATAGGTGTAGAATTGATAGGCGCCACGGAGCGGTTGCGAGAAAACGTTCGTTGTCGTACCGGGGCGATAATCTGGCAATTCGAACGGCGCGTCCAGTGCCAGGTTGAAGGCAGCGACTTTGCGTGAATCAGGCAAATTGTTGAAAAATTCCTCCAGGCTCCCAAACCTCTTCTCCTTCTGCAGCAGCAGAATGCGACCTTGGCGGATCGAAGGCCAGCGACCGGACAATTCGTCCAGCTTCATATTTTCCAAAGGTTCGGTCTGATATCGCCACACCTTCTTATCGGCCAGCACGCCGGCCTCGATGACCGGAATGGCGTCAGGATTCTTGTAGATTACTGTCATCTTGGCATGGGCGAAGGCGCGCGGCGTGCGCACCGCAAAATATGCCGGGTCGCCGACTATCGCTTGTTCCCCGCCTTTTGCCGGCAAGACGCGTTCTTCCGGTGTCAATTTGCGAATGAAATAGCCGGGGCGCTCAAAATCGCTCGTATAGGTTATGCGGCCGCCCGGAACTATCCCCGAATACAAAAGCCAGGCCGCCGAAAGCCCCAGGATAGTCCAAAGGATTAATCTAATCTTAATGCGTAATTCCATATGATAATTATAGCCCGAACAGGGGCAATATGCTACAATTTAAGATAATTAACCCCTTAAATCAACATATGACCAACAATAAGGACGGCTTGATCGAGCTCATGGCCACTCATGAAGAGACCTTGAGCCAGCTTTACCAGATTTACAGCCAAAAGTATGATTTTTATCAAAGTTTTTGGCAAGACATCGCCTCTGAAGAAATAGACCATGCCCGCTGGCTGCACGCGCTGAATGAGAAAGCTGACCGGGGCGAACTGTCATTCGACGAGCACCTTTTCAAGCTGCCGGCGATAACGACCTCCTTGGAATACCTTAACCAGAAAGTTGCTCAAGCGCGCATGGAGGATATTCCTGTCCTGACCGCCTTAGCCATTTCCCGAGATCTTGAGAACAGCATGCTGGAGGGAAAATTCTTCATTGTCTTCCAGACTGATTCGCCCGAGCTGAAAAAAGTCTTTTCCGAATTAGAAGACGCGACCAATCTCCATGCGCACAAGATCAAAGATTTGCTCGATGCCCAAGGGCAGCTGCCAGTCGGCTAACCATGCAACCAATCAAATATCTAACAAGTAAACGAACCATATGGCATACACCGCGCAAAATTTTGAGAATATCCTAGGCATCCAGGGTATCTCAGACCAATTGATCATGAACCACCTCTCGCTTTATCAAGGTTACGTCGCGAACACGAACAAGGTCCTTGACGAACTCAATGCGCTAGGAGCGGCGGGGCAGCTGGCAACGCCGCAAGCCGCCGAACTGCGCCGGCGGCTAGGCTGGGAGTGGAACGGCATGCGCTTGCATGAACTCTATTTCGCCAACCTGACCAGCAAGCCGGCTCCTTATGACTTCAATTCCGCATTGGTTCAGAAGATAACCTCTGATTTCGTATCCATGGAAAATTTCGAGGCTGAATTCCGTGCTGTCGCCGCGATGCGAGGCATCGGCTGGGTCGTTCTCTACCACGACCTTGCCAGCGACAGGCTCTTTATCTCATGGATCAATGAACATGACCAGGGCCACCTTTCGGGCGCGAAGCCGCTCTTGGTTCTTGATGTCTTCGAGCATGCCTACATGATCGATTACGGCCTCAAGCGCGCCGACTACATCGACGCGGCCATGAAAGCCGTCGATTGGGCAGCCGTTTCGGCCAGATTCTAACAAATACCTCGAGGGAGCCCAGCTCCCTCTTTTAAAGTCGCCTATGAACAATATCACCGTAATTTCGCTCGGCGGTTCCCTGGTAGTACCCGACCAAATCGATGTCAGTTTCTTGAAAAGCTTCAAGAAACTGATCGATGCCCAGATAAAGCGCGGACAGAGGTTTGTCATAATCTGCGGCGGGGGCCGCACCGCCCGCAACTACCAAGCCGCTGCGAAGGGGGTCATCAAGTTGACCGATGAAGATGTCGATTGGCTCGGCATTCACGCCACTCGCATCAATGCTCATCTGCTGCGCACGATTTTCTGGAAGGACGCCAACCCCAAGATTGTCACCCACCCTTTGGAAAAGATCCGTTTTACCGAACCGTTATTGATCGCTGCCGGCTGGAAGCCAGGCTGGTCGACGGACTACGACGCCGTGCTGATCGCCCGCCAATTGGGCGCTAAACGCGTCATCAACCTTTCCAACATCACGCACGTCTACGACAAGGATCCTAACCGGTTCAAGGATGCTAAAAAAATCGAAAGGATTGATTGGGCGAGTTTCCGCAAGATGCTGCCGGATAAATGGTCGCCTGGGGCCAATGCTCCGTTCGACCCGATCGCCAGCAAGCTGGCAGAAAAGCTTAGCCTCGAAACGGATATCATCAACGGCAAAGACTTGAAGAATCTAAAGCTCTGCCTTGAAGGAAAGAAATTCATCGGCACCATCATAAAATAGAAAAAACCGGCCCGAGGCCGGTTTTTTTATCTGCCCAGATAGATTTTTGCGCCCTCCAGGCATCCGGAAATGAAATGCTTTTCAAGGTCGATCTCCTCAAGATCGACCCAGCGATGATCAAGGTGTTCATCGCTGATCGTAATGCTGCCGCCATTGAATCGCGCCTCGAAAAAGACGTATAGGACGTGGTTGCCCGCAGTATTGCCGGAGCGCGACGGCAAGAAATGCCGACCGGTGGCGACCGGAGAGGGCTTGATCATGAAATCGATATCCCCGACTTCTTCGACGATTTCCCGTCTTGCGATTTCGACTAGCGGCGTTTCCAATTCCGATTCGTCAATCCGTCCGCCAGGAAAATCATAGAACCCCTCGTACGAGCCGCCATCAGCGGCTTTCAATATCAGGACTTCGCCTCGCTCATTTTTTAAGAAAACTTTGAGGGAAACTTGGTACAAAGCGTGCTTTTTCATTTCATTGATCTTATTAACTGCAAATATTTAGCGGCGGCTGCCGGCCAAGTGAATTTTGCCGCCTGGGCAAGGCCCTTCTGTTTGAGGCCGTCCGCAACATCGCGGCTTCCGAGCACGGCAGCCATCGCTCCGGCCATATCCGAAACATCGAACGGATCGGCATACATTACCGCTTGCTCCAGCACCTCCGGCAAGCTGGAGGCGCTGCTTGATACTACCGGCGTTCCGCAAGCCATCGCCTCCAATGGCGGAAAGCCGAAGCCTTCATAAAAAGACGGGAAAACGAACAGTTCAGCCGCGCTATACAGGGCCGGCTTGTCGCTATTATCGACATAGCCTATAAACTTGATCTTGTCCTTATATTTCGACTTCTGCCAGGACTGGATAATCGAATCGCTTTTCCAGCCTCGGCCGCCGGCGATCACTAAATCAAGATCGCCGAACGAAGGCTCGGCATCAAGCATCATCTCGAAGGCTTCAATGAGGCCCTCCATGTTCTTTCTTGGCTCGACTGTCCCGAGCGTCAGGATGAATCTCTCCGCAAGCCCGTATTTGGACTTGAGATCGGCGATCAGGCGGCTTTCCTGGCCGATCTGGCGGTAGGCCGGACTGATGCCGGAGTGTATCACCTCGATCTTATCCGGACTTAAGCCGCAAAGCTCGACAAGGTCGCGCTTGGTATTGTCACTGATGGCGACGACCTTGGTAAAGCATCGGGCCAGTTTGCGCGTGGCCAGTTGCGAGTGCCAGATATTCTTGCGCCAGGAAAAAAAATGCGGATACCGCAGGAATGAGAGATCATGGACGACCAGAACGCTCGGTCGTGACGATGACAAGGCGTAAAAATTTATATGGGGAGCAAAAAAAACATCCGCGCCAGCCAAGAGATTCAGCTTGGGCCAGCGAAGATGCTTTTGCAGGATATAATTGAAAATCTTGTTGGGATAATGAGTAGAAACCACTTCGGCATTCGGTCGCTTGAAATCCGGGAAACGGTGGCTGACTTCCTTGAATGAGTTGTAGTATAGCCGGAACTCGTCTTCAGTATCGAGAGCCAGCATTGCCAAAAGTATCTCTTTGGTAAATTCCGAAACGCCGCTGTAGTTGGCGTCCATCAATGGCCGGATGTCGAAACCGATTCTCATATCTTAAAACTTGCAGACTTTGGCTGAAAAATTCTGATACTCCTTCTCGATGAACAGCTTGATCTCACGCATGAAGCGTTCGCGCGAAAAGCTGAGCGCATGCTGCCTGATCTTCTGCGGATCATATTTCGTATGATCGAATCGGTTCAAGACAGAAACAATCGCCTGGGCTGTCTGCTCGTAAAAGAATTCGCCGGTTTCGTGGCCGATGATCGTTTCCTTGGCGCCGCCGCGGCACAAAGCGATTACGGGGCGGCCGGAAGCCATCGCCTCGACCGCCGTAATGCCGAAATCCTCTTCTTGCGGATTGATAAAGGCCAGGCACTTGCTATACAGCACGGCCTTTTCCTTGTCGTCGACGCGGCCGATGAATTCGATATTGTCATGGCCGGCAGCCATTTTCCTCAATCGAGCCATGTCGATGCCGTCGCCGAAGACCTTGAGCTTTTTGCCGGTCTTTACGAACGCCTCGATTACGATATCTACGCGCTTGTACGGAGCCAGGCGTCCGCCGATAAGGAAATAATCGCCCAACTCCTGGCATATTTCGAAGTTACCCGTCTCAACCGGCGGGTATATGACGACGGAATCGCGGTGATAATACTTCTTGATCCGCTGGGCGATGAATTGGGAGTTAGCTATGTACGAATCGACCCGGTCGGCGGCCAAGCGGTCCCATAGCCGGAGCGAGCTTAACATGTAGGAGATGACTTTCTTGAGATACTTATTGTAGCCGAGCTCCTTGATGTACTGATGCGTATCGCTCCAGAGATAGCGGGTCGGGGTGTGGCAATAGCAGATGTGCAGCGTTTCAGTCGAGGTGATTACGCCCTTAGCGAAAGCGCTCGCATCCGAGATGACCAAATCATAGCCTGAAAGATCGAAGAATTCGACGGCCATCGGCATGAACGGCAGATACCACTTATAGTGCCTGACTCCGCCTGGCAACTTCTGGATAATCGAGGTCTCGATCCGTTTGTCTTTGAAATTCTTGTCAGCGTTATTCTTCTCGTAAAGCAAAGTATAGATCGGAGCACTCGGAAAAAGATCCGTAAAGACCTTCAACACTTTCTCCGCCCCGCCGTCCTGGGCCAGGTGGTCATGTACTAAAGCGACGCGCATATTGATGGGGTTAATAGTGATTACTCGGCTTTGCGGCTCCTGAGTACCGCCCAAGGGGTTTTGAGCAAGATCGAGAGATCGAGCAGCAAGGACCAATTTTCGATATAATAGGTATCCAATTTCACTTCTTCTTCGAACGACAAATCGCTGCGTCCGGAAACCTGGGCCAGGCCGGTGATTCCCGGCTTGATGGTCAGGACCTTCTTATGCGACTGTTCATACTTAGCCACCTCCTCAGGCAAGTGGGGACGCGGACCGACCAGGCTCATATCACCGCGCAAAACGAGGAAAAGTTCGGCCAGCTCATCGATGCTGTACCGGCGGATAAAGCGGCCGATACGGGTGACGCGCGGATCATCCTTGATCTTGACCAAGGGGGATCCGGAACGCAAATCGCGATCGGCCAGTTCGGTGTAGCGCATACTATCGGTGCCCGGTCGCATGGAACGGAACTTGAAATAACGGAACAGCTTGCCGCCCTGCCCCACGCGATAGACTGGCGTGCCGTCATCACGCTGGGAAAAGAAAACAGGCCCCTTGGAATCCATCTTGATGATCAGGGCGGTAATGATCGTTACCGGACTGGTCAGGATGATCAGAATAATGGAGCTGATGATGTCGAAAAAGCGTTTGATAATCCGCCCCCACCCTTCGAGCGAGGTACGCTGCACCTCGACGATCGGTATCCCGGCGATCTCATCGACCTCGGTCTTCAGGACTTTGGCATCAAGCAAGTCGGCTGCGTATTTGAAAGTCAGATGATGTTCATCGGCAAAGTCGAACAGGCGGAGAATTTCCGCTTTGGTCAGGTTCGGATCGGCCTGAATTATCTCATCAACCTCCTTATTCTTCAGAAACTCTTCGAGCTCTTGGGAGGTCTCGATGCTGAAATCGCGCAAGCGCTTCATCACCTCGTAGCCGCTAGCCTTCTGGCTGGAAAAGCGATTGATGAGGATGTCGGCCGTCTTGCTATTGCCCACGACTACGACCTTGTGCACGCCGATGTCATAACTGAACAGGATGCGTTGCACTAGGCGCACCAGCGAGCGAGCGATGACGATATACAAGATGGCTAAGAGCCAGGCAGCCAAGACGATGAAACGTGACGAAAAAAGCTCGCGCGAAAAGAAAAGGATGATTACCACCAAGACTAGGCCGGTCGAACAGGCCTGGACGATGCTATAAAGCTCCTCGACCAAGCTCTTGGTGCCCTTGATGCGATAAAGGCCGGCAAAGGCGAAGATTATCAGCCAGGCGACAGCGATACCGAAGAGAATCTGCAAGAACTCCGCGAAAGGCAAATTAAAAATTACCGGCCGGATTTCGGTGGTAATCTGGGCGAAGCGCAGATTGTAGGCCGAGATGCCGGCCAGGACGATCATCAGGAAATCAAGCGGAACCAGCAAGAAGGAAAACGCCAACTCTGATCGTTTCATAATTTGAAATTAAAACTCAATAATTCCAAGGCAAGCTGTAAGCCGGATTCTGTCTTCTGCTTTTTGCAGGAGGCAATTATCTATCTGGTACCGCCGTTGCCGACGGACTCAAGCGAGCCACTTTTCATCACCCGCCATAGGCGGATGGTTTGCCCTTGCTCCGGATGGGGTTTGCCACGCATCCCGCTCACACGGGTGCGAGCCATGTAGCATTCGTTAGGAAATTTCCTTTCTAACCAATACATCACGACACTTTTCACCTTTCGCCAGCGCGAAGCGCTGGTTAGTATTGTCTCTGTGGCACTTTCCGTAGGATCGCTCCCCGTGGCCGTTAGCCACCATCGCTTTCAAGAATTCGCATTCTTTCGGAGTCCGGACTTTCCTCTGAAACAGCTTTTTTGCTCTTTCAGCAATTGCCCGCTTGCCTTGGAATTATTGAATTTTAAGGAATATTCGCTCCTAAAATACTACCACCGGAGGGGCAAAAAGTCAATATAAAAATATTACCTAAAATTAGGTAATATTTCATAAAAAATAGGTATAATATTTTGCGTATTCGGCTTTTTATGTTCTAATATTACTTCAACCAGCCGACCACGACGACCGACACGAAACCCAGGGCCATGCTGATCGACGGCGCCAGCTTGTACCGGCTGACGAAAATCGAGTTCGGAATCAGCTCGAAGGCGGAAATAAAGATCATGATTCCGGCGGTAATCGAAATGAAGAAACCGATCACATCGAAAGGCAGGTCATGGAAGAAATAGTAGCTCAGAACGAAACCGAATACGGTCGGCACCAAGGTCGACATGGTCACGAGAACCGATTGAAGCTTGTTGCCGGTCAGCTGATAATAAGGCACGGTCGTGGCGATCGCTTCAGGGATGTCATGGATCGCGATGGCTAAAGCGACTTTGAGCGACAGCTCCCAACTAGACAAGGCGCTCAGGCCGATGGCCATGCCTTCAGGAAAATTATGGAACAGGATGCCGACGATCAGGAGGATGACCACGCGCTCGAATTTGCGCCGCTTGAATTGGTACCAAGGCGTGACGGTCTTGATGTGTTTCATTACCCGGCTTACCAAATTGATCATCAAGCCGCCAAGCAGCATGCCGAAAAGCATGGTCGGAACATCGACGAACTGCAAACTTTCCGGAATCAGTTCGTAAAAAGAAACCATCAGCATGACGCCGGCCGAGAAAGAAAGCATCAGTACCGAGTATTTTTCATCAGGTTTCTTAATGACCCCGATCAGCGAGCCGACCAACGGCCCGACGCCCAGGATGAACATTATTGAGAGGAGATTGGTCATACCGTGAAGACGAAATAGAGTAAAAAGGCCGTAATGCCGACCAGGAACAAGGCGAGCACGAAGGTCCAAAGTATCGGATGGCTCCTGACAACGGTCCCGTCTTCGGTCTTGATGCTCTTCAAGGATATGGAGGAGCCCATGCCTCGGAAGAACCAGCCGGCTGCTTGCGATGGCTTCTCGAACAAAGTCTTAATCTTCTTGAGCGAGAAAATGAAATCGCCGATAAAGCCGAAAGATGAATTATAGTCCAGGAATATCAAGCCGGTCGCATCCTGATACATCATGTCTTCGCTGAAAATATAACCCGGAACGCCGCGCCCGATGACCTTGCCGTTGATCGATACCAGCCTGCCCTTGATCGGCGAAGCATAAGGATTGCGCATCTGCTCCAAAACGGTAGTCGTCACCGGCTGTCCTGACGGATACTTGTAAGGGATCTGCAAAAGCAAACCGATGCCGATGGCCGCAGGCAGAAAGGCTAGCGGCAAGAAGGCGAAAGCATACAGGGCGAGCAAATACGGCATAAGCATCACGACAAAGCCTACGGCGAAATCCAAATAAAGCCTATTGCCGTCGATCTGCAGCCTGGCGATGGCGCCATCGACATCGAAGCCGAACGGCTTGCCGATATTGCGCGACAACTTGCTCAGATGATCGATGCGCTTGCCGGTCAGCGGGTGGGTCGATCCCAGCTCCGAGATGATAGCCCAAGGATTGACCTTGTCGAAAGCCATGACTTCGGCTAAAGCGTTAGCATCATTATTAGTGACATAAGACATGACGCCGAGATGCTTGGCGTTCTTGACGTCGATAATACCGAGATGGCGCGTGCTCTGTAATAGCCGCTTGGAAGAGCCGTCGTCTTCTGCCGTAACGATGCCGTAGGCGATCTTGACCAAGGCGTTGGCCAGGTATTTCGGCTCGACGTATTTGGCCGAAAAGGCATCCGCCAGATATTCTCGGGTGCGGCTCAGATAATAAATCAGATAAACGCCGATGACGTAAAGGATGTAAGAAATGATAGCGACAATCTTCAGAGCGCCAGACCGCTTGCCTTTGGCCTTGATAAAGGCGGCATAAATCTCATACAGGATCTGCACCAAGGTGCTGGCGATCATCATCACAATAAAGTCGCGGTTGACGATGTGGCCCAATTCGTGGGCCACGACCGCCCTGACCTCCTCCGGTTTCAAGAAATATGAGATGCCGTCAGTCAGGATGATGCGTGAATTATAACGGGCTGAGCCATAAGTGAAAGCGGTCGGATTGCGATCCGGGATGATGCCGACTTTCGGGAACTTGAACTTGTACTCGTTCGAAACTTGCTCGATGATGGCAGCCGCCTCAGGATAAGCCTGGGTGAATTCTTCCCTGCTCAAAAAACGAGCCTTATAGAAAAACCTATTGATCAGATCCGTAATGGCAGGACCGATCAGCCAAAGCACTACATTGATCGTGATAGTCAAACCAATGGCAACGCCCAGATTAATCGCATCAACATAAAGCAGCAGCATCATGACTGCCGCAAAAACGAAAGAAAACAGCACGCCGAGCGTGAACAGCGACGACCAAATCAATTTGTTCATATTGTTTGATAAAAAAATACCCCTCTTTGCTTACATTATAGCAAAAAGGGATATTATAAACAATTTCGAGTTCAATGAATTGATCCTAATTCTCGCCAACTTCTATCTTTCTGATGTTAATATTATTTATTCCCAGCCCAAGCTTTCTCATAACATTAAAGGCGTCTCCGGGCCGTCCAAGAAAATAGGCCTTTTTATCTTTTGGGTTTATGTAATATGCCTTACCCTTGTCCTCGACGTTAATTAATATTCTTCCTAAAAGCTTGCCTGAAAAAACTTTAGTATTTTTTATAACATTATTTTTAACACCCAATCCTTGTTTTCTCATAACATCAAAGGCGTCGGCTGGCCTTCCCAAAAAATATTTTTTACCGGAATCGGGATTCACATACCAAGCTTGGCCCTTATTTTCAACTTGAATCAAAATTTGCCCCCTCATTCTCTTGGACATTGCATCATCCTTTTTAACCAGGACTTTTTCCTCTGCGACTACACTTTTTATATCTTCCAGATTATTAGAATTGCCGGAGGATATACTTGTTTTTGAATTATTATCAATTTTTATACCAAGTACTTTTGGCGGAGCACCGCTTTTGTCATCAGTAGTAGTTGCGATTTGGCAAGTCTTTTTGGTTGCAGCCTGCTGTTCGGCCGTCAAAGCGCATCCTGCCGGCATCTGTGTCACTACTGAGCGCACTTGTAAGTCGTTGGTGCAATTAGCTTGCCAAGAAGAATAAGACACTGAAGCACAGCTTGTTGGAGCTGAAACTGCTCCCCCGCCACCTCCTGAACTTACTGTAGAGCCTGTTGACCCTGAAGAACAGTCAGTATTTTTAAAAGACAAATTTAATGACACTACCCCTCCCTGAACAAATTCGCCATCATATTGCTGGACCAAGCAGCCAGATTCAGGCATTGCAACATTGGGTAACGTATATTTAAAAATGATTGCCCCCTCATAGCTTTTTACAACCAATTTGTTTTTTATCGGATTATCATATCCGTATACCCCGGCCTCATCAAGAGTTACTGCACCTAACAAAGTCGAGCTGGCAAAAGCTAAAACCCTTGAGCCGAAAGGCAGCGGCGCACCATTCAGATTTACAGTTCCGTAAAAGGACATTGGAAATGAAGGAAAGATGGGACCAACCCCTAACCCTCCACCGCCAGTTGTTGTGTCACTATTTGCAAACGCGCCAAATGGCGCGAAGGAAAATGTAATAAAAATTGCAACAAAAATTCTCTTCATATTTTTACTTAGACAAGGTCTGGGTCGAGGTGGTCAGACCAGGAACCCTCTTGCCGTTGGAGTAAGTCGGGGTGGTGATATCAGCGCCATCAGACCAGACGAAGCTGCCAGCCACAGTGGTATCAGAACCAATGGCATAAGCGGCGTCCTCAACGATCTTGGTGGTGACTGACTCAGAACCGTTGCCAGAAACGCTGACGGTAGCCAAGATTTCGAAGGTCTTGGAAGAACCGGCAGTGATAACTTCTGGGGTAGCACCGAAGTCAACGGTCACAGTCTTGTTAGCCAAGCTGACAGTAGCTGCGAAGTCCTTGGTAGAACCATTGACCTTGACAGCGTTGTTAGCGATGGTAGCGATCGACGAGTTGGTGGTGGTTGCATAGGTCAGAACAACCTTGCCCAAGGTAACATCGCCATTGGCATCAGCCGTAACGGTGAACTTGGAAACAACCTTGTCACCAGCAGTCAACAAAGTCTCAGGCAATGCCTGCAATGCGACGGTCGGAACAGTCTTCCTGATGCGGAAGCCGTTAGCGAGGTCACCCTCATACTGAGGAGCAGACAAAGTGCCGGCAGAAGACTTGAATTTGACATCGGTCAAAGCGATCTGCAGATCCTTGTTGGTTGCAGTAGCGTCGTTGGAGATAGCATTCAAGGAGACCTTGACGGTCAAAGTCTTTGAACCATTAGCTGGAACAACGACCTTGTCGTTAACCAAGAATCTGCCGATGCCGTTAACCAAAACGGTGGAATCAACAAGGGTAGCACCGTCGTACAAAGAGATGCCAGCGACAGTGGAGTCAACGGCAGAAGATGTAGCGACAGCGGTCGAAGAAGAGGTGTTGACGAAGTTGATTTCATACAAGGTAGCGGCGTCATTGACGGCGGTGAACTTGTACTCAGCAACGGTCTGCTCTGCAGCCTTGGCAGCCAAGATAGCGGCCTGAGGAGCATTGCCACCCAATTCGACGTTCAAAGTGCCAGCGTCACGTACCGAGAAGACGGTAGAGGTGGCAACATTGCCAGTGGTAATCGCGGTACCGCGAGAATCCTGGGAGTTGATGGTGATCGGGGTCTGGAAGCCGCCGGTAGCGGAAGAATCGAAGGAAGCCTTGATTTCAATCTGCTTGGTGGTGTCCTTAGCGATCACGAAGTTCAATGAAGAGAAGGTAGCGCCAGAGGTGCCGAAATCGACAGTGTTGCCGACCTGGACGCCTGCGACGAAGAGCTTCGCGTCATAAACGGAAGAAGCCAGGGTCGAAGATGCGTTTGCGCCCAAAGCGATGGAAGTCACCTTGACCTCATCGTTGGTAGCCTTCAAGGCGAATTTGCCCAGAGAGACATCGGTAGAACCCTTGACGACAACCTTGTTGGCAGAGTAGCCGTCGTTCCTTACAGTGGCCAAAGCTGCTCCCTGGACAGTGAAAACGCCGCCCATGGCAGTACCCCAAATATCATCAGAAGAAACGGCGTTTCCAAAATATGAGTACACTGGATTTTGATCAATAAAAGCAGTGAAGCCGTCAATTTTGACAAAAATGGAAGCATTTACAGAAGCAGTTGCCTTGGCCTTAACCATGACCTTGATCTCGTTGTCGCCCTTGTTCAGGGTCAGTGAACTAGTCAGGGTCTTGGACAAAGGAGCGGTAGAGCTGGCAGCCGGATCAAAGGAATCCAGTAGAGCGCCGTTCAGGTAGACGCGGACGTTCTCAAACTGGTCAGTGGTGGAAGCAAACTGTCCGGAATTATAGATTAGGTTTAAACCATCGGCGATGACCGCCTCGTCAGCGCGGATATTGGCCAACAGAATGGTGTTATCAGAACCCTTAATGATAGTGGTATCAGCCGGGGAAGCCGATTTCTTTGAAATGACCAGCGTGCCAGTTGCTGTAACCGGAGTTGAAGTTGAAACGGGATTATTATTTTGATAACCACTATAAACTGCACCTGCATTACTGTAAACCGCATACGCCTTTGTTTCCCTGAAATCATCTAAATTATTAGCATCAATCCACGTTGCGCTTGCCCAGTTGTCACTAATTTTTGTTGAATACCTTGACGCCTGGTTGGCTGTTAGGTCATAAACCGATTGAACACTGGATCCTAGACTGTCTAAGATATTATTTACATTATTTGTGTCTACGCCATCAAAATCTTTCTGATTTAGCGCATAGCTTGGATTAGCTACACCGACCGCATTCCAGCCTGGCAATAAATTCCTTGAAAAAAGCCTTTCATTTGGCGCGACATTCTGCCTGTAGTTAAGAGTCAGTGTTGTCGTCGCGCCAGTTTTATTGTTTATAAAATAACCGAACAAAGGTACAAATTCTACCTGTCCCAAATCTGCCATAGTTGACCATCCCGTGACACTTTTCGGATTTAAAAGATAAATATCATAATTGGATGAGGTGCTCGATGCTGAAAATTCATGAGACTCCACAAGTCTTGGGGTGGAAAACAAATTCCACCCTGGAGCGAGTGTGATTACGTGGGAATATTCGGCAGCATTAGCCACTTCGCCCCCTGCGAGCAATAAAGAGAAGCAAAATAAAACTCGGGTTAAGGTCCTCATAATATTTGTTTAATATAAGATATAGAAATCACTATTCACAGCTAAAATTAAATATATAATACAATAAATATTCAAATTAGTCAATAGAAGCAACCTTTTTCTTTGCTATCCCGCCATTTTAAAATTTAATACAAAAAAACACCATTTTATTGGTGTTTTTCCATCTGTGGTCGCACCAGGACTCGAACCTGGGACCTCGCCGATGTGAACGGCGCGCTCTAACCAACTGAGCCATGCGACCGGGATATTTTAGCGGCTATCCAAAGCCATATTCACTAACTTATCCGCCTCCTGGTTCTGCTCGCGTCGGACGTGGGTGTATCTGACCTTCCGGAAACCGAGGCTGGCGTTGTATATCTGGACGAACAGCGGGGCCAGGTCCTTGTTCTTGACCTTGTAGTTGCCATTCAGCTGCTCGACGACCAATTGACTGTCCAGGAAAAAATCGATTTCCTTGGCGCCCAGCTCCCTGGCCTTGCTGATAGCGGCGACCACAGCCTTGTACTCGGCTTGATTGTTAGTCGTCTCGCCGATGTACTCGGATATCTCAGCCAAAACTTGGTGCTGGTCGTCATAGATGACCGCGCCGATCGCTGCCGGTCCCGGGTTGCCCCGCGCACCGCCGTCCGTAAATATAATCAGTTTCTCACTCATACTTTAGAGGGCATCAAGTCGATAATCCTTAACTGGACCTCCCTTTTGCCGTTGAATTCGTTCAATTCCATATAATAAGCTAGGTCTATTGTATCACCGATTTTCAAATCTGGCCACTCTTCGGCCTGGCCGAAACCGAGAGCCGTCTTGACCTTGGAGGTCGAATTCCTGAGCTTCAGGCGCAAATGCCGGCCGTCCCAGCCGAGCTTGGCCACATCGACGATATTGATCTGCCGGCTCAAAAAGACCGGCCGCGGATTGCCCTCGCCGAACGGGGCGAAGCGCTCGATCTGCTCCAGGAATTTCTCATCGACCAAAGACAAATCTATCTCAGTCTCGATATTCAGGCTCGGCTTCAAATCCAAGCCGCCGAGCTTCTCATTGGCCAACGCAGTTATATCCTTGGTGAAACGGGCCAGATTATCCTGCCCCTTGATGCTGAAACCGCAAGCAGCGGCGTGGCCGCCATACTTATGCAAGGAATCCTTAGTTGCTTCAACAGCCTTGATCAGATTGAATTGGTCGATGCTGCGGCCCGAGCCCTTGATCTCCTCCGGGGTGCCGGTAATGACCAATGCGGGCAAATAATATTTTTCCGACAGCCGACCAGCTACTAGGCCGACAGTGCCCTCGTTCCAGGGCTCGCCTTGGCCGTAGACACTAGGGCTGATCGCGATAACAATCTTGTCGGCCGACTTTTCCGCCTCAACGTTAGCAATAATTGTTTTAACGATATCTTCAGTCACTTTCTGCCGTTCCTGATTGCGCTCATTCAAGCCGATGGCCAAGCGTTCGGCCTCGGCTTGGTCGCGGGTAATCAGCAGTTCAAAGGCCGTGTTAGCGTGATCCATGCGGCCGGCGGCATTCAGTCTCGGCGTCAGTTGGAAGCTCACGTTCCAGCTATCGATCGAACGGCTAGGATTAATCTTGGCGATCTTGATCAGCTCTTTCAGTCCGATGCGGCGCGTCTGGTTCAAGATCTCCAAGCCGCGCTTGACCAGCACCCGATTCTCGCCAACTAAAGGCACGCAATCGGCGATCGTGCCGAGAGCGACCAAATCCAGAATGCGCTCCTCCAAACGGAGCTTCATCTCCTCTTCCAATTTCGAGCGTTGGATAATCGCCATCGCCAGCTTGGCGGAAACGCCGACGCCGGCCAGGTATTTGAATGGATACGTTTCCCCGCTGACCATCGGATTGATGACCAGGCATTCAGGCATCGCCTCAGCTTCCGGCGGTGGCACATGATGATCCGTGATAATGACTTCGAGGCCGATCGACTTGATGTAGGCGACCTCTTCCTTATTTCTTATGCCGTTATCAACGGTAATGATCAATCCGGCCCCATTGGCGGCCAGCTCGTCGATGGCCTGGCGATTCAAGCCGTAACCCTCGGTTACCCGGTCAGGAATATAGATATCAGTCTTGGCCTTAAGGGTCGAAAGGACCTCGAGTAGGCAGGCAGTAGCCGTGACGCCGTCAGCGTCATAGTCGCCGTAGATAACGATCTTCTTGCCGGCCTTGATCGCTCCGATTATCTGCTCGACCGCCTCGGCCATCTGCGAAAACAATGACGGCGCGTGCTTGTACGTGACGTAATCCGAAGACAAGAAGGCTTCGGCCGTCTGCTGGTCGGAGATGTTGCGGTTGAACAGGAGCTGCGCGGTTATCTGGTCATAGCTCGACAAGGCGTCAGTCGCAGCAGGAGCGATACGTTCACGGACCTGCCAATGACGTTTTGACATTTTTATTATTTTAAAAAATTAAAAACAGGATAGCGTCTGCCTCCGATGCGGGATTGCCTTACTGCATGAACGCGATACCGACCGACCAGATGACCATTGAAAAGATGACCATCAGGCTGACGATGGCCCAGGCGACGCGGATGCGCTTGCTTCTCTTTGTGTCGAACATGAGTTTATATATTATTTTTTTGTTATTTGAAAATCCCGTTGGCGTTCAGGCCTTGAAAATGATTTTTATCGCGCATACGTACTCGTCTAAGCAGAAAAAATCATTTTCAAGGCCTGAACTGAGGCATCTTATCTTTTCAAAATCTTGACGAAGGTGTCGCTGGGAATATCGACGCTGCCGCGGCCCATGGCCATCATCTTCTTCTTACCTTTCTTCTGTTTTTCCAAAAGCTTCCTCTTGCGCGAGACGTCGCCGCCGTACAGCTTGGCGGTCACATCCTTGCGCAGCGCGGAAATGCGTTCGGCCGCGATAACTTTGCCTCCGAGCGCCGCCTGCAGCTTGATGACGAACATCTGCTGGGGCAGAGTCTCTTTCAAGACCTCCACCACTTCCTTGCCCCGGCGGAAAGCCTCGTCGCGATAGACGATCGTCGATAACGACTCGACGATTTCCTCGGCGACCAAGATATCTAATTTTACCACGTCAGCCGGACGGTAATCCAAAAATTCGTAATTGATCGAAGCATAGCCGGAGCTGATGCTTTTTATTTTATCATAAAAATCGGTCAGGATGGCACTCATCGGCAGTTCGTAATGCAGCACCGCACGCTCCTGGTCCAGATATTCTGTATTAACATAAACGCCGCGCTTTTCCTGGGCGAAACTCATGATCGAGCCCAGATAATCTTTTGGCGTGACAACATCGAGCTTGACCCATGGTTCCTCAAGCTCCTTGATTTCGCTTTGCTGCGGCAGGAGCTGCGGACTCGACACGACAAGAGTCTCGCCATTGGTTTTTTCGACGTGGTACGAAACGCTCGGTACGGTGACGATCAGATCCAGGTTGTGTTCGCGGCGCAAGCGCTCTTGGAATATCTCCAAGTGAAGCAGCCCGAGAAAGCCGCAACGAAAACCGAAGCCCAAGGCCTGGGAGTGTTCCGGCTCGTAAATTAAAGCGGCGTCGTTTAATTTCAGTTTGGAAATGGCCTCGCGCAACAGTTGGAATTCGTCACCTTCCTTAGGAAAAATGCCGGCAAAGACCATCGGCTTGGCTTCCTTGTAGCCAGTGAGGGGTTGGACATTTGCCGCGTCCTTCGACAGGACGACCGTGTCACCAACTCGGCAATCTGCGACTTCCTTAAAGCCAGTGACGACATAGCCGATCTGGCCGCAAGCCAGTTCTTTGGTCGAGATATAATCCGGCTTGAAGATACCGACATCGATCGCTTCGCTTTTGGCGCGCGTCGCCACCAATGTTATCTTCTCGCCGTTGCGAACCGCCCCGTCGATGATGCGGACATAAGCGACAACGCCGCGGTATTCGTCATAGTTGGAATCGAAAATCAAAGCCCGGAGCGAAGACTCGGGTTGGCCGGCCGGCGACGGGATGCGCGCGATGACGGCCTCGAGTAGCTCGGTCACACCCTCGCCGGTCTTACCGGAAACGGCCAAAATCTCCTCCTCGGAACAGCCGAGCAGCTTCATGATTTCACGCTTGGTTTTGGGCACGTCAGCGGCCGGCAGATCGATCTTATTGACCACCGGAATGATTACCAGATCCTGCTCCATGGCCAGATACAGGTTAGCCAAAGTCTGTGCCTGGATACCCTGGGTGGCGTCGACGAGCAGGACTGCCCCCTCGACCGCCGCCAAGCTTCTTGAGACCTCATAGCTGAAATCGACGTGACCCGGAGTATCAATCAGATTGAGACGATGCCCCTCAAACTCCATGGTCACCGGCGCCAATTTTATGGTAATGCCACGCTCGCGCTCCAGATCCATCTTGTCAAGGACCTGTTCTTTCATCTTGCGCTTCTCCACTGTTCCGGTCAGCTCAAGCATACGGTCAGCCAAGGTAGATTTGCCATGATCGATATGGGCAATAATGCAAAAATTTCTGATTTTATCCATTTTTTTGTCTGAAATAAATAAGAGGAGCGAGTTAGGGCCCCTGATATTTGAGTGACTATATCTTACAAGTTTTATGCCGATAGGTCAAATGGCAGATTATGCCCCGATCTTATCCTTGAACGAATTATTTTCGAAATATCCATCGACTATTCCATGGGCCCGTTTCTGGATAGCCGACTTGTCCGCCTCATCGAAACCGGACAACATCTCGCCCAATTCTATGTCCAAAATCGATTTGGTCAGCGGCACCAGCTTGGTATCCGGCCTGATTTCCAAAGCGAAGCCGGTCGGCTTATGCTCATACAGATTCTCGCTGATTTTCTTCCAGTTATCCAAGAGACCGACCGCCTCCTTGACGCAGCTGCCCGGTTGCAAGGTCCGATTACGCTCAGCCAGATAGATGTAAACCGAGTGCATATGGAACGCCAATTCATTGGCGAAACGGATAGCACGCTTCTTGTTTCGGATTCGATTATACCACGCGAATAAGTTCATATCAGATGCCTCGAGCCTCTCCCTGGTCTTCGCTCTCGAGCTGTTTCCAAGGGAGCCTCCTTTTTAAGCCTTGCCAGAACGAGTCCAGCTCTTCGCTCTTAAGTATAGCACACCCGGCAAGGTAAACCAGCAAGCCGGCCATGCCGGCTAGGAATCCTTGCGCGAACACGCCTGGGCCGGTCTGCATATCAATATATGGGACAAGGACTATTTTAACATATTGGGCTGCCAACATGGCGGTCAAGCCTGCGGCGACAAACTTGCCGGCAGCGACAAGCACCTTGCGTCCATCCAGTCCCCCGAGCTGCTTCGTCATGACTGTCCAGAGCATCAGATAGTTGAGAATATTTGCTACTGAAAAGGCTAATGCGATGCCAGCCACGCCCAGCACTCGTGAGAGCCAGAGCGATAAGACGATATCGATGACAACGGAAACGATCCCGATATAGAAAGGGTGCTTGCTGTTCTGCTGGGCATAGAACATGCGCACCAGCAAAGGTATGCTGGCTTGGGCAAACAAGGAAAAGCTGAAAAAAGTCAGGGCCTCGATCGTGAAAACCGTATCTTCCCAGTTGAACTGACCCCAGCCGTACAGCACGCGGACGATCTGGGCGCGCAGGACCCAGATCAGCATGGTCGAAGGGATGATGAAGAACAGAATCTGCCGCTGGGTATTGGAAAAAGTCTCCACGAGAGCTTTGCGGTCCTTGGCCTTGGCTGAAAGCAACGGAAAAACGGCGGTGGCGAAAGAAATGCCGAAGATGCCGATGGGAAAGGACTGGATATTGTTCGCGAGATTAAAGACGGTTAACGAACCGGCGGTGAGTGTCGTAGCGATAGCCGTGCTGACCAGCAGATCGACTTGAGCGATGGCCAGCGACATGGTGCGCGGCACCATCAAGCGCGCAAGCTTCCTAACCGAGGCATTCTTCCATTCAAAAACGAAACGATATCTGAAGCCGAGTTCGATAGCGGTCGGCAACTGGATGGCGAAATGAAGGAAAGCGCCGATGACTACGCCCCAAGCCAAGCCATGCGTGCCCCAAATTGGCACAAGCCAGACCGCCCCCGCTATGATGCCTAGATTGTACATGATCGGGGCAAAGGAGTATATCAGGAATCGCTTGAACGATTGGAGTACGCCGCCGATGACACCGGATAGGCCAAGAAAGAAAGGCGACAGGAACATGATCCGCGTCAGGCTGACGGTCTGGTCCAGCTTCTCGGGCGAAAAACCAGGAGCGAACGCTTCGGCTAAAGGCCGCGCGAACACGATGCAGATCGTCGATATGGCAACTAGCCCGAGGGCTAGGATATTGATGATATTATTGGCCAATTGCCAAGCCTCATTATTCTTGGCGGTATCTTCGCCATCCTTGAGCAGATTCGTAAAAAGCGGGATGAACCCGGCTGACAAGGCGCCTAAAACAAGCAGGTTGAACACTAAATCTGGTACCCTGAAGGCGGCATAATAGACATCGAGCGTGTCGCCGGCACCGAACTGCCCGGCCAGGATGCGGTCGCGCACCACCCCCAAAAAGCGTGAGAACAATGAAGAAAAAGCGACCAGGATGGCGGCCGTGGTCACGCTATTCGTCTGATGTGAGAAAATCCTTTTTAACATCTTATCTGGTAACTACTGATTTCACTTTGCGGGCAATATTCAGCTCTTCGTTAGTGTTGATGGCCAATATTGGCAAGGCCGCAAGGTGGCGCAGCTTGCGCATGACCGCTTGGCGGGTGGCCGGATTGCCGGCACCGATCGCGCCGGTAAAGACGATGGCATCGACCGCGCCCTCAAGCACGGCGTAGTAAGCGCCGATATACTTCGCGATCCGATATGTGAACACATCAAAAGCGGCTTGCGCTGCCGGCTGCCCCAAGGAGACTTCGCGCAAAAGGTCCCTGAAATCGCAGATGCCGCCCGTCAGGCCCTTCCAGCCGGACTCCTCATTGATGATGCGGTAAACTTCAGCGACCTTGTCTTCATTGACTTCGCCTGGCAAAAGATACATCAGCTCGATTATCAGCCCCGGGTCGATGTCGCCGGTGCGCGTCTGCATCATCAAGCCTTCGGCCGGAGTGTAGCCGTTCGAGATATCGACCGGCCTTCCCTGCCTGATGGCCGCGACCGAAGAACCGCCGCCGAGATGGCAGGAAATCAAGTTGACCTTTTCCGGCTTCTTGCCCAGATGCGTCGCCGCCTCGCCCACGATAAACTCATGGCTCAAGCCATGGAAACCGTAGCGGCGTATGTGGTATTTGCTGGCAATATCGCGCGGCAAAGCGTAGGTCCTGGCTTGGTCGGGCAAATCGCTAAAAAAGCCGGTATCGAAGACCGCGACTTGAGGAGCTTGCGGCAAAAAGTCACCCACCGCTTCGATGCCGGCCAGGTTATGCGGATTGTGCAAGGGCGCCAAATAATTGAGCTCGGCCAATTCCTCCATCACCGGACCAGTCACCAGGGTCGGGCTGGTAAATTGCCAGCCGCCATGGACGACACGATGGCCGACGGCCGAGATCTCGCCGTGAGCGACCACTTGTCGCAAAAGCTGCTTGATGCTCGATTTGAATTCCCTTTCAGCGAACTGTCCGCCGGCCAATTCCGTTTCGTCGGGCGCAAAAAGCTTGTATTTGACTGAGGTCGAACCGGAATTGATCACTAAGATATTCGACATAAGCTAAGAGATTATTTCAGCTGACATGCCCGGCTCGATGCCGGCGGCGTTGCCCTCATCGACATCGAGATGCAGATGCCAGTCGTAGTTATCAGCGACCTTGAACATCACGTTCTCAAAAATGACTGCACGCGGTCCGCCGATCTTCGCCTTGACGAACTGGCCATGCTTGATGCCGAGTCCCTTGGCGCGTTCGGTCGAACAGTGGATATGCCGATAAGCCAAGACGACACCTTCCTTGAGTTTGACTGTGCCGTTCGGTCCGATCAAGGTAATGCCAGGCGTATCCTTGATGTCGCCGCTTTCGCGTATCACTGGCGACAGTCCCAAAAAATAAGAATCAGTCCGCGAAATCTCGACTTGGCTATACGAACGGACAGGACCGAGCACGCGCACGCCCTTCAAGGTATTTTTCTTGGTCTGGATGTCGAGCACCGCAGCCGAAGCGAACTCGCCCGGCTGGGACAGCGGCTTGATTGAGGTCAGTTTGTAATCCTTGCCGAAGAGCTTGGCCAAATGAGCGGCTGTCAGATGTATATGGCGGGCTGAAACTTCTACCGGCACCGTCAGATTATTTTTTTTCATATTGATAATTTAGCTAAATCAGCTTTGCGCATCAGCCCGTTCTGCGCCCCCTTGATCGAAGCCACACGGGCAGCATTGTTCGCTGCCAGTTTGAGCGCCCTTGGAAGGTCGTCCTTGTAAATGGATAAGCCGGCCACCACTGTCGAACCGAAAGCATCGCCGACGCCGACGGTGTTGACCTTGCGCTTGAGATTGACAGCCTTGACCTTATAGACCTGGTCTTCGCGCCAAGCTGTCGCACCCTTGCCGCCGTTAGTCACGACTACGGTTCGCGGCCCCCAAGAAGAGATGATTTCCGCCATCTTGGCCGGATCATCGAAGAATGACAACGGCTTACGCTTATACGACTGGTCGGAAATGACTAACTCTCTAGCCTCGTCCAGATTCAACACGACCAGTTCTGTCTTCTTGAGATATTTGGCCAATGCTTTCTTGCCGGCAGCCAATTGGGTATGGCCGGGGTTCCAGGCCACCTTGGGCCCTTCGACCGCGAACAGCTTGTCCAAAAAGGCTTTCCAGTTACCTGAAAGCGAAGTGAGATATACCCAGCTGCTTTTCTTGAGCTGTTTGGCCGTACTGGAATCGATATCCAGGAAAGAGTTGGCGCCACGCACGGAAAAAGAGATATGCTCGTTGTCCGGACCGACGATGATAGGAGAAAAACCGCTCATCTGCCCTTTGACCGACTGCACCAGCCGACGATTCACTTTCTCGCTCTTGAGATGGCGGATGATTTGCGCCCCGCGGTCATCATTGCCCACGGCCACCCGGCAAGCAGTCTTAAGGCCGAGCCTGGCGAAAGAAACAGCCGCATTGGCAGCGCCGCCACCGAAGGCTGACTCAGCCTTGTCAACGGCCAATTTGGCCCCATATTCGAAGCCGAGAAGTTCCTGGCGCAGGACGTCATGCTTATTGTCGATCAGCACCCCCTCATGGGTGAATAAGGTCATATCCTCAGTCGCTCCCCCGACGGTAATCACGTCATATTTCATAATAATTCGTATTAATTCTTATCCCGATTATACCATTTAAGCGGCCAAATATAAAGCCAGGCGCCTGATTGGCGCCTGGCGGAAAAACTGGCTATTTCAATTGGTCCGGTTTCTTGGCGAGCTCATCCTTGTCAACCTTGGCAATGAGATAGATCAAATCATTATCGCCACGTTTGGCATAGAACTGGCCTTGGCCATCATCCTTTCCGATCATCAAGGTATTATCCAGTCCGTCACCTGTAAGCTGGACGATCAAACTAGCTTTGGCTAGTCCGGTCGGTTTGAAATCTTGAGCCGGTATCTTGGCGGCGGCGAGCGAGGTCATCCGGGTCAGGATATTGTTGACCTTGTCCTTGTTGAGCTTGGTCTTGCCGTCGAACCAATCTTCACCCTTCTTTTCGAGAATATACTGCTTATCTGAAAACTGCAGGCGGATTTTCTGAGCCTTGGCGCTGTCTCCCGTGAAGATTGCCAGGTTGCGCCACTCCTCGGCCATGAAGACTGACCACAGGTTGGCAGCCGTACGATAAGTATTATCATCATCCTGGCGGCTGATATACGAACTTGAATAGTCGCTGGTCATCTTGCCGATGATAACGGTCGTCTTGTTGTCGCCCTGGGGAAAAGTCACCTCGATGCCGCTGTCATCGGTCTGAAACTCGGACTTGCGGTCCTTGTTGGTGCTGACCAACTCCAAAGATCCTTGCTGTGCCGCCTTGAGTTGGGCGATCATCTGCTCGATCGCGCTCGGACTGGCATTGAAAGCCTTCTTATCAGTGCCAACCTTCCAGTCCTCGCCCTGTTTTGCCAAAACAGTCTTACCTTTGGCAATTTCAACCTTGTCGATTTTGCCGAAATCTACGCCGGACAAGAAATTTTTCGGCTGATTGGCCTTTTCCCTCCAATTCTTGATCGGTCCGTTATAAGCGAAGCCTAGACCGATGAGGACGACCAGAACCGCCGCCAAAATTAGGTTATTCTTCTTCATAGATTTAATTAAGAGATAAATTTTGCTTGATTTCCTCCAAGAGTTCATCCTTGCCTCGCATGCCGACTGAGCGCCCGATCTCCTCCCCTGATTCTGCAAGATAGATAGTGGTCGGCACGTTGGTTACGCCGAAGGCTTCAGCCTCCTCTGTATTATCATCATAGTCGTACTCCTCGATAATGAGATCGGGAAACGCTTGTCGCACCTCGGACCACATCGGACGCATCACGATGCAGTCAGCGCACCACAAGGCGGTGAATTTGATGATTTTAATCATACTACTCTGCCGGCTCGCGCTTATTGCGGCGGCGGGCATAATAACGGTACAAGCCGAAACCGACAGCCAAAAGGGTGATTCCGAACACGTTGCCGTAGCGGATGGCGATCTTGGAGCCATCTGAGAGCTGTTCCTTCAGCGGATGGCTTGAGATCGTTTTGGCACGGATGCCGATCAGCTGTTCGTCAAGCCCCAGATAGTCAACCATGTTCTGGAAAAAGGCGAGGTTGTCGCCCGTGTCCAGCAAGCCGTCCTTCAGAAAATCGCTGTCGCCGACGACGATGATCCGAGCCTTGTCGGTCGAACCTTGGCCGTACGGGCTTTTCAGCTTGCCCTGGACTGCGGCGGCCAGAGTATATTGGTCGGCACTATCGGCTGACGGTACCTGGTCGGGCCGCAGGTTGAAATCGCTGGTCACGTGCCAAGCGCGGTTAGTGGTCTTAGCCAGATACGCCACCTGGTTCTGC
The DNA here is from genome assembly GCA_964443495.1 of uncultured Gammaproteobacteria bacterium. Lineage (GTDB taxonomy): Bacteria > Patescibacteriota > Patescibacteriia > Patescibacteriales > GWE2-39-37 > JAAXUA01. The sequence goes on from CAYUCS010000001.1 coordinate 683,302, forward strand.
GTTGCCGTCTCCTGGCTGATGCCAATGCTCGAAGCCCATGGCAAGACGATGCTTTGCAGGCGCGAAACGATCGGGTTAGATTTATCCAAACCGTTGATGACCTTGGGCCAGAACGGATATTCGATATTGAAAGTCATGAAGCCCTGGTTGAACGAGGCCATGCCGGCGGAAACATCGAGCACCAAATCCTTGTTCAGAGTGATGCCGTAGCCGGACAGCAACTCTTCCATGCCTAGCTCGTTCTTGCTGGCAGACAAGCCATTGTCGATCTTGACGCCGTCGGCCAGCAAGAGCAGGCTGCCGCCGCCCATGACGAACTTATCGATCGCCTTGAGCTCGTCCTTGCTGAATTTTTCCTTCGGCCCGGCAATGACAAGGGCTTTGATGGTGGAGGGTATGGTTTTTTCCGTCTTCAAATCGACCGTCTGGACCTGATAAAGCTCCTTCAAAGCCTTGTTTGCCTTGGTCGCTTCCTTCTCCCAATCAAGAGTGCCGTGGCCAGCCAGAGTGCCGATGACGATCGGCTCTTTGGCGGTCAGCTTCTTAATATCGGAGCTGACAAGATATTCGAAATTGCTGACATCCTGCAAGACTGGTACGACTTCTGACTTGTCGCCATAACTCAGGACCATGCCCATGTAGCCGTTGACGACCTGGTATTTGTCTTTTTCCAAGACATTGAACTGCACTTCAGGGATGCCCTTCGAGCGCAGCTCCGAAGCGGCTTCCTTGTCCTTCATCGGGTCAATGACCTGGACCTTGATCTTGCCTTTGGAATAATTCTGATATTCGTCGAGCAGATCCAGGACTTCCTGCTTCAGGGTGATATACTGGCTCGGCAGATTGCCGCTGAAATAAACCTTGATATTGATGATGTCCGGCAAGTCGCGGGCCAGATCCTTGCTAGCCGAGGACAGCGAATAATTCTTGTTGCTGGTCAGGTCAAAACGGTGGAACAGCTGATAGGAAAAGAAGTTCAGAGCGGCAATGACGCCGACGACCAGCAAGACGTTCAAGCCGAAACCGGCCTGCTTCTGCCACTTGGTGATTTTGCTTATCTTTTGCATCATATGTTTGCCTTATTGCCAATTACGCTGGGAAATGACCCGAGCGTTCATCCAAAGGAAGAAAAAGATGAAGGAAAAGTAATAGAACAGATCCTTGGTATCGATAACTCCCTTGGCGATGTTATAAAAATGGCTGCCGAGGCCGAGGAATTTCATGACCGGAGCCGCAAACTGGGGCGCGCTGATCAGCACGAAATCCGCGCCGACGACGAAGAAGCCGAAGCAGCCAGCCAAAGCCAGGACGAAAGCGATGATCTGGTTCTTGGTCATGGCCGAAATGAACAGGCCCAAAGACAGGTAGGCTCCCGCCAGCAGCAAGGCGCCGAGATAGCCGCCGATGACCGGCCCCATCTCAAGATCGCCGAGATAGCTGATCGTCACCGGCAATGACAAGCTCAAAAGCAAGGCGACAGCGACGAAGGCCAGGGAGGAAAAGAATTTAGCGAGTACGGCCTGCCAGTCGGTGATCGGCAAGGTCAGAAGGAACTCGATGGTGCCGGACTTCTTCTCCTCCGCCCAGAGACGCATGGTGATGGCTGGGGAAAGGAAGAGAAAAAGCCAAGGCAAGATCGCGAAATAATCGCGCATGCTGGCCTGGCCGATCAGGAAGAACGAATTGAAATACAGCCAGTTCCCCACGATCAGGTAGGCCCCGATGAAGATGTAGGCGATGGGCGAATTGAAGTAGCCGAGAAGCTCCTTCTTGCCCAAGACGTAAATCGTTTTGAGATATTCCTTGTTCATACGATTATTGGTTATTGGCGGTTAAGGTGCGGAAGACGTCCTCAAGCGAGTGCTGCTTCTGGGTGAACTCGACAATTCCCCAGCCCGAATTGATAACGACACGCATCACGGCCTCGCGCGGGTCATGGCCTTCGACGGGCTCAATCTCAAGATTGACAACACCGTCTTCGAAGCGCTTGACTTCGACGCGAGCCACGGACTCGACACCCCTGATCTTCTCCACCACGTCGAATTGGTCGCCGCGGACGGCCAGGGTCAGGAATTCCTTGACACCCGCCTTAGCCACCAGCTCGCTCGGGCTGCCCTCGCCGACGATCTTGCCGTTATTGATGATGATGACACGGTCGCAAGTCGCACTGACTTCCGACAATATATGCGTTGAAAATATGACTGTCTTCTCTTTACCCAGACGCTTGATCAGGTCGCGGATTTCGACGATCTGATTCGGATCCAAGCCGGTTGTCGGCTCGTCCAGGATCAGAATTTCCGGGTCGTGGATGATGGCTTGCGCCAAGCCGACGCGCTGGCGATAACCCTTAGAAAGCTCGTCGATCGGCCGATGGAGCACCTTTTCCAGGTTGCACAGCTCGGCAACCTCCTTGATGCGGGCCTTGATCTTGTCCGAATCGATCTGCCTGATTTCAGCGATGAAACGCAGATACTCATCGACCCGCATATCCTCATACAGCGGGACCGTCTCGGGCAGATAGCCGATCTTCTTGCGCGTTTCGAGCGAGTTGTCAGCCACATCCAGGCCGTCGATCGAAACGCTGCCGCTGGTCGCACCCCAGAACGAGGTGATGATTTTCATGGTGGTGGTCTTACCGGCACCATTTGGCCCTAAAAAGCCGAGGATTTCCCCCTTGTTGACCGTAAAACTCACCTGGTCCAGCACCTTGGTCGTGCCGAACTTCTTCACCAGATCTTTGATTTCAATCATAGTTTTAGGCTTTTAAACAAAGAAATCCGCAAAATAGTGGATTTCTTTGATATTATACTCTATTCAATTGTGGAACGCAAGAAATTGCTAGGCTTTTACTGCTTCGAAGTTGCGGTATTATTAAGGTCGTTAGCCTCGAATAAGACACCCTTACTGGTATCCGTAACCGAATTGGCATCGATCTTGACCACGTTCTTCGTCACTTTGAAACGGCCGATATACTTGCTAAAAATATTGGTCACATCAGCTTTAACCTCACCCAAGGAACCCTTGCCCAGCCAACCCGACTTCGAAGTCAAACCGGCAACGGCCGTCGTGCTGGTAGCCTTGCCGCCAACGGTAAAATTGATGCGGAAAGCCACTCTTACGGTCGAACTTCCGATATACACCGGGGCGCCCTGATTGACCACGTTCGCGGTGGCGTAATACATGGGCTTGTTGGTAGCTTGGCTGCAATAGCCAAGCTTGGTCAAACCCAAAGAGGCATTGGTGACCTTTTGCGGCTCGTTGATATCAACCTTTCCGTTGCCATCCAAGTCGATGCAGCAGGTGTTGACCGGCTTCAGAATGCCGAGATAGGCCTGTGTCATGAGCGTAGCGTCAGCGGAAGTGATTTTTCCATCATGATCCAAATCGCCCTTCAGCTGGCCTGGATAGCAGGCAAACGGAGTCGAGCTGGAGATAGTCTTCGGCGCCGTCGGGAAAATCATTTTTGACGGAACGACGCGCGGAGCGCTGATCTTGAGATCAGGCTTCGCAATTGTCGGATAACCGACCCAATAATTATTAGCGTAGTTAGATTCGAGGTAGCGCATGAAAGGATTAGGGAAATTCGGTTGCGCTTCCATGCCGGCAATGACAGTTGGGTTGATCGAGCCTGGAACTAACGGCAAAACCAGATTATCTCTGAAGCCGTAATTCACCATCGCCTTGACCGAATAGCCGGACATATCCCTAGCGGTTGCCGGCAGCAGGAATTTCAGCGTAGCTACCTGGCCAGATTTGAAAACTGGTCCGACGACGCGGCTGATATAGCCCGTCTGGACCTTGTTCCGGTCAGTCACCCTCAAGGCTACGATCACGTCCGTTTCCATAATGCTGTTGTTCGGAAGGACGGGATAATTCTTAAGAGCAAAGACGTGGTATGCCGGCCCGCCGACATTTTCCACCTTGACTTCGGCATTGAAGCGTTGGCCAGGGTTGGCGCCGGATGAAACCGGGGTGATCTTGACGTCGGTCACCTTGAAGTCAGGTGCGGATTCAACCGCTCGGCCATCCTTGACTTCGAAAGTCTTAGTGATGGTCTTATAAAGACTGTAGTCGTGAGACCACTGCGCATTCGGCATAACTCCGGCGGTCACATAAAGATAAGGAGTGGATGTCGCGATTACCAAAGAGCAGCCAGGCAAGCCCTTGTAGTCCGCTGGCAATGCGACTCCGCCAGGAATGTAGGTCAAAGCCCCAATCGGCGCCGCAGCCGAATAAACTACCGGATACTCTGCGCCCGCTCCCAGCATCGGCAACTTCACGGCAACATTGCCGCTGCCGCTGCTGTCATTGACATTCAGCATCACTGCCGGGGTCGTAGTAGTGTTGTTCGGGGTCATGGCACCGCCTTCATTCTTGACCGTGACGATGACTCGATAATTGTAGCCATAGCTGTCTCGACCCAAGTACTCGAGCCGGACATTGGTCGGCTTAAGCGACGGAGCTGCCGGCGCGGGCGCGGCGCCCTGGGTCGCATTGATAGAGATTGCGAAAATGGCAATCATGAACAGCGCAAGTAGGCTCTTCCGCTGCGGTTTGATTCTGCTCATAAGCATGAAAATGAGCTGGCTCATTTTAGTTAGTTATTATCCACCCGATAGGCCGGCTGGAAAAGGCTTTAATATTATAGCAAATTTGCGCCGGAAGCCAAAATTACTGCTTGAACTCGTCAAGGATGACGGCCAGCTTCAATACCTGTCCTTTGCGCCAGATTTTGAGATTCAACGTGCTGCCCGGCTTAAGCTTCTGGGTAATCGAAAGCAGGGTGTTCCTGCCATCCACCTTCACCCCGTTAGCCTCAGTAATAATATCGCCAGCCTTGATGCCCGCCTTCTCGGCCGGCGAGCTAGTCGCCACTGCCGGCAAGCCAGTCCCGTTGGAATCGACCAAAGCGCCGCTTGTCAAAGGCAATTTCTTCTCCCGGGCGATATCCTGGGTGAGCATCACGTATCTTACGCCGAGCCTCGGCCTGACGATCCGACCGACTTCGCGAGCGCTCTTGATTACCGGTTTGGCATCATTGACCGCGATGGCGAAGCCGATCGAGGAACCTGAGGCATCGACAGCCACATTGATGCCGACCAGCTTGCCGTTCAGGTCGATCAAGGGTCCGCCGGAATTGCCGAAATTTATCTCGGCGTCAGTCTGGATGACATTGCCGAGATTTTCCGGAGAACCGGCCTGATCACTGGCAATGATGTCCCGATTGAGACCGCTGACGATGCCCTTAGTCACGCTGTTCTGATAGACGCCCAAAGCGTTGCCGATGGCGATGACAGACATGCCAGGTGTGAGCTTGTCGCTATCGCCAAGTTCGACGAACGGCAGATTCTTGTCGAAAATCTTCAGGATGGCCAAATCATTCAGCGGGTCCTTGCCGATCAGTTGGGCATAATACTGCTTGCCGTTCTGCAAGATGACCTTATACTCGGCTTTGCTTGCGTCATCGACCTGGATGACGTGCTTGTTGGTCAGGAGCAGGCCGTCGGCAGAAATCAGGAACCCCGTCCCTGAACCGACTTTTTCTTTCCTTTCTTCCGTTATCGAAAGAGTGCTGCCCGACCCCTGGCTTGGAGCCTTGATGTTCTCATAGACGTCGATGCTGACAACCGCCGGCGAGACTTTCTTAATAGCCCTGACCGTCGCCTCTTGCTCGTCGAACTTGAGATTGTCCGCCACCAAAGCTGGCTTTGATGGGATGGACACGAACAGGCCCAGCGATAATCCGAAAATGAATAGCGCTGCGGCCGATATCAGTTTTGCTTGTCGATTGTTCATATGGTTATTTTCGTTCATCTTCTTCATTATGCGAATGGCCGACGAAAGTGTTGCCTCGGCCGAATAACTTAAGGTTGCTCTCGCGCATTCCGTTTCCAGCTTCCGCTTCATCTTCGGCCGGCAGGCTTTCCGGCAACGCCTCCTTGATTTTCGGATACGCGGCAGAAAATATCGGCAGTCCAAGCTCGCGCGCCAGCCTGGCTATCTCGTAAGCAACCTCCTTGTGCGCCTTGCGCTGAGCCGCCTTGTCGTCGCTGACTCCGGCGATTTCCCTATAATGAGCCAACACTAGCACCTGGTCGAACGCCCCGAAAGTCTCGCCCCTCTTCCTGAACTCGGTCAACAGCTCAGGCAGGCCGGACTTGCCCCGCTCTACTTTGTCTATTTGCAGCTTCTCCTCCAAAAAAAGCCTTATTGAAGACAGGAAAGCAGGCGAAAACTTGCCCTCGAGCTCTTCTTCGGGACTAAGCCTCTCCTTTTCCGGTTTTTTGAATAATTCCAATTGCTCTTCAAACATATAATTCAGTATAAGCCCCTTCCACCCTCCCGTCCAGGGCCCATAAAAGACAAAATCCCTTTGCCTAACCAGGCATCATTGTTCCTTGAGCAAAAAAAATAGGCCGCTCTTGATGAGCGGCCCGGCTTTACCGATAGGCGTTAATGAACAGTTCCTGTGCCGTCAACCTTGGCAGAGAAGTTTTTGACAACCGCAGGAGGGATGTTTTCCTCGTCTTCGGTCGAAATATTGACCAGAGTTGTCATGAGTTCGCTCAAGGCTGCGACGGTGGGAATCACTACCTCCAAGACCTTGACCGTCTCGCGTTCCTCCGGAATAATTACTTTCCACCCTTGACTGACATCAAGCTGTTTATCCCAGCAATTGAGCCGGTCACGGATGGAAAAAAACATTTCCCCTTCCACGTGATCCCGTTTGGATACGAGCACCCTGGCCTCAGCCCTGACCGGACCGATTTCATTGGCCTTCAAGTGACCGCCTTTGGCAGCCTCTACGAGTTCCCGAATCCGCTGATCCAGCCGCATCATGATGGTGAAAGCCTGCTTTTCAAAGTGATTCATCACCTCGATCGGCTCGAATGTCCCATCGGCTTTTTGCGGCTCGATGAATTCTTCGGGCATCACCGCTTTGATCTGCAACATCAGGGGTCCGTGACTGCATGCGCACTTTTCCATCTTTTTCTCCTTCCTGGCGTGTATTTTCCCGCGAATCGGGCTTGTTGACTTCTGGCAAAATGACAGCTTTTTTTCAAAATAACGAGATTATAATATAACCTTTAATAGTATTTTTGTCAATACTACATGGCATATATTGACTAATATTAAAAAAATTTAACAAAAAAAAATTCCTCGGAATGATTATTTCCGAGGAATTTGCACATGCCCTATCAAAGTCCTAATTCTTCCAATAGCTTCCGCTGTTGCCGACTGAGTCCGGTCGGCGTCTTGACGATGACCGTCACCAAATGGTCGCCGCGGCCCCGGCCGTTCAATTTCGGCACGCCGCGATCGCGCAAGATGAAGACCTTGCCCGACTGGGTGCCTTCCGGAATTTTCAGGGTCACTTCCCCGTCGACCGTCAGCACCGGCACCTTGTCACCCAAGGCCGCCTGGACCATCGATATCTCGATTTTTGAAATGATATTATCGCCTTCGCGCGTGAACTTCTTGGACGCAACGACGCGGATGCGCAGATACAGGTCGCCGGCCGGAGCGCCGTGCGGTCCGGCCTCGCCTTGTCCGGTCAAGCGGATCGTCTGGCCGTCATCGATGCCGGCAGGAATCTTGACGTTGAGCTTGTCGATTTCCTTTGTCGCGCCCACGCCGTCGCACTTCGAACACTTCTTCGAAGGGATTTTGCCTTCACCATGACAGGTCGAGCAGACTGTCTGAGTCTGGATGTTACCCAAAATAGTGCGTTGCACGCGCGTAACCCGGCCGGTGCCATGGCAGGTCGAGCAAGTCTCGATCTTAGCGCCCGGCTCGGCGCCGTTGCCTTGGCAGCGGTCGCACTTCTTAAGGCGCTTGAGCTGGATTTCCCTTTCGATGCCGAAAATCGCCTCTTCGAATTCGATGGTCAGGGTCATTTCCAAATCCTGGCCGCGGCTCTGGCGCTTGCTCCGTCCGCCGCCGCCGAAACCGAACATCCCGCCGAACATGTCGCCAAGGTCGTTCAAGTCGAACTCCACGCCGCCCTGATTGCCGAAGCCTTGGGCGAAGCCGGAGAAATCGCGAAAGCCCTCGAAGCCGTGGAAACCGCCAGCGCCCTGCGCCTGCTCGAAATTCGAACCGAAGCGGTCATACTGTGCCCGCTTGTTGGCATCGCCCAAAACCTGATAGGCCTCGTTGATTTCCTTGAATTTGGCCTCGTCGCCGTGCGGCTTGTCCGGATGATACTCGTGTGCTTTCTTGCGGAAGGCCTTCTTGATGTCATCCTGCGACGCACCCTTGTCGACGCCTAATATGTTGTAATAGTCTTTGCTCATGGGGGAGAATTTTCAATTTCTAATTTTCAATTTTCAAACAATGATTCAATTTTTTAATGTTTAAAAATTGAGTCATTGAAAAATTGTTTAGAAATTTAAAATTGAAAATTTAAAATTATTCCTTAAACCCTATCTCTTTATTAACCTCCGGCGCCTCTTCGATTTTGCCGAACTTGGCCTCGTAATCCTCAACCAACTTACCCATCAAAACAGCGATGCGCTTGAAGTGTCCCGGGTTGGTGATGATTTTGGAAACCACCCGTCCGCTCGTACCGGAGATGGTGATGAAGTTCAGATGGAACTCATCCTTGCTCGGCGTACCGACCTGCATCAGGTTGGCATACTCGGCACCAGGAATGTTGTCAGCGATTTGAATTTCCTGCCTTGGCGATGGCGCAGTCGGCTGTGGTTGATTTGGCATAAGATATGATTATTCGTTATTGGTGAATCAGGGGCACGCTCGCGCATGCCCCATCAGTCAAGCTTGATACTCTTCGTCATCATCGTCCGGTGAAAACAGAATAATGAAACCCCATATCGCCATCGGCAAACCGAAGAAAAGCAAGACAAGACCTTTTTTCAAACCGTCTTCACGGAACATTCCGGCAACCGATCCGTACATCTTTGCAACCATCCACACGTTAAAACTCATATAAGCCGTCAAAAATAAGACAGCAATCGTCATGAGCCAGTGCTGGGCTGCAGCAGATAAAAAAATCCATACTGCCTGGGAAAAACCGACCATCGCGTTAGCATCCATAGTTCCCTCCTTCGGTTTGATGTTGTTGCGAATGAACTAATAAGCGAGAAGTGGGAATCGAATCAGCCTTCAAACAACCTTTTCAGGAAGGCTCTGTTCCTCTTACTCCTCTCCGCCTCGGCTTTCCGGTCAGATTTGAAAATCCAGAAGTAAGACAGGATCAGAAACGTGACCAAGGCCCAGACCCAACCGACCCAGCATACTTGAATGAATTGCCATACCTGTCGGTTGAAGAGATAATACGTCGCCATAACCCCCATAATCACCATTGTGACTGCAATGATCATGAGCCCCCTAATCCTAAAACTCCATTGATGCGTCATAAACCGCTCCTTTCGGTGTAAGCTTCCGTTTTATATGCGCAACTAATTTAGTTCCTCAAGCGATTGCCCGAACGTGGCATTCGGGCAATCTATGAGAATATTAATTCACGACTTCGCCTTCGACCGGACCTTCGTCCTTCTTCGGCTCATCGGTTCCGCCTTGTCCGGCTTCACCGCCTGCTGCCTGTCCGCCTGGGGCGGAATACATGGCAGCGCCGATCTTCTGAGCGATGTTGGAAAGCTCTTCCATCTTCTTCTTGAGTTCGTCGGCATTCTTGGATTCCTTGGCCTTCTTGATTTCCTCAAGCTTGGTCTCGAGCTCGGTCTTGTCCTCCGGCTTCATCTTGTCACCGGATTCCTTCAATAATTTTTCCGTGGTGAATATCAACGAATCAGCTTGGTTCAAGGTCTCGATCTCGTCCTTCTTCTTCTTGTCCTCGTCGGCGTGCAACTCGGCCTCTTTCTTCATCTTCTCCACTTCTTCCTTGGACAGGCCGGACGAAGCGGTGATGGTAATCTTCTGCTCCTTACCGGTCGCCTTGTCCTTGGCGTGGACGTTCAGGATGCCGTTAGCGTCGATATCGAACTTGACCTCGACCTGCGGGATGCCGCGCGGTGCCGGCGGGATGCCGTCGAGGATGAAGCGGCCGAGCGACTTGTTGTCCGCCGCCATCGGGCGCTCGCCCTGCAGGACGTGGATCTCGACTGATGGCTGGTTGTCGGCCGCGGTCGAGAAGGTCTGCGACTTCGAAGTCGGGATGGTGGTATTGCGCTCGATGATCGGGGTGGCTACGCCGCCCAAAGTCTCGATGCCCAGAGTCAGCGGAGTGACGTCGAGCAAGAGCACGTCCTTGACGTCGCCCTGCAGGACGCCGGCCTGGACGGCGGCGCCCAAAGCCACGACCTCGTCCGGATTGACGCCGAGATGCGGCTCCTTATTGAAAAATTCCTTGACTTTCTGCTGGACCAAAGGCATGCGGGTCATGCCGCCGACCATGACGATCTCCTGGATCTGCGAAGCGGTCAGTCCGGCATCTTTCAAAGCCGCCTTGGTCGGTTCCAAAGTCTTCTCGACCAAATCCATCACCAAAGACTCGAGCTTGGCCCGGGTAATCTTCATGACCAAGTGCTTCGGCCCGTTGGCGTCAGAAGTTATGAACGGCTGGTTGATCTCGGTTTCCATGGCGGTCGACAGCTCGATCTTGGCCTTCTCGGCCGCTTCCTTGATGCGCTGCAACGACAGGGTGTCCTTGCTCAAATCGATGCCCTGATCTTTCTTGAACTCCTCGATAATCCAATTGATGATGCGCAGGTCGAAATCTTCGCCGCCCAGATGGGTGTCGCCGTTGGTCGACTTGACCTCGACGGTATCGGCTGAAATATCCAGAACCGAGACGTCGAAGGTGCCGCCGCCCAAATCGTAAACCACGATCTGCTGGCCGGCTTTCTTGTCGAAACCGTAAGCCAAGGCGGCCGCGGTCGGCTCGTTGATGATGCGCTTGACCTCGAGGCCGGCGATCTGGCCGGCGTCCTTGGTAGCCTGGCGCTGGGCGTCGTCGAAGTAGGCCGGCACGGTGATGACCGCTTCAGTGATCTTCTCGCCGATCTTAGCTTCGGCATCGGCCTTCAGCTTGGCCAGGATCATGGCCGAGACTTCCTGCGGCGAGTACTCCTTGCCGTCCATGACGACCTTGACGCCTTCGCCGGATTTGACGATCTTGTAAGGCATCACGCCCAGATCGCGCTGGACCTCATTGTCTTCGAAGCGGCGGCCGATCAGGCGCTTGACCGCATAGACGGTGTTGGCCGGGTTGGTCACGGCCTGGCGCTTGGCCGCCAAACCGACCAAGCGTTCGCCAGCCTTGGAGATGGCGACGATGGACGGCGTGGTGCGCGCGCCCTCCGCGTTCTCGAGGATCTTGGGTTGGCCGCCCTCGATGATGGCCATGGCACTATTGGTAGTGCCCAAATCGATTCCTAAAATCTTTGCCATAGTATTTTTACTAATTATTTTTTAATTTATTCAACATCCTAACAGGACTAGCTCAGCATTCGTTGTTATTTTTATCGCGCATACGTACTCGTCTAAGCAGGAAAAATAACAACGAATGCTGAGCGGATCATCTCCGCTAAAGATTATTTTTAGAAGGACTGATGAAGGGGTTTTTTAAATCGAATGCGACTTCTTGGGTATAGTTGATCTCATCTTTGGTGATGCCGTATTCCTGGGCGTAGAGGGTATCGACAGCACAGAATTTTGCCTGGGCATAGTCGAAGCCCAATTTCTCGCTCGCCTCACGGACGGCCGCTTCGGACTTGCCTTCGACTTCGACGAACGGGCGGAGCCAGGGCCACTCATCGATCATAATCTCGACATCGCCCAGCCTCCATAATTCCCTTCGGGTTTCCTGGAAAGCCTTGGGCGTGCAGCCGATATTTTCCAAGAGTCTTTGAGTCGCTTCGAAATCGCTCACATCGGTAATGATTTCTTTCTGATTCTCGATCCGATCGCCGTCCACGACTTTCAGGGTCAAGGAAATCTTGTCGCCTTCGTCGCGCACACGGATCCAGGCGCCCTTGATCTCGTGGCCGGATGGAAGATTGAAATTCATCCGCCGCTGCGTGAACTCCGGCCGGACCAATTCGGCTCCGGCCTGGCGCAAGCGCTGGCGCACTTCGTCCTTGTCCACCGGAAAAAACGTTGCTTCGTACTCAATGTTCATAATTATCGGCTTAGCTCTTGGCCGGAACGCGTCCGGCCAAACGGAAACCGGCGATTATTTCTTCTTAGTCTGGATCTTGATGGTCTTCGGCTTGGCTTCCGGCGCTTTCGGCACGGTGATCTTCAAGACGCCGCCCTCAGCTTCGGCCGTGGCCTTGTCGCCAGAGACGTGGGTCGGCAGCGGAATCGAGCGGTAGAAGCTGCCGCGGCGGATTTCCTTGCGGTAGTAGTTCTTCTCGTCGATCTCGCTCTTCTTCTCGCTCTCGCCCTTGATCGACAGGATGTCGTTCTCGATCGAGATATTGACCTTGTCCGGATCGATGCCGGCCAACTGGGTCTCGACTATGATATTGTCCTTGTCCTCGTACATATCGACTGCCGGCATGAAGCCGCCGCCCATCGAGCGCGTGCTCGGCAGGAAGTCGTTGAACACCTTGTCCATTTCCTCGAAAGGTTCGAGCAAAGGGGTCCATTTGATGATTGCCATAGATTTTCGTGGTCCGTTTCCCGCACGAAGCGGTTGGCGGTCCGATTAAAAATTAATGGAATTATTCTAATGCTTATTCATTAACTAAAGGTGAACCTATTCTCCGTCCTTCTTTTCAAAGACGGTCACTCGCGCCGGCGAAATAACTTTGCCATTCAAGAGATATCCGGCCTTGATTTCCTTGGCGACCGTATCATCCTTCTCGGCTTCGTCCGTCGGCTCGCTGCCGATCGCTTCCATGGTCTGGTGGTCGAACTTCTCGCCGACCGTCTTGATTTCGGTCACGCCGTGCTTGGCCAGCACTTCCTGAAACTGCTTGATGACGTACTGCACGCCGACGAGCCAGTTGCTCTTCTCGGCCGCCGCATCGATGTGGGCGAGCGACAATTTCAGATGGTCATACACCGGCAAGAACTCATGGATGAGCTGTTCGTTGGCGTACTTGGCAAATTCCTGCTTGTCCTTGGCCGTCTGCTTCAAGAGGTTCTGATAGTCGGCCAGCGCCGTCTTGTACCGATGTTCCAATTCATGCTTTTCCGCCTCGCACGCCTTGTGGTCATGCTTCTTCTTAGCCTCGTCTTTATCGTGCTTTTTAGTTTCCATAGGTTATGCTAAATGTTTTTTGATGAATTTGACCAGCGACAGATTGCGCTCATAGTTCATGCGCATCGGCCCCAGGATGCCGAAAAGGCCGGCGTGATCGCCGATGCGGTATTTGGCGATGATGGTCGAGCAGAGCGGACTGAACGGATTATCGGTGCCGATCAGGATCGTCGGCTCGTATGAGACTTCATTGAAGATCTGATCGATTATCTCATCCACGCTATCGATGATGGCCGACACGTCGTAAATCAGGCCTGACTCGCGGAACTCCGGCTGGGACAGGAAATTGGCCACGCCGGTATAGAACAGGTTGTTGCGGTGGAACGCCCAAAAGACGGCCGCGTTGCTGGCTTGAGCCAGGGCCTTGGCGACTTGCTTCAAGCCCGCCTCATCGCGCTGCTCCAACAGTTTCGATAATATCTCCGCCTCGATCTCGCCGACCTTCTTTTCCCGAAGGTTTTCCAGGCAATGGCGATAGGCTTTCTCGGTCGGGATGCGTCCGGCCGATGTGTGCGGCTGGGCGATATAGCCGGTGTTCTCCAACTCGGCCATCTCATTCCTGACCGTCGCCGATGACACGCCGAGCTTGTATCTGGACACCAAGGCCTCCGACCCTACGGGCTGGCCGGTCTTGATGTGTTCCTTGACCAAGGTTTCGAGAATTTGTTCGGTCCTTTTGTTCATATTTTCTCTATCTTTTCTGATTTTACCGCAGTTAGCACTCAGGTGTCAAGAGTGCTATGAGATATTATTGTTTTAGGCTAAAATAAAATAAAAATACCCCTCATACTTTCAAAATAATACCCCCTCCTTTTACAAATTTTAACAAACGTGCTATAATAACATTATCAAGTGCTCATTGTGTGGGTTAGCTAAATGTCATCCGGAGGTGGCAAATGGAAATCTCAATCAAATTGCGCGAATGCATGTACTGCAGCCGGAACTATGGCTGCATCGACAATGGCGAAGCAAAGTCCTGTGCTCTTTGCCCAACATTCTCATCCTGCAACCGTAGAGTTACCATCGACGCCAAGGCCACTAGCGGCATCTGCCCTGTGTGCTATCCGCAAGCTCACGCCGCGGTGCTCAACAACACCGAATTCATCCACCCCTTCCGTCAGCCCCAATCCCAACCCCGACTCCAACGTCAGCATGCCTAACCCTACCGCCAAGTTGCCGACCATCCCCATGTGGTCGGCTCTTTTTTTCTAAAAAGGCCAGGGTCTTTTGCATGCTTGGGAGTTCATATTCCTTGACCAAAAAAAAGACGGGGCCGATGAATCGACCCCGCAATGTTGCGCCGCAATCAAGCGGCCAAGGCGTGTGTGTAATTGTTGGCTATGTCCGTAGCGTAAATCGCCAGGACGTCGATAGGCTGCTCTTGCGCACGCATCTGCGTGAAAGAGTCGCTTACAGGCTTCAATTCGATACATGCTTCGATCGCGTCGAGAATCTTCTCGCGCAATCGAGCATCGTTTTCACTGGACAGCTGCTTGGCCAAGATGTTGACCGCCCTGCTTCCTTTGATCTTCAGCAAACCCTCAATGGCAAGTTCCCGCTGTGCCGCATCGCCAAGACGCAGCCTCTGGGAAAGATGTTCCAACTGCATGTCGTGCAACCTCCTTTGGTTTTTGGCCAATTCGTCCTCAAGACGGATCAGCTCTTGTTGATTGTGCTGCTTAAGCCTCTGTAACAGTAGTTTGTTGCTTGCCACACACACCTCCGATTAAAGTTAAAAGAACGCCAAATAAAAGAACAGCTGACTCACCTCCTTTCCTGTAATATTACGAGCGCTAAAGCGTCCTGGCGGGCGTTTTAGCGCTTGAGCCAAAAATTATTTATATCACATCTGGCGGATATTGTCAATCATTTCGTGCCACAAGGGCAAAAGAAAGTGCCCATCAGCTTGATGCGATGGGCACGGTAGTGGTTAACGGAAAATGTTCACGGAAAGCGTGATTGCTTGAGGCTTCAAAATCCTCTTTCTTTCCGGAGCAGCGACAGTCGCCTCCCTGGCTCTCTTCCGCGCTTCTTTGAATTTCCGGTACAGATAAGGCGGCAGGTCCAGGATCAGCGAGGAGATGATAAGTACGATCGGCAAAGCGACAGCAGCTTGGATAAACGGATTCGGCGTCATGATTTTCACCTCCCCTTTCGTGATGTTGTCTGCTCGGTTATTACTAGGCGACAGAACACAGCTTCTTTTTTGGTAAAAGGTTCTATGTTTTGGCGCTTAGACTATAAAGAACAGTAATCCACTATATTTATATTATACTCTTATTTGCAAAAAATGTCAATATATTGGATAATATACCATAAAATTAGCCAAAAAATCAGGGCTATCATGAGATAGCCCCTTTGCGAGAGTCGAAATTTTATAATTATTGGTTTACAGCCGCAAGAACGGATAGTTCAACTGCGGTGTCAGAAATGCCGGACATCTGGTGGAACAGATTAACGGCTTGGGAAGGAACGATGTAACAAATTTGATCGACAGCTGACGAACGCAAGAAGCCAAGCAGCTGATGATCACCGACAAGATGTTCCGAGGTGAGACCAAGGAACTCAGCCATGATTTCCGCATTTTCTCTATCGGCTATCAGCAGCGTCTTGCCGAGGCGGCCATAGCTGTCAAACAGCGTAATCGATCCGGGCTTCCTGGCGGAGACCGCTGCTGCCTCGCGGGTGTTGACTACGTTGATCCGCAGCTGTGCGCCACGGAAAAGGATTTCCTTGATACTGATTGCCGACGTAACTCTGCCCTCTAAAACACGCTTCACGAAAAAACCTCCTTGTTTTTTGTTATGGAACGACTCTCGCGCAAAACTGAATCATACTGCTTTTGCGGCAATTTGGCAAGAGTGTTATGAGCTGAAGCAAAAAAATGCCGCGGCTCTCAAGGAGCCGCGGCTGCGGATCAATATCCGATTTCCGAACCAGCCAATATTTCCGAAAGTTGCGTCAGCCATTCATCGCCGCCGCGCATGTCGAGCGGGCTGTAAGCGATCGTCTTGCCGAAAGCGAAGCCACGGACGGAATAGCGGTTGAGCATAACCTCATTGAAGACCCTGGCATCATTGCCCACTTCTTCGCCATCAAGCGTTTTCGGGGCCAACCACAGAGCGTGATACCCTGCTCCAGGCTTGACTGAAAGCTTCAATCCGGCAGAAGACAAGACTTGGCACAGGTCGGACAAGACTGCTTGCCGTTCAGTGATTACTGTCGCCGTTTCGACTGCGCCTTCCTCGAAAGCAGCCAGCACGCCCGCCGCCATCGGCAGGTAAAGCGGGTCGGTCCGTCCGGCCAGCTTGAAGTCAGCGACGAAATCATCAGAGCCGATGATCGCGACCAACGACCACCCCTCGCTGCCGCCGATCATGGCGCAAGGGTCGTAAATCTCGAGCCAGGAAAGATGGGCGAATTCGCTGGCCGCCTCATGGAAGCTGCTGCCAGCCGGCTGCGGACTTGCCGAAGCGTTGTAATTGACCAGGCGGGCGCCCGTTTCCTCGAAAGCGGCGCAAAGCTCCCACCAGGCATCGCGCGTCATCGTCGTGCCGCTAGGATAGCTAGGGAAACTGACGACTGCTAGCTTCGAGCTTTTGTTGACCACTTCCGGAAAAAGCAGGAAATCAGACTCACTGGTGCAGTTGATGTTCTGGTGCCACAATCCGCACTGCTTCGCCATCCAGGTAAAGCCTTCCAAGCCTGGGTTCATCGAACTAGTCCAGAATCGGCTGGTACCGGCTCCGCAAGACAGCAGTAAGCGCGGCCAAACCGGAGCGATTGCCGGCACAGCCAACCCCTCGACAGCCAACTCGTTTTCCATACCGGTAATTGCCGCGACCAGCCGTTGGGCCAATCGGGTCCCGTATTTCCTTTGCCATTCGGCCGCCGCCATCGGGCTGCTGAGCATCAGCGAAGCAGCCCTTCTGCCGCTTAAAACCATCTCTGGCACCGTCAGTCCTGCCAAGCGGAATCTGACCGATTCCGGATAAGCTGCTGCCGCAGCTGCCGCATTCAAATTGCCTGTCGTTTCCCTGTCCAGCCAGCTTCGTCGCATCGCGCACCTCCTCGGCTTTGTTTAATATTGGTTAATATTACTGCAAATGAGCGTTTATCTAATGATAAGCTTAGTCCCGAACAAAGTCAAACCATTGACAAAAACAAAATATTGATTCATAATAATAAAAATCAGAAAAACTACCTGTCTTAACCGGCGGGCAGTTTTTTTGTTTAGATACTGCTCTTTAGCAAATAAACCCAAAGGAGGAAAGGAGAGATGAAGACTTTTGCCAGCCTACTCGTCGCCATGATAATGATCTCATGGTGGCCGGCTAGCCTGTCAAACGCCAAAATCCCGCCCGTAGCACACGCAGCATTGCCACAACCGCCCAAGTACCGAATCATTGAGAGATGCAGTGGAATCAAGGCTACCGCCTATTATGGTCCGCTCAAGAACCAGAAAAGGTATAGCCGCAAACCGAACGGACAGATGAGGACTTACAGAGAGGAAATCAGATTCCAAGGCGAGGGCATCGTTACCTCATCCGGGGTTCCGCCCAGGATAGGCACGATCGCCGTCAACAAAGAGCGGTTCCCTCATGGAACCATCCTGCGGCTCAAGCAAAGAGCCAAGGACGGGCATTACGAAACGATTTTTATCGGCGTCGCTGAAGACACGGGGGAGGATATGATCGAGAACCCCAACCAGATCGACCTGTACATGGGCAAAGGCGAGCTGGGTCTGACTCGGGCCGAGAAATTTGGCGCTAGACATGGACTTGTAGTGGAAGTTATCAAAGAGATCAGGAGCTGATCCCAATCCTTCAACAAAAATCGGAGCAGACCGCAAGGCCTGCTCCTCTTTTTTATTTTAAAAATATTTATTGCAAAGTCGCTTCGCCGATCTGCTCCAAATCGTTATTGGAGATGCCCAAGGACAGGAGCCTCATGATCTGGTAAGCCGATTCGCCATTGGCAAGATAATAACGTTTGCCGTCCTTAGGGTTGACATACCAAGCCTCGCCTTTGCTCTCGGTCTGCAGCAGAATCTTGCCCTTGAGGCGGCTGGCGAATTTCGAATCGTAATTCAGCTTGCCATCGCCGAGCGGATTGAAGCCGTTGTTGAACTCGTTCGAGTCCTGATAGCCGTCGCCGTCGGTGTCGCTGTTGGTCGGATCGGTACCGATCGCTTCTTCCAGCTGGTTGGCCAAGCCGTCGCCGTCGGTGTCGAAGCCGCCGATATCCGACCTGATTCCGATCGGTATTTTCGACAAGTCATTATTGGTTATGCCCAAACCGAGCTTGCGCATCGCCTGATAGGCCGCGTTGCCGTCAGCCAGATAATAGCGCTTGCTGTTGGAGTTATATACATACCAAGCCTCGCCCCGGCTCTCGGTCTGAAGCAAGATATAGCCGGAGAGTTTCTTGGCGATAGCTGCCAACGGTCCGGTGCCGGGTGCGGGCAGGTTCTTGCCTGTCTCCACCACGTTCTCGTTCTTGGCGGGCAGGGTGAGCTTTTGCAGCTTGCCTGACTCGATAGTGAAGACGCGGCCGTATTCGATCAGTTTGCGCTCGAATGGCAGCGAGATACTGAAAAGGTATTTGCCCGGAGCCAGGATGGCCTCGCCATAACCCTTCTCGGTCAGCGTAATCTGTCCGATGCGCTTGCCACGGAAGTAATCGCCTTTATAATCCTGGGTCACGCTATAGATCTGCACTGCCTTATTGATGACCGCTTTGCCAGCAGTATCCTTGACTTCGATGCGGGTGAAATTAGTCACCAGCTTTTTCCTTTCGCGCTTGTATTTTTCCAAAATCAGGTTCCAAAAGGTTTGGGAATTGCCCAAGTCATCCCTGAGTACCGCGGCGTAAGTGCCGGACGGGTACTCGAACAGGACTTCGCCCTTGGCGTCGGTCGTCATACGCTTGACGCTCTTGCCCAAGATCAGCTTGCCTTTGACGTCCTGTTTCTGTTCATAGAACTCAAGAGACTTGCCAGCCGGAATCAGCTTGCCGGTCGCGTCTTCGACTATCAGGATCATGTCGGTGAATACGTACTCATACTCGGTCAAAAGCTGGTCATTTACATGGAGATAATTCTCGACATAACCGACGCTGCCGCCCAAGTTGGCGTTAAGGACATAGTCGCCGCCGATCTTCTTCGCGGCATGGGATTGGTCGGCCACGAAGATATATGCCTCGCCGGTCGCGCCGGTATCGAGGGCTGAGGTAACCAGATCCTTTTTCTCGTTGATCGGGCGATTCTCGATATCGTAGCGCTGGGTATAGAGAGAAAACTTCACATTCTTTTTGAGGTTGCCATCCTGGTCGCGGAAGACGAAACGGATTCCGGAAAGGACTTTGGTTACGGACAGCTCCTGGCCGCAAGTCAGATTCAATTCGTTGAAATACCAGAAATTCCCCACTTCGGGATTCTTGTCATAGACCTTCAAAGCATAAGTGATCGTCTTGCCGATCGATTCTTTGGGTGGGGTGTAGGTCACTGAGGCTTTGCCGCTGATCGGACTGGTCTTGCCGCCGGCAAGCCGCCCGCACTGCACCGGATTGTGGTCGGCGTCCTCGGTTTGGCACCAAAGCTCGGCATTGATATCGGGCAGGAAATCCCCTTTCGGATTGCGGAAGACGAATTCAAGCTTGATCGGGTCGCACTTGGCTTCAGCAGTCTGGGCCGAAGCCGGCTGAGGCGCAACGGCAAGCGACAAGAATAGGCTCATGACAGCTAGCATGGAGCCGAATAGCGGCTTGTTCATAATGTAAGATTATTTTTTTACATTATACCACGAAACAGGGTAATCATCTAGCGGCCAAGCCTACGGCCGCGTTGACGAGGCGGTGATTGCGGTCGAAGTCGCGCCCTTGGCAGGATGAGGACTGAAATACCATGACAGCACCTCGCGGGCGATCGGAACGGCAATAGCGCTCCCTTCTTTGCCTTCTTCGACCAGGATGGTGAGAGCGATGGTCGGTTCATCATATGGCGCAAAACCGGTAAACCAAGCGTGAGGGTCCTTCTTTGATGACCACTGGGCCGTGCCGGTCTTGCCGGCCACGGCGACCGGGACGGTCTGCAGGCTCCTGGCACTGCCAGCCAGAACGGTTTGGCGCATGCCTTCCCTGACTATTTTCATATTATACGGATTGACGAAATCCTGGCGCACCGGATTGGGCGCCACTTCGCGCTTTTCCCCGGTCTTGGAGGTGATGATAGTCTTGACCAGGTGCGGCTGCATCAGCTTGCCGCTGTTGGCAAAAGCGGCGGTATAGGCGGCGACTTGCAACGGGGTGACATTGAGGTCGCCTTGGCCGATCGCCAAGTGATAGGTGTCGCCTATGTACCAGTTTTCATTCTTGGTCTCTTCCTTCCATTGCTTCGACGGTACGAAGCCTGATGCCTCCCCCGGCAAGTCGATGCCGGTCTGCGAACCGAGCCCGAAGAGCCGGTCATAGCGGGTGATGCGATCGACGCCCAAGCCCCTCGTGTCCTGATAGCCTCCGCCGACGATATAGAAGAACGTGTTGACGGATTCGGCTATCGCCTTGCGCACGTCGGTCATGCCGTGGCCGCCAGCCTTCCAGTCCGGAAAATACCATTGGCTGATACGCAGGCCTCCGCTGCTCAGGAAGGCCGTGTTCTCGGTGATTATGCCCTCTTCCAAAGCCGCGATCGCCATGACCGGCTTGATAGTCGATCCTGAAGGAAACTCCCCGGAAACGGCACGGTTGAAAAGCGGGCGATCAGGATCATTGAGCAGGCGCTGATAATCCTCATAGCCGATGCCATGGGCGAAGAGGTTGTCGTCATAAGCTGGCAGGTTGACCAAAGATAATATCTCCCCGTTGCGCGGATCGATGGCCACCACGGCCGCCCGCTTGAGCTTGGCCTTGTCGAGCGCCGCTCGGGTCACCTGCTCGATCTTCCGCTGCAATTCCATATCCAGCGCCAAGACCAGGTCGTGACCGTCTTGGCTCTCTTGGATGCTGATGATTTTCTTTTCGCGGCCCAAGGCATCGACCTCGATCTGCTTCTTGCCGTTGGTGCCTCTGAGCTCGTTTTCCCAGAAACTTTCGAGGCCGGACTTGCCGATATAATCGATCTGCAGGTATTCATCTCCGTATTTATCCAGCTCCTTCTGGCTGATTTTGCCGGTGTAGCCGAGGATGTGCGAAAGCGATTGGGCTTCAAGGTTGTAATCGCGGCTGACCTTGCTCGATACGACCACGCCTTGCCAGTTTGACGATTCGAGCTGCAAGAGGAGCGCCTTCTCGTAAGGTATCTTGTCGGTGATGAAAACCGGGCGCAGCGATTCGAGCGAGCCGCGTTTAATGCGCTCTAGACGGCCGTGTATCGCGTCGAAGAGTTCGGTCGCGGTCAGATTACGGTCAGACTCGTTATCCGTGGTGAAGATGCGGTTCGAATTCATCGGCGCCAATATCTCGCTTATCCGCATCTCGATCTCCTTGAGCTTGCCCTCATCCTTGGGCAGATCGGCCGGCACGACGTACATGAGGAAATTGGCCTGGTTGCGCACCAATGGATCGAGGTGGCGGTCATAAATGACGCCGCGGCGCGGCTCTAAGCGCTCGACACGGATGCGGTTGCCTTCGGCCATCTTGTAATAATAATCCCCTTTGACCACCTGGAGCCAGGCCGAACGTGAAAGGAGGAAGCTCAAGAAAAAAAGCAATCCGAAAATGAGATACTTCGATTTGTCACTGTTGAAAGTCCGCCCCAGCGTCTCTTTGCCGCCAGTATCCATGATGAATGAGTCCTCTGTCCAGCCGAGGCGGTACGAGGCATTGATACGTCCCTGGCGGATCCTGCCCTGCCTGATGATGAATGGATCATTGGCCAACGGCTCCGCATCTGTTTTTTTCGTTCTTAACCTTATCATATCTCAGCCTTTGAAAATGAATACCGGCTTCAGGCGATGGGTGGCGAAGTTGACTGCCTGGAAGCTCAATAGGGCGACGAAGAGGTTCAGGGCCAATCGCGTTGCCAGCGCGAACCCGCTTTCGATCGACATGGCATAATGCGAAAGCTCTCCGAGCGAAAGAGAAAAGACGGCGTCGCTGAGCCGCAGGAACAGCCCGTAAAAGATCGTTGATAACCCGACCAGCGCCAAGAAGGAATATTGCGAGCGGTTGGTAAAGAAGCTGACCAGGAGAAAATAAGCCGCAAGGATAGTGAGGCTGTAGCTTATGAGATAAATGCCGAAGGGCTGGAACGAGAAAGCGTCCATGAAATAGCCGCACATGATCGTCAGGATGAAGACCGTCTTCAGGTCGGTAATGACAAGGACGATCAATAGGAATATCATCACCAGATCCATCCCCCTGACACCGTCAGGCAAGCCGCTGACAAAGCCGAGCTGCGCCAACACCAGCAGCAGTGCTGCCAGGAAATATCCGATCAGTTGGGCATAAGCTTTATATCTCATAGCATCATTTTGAAAGAAGGACCGAGACGATCATCGTGTCATCGATGCCGATCAGCGGTTCGATCCTGGCATCCTGCCAGAGTTCGTTATTTTCCTTGATCACTTGGCTGACGCTGCCGACGACGATACCGGCAGGTATGTTGCGTTCCAGTCCGGAAGTCACGACGATATTGCCATTCTTGACCGTTTCGCTTTGCGGAATCAGCTCCATCTTGACGGTCAGCCCGAGGTCGCCTTTGGCGATGCCGATCGTCTTGCTCTTGTTCTGGATAGTGACGGCGAACTGGCACTGATCGGAAGTCACCAGGCACGCTTGGGCGCTGTTCTCGCCGACATCGATGATTTTTCCGAAGATATGGCCATCTTCGTTAAGAACAGCCAAGCCGAGAGTCAGCCCGTCCCTGGAACCGCGGTCAAGCATCACGGTCTGATTGGCCTGGTCGAGGTCGCTCTTGCCGATGATTGAGGCCATCACGGTTTTCCTTGAGCTGTTGTTCGAGAATTTCAGGAACTCGCGAAGCGTCGCGTTCTCGTTTTCTAAGGATTTCAGCCTGGCGTTCTCTTCCGTCAGCCGGTTCACTTGGCGGCGCAAGTCGTCAGCCACGCTTGCCAGATCGCGGCGGTCGGTCTGCGAATTGTAGAGCGAGCGCACCTTGGCGCCGGCGCCATAGAATCGTCCCAAAACCGGGCTTAATGACGAATGCAGCCGCGATTCAAACGGTGCTAAGACCCTGAGATAATGCAAAAAAATGAGCAGCCCGATAACTGCTCCGAAATAACCGACTCTTTTCCAGTTGACTTTCTTCATGAGTTTGTCTTACAGCTCATCGGCTGACTGGGAGCTGACCTTAGCCAGGAGCTCGGCATCGGACAGCAGGATGCCTGTGCCTTTGGCCAGGCAGATCAGCGGGTCATCGGCGACACGCACCGGAATCTTGGTTTCCTGGGCGATCGCCTTGTCCAAACCGCGCAGCAAAGCGCCGCCGCCGGTCAGGACGATGCCGTGTTCGTAGATATCAGCCACCAATTCAGGAGGCGTAGCCTCGAGGGTGATCTTGATATTGTCGATTATCTGCCGCAGGCTGCGGCTCATGGTCTCGCGGACCTGCATATCATTAATGACGATGTTGCGCGGCAAGCCGTTGATCAGGTCGCGCCCGCGCACGTCCATATCCATCGGTTCGCGCATCGGGATGGCCGAGCCGATACGGATCTTGATATTCTCCGCCACCTGCTCGCCGATCAGGACATTGAATTCCTCGCGGATGAACTGGATGATGTTGCTGTCCAGCTCATTGCCGGCCAAACGCAACGACTTGTAGGTGACGACTCCGCCCAGGGAGATAACCGCTATCTCGGTCGTGCCGCCGCCGATATCGACCACCATGGTCGCCCTCGGGTCAGTCACTGGCAAGCGAGCGCCGATAGCTGAAGCCATCGACTCCTCGATCAAAAAGACCTTGCGGGCGCCGGCCGACTTGGCCGCGTCCTCGACTGCCTTCTTCTCCACTTCGGTGATATCCAAAGGTATGCCGATGATGACGCGCGGCCTCGGAGACAAAGCGAACCCGCCTTCATGCGCCTTGTCGATGAAATATTTGAGCATCTTTTCCGTGACTTCGAAATCTGAAATGACGCCATCGACCAAGGGCTTGATCGCCTGGATGTGCGCCGGAGTCTTGCCGATCATCTTCTTAGCCTCTTCACCGATGGCCAGAATCTCGTCGGTGCGCACGTTGACGGCGACGACGGTCGGTTCATTAATGACGATTCCCTTGTCCTGGACATATACCAAGGTATTCTTGGTACCGAGATCGATGCCCAGGTCGTGGCTGAATTTTCCGAAAAATCTATTTAACATTGTTGTTTGATAAGGTTTCGTTCTTATGGTTCCAGTCTCGAGTCTTATTCCTCTCGATCTTCTTTTCTATTTCCTTGGCCAAGTCGACCTTAAATATCGCCGACAGATGGAACAGGCGGATGGCGATGTCGGCCAGCTCTTCCGAGACGCCATCCTTGCCATCGAAGTTGTCGCGGCGGAACGCCTCATAGGCTTCGCTGACCTCGCTGTGGAGCAAGGCGAACTTTTCCGGCAGGTTGACTTCGTTGGGCTCAGTTCCCCAATGCTTGTCTTTAGCCAGCGCCGTGATGTCGCCGATTATTTGCTCAAGTGATGGCTTATGCATCTAAACTTGTTAGGTGAATAATTTTAAATTGATTCGTCTTATTTTTTGCTATTCATCATATCAAGCAACCTGCTGATACTGACTAATTCTGCCGTGCCATTTCCCCGCCGTTTGACTTCGACCTTATCTCCCTGTGCCAATGTCTTCTCACTGACGACAGCACGATAGGGGCAGCCGATCAGGTCTGACTCCGCGAACTTCTCGCCAGCCGAGATGTCGCGATCATCGAATAATACTTCGACTCCGCGCTCCAGCAACGCTTCATAAATCTCTTCGGTCACCTTCGCCTGATTTAGGCTGATCAGGTGCAGCTTGAACGGGGCCACGCTTTCGGGCCAGATTACGCCCCGATCGTCATGATGGACCTCGACGATCGTGCCCATGACCCTGGTCGGACCGATGCCATAGCAGCCCATCTCGACCAGCTGAAGCTCTCCCTCGGCATTCTTGTAGGTGAAGTCGCATGCTTTCGAGAATCTTGTCCTCAATTTGAAGATATTGCCAACCTCGACCGCCTTGGCTTGGCGCAGGTCGGTCCGCTCGCAATTGGGGCAGCCTGGCTGTTCTTCGATTATTTCCTGATTGATGGCGATCTGGCAATCATCGCAGATGTGGATCGTATCCTCGCCCGCGTCGGTCACCGTCTGATATTCGTGGGAATATTTCGAGAAGGCGCCGCCAGAGGCGAAAGTAAGATATGTCACGTCCAAGAGGCCGCAACGCTCGAAAATCTTGAAATAGGCCTTCTGGGCAAGCTTGTAGAAGCGCCCGAGGTCTTCCTCGTCAGTATGGAAAGAATACAGGTCTTTCATCAGGAATTCGCGGCCGCGAATCAAGCCGGCTTTGGCTCGCTTCTCGTTGCGGAACTTGGTCTGGATCTGATAGACGTAGGCTGGCAATTCCTTGTAAGAAAATATATGCTTCTTGGCCAAAGGAGTGACCACCTCTTCATGGGTAGCGCCCAAGGCATACTCTTTACTATCAGAACCCTTGAGCTTGAACAAGGCATCGAAACCTTCCCAGCGGCCCGTCGTCTGCCAGACTTCCTTAGGATTCAAGCCGGGCATCAGGAGCTCCTGCCCGCCGATACGGTCCATTTCCTCGCGGATGATCTGATTGATTTTTGACAAGACACGCAAACCCAGCGGAAGGATGGTATAGATTCCTGCACCCACCTTGTCGATGAATCCTGCCCTGATCAGAACCTGAGCATTGTAGCTCTCCTCATCCTTAGGCAAGTCTCGGCTTACCTTAGTAAAGAATTTCGATTGACGCATAAACTTGTCCAAAATTTTATAAAAGCTGAAAGCTTTTTGTATGGTCAGAAATTTGATTTCTCAACCAAAAATTAAGCTTGTTCCAAGCTTGTTTGATGGATATATCTTAGCTTATTTAGGCCCTGATTGTCAAAAAAAGTAGAGGGAGAAAATCTCCCTCTACGTCTTATTTCTTGGCGGTTTTTCCTTCCGATAGACAAGCCCTGATTCAGTTCCGGCGAGCTGCGCCTCCTTGGCGCGCTCTAATTCACGATACAGCTCCTTGATGGTGAAATGGGTATAATGCTCCCGATCGATGCGTGCGCTTGTCAGGCCCTGCAAGGCGTTGATCAGCTCGCTTTTCCTGGTACTGGGATGGACTTTGTATCTCTTCTGAACGAATGGATTCACCTCGACCTCCTTTGGTTATATGAATGTGCCTGTTACTTTTTCCACTTCTCCCAAACGACCAGCATCGGCGAAGCGACGAAGATCGATGAGTAAGTTCCGATAGCGATACCGATGGTCAGCGCCAAAGCGAAGGCCCTGATCGAAGCGCCGCCGAAGACAGTGATCGCGACCAGCGTCAGCAATACGGTTAAGGAAGTGTTGATTGAGCGGACCAGCGTCTGATTGAGGCTCATATTGACAGTACCCTCGAAATCGAGATGGCTCTTCGGCAGATTTTCGCGGATACGATCGAAAACGACGATGGTATCATGGACCGAATAGCCGATGACGGTCAGGATAGCAGCCACGAAGGTGGTGTTGATTTCCATGCCGTAGAATTTGCCCAAAACCGAGAAGATGCCCATAGTGATGATCGCGTCATGAAACAAGGCAATCAACGCAGCCAAGCCGTATTTCCAAGAAGCGACCGGTTTTGAGATCTTGCGGAAGGCATAGCTGATATAGAAAAGGATGGCTAGCAACACGAAAAAGATTGCATTGACGGACTTTTGCTTCAGCTCCTGGCCGATGGAAGGTCCGACCGAGTCGAAGCGCAGCTCCTCAACGGCATTTTCCTTATTCTTGGACTGGGCCAGCTTCTTCAAGCTGCTCACTACCGCCGCGTGCTTCTCTTCGGTCGATTCCTGGAAGCGGATGATCATGTCCTGATTGCCGACCGGTTGGACGATCAAACTGCCCAGGCTGCCGACAGATTTGTCATCAGCCAAAGCGGTCTGCACCTCGCTGACGCTTGGGCGCTCCTTGGCGAACTTGACCTCAAGCAAGCTGCCGCCGGTAAAATCGATGCCGAACTTGAAGCGCCACAGGATCAGGGCCGCACCGAAGACGATGAACAGGATGCCCGAAATCCAGAGCCAGATGCCGCGTTTTCCGATAATGTTGTAATTGGTCATAGGTAGGAAATTAATGCTTATTTACGCCCACGAGCCACGGCCGCTTTTCTAGCCAGGATTCAGGAATGAGCTTTAAGAAGTTTCGAGTAATGAAGATAGCGGTAAACATCGATACCAGGACACCGATAGCCAGCGTGATGGCGAAGCCCTTGACCACGCTGGTCGAGAACTGGATCAGGATGAAGCAGGTGATCAGGGTCGAGGCGTTCGAATCGCGGATCGACGGCCAAGCGCGCCGGAAAGCTTCCTCAAGCGAAGTGCCGAAGGCCTTGCCGAAGGCAAGCTCTTCCTTCAAACGGGCGAAAATAAGGACGTTGGCATCGACGGCCATGCCGATCGACATGATGAAGCCGGCAATGCCCGACAAAGTGACTGTAACCGGCCAGAGCTTGAAGATAGCCAGCACCAAAACGCTATAGATAGCCAGGGCAACCACGGCTAGAACGCCCGGGAAGCGGTAGAAAAGTATCATGAACAAAGCCACCAAAGCGAATCCGATCAGGCCGGCTTTGAAACTGGCATTGACCGACTGCTGGCCCAGGGTGGCGCCGACCGACTGCTGGTTGACCAGAGTGATCGGGACCGGCAATGCGCCGGCATTCAAGCGCTGGGACAATAGCTTGGCTTCCTTGATATCGAACTTGCCGCTGATGACTGCTTTGCCGCCGGTGATTTCCTCGTTGACGGTCGGCGAACTGATCGGGTAGCCGTCAAGGAAGATCGAAACCTGCTTGCCGACGTTGCGCTTGGTGATCGCCGCGAAAAGCTCGCCGCCCTTCTCGTCGAATTCCAAAGAAACGGTCGGCGAATTATCATTAGGGTCGAACTCGACCGAAGCCCGCTTCAGGTATTTGCCGGTCAACTCCGTATTCTTCCAGTCGCTCTGGTCGCCGACGATATCGGCCTCGCTCTGGGTCTTGATCAGGATATTGCGGATACGATACTCATCGATCTTCCGTTCTGCTTGCTTATAGATAAGGTGGAAACCGAACTCGGTCTCTACTGGGCCCTCGATCGTGCCGGCCTTCTGCGCGAAGACGGCGTCCTCGAAGGCCTTGACCATCTTGCCGCGTCCGAACCAGCCCAGATCGCCGCCACTGTCGCGCGCGCCCGGTTCGGTCGAGTTCTCTTTGACTAGCTGGGCGAAATTATCTTTGTTGGCCTTGGCCTTGAGCTGCTCGATCTTGGACTTGGCCGCCTCCTTGTCCAAGCCGCTCTCGCAGCCGGAGATATCCTTATAGCAGATCAGGAGGTGCGATGCCTTGGCCTCCATCTGCGGCTGGTTGTTGAACGGGTCGTTCTTAGTCCGCTTCTCTTCGTTCTTGATTAATTGATAGCCGGCGGCCGTCTTGGAGAGATTGGTCGATGTCTTGCCGACCGGAACTTTCTGTGCCAGCTTGAACAGCTCAGGATTGTCCTGCTCGCTGATCCAGCCCAGTTCTCCGCCCTTCTTGTTGCCGGAAGAATCGGTATTGGCCGGGTCCTCGCTATACTGGTTGGCCAGCGCGGCGAAGTCGCCGTTGGACATTACTTTGCCCAAGACTTCCTCGGCCTTTTTGGTGGCCGCCTTATTGAAAGCGTCCATGCTCTTCTTTTCCTCGGCGGTCAGCGGGCGCTTTTCCGTGTTCTGTTCCTTGAACTCGAGCAGCGGAGTCTCGCCGATCATCTTGATCGCCTGGGCAGTATCCTTGATACCGGCCAATTCTACCATGACATAATATTTTCCGGCCGAAAGGTTCGTCTGGATATTAGGCTCGGCAACGCCGAAGACATTGACGCGGCGCTCGATGACATCGCGCACGCCCTCGACGGCTGACGGCTGATCCTTGCCCGGCACGGCCGAGACGTCGGCCTGGTAGATCAGCTGGGTTCCGCCCAAAAGGTCGAGGCCGAGACGGAACGGAGTTTCTTTGACGGTCGGCAGTTTGACGGCTTGTCCAGTCTTTGATGCGATCCAATCAGCACCGCGGTTATAATAGCCGCCGCCGACGATCAGGAGGCCGACGATCAGGAGTAAGATGATGAGCGAAAAGATTCGCCAGACCTTGGCCCGTCCGCCAGACAGGAACATGGATTGGAAGATGTTTGGCATAAAAAAAATTAAACTCCTTACTCACCTATGCTAAGGGGTTCGGAAAAATTAACAAAACATAGAGCCTGGAGACAGGCTATGTGATACATTTTAAGTATTATTATTTAAAAAAGCAAGGCGACTTATGCACAAAGGCCTGAAAAATAAGGGTTTCTTGACACCTTGACCAAAAATCACCTTAATATTGGCATAAAAAAGGGCCCGTCGTTGATGACAGGCCCCGTATCGCATAAAGAACAGGCTATTGGGGTTTGGTTTCACGAAGGTCGCGAAGCTCCTTTTTGTGCAAAAGACGCATATCGGCCTTGTGGCAGACCTCCGACAACTCAATCTTGTCGCCGATATTCTGCATGGCCAAAGCGGTCATGGCACTGACGCAATCTTCACGTCCATCATTGTAAGCGACATTCACCTTTCTTACTGCTCGAGATATCTTGACATAAGTCTTGAAGCCCTCGCGCCAGCTAGCGGCGAAAAACAGGACGATGAACTCGTCACCATGCACATGGATGACTAAGTCGCTTTTGCGGATTTTCTGCATCAAAGTGAGTCCGACCGTGCAGATAGCGCGATTGCCTCCATCATGGCCGTGCTCGGTATTGACCCGCTTAAGGTGATTAAGGTCGACGTAAACGACACCATAAAAGCGGCCTTTGCCATTGCCATAGCGGCGTTCGATCTCCAGAAGACGCGGAGCCTCCTGATCGAAAAACCGCTTGTTGTACAGCAAGTTGCAGATCGGACTGAACATGGAAATCTCAGACAATTTGAGATTCTGCTCCTTGAGCCTCTTGTTAGCCGCATGGAGCTCTTCGATGAAATGAGACATTTGAGCCGACTCGCTCTCCAGTTTTGCGACCTTGCGTCGTAGAAGCTTAACCTCTTCTTCGGCAGAGACCTGCCGCTCCCTTTCTCTTCCTTTTTCAGTTTCCATGACTCCCCCTTCGTAGCTTACTCTAAAATCAGAGCTAAAATGAACATGCTTATTGATGCGATAACAACTAACATAGCATATTTTCAAAGTTTTGTCAATATTAGCAATAAAACCGCTGTTCTTGGACGATTTTACGGAAATAGAAGAAAAAAAACATTGACAAAATAAGCACAAAATGGTAACGTCAATAATCCTCCTGTTCCGAACAAGTTACTCAAAAAACGCTCATTTCTCAAAAATACTTTCGATACAGGAGGTAAAAACCATGAATCTTGGAAGCGCTTTCCTGAACGGGCTCCCCGAGGAGCTGAAAAACCGCATTGCCAAAACCATCACTGATGGCTACGACCTGCGGACGCAACTTTCATGCGACCTTTCGCATGACATCTCTAAAATCATCGCTGCCGCCTCCCTGCGGCAGGACCCGAAGACCATCGAAGAATTGGTCGAACGGATCGAGGCCCAATTGGCCGACCCAGAGAACGCCATCGCCGGCATCAAACAGATACACCAAGATTTATTTCCACAGGCAGCCTGACGGCCGCCACCGACAAAGCCCTTGCAGCGTGCAAGGGCTTTCTTCTTTTCGGATATATGCTACAATTAGCATAAATAATCCTATGTATAATCCCGAAGAACCCTACGCCCTCAACCAAAACAGCGCCGGAGTCAATAATGCTAGCTTCAGCGACCGCGAAGAGCTGGACAAACTCGTCCGCTCAGGCGATTACCACCATATGGCCGAAGTCCTGGGCAAGGACATGCGCTTGAATGTCCTGGTACAGCATGAGGTGGATAAAATTAAAGCGACCTATGACGCCGAGCAGCACCTAGCTGAATTCTTGGATGCTAAAGATTACGAAGCCTTGGCCCTGCTCAAGCTTCTTCACCCCGAATCATTCAATCACTCGATCCACACCCACGAAGAGCTGCGCCGCGCCATCAATGCCATCACCCTGCCTGACGGCCGAAAGCTGATTGACCTGATCCTTGATGAGCTTCCCGGGCGAAACCTCCGTCCGCTTGATAAAGGAGCCATCATGCACGACTTGGGCAAGCTGGAAATTCCAGATTTCGTGACTGACAACAGCCTTGATGAGCGTGGCTGGGAGACCGCCTTCAAGAACATGCCCTTCACTGAACAACAACGCATGTTGGGGCAATACGCCGACCGGCACAATCTCGACATCCCGGCCGAAGTCTTTCTGGAACAACCCTCCCTGCTCCGCTACACTGAAGGCTTCGTAACCAAAGACGACAAACGCAAATACAACGACCTTGTCCCCGTCAGCCTGATACTGTCACCGAAACAGGCCGAGGAGATGGTCGCCAAGGGTTTTTCGCCGGACAAATCTTTCGCCGCAACGATGGCGGCGCACGAGCAGCGTACCGGCAAGATCATCCGCGACATCGGCAAGGACAACCCTGAATACGAGCTAGCCGCGCGCTTGGCCGAGAGCCACCACAGCGGCATCAGCGAATCAACTGAGAAATACCCAGCCTCCACCACCTCGCTGGTGCTGAGCAACCGCTTCGCCGTCATGTCCCAGGTCATCAAGCTGGCTGACATCAAGCAGGCCATGGAGAGCCATGGTCGCAGCTACCGCGGAGGCCCGAGCACGTTCGCGAAAAAATTCAATGAGATCAGGATGCAAGTCGAGTCCGGCAAGATAATCCCCCACCTGGCCGCATTATGGCTCGAATTCGAGCTCGACGAAGCTGATCGCATCAGCGCCTCAACCGAAGCCGCTGCCACGGGCGAACTTCCGACCGCCCAAGAAAAGGAGATGATCAGGCACTGGGCCGATAGCAAAAAATTCGACTGATAAAAAATATCATACAAAAAAACCGCTCCTGGGCGGTTTTTTTTATTCTCGCGCCGGCACAAGGCTTATAGCCAGCGATTTTTCCTGAAGATTATCCAAAGCGCAAAGACCGCGGAAACGGTAGTGGCCACGATCCCGTAGAAGGCGTAGGGCGACTTATCGAAAGGCAGCTGCACGTTCATGCCGTAAAAGCTGGAAATCATCGTCGGAACCGTCACGATGATGGTCAGCGAAGTCAGCACCTTGATGACCCTGTTCAGGTCCTGCCCCATGATCGTCGAATAAGCGTCGCGGATGTTGACGATGGTCTTAAGGGTCGCCTTGGTCGATTCGATGAGCTGTTCATTGGATAAGAGCAGGTCTTCGAAAATGTCATGATTGTCCTCGTTCTGCCTGATCGCATCATTGCGCAGCAATCCGCGCAGAATACCGGAAAGAGGGATTAAGGCGGAGATGAAATCGTTCAAGACCTGTTCGTAATCGACGAACTTGATGATGTCGCGGTTCTCGATATTTTCCAAACGGACGCGGATGCCGCGCACCTGGCGGCTGATATCCATGATGTGGCGGCTATATGAAGCGTTGATAGCGGAAATCAGCTGCGCCAAGAATTCGACCTTCTGGGTGGTATAGGTCTTGTGGCTGCCCGAAAGGAAACGATGCAGGAACTTGAGATCCTGGCGGCTGACCGTCAGGATGAACTGGCCGCCAAGCGCGACCATGAACGGCACGGTGATGATGCCGTCAGTTCCCTTTTCCGGAACCCGCATAAAGACATAGGTGGCGTTCTCTTCGATTTCCAGACGCGGGACTTCAAAAGGGTCCTGCGCGTCTTGGATGTGACCGGGCTCAAGCTCGAACTTCTCGGCCAACCGCTCGACTTCTTCATCCGACAACCCGCGTGCGTCAATCCAGGCGCCCGGCTTGTAGTCGTCGATTATTTCCAGCTCTTTGGTGAGCGATTCGCGATAGTAGTATTTGAGCATATTCCTTTTTATTTTATGATTCTAGGCAGGAGTGCGGAAACTCGCGTCGTAATCTCATAATTAATGGTGCCGATCTTGTCGGCCAACTCTTCGGCGGTGATGCGCTCTTTGCCCTGCTCGCCCAAGAGCACGACCTCGTCCTCGGCCTTGACCTTCGGCAGTTTAGTCACATCGACAACGAACATGTTCATGGCCACGCGGCCCAAGACCCGGCAACGCTTGCCATTGATCAAAACCTCGCCCTTGTTCGAGAGTCCGCGGTCATAGCCATCGCTATAGCCCTGCGGGATGACCGCCACTTTCATCGCCTTCGGCGTGATGAAAGTCAGGCCGTAGCCGATAGAGTGCCCCTTGGGCAGCTTCTTGACCTGCGCCACGTGGCTGACCCAGCGCATGACCGGTCGCAGTGAAATCTCGCCGTCAAAGCGCTTGCGCAGGTCTTCTGAAGGCCACATGCCGTAAACGGACAAGCCTGGACGGATCAGCTTGTTGATGCCGCTGTCCTTCTCGTAAACCATCACCCCGGAACTGGCTGACTGGTGAGTGGCGAAATCCGTGAAGCCGGCACGCTGGAACTGCTCGACCGCCTTATTGAAAGCGTCAATCTGCTTCTGGGCGTGGCTGAAATCGGCAGTATCCTCGATATTGGCGAAATGGGAATAGAGCGCATCCAGCTTAACCCAGCGGCAGCGCTTCAAGGCAGCGATGAACTGCGGCCATTCGGATTTTATCAAACCCTGGCGGCCAAGCTCGGCATCGATCTTGACATGGACCGGCACCTTTTTGCGGCGCCGCTTGCCGATCTTCTCGATCAAGGCCAAGCGCTCAAGGTCATAAACGGCCAAGGTGCCGTTCAGCTTGATTGCGGCTTCCAAATCACCCTTCGGCACGAAGCCCAAAACCAATATCGGCAAGTGGGTCACGCGGCGCAGCAAGCGCAGCTCCTGCAAGTCATCGACCTGGAAATAATCGACGGCTGGCTCGAGCGCCTGGGCCACCTCGTTCTGGCCATGGCCATAAGCATTGGCCTTGATGACGCCGACGATCCTGGTATCCGGATGGACCATCTTGCGGAATTGCTTGGCATTGTGCAACAAATTTTTCTGCGAAATCTCGATGTAGGAAAGCATAATATAATTTTCAATTTCTAATTTCTAATTTCTAAACAATTTTTCAATGATTTAATTTCATAATTAATAAATTCGATCATTGTTTGAAAATTGAAAATTGAAAATTGAAAATTTTTACCTGTGCATCCATGAGGAATCGAACCTCAATTACAAGTTCCGGAAACTTGCGTCCTATCCGTTGAACGATGGATGCCTATGTGGACCTAGGCAGAATCGAACTGCCGCCCGAGCAATGCGAATGCTCTGTTCTACCACTATACTATAGGCCCTAACTATAATAACCCATGGAATGGCAGGCTCAGCCACTCCCAGAAGCGCTGATAGGCTGAGCGCTTCTGCCATGTTTCATATTCAAGCTTATCCGAACTCAAAAGGTCGTTGACGAAAAAATCCTTGAGTTCGCCGATGAACAGGCGGTTCTCCGAAACCAGGTTGGCCTCGTAATTCAAAAGCAGGCTCAAGTTGTCCAGATTGCTCGAACCGACCGCCGCCCAACGATCATCGACGATTGCCGTCTTGGCATGATTCATGCCGTTGCGGAACTGATAGATCTTGACTCCGGCACGCATCGCGCCGGCGAAATGCGCCTGAGCGGCCGTATCGACAAGGTTGTGATCGGATTTTTTCGGAACCAGCAGGCGCACATCGATTCCCCTCCGTGCCGCCCGCTTCAGTATCAGCAAAAAGTGCTGGCTAGGCACGAAATACGGGGTCGTCAGATAGATATACTCCTTGGCTGACCTGATCGCGCTGATCAAGCGCCGATAATAGAAGCGCTGGCGGAAGTGCGGCGCGTTAGTGAAAAGATGGAAGTCGCCCGGGGCGAACTGGCCGAAACGCGATTTGATAAAGCGGCCTTCGCCGATCATCTGCCACATCTTATCAAAGGCATAACCCATCTCTTTGACGACTTGCCCCACCAGCCTGACCTGGGCATCCTTCCAGCCTGACAGCTTCTTTTCCACCCCGACGCCGCCAGTGTAGCCGACCGCGCCATCGACGACCAAAATCTTGCGATGGTCGCGAAAAAACCACGAAGAGATGTTGTGCAACCTCCAGGGCCCGATCGGGTTGAAGAACCTGACTTCGATTCCCTCCTTGCGCAGCTGCGCCGGGTAGGAGGAATTGAAAAAACCGTAACTGCCGGCCGCGTCGCAAATCAGCCTGACTTTCACGCCTGCGCGCGCCTTTTCGATGAACACTTCGAAAAACTGCTTCCCGATCTCGTCGTTCAGCAGGATGAACTGCTCGAAATCGATGCTGCGTTCGGCCTTCTGGCAATCTGCCAGCATCGCCTCCCAAGCGGTTTCCGAATTGAGGTACCACTGCCAGTTTTTCTCCGGCATATTTTTATGTTTATTTCCTAGCGATATATTCACCGAGCCGTCTCAACCCTTCATCTATTTTGGCCACATCCAAAGCGTAGCTGAATCTGACCCTGCCCGGCGCGCCGAACCAGGTCCCGTCATATGTGATTATATTGTATTCATAATAAAGCTCGTTGACAACCTTGTTCGGATTCTCGAATTTCGGAAAGACATAGAAAGCGCCCTCAGGCTGCCACAAGTCCAAGCCCAGATCTTTCATGCCGCCATAGATGCGGTCACGGCGCTCGCGCCATATTTCCAAGTGCTCATCGATATAGGAGCGCGGGCTTTTCAAGGCGGCCAAAGCCATCTCTTGCGCCAGGATGTTGGTATTCATCGACGTATGTGTCTTCATCTCGACGATACGGCTGATTACTTCCTGGTCATAGGCATGGACATAGCCGACGCGATAGCCGCACATGGAATAAGTCTTGGAAAACGAATCGACGGTGATGACTTTGGGTCCGGAAAGCTGGTAGAACTCACCGACATAGACCAGGTCGCGATAGACGTTATCGGCAATGACGTAGATGCCAAGGCGGCGAGCCATCTCCTCGATAGCTTTGAGAGTCTCCGGTGTCTGCAAAGTGCCGGTCGGATTGGACGGCGAATTGACCATGATCGCCCGCACGTCCCGCATCTTAGCCTCCAGCTCTTCAAGTACGACCTTGCCGTCAGCCAAGTCGTAATATTCCGGGGTCATCCCGGCGAAGACGACATTGTGCGGATATGAATAATAATAAGGCCGTGGCAACAGCACTTTTCCGTCAGGCACGGCGATAGCACGCAAAGCCAAGTCGATCGCCTCAGAGCCGCCATTCGTAATGACGAACTGGTCCGGATCAGAACCCGCATAGACCGGCACGAGAGCCTCGCGCAAAGCCAGCTGCCCAGGAATCGGACCGTATTTGAATTCATGATAGCCGTTCATCGCGGCGAAGGCCTCAGCTGGCGGCGGCAGATCAGGCTGGCCCGAACCAAACGAAATCAGTTCGCCGCCCCCTTTGCCAATGAAGAATGATGGACTGGTTATTCGCTGCATACGATATTTAAACTATAAATAATCTATTTTACTTGTCAGCACCCGCCACCTTCGTCCCCTCTCCTTTCAAGGAGAGGGCCAGGGTGAGGTTTTTTTAACAAGCAATAATCATGCAAATCCTCTAATACACCCTCGATATTTTCCTTAACATCCGTATTTGTGTACCGCTTGACCGCAAAACCCAAATTCTCGATGTATTTCTGTCTCTCATTATCACGTGCAACCTCTTGCTCGGTTTCGTGAGTGGCGCCATCGATTTCTATAACTAGCATCAACTCCGCACAATAAAAATCGACTATGAATCTATCAATGCTATGCTGGCGCCGGAACTTCAATCCGAAAAATGATCTATTCCTCAACTTATTCCATAAAATTTTTTCGGAAACTACATTTTGCTGACGCAAATTTCTTCTGAGTTGTTTTTGATTGTCCATATATCCTCACCCCGTCCCTCTCCTTGAAAGGAGAGGGGGCGATTATTTCTGGTTTCACACAAAATGTTCAATATTGGACCCGCTCCCTATCACTTTAATGAAAAGGCTGGGGTGATGTTATTCTATTTGCCGTGACATTTCTTGTACTTCAAGCCGGAGCCGCACCAGCACGGGTCGTTGCGGCCGATGTGCGAACCGTCCGGCGCCTTGTCCTTGTTGTTCGCCACAATTACCTTCTCGCCCTCGCCCTCTTTGACCGGAGCGCTGTATTGCGTCGCGCGTTCCGCCAAGCTCTTGCCGGCGATCGGCTGGTGGACGCCGCCCAATTTGTAAATGCTATAGACGACCTGTTTCTGTATCAGGTTAGTCAGTTCGTTATAAAGCTGATAGGCTTCGCGCTTGTATTCGATCAGCGGGTCGCGCTGGCCGTAGCCGCGCAGACCGATGCCTTGGCGCAACGAGGACATCGCCTCGAGATGTTCGATCCACAAAGCATCGATCGAGCGGAGTAAGACGTCTTTTTCGACGACCTCCCAATTGACGCCGGCTGCACGGGCATTGGCGACCAACTCAGCATATGAATCCTTGGCCATCTTGACCAAGTGCTCGATTATGGCTGTGCGGCCTTTGACCTTGTCCAATTTGCTGCCCTCTTCAGCGATCTTCGAAAGCTCAGCTGGCAGCCCCTCGCGAACCGGAAAGATGGTCAGCATGACCTGTTCGATCTCCTGGAGATTCCATTCGCTGACCTGCTCAGCCGCGGTATGGAAACTCACCACCTGCTCGATTTCCAGCTCGACCATCTCCAAGATCGTCTTAGAGAGCTTGGTCTCGGAAATCGGCTCAACGGCTACCGCCGGGTCCAATGCTATGTCGCCGGCCGGCACCAGCTCCAGGATCTCGCGGCGGCGGCGATAGATCGTCTCGCGATGCTTGTTGATGACGTCGTCATATTCGACGATATGCTTGCGCAAATCAAAGTTGTTGCCTTCGACTTTCTTCTGAGCCGATTCGATGGAGCGGGAAATAAGCTTGTTCTCGATCGGCATATCATCAGGCAGCTTCAGCGTGACCATCATCTTCTTCATGCGGTCGCCGCCGAAGATACGCATCAGGTCATCGTCAGTCGAGACATAGAACTGGGAAGAGCCTGGGTCGCCTTGGCGTCCGGCTCGTCCGCGCAGCTGATTGTCGATGCGGCGCGCTTCGTGGCGCTCGGTACCGATGACGTGCAGACCGCCCAGCGCGACCACCTTGTCGTGCTCGACCTGCCACTCATCATGTTCCGGCGTGCCTTTGGCCGGCTCGGTGCCGCCAAGCATGATATCGACGCCGCGCCCGGCCATGTTGGTCGCCAACGTGATCGAGCCAACCTTGCCAGCCTGGGCGATGATTTCCGCTTCACGCTGATGATTCTTGGCATTGAGCATCTGCGGACGCAAGCCTTCGCGCTCCATAGCCAGGACCAGACGCTCGTTCTTCTCGATCGAGATCGTGCCGATCAGTATCGGCTGGCCGGTCGCGTGCCGCTGCTTCACCTCTTCGATTACGGCCTGATATTTGCCGTCTTCCGTCCGATAGATCAAGTCGTTCAGGTCCTTGCGAATGGTCGGCTTGTTGGTCGGGATGACGGTAGTCTCTAATTTATAAATCTTATGGAATTCTTCCGCTTCGGTCATGGCCGTGCCGGTCATGCCGGCCAGCTTCTTGTACATGCGGAAATAGTTCTGGAAAGTGACGGTCGCCAAGGTCTGGCTCTCACGCTGCACTTCGACGCCCTCTTTGGCCTCGATGGCCTGATGCAAGCCCTCTGAGTAGCGGCGGCCATGCATCATGCGGCCGGTGAACTCATCGACGATGATTACTTCGCCTTCGCGGACGACATAGTCACGGTCTAGCATGAATAGCTCCTTGGCTTTCAAGGCCTGCTCGATATGATGGACGTCGCTGACGCCGCCAGATGTATAGATATTCTCGACGCCGAGCCATTTTTCGAGCTTGGCAATGCCGGTCTCGCCGAGCGAAACGGCGCGCATCTTCTCATCGACATTATAATCCTCGTCCTTGACCAAGCGCTCGACCAGTTGGGCGAATTGGAAATATTTATCAGTCGATTCTTCGGCCGGCGCGGAGATGATCAGCGGCGTGCGGGCTTCGTCGATCAGGATCGAATCGACTTCATCGACGATGGCGAAATAATGCGGACGCTGCACCATCTGGTCGAGACGATTGACCATGTTGTCTTTGAGGTAATCGAAACCGAATTCGTTGTTGGTGCCGTAAAGGATATCGCACTGGTATGCCTGGCGTCGCTCGACCGGACGAAAATGCTTCAATCGGTCATCGAACTGTGTGTCGTCGATGTATTCCGGATCGAAAACCAAGGCGCGCTCATGGATGATGACGCCAGTGGTCAAACCGAGAGCGTGGAAGACCGGGGCCATCCAGCCGGCACCGACTCGTGACAGGTAATCATTGACCGTGACGAGCTGCGCACCCCAGCCGGTCAGCGCGTTGAGGTAAAGCGGGAGAGTCGCGACCAAGGTCTTGCCTTCGCCCGTCTTCATTTCAGCGATCTGCCCCTTGTGCAGGACGATGCCGCCCAGAAGCTGGACATCGTAATGGCGCTGGCCGATGACGCGACGAGCCGCCTCGCGGATGGCGGCGAAAGCCTCGGGCAAGATTTCATCGAGCTTCTTCAGCACCTGCTCGTCGCCGACCGGAGCCGGTTCGGCCGTACCTATCATCTTCTTAAAGCCAAGCGACGCATTCTTCAACTCCTCATCGGACAGCGCCTTATACTTCGCTTCGAGCGCATTAACCTGCTCCACGATCGGCTCGAGGCTCTTGATGTATCGTGCGTTGGGGTCGCCCCACATTTTTGCCAGCAAATTCATAAATATGTATTAGGTGTATTAAGCGAACCGGGCCAAATAAAAAAAGCTCAAAACCCAAAACAAATCAATGTTATAATCTTGGATTTTTAGCTAATATTAAACTAAAAAATATTAGACAGTCCCCTTGTGCCACATTCAGTGCCTTCTCTCTGATATTATAAGCCAATATTCCTATATTTGCCCTTACACTATAATAAAAATAGGCGTAAAAATCAAGCTATAACCCGGATGAAATTATGGATCTTCTCCAGCATGATCATCTTCCCCTCCTCATCCAAGAGATTCAAGTCGTGATTATCGATGGGCACGCAATGGACCGAGCGACGCTCGCCATTGATGTGGTCGCAGACATAACCGATGGTCCGTTTGTTGTCCAACAGATCGCTCTGTTCCGCCTGCAGGAGAAACAGGGGCTGCTTGATCGCAACAAGGTCGTCGAAGGTGTGCTGCTTGATGAAGCTCCTGACCTCGCCCGCTGCCCGCACCGGAATGAAGCCGAACGAACCCTCGCGCTTGACTTTATTGTCACGGTAAAGCGGATTGCCTTTGCTGAAATAATCGATCTTGAAAAATTGCAAAATCGGCTGGACGAAATAGAGCAAGGTCCAGATTTTAAGATTGAAAAAAAGAGGCATCTCCAAAGCGATTACCGCTTTTGCCCCTTTTTCGTTATTAGCAGCCAAACGCAGCGCGAGATTGCTGCCGAATGAAGTGCCTAAAAGATAGACCGAATCATTTTCAGCCGACAGCTTGTTGAGCCACGATCTGGCCTCCTCAAGCCAATCTTTCGGACCGTAAAGCTTCAAATCCTCCATCCTGCCGGAGTGGCCCGGCAGAATCGGGCGGGAAACCGTATAGCCCTTGTGAGTAAAATAATTGAACAACGTGTCGGTCTGCTCGATATTCGCGGCGAAGCCATGAAGAATCAGGATGGCCTCGCCATTAGTCCCCTTGGAATACAATATCGGTTCGTTCGTTTGTTTTTGTTTTTCAGGCATAATGCTTAGGCGGACTTGCGGCGGCGCTCGATCAGCTTCTCCTTATACTTGGTTATTGCCTGAGCCAGGTGATCCTTGGCTTTGTCGATCGACTTGGTCTGGACTTCTGCGCTCTTCTCGATGACCAGCATGGCGTTCGGCAATTCCATGACGATTTCGGTACGATAGATATCGCCTGTCTTCTGGCCGCCGACCAGCAACCCGACCTCGACATGGCAGGAAATCGGCTGGATCTTGCCAAGGTATTTGTCGAGCATATTGATCTTCTTGTCCACGTACTCTTTGATTTCCGGCGTCAGCTTGATTTTCGATGCCTTGATTGTGTATTTCATATATTTTTTAGCCTCCGGCCTCCCTCTGGCCGCCGGCTGGTTAGTTTTTCAAATACCGCTGCGCCTTGGCCGCGACTTCTCGCGGCAGGAATTGCATCTTGATGATGAAATCGGCCGCACCGAGCTTGAGGCACTCTTCGATCACTTCCTGCTTGTTGAGATTGCTCAATATCACGACCGTTATATCCCTGGTAGCGTGGATATTCTTAAGCTCGGCCAGAGTGGCCTGACCAGGCATGTCCGGCAAGACCAGGTCCAGGAGTATCAGATCGGGCTTCTCTTTCAAGGCCATGATCATACCCTGCTTGCCATTCACGGCCTTTACGACTCGAAAACCGCAATTTTTCAAGGCGATTTCGTACATCATTGACTGGTCGTCGTCATCTTCGATTAGCAAAATTTTCGGTTTGGCGCTAGCCATATATTAGCTTTATTTTACTACTAGGAAATGAAAGAATCAACTTGATTTGGCTATGGGCAAGGTCAGGGCGAAGGTCGTTCCCTTGTTGATCTCCGTCTTCTCGATCTCGATCTTCGCGCCAGGGGTGGCATCGACGATCTGCTTGATGATGAATAGGCCCAAGCCGGAGCCGTCGGTGTAGGTCTGGACCGCGTTTTCCGCCCTGGCAAACTTGCTATAAAGCTTCGGAATATCCTCCTTGGGGATGCCGATGCCGGTATCCGACACGCGAATGACCACCGCCTTGGGCAGGATTTCTGCCGACACGGTAACCGAACCTTTGGGGGTGTACTGGAAGGAATTGTTTATCAGATTCACGATCGCCTGCTCGATATATTTCTCGTCGCTCATGATCAATGGCAAAGGCTGTTTGGGCAAGCGGAATTTCAAGGTGATATTCTTCTGCTGCGAGGTCCTAAGCTTATCTTCCTCTATTTTCTTTAAGATTTCATTAAGGTCTGTCGGCCTCAGGTTGAGCTCGAAACGCTCGCTGTCCATTTCTGAGGCACGTAAAATGTCATTGATGATTTCACCGAGCTTGATCGACTTCTCAAAAGCGCCGCGCAGGAATTCCTTGCGCTTGGCAGGAGGAATCGACCCCTCTTCAAGCATCGAAAGCACGCCCTTGATGACAGTGACCGGCGTACGCAGCTGATGCGACGTGATATCCAAGAATTCTGAACGCATATCCATGAGCTTCTTCAAGTGCTCGGCCTTTTCCCGGATTTCCTTAGTCTGCTCATCGACTTTCTGCTGCAGGGTCTTGTTGAAATCTTCAACCTCCTGATACAGCCTGGCATTCTCGATGGCGATCGCCGCCTGGGACGAGATGATTTCCAAAAATTCGATATCATCACGGTTGTAAGCACTGCTCTCGATCTTCTCCCCCAGCATTATCATGCCGATAGTCTTGCCTCGATACACCAGCGGCGAAATCACTTTGGCCCCCTGCTTGTCCAATTGCTCGACCAAGCGCTTATGCCCCTCGCGCTCCATCTCGTCGCGTACGATAATGCCCTGATAATTCGAGGCAGTCTCGCAAATCAGATTGCCTGCCGGCAGCTTCTTGCCCTTGTTCAATATAGAGGAACAAACCCTCCTTCCGCGGCTAAGCTTGCCATCGGAATCGCTATGGGACAAGAAAACATCGACTTGCTCGGTTGAGAGGATCTGCTTGAATTCCGCGGACAGGATCCTCATCAATTCGTCGATGTCGATCGAGGCGCTGAGCTTCAATGAAAGCTGCTTGATGATCTTTTTCGGGCTATTGCCGCGATAAAACAGCGTTTCCCCGGATCGCTGGATGATGTCGATTATCGGAAAGATGGCCCAGGAAAAGGCTAGGACCGCGACCACGTTGATGGCGATGGCCGTGGGGGTAGCGACTCCGCCAAGGTAGGCTGTTTCCAGATTCACCCCTGTATAAAATAGCGTCAGTCCGAAAATTGAAAGCGAGATGTAAGTATAGAGCTTGTTGACGATCGCCCGGATGTCCATGAAACGGTATTTGACGATGGCGACGCCGAACGCGACGACATAGCACGCTACTAAGAAATTGCCGTACGGAGGCAGCTGTATGTCGTACCAAAGGAAGAAATTGGTCGCCCCGCCGCCGAAGCCGAGCAGCGAGCCGATCATGGCATAAAGGATCTGCATGCGCTTCAGGCCGCTGGTCTTCAAATAGCTGCGGACCAAAAGCACGGTGCCGCCGAACACGAGCCCGATATAATTGGTGAAAACGAAGTAGTTGTACATGATGCCAGGCACTGGCCAGTGGCTGAAACCGGCAATCGGCCTGACGCCGGCGACGAACTGGTCGGAAAAGATAAACAAGCAGTAAAACGCCGTCAAGCTGTAACCTGCCCACAGGATGGAGCGGAAATGGAAATGGACGAGGCGGGTCACCCAATGATAGAAAAAGATAGGCACGAGAGTCGAGCCGATCGACAAAAAGCGCAGCCAGAACATGGCCATGATCGGATCATCAGTGATACTTAACCACTGCCAATAGCCATATGACCAGATTGCCGTCGCCATCGTCATCAGAAAAAACAGCCGATTCATCGCCCGTTTGGGATTGTAAGAAATCACCACCATGGCGAAGACCGTCGAGACGATGGCGTTGAAAAGTCCTGAAAATGAAAACAGCTCTTGCATTATGTTATTTGTTTGACTTTACCACGAAGGCTTGGCCGGCGAACGAACGCTTGATTTCCACCCCCTTGAAACCGATGGCCGAGAGCAAATCGGCCAGCTCATCCTTGTCTAGGAAACTATAGACTGATTCCTGGCCCTTTTTCTGTATGGTCAAGGCATGAGCCAGGACGGCTGGGCCATAATAAAGCTTCTTGATGTCCATCGGATTAAGGATCTCGCGCCAAGAGGCGAAGAATACCCTCCAAAAATTCACGTTCTTGACCGGCGACGACCAGACGAACCTGCCGCCGGGCTTCAAGACCCGATACATCTCGCGCAGCACCGCCCTCAGAGCGGCTTTGCCTTGTTCCCCTTCATGATTAATGACGTAAGGCAGCACCAGATTGGCGACTACGCCGTCGAAATGCCCGTCCGCGAACGGCAGCTTGTAGGACAGGTCATGAAGGAGCAATGTCACTTTTTTGCGGTCGGCAGGCGGCAAAAGTTTTTCGACCTTGGCCTGCGTGTGCTTGACCATCGTGTCCGCCAGATCGAAAGCGACTATTTCATCGATTTTCCCGCCCGAGGCTTGCCAAATCAGCTCTACCATCGCCCCGGAACCGCAGCCGACAT
Organism: uncultured Gammaproteobacteria bacterium; assembly: GCA_964443495.1. Taxonomy (GTDB): domain Bacteria; phylum Patescibacteriota; class Patescibacteriia; order Patescibacteriales; family GWE2-39-37; genus JAAXUA01. The sequence continues at coordinate 728,028 of CAYUCS010000001.1, forward strand.
CGAGCCATCTGCCACCGACGCCCTGGCCGATAGCATCAGCCATGGTTTTGATCAATTTCTTGTAAGGAGTAGCGTCCTCCAGCTGGGGATAGATCTTGCCGTATTCTTCGTCCCAGAATTTAGTTTCTTCAGCCGAATATTTTTTCATAAATCGTTGTATTGATAATCATATTATACCCCAAAAATGCTTTCGGTGGCAAACTTTCCGAAACAAAAACGCGCCATCGTTGGCGCGTTTCATCTTCATGCTGGTTTTATTTGGACAAAAGCTCGGCAAGCGGCCTGAAATCCTTGGTTACCGGGATTATCTGTTTCACATATCGGCCGCGATGCCAATAAATCTTCCTGGCGCACGCCGTCTTTTTCGAAACCAAAATCCTATATTCTTCGCCGACAACCTCTATGGCCGCGCAATTATCCAAAGATATAGCCACGCCCGGCGTGTTCATCATCATCCGCTTGAGCGATTGCTGCCGCGGCTTTTCGATATCGTAGTGCGGGCAGACCAAAGCATCCACCAGGCCCAAGCCGGTCACTTTTATCAACGTGCCGTTCGGCTTCTTGGCGAACCGCCTCGAATCGCTGTTCCCTTGCCTGAACCAGCAGTTGCAACCGGCCGAGAGGCCGGACAGCACCTTGCCTTCGCGATGAGCAGCCAGAAGCAGCTTGTCCACGCCCGACTTCCTCCACAGTGTCATCATTTTCAAAGTATTGCCGCCGCCGACATAGATGATATCGGCAGCATCGATTTTCTCCTTGATCTGCCTTTTGGCCAGCTTGCCGGAAATCAGCTCGAGCGAATCGACCCGGCAGCCTAAACGGCCGCCGTAATGATTCTTGAAACTCTCGACATAGCCAGCCGCGTCACCGGATGCGGTCGGCACGAAAAGAGCCGTGGGCTTAGCCTTGCCGCTCAAACGGATAATTTCCTTGTCTATGGATGTCGTCTCGGTCTTGAAGCCGGGACGGCCGATTTCGCCGCCGCCGATGGCGATGATTTTTTTCATAGGTTACTGCGCCTCCTTCTGCGCTTTGGGCAGCGATGACAGATGATGATGCTCGTATTTCGAATCGAAAAAATAACGGATATCCCCGACCGGCATGCCGACCCGGCCGGTATTCAGGCTTTCGCCGCGGATAATCTCGGCCGCCTCCGCTTTGGTAATGTTACGCTCGTAATAATTATGCGCCACGGCGATCATCTCGACCGCCAGAACCCCGGCCTCGTTGAAGAGGTCGTAAATGGTGGTGATTTTCGGCTCGCCGGTCACCACATCGCGATAATTGATGGTCTTCGGAATGATGCGATTATCGCGTTGCAGGTTGCCATAGAAGATTCCTAAGAACATCTTGAACTTCGACCAGCTAGAGTGCTTGATGAAGCGATAGAAAAGATACAGAATATCCAGGACGAAATTATTGCGCAAAAGCCCGTAAACGACCGACTTGCGCTTGAGCGTGCGCTCGATCTCGCGCGGCGTCGTGCGATAGAGCTTGCTGATATAGTGCGGGAAATAGAGCGGGCGCAGAACCTTGAAGTTGACGTAATCGTTGAAATAATAAGTCTGGTTGACCTGGGCATCGAGATAGGTTTCGAGGTGGCGGTGCAGATAAACCGCCTCGTTCGCCTTTTTCGGATCCGGGTCATAGTAATTGCCCGAAAGGTAATAAATCATCGGGTGGAAGACGATGTCCAAGGCGCAATGGGTGATGTAGCCGAAGACGAAAGCCAGATCAGCCTCGCTCTTCTGCTCGCGTGCGTAATCCAGCAGCTCGAAGATTATCTCGTTGGTCAGGCGGCCGTCGCGGCCATGAAGGGCCTCGGAAATCTTGCGGACGCTCGCTTTCGCCGAATAATAAAATGAGTCCGGCGCGACGCTGCCGAAATAATAAGGCTTCGAATGCTTATCGATAATGGCGCTGATCTGCTCCTGGTTGATCTGCCCCAAAAGCTCATGAGCGAAGTATAGATGTGTGTTTTCTTTTGGCATATCCTCCTAGAACCATCCCTTGAGCATCGCGAGAAACCTGTGCACCGGCCCGATATTGATGATGTCATTGAAAGTCACGAGCAGTACTAGCAGCATCAGCAGCATGAAACCGAAGTTATGGATGATGGCCTCCAGTTCGCGCCTGACCGGTTTGCGCTTGATCTTTTCAATGATCAAGAACAGGACGCGGCCGCCGTCGAGGGCCGGGAAAGGCAGAAAATTGATGATGGCCAGATTGATTGACAGCAAGGCGGTGAATTGCAGCAGATAGACGAAGCCCATGCGCGCCACTTGGCCGGTCAAGGATGCGATGCCGACCGGCCCGGCCACTTCGCCGGACACGCCGCCGCCAGTCACCAAGCCCTTGATCAGCTCATAAAATGCGACGAGGATGACCCAGGCCAAAATAAAGGCCTGCTTGATACCCTGCCAGATGGCCTGATACCAAGGGTATTTGACCAATCCCGTCTCGGTCAAGGCGACGCCGATGCCGCCCTTGCCGGTTTCCTTGAGAATTTCCGGACGGATCTTGACGTCCTTGGTCTCGTCGGCGTGCTTGATCTGGTAAGTCAGTTCCTTGCCGTTATTCTCATCTACGTATTTCTGGATAGCTTGGTAATCAGCGAATTGCTTGCCGTCGATTCCGAGGATGATATCGCCCACTTCGAGCCCGGCCGTCTTGGCGGGCGAGGGGTCGATTACCTGCAAGATCTGGATCTTGCGGTCGGTTATCACGGCATTCTCGTCTAAAGCATCGAGAGATTGCGGCATTCCAACCATCAGGCCGATAGAAATCAGCACGATGGCCAAGAGCATATTCATCGATACGCCGGCCGAGAGCACGATCGCCCGCTTCCAGATCGGCTTGTTGATAAAATGCTCGGGATCGGTGCTTTCAGACTCATCTTCGTTCAGCTTGACGAACCCGCCCAAAGGTATCCAATTGATCGAATAGATAGTATCCGATGCGTCAGCCACTTCCTTGCCTCCGCGGACCTTCTTCCACTTGCCATCGACCGATTTGTAGATGCCGAAGGCTCGCGGCGGAAAGCCGATGCCGAATTCCTCAGCCTTGATGCCGAACTTCCTGGCAGTCCAGAAATGTCCCAGCTCGTGGACGAAGACGAGGACGGAGAGGACAAGGATGAATGTGATTATAGTAAGCAGCATAATCTAGTTTAAAATAATAAAATTCCCAATTTTCAATTTTCAAACAATATTTTTAATTTCAAATCTTCAACTGATCCATTGAAAATTGAAAATCGTTTGAAAATTGTGAATTGAAAATTATCTCAGATCGTCATTATCTCTTCTTCCTTCTTGTCGCGGATCTGCTTCACCTCTTCGTTGCGGCGATGGATTTCCTCGTCCAATTCCTTGACGAATCGGTACTTGTCGTCCTCGGAAATATCCTTGGCGTCCTCGGCTGCCTCGATCGACTGCTTGACCTCTTCACGGATCTTCTTCAGGGCGATGCGCGCTTCCTCCATCTGGTCGTTAAGCTTCTTGACCAGATGTTTGCGGTTCTCTTCGGTCATGGCCGGCACGGTCAGGCGGATCTTGTCGCCCTCGTTGACGACGCCTAGGCCCAAATCGGCCTCGACGATCGCCTTCTCGATTTCCTTCAGGACGCCCTTGTCCCATGGCGTAACGATCATACTGCGCGAATCGGACACGCTGATCGAGGCCAGCCCGTTCAACGGCGTCTTGGCGCCATAAGCCTCGGCGACCAAGCCGTCTAGCAGGCCCGGATTGGCGCGGCCGGTGCGCAGTACCGCTATTTCCTTCTTGAAAAATTCGATAGCCTTGACGAAGTCCCCTTGTTTTTCTTGGATGTAGGTGTTCATGGTAGTGGTTTAATTATTATCAACGATGCCGTTCCGGCGCATGCCAGGATCCAGAATCCTGTCATAACCCTTCGAATTCCAGCATGCGCCGGAACGGCATTTCGGATTTATTTTTTCTGCAGCTGCTTGACCGCCATATAGATCGTGGCCGGCTGGTCCGGATCCATCATCAGCACGGCGCCGGCGCGGTTCGACGGCAGCTTCTTCGAAGTCCAATTCGTGCCGCCGTCCAAGGAACGGTAAAAGGTGGTGTTGGTCACGTAATAGATCTCGTTGTCGTTCTTCGGGTTGACGGCCAGCGCATTGATAGTAGCATTGGCATCCGGAGTTAGCAAGTTGATCTTGGACCAGGTAGTTCCGTTATCCGAGGATTTCAGGATGCCATAACCGTTAGCCAGGAAGACCAAGCCGGAAGTCGATCCGGAGAAGGTCAGGTCCTTGAAAGTATTCGCCCTAACGAACTCCTTCATCCTGTCGGCCAAGCTTTCCAAGGTGCTGCTGCCGACGACCGAGCGGTAGAGGCCGGTCTTCTCGCCGGCCACCAGCATGACCTTGCTGTCGAACGGGCTGATCTTGACCTCGGCGATCTTATCCTTCAAACGGGTGATGACCCGCCAGCTTTCCCCGCGATCAAGGCTTTTCATGATCTCGCCGCGCGAGGTGCCGGCGACCAGCGACTTGTCGCTAGGATTCATGATCAAAGCCGAAATCTTGAGATTGACATCGTTATCGAAATACACCTGGACCCAGGCGCGGCCGCAATCGACCGTCTTCATGATCTTGTTATCGACCGCGGCATAGATGGTGCAGCGGAATTGCGGATCGACGACCAATCCCCTGACGGTTACGCGTCCCAAGGCGGTCGAGCGCTGCCAGGTGTCGCCACGGTCATAAGAATAAAGCAAACCTTCGCCGACGGTACCGAAATAAACCGTTTTCGAATCGGTCGGATCGAAATAGATCATATTGCCATCGACGCTGGCGAAGCTCCCTGCCCGGCCGCTGATAGTCGGCATCAAGCTTTTCGAGGCCCAATTGGCACCCTTGTTGTCGGTGCGGAAGATTCCGCCGTCATTGCCGGAAGCCGTCTTCGAGTTGCCGCCCTGGACCGAAATGCCGCAGCCTGAAAGTACGAATGCCAGCGCGAGCCCCAGAATCATGAATCTAGTTTGCCTTTTCATAGATTTGTTAATAATTGTATTTTGTTTTAAAATTTAAAATTTGAACTTTAAAATTTTTTTACACTGCCATCGCCACCGACTCCAGAACCGACTTCGGGCTGACATTAGCTCGAAGGTAATCCTCAGCCTTCCTGATCGACTCGAAGAGCTTGAAGACCGAGGCCAACGGCAGGCTGCGGCTGACCGCTTCAAGCTCGGCCAAGGCGATTTCGTGCTGGACTAGATCTTTCTGTCCCGAGTGGAATAGGATCAAATCGCGGGCCAAGCCTTGCCAGGTTTCCAGGATACGGCGGGACAGGGTGGCAGCCTCTTGGCCGGTGGCCTTGGTGCCCAGCATTTCGGCGATGGCGGCGAACCGGCCGTTCAGATCCGAACGCCAGAAACTGAGCAGGGTCTGGGTGCGCTCGACGTAGGCGTCGTAAAACTCCTTGTCTTCGAAAAACTTCACGGCCAAGGCTGGTCGGCCAAGCGATAAGCGGGCCAGGTTCTTGGCCTGGCTGCGGCCGGCACCATATTCTTTAATCAGATATTGATAAATCACATCATTGGACACAGAACGGAAACGCAGGACCTGGCTGCGCGAGACGATCGTCTGCGGCAGATTGGCCAGCTCGGTGGCAATCAGTATGACCACCACCTTGTCACGCGGCTCTTCCAGGGTCTTGAGCAATGAATTGGCCGCCTCATCGCTCATGCTGTCGGCATGCTTGATGATGCCGATCTTGTACGAATTCAGGAACGAGCTCAGGCTAAGCTCGCTGATCAGCTCGCGCACCTGCTCGATCGAAAGGTTCTTCTTGTCTTTCTCGCGCTTGATCACGTGCAAGTCGGCGTGGACGCTGGCCAAGGAATCTTCCTGGGCTGGGCTCAATCCGAGCTTATGCTGGCGGCACGAAGGACAAGTGCCGCAAGGCAACGCTCCGCCCTTGCTCCGATTCTGACACAGGAGACTATAGGCGAAATAGCTGGCAACGGTAGTCTTGCCCAAGTCATCAGGACCGACAAAGATATAGCTGCCAGAAACCTGATCGCTCTCCAACGTCCGGCTCAAGAAATTGACTACGTGCTCGTTGCCCAAAAGGGGCCAATTTAATTCAATATTGGCTGATTTATTCATATATATATTATACATTAATCGGGCCAGAAATCAAACTGACGGACACGACGCCAACTCTTGCCATTTCTCTCTAAAATTAGTATAGTTTAGCCATGAAACCGACTAACAATCTTAAAAAATCCGTCTTGCTGGCCGGTGACCTGGTCCTGCTTTACGCTTCTTTGTGGCTGACTTTACTCATCCGCTACCAGGCCAAACCGGACAGCCAGCTCTGGCAGGCCCACCTATCGCCTTTCACCTTGGTTTTCGGGGCCTGGTTATTGATTTTCTACATCTCTAATCTTTACGACCTGAGGCTCGCGGTCAACAATGCCCGTTTCTGGCAACTCCTGACCCGCAGCTTAGCTATCGCCATCGGCGTAGCCATCGCCATCTTCTACTTACTGCCTCAGAACAATATCGCTCCCAAAACCAACCTGGCCATCTACAGCCTCGTATTCGTCATACTGTTTTCTCTCTGGCGCCAATTCTACAATTGGTCGCTCAAATCATATCTGCCCAAATACCAGATCGGTATCATCGGCTATAACGAGCAGGTCAAGGAATTGATCGCCGAACTCAAGCGCAGCCCCCACCTCGGCTACCGTGCCGCCTTCATCGTCGCCAATCAAGCCGAAAGCGGCATCCCTGGCACCGACACCCCGATCGTGCCGGACTCGGCAGATCTCAAAAGCATTGTCGAGCAATACCATATCAACACATTGGTCTTCACGGCCAACCCGCATGAATCAGCCGAGCTGAGCGATTCCCTCTTCTCGCTCTTGCCGCTCAAGATCAATTTCATCAGCCTGCCCAGCTTTTACGAGACCGTGACCGGCAAAGTGCCGATCACTGCCATCAACCGCACTTGGTTTCTGGAAAACCTCTCCGAAGGCGGCAAATCAGGCTTCGATTCCTTCAAACGCTCTTACGACCTGATTCTGAGCATTATCCTTTTTGCCATTACCTTGCCCTTGTGGCTCATCATCGCGCTCTTGACCAAGCTGGGCAGCAAAGGGCCGGCTTTCTTCGTCCAAACCCGCCTCGGCCAGAACGGCCAGCCATTCCGCATCTACAAATTCCGCACCATGACCGTGGCCGGCAACGACTTTGCCCCGACGGCCAAGAATGACAAGCGCGTCACCCGCCTGGGAGCCTTCCTGCGTGCCACCCGCCTGGACGAACTGCCACAACTTTTGAACATTATCCGCGGCGAGATGAGCTTTGTCGGCCCGCGTCCGGAACGGCCGGAGCTAGTGGTGGACCTGGAAAAGATCGTCCCCTTCTACCGCGAACGCATGCTGGTCAAGCCAGGTGTCACCGGTTGGGACCAGATTTCCGGCGAGTACCACTCGCCCTCGTACGAGGACACGATGAAAAAGCTGCAATACGACCTCTTCTACATCAAGAACCGCTCGATCTACCTTGACCTCTCCATCATCCTTAAGACTATTTATACCATCCTAAGCCGGGCTGGAATGTGATATGCCGAAGATCAGCGTCATCATGCCGGTCTACAACGGCGAAAAATATTTGAAACAAGCCATCGACAGCATCCTGGGCCAGACTTTGGCCGATTTCGAATTCATCATCATTAATGACGGTTCGACCGACGGCACTGGCGAGATACTGCGCAGCTACAGCGACCAGCGCATCACTGTTATCAATCAAGCCAACCAAGGCGTCACCAAGTCGCTAAACAACGGTCTGGCACGAGCCCAGGGTGATTACATCGCCCGAATGGATGCCGATGACGTGGCCAAGCCGCAGCGCCTCGCCGCCCAAGCAACCTTTCTCGACAACCATCCGGAAATCGCCTTGTGCGGTTCCTGGGCCAAGGCCATCGACAAGGACGGCCGAGAAATCGGCGACTTCAACTACCCTCCGCTCACGCACGCCAAGATAAGGCGCTACTACTTCTGGCACAATCCCTTCATCCACTCAAGCGTCATGTTCAGGAAAACAGCGATCGAATCCTGCGGCCGCTACGACGAGACGGTCAAGCGCGCCCAGGACTACGAGCTGTGGGGGCGATTCATCAGCAAATTCCAAACCGCCAACCTGCCCGAGCAGCTGCTGCTTTACCGTGTCCTCAAAGAAGGCGTCACCAAATCAAAAAACCTATCCATGCGCTGGATAGGCCTGAAGATACGATTGAATTACCTGAAAAAACTCCTCACCGATTAGCCCAGGGCGAACTCATGCTGCTCGAGCCACATGCTCAAATTCAACAAAATCCAAGCCTGATACGAATTCTGCCGCACGAACCTGCGGCTTTTTTCAAAATCGACCAACTGGAAAATCTTGCGCGTCGGATCGTCAAGATAAAATTCTTTCAACTCGACAACCTTCTCATCCTCCAACCATTTAGCCACCGGTGCGCCGAAGCCCTGTTTTTTACGCGTCCGGATCGCTTCCGGCCACTCTTGCCTGAACGCCTCGCGCAGAATCAGTTTGTCCTCACGGGCGGTAACCTTGAGGCTCGCGGGCAGCGAGATGCAGAAGGAAGCGAAATCGACATCCAAAAATGGAGCGCGCAGCTCCAGCCCGTTGGCCATAGCCGCCCGATCGATCTTGACCAGGATATCGCCCGGCATGTAGTCAGCGATATCAATGCGCATGGCATCGTTCAAAGTATTGTTAGCCAAGCCATCGGGCAACAAAGACTGGGCAGCCTGCGGCGCGGTGCCAAGCAATCCGGCAATATCGGAGTCGCTGAAAAAAGAATTCTGGGCAAGATGGGCCGACTCGATATCGTTGAAGCGCTTGGCGTAATCCAGGCCGAGATGGCTGTAGTACAGATTCCTTACGGTCATCGTCGGGACCGACTGGAGCAAATATCTGAACAAGCCCGTGCCCTGCTGCCGCAAAGACATATTGAACAGCGGACGATACCAATTCCAATAGCCGCCGCACAGTTCGTCGCCGCCGTCGCCGGTCAGGACGACTTTGACATGCTCCCTGGATAATTTTGAAATGATATATGTCGGGATATTCGAAGAATCAGCGAACGGTTCGTCATAGACGGCTTGCATCTCGCGGAGCATCTCGGCCAGGTCGTAATCGCCAGCCTGCAATTCGAGATGCTCGGTGCCGTACTTCTTGGCAGCTTGGCTGGCAAACGGCAGCTCGTTGATCGAATCGCCGAAGCCGAACGAAAAAGTCTTGATCTTCTTGGCGTGGCGGCTGGCCAGTGCCACGATCGTGGTCGAGTCGAGGCCGCCAGACAGGAAAGCGCCGACCGGCACGTCAGCCACAAGCTGCTTGGCCACGGCACGATCGAGCAGGTGGCGGAATTTCTCCGTCGCCTCAGGCAGACCGATTTGCTCCTCTTTAGGCTGCTGCCAATACTGCCGGATTTTCAGCCCGGTCGCATCAAACGACAAACTATGCGCCGGCGGCAAAGTGAATATATTTTTGTAGATGGTCTTGTCCGGCCGGACGTACAATCGCTTGAGATAATGGGCCACTGATTCGCGGTCAAGGACAGGCTCGACCAGTCCGGTCGCCAAAATGGCTTTGATTTCCGAGGCGAAGACCAACTCGCCCTGCCGGCCGAAGGCGTAATAGAACGGCTTTTCGCCGAAACGATCGCGGGCGCAGAACAGGCGCTGCTGCTCGTCGTCCCACAAAGCGAAGGCAAACATGCCAGGCAGCTTGTCCATCATGTCCGGGCCATGCTTGTGGTACAGGGCGATAATCACCTCAGTGTCGGAGCTGGTCTGAAAGGGATATCCAGCTAAACCATCCCTGATTTCCTTGTAGCCGTAAATCTCACCGTTGAACGACAGGCCGATTTTTTGGTCGGCCGTCAGCATCGGCTGGGCACCGGAACTCAGATCGACGATGCTCAGGCGGGCATGCCCTAAAGCGCAGCGACCGAACGCAAAAACGCCATCGGCGTCCGGGCCGCGATGCTTGAGCGCTTTGACCGCGCGAGCCAATTCAGGCTCGAACTGGCCGATGTTCGGTGAGACGATTCCAGCGATGCCGCACATATATTTATACCCTCTCCCTGGATGGGAGTATTATTCCCTATTTACTCTTCTCGATCTGCTCCTTGATCCAATTATAAGTCTTGGCAATGCCGACGCTCAACGGTTGCGTCGGCTCCCAGCCCAGCTTCTCGCGCATCAGGTTATTATCAGATTTCCTACCCCTGACGCCGAGAGGGCCGGGGATGTGATTCAACGAAACTTTTTTGCCATCCACTTCCATAGCGATTTCCGCCAAACGATTGATCGTCACCATCTCTTCCGAACCGATATTCAACGGTCCGGTGAAATCGGAGTCCATGAAACGTCGTACGCCCTCAAGGCATTCATCGATATACAGAAATGATCTGGTCTGAAGGCCGTCGCCCCAGATCTCGATCTCACCACCCTCAGGAGCGGAAGCGACCTTGCGACAAATAGCCGCCGGGGACTTTTCCTTACCATTGTTCCAAGCGCCCTCCGGACCGAAAATGTTGTGGAATCTCGCTACCCGGACATTGAGTCCATAGTTACGCTGATATGACAAAAACAGACGCTCGCTAAATAGCTTCTCCCAACCGTATTCGCTATCCGGCGCCGCTGGGTAGGCCGACTCCTCGGAACATTTAGGATTGTCAGGGTCGAGTTGATTATACTCAGGATAAACACAGGCGGAAGAAGAATAAAAAATCTTCTTGACGCCGTTCTTGTGGGCCAGGTCAACGATATTCAGATTGATGGTCGCCGAGTTATGCATCACGTCGGCGTCGTGCTCGCCTGTAAAGATATAGCCGGCACCACCCATGTCGGCAGCCAACTGATAGACCTCGTCGAACGGCTGATCCAAGACCTGCTTGCAGACCGTTTGGTCGCGCAAATCGCCGACAATGAACTCATCAGCGGAGGTCTCAACGTATTCGGGGTGTTTCAGATCGACACCGCGCACCCAAAATCCCTCGCCCTTCAATTTCTTGACCAAGTGGCCGCCGATAAAGCCGCCTGCCCCGCACACCAGGGCCTTCTTTTGCTGTTCCATATTGATGAAAAGTAATTAACTTATTAAGCTTCGCCGAGCGTATCGGACGTTTCCTTTTTGCCCGAAAGCCGGTCGCGATATGTTATCAATTTATTTCTTAATTTTAACGGCCAATCCTTGTCCATGCAAGGCTTCTCCACCAGCACGAAATATACGCCACTGATAATCAGGATCGGCGGCAGCAGAATCAGTGTCTGCATCAGGATATTCAGTTCATAGCTCGAAGAGAACTTCCAAAAGACCGTCTTGTTGCCGAACCCGGAAATGATGACCGTATGGAAAAGGTACAAGGTGTAACACATGCCGCCGATAGTGGTCAGCAGCTTGTGACTGAAGACCTTGCGCCAGACAGCATCATTCAGGGCCAAGTAAATGAAAACGGCCAAGGATGCGATGAAGGCCAGCTTATTGGCCAACGGTTCGATATCAATCAGCATAAAAGCCGACAAGGAAGCCAAACCTAGAAGTAGTGATGCCGTCGGCCTGAGCAAAGGCTTCTTTTCAGTGATATACAGATCAGCCAGCACGAATCCGATTAGGAAATAAAAAAGGTAATTATACAAGGAAACATACTTGGCCACCGCCAACGAGTTGATGATGGGCAAAATCATGATTGTCGCAGCCAGGATAGCCCGGCGTTTGAATTTGCTCAAAGAGAAAACGCCGGCCAAGAACGGCGCGATCAAATAGAACTGCACCTCGATTTCCAATGTCCAGGTAATATTGCCGATTATAGGCTGAGAACTGGCAAATGGAACGAAATTTTGAATATACAGAAGATTCTGAATCAAGCCGTGCCACAAATCATTAACCGGGTAGACGCCTTTCACCAAGTGAAGGCCGAAAAAAAGTATAAGCGCCAAAAAATACGGCGGCTCAAGACGCGTCAAGCGTCGGTAATAATAACTTTTGAGGCTGGGCTTTTTGCCTCCAGCCAGAAAATGCTTGGCAAAAGGCATAGCTAAGATGAAACCGCTGATTACGAAAAATAATTCTACGCCCTTGAAGCCATTCTGAACTAGCCGGTAAAGAAAGCCGTCGTAAGAGAAAATCTGCGGCGTTTTGGCCACGAAGAATATCTGCACATGATAAACGATTACCGCCATCACGGCCAAAAATCTCAAACCATCGATCTCGGCAATGAAGTTGCCAGTCGAGGTCTCTCTTCTTAACTTGCGATATAGGTACGATTTGAGATTCATTCGTCGGTTATTGTTATAGGCTGGTCCAACCCTCCGGAATAAAGTCGCTGGTAACTTTCAAGCTGTCCAGCCTGAACCACTTCTTGGGGAAGATTACCATCTTGCCCTGGTTGCGATTGAGCCAAGCGGCCCACCAGCTGAAAGTACTGTTAGCAATGATATTGATTTTGCACAGGCTCATCAGGTGCAAGTCGATGGTTTCGTGAAAGCCGTTGCCGCTGACAAAAACCTTTTCGCCTTCGAGCTTCAAGCTGGTCTTGGCCCACTCGACATCATCAGTGAAGATGAAGAACACCGGATTGGCGCACTTGGTTTTTACCAGAGCAACCGCATCATCATAATAGCTCTGCGGCAAAACACCGTAAATCTGATTCGACTTCTTACTGGTAATAAGGTCGTCGCGGCGGATATGTATGGACACCGCTTCGCAGGACTTGATCTTGGCTTCGATTTCCGCCGCCAGGCCGGTCAACGGCTCCTTGAGCGTCAGGTCGGACTTGATAGTTTCGGCGCAATCGCTGAAGTACTTATGGCTATGAAAAAAGCCGGTATAAAATTGCTTCTTACCTTTCATGAGTCCTGAATGGAAGTGATAATGATAGTCATACTGAATCCTGGACCTGACCTTCTCGATAAGTCCAACAATGAGCGACGACTTGTAGCTTTTCGCATCGACAGATGCCGCCGGTTGCCCCGCGATGTTGTAGCGGTTCAGCACGAACTGGCGCGCGATAGCGCCCTTCTCCACCGAATGATGCTCGGCGTACCAAGACAGATCGTATTGCAATTCTTCTTTCCGCTTCAGGGATAAGCTTCGCCCGAAAGCGTAGATGAACATCTGATTGCCAAGGCCGCCCGTCATTTTCACTGTTACCATATGATTGTATTTATTTCTTTTTCGCTAGCACATGATAGTCGAATGTCAGGAATTCTGACGACCCAGTATCGCCCCTTGAAAGCCTGCGCAAACTCATTAGCATCATGAATGACAGCAGATAATCGATAGGCGAGAACCACTTCTTGTTGTAACGCTTAGAAATCAGCGGCAGCCTCATTATTTCCTGAGCCAAAAAATCATAGAAATTGCCATCGGGAACCACCTCTACTATCTCGAATCCGTTTTCCGGCAGATGTTTTTCATAATAATACCGGCTAAACCCCGTACAATAATGGAATGGCGCGAAATGGGTCGCGCTGCAAAATGGAGCCGTAATGACCAACGTCCCCCCGCTTTTCAAGAGACGAGAAAACTCTTTGATCGCCAGGACTGGGTCTGGCAGATGCTCGAATACCTCAGTGCACATGATCGCATCGAATGAACCGTCGGGCTCAGGTATATTTACTATGTCGGACACTATATCCAAATTTTCCTGATCCCACTCCTTGGTGTGGAATGCTACGCCGTCCCCCTTACCATTATACTGCCCGAAGTCTTGACTGACGTACTTCAGATGCGAACAAAAACTCTTGAATTGGCGTTCGCCCGCGCCAGCATCGAGAATGCGATTTCCAGCTGGTATGTTTTTGATGGTTTTTTCAAGCCAGGCTACGCGCGACGGCTCATTGTTCGTGCCAACTTTCACGATTCGCTTAATAAAGCTTTTCATAAAATTTATCGGGAATTTTTATATATGGAATTCATGAAGGTGTCTGCAACTTTCTCATAACCGACAGAGTTCATATAATCATCATAAATCGAATTCAACTTCTTGCCTGACCCGTCACGCTTATACTCCAAACTTTCAAGCACGACATAATTCGGGCGGTATTTATTCCAATCATTGCTTTTCAGAACTTCTAAATCATAGCCCTCGGTGTCTATGGTCAAAAAATCAATTTCTTGATTTTCAGCCAAATTATCTTCGAGAATCTTCGATAACGGCCTCAGCTCGACTTTAATCACTTCCTTAAGCTTGTGTCCCATCTTCTTGTACTCTTCAGCAACATCCTTGGAAAAAGTTGACAGTGTGTCTTCTTTAAAGCTGTAGAAATCAGCTTGGCCAGAAGCCTGGGCAACGCCGAAATTCAAGTTAAGGTCGCCATGCCGGAGCCAGCGGAAAGCTCTGAGTTTCTTAATGTTTGGTTCGACATTGATTCCTCGCCAGCCCTTCTTATAAAAACCATAGGTATTATTGTAGTGCCGTGGGTCGTTACTTCCTACATCGACATAGAATCCTTTAGGCTTGTTCATCATGGCGTCAAGAATCAGGTCCTCGCCGCACTGACTGTAAACCCTTTGCCAACCGAAAATTTTCTTTTCGATAAAGGAAAGGTAGTTTCCGACTTTTAAATACTTGTTCATGTTTATGAAATTAATTATTTTTTAACAAACCAAAAACAGCCGCAACCGTAATTCTCTTTCGACACCATCTCGGCTGTCGCGTTTTCAATCAGGCCGCCCTCTGCTTCCCTAATCAAAGAAAACTCCTTGAGCTCCAAGCTGCCAAGCGCCTCGATCACTTGTTCCATTGAATATATGCGGTGCGCGTTGAACTCAATTTTAGGCTTACCCACAGGTACGACAAACAAAAGGCTTCCTCCTGATCTCAAAACTCGCGCCAGCTCTTTCATTGCCTTGAGGTCGCCATCCGGATCTATCGCATCGCCGTAGCGCCCCATTCCGACATGCTCGACCGTATGCATGCACGATAAGCACCCTATGCTCTCATCCGCAAAGGGCAGCTTGAGCAAATCGGCCTGGCCGCTTGAAAGATTGACCAACGAAAGATCGGCCGGCCTATAATCATAAAATTTAACAGGCACAAAAGCCGAAACTATAGCCGGAAAATAAAGCAACGAAGAAATATCAACATGGACTTCGGGCTTGATTTCAGCGACCTTGCGCGCCGCCCAGGAGGTGTGATAGATGTAGTGCCTATCAAAGGAGGTTTTCACTGTCTTGTCCCTGAGCTGGGGGTTAAAATCAAGCAAGGAGATGCTGAACCTTTTCGATTTGTCCGCGCTTATATAGCGCCAATAATCAATAAGCGCCAATGGTGTTAAAACTAACCTGATCGTTTTTTTTATTATCCTCTTCATTTGTATGAATTTATTTCCGAAAATATTTTTTCAGCGCATATCTTGTCAGTCAGATTGCGCAAGACGTATTGTCTTGGCGTGAATTCCGCCTTTCCCGAAATTAAAACTCTTAATAACCCCTTGAATTCCGGCAGGCCGACGAAAAACTTGCCGCAGACATCTGTCATGAGCGGAGCACTTATCCTTGGGTCACTCCAGCGATACTTGCCATGCTCCATATACCCACGAGTCCAAACCAACGTCGGGACATCGCGAACCCAAGCTTCCTGCAACGCAATTCCCTGACTTTCCGAATGGGATATATATACCATGAATTTGCATTTTTCAAGCAAGTCGTAATAATCCTCCTTGTCGTATTTGCCGTATTCGACCTTGCGGCAAGAAGCGCCTTGAATAGCAAGTTCTGCCTCAACCTGCCGCACTAACGCTGATTCTTCTGTATTTTTTACGTACAACAGGCAATCGAATTGTGCCCGCTTTACCGGCGCCGGAGGCACGGCAACTCCAGAAGGACAAATACTGATCTTTCCTGCCAGATTCGGCATCATCGATACATAAAAATCTTTCGTCCATTGGGACGGAAAAAAAATCTTATCTATCTCATCCGATCCGATTATTCCGCCGGCATCGTCTGGCGCAGTAACCAGATTCGGTCCAGTAAATAGATGCGCAATGCTTCTGTTTTTCTTCGCTAAAATCGACCAAGACAAGGCGTCCAAGCTTTCATTCACCCAAACTGAGTCGCCATGAGAAATTTCCGAATCGTGCGGATTATACTTGTGCTCTATGCCCAATTCGCGCAAGCCGCGTAAAAAACTTGCGGTAACCGCCTGAGGCCCTCTAGCTTTCTTTAAAAGCCTCCTTAAAAAACTCTTCAAATTTTCAACTGAAAAGAAGCTCTTCTTAGGGGATTCTGTCAGGATTATCAATGTCATCTTTTTTAAAAAATTTCCGCATCGCCTAAAGGTGGCAAAGACTTGTCTTTTTCCGAAATTACCAAGGCATTATTAGTCGGCCAGTCGATTCCGATTTCCTGGTCATTCCAAATTATTCCGCGTTCGGCGGCTTTGTCATATTCGGCAGTGCACTGATAAAAAAATTTGACCTCCGGGGATAGAGCCATAAAACCATGCGCGAAGCCCGGCGGAATGTACAACATCCTATTATTATCCTCCGACAGTTCAACGCCGACCCACTGCTTGAAGGTGGGCGAATCCTTTCTGATGTCAACAACCGCATCAAAAACTTTCCCAGAGAGCACGCCGACTAATTTGCCCTGCGCCGAGGGAGGCAACTGGTAATGAAGGCCCCTGACAACCCCTTGCTTCGAGCGCGAAACATAGCTTTGAAGGAATTTCTCATTGATTCCGTTAGCCTTGAACTCGGTCTCCTTGAAAAACTCGCGAAAATATCCCCGATCATCGCCATACGATGGCGCTTCGATCATTATCAGCTCCGGGATTGCAAGTTTAGTGAACGTGAACGGCATAAGCTTATTTTCTAATTTTTTTCAAAATCTTTTTTACTTGCGCCTTGGCAGCTGCCTTCATTTTCTCCAGGTTTTGCTGGACCGTTTCAACCTCGCCGCAATCGACAACGGAAATGCCGTGCAATTTTTTCAACCGCCCGGCGTAAATGACCTTTTCCCAGCCCAGCGCCACAAATGCCGCCTTGAACTTATTATCCTTAAGATAGTTTTCTACCAAAGCCCAGCCTGGTTCAATTTCCAAGCTGGCCACTTTGTCTGGCAAGGTAAGTGCCTTCGCCTTTATGCCCATTTTTGACAACAATCTTTTAGCGTTCAAGGCACGGTGCTTCGTGGTCAAGAGCAAAAGCTCCTTATCGGAATGGCCCGAGACGCATTCCATTGCCTTGTCAGCCCAGGCAGGCTCATCAAGCAATGCGTTATTCCGCTTCTTTGCCTCCAGGGACGACCTGAGAAGTTGATCCTTAATTTCGCCTAATTCAAAACCTGACAGATGCCAGGTATCCACGTCGTCCAAATAATACTCCCAGTAAGGACGGTGTGCATGGATGAACAGAGAGGTGGTGTTGTGCAATATGGTCGTACCAGCTAAATACTGATTCCAAAAATTCGCTTCGTTTTTATTCAGCTTCAAGATTATTGTGGATTTTCCCATAAATTTATATTACTTCAGCCTTATGTGAGGCATAGTTATACCGCAAGATTCCCCAGTGGTATACTTCTTCGAAATCTATCTTGTTCTCATGCAAGTAATTAAAAAGGTTGGTCTCGCTATTCATCTTAAGCTTCGCCAAGTGTTCCGGATCCATGCTGTCCACGAATTTGAGAAAAGTTCCGGTCTTCATTGCGAAAACTACGTCATTGAAGTTCCCAGGGGCGGAAGCGATAGACTCTCCGTCAGCGTACAGATAATCCGCGTTCGAGACTATGGCCTCTTTGTCTTTGAATTTTTCAAGATATTCGAAGACCAGTGGATAAGAAAACGGATAACGTGAGGTATAATAAACCACCCAATCGAACTGTTTTACGAATTCAGAATGTTTTCCCAAGACCGCCTGACACATGACGTACTCGCCTGCACCTTTGTTTTTCGCGCCAAGCACGTTGTTGTTAACCAGGACGACGTCCTTGATCTTTTCATTGGCAAACTGCTTGGCCAAGCTAGGGCTAAGCTCAGAAACATCGGAAACAGTATTGTCAACCACGATTAAGCTCGTACTGGGCGTCGCC
Source organism: uncultured Gammaproteobacteria bacterium (assembly GCA_964443495.1). Lineage (GTDB taxonomy): Bacteria > Patescibacteriota > Patescibacteriia > Patescibacteriales > GWE2-39-37 > JAAXUA01. The sequence goes on from CAYUCS010000001.1 coordinate 746,110, forward strand.
AGTTTCAAGAGACGATCAAGGGCTATGGCATAGACCTCTTGGCGATGCATCGCTTCTGGATCGTGCCCGCCTATGTTCGGAACTTTATAAGCCGCTAAGCAGATGAACAGGATCTTTTGCTCGTTCATATAATTATTTCTTGCTATTGATGAATGACTCGACCGACTCGCAGACATAATCGCTCATCTCTTTGCTTATCCCTGGGTACACGCCCAAGAAAAATGTGTCAGTTATGGCCTTGTCGCTGTTTTCAAGGTTGCCGACAACCCGATGCTCGATATGTTTGTACCCCGGATGACGGAGAATGTTGCCGGCAAACAGGTTTCTAGTTTGGATGCGCTTATTCTCCAAATACTGGGTCAATTCCGCCTTTCGGAAAGGAGCGTTGGGTTTTACGGTTAGCGGAAAGGCGAACCAAGACGGATCGGCTTTTTCATGCCACTCCGGAAGAATGAACCATTCCTCATATTTCTTGAAAAAATCATAATAAACATTGAAATTAGCCTTGCGCCGTTCAATGAAGAAATCCAGCTTCTTGACCTGCTCCAGGCCAATGGCAGCTTGGAGTTCGATTGGTTTGATATTGTACCCTATTTCGCTATATACGTATTTGTGGTCAACAACCTCGTCAACCCCATCCAGCCATTTGCTAAAACGCTTGTTGCAGCTGCCGTTCGGCAATAGAGATGCTTGTCCGGCACACCAGCAGTCGCGTCCCCAATCACGCAGTGAGCGAATAATCTTGGCAGCCGCGGGATCGTCGGTTGCGACCAGACCGCCCTCGCCGATCGTGATGTGATGGGAGGGGTACATTGAAATAGCAGCGAAGTCACCGAAGCTTCCTACCGGACGATCACCAAAAGTCGAGCCGAGAGCATCGCAGCAATCCTCAATCAGGAGCAAGTCGTGGCGGTTGCAAAAATCGGTAACCGCATCCATATCTGCCGGATTGCCCAAGGTGTGAGCGAACATTAATGCCCGAGTCTTGTCGGAAATCGCAGCCTCAAGCTGATCCAACTTCATATTATAAGAACCTAGCTCAATATCGACAAAAACCGGGACCAACTGGTACTGTATGAGCGGATTGATGGTTGTCGGGAAGCCGCAAGCAACAGTGATTACCTCATCTCCTGGCTTCAAGCGATTCGGGAAGTTAGGCGAACAGGCTGCGGCGACGGCCAAAAGATTCGCGGAAGAGCCGGAATTCGCCAAAAAGCCGAAATCCTTGCCCAGCCGGCTAGCCAATTGCCCTTCTAACGCCAAACCTTTCTCGGCCAGGCCGAGCCAGCCATTGACCAGAATTTCAAGAGCGGCGTTGTATTCGAGCTCGTCAAAATAGCTACCAGCATACTGCACCACGGTTTCGCCAGGCACAAATGTCTTAGCTGCGTCCCTCTCTTGCACATATTGGGTGAAGGTGGTTTGCAAAACCTTCAGAACGTCCTGTTTATTCATGTTCTTGTTTTGTTAATGGTTAAGGCGCCAACTCTTAAGCCGCAATTTGGCGATCAGGCGCTCTTTTCGTAAAATTCCTTGACCTTTTCAATGACATAGCCCTGTTCCTCCTCTGTCATCGAATAATATATCGGCAAGGTAATAATACGCTTCCAAACACGCTCGGCTACCGGTAATGAAGTTTCAGGGTAACGCTCCTTGTAGTAGGGATGGAGGTGAGTTGGCATAAAGTGGACGCCGCAGGTAATTCCCTGCTCCTGCAAATATTCAAACAGTCGGTCTCGCTGGTCGGTGTGAATTATATAGAGCCAATATCCGCCGCGCTCAGTGTCATACTTGGGAATGTGAATGTCGCCGACTCCGGCAAGCTCGGCGGTATAGCGCTTGATAATCTCACGCTTGCGGGCATTGAACGCGTCAAGCTTCTTCAGTTGGCACAATCCGAGGGAAGCAGCGATATCATTCATATTATACTTGAAACCTAGGCAATCGACTTCGTAGTACCATGAATAGTTCGCCCCGGCAGAACCGCCTTCGGAAAAGCGCTTCCAGGTATCCTTGTTCATGCCGACCCAGCGCATACGTTTGATATGATCCAGATATTTTTCGTCATTGAACAGGATCATACCGCCATCGCCAGTCGTCATATTCTTCTTGACCTCGAAACTTAAACAGCCTATATCGCCCCACGATCCCAGCTTTTTGCCCTGCCACTCGCCCCCCTGGGCGTTGGCCACATCTTCGATGACGACCAGATTGTGTCTTCGAGCAACCTCCATTACCTTGTCCATGGCCGCAGGCTGGCCTCCCATGTGTACTGGAATTACAGCTTTAGTCTTATCAGTGATCTTGCTCTCAAAATCAGCGATGTCTATGCACAAATCGTCTTCGTTAACATCGCAGAAAACCACTTTCTTCCGATTGTATTCCACCGCATGTGGGGTCGAAACGAACGTCACGGTCGGCACAATTACCTCTGCATCATCAGGCAAATTCAACGCCTCCACCGCCAAATGCAGTGCGGCCGTACAGGAATTGGTCCCGACAGCGTATTTCACGCCCTGATAATCGGCTATTTCCTTTTCTAATTGGGCCGTTTTCGGACCAAGCCCGACCCATCCAGTCTTAAAAATTTCCCTAAGGGAATCGAGTTCCTCTTCGCCCAAATTGGGCCTAAACAATGGAATGTTCATATATTTAATCAAGAATTATTGTCTTATAATCAGGTTTATCCCAAGCCGGATTGCCTTGATCCATAAAATCGACTTTGGAATAATCGTAATCTTTCAAACGATAGTCGACCCAGTCGGCAAAATATGGACGCTCTTGGCAAACTACTCCAGCCAAAGCGTCCATGCCGCAACCAATATCGATAATTACGGCATCGGTGTATTTTTTCAGCAAGTTGACCAAGGCCAACTTGGAACTGCCCGCCGCCACCAACAATATCTTCGCTCTCCCGTTTCTGATTTTTTCACCGATACTTTGAGACAGGCCCAAGACGTCATCGGCAGCGCCTATCTGCGGTATCTCATAATATTCTGCAAACCGATCAATTCCCAAGTAATCGCGATATTCCGCATACCCAGACAGCCGCTTTATCAGTTCCAATTTAGGGCCGCCAGTAATAATACCGATGTCTTGGGGAAAATTGCGAAAAAGCCATCTCGATGCCACTAGCGCGTAAACCGCTTCCATTGATGGTCCGCTTGAATGGATAATCGACAAGGCCTTCTCTCGATAACCTCTACCTCGCTTCACGCTGGCCAACCAGACAACTGGAACCAGGATTGCCTTTGTCTTGATGGCCCAACCAAAAAGCTTGTCGATTGCCACCTGGACCGGGGCTGCAGTCATTTTGCCCTGAAATGGCACCTTCAGCCTCCAAGCTATCCTATCAAAAAAATCATAAAAAATGAACTTCAGCCAAAGGTTGCGATTTGCCGGATCTATTTCTGGCGATATTATGTCGTTGTGCCAGAAATTGTCCTTGAATAGGTCCATGTCCAGCTGGTCGTATTCCTTTTTCAGTGCTCTCTTGCCCGGCTTTGCGCTACCAATAGGAATTTTTCTCAGGAAGTAATAATCGCCATCGCCTGCCCGGAGTATTGAAAGCGACTTCCCGCTTTTGACTGCTGCAGTTATAGTAGCCTGCAAATCCCTCATTGACCTCTGCAAGCCGCTCTTGTGAAGCCCACCCACGACTAAGGCTTGGCGATGCCCGGTATTGTCGGTGTGTATCTTCTGAAAAAAATAATCACTATGGATGTCGGCGAATTTTTTCCTTTTAAAGACAAGGGTTTCACCAGCATCCTGCACAGAATCGCCACTGCCAACCATATCATTGACCTGGTCGCTAGACAAAGTCCAGTAGCTGAAGCCGCACGCCTCGACCTCATCCTTAATTCGCTTTTTTTCTTGGTTGCCTCCCGCAACATTGGCCACGACGATAATGTCTCTTGTGGCAGCGCATGCTCTCCTTGCAAGCTCCGGCAATGAATCTACACCGTCAGTCCCGTCGGCGAACAATAGGGTAAAATCAAAATCAGCGCCAGAAACATCCGAATCATTGAAGGTCGCATAGTCAGTCATTTTCGGTTCAACAATCTTTATATGGCCATAGCTGCGCGCGAGCGTGTTAACGAACCCGCCATTGCTGCCGATAATCAGAAAGCTGTCCGGTCCGGAAAAATCAAAAGTCTGTTCCAGTGCCTGGAAAAGAGTCATTGCCTGCGGTTCGCTTGTTTGTCTATCGTTGCTCATGCAGCTTAATTTCGTTATCTTTGGCAAAAATGTGGAAGCAATCCTTTTGCGGAAACGTTTCCATTGTGACATTTTTGAATCTTTGCTCGATCAAACCTTTCGTGCGCTCAATCGAATCCCACATGTCGTGCGGACCCTCGGTCGACTCATGCCCGACAATATAAGCAAAATCGGCGCCGAAATAATCTTTTTTCGCCATATCGTCCTGACAGGCCACCGAAGCTTCGGTTAATGCGAAGGTTGAAACCAACAAATCAACCTTAGCTTCCGTACGATTCATCCTATGAACGGGGACCAAGTTGATTTTACCCTTCTCAATTTTGTCACTATTGATATTGAGACCGTCCTCGCCAAAAATTGCTGACAAGAAGCAGTATTGCAATGCCAGCATCTCTGGCAAATCAAAAATTATGTATGTCAGGCCAGGCATCTCTCGTTTTGCCAATAACGCCAGGTTGCCATATCCTCCGCCGAACTCAGCAATTGTCGAGACCTTGCTTAAATCGTGCCTTGATTTCATTATCGCCCAATAATAAAGCATCACTGCCATATTGGGACTGACTGACCTTACCCCCAGCATGCTGACCGTCCGACGCAACCCCAAAAGCAGCCCATACCTAGGTTCTTTGAATGATGAAGTTTTCTTATCGTCAAAGTCCTCAAGCTTTCTTGCTGCTATGTCTTCTCGGAAAAGATCGACCTGGCTCTTAGTCTTATAAAACATGCGCCTAGACATTGGCATAAGTAAGAAATCTAACGGAATTTTTTCAGAAAAACTCAATTGCTCCAGCTGGCCTTGCCACGTCGGCTGAACATAGGCCTTCATCAAAGCGGAGTACTCTTCACTGCCCCGAATTTCTTCCATAATCGAAACATAATAAGGCACCGCCTTGCTTTTTACGGCCGCATAATACTTCTTATCAAACAAATAATAATAGAGCTCGTTAATAAGCTGCAGGAACTTGTAGATTTTTAGCCTGTTCAATAACTTGTACATAGTTTATTTGTTATTAATTTTATATAGCTTGTGCATGCTTCTGTAGGTTACGAGATTGGACATTTTCAATGCTTTCAAAACCTTATAAACGCCCCAGCCGAACTTCACTGGCAATCGATTGAAATCGTACGCGACTTCCAAGCCACGCCACCCCTTGGACTGATTACTCATGTCGGACAGTACGGCAAATTTAAATCTTTTTCCGATCCACTCTATCAACCCCCGCTTCATCTTCTCATCCTCCCATTTGGCGTGAAGTATATTCAGGCAGGTAACGCAATCGTAGTCATTCCCAAGATTTTCCAGCTTTATTAAATCCTGTATTCCTATATTATAGCAGCGATTTACTCTCCTCTGTGCTACGGCATCGCAAAGTTTGGTATCAATGTCGATGCCGACAGCATCAATGCCATTCGCTCGCAGCACAGCCATGAAGTGGCCCGTGTCCGATCCAATGTCAAGAACTTTTTTTACGCCAACTTCCTTGAGCTTCAATGCTATTGACCAGTCCCTAAGCAGTACCGAACTCGTAAGTTCAACTCCGTCGATTGATCTGGGAAAAATGGCTGGCTTGCCTGCTTCTTCATCCCAGTGCCAATCATAAATATGCTGGTAATTACTCCAAATATGTTTGGCATCATTTCCTGAAACTGTGATATTCTCCAAAACTTGGTCATTCATACGGTGCATTTATTTATTAATATCCATTTTTAAAGCCCTCCTAAAAAGCAGCACATCCTCTTTCTCGAAAAAACCCAGAACAAAATGCACGCCCCCGAAAAAGAGTAGCGATAAAAACATGCACAGCAATAGGGTTGCCAGATTTGTAACGAGCTGCAAGCTGAAAAAACTGACTGAAAAAGAAATGGTCAAAGTAACGGCGAGTTTCGCGAACAATTTCGAATAATATTTGAAGCTATCCGTGATACCGAAATATTTTCTTTCCGCATAATAAAAGAAGAAAGGAACTGGCGCCACGCTGATCATGTAGGCCCAGGCCGCGCCCAACACTCCATGATTCGGCACTAGCCAAAGAAAAGCCGAGATATCGATCACTAACATCGTCATATTTATCAAGGCCAGATCCTTTGAAGCGCCCTTGCCGAGCAAAAAATTGCTCAATGGCAGAAAAACGCCGAGCACGAAATAAGTAATGCCCAAAACCACCAAAGTATCGGTGCTCTTGTCGGCAAAATCCTGGCCTAACCAATATTTCATAATTTCCCGGCTGAACAAGACTACAACAAAGGCGAGACTGGCCATTATGAAGGCTGTGAGAGTGATCGATCTCCGATAAATTGTCTGCGATCTCTCATTCTCGTTCGATGTATGCAGCTTTGTGGACAATGGGAAAAGCACCCCGCTCAAGCTTGAGCTGACATCCTGCATTTTTTGCGCAACCGTACCAGGCAAGGCATAATAAGGAACCGCTGCCGGCCCGAGGATCGCGCTCAAAAGCAGCTTATCCAACTGGAACAGTGCAGTCGACGCGATCTGGTTGACGAAAGCAAACCCGCCGAAGCGTAGCTCAGGAAGTATGAGTTTCTTGTCGAATTCCAATTTTAATTTCCATAAAGGAATGAGTTTTTTCGAATGATAATAATAACCGCCGATCAAAAAAACGACTGATATGAGCTGCGAAGAGATCAAGGCCAAAAATCCGCCGCCAGCATAAACGAAGCTTAGCATAAGAAAGTTGAGCAGCAGGACATTCCACATCATTATCTTCGCTCCCAGGTCATATCGCTGCAAACCATTCAATATCGAACCAACGACAACCCTGATGCCGTTAGCCGTAAAAATCAACGCCGCCAAAGACATGGTAAGCCAGACTTCCTTTTGGGAAATTTCAATATTTAACGACCGCAAAACTATATCCTTAAGAAAAAACAAAAGGACGGAAACAACAAATCCTAGTCCTAAATAAATAAAGACAGCCGAATTGATAACTTTATACAAATTGGGAAAATCGTTTTTTTCATAATGAAAAGCGATAGATTTAATCAAAGTCGGAATTAGTCCGAAGTCCAATAATGACAAAAGGCCTACCAGGACATTAATAACCACAAACAACCCATAGCTCTCTACTCCAAGCTTGCGCATTATCAACGGGGTGACAATAAGCGAAAAAGCTACTGGCAAAATCATTGCCACTAAGCTATAAAAGGAATTCTTTATTGTTTGATCCGATAAATTCATAATCAATTGCTTCAAAAAAAGTCTAAATCGAGGCTGCTAGCGCGATATATTTTCTAACATAACGGACTAACCCGGATTTTTTTGGCGACAACCATCTGAATTCCGAATGCTGGTCGTCAAGAACCAATTTCATGCGTCCTTTTGGTTTCGCCAAGAACACCACATTGATAGTGTGCGTTGGCCAACCGAATGGCCCCTTATCAAAAATAGTTTCATCAACCCCCAACTTCTTGACCGCTTTGACTTCAATGCCCAATTCTTGACGAGCCTTCCTTTCAACCGCTTCTTCCAAGGTCTCGCCCTTCTGCACCCTGCCTCCCGGAAACCACCACAAGCCCTTAGCCGGCTCATTGGTACGTTGTCCGAGCAGGACTTTGCCGTCTTGCAACAATACGAAATCAACGCACGGAATCGGCATGGTTTTATGGATCTCGCGATACAGCTTGTCGGGAATGTTCTTGTGTTGGGTCATAAAAAAAATAAACCACCGACTCTTTACCAGTCGCTGGTTTTTTCTAAGACTTTCTTTTTCAGATTCAGATATTTCTCAACCGCCTTCTTCTCGACCTCGGGAGAGACCAGGCGTAATAATTCCAGGCCCAGGATGCGGTATTGCTTGCCCACTTTATTGGCCTTAAGCAGGCCGTTCTTGAGCATCCGCTTCATCGTGCTATTGCTGACTTTAAGCAGTTTTTCCGCTTCTTCGGTCGTATAAACCGCATTTGGAAGTATTTCTTGTGTCATGCCTTAATTATACTTTAGGTGTCATTGGGTGTCAACAAGGCTCATTTTTTGCTATTTTACCGCCTGCTCCCCATAAACACCGGCGATCAGATCCAAATCCTTGCCGCTTTTTAGCAGTAAATCCAAGTTTTTGTCCTTGATCCCGTCAAGCATGCCCAACCCTGCCTTGTCCCCTAAAAGCTTCTCATAAAGCTCAGAGAATGCCGCAAAATCCTTGATGAAGCAATGACCGCCAGCCCCGCGGCCAGCCTGCGTTTCGCCAGCATGGCCACTGGCATGCACCGGGTTCAGGTGACTAGAGCCGATACGCGGATCGGCCGCGAACATGGTCTTGACGGTTTCCCAATCGCACCCGAGCTGCTTGGCCAGATCGTAAAGCATGTTGACGTACACGACCTTCAGATACAAGAAACAATTGCCGGCATATTTGACAAATTCCGCTTCGCGCGCGCTGCAGATGGCCTGGAACGGAGCGCTGGGCAGCACCTCCAAGACCGATTGGGCGGCATGGCGATAGAATTCATTGTCGTCCGGAATGCCGATGATATTGCGGTTCGGATTAGCTGCGTCGTAGGACGCATTAGCCTCCCGCAGGAACTCCGGACTATGGAACACGATTATGTCCGGATTCTCAGCCTGGATCGATTCGACAGTGCCTGGCAGGATCGTGGATTTAATAACCGCAATCTTACCCTTGCCCACTTTTTTGATTGCGGCACGGATAATGGAATCATCAAAGCCCTTAACAGTGGTAGGAGTCGGCACGGCGATAAAAACAATGTCGCATTCAGCAATTTTGTCTGCATTTTGCACGAACGGTTCTTCGAGAGCATAGCGGACGACCTCAAACCCTCTGATTTCGAAATCGTCGGCATAATTTTTTCCGATCCAACCTTGGCCAATGAAGCCGATTCTTTTACTCATAAAATAATTTAAATAATCATTTAATACTCGTGGTGTCGACATCCGAAATCTCCAGGCCTTGTTTTTCTATGAAAATAACCTGCCGATACATGAAGAAGTTGAAGATGGCGATCGTAGCCGACATTATGACTTGGGCGGCCATATACCAAAGGCCGGCCAGATCCACCAGAAGATACATGCCGAGCGAATTCACGGCTAACCCTAGAAGGTTGGTCGCCAGATACATCGGCACTTGTTCCCTTTTGCGCCGGGCATGATTGCCGCTGAAGGTCCAGAATTTCTGCAAGACGAAGCTGATGCCGAAGGCCAAAAGAAAGGCGAGGACAGCGGCAGCCAGATACCACATCTTGAGGATGTCAGTAAAGTAATAGAGCAAAGCCAAATCAACCGCCGTGGCCGTACCGCCAGAGATGAGGAATTTTATTATCCTGAAATGTTTTTTGATAATACTTTGCATCATTCGATATCTTGTCATTGCGAGGAGCGCTAGCGACGTGGCAATCTCGCGTCGTTTGAATTTACTAGATTGCTTCGCTGTCGCTCGCAATGACAGACTATGCTAAACCAATTTCTTTCTTATGCCCTTCGAGCCACTCAGGCAGATTGACGGTCGGCTCCCAACCCAGAAGTTCCTTGGCCAAACGGTTATCAGCTAAGGTCACCTTAGGCTCGAGACGTTCTGGCAGCGGCGCGGTCGGGCCGCCGATCATGGCCGCCACCTCATTGACGCTGTAGTTGTTGCCTCGGCCAATATTGATAGCCTCACCCTTGACCACCCCGCTCTCGGCAGCCATGATATTGGCGCGGACGATATCAATGACCGAAGTGTAGTCACGGCGCTGCTCCCCGTCGCCGACGATGGTCAGCGGTTCGCCGGCCAGCCTTTGGCGGATGAAGATGCCGATGACCAAAGTATAGGCACCCTCGAGCGGTTGGCGATTGCCATAAACATTGAAATAGCGCAGGCAGGCGGTCGGCAGGCCATAAACCTCGCTGAAGAGACGGCAATACTGCTCGCCGCATAGCTTCTGCAAGGCGTAAGGCGAGAGCGGATTGGTCGGCATGTCCTCGGAGAGCGGCATCTGTTCCTGATTGCCATAGACCGAGGAGGAGGAGCTATAGACTACCTTCTTCACTTGCGCGTCGCGCGCCGCCACCAAGACGTTGAGCGTGCCAGTCAGGTTGACCTCGTTGGTCGTCACCGGGTCCTGGATTGAGGGCTGGACACGCGGCCAGGCAGCCAGATGGAAGACGTAGTCGATGCCTGCAAAAATCGGCTTGATCGCTTCGAGATTGCGGATATCGAGCTGATGGAAGGTAGCGGCCGGATTGATATACTCTTTTTTGCCAGCTTTGAGATCATCGATAATTACGACCTCGTGGCCCTGCCTGACCAATTCATCGACCAGATTGGAGCCGATAAAGCCGGCCCCGCCCGTCACTAGGCATTTGCTCATAAACTTAATTTTAAATTTAAAATTTCAAATTTCAAAACTTACGGCATCCTCCCTTAAAATCAAGCCAGCGAGTATTTGACGCTCAGTATTTAGGATTTAATGTAATTATGCTAAGATAATAAAGGAAACCGCTCTCGGTTTCTTACCTTAATTATCGCTAAAAAGGGGGTTTAAGTCAAACAAATGAAGAAAAAGATCCTGTACATCATCACCCAATCGGAACTTGGCGGGGCTCAGCGTTACGTGCTCGACTTGGCCCGCAATCTCAAAAACGAATACGATATCGCCGTCGCTTTCGGCGAACAGGGCGACAAGGGCGAAATGGCCGCTTACTTGGAAAAGGTCGGCATTCCCTATTTCGTCATTCCTCAGCTCAAGCGCAATCTTTCGCCAATCTTCGATATCCTAGCCTATTTCAAGATCAAAAAGCTCATCTTCGATCTCAAGCCGAATATCATCCACCTGAGCTCAAGCAAGGTTTCCATTCTGGGCAGCCTGGCCGCTCATTGCGCCAAGAAAAGCAAGAAGATGGGCAACCCGCTGATCGTCTATACCGCGCACGGCTGGGTTTTCAACGAGCCGATGAATATCATCAAAAAGAAGCTTTATTTCTGGGCGGAAAAATGCACTGCCAAATACAAGGACAAGATAATCTGTATCAACAAGCAGGACCTGCAGCAAGCACAAGGAATGCTCGGCATCGATTCGCGCAAGCTCGCCCTGATCTACCATGGCATCGACATCAAGCAGTACCAATATTTCACCAAAGAAGAGGCGAAGCAGCGGCTGTTCGATCTGATTGAGAATGCCCAGATGCCTGACGAGAAGACCATCCTCATCGGCAGCATCGGCAATCTTTACGCCACCAAAGGCTACTACTACCTGATCAAGGCGATGCACTATCTTATCATCGACTACGGCTTCCCCATCACTGCCATCATCATCGGCGAAGGGCCGGAACGCGACGACCTGGAGGCGCGCATCATCAAATTCCACCCGATGGACTACAACGCCATGGACGGCAACGTCAGCCGCAAGATCATCCTCGCCGGCCGCATCCCGAACGCCGCCGAAATCCTGCCGGCTTTCGATTTTTACGTTTCCACTTCACTGAAAGAAGGCTTTCCCTATACCATCCTCGAGGCCATGGGTGCCGGACTGCCGGTCATTGCCACGCGCGTGGGCGGCATTCCGGATATGATTACCGACCAGGTCAACGGCCTTCTGGTCGATCCACAGAACTCGCGCACTCTTGCCGCCAAAGTGGCCGAACTCATCAATGACCCGGCCAAGAAACAGCGTCTCGCCGCCCAAGCGCAGCACGACGCGAACCATCTCTTCAAATTCAACCGGATGATGGAACAGACAAAGAAAGTTTACGAAGGATAGGAATCAAAAAAAGAAAAGGCCCGTTACTGGGCCTTTTCTTTTGGCATTCTAGGGATAATTTCCTGGCAATTCTGCTTGTCGTAGCTACCGACAATTTTCTCGCACAAGGAAATATCACGAGTTTTCAATGCGATATTGAAATAATAGTTATCTTCGCAATATTGCTTGTCGTCGCCGCTTAGGATGCCGCAGCCCGAGAGGTCCTGGATGACCTTCATTGCCTGATAAATGCAGGATTTCTTGTACTCCTTGCTCAGATTCAAGCATTCATTCATCTTGTCCGTACCTCTCACCGCGTTGAGGCCGATGATGTCCTGGCATCTCGTTCGGTCATCTTCTTTATCGATTCTTTGGCAAATGGTTTTATCTTTAGAATCTATGATCATCTGCCATGAACATTTACCTTCAGGATTCGAGGGGTCGCACCCGTTCGACTTCTGCCAAACGTAGAATATGACAGCCGCAATGAATATCAACGCGACAGACGCAGCGATAATTTTTTTCATGCTATTGGATATAAAATGTATAGCGGCAATGCACGGTCGAGCCGGCACCAGCTCCGCTGGCCCAGATCTGCGGCACAGTCAAGGAGTTGCCAGCCCTGATTCCGGCTGAGCCAGGGTTGCCGAAAACTGCTGTCGGCCAAGCGGAATCATCATAATCGACATCGCGCCAGGTTGCTGGCACACCCAATCTGGTACATTTCCAGAGAGTCCGTTGTGCGGTCGTCATCATGATGCAGCCACCGCCAACATTCAAGGTGAACGAGGTGCCGTAAAGATCGCCCCAATCCGAGGCGACAAAAGCCAAGACGTTCTTGCCTGGCTGCAAGGCGACATTGTATGCTTGAACGCTGCCCCAATCAGACGCGGTTGAGACGAATGCCCCGTTTACATAGGTAACATGGGTGTTATCCGAACAGGTTCGAACCGCTCCGGACAAAACACAGCAGGTGGCTCCGCCGCCAAAGCAGGCCTCACCGGCCGGACAGCCGGCACCGCAGGTGCCGCCGCAGCTATCCGGTCCGCAAATCTTCTCGTTAACCCCGTCGTTGTTGGTGTCGCACCCTTTGCGGCAGCAGACCGAAGGCTCGCCGACACAGACCCAATCGAACTCGACCTGGCACGCGCCGGTACAGCCATCGCCGGCATCCTTGTCACCATCGTCGCAAGCCTCGCCGCGAGCCGCCTGGATCAGGCCGTCGCCGCAATAGCCGTCGGTGAATTGGCACATGCCCGAGCAATCGCCCACGAGCGGGCAAGCGTTGCTCGTGCACGCGTATTGCCGGTTGATATTGCTGTCGGCCGGTCCGATCGCCAGACCAGCGAGCCCGTCGCATTGCTCGCTGCCGTTATTGCCGATGCCGGCGCGCCCTTCGGTGTTCGGGTTCTCAACCACATTGTCGCCGCAATAATTATTTATCTTAAGATTCCAATTGGCAAAAGCGCCGGTCATGCCGAATTGATCCGTGGCGCTCACCGGCAGGACGTATGGTGCCGGATTGGCCGCCGCCAGGACCGGAACGCCGCTGATCGTCAAGATAGTCCCCAAAGCCGCTGCGGCCAGGCCGGCTGGCAAGGGCGGAACATTGAACGTCACCGTATGCGCCTCGGCGTCGGTCGCCGTAATGACGCAATTATAAGCTTCGCCGGCACGGATAGCCGCTTGGCACAAGAAGGGATTGATCGCCGGCGGCGTGTTGATTATATTGAGCGGGTGGATAGCGTTGGAGCCAGTCAGTCCGAACTCATCGGTCGCGCTGATCGTTACGTTGTGCGGGCCGAAAGAGGCAGCGCTGGTGGTGCCGCTGAAAGTCAGCTGATTACCCGACTGCGTCGCCGTGATCCCGAACGGCAAGTTGGCAACATTGAATAGAGTGATCGAATTCTCTTCCGGATCCTCAGCTGACACCGTGCAGGAATAGAATCTGCCCATTATGGCTGAAGTCGGGCAATTGATCGGATTTATCTCTGGCGGGTTGTTGACGATATCCAGATTGAAGCTGGCCGAAGCGCTCTCGCCCTCGGTGTCGGTAACCGAAACCGTAACGCGATACACGTCTGGCGGATACATTATCCGCTCGTTGACGTAGCAATTGTACCGGCCGCCAGCCTCGCCGATGACCGGACTGGTAGAAGTGCATTGCAGGAAGTTATTGATCACCGGGCCACCGGAAAGGAGCGCTCCTTGGAAGTTGAACGCCAATGGGTAGTTGCGTCCGCTCTCATACCCAGAAAAGGTTTTTACGAGATGGTGTCCCGCCTCGACGGTCGCGTCAGACGCTCCGATCGTCGGCAATGTCGGCATTATGCTGACATTGCAATCTTTCGTCGTACTGGCAGTAGCAGTTTCCGCTGTCACCCTGACGCGATATGCGCCAGGGTTGCCAGCCCTCTGGGCGACCACTCTTTTCGAATTGGGCAAGGCCGAATTATTCAAGACAAGCCCGGTGTTGCCCGGTATCCACTGCCAGCCGCCAGCCGCCCAAGCCGCCCAATTGGGAGGCACGACCGGAGAGATGGTCCAAGTGAAAGCGCTGTTATACGGATCAGTCGCTGATACGAAGCCTTGGTAGGCTGCGGCCCGGAAGGCGTTGAGCTGGCCGCAAGAGATCACCGGCGCCACGGTCGCCGCAGTAGTGGTCGAATATTCTGAAGGGGCTACGGAAAATACCGCGAACGGATCGGTGACGCCAGTGTTTACTGTGCAGTCAGGCTGCCCAGGCAGGCAAGTCAGGTTCGACTCAGTCGTTACGAAAAATCGGCAGTCCGTGCCGGTGCGGTTCGACAAATATAAATAACTCAAACTACCAGCCGGCAGGTCGAAGTTGGCGTCGGCCGGAGTAGGGTCGGCAAATCGCTTGGTTGACTCATTCCAGCAAGTTCCTGGATTGTAACCGGCACAAGGCCCCATCTTGTTGATCGGATCGAACGGCAGATTAGCCCCCAAGATCTTGCCAAGCGTCTCTTGCCATGAAGGCCAAGTGGAGATGGATTTATTCGGCATATAGCTGCCGGACTCGATCAGGGGACACTTATTGCCATGTTCCTTGCGATAATCATCCAATAACAGATTGAGTTCGTACAAGTCAGCCAACCGCTTGGTATCACGTACGGCGATTTCGTGAGAGCTTTTGCAATAATGGCCGGTTGAGCAGCTTGAAGCATAGGTGCATACCGTAGTGGCATCGGAGCATAGTCCGGCCGTCAGGATGTTATTATTGAAATTCCAGTTGGCCAGGATCTGGCCAAAGATGTCTTCGGTCGATTTCTCGGCGTCCTGATTATATGAAATGACGAAAATGTTGGTGAAAAAGCGGTCGTTGGCCGACAAAGTCGCGCTGCCGTCGTCGTCAGCGATATTCGCCATGTCGATATATACCGTGCGGCCGTCGCGAATGGCTTCGTAGCCGTCAACAGTCAATGACTGCGGCGAACCCTTGAAGCCCTGGGAGACATACCAACGCTGAGCCGAAAGATGCTTGGGGTTGGGGGCGACGCGAACGCCGATGGCATCCGGCGAGGCGGCTTGCACCGCAAAAAATCCGCACAGAAATGCCGCAAATAAAACTGCATGGAATAAACCTTTGTGTTTTCCCACTACTTTCATTTGACTGCTGTCTTGAAAAAATTAAGGCACATCTCCTTATCTTTGAGATTCTTTATCAGGTTGCATTTCTTGGGGTCGCGCTTGGTTATGGCCATATTGATAAATACCTGCTCCTCGCAGACATCGATTTCTGCCTGTTTTTCCAATTTCTTGCACTCAGCGATACCAGCCGTACTGGAGGCAATGGCATCACGGACCGCCCTGCCCTGTTCGCATGCAGTTCGGTCGCTTTCCGATGATAATGATTTGCAATTATCCGCCGAAGCATCATCAATGATGGCAGCGATCTTAGAGAAACAATTTTCCCTGGCCTTGGCATCGGTCGAAGAAGCGCAATTCAACGCGCTTGTTGTCTGATCGCCATCTGATTTGACGGCTATGCGATCTGCCGGCACCGGCTTGGCCGAACGGCTTTTGAGATATATGGCAACTCCCCACCCGGAACCGGTCAGGATAATCAATAAAACCAATATTGTCGTAATCTTTTTCATTTCCATTTTATTGCGCTGGATAATTTTTTT
Source organism: uncultured Gammaproteobacteria bacterium (assembly GCA_964443495.1). Classification (GTDB taxonomy): domain Bacteria; phylum Patescibacteriota; class Patescibacteriia; order Patescibacteriales; family GWE2-39-37; genus JAAXUA01. Next base: position 762,168 of record CAYUCS010000001.1, read on the forward strand.
GAATTACAGCCGTACAGGCATGCTCGCCGCCAGCGGGCTCATTAATCGGCACGATTATTTCAGCCGGTGTCGCCGAATAGCCCCAAGCTGGTACGAAATTACAGGCACCGCCCATGACTTGCAAATCATAGTATGCGCCAGCTGGCATCGGGAAGAGGATGTTCTGATCATAAGTGAATGGATAGCCATAAGCCACGCTTAGCACACCATGATGCCCCTCGCCGGTATAAGTGATCGAACCGTCCGGGAAGAAATGAATCCACACGCGATCGTCCAAAACCTGGGTCCAGGTATAAGTATTGACGCTATCCTCACAGTACCAGCCGCCATTCTTGAATTTGAGCACGGTCCCGGCTATTGGACAGGTGGGCACGCAGGCGTCTGCCGCGCACGTGACATAGTTCTCGCCGCATGTGCAAGCGCCATCGCCGCAAAAATCGGCCACACAGCTCGATCCGTCCCAATGGAAGCAGGGTTGGCAGACATATCTGCAGATGCCAGGATTCACATCGTAGACGGCGTTGTTCGACGGGAACCAGGCCGCACCGGTCCATGTCTGAAGGACTGTCGGGCTCAGATTCCATTGCGAGTTAGCCGAGGCATTGACACAAGCGACTGTCCGATTGTCTGGAGTACAGACAGAAGGGCTGCCGACGCAAGTCCAATTGACCTCCGCGGCGCAATTAGCATCGCAGCCGTCGCCATTGGCGCGATTATTATCATCGCAACTTTCGCCTGATCCGCCTTGGACGATGCCATCGCCGCAATAACCGCCAGTAAAGGCGCAGGCACCCGTACAGGCATACTGCTTGGTCGCAAGGCTGACTGCGGGATTGGCGGCCACGCCCGTGCCCCCGTCGCAAACTTCGCCGTTGCCGGCCTGGATGACGGCATCGCCGCAATAGCCGCCAGTCGGGATGCAAGCCGCCGTACAAGAATATTGCGTGGCCAATGTGCTGCCGGCCGGGTTGGGTGCGATGCCTGCGGCGCCGTCGCATTGCTCGCCATAACCGGCCTCGATGGTGCCGTTGCCGCACCAGCCGCCGGTCTGGGTGCAGACTGGGGTGCAGGCATATTGCGTAGCTGGCGAGCTGCCAGCAGGATTCGGAGCGATACCGACAGCGCCGTCGCATTGCTCGCCATAAGCTCCTTGCACCGAGCCGTTGCCGCACCAGCCGCCGGTCTGAGCACAGGCCGCCGTACAGGCGTATTGCTTGGTCGGCAGACTGGTCGCGGGGTTGGCGGCGATACCGACTACACCGTCGCATTCCTCGGTATAAGCCGCCTGGATCGTGGCGTCACCGCACCAGCCGCCGGTCTGAGTACAGGCCGCCGTACAGGCGTATTGCTTGGTCGGCAGGCTGCCAGCCGGGTTGGGTGCGATGCCGTCATTGATATCGCAGAACTCGGCGCCGCCTTCGCCGTTCGGATTGTGCAGATGATTATCGCCGCAATAAGTGACGACATCTAAAGCGTAAGTCGCGTTGGCGCCAGTGTAATCGAACTCGTCAGTGGCGTTGACTGAAATATTGTGCAGTCCGACATCCGCATAAAAAGGCGAGCCGCTGATGGTAATGCTATTGCCGGCCAAAACTGAAGAAAGACCGGCCGGAAGACCGGCGGCTATGTGGCTGCTAATTACGTTGGCATTAGCATCATGCACCGGGAAAGTGCATGAATAAGGGTTAGAATGCCGTGTCGTCGCGGCGCATCCAAGCGGTCCGACTACAGGGGCAGTATTGTTTATCCTGATATTGTACGCAGCTGTAGCGTTCGCTCCGAAGGTGTCAGTCGCTCCAGCAGTGAAATTGATCGTGGTCGCGGCGGCGTTGAAGGTGTTGGTATCGGCTAGATTGCCATTGACGCTGTATTGCAGCGCTCCGACACCGACGCTGTCATTGGTAATGGTCGCACCATACGAATACGCGACATTCGTGTTCGCGCGATTGGCTACGGCAGTCGAAAAAGCGATGCCGTTCGGCAAGCCAGGAACATTACTGAAAGCGATCGGCAGATTCGACTGCAGATCGACCGCTTCCCAAAGCAGCTGGCTGATCGGGATGGTGGTGCTGGCCTCCCAAACGAAATTATTGGCTGCGATGGCCGGCGGATTATTGATGATATCCAGCATGTAGGTAATGGTATTGGAGTCTCCGCTCTGATCAGTCGCCCTGACCGTGATCTGATAATTGCCGCCCGCCTGATTGACTGCCTGCCGGTTCAAGGTGCAATTGAATCGCCCGCTCGGGTCGCCGAAGACCGGACTGACCGAGCCGCAGGTGAAGATATTATTGACCGTAGCGCCGGTCGTCAGATTGTCACCAGTGAAAGTGAAAGTCATAGGATAATCCTTTTCCGGCTCGGAAGCATAGACAATGAAGCCCTCCATGAACTCTCCCGAATAGACGCTCTGGTTGGAAATGGGCAATATCTGAGGGAGCGTCGTGCCGAGGCTGATATTACACGTCTTTACTGTCGAGGAACCTCGATCATCCGAAACCGTCACATTGAAACTGTAATTCCCTTTATCTCCTGATGATGCTGCATATATTTCCCGCTGGCCCCTGACCGGGGTGTTTCGTATTGCCGGCGCGGCGGACCAATTGGTCCAAACCGGCGTGACAGCCGTATCGATCGCCCAGGTCAGATTATTATTATCGCCCGGATCAGGGTCGTTGGCACTGACGAATTTGGAAAAAGGCGAGTGGGGCAACCCGATCATATTGCCGCAAGTCACTACCGGGCCGCGATTCGGTCCCGGTGTCGAAAAATCCAGCGAAACGGAAATGTTAGCTCCGACCGTACAGGCGCCGGCGGCAGTGCAATTGAGACGGCTTTCCGTCGCCGCGTAAAAACCGCAGGTCCGGCCATCGGGCGAAGAATAATATGTATAGGCATGGCTGCCGGCCGGCAGGATCAGGCTGGTCGGGGTTGATGTGCCGGCGAATCTCTTGGCCTGCTCGTTCCAACATGTTTTGGCATTGTATCCTGCACAAGCCCCCATCCTGTTGATCGGGTCGAACGGCAGGCCGGCGCCAAGCGCCCGGCCCAATTCTTCCTGCCAAGAGGGCCAGGTGGAAACGGATTTGTTCGGAAGGTAGGAGCCGGATGATATCGTCGGACAAAAGCCGTTATGCCCCGCCTTGTAAGACGCCAAAAGCTCATTCATCGATGCCAAATCGGCCAAGCGCTTGGTGTCACGGACCGAGACATCGTGCGAGCTGACACAGAAGTCGCCAGTCGAACAGCTTGGACCGTAGACGCAAAGGGTGGCCGGGTCATCGTGGCAGGAACCGGTTTTAAGTATATTGTTATTGAATTTCCAATTCGCCAGCACTTGGCCGAAGATGTCCTTGGTCGATTTCTCCGCATCTTGGTTGTAGGAGATGATGAAGATGTTGGTGAAGAACTGGTCGCCGACCGAAAGTTCGTTATCAGCCGGAGCGTTCTCGACCACGTTAGCCACGTCGATATAGACAGTGCGGCCGTCGCGGATGGCTTCGTAGCCATCGACTAGCAACGACTGGGGCGAACCTTTGAACCCCTGGGTCTGGTACCAGCGGGCAGCGGAGTAGTGCTTGGGGTTGGGGGCGACGCGGACGCCGATAGCGTCCGGTGAAGAAGCGGACCATGCCGAAAAAACTCCTAACGCGAATAGGGTTCCGAGTGCCGCAATCATGTGCCACCATCGTCTTGTCATATCATTTGCTAAGTTTGCCTTCACCCAAGGGATTAAAACCGCCTTTAACTTCTTCGCCATCGCCATGCTTGTCTCCGTCCGTATCAGCCTTTGTCGGGTTTGTCAGATATCTTTCGATCTCTTCGTTATCATTGAGGCCGTCGCCGTCAGAATCTTTCTTGAAAGCGTCGGTGCCGTAACTGATTTCGGTCGTGTCGGACAGCCCATCCTTGTCAGAGTCCTTGGGCGCGCTAGCTGAAGCCACTTGGCAGCTACTCCTGATTTCCTTGTCCTTGACCGCGTCACAGCTGCCACCATCTCCAGTGATGGCCAGCCTAGTATTGACAAGGTCGAAACAGCGCTGCTTATGCGGCTCGGCAAAATCAGCGCACGACTCAGTACTGCCCAGTTCAGAAAAAATCTGGCTGAAACAGCTCTCTGAAACCTGGGCGGATTTCAAGCTGCCGCAGAAATCTTTCGTGAGCTTGTCTTGCATTTCCCGGTAAAGCAAGAATTCCTGACAAACGGAGCGTTTATTGTAATCCAAGATGCGTTCGCAAATGGCTTTATCAGACGTGGCCTGGGCAACCGAATAGAAACAGCTGTCCAGGACCGACTTCTCGAGCTTGAGACAGTCGTCAGGATTCTTGCTCTTGACGGCTTGAGTAATTATCGCATAACCGATCGAAACCTCCTTCTGCAACGATTCCTCCGCTTGGCGCTTCTGCTGGCGCGCAGCTTCCTCTGTTGCGGCCCTGAGCTTGCTCTCCTGCGCACGGCGATATTGCCACGAGCCAACGCCCAAGCCGGCCGCAAGCAGAATCAACGATGCGGCGATAAAAACCTTTTTTTTAAACGAAGGCTCGATGATCATGTTATTCGATTCTTAGATTTGTAACCACCGGAGTCACGCCAGGCTGCTTGCTGCGCATAACGACTTTGATTTCAACATGGCGGCCTACCCGCGCGGTCAGAGGCAAAGCATTCCAAGCTGCAGCGGTATTCCAAGCGGTCGCGGGCAAGAATGCTTGATTGTCATTGGCTCTGATATAGACATCTACGGATTGGCTGGCCGAGGGAACGATCTGATCGTATAGCAAAGACCCCCAATGCTGGTTATTATACAGGCCATCGATCGACTTGAGCCAGGTGCCAGACCGCAAAGCCATGGCGCGATTCAACCCGGTCATATCACTATACGTATATGTGCCGTTCGGGGCGCCGACATTGACATCAGCTTCCAGCTCCGCATTCGTCGCACCGTCATAGACTTTGGCATGCCCCTCGTAATAGACCGCCCACACCTGACCCTCGGAATCGCCGCACATGCCATGATTGTCGCCCCAACCGACAGACCCGGTAAAGACATGGGTGCCGGCATTAGTGGCTTTTACCGCCACATTGCCGGTGTAGCCGCCTCCCCAGATATTGCCATAGATATCGGTACTTAAGCCTAAGATCTGGTATGGATTCCAATGATGCACGGCGTTTGAATTGGCGGCCGCGCCCTTGGTGACCTTGAAAAAGCCGCCGCTCTGATAGCCGCCTCCCCAAGCATTGCCGAATGGATCGACCGTGATGCCGTAAACCCAGGGGGCGGCGTGGATGGAAACGACCGAATTAGACAAAGTGTCCGCCTTGAACATGGCGGTGTGCGCTCCGTTGGCCGCCCAAAGATTATCATCGCTATCGATAGCCAGGCCATAGATCGAGCCGAAACCGGATATTGTCGCGATCGAGGCGCAATTCACATCATCGGCAGGCAAGCGCCACGCTTGATCGCTGCCGGTACCACCGACCCAGACATCGCCGTTCTGCGCGATAGCTACGCCGCGGATTCCTGCCGGAGCCGGACAGGTCTTTAATGTCGCTCCTTGATTGTCGAACTTAGTGACCACGCTGCTGTCACGCGCGCCGACCCAGACATCGCCAGTTTCAGCATTGACTGCCGTACGTGAAGGATTAGCGCCCGTCGGAAAGGTGCCCAGGACCTGGCCCCTTGTTTCGGTAGTTGACGTATCATACTCGCAGGTGACGTTCGAAGCTGCATCCCGCGTACATGTGCGCTTATACCCGGTAAACGCCCGGATTTTTTTGATTTGATTGGCAGTTGACTGGGCGACCCAGATATACGGCGTCGGCATGATGCCCTGGATCTTGATGAAAGTGCCGCCAGCAGCCGCCACGGCAGTATTGGTATTGTTATTGTTGTCATAAACCACGGCATCACCCTTGCTGTCGTTCAGGCTATAGGTCTCGGTCCTAACCGTCCAGGCGCAATCGTTGCCGCACGCGTCATTATTCACCGCATTACCATCATCGCAATCCTCAACACCGTTATTTGCCGGGCCGCCGACTCCTTCGGTGTTCGGCGATTGCACGATGCCATCGCCGCAATAATTGTTGATCCTTAGATTGAAACCGACGTTGGGGCCGGTGTAGCTGAATTCGTCTGTCGCATTAGCCTGGATCGGATAATTGCCGACATCAGCGATGGTCGTATTGCCGCTTATCGTTATCATTCCTCCAGCCAAGGATGACGCCAGATTGCCGGTACCGGGAAGATTGGCGACCGTATGGTTATTGATGGCATTGCCTTCAGCATCAGAGACTGGCAATACGCAATTATACGGCAAAGAATGCCGCATGACCGTAACGCAGGCTGGCGGCGCTATGACCGGACCCGAATTAGAGACACGGATAGTGTAATTAGCTCCTGCAGAAAGTCCGTATTTATCGGCGGCTGTCATAGAATAACTCAAAACCGTGACGGGGTTGGCAAAAACATTGGCGTTAGAAAACGAGCCGCTGACAGCGTAGCGCAAGATGCTGCCGTTGACCGTCGAAATGACCGTAGTGGTGCCATAAGTATAGGTGGTGGTCAAGCCTGGCCGCAACACGGTAGTCGTGGCAGCGATGACGCCAGCCGGAAGAACTCCGGCAGTAATGCTATAGTTCAAGGGGAAATTAGAAAGCAGATCCATGGCCTCCCACATCACTTCGTTGACCGGCACCGTGGTACTAGCCACCCAATTAGCGATGCTGGGCGTAATCGTCGGCGGATCATTATTGATGGTGACATTGAAGGTTTCTGACGCACTGTCGCCTTCCCTATCCGTCACGGTAACCGTGACTTGATATGCGCCGGCAGGACGATCGATAGCTTCCTTGTCCACATAGCAGTTATAACGTCCGGTAAGCTCGCCGAATGGCGAACTGGTGGCGCTGCAGGACATGAAATTCGGCACCGCCGCCATCGTGCCGAGATCGATCGCATTAAACGCGAAGTCCATCGGATATTCCTTTGATGGTTCGGTGGCATAAATCGTCAAAGCCCTGACTTCTTCTCCTGAATAGACGGATTGGTCAGCGATAGGCTCTATGACCGGCAAGGTGGCGCCGATACCGATATTGCAGATTTTGCTAGTTGAGGACCCCGAAGAATCGGTCACCGTAACCCTGAACTGATAATTGCCTTTATCTCCGGCTTCAGTCGCCACTATTTTCTTCTGGGTATTCACTCCGGCGGGCTGCAAGACCGGTCCGCCGACCCAGCCTGGCCAAGCGGGAGTGATGGTCGTGTCGATTCCCCAAGTCAAAGTCGCATTATCGCCCGGATCCGGATCGGCGGCGTTAACGAATTTAGTGAAGGTTTGATGCGGAAAACTGACCATGCCGCCGCACATTACGACAGGCGCGCTATTGCTGGACGGCGTTGAAAAAACAAGGGACACCGGCACGGAAACTCCGGCCGTACAGCCAGCACCGGCACAGCTTAAGCCGCTCTCGGTAGCTGCGGAAAAGCCGCAACTTTTACCGTCGGGACTGCTCTGATATATATACGCGTTGCTTCCTGCCGGCAAATCGAAGGTGGCATTCGCCGGCGTCGGGTCAGCGAAAGCGCGCGTCTTCTCATCCCAACAAGTCTTGGCATTGAAATTAGCGGCACACGGCCCAAGCTTATTGATCGGGTCAAAAGGAAGATTTGCACCCAAAGCGACACCTAAGGTCTCTTGCCACGAAGGCCAAGTAGATACGGACCTATTCGGGACATAGCTTCCCGACTCTAACTTTGGGCAAAGGCCGCCATGGCGGCTGCGGTAACGCTCAAGATATTCGTTCATTTCAACCAAATCAGCTAAGCGCTTGGTGTCGCGGACAGCTATATCATGAGAGCTAACGCAATATTCGCCGCTCCTGCAAGTAGCACAAGGCTGCGGCGAGGCACAGCTCGAGGCATAGAGGCAGGCTTGCGCGGCAGTCTCACTGCAAACGCCGGCCGTCAGTATGTTGTTATTGAATTTCCAATTCGCCAACACCTGGCCAAAAATGTCCTCGGTGGCCTTCTCGGCGTCCTGATTATAGGAGATGATGAAGATGTTGGTGTAAAGCGTGTCACCAGCAGTGAAAATATTGTTAGCCGGGGCCGCCTCGACGACGTTGGCGACGTCGATATAGACGGTGCGGCCGTCGCGGATGGCTTCGTAGCCATCGACTAGCAACGACTGGGGCGAGCCTTTGAACCCCTGGGTCTGGTACCAGCGGGCGGCGGAGTAGTGCTTGGGGTTGGGGGCAACGCGGACGCCGATAGCGTCCGGTGAAGGGGCGGCGATGGCCCAACCGACGCTAAACATGGCCGCAAAAGCGCTCAGTAAGGCTAAAATATTCTTTTTAGTAAAAAATGCCATCTTATCGTTTTGCCGGCTTGATCGGAAATGTAAGATTTCCAGGACCAGTAGGATTGAATTTATTCTTGACCTCATTCCCGTCGCTATGCCCATCGCTATCAGTGTCAAACACCTTCGGATCAGTAAAATAAACCATAATTTCAAAATAATCAGACAATCCATCACCATCGGTGTCGTGCTTTTTGGGATCCGTACCGTAACGGACTTCGGCCTCATTGGTAAGGGTGTCAAAATCGTCATCCTTCAGTTCATCGATATATAGCGCTTGATTTTCCTGAACGTCCTCAGGGGTCGGACTAGCCTTACGGCCAGACCCGTCAGCGCTAAGTACGGCATCGTGCTTGGCGCCAGCACTACTTGACGCGGTCAAAGCCGGAGCAGTGCTGCTCGCTGGCTGCGGCTTAGATCCTGCATATTCATTGCCTGGTTTTGCTTGCAGCCAAAAATATGCCCCCGTGGCCAACGCCCCGATGAGCAAAGATGCCAACAAAATGTATTTTTTTGCGTTGGAATCCATATTACTGATTTACGCAATGTTGGAAATTAAGGTCGTCGATATAAAAGTCCGTCCCGAACGGTCCAGTACCGCTATAGGAATAACCGAAAGTCAGTGCATATTTAAGCAACCTGTTTCCGGTCATCGGATCCTCATTGGCGTCGATATCTGCGGTATAATTGACGAAAGCGGAGTGATACGACCACTCATTGTAAAGTCCGTCAGGCAAAGCGAAAGTCTCGCCAGCGCTTCCCCAACAAGCGGTCTGGGCTGCTGGCGCATTTTTCCAGTACAAACAAAGGCACGCGCTTGCCAATGGCCCATTAATGAAGCCGCCAGCGTTATAATCTACGCAATTCTGATTGAAACCGCCAACCAAAACCGTGGGTTGCTGATAATCACTCCATGGCGGGATATATGTCGCGCACGGGTAATACGGGATGCTGCTTTGCCACGTGCAGCTGCCTGAACCGGGCGAATAGAATATCTGGGAACGCAATGACTGATTCATGGTTGTTCGTCCCTTGTAATAGTAGCTTACCACGTAATGGTCGCCGACTACGAAAGGTATGGTTGATATGTCGTATTGGAATTTACCCCATGTAACTGTGTTGGTTGACCCCCAATAGAACGCTTGACCAGCCAAATAATCGGAGCGGTAAGCGAACCCCGAAGCGCAAGCAGTGATATTGCCACCACCATCAACCGCACCGATCACACCATTAAGACAGCCCTTTATCGTACTATTATGACCGTAATCGGCATTAGCGAAGTAGCAACCGTTGGTCGGTCCATCCCAAACGCACCCCCTGTTTGCCGCAAAATCAGGGTCCGTGCAGTTGGCCTGCGTGCAGGTGCTGGCATAAATAATGTTCGGGTCCTGATGGATAAGCACGCTTCGCTGGCCGCCAGCTGTATGATTTTCCGCGGCTGAAACCGTAACGCTGGAGTGGAGCTGTTGCGTCCTATCCCAGCCAAAGGGCAACCCGGTAACTGGATTGATATTTTCCATATCTTGAATGCCCGTACCGATAATCGGCGAAGTAGATGCATTATCATCAGCGATTCCATCGCAGTCGTTATCTAAGCCGTCGTATTTGGTGCAGTTATCCAATTGCGCTGGATTGATCAGGTTGCCGCTGGCAATATTGACAGGACCGAAAAGACCCGTGACATCGTGATTGCCGACCTGATCATCGCAATCATTGCCGTCATTGATGCAGCCCCTGGACTTGCCGCAGTTCGGGC
>CAYUCS010000002.1:0-178584 GCA_964443495.1 uncultured Gammaproteobacteria bacterium
AGGTAGGAGCCGGATTCGAGCTTGGGGCAGAGGCCGCCGTTCTTGGCCTTGTAGGACGCCAGGAGCTCGTTCAGGTCGGCGAGGTCGGAGAGACGCTTGGTGTCGCGGACCGAGACCTCGTGGGAGCTGATGCAGTATTCGTCCTTGGCGCAGGTCGGGCAGTCAGGGGCGACGCAGGATGGCGGATAGGTGCAGGATTGGGTGGCCGTCTGGCTGCAGGCGCCAGCCTTGAGGATGTTGTTGTTGAACTTCCAATTGGCCAGGATCTGGCCGAAGATGTCCTCGGTGGCCTTCTCGGCGTCCTGGTTGTAGGAGATGATGAAGATGTTGGTGAAGAATTGGTCGTTGATCGAGAGCTCGTTGTTGATCGGGGCGGCCTCGACTACGTTGGCTACGTCGATATATACCGTGCGGCCGTCGCGAATGGCTTCGTAGCCATCGACGATGAGGGCCTGGGGCGAACCTTTGAACCCCTGGGTCTGGTACCAGCGGGCGGCGGAGTAGTGCTGGGGGTTGGGGGCGACGCGGACGCCGATGGCGTCCGGCGAAGGGGCGGCGATGGCCCAGCCGATGCAGAGGGAGAGGAGGATGGCAGGAGTCAATAAATACTCGGTTTTAAAACGCAAAAATGCCATCAAATAATTATTAACATTATTGATTTATTATACCACAAAATGTATATCAGTGGCTAATATTTTCAGACCCCGTCAACCGACTTCTAATAAAAAGTGAAGGGCGCATCAGAGAGCCATGGCTCAATGATGGCCAAGCCCGTTACGCTATCGCCCTCGCCTCCAGGATTGAGCTGGTCATGCAGCGGACCGGACGAAGCTCCCCAAAAATTATCAGTAACGACCTGTTCTTGGTCGGTCGAGTTGACATAGCCCTTGCCATTGCCAATGAATTGAGAATTCGCGACCGTTGCCGTGCCCCCGGATAATACTTCTACGCCCTCGATGTTATTTTTTATTACGGAATTGTCGATATTAACCGCCGCTGCAGACACATGTATGACGGCCACATCAGTACTGGCGACAGGAGCAATGGCAGCTAGTCTTGGGCCGGCACCGTGAAAGGAATAGGGCTTTGTACGGGCCAACGCGGGACCATACGTGCCGCCATAACGGATGACTGCCCAATCGAAATTGCCCGCGCTTTCCTGCGTGAATTGCAGATTCGCCCATTCGCCCGCTTGTAATGTTTCCTTAGTCCAACCCCCGACCTTGCCGCCGATATCGTCGTATATTGAGGTGAAATAAACCTTGTCCTCCTGGGTTCCAATGGCTGACAGCTCTCCTTCGATATTCAAGCCGATGTTCGGGGCGAATTTGACGATTACGCCAGGCTCGACCATCAGCGAATCGCCTTCGGCCACGGTCAGCCAGCTGGTCACGCAATACGTGCCCTGCTCGGCCGTCAGCTGTCCATCGGTAATGACACCCTCTTCGCTTGAAATCTCGACGCAAGTAGGCGCGTGCCTATCCGGATACGGGTCGCTTTCGATGGCAAAGTCGGCCTGATTGTCGTCAGAGTCCAAAACTGAGACATTGTCGATCAATCCGCGGCGTTTGAAGCTTAGCGCCCTATCATATTCTTCACTGCTGAGAGCGTTCGCCTCATAAACGCTGGTCTCGCCCCAGCCGACCGCGTCCACGATCGTCCCGGAAGCTGTCCGTAAGCGCACCCAGCCATCATAATCGGTCAGGGTTATGGCGCCATTGTAAAAATCGGGCTTCGGCCAGTTCCGGCTGTCAGGTCGCCATTCGCCCGAAGACTGGTCACCGATCAGATAATACCCCTGTGGATCGATCGTGGAGCCGTCAGACAAGATGGCGTCGCCGTCGTTGTCGAACTGGGTATCAAGCTTCCAACCGGACAGATCGACGGACTCGTCGGTCGGATTATAGAGCTCAACCCACTCGCTGCCGCTATTGTTTTCACTGGCATAGATCTCGCTGATGACTACATGGGCCGGAGCGGTGCTTGTCGAAGTCGGCTCCGTAGTTGTGGCCGTGGCATCAGTGCTGGTCGGCGATGTGGTCGCAGGAGGGGTTATGATCAGATCGGTGCCGGTCGGTACTTCATGAGCCCGTGCTTGTTCCGGCAAAGAGGTGCCGTTAGAAAAAACCAGCAGGAACTCATCATCTTTAAGGGGCGGAACGCCAGCGTCAGTCGAGCTGCCAGACGGCGGCAAGACGATGACCGGCTCCGGCGTCACTGGCAACGGTTTGATGGGGGTGATAGTGACAACAGGCTTAATGGGTGCCGAAGGCAGCTTCAACGGAGGCTTCTTAGCCGCAGCCTGTGCCGGCTTAACAGCCATCTTGATAATCTTCTGCCCCAAAACCTTGCTTTGGTCAGCAGTTTTTTTGACCAGATCAGAAGTTGTGACAGTAACCTTCTTGGCAGTTTTCTCCGTAGCATCAGCTGCTTTTTTTCCAGATTCCAAAGCAGTATCAGCAACCTTAATCACATTTTCTTCGACCGCAGAACCAAAAAATCCAGCCTGCTGCCAAGTATTTGCCGCCAATGACGTCAGCCCACCCCACGCATCTTGTCGTAAGGAGCCGCCAAAACTTGCCATATCACCAACTGCGTATTTCAAACCAGACCAGAAATCAGAAACAAAAAGCGCCACGACAGAACGATTATCAGCAGGCGCACCCTCCCTTTGTTTATCTATCTCCTCAAATTTCTTAACAAAATAATCAATCACACCCGCGCTATACCCAACCGCCATAGGAGAAAGCATATTCCAGTAATCGAGATTAAGCTTGAAGTCATTATCAATTAAATACTCGGGTTTTAACGAATCGGCATTTTTTGAATAAACTACCCTATATTCATGTCCGTTTACTTTATTTATAAAATAGGTTTTGACTTTGTTGTCAACTAATTCTTTACTGATCTTAAAATCACCTATTCTTTTTACATTAACTGTATTTTTGCTAAAAAAATTTTTTTCAGTAAATCTAGAAAGTTCTTCAAATGATGATTCCAAGGAAATTGAATAATGCATCTCTCCTCGCCGGGAATCAAATACACCATTTTGATGAGACCACTCTTCGTAAACATCGCCTTTAGGGTGTGAATCAAGTTTTACATGTGCTGGAACTGACATATCCTGAATCAAGTGCAACATGTGACCTATGCCCTGATAAGCTCGTTCAACACCAATTAAAGTTCCGTCTCTATAATTGGTCAAAATAGCTTCTTCAGAGTAGTCGCCTGTTGCGCCAACTAAACCACCCTGATTTTGCGCCCACTCTTTGGACGATTTATTGCCGGCGAGCCCATTTCCGCTAACGGGATCATAAAAATGATAAATATATCTTGGGTCAGCATCTTCGTCAACTGAACCCTGCACAATCAAGGCTCTTTGTTTATCGGATAACTGCTTGCTTGTGCTTTTTTGGTAAAGATCAATTGCCGCGTCCGTCAAATCAGGATGAGTCTTTAAATTGTCATAAGCAAAAACAGAAACGGACAATGTTATGAAGACTATTGGAATGATTAATTTTACAAACCCATTATTCATAAACATTATTTAAATTCGAGTTCAGAATTAGATTGAATCAACTTGCCAATACCCTTGCTCATTTTTTTCAAATGTAGCAGTATTTTTATTTTTAGTGCCATAATCAACATCATAATCGGCAAAATTACCCAGCTCACTTTCTTTTGTAATTTTTTCAGGCAAAGACTTAACCCATTTTTCAAACTTTTCCTTGTCCTTAAATGCCTCCCTAAATCCTTCACGCGATTCAGGCGTCATTTGTTCAAGAGCGCCTTCAGTGTCACCCTTCAATAATGCGTCTCTAAATTTCGCGTACACTTCTTCCGGAGTATTTTTTGATTCCACTTGATACACCTGCGGTCCGACCTTGGCACGAATTTGTTCTTTGGTGTACCATTGGCCATTCCAGAAAATAAGACGACCGGTCTTTACCTGCCAGTACACGTAACCAAAAAAGGCCATAATCGCGAATATCAATACGATTAGACTGATCCCAATGATTTTAAATGTCTTTTTCATAATATTTTTTTATAAATAATCCCGCTTCCAATAAGGCAAATCCGATAAAACAAAAACAACCCTCCTTAAAGAATCGGGGTTGTTATTTTCCTGTCGGCATAATGCTCGCTTATAGTTATGCCTTAATTATATCACGCTAATTTTCGCTCAACAACCGGTTCGGCCATATACTTGCGCTTGAGATAGCCGCGCAAAAAGACCAATACAGGCTCTTGGCACTCGTAGCACAGTTTGGTCTGCTGCGAGTCGATGCCGCACTCCTTGTGGTCGGCCAAAAAAATCGAGAACAGCCGTTCTTCGTAAGCGCTCAGATTTTTCCCGCACTTGTCGCAAAAGCTGATCGTCGCCATATCGATTTTCTTAATTTTAAACGCCCCATAATTTTATCACTCGCAAGGACTCAGGACAACTGGACGAACATTAGCGTCAAACCGCCAGCAAGACCGCTGGCATTCGCAAAAAACCCGCCAAGACTGTGCATAACGCAAAACCCCTCCCCGGAAAACCAGGGAGGGGTTTGCTGCCCTTGCGGGCAATATATCGATTTTAGATATCGAGAAACTAGACCATCAACCTTACTTGGTCAATGACTGGGTAGCGGTCGGGAGACCAGGAACCCTGCGGCCATTGGAGTAGGTCGGGTTGGTGATGTCAGCGCCATCAGACCATACGAAGTTGCCAGTGCCGTTGGTGACATAGGAAGCATCCTCATCGATCTTAGCAGTGACGGAACCGTTGGCAGGAGCGCCGCCGATAGTGGCGATCACCTCGAAAGTCTTGGTGGTGCCAGCAGCGACTACTTCTGGGGTAGCGGTGCCGAAGTCAACCGTGTAGGTCGAACCAGCGAAGGTGCTGGTAGCGGTACCCTTGGTGACGCCGTTGACACGGACAGCATTAGCGCCCAAGCCAGCGATGGTGTAACCACTGGAAGTAGCGTTGATGTTGAGCTTGTACAAGGAAACGTCGCCAGCGGCATCAGCCGTAACGGTGAACTTCATAATAACCTGATCGCCAGCAGCTGCGACGGTGGTCGGCAGGGTCTGCAAAGCGACGGTTGGGATGGTCTTCCTAACGCGGAAAGCGTTAGCAGTCTTGTTCAAGACCTGAGGACCAGTTTCGGTGCCAGCAGAAGACTTGAACTTGATATCCTTCAATACGATTTGGATATCCTTGTTGGTAGCCGTAGCGTCATTGGAGATGGTGTTCAGAACGACCTTGACGGACAAGGTCTCGTTACCATTAGCTGGAACAATAACCTCGTCGTTCATTACGAACTTGCCAACACCGCTAACCAAGAGGGTCTCATCGACCAAGGTAGCGCCTTTGTACAAGCGGACAGCCGCAACGATTGAATCAGCGTCAGCAGAAGCTACACCGATGGTTGAAGAAGCCTGGTCCTGGTTGACAAAGTTGATCTCAGTCAAGTTAGCACTGTCGTTGACAGCGGTGAATTTATACTGAGCGACTTCCTGCTCAATTGCCTTAGCAGCCAAGATAGCGGCCTGAGGGGCGTTGCCACCCAAGTCAACATTCAAGGTGCCAGAATCTTTGATTAGGAAAATCTGGGAAGTGGCAGTGTTGCCAGAAGTAATCGCGGTACCGCGAGAATCCTGAGCATTAACAGTCATCAAGGTCTGGAAGGTGCTGTCCTGAACGGCAGCGGAATCAAAGGAAACCTTAACTGCAAGAGTCTTGGTGGTGTCCTTTGGAATTACGACGTTCAACGACGAGAAGGTGGCGCCAGAGGTACCGAAATCAACAGTGTTGCCAACCTGGGTCATTGTGCCATCAGTAGCCACAGTGTACAACTTCGCATCATAAATGGAAGAAGCAGTAGTGGAGCCAGTGTTGGCGCCCAAAGAAACCGAAGTAACCTTGACCTCGTCATTAGTAGCCTTCAAGGCAAACTTTCCGACTACAACATCAGGAGAGCCCTTGACGACAATCTTATTAGCAGCAAAACCATCGTTCCTCACAGTGGCCAAAGCAGCGCCCTGGACAGTGAAGATACCACCAGTAGCGGAACCGGAGATGTCGCCGGAAGCGACAGCATTACCAGAAGACACGTACTGTGGGTTCTGGCTGGTAAAAGCGTTCGTACCGTCAACCTTTGCTAAGAAAGCAGAGCCGGCGGTGGCAGAGGTCTTGGCCTTAACCATGACCTTAACCTCATTGTCGCCCTTGTTCAGGGTCAATGAGCTGGTCAGAACCTTGGTGGACCAAGCTGCAGAAGTAGCAGTTACATCGAAAGAATCCAACAAAGTACCGTTCAAGTAAACGCGGACGTTCTCGAACTGATTAACGGTAGCTGAATTGTTATCAGCTGAGCCGTAGGTCAAAGTCAAACCATCAGCGGTAATAGCTTCGTCGGCACGGATGTTGGCCAACAGAATGGTATTATCAGAACCTTTGATGATGGTGGTGGCTGATGGAGAAGTAGACTTCTTGGAGATGGCAACGACACCGGCGGTGATGGTTGCGTTGGAAATTGCGAAGTTGTCAGCGACAGTAGCGACAGCAGTAGTGTCATTATAAACATTGACACCGAAACCGGTTGACTTTTCGTAAGCTACAACGTCAGTGCTCTTGTTGATAACGAAAGCATAGCTGTTGATAGCGGTGTTTTCCTTGCCAATGACATCACCTTTAACCAAAAACTGCTTAGAGGTATCGTCCTTCAACAGGTCGAAACCAGCAGCTGGGAAGAAGAAGGTGACATAGCGGCCGTCAACCTTGGCGCTCTCAGAAACCTTGTTACCATTGTATTCCAAGTACAGGTTCATGGAAGTCTTAGCCAGGTCTTCGATACCATTGTTCTTCACCATGATGGACTTCAAGGTCACGTCCTTAGCAGCAACGCCGGTGGTAAGACCAGCAGCGGTGATAGCAGAGGTGTTGAATTCAACGGTGAACTTGCCCAATTCAACCTTCTCGTCGCCAACCTTAACGGTGGAGGTGACGGTGCTTGGATTGGTAAGAGCCAAATTGGTGACAGCGTAGTCGATCGGAGCCATCAGGTTGCCATTGACTGGCAAGCCAGCGACGTTGGCGCCGCCAGCGGTAGCGCTGACAACGCTCAAACCGATATTACCGGAAGCGTTGAGCAATGAAGCCAACAATTCGACGGTAACGGTCTGACCAGCGCTGATGACCAAAGCTGGAGAGAAGGTCAAGCTGGCCTCGTCATTGGAGTTGACAGTCTTCTTGGAAGCGACGATAACGCCGTCCTTCTCAGCCCAGACCTTGTCGATCTGAGAGTAGGTTGAAAGACCAATCCTCTTCAAATTAAGGGCGCTGACAGTAACAGCACCGTCGTTAGCGGCGGTCAAGTTAACCTTGGCCATCGGAACGCGAGCGCCATTCTTTGGAACGGAAGCGGAAGCTGGAGTAGTGCCAGCCAAAGCTACGGTTACGCCAGAACCGCCGGTGTAGACAGTACCGCCGGCACCAGAAGAGGTGTCAGAGATAGTGGTGTCTGCGCCAGAGATTTCAGCACCAGCTGCTGGGATAGCCAGAGTGGTGGTGATGACGTTGCTGAACTGGAAACGATTGCCGGTGAAGGCAGACTCGTTAGCGATCTTGCGTGCAGCGCCAGTAGCGTCGATATAGTAAATGTCAGGTGAAGCAGCAGTCTTGATCAAGCTGCCGGTCGGGTAAGCGGTAGCAGTCAATGAAGATGCAGAAACTTTATAGTTAGTAAAGAATGCATCTGGAACATCGACGATGCGCTTTGCCCAGTTGTCACCGTAGAGGGCCTTAGCGGTAGCCTCATCAGGAACAGCAACCAAGTTGCCGCCTGGGGTTACAGCGTAAACCTTCGGATTGGTAGTGATCTTAACCAATTTGGTGCCAGGTCGGATAGTGACGTTGGCGCCCAATGGATATGACTCCAATTCAGCCTGAGGAATAGTCATGACTGAAGAGAAATCGCTATACCAGGAGAAATATGTCTGCTCATTAGGGAAAACGTAGCGTTTGCCATCGCCACCCAGGTAATAAACGGATGAGAGTCCGTCCATCTTGATCAAGTCACCGGCAGAAGCTGCGGCCTTTACAGGAGCAGCTGCAACGCTCAAAGAGAGCACGGTCACGAAGATCACGCTGGAAGCGATAACTTTTCGTAAGGTTTGCATAGATTTCTTAGTGTGTGTCGTCCCGAGTTAAGGGGGACGAAGTTGGGTTCTTATAGCGCTTGCTTCGCGCAAGTTCGGACAAATCAACCGGAATCCCGCTCCCCCACACTTGCGTTCACAAGTGTCGGAGGCAAATTGCATGGGGTAATTCACCCTGCCTACCGGCAGGCAGGCAGTCCACACAAGTTTGTCCGTTTATGGACGCAAGTGTGGGGGTTATCCGGCTCGATCCCATGTAGTTGTAGAGGCTACAGGGGCTTTAAGCTATCTCACCGAATTAGCTTGTTGATTTGCCCTACGCGGGCAAACATTGCTCTAAGAACCGACTTTAATTATGAAGATAAGATCTCCGTATTCAACGGATCGACCTTGCTGATCCCATCTGCCCCGAATTCGCATCCGACAAGACGCTCATCCGGGGTCTTGTACCCATCACGTTAGCGATCGGTACATTAGTCTAGGTCGCAAATGATTGCGGCTCAGGCTAATCGTTGGTGTGTTTCAATTTTAAATTTAAAATTTTAAATTTTAAATTAGCTACTTCGTGCTCGTCGCCTTCGCCTCTTCTTTCGGCGTGGTGGTGGCGGGCTTTTCTGCCGGAGCCGCATCCAGCGACTTCGCCGCCTGATCGATCTTCTCGATGGTACCGGAAATATCCTTGTTAGCGAACAGCTGTTCAGCTTCTATTATCTGCATGCTGACATTATCCTTGGACAGATTCGCACCGAAGACCTCGACCTTGTCGTCATTGGCGGCAGGCTGGGCAGCGGTTTTCGGCGCAGCCTTCGGAGCGGCGGCGATCGGCTGGTTCTGTTTGATCTTGGTCAGGCGGCTCTTGGCAGCAGTCAATTCGCTGGAAAAGCTGGATTTCAGGTCAGCGATGGTCTGCTCCTGCTGCGGCGTCGGGGCTTCCATCATCTTGGCCAATTCCTCGGCGCGGTTAGTGGCGAACTCCAGATTCAGCTTGGTCTTGTCGGTCTCGTCGAAGGTCAGAGCCAGCTGCGTCTTCTCGTTGATGATCTTGGCGATATATAGCGAATCTTCCGGGGTAGTTTCGCGAGCGGCGCGGACCGAGGCGTACGAACCGGTCACTGCGGCCAAGACAATCATGGCGAAGACGGCCACAGGCTTCGAGGCAAGTCCGGAAACCCAGACCGGCATCAGATTGTCCAGGACAGCAAAAAATCCGGCACGCTCCTCCTGGGCGCCGGCGCTGATCTGGCTCTGAAGCACCTCGCGAGTCCTGGCCTTCCATTCGGCCGAGGGGACGATGCTTGAGAGATTATTCAATTGTGCCTCGATGGTTTTCATTTAGATATTTGTCATAGCGACGTGGCAATCTCGAGATTGCTTCGCTCACGCCTGCCTACCGGCAGGCTCGCAATGAGAATCAACTGTTTTTATCTTGCATCAATTCCTTCAATGCGGCGGTTGCTCTATATATAAGAACCCTGACGTTACCTTTGTTCTTGCCGATGATTTCCGCGATCTCATCGATCGAGAGGTCGTTGACGTAGCGCAGGACCAATATTTCGCGATATTCATCCTTGAGCTGCTCCATCTTCTTCTTCATCAGCTCGAGATCGGAATTGACCTCAGACTCTTTGGAAATATCCTGTTTCTCATCGACGATCGATTGGCCCTCGGGAGTCTCGATCGAAACGACGTCGCACTTGCTGTTCTGGCGGTAGTGGTCGATGATGACGTTTCGGGCGATGCGGTAAACCAAGGCCGGCAGCGTCTTAGCGTCGGTGACGCTGTTCTGTTGGATGTGCTGCCAAGTCTTCAGGAAGGTCGCGGCGGTCAGATCTTCCGCTTCAGCCGCGTCGCTAACCTTGAAGTATATGAAACGATAAACCTTGTCCACATAGCGGTCATAGACTTCGAGAAATGCTTCTTGGTCCTGACTCTTGAGTTTCGCAAAGAGTATTTTTTCTGTAAAAAAACCTTTCATTTAAATATACGTGATATCGTCCCCCTTGTTACAGTGGTTTTAAGTATTTATTTTTTACTAAAATTAGCTAAATAAACCAATGATATTTCGTATGGAACACCAAAAATGAGCCAAATATCTCAGCTTACTGACCAATTTTTTCTAATTATTCTTGCGGGATTCCTGTTCAGCAAGAGTTCATTAGCGGCCATCTTGGTTTCTGACCGTCAATTATGTACAAAGATTAACATGTTTAGTGACAAATAGCAAACATTTTAAGCTGAATTCTAAAGAGCAAAGACCGGAACTGAATGGGTTTGCGGCAGCCGCCTTTTGATCAAAGGACGGAACCATGGGGAATCTAAAAAATATGAAAATGCCCGACATTGATTTATTCGCATAGATGTGCCAAGATATAGCTACTTATGTCCATAATATCATGGACTTTGACTCAAAAAGGAGGCGAATTGATTCGATAAAATCAGAAAATTGCTAAAATTATTCATACTTAAGTCCACATTTTTGTGGACTTAACTAGGAGTCATGAGCCAAGCTAAAGAAAAACCCATCACCCCCTCCCTGCTCTGGTTATCCGTCTCAGAAGCGGCTAAGTTCGGCGGGGTGACCAGCAAGACCATCCGGCGGGCGATCCAGGCCAAATCTTTCCGTTTTCGCGTAGTCAAGAACCGCTACCAAATAGAGACTGGCTCCCTAATAGGCTTCCTGAACTCAACCATCAAGCTGCGCCACAAATTCGGTCAGAACGGAATCGCCCAATACGTAAAAGAGTGGAACGAACCCGCCTGACCGCCATTTTCAGCCAATCAAACGCCCTTGTGGGGCGTTTTTTCATAAAAAAAGAGGGGCCTCATAAAGACGGCCCCCGGAGGAATTGGCGGAGGGGTTCCTCGAAATGTTGATCTGTTACTCAGATCGGGTATTTCGAGCCTCCCTCCATAATTCATCAACGTTTTACTATAGCACACTTGACTATTTCTGTCAAGTGTTGCTTTTGTTTTCTACTCTCTACTGTTCGCCCAAGACTTTCTTGCGCTTGCCGTAGATGCAGAGTGAAAGAACACCGAAGCTCAGCAGCACCATCGTGCCCGGTTCCGGGACCGGTGCCACGACTGCCACATCGCTCAGGTTGCGATCGTCCCCTACCCTTTGAAAACGGGCAATGAACGGTTCAGCGATGTCATTGCTCCTCGGATTGACGTACGAGTCTAGTCCGAGGAAGCTCGCGTCGCTGAGTCCTGCCAAGTCGCTGCCGACGAAGCGGAAAACGAATTCGAACGTCTGTCCGACCGGAATCCCGTACCGCGGCAAGCCACCTCCGAAAGTGTCGCCTGACAAGCCGGCGACATCGAACCTGCCGAAGTCTTGAGGCGTGTTGATCCTGTTGGGATCGAAGCGCCCTTCCCAATCTGCGGGACCAGTGAAGCTGGCCAGACTGGCGATGTTCGACGGCAGGTTGAAGGCGAAGCTGGTCAAGCGGGAGCGGTCGGTCGAGGTGTTGGCGATATCCAGATCGACCACTCCTTGGTTGTGCGCGGCATCATAGTGATAGTCGAAGTCCACCATGGCGCTGACGAAATCATGATTCACGCCCTGGAGCGTGAGCTGCGTCGCTGCTGCGGGCCAAGCCGCCAATGCCATGAATGCTGCCGCTGCGATTGCTGTTAACATCCGTTTCATGTACCCTCCTGAGGTTTCGGTAGTGCTGCGATTGCAGGATGCTCCTAATCAGCCGATCGGGTCAATCCACCTCCTTCGTGATGTAAATTTGGCTAAAAAGAGCTGATTATTTATATCACGATATGCCATTTCTGTCAATTTGAGCCGCTTTCACGGCTTTTCCGTTGTGCTCGAGCAGAATCAGACCGAACCCGGCGGTCAGCACCACGGCTGACATCATCCAGGCCGGACCGATCCCTAAGTGCTTGGCGACGTAGCCGGAACCGATCAGTCCCAGGACGGCGCCGCTGTTGCCGAGCATCGACTCGAACGAGAGAATGGTGGCGCGGCAGCTGTCGTTCTCGATGCGTTGATTCAGGAGGGTGTCGTTCAATGGCTCGAATATGCCCCGCCCCGCTTCATGAGCCAAGAAGAAGATGAAAGTAGTCAGTCCGCCGAGCATCAGCGAAGCAATCAGCATCGAACAGGCGGTCAGTACTTGGGAGAATATCAGGGCATGGAATTCCTGCTTGATCGAACGGCTGAAGCGCGGAGCAAGCCAGGCTCCTATCCACAGGCAGCCGCTGATAGCGGCCATGACCAGTCCCAACTGATCGACTTTCAGGCCGAAGCCCTTGAAGACGACCGGCCACATCATGTTGAACGGCATGGCCACGAACATCATGATCGAACTCAGGCAGACCAGCTGCATGACGCCGCGGTGCTTGAGACCGTACTTGACGCTGTCGCGGACAATCCTGGTGACAGGTTTGAACGTGATGCCCTTCGGGCCGGCTGCCGGTTCTCGCCACTCTTTCATGGCCAAAGTCGCGACTGCCAGAGCCAGTGCCATGAAAGCTGCGCTCAGAAGCCAAGGGTAAGACAGATCGATGGCGCCGAATTGCGCGCCGACCGCGCTGCCGATAATCATGGCCAGGTACTTGAGCTGGCCTCCTTGCGAAAAGACGACGACATTGTCGCCGTTGCCGCCCGCACGTTTGCGTTCATCCACGAACCAAGCCTTGAAGGCGCCGGAAACGCAGGTGGAACCGAAAGCTCCGACGACTTCGGCTAAGACGAAATACCAGAAAGTATCGGCCATATAATATGCGGCGAAGGAAACGCTGAACGCCGACAAGCCGATCTGGACCGAACGCTTGCGGCCGAGCAGGTCGGCGAAGATGCCGGTCGGCATCTCGAAGGCGAAGCGCGCAGCCATGAAGAAGGCATTGATCAGGTTGATCTGGAGGTAGTCCAAGCCCTTGGACAGAAGGAAAAGCTGATAGGTGGCGTAAAAGAACGCCGGGGCCAGTTCCATCAGGAAATTCATTGCCAGGTAGCTGCGGTCGATGTTCTTCGTTTTCATGTCTTTCTCCTTTTTTAGGTTGTAAGGTACGAAAAAGGCTCGGCCCCCGAATGGGACCGAGCCTTCATGTTGTACCTATATTGACGTTGTTCAAATATTCAATCTAAGCACAATAAGACACTCGCTCTCCGATTCGTGGGGGCGGTTGGCGACTGGGGAGACGCCGTACTGGGCGAATGAAATTGTGTGCTTGTAGCAATTCATATATTTAGGTTACATATAATTATACGTAAAAATAGGCAAAATGTTACACTTGGGCAAAAAAAAAGCGCCTAACCGGGGTTAGACGCTTCGAATACGATGGCTTCATTGCCGTTTTCGTAATCGGTGTGCCGATACTTGAGGCGTATCAGCTTGCCATTAATGAGCATAATCGTATCTTTGGCGTATGGATCGACGATCGACGCCTGCTGGCCTATGTTTCGGAGCTGCTGGCACAGGCTTTCTTCCGGCGACAGATAGCGGTAGACCCGCCCGTCGGTCATGACCTTGTCCTTGGAGTCGATCAGAATGACGCTGACTCGTCCGGACACGAAATCGATCGGCTGCCTGAGCATGAGCTCTTGGCGCAGCTCATCGAAGCTCAGGATCCGTTCAGCACCGCTTCCGGCCAACTTTCGGAAAGAAAGCTCATTGCCGTCCCTGATCGCTTGTCGAAGCGATTCTCCCCACGACCGCGTTTCGTAGCATTCTCCTTCGCGGCCAAAAACTGATTTCTGGTCCAAGATGAGCATATCGGGAAACAAGGCATGGACTTCAGGATTACCCGAAGCTATGGCAACGATGTCTTCCCAGCCAGGCATCATACGGAAATGCAGTTCCAACTCCTTTCTCGTCGCGTAAAGCGGCGTAAAGATAAATTCAAAATGCTCCGGTCCGATGCCGCGATCAAAGAGCGACTGGGCAACCATCTTCATTGTCAGCCACTTGGGGACCGGGTCATGCTCGGTCAGGATGTAGCTGCATTGCAACGAAATCTTGACGTGATAGCCGAGCTCGGCCAGACGCGCGATGTATTCGATGTGTCCGCGATGCGGAATCGACATGCGTGCCGGAAAAAGCACGGTGTTGCGCCGAGAGACGTTCCCCGCGGTTTCAGCCGAAGGGATTGGCGGCTTGTCGGCTCTTTGCAGCACTTCGACTACCTCGCGGGCAGTCGGGCGCCTGAGCGGATCCTTATCCAGCATGCTGGCGACAAGCATCACTATCTTTTCATCGCAGCCCTTAAGAAGGCTACCATCGAACTCCAACGTCATGGCTGGCAGCAAATACTTGATAGCCTCTGCCCCCTTGGCTGCGTCGCCTTCCGGCAACCGCTCGTGCAGGCAGAAAGGATGGCACCCAGTCAAAAGCTCAAAAAAGATGATGCCGAGCTGGAAGATGTCAGAGGAACAACCTCCGCGTCCATGCAACCCCATCTCTGGCGCGGCATAACGCGGTGAACGCAGCATAATATCGACCGTCGCTAAACGGTTTGGCACAATCCGCGACAAGCCGAGGTCGAGCAGTGACAAGCCGTCACTATTGATGACGATGTGCTCAGGACGCAAGTCCAGATGAGCGACGCCCGAGCGATGCAAGATTTCCAGCTTTGCCGCGGCAGCCGCAATAGTCGCCTCAGCCTTGCCGACATCCAGCTTAGTCCTAGAAGCGACAATCGGCGCAAGCGAACGGCCGTAGATAAACGGTTGGCGCAAAAACCTGAGCTTCCCGCTTATTTTCTCCGCCTGGTGCGGCACGGGCAGGAATTCCCACTCTCCTAGCTTGGCATAAACTGCTTCTTCGCTGTCTTGGCGAAAGCGGCGTCCGTACGGAGCAATCACTTCCTTGAAGATCTTGATTACGCCGTCGGTGTCGAGCGCTTGATAGACCCAGCTGCACCCCGAGATGCCACGGCTGCCTTCTTGCAGGCAGCGCAGAACTCTGATGCCTTGCTCGGAACAGAAACGGCGGAATGCCGCATCGGTTTCGTGCGCATCCTTGGCTAAAGCCCTTACTGCCGGCTCCTTATTTTCTGCCAGCAGCTTGGCCAAGCGCCGGCGCAAAGACGGGATGTCCTTGCGCGTTTCAGCCTGCTTACCTATTTCCGACCAATAACCGTCATCAAGTCCGAGTGCCAGGCTGATTTCTTTAACCAGCCTCACGTCGTCAGGGTGGATAAAAACGATTCCTTCCGCCTGGTCTTCAAACAGATCGAACCACCAGACGCCGTGACGCTTGAACCAGACCTTGAACCCTTGTTTCCAGCCTGGCAGATCGAGCGCCGATCCGGCCAACCATACTAAGCGGAAATGCCGCCGCAGCTTGGCCATTCGATACAACTCTGCCAACAGGTCGGGCCTGTCGGCCGTGATAAAATAACCGACGGCCGTTTCGGCGCCACGCGGATCAAGATCCAAATGGGACAGGCAGGCTAAGCCCGCAAGCTCGGCAGCTTCCTTGTGCTTTCTTTCGTTTTCTGCAAATTTTTCGCACAATGCCTTGTCAATCGATCCGAGACCATCGCTTTGGCAGTTTTGTGTCAGTACCGATAGAATTTTTTTTTCGTACTTCTTTCTGCTCACGAGCTATCACCTCCTTAGGGTTGTCCGGTCCGGGAATCACTTCCCGGACCGGACAGACTGGCTCACACCAGCACGCGTTGCATCATCGCTTCAATTTCTTCTTCCGGTGCTTCGATATACTTGCCGAAGCGCCGGATCTGTTCCTTGGCTTTCGCTTCGGTCTGGGTGCCGAAGACCGGACTGGCCAGCCATTTCTCGTACAAGCCGGCCAAGAAGACTTCGACCATCTGGATACCCTGTTTGCGCGCTACCAGGAACAGCATGGCGTTGGCCGTGATGCCAAGGCGGTGCTCGGGTTTCTCAATCTCGGAGAGATCGATGAAGTCATAGGCCAGGCGTTCTGGACTGAGAAATTGCTTCTGCAGCTCCGCCACTCTCGCGACATTGCCGCAGCCGATTACCTCGAAGGTGTCATAAACCTTGTTAACCTTCTCGAGTTCATCGATCCAGCTGACCTGGAAGGGGCAGCCGTCGTCTCCGCGCTCACCCATGCCGTGCGCCACCTGGTCGCTGACGAGGTAGAGATGCTTGGACAAAGCGTCGCCGAAATCGAGCTCGCAGGCCCGCTTCATGGTGCACTCGATCGCTTCGGGCGCGTCTCCTCCGCTTGCCTTTGCGACCCTGGATATGGTCGAGAGCAGGATGAGATCACCTTCTGGCGTCGGCTGCACGTAATCGACTTCCTGCATGATCCGCGAGTCGTCGCAGTGGTCGCTGAAGAAGATAGTCGCGAAATCGGAGTCAGGATCGATGACGCCATGGACGGCTGACAAATATCCAGACGATTTTCTCAGGCCTTCAGCGATTACGCTGTTGGAGCCGGAGTTGTCGACCAGGAAGATGTGGACGCGCTTGGCGGTCGGCGACGGCTTGGTGATGCCGAGCCGGACCTTGGACGGATCGAACGTCTCTTTCCGTGCCTGCTCTTGCTTCTTTTCACCCGTCGTTTCCTTGTCACGGTTTATCCTTTCCGTCCGCTCGTGCGCGCCTTTAGCCTTTTCTTCGGCACTGCCAGATACTGTGCTCTTGGTCCTAGTGAAACTCTCACGATATGACGAGTAATCTCCGCCGCTTCCCATGGGCAATCTCCTTTCTTGATCCCTAATTTTGAGATGAAAAAAGGGTGGCAAGCTATTTGATAAGCTCACCACCCTCGGGTTGAAGGTGCGTTAGACCTCTAGAACTTCTGGAAGTCGTCTTTTTTCCTGTCCCTTCCGTTCTTCATTGGCAACTTTTCCCACTGAATGCTCAGTCCGAGCTGGAGCATGGCGCAGAGGTAGTTGATCTTCTTCTGGCCGTCGGTCAGGTTGGGGTATTCCATCACCGCCAAGGCGTACTTGACGATGTTTTTCTCCAGCCTGCGATAGTCGGAAGTGACGGCTGCGCCCAGCTTGGTCAACATCTGATCGAGGTTGACCGCACCGACTGCTCTCGGAAGATTGGGGTTGTCCAGGACCTTTTTGATGTTTTGAGCTTCAGCTGCCAGCGCGATGGCTGTCGGGATGGCGGTGCCGGCGAAGATCTCGTTGATCTTCTCGACGACCGATTCGACAGCGTCATCGAGCTGCGTGGTGTCAGGCGGTTGCATCATGCCCGGGGGCAGTTGTGCAGCGCCGCCGCTCATGAGCGCCACCTGGTAGTTCATCATCATGGCCGGGTTAGCCATGCCGGCAGTCCACTGATCGCGCCAGGACAAAAGACGTCCATTGAAATCGATCAGGGCCTCCCAGAGCTTCTCGTCGAGGCGACGGAGCAGCTCGTTCTTCTGTTTCTGGCCGGCGAACTCACCTTTGATGCCCATTGCCTTGAAAATTTCGGCGTGGGCACGCTTGGTGGCCAGATCCTGCAGGTCGTAGTATTCCGGTCCAACGGGCTGTTTCAATCCCTCGGCGGTCTCTTCCATGGCCTTGCAGATGGTGTCGACGAGGCCGAACATGCCGGCGCGGTTAGCCAATGCCACGGAAACGGCGCAGGTGACCACCCCTTTTCCGGCGTGCTGTACGCCGCCAACTTTCAAGGCGTCGAGAAGGGTCTCGCCCTCGGGGACTTCCGGAAGGACATCGTTGAACATGTTCATCTGGGGCTGTGCGGTTTCGGCTGCGACGGTTGCTGGTTTCTCCGCTTCTTTCTCTTTTCCGCGGAGCAGGTTAAGATTGAACTTCAGGACGGGCAGCGGGATCTTGGGACCATCGTCGGTCAGGACCGGCTTCAGGTCTTCAATCGGGGTCGATGCTTCGTCCGCCAGGATGTCGGCGGTGTTGTCGTTGAATTCACCGAGATACTGCTTAAGTGCCTCGGTCACTTCCTCGACCGTTTTGCCGACTGCTGCCGCGAATGCCAAAATTCTTGCCGTGAGCTGTTCCATGTTCTCTTCTCCTCTCGTGTAGGTTGATGGTTGATGCCGACTTACGCTTCGGGGCCAAACTGCAAACTGCAGGGTGTTGATTTCTTTTTTTGAGCTTAGATTGAATGTTTTTTCAAAGGACAGCGATTTCTGACTTTACCCTTTTTCGGGCATTTTGTCAATTCTCGCAATACTTTTCAAAACCTCTTCTCTTCCCTCAAAAAATAGCTAAAATAAGCTAAATACCTCCTCCTTGTCTTGGAGTGTCGGGCCTGATGACACGATGCCGACCGGAACACCCAAAATCGTCTCCAAACGCTGGACATAGACTTTGGGGTCCCTGAAAGCTATCGTGCTGTAAATCGGGCGGCAATCGGCCAGAATGGCGGTCAAAGCTATCTGCCTTTCGACAGACGGATTGTCCACCATGATTATCCGCTCAATGATCTGTTTGCCGCCGACGCGACTCGCTTCGCAATATCCATCGAACGGCAGGTTGCCGGCATACTCATAGCCGACACAGATCTTGGCTCCGCCGAAATCGCGGATACGGTCAAGGTTGGTCAGGGCCAGATAATCGATTCCACCTGCCGCTTCGATCGCGTAACTTGCGGCTACGGCATCGAACCAGCCGATACGGAATCCGCCTTGCCATTCTCTCATTCCGTTGTGCATATCCGGAATCGCTTTAGTGAGACCGAGGTCTTCCGTGACGAACGGACCGGCGCCGTGGCGCGTGGCATAGGCGCGAAGCACGCCAACTTTGATGGTGTCGTGGCCAGGCCAATGCTTCGCGGAGACGCGAGCGGCTGCGCGCGGACTGGCATCAGACTTGGCGACGTGCGGGTGGAAGCCATGATTAACATCAAGCAGCATGCCTTGCGCCCCTTCGAATACCAACGTACCGCTGGCTTGCGGCTGATCGCTAATATCGAGATGAGGCACGATCGAAGCATATGCTTCGAGCAAGTCCTCGACGAACCCGGGAGCTGACAACCGGCCGAACTCCTGGCGCAAAGCATCATTATCACTACTCACATCAAGCAGTTGCTCGGTTTGATCCATCTTCAGACGCCACAGGAAATCGAGCTTACGCTTGGCGGTTTCGTAATCAACGAGGTCGTTCAGGCGCAAAGCCATTTCTCCCAAGTAACCGGCGTCCTTGATCGTCTGTCCGACGCCCATGCCGCAACTGCCATGACGGTCGTTACCGCGTGACAATTCCAGCATACGGTTATGATGCCCATGGAACGGCGTGACAACCAGGCATGAAGGACTGACAATCAATCGTTCTAACGGATTTTTAACTCCTTTCTCTAGCAAGATACTCGCTTCTGATAGCAAGGTAATGGGATTCACTACAGTTTGTGATGACAGAAAGGTTTTGACATGGCGCTGGAACGTCGCTGAACCGAATTGCGAGAAGCAATGGTGCAGCAAGGTCTCGAGCACGATGTTGTGCGCCGCCTGCGGTCCGCCGTTGTAACGGACCACGCATTCGGCCAGATACCGCCACGCCAAGTACTCCACGATCGTTCCCTTGCCTTCGTCACCGAAGCCTAAGCCGGTGACGACAATGTTTTTTCCTGGCATATCGCCACCTCCTTGGATGATAAGCACGGGTTCAAGCGAGTCTTATTCGTCTGACCATGCCTTGCGTTTCGTCTTCGAGCGCGGCTAGCGTGCCCATGGCCCGCAAAAAGGCGTCAGTGTCATTGCAGAGTTCATCAGAAAGCATGAATTCATGGTAACCCATCTGCCGCAGAAGCATCAGGTCGGCCAGGTCACCCAAGCTCGGCTCGACGCTCTTGCGAAGCGACTCGCAAAGCCGCGAAGCGACGATGGCTTCGGAGGTGGAATCGATGATCGATTGCAGGGCGGAAAAAACACGGAACTTATCCTGTCCGATATTGGCGTAGAGATCATCTCTTGCTGCCATCGGACGCACCATGCCGAGGGTGAGGTACTCATGGAATAGTGTCGTTTCACTGAACTCCAACCCTTTGGTCGATTCGATCTTGGCAATCATCTCGGCGTTGTGGTCAAGCTCATAGACATCTTCGATGTCCCGTTCTCCTTCGACGAACGACAGCATGTAGCGATGGATTCCCAGTTCCTTGGCCGCCTTAATGTAGGCCTTGTCTTCCTTGGTCAGGTAGCCGTCTATTTCCAGATTTTCGCCATGGATATTGACGGACTGACCGCGTCCGATCGCCTTCGGCGGTGCAGGATCGACGAAGATGCGATTTCCTCGCACCTCGGTTATTGCCGATGATTCTCCGTCACGGAACTGGATCCGGGCCGGAAGATCGACTTTGACCTTGTGATTCAGGATGATGTCCCCGTAAGTCGGAACGGCCCATTGCACGATGCGCAGCTGCCGGCCCTTGAGATCTATCCAGAGCGGCTTTTCGCCCATGACGGCGAGCAGTCGCTCCAGCGTCTCTTTCGGACCGTACGGCGTACGCACGCCGACATTGAATCGGCCTTCTTCGATCAACGGATGCTCCGCCACTGCCCTGAGCCTGTCGGCTTGATGGGGCGGCGGCAGAGTGGCGATAATTTTCATGCCAACCTCCTTCATTGAAAAGTTGGCTGGCGGACACGTCTGTGTGCCCGCCAGCATGGATGTTTACAACCTGGAAGTGCGCTTGCCCCTGCCACCGCTATTGCTGCGGTCAGGCAAGGCGGACGTATCGATCTTGGCCACAGGCGCCGATGCGCTGGCCAGTTTACTCAGGACCATAGAGACTAAAGATACTCGCTCCTGAGTTTGCCCTCTTGCTACCATGTCGGCTTTGTACTTTTTCAAGTCAGCTGAACCTGATTTCAAGGCCATGGCGCCAAGCATGATGTCAATGCCCGCCCTCGGATCATCGATGATCATGACGTGCTCTGCCGGCAAGACCGAGGCCCACTGGGCAATGATTTCCTTGTCGTCGTACGCGGCGTAAGTCGCGTCGTCAGCAACCCGTTGTCCCGGGTCGTAGTCGAAGTCGAAACACATGACATTACTGTCCTCGCCGGTCACTCCGGCTTTGGTCGCACCTTCGAAATGATCGACTTCGCCATTGACGACTTTTTCCACCTTGAAAGGTATTTCCCCTCTTTGTGTTTCACTGTCGTGATAAGCATAGTTCTGTACGAACACGCGATATCGCCCTGGAGGCGCCGTGCCCTTAAGCCAAATCGTGTTTTCGACCGGCTTACGGGTGTACGGCGGAGCGGCGTTTTTGTCAACGTCAAGCTCTCCCCCGCATCTAGACCTTTTACGACCACTTCGGTCACTAAGGCCATAGTAGATGTGTTCGCCGCTAGGCGTAATGACGTGCAGATCGAGGTCATCCATAGTATTCCAGATGAGCGAAAAACGGATATCGACATCATCGATGCGGCCGCCGAACTGACGGACGCGCTTGGCGATTTCCTCGTCGATGCCGGCCTTGCGCTCGGCCCAAGGCTTGCGGGTGTAAATGAAAAAGGTGTGGTATTTGCGCTGCAAAGCCTCGAAGGCCATCGGCGAATCCATGACATAAGGCATGTCTTCTCCGAGAAGATCCTTGAGCTGCTTCCTGTCGACAAAGTCGTAAAAACGCTCATCGCCGAAGAAGAAGCAAAAGCCCTTCTCGCCGCGCTTGTTAGCATCAAGCTCAGAGCGCGTGGCATAAAAATAGGCCGCAAGCTCATAAGACTCCCTCCCGGAACCGCCGCCGCCCTTTTCGATGATGAATTGCTCCATCGCCGTGTCTAGGCGGTTATCGGCCTCGAATTGCGAAACCTGCAACGGAAAACGGTCGCCGTCGGTCATGTCACCTACGACAGCCAGGCTCAGTACCGGATGTGGCACGTAGTTCTGTAAGTACATCTGACCGATGAACATCGGCAGCTTTTCCCACAGGACCAGGAAATCCTCGCCGCGTGACAGTGTGCCGTCCTGGATAACCACGATCGGAGTCGTGTTTGGGTGATCGGCAGAATCGCGGGCCTCCCGCTTCTTGACTCCTTTCGGATCGAGCAGCGGACTGATCGTAGTCCTGGTTGAATGGTGGTTGCCAGTGCCGGTACTCTGCTGGAATGCTTCTCTTCTTGTCGCGCGTTGCCTGTCAGCCACATCGTCATCGTAAAATTTATCTCCCACGGTGCACCTCCTTTGATTATTGCTCAGATTTCGAGCGGAGTGAATTCATGCTCTCCCCAGATTTCTCGTCGGAGAGGCCTAAGAATGTGGTACAGCACCCAGGCGTCTTGCGCCCGGGCCAACGGATCTTCGAGAATCATTAGCCTGATCAGCTTCTGAAACCTCTCGTCGACCGAGTCGGGCATCTTGCCGGTTGAGATATCACCACCCAGCAAAGCGACCATGCTTTTGCCGATGGAATAGATGTCAGCCGACGGATGCGGCACGGCGCCTGCACGTATTTCCGGAGGACTATAGCCGACCTCGTTAAAAACGCGGTACCGGTCGCCTGTCTGTGCCGGATTGATCGCAGCATAACTCCAATCAACCAGGCACAAGCCATGGTTACGCGGACGGATCATGATGTGGGCCGGCTCGATATTGCAGTGAACGACTCCGCACGAGTGTGCGAAGCCGGCTGCACTCAGCGCTCTTTCAAGAACCCAGCCGACGTGATATGCATCCATGCCGTCGATGAATTTCGGACGACTCCTAACCTCCAAGATATCCAATCCATCAAAATAACTGATGACTGAACCGTAGCATTCGCCCTCTTCGCCGTTGGTCACGAAACGATCGACCAAGTCTGGTAAATGCTGCCTCTGGTTGCCGGTATGCATCTGAAAATGCTCGAGTACCCGCAATTCGTTCTGCAGTAAGTCGTTATCTGCCGGATCATCCACGATTTTGATTACTACCCGCTCCTCTTGCCCTGCCTCATTGGCCATATAGGCGCCGAACAGCTGGGAATAATCACCCTTGGCCACTCGGCACACGACCTGATAGGCATGGCGCAGCGTTTCGAACTGCCGATCACCCACTTGTCCTCCCTGCCGCTTGCTCAGTGAGCTATTGAAATAACTCCTCCCTTGCTCGTACGGCGCCGGGGCGCACAAATCGCGGATCTGCTCGACTGCTCCGCCCAACTCTTCATTCGCTGTCATGCTTCCACCTCCTGTTCGCTGTATTTAGAGGATTATCTCCGCTATCTCTTTCTGTCTTTTGCCGAACGGCTGCCAAATCGGCCAAACGCGCGTCCTGAACACTTCTTCGACTTGCCGATCAGTGACGGCATAGAGCCTGGTGTCGCGCTTGATGCGCCGCCTCAGGCATTCCTCTTCCGAAACATCGAGATAGACGAGCAGCTTGCGTGCCGTGAGATGTTTTATCATCTCAAAGACGAACAAGCCTTCGGCTATCAGGATCTTCGGGGCGCGAATAAGCCTTTTAGCGGCACAGCGGCGATTTGCCGCCGTGTCATAGGTCGGCGATTCGATATTACGGTTAAGCATCAGGCCGCTTACGTGGGCGGTAAATTCGACGCCATGATAGGATTGAGGATGGTCATAGACCAGTTTGCCCTCGTACCTCGGCATCATCGGGTCGTCGGCATTGCGCCTGTACTCGTCATACCTGATAGTTTCGGTCAGATGGCCTTTGATGAAAGGGTCTTTAGCCAGCGCTTCCGCCAGAGTCGTCTTGCCGGAACAAGTCGGTCCGGTTATTGCGACAATGATCGGTAATTGCTTGACCAAGACGGTGGACGCGACTTGCCTGACGTTGTCGTACAACTCCTGTTCGTACCATTCGTTCATGTCTTTTTTCCTTTCTGTAGTTTATTTGGTTATCAAAGGGCGTTTTGTCATTTTATTTATCTGGCCGCGTGCCTTATGCACCCGGGCAGAATGGATGAAATGATGGTGCGGGGGGCAGGCTTGATGCCTTGCCCCGCGCACCGATTACGACCCTACTCAAGGTAGAGATCGTGTGTATAGATATATTCCGCGATTTGCGGCGAAACCAGGTCGTTGATCGCAAATCCATCCCTGATACTCTCACGGATGGCCGTACTTGAACCGAAGACGCCTTCGAGCTCGATCAGCATGTGGTGCGGCGGCAGATCCGCTTCAGCGGCGCCATAGCCCTTGCGGGTCAGGACCGCCCAATTCAGATTGCCCCAGATCCATGGTCCGTGATTCCAAACCTGATGGATTTCCGACTTACCCTCGGCGCCGCCAGCGATGATGTCCTCGCCGATGACATACCAGATTTCAGCATCCGGGTAACGCTGTTTGTAGCGGACGTCCAGAAGATAAGTCGGGGTGTAGGTATCGGCATCCAGGTCATGGAGGTCCAGCTTGATGTTGCCTGCTTCAGGAAACGCGGCGACAGCCATACGACGGCGATGATCTATCGGAGTGCCGTTCACTGAAGGCTTGTCGGCGCGATTGCCGCAAGGCGCGATTACGACTTCATCGAAAATCTTGCCCAGCTCAGAGGCAATTGCCTGTTGATGAAGGCCCGGAGGATTGAAGCTTCCGCCGTATATGGCGACTTTCTTCTTAAGCACCCCCCTTCGCAGAAGCAGATCGCGCATCAGATAATACCGCGAAGTGAAATGGGCACTGACCATGGATTCGCGCAGATCATAGCCGAAATCGCGCTTGGCCATGATCGGCACAGGCATCGCCTGCACCCGCTTGCGGTATGCATCGTGATACATCCGCCACTTGTCTTCCAAGTCAATCACAAAAGATTCCGGCGTCGGGAAAAGGCGCGAGAGATGGCCAGCCGGAAGCTTGAACTCCTGCTCCAGCATACCGCTCAGGTACCGCTCTAGGAACCATTCCGGATTCCTACGGAATTCAGTGAAGGCCCGTACCATCTCGTCGTGGTAGCCCCGGCGCTTGAGATTGCCGTAATCGAAAGGATCTTTCTGGTCTTTTTCGATTTCAGCAGTCGGCTGAACTTCATATACCTCTCGCGGGACGATTTGCCTGCAATAGGCTTCACGCTCCATGTAGTCGAGCAGCTGATAAACCTCTCTGGCGACGGAGCCTCCAGGGGCCGCATAATAGCCTGCAATGTCGGCATACTGCGTGCCATAACCGAAGGCGATTTCCACCTTGTTGCAATTGGCACTGAATAAGCCGCCGATCTTTTCGGTCTTGCCAGCCAGCACCTCCATCCTCGCCCTGGCCTGGATGTTGCCATAGGCCCGAGCGTCATCCGGAGTGATGCCGGCCGACTCAGCGATCGCGTCGACGATCGGCTTGATCGGTACTACCTCGTAGTTCGTAAAGTAGTGCTCCCCAAGAAGGTTCCTGGCGATCTCGTCGGCTATTTCCATGTTCCTTGTCCCGCTATAGCCTTCCATCGGCAGATTGTAAAGGAAGACGTTCTCTGGACCGAGAATCAGGACGTACAGCAAAGCTGACAGCGCCGAGTCTTTGCCTCCGGAAAGTCCGATAATCATCTTGCGACGCGACGCTGGCATGGTCCAGAGGAACCGCTTGGTTACGTCGAACAACGCATTGAACATCTGGGTAGTATCGTCTTCCTCTACGACCTCGATAGGTTGCATACCTGGCCCGACGACGAATTCCTTGGACCCGGAAAAGAAAGGCGGGATGACGAAGACCACGTTTCCGTCACGATCATAAACCGTCGAGCTACCGTCGTAAGCGATCAGATTCTTCCCGTTGTTCTGGACGCCAGTGTTATTGACGTAAACGAAAATGACTTTGCACTCGGCCAAAAGGGCCTTTACGACCGAATGGCGCTTGCGGTTTTTCTGCCAGCTCCAATTCGAGCATGACAGATTGAAGATGATTTCGGCGCCGAGACGAGCCAGGATCTTGGTCGGGCTGTAAAAATAATCGCCATCCCACATGTCCTCGCAGCATATTGCGCCGAACTTGATCGTCTTTCCTGTGCGGGTCATGATCGAATAGACATCGAACATCTCCTCCATCGGGATGAACTGCTGCCTCCGCTCCATTTCCTCCTCTCGCCTTATGCGCTTATTGCGCATGTGGCGCCCGTCGTCGAAGATGCGGTAGTTCGGCTGTAGTGTCTTGTCGGTCTGGCCGATCCACTCCCCGTGCTGCGCGATGGCGGCAACGTTGCTCTTGAGCATCCGCCCGTCTTCGCCGGAGCGGCCAGGACAAGCCGTGAGCGTCCCGAAGATTACAGCTACATGCTTGTCGCGCGTGGCGAAACGGATGCGCTCATTGCACGTCATCACATCCATTACGAAAGCATCGTCCTCGTACATGTCGCCGATTACATAGCCGGACAGGCACTCTTCGGGGAAGATGATAAAATCAGCTTCCGACGCTTCAGCTTGCGCTATCTCTTTCACCATATACGCAAGGTTGATGTCCGGCCGTCCAGGGACAACATCCATCTGGCACAACCACAACTTGATTTCTTCGATTTCCTTGATCATCGCACTCCTCCTTTTTCTCCCTTGGGTTAGGTTGCGTAATATATCCATTGTTTCAATGAACGGATTCGCCTAAGCCGCCGACGGCGGTCAGCAGCTTGGGTGAAGCGGGCAGGAACGGATTCCTGCCCTTGTTACGAATATCGATTAAAGAGCTTCGAGGGTTTCGTCGAACAAGACGTCGATCGGGCGATTCTGCAGCATCTGCAGTTTCCTGAGCGCATCCTTGAAGATAGTGCCGTGATGCCCGATGCCGAACTCCGGAAATGGGTCTTCTGCCAGATTGACGATCGCCAGCTTTTCGGCGTCATCGCCGGCCCTGAACCAGCGCATAAGCATTCCTTTGCTGACCGCGAAGTCCACCTTGATCGGCAGCAGATAAGCCGTCGTCCAGTTGATGCGCTTGGCTTGGAGGTGCGGCCGCTCTTCTTCGGCCGAAGTTTCGTAAGTCCGCAGCAGTATCAGCTCCGTGTCAACTTCGGCGATTTCCGGTTGGTTCAAGATGACCATGACCGGCGTTCGAGGAACGAATGGGTAGTGGTAAAACTCCGTTTCCGTAGCCGCGTACGGCTCAATCTTGAGACTGACCTCCTCCTCGGCCTCCATCTGCAGCGTCGCCGCCGGCGTCTGGAAATAGTAGTTGACCACCTCTTCGTTGCCGCCTACCAGGGCGATTTTGCCTTTGCCCGGGTCCCATTTGCGATCGATCAGGACGAAGAAGCTGTTGCCGGTGCTGTCGATGACCACCGGAATGATATCGGCGGCCAGCGACGGCTTGGGGCGCTGCAGCCGGCCGATGAAGTCCAGCTTGATAATACTTGCTTCGCTGTGACGCTCGATGCTGATGGCGACCAGGTCGCCCTCGGAACCGAATCTTCCCCAGCCTTCGTAGCACTCCTGAACGAATGACAGCAGCACTGTTTCCAGGTCGTCATCCTTGAAGCAAAACTTTGTGCGATCCATGAAGAGGTCATCGGTGTCGAGTACGAGCTGAGGCTTCAGCTCGTTGACTCGCGCCAATTGCACATCGGTGACCTTGCCGCCGTTCCTGCCGAAAAACAATCTTCTGTTCATGTCGTCTCCTTTTAGTCGAAGCTGCCTAATCGTTGTTGAGTATCTTCCTGATCGTCCTGACGAACTCGCCGGAAACGTCGCAGACCTTGAAACGGGCCGACAAGCCGTTGCTCGACAGTTCGCAATCCTTCGCCTGTTGGGACATCGGATGTGTATTGGTCGTGACCACTTTGATGATGGGCGAACTTATCAGATCGACGATAATGCTGCCGCTATTGAGCGCGAAATGGCTCAACACCGCATAGACTGAGGCCGCGCCATGTTCCAGGTACGCCTCAGCTGCCTTGATTATGGTCCCGGCGCTCCTGGTCATGTCATCGTAAATGATGACGTTCTTGCCGCGAACGTCGCCGATAACTGCCAGAACTTCAGTCTTCTCGAACTCCCTGCCTTTGTCGATCAGGGCAAAACCCGTTTGGAAGAGCTTGGCGAACGTCGCCACCCATGCCGGCCGCCCAAGGTCCGCCGAGGCGAACATGAAATTGTCGAGCCCCAACTCGCTTATGGCCGTTGCCAGCTGTTTTTCGGCGTAAAGCTCGTAACGCAGGCAGTCGCCCTCGAAATAATGCACCAACCCGGAAACGTGAAGATCCATCATCAGGAAGACATTGCCCATCCCAGAATTAGGGATGCTTGAAAGCTGGCGGGCAACGACCTTGGCCATTACCACTTCGCCAGGATACTGGGCCCGCTCCATGGTTGAATACCCCAGGAACGGGATAACGAAGATCCGACGGATGGTGCCGTAGCCTGCCAAGGCGCATCCGACGCGGTAAAGCTCGTTGATCTGCTCGTCCGTATGGGTGCTGCCCACGAAAATCGCTGTCTTGCCGATAAGGTCGTCGCGCCCGCCTATACCGATGCGGTAATACTGCTCGACGCCTCCGAAATTCTTCCTTTCGATACTGCCAGCTTCGAGGCCAAGGCCTTTTGCGATCAGTTCGGCGAAATATTGCGACTCTTTCGTCGAGAAAATAACGACATCCTTAAGCGTTGCGATGGTATCCATTATGCTCTCCTTCCGGTCGGTTATACTGCTTTAGCGCATCAACCCTTTCTTCTTGTGAAGTGCCGTGAAAAAATCACGGCGGTTCAGTACCGCGAACAGGACGCGCGTCTTGTGCTCGCGCACGATCACGCTTTCCCCGACTCCGATCTCGCCGACGCTTTGGCCGTCAGCGATCAGGCACATTCCGCCGGAAGTCTTGGTTCCGACGATTTCCACCTCGATCAACGAATCCTGTTTCATAACTACCGGCTTGGCGCCGAACTGGTCGGGGCAAAGCGGCGTAAGCAGGATGCATTCGAGTCCGGGCACGACGACCGGTCCGCCGGCGCTCATGTTGTAGCCCGTCGAACCTGTCGGCGCGCTGACGATCATGCCGTCAGCGCGAAGCCCGCGATAGACGACATGGTTGTCGATCCGCACCCTGAAAGTCCCCATCGAGCTGGTATGCTTGAGTACGACGTCGTTGACGAACGGTCCATAGCTCTCCCCTCGGAAGACGACTTCAAGGCCGACTCTTTCTTCGCGGACATATTTGCCCTTGATGATCAGCTCAAGCACCTTCTTCCAGTTGGCCAAATTGCCGATCGTGATGAAGCCGACATCGCCGCCGACGTTGATCGGGATAGTGATTACGCCACAGACCGAAAAATCGGTCGATGTGCGTACTGCCATCCCGTCGCCGCCGAGAGCGACTGCGAATTCCGCCATGTGGGCGGAACTTTCGTCCGCGATGACCAGCTGGCCTTTTTCTTCGAGCCAGCTAGTTATGCGCGCCTTCGTTTCCTGGGCGATCTTCTTGTCCGGATGCGCGACGATCACGAATCCTGACCTTTTGCTTCTTAAGCTTGTCATGGCCCTTCTCCTTTCTGTAATCGATATTCTTATTTCAAAGATCGTCCTCCTTGCTGCAGTCATCTATCAGCCGATAAATGGCTCCAGTAAGGAGGCAGAGGGACGGGAGTGTCCCTCTGCCGGTGCCGTCACACGACGACGGCTCGTTCTTCAGTTCCTTCAACTCCGAAAATCCGTTTGAACAGCTCGACCCGTTCACGTGGCCCTGTCGCCTTGGCATGGTTATCAGACAGCTTGACCGCGCCGACTCCATTGGCTTCGACAACCTTGCAGGCCATCGAGAATGGGCGGAACAGGTCTGAGCCCTCGGTTCTTGGCCAAGCACCGCGGCAGTCGTTGCCGGCCAGGGTACCCCAGCCGAACGACAAGGTGCCGACCTTTGATCCGTTACGACGAACGCAATCGACCATGTCCTGGGCGTCGAGGCCGTCGCTCGGCAATATCAGCTTGGTCTGCGGGTCAGCCTCCATCTTATTCCACCATCCGACCATCAATTCTGTCACCTGGTCAGGATGCATCGAGTCCGGCCTTGTTCCCTTGCACTGATGGGCCATCCATTTGGGCGCGCCATCAAGAAACTGCTTGGTGCCGAACGTGTCGATCAGCATGATGCTCATGTCGCGCCCGAAGACATCGAACCATTCCTTGACGATCTCATACTGGGCTGACTTAATCTTGCCGACGTCGTCGCCAGCCAGGCAGGCTTTGACCATGGGCAATTCGTGGGCGTTGGTGCCGATCGGATTACTGCTGCCATGCTTCATGGATAGCAGCACGCTTGAGCTGCCGACGCATTGTCCTGGCAGTTCGTCCATCATGACGTTCATGACGAACTGCTGCATGTAGCGGCTGTGCCGTCTCCTGGTGTCGAAGAGGGCGAAGTTCAGGCTCGGTTCCGTCTTGATCAGCTTGATCTTCTCGTGGAGACGGTTGATCATCTTCGAGTAGATCGTCATGATCTCGAACTCCGAAAGGCCGGCGTTCAGGATCATGTAGTAGTAATACAGTTCGGAAACGATGGCCATCGCCATGATTTCCCACCAGGTCACTTTCCACCACGGTCCGGTAAAAGTCAGCTCGTAACCGCCGTCGACCCTCTTGAGTTCGTAGCCGGGCAGACGCATCTTCCTGAGCTCGGCCAGGAAATTTCCTGGAATGATGGCAGTCTTGTCATCGCTCAAGGTCATGCCGCCGACGAACGAGCACTCGGCCGGATTGATCGATAACCTCAGGCACTCGTCAAGCTGCTCGCGCAAGACGCTCTCCGGGATGACATCGGCCAGCCGGATGAACTTGTCTCGGATGATCAGCTTGAACGTGACGATAACGTCGCGATAAGCCAGGTTCTTCCAGATGAAGTAAGCCATCGGGAATTTGTAGAAGTCCGTATCGAGGAAGCTCTTGATGATCGCTTCCCCGTTGGCCAGGGCGAATATCTGCTTCAGTCCCATCAGTATCCTTCTCATTGCCTTTCCTCCTTCAGTGAATGAATTTTTTGCAGAATCTGTCAGCTACGTCGAGAATCTTGTCTTTTTCCACCAGTCCATCGATCAGTGGTTGCGGAAAGACGGCGGTGCCATTCTTGGCTCCAAGCAGAGCTCCGACGATCGAGGCATTGGTGTCCGTGTCGCCGCCGACGCGGATGGCGTTGACGACGGCCTGGAAGCTGTCGTGGTCCTTGAGGAAGCAGGCGTAAGCTAGGGGCAAAGAATTGTAGACATAGAAAGGCTTGTCGCCGTAATACTCTGCTAGGAACGCCAAATCCTTTTTGTAGTGCTTGCCGCACATCAGGTCAGCCATCCTTTCCGAAAGACTGGGCTCGCTTTCAATATCGAAATTGAGCGATTCTCTTCTGGCACCAAGCTGCAAGCAGATCATTATTGCGCGTTTGAAGAATGCGGCAGTAAAATCTATGCTGTCCAGCGAATCAAAACAGAG
This sequence comes from uncultured Gammaproteobacteria bacterium, assembly GCA_964443495.1. Lineage (GTDB taxonomy): Bacteria > Patescibacteriota > Patescibacteriia > Patescibacteriales > GWE2-39-37 > JAAXUA01. Next base: position 31,332 of record CAYUCS010000002.1, read on the forward strand.
CGACGCCACGCCGAACTGCATTACTCCTTGTTCAATGCCCAAGCGCGTACGGTGTGTCATCTGCGCAAGATCGAATAATCCGTCAATGATCTGATTGGCCAAAGTGAGCGTTTTTACGTGCGGATTTGGTCCAAGACCATTATTGAACGGCAGTTTCCTTAAGGCGAACATCGCGGCCAAAGGCGAAATCTTCATCATCACGCCATTACCACTGGTGGGCATTCCAGACTCACTCCAGGACACTCCCGACTTGATGCGTTCGATCGCTGTAAGCGTACCCTTGCCCCAACCCGATGCGCGGTCGTCCATGGCCTCGACGTGGCGCCGTGCCATGTCGTCCATATCGATGCGGCCGCAGGCGATCAGCGATTCGGCTATTACCAATGAAAGCTGGGTGTCGTCGGTTATGTCGCCGGCCTTGAGCTTGCCGTCGTGGAACTTGTGTCCCGGCGGTGGGTCCTGATAAACCGCGAAGGCCTCGTCCGGCATCGCTAGAAGCTCAGCCGGCGTAAAAATCTTCTCGAACGGCATCCCCAGAGCGTCGCCGATGGCGATGCCCAGGAACATTCCCTTGACTCTGTCTTTCAAATCGGTCATGGCCCCTCTCCTTCTGCAGTGGTTTCGATTTCTTCAAGCCTTAGCGCTTCATGGTCATTATCGGGCCAGATCAGGCGGTAGCCGTAAGGCCGCCACCACTGCTCGCCCATGGTTTTCATGTGCTTGATCCACTTTGAATGCCTTTCGTGGGCGTAATCGAACAGCAAGCCAGGATTCCAGACGAACGGAAATGGCAAAGGATTCTCTTTTGCCCACCTGGGGTACTCTTCGCGGCAATACCTCTCCCATTCGGCTGCTAGCCTTTTCAACTCACTCTCATCCATGATGCCTCCCTTTCGACGCTTTTCGTCTGTTGAAGTATGTTGATGTAAAGATCGTTTGCCTCAACCACGATGGTTCAGGCAAGAAAGCTGCGATCGATTCATTCCAGTCGCAATTTTCTGAAAATTGGGGTGACGGGCGCTTGCTTGGTGCAAGCGCCCGCCGATGCGATAATCCGACTACAGGATATCCGTAGACCTGATGACCTTGACTCCGCCTTCAGCAAAAGACTTCCTGATGGCCTCCTGGCTGCCGTTGACATTGACTGGACGAGTCGTATCTTCGATGACGTAGGCTTCGAAGCCGAACTTGACGGCATCGAGTGCGCTCCAGCCGACACAGAAATCCTCGGCCAATCCGGTGAAGAAGCAGCGCTTGACACCTCTATCGTGCAGGACGGTGGCAAGCTCGGTAGCTTCACCGCCATTATCGCGGAACGCACTATAGCTATCGGCTATGACGCTCTTGCCCTTATTGATGATGCAGACAAAGTCAGTCATCTCCAAATCCGGGTGCAGCCTGGCAGTCGGACTGTCAGCTAGGCCATGTTCAGGCCAGAGGCGCTGTTCGCCGACTACTGAAAGATACTGCAGCAGTTCATAGACATTGAACCCGGCCTTGCAGCTCAGATATGAAGCGTTAGTCGCAATCCAGCTTTTGACATCAGCCTCTGTTACGACCGGGGTGTCAACGAAGACGTAAGAACTGTCAAACGACACGTGTCCCGCGGGGTGCCAGTCCAAACTGGCATAACTACGCATCCTGCCAAAAACTTCTATCAGCCTCTTGATTACTGGCACGATCAGGTGCCCGTTCTTGACTGCCAGCTCTCCGCACGGCATGAACGTCGGCTGGACATCGATCGCCAGCAAAGCGTCGCCGGCCACTATCTCTATCTTTTTCATGTCATTTCCTCCTCTTGCAAGATATTACAGGCAATAGCCTGCTTTTCTGACCATCTCGAGCTGCTGGAACGCCAGCCCCTGCGCTTTGACGAAATCCTCCGGATAAAAATCGACTTGCAGCAGTTCTCTCGACTCCTTGATGAGCGGCCGCAGTTCGCGCGGATGGACATCCAGGCGGAAGAGGAACGGCTGCGACGAGCCGCCTTGGTCGCCTGCCTTGCCCTTATCCGGGGTCGAGAAGATGCCGAGCGATTTCATCTCGCACAAGATATTCAGACCCTTGAGTATGGCGTGGGCCGGCTCCAGACTGCGGTTAAGCAGCTTGAATTCCAAGCCGGTCTCCCCGCTTAATTCTCTGAGCGTCGCATCAATCGGGCTTTCGAAACGCCAGATGCCTCCGCCTGGAATCGCCAAGCGGCTCGGAAAATTCCTTTTGTCCGGGCTGCGATAGCCGCACAGCAGCCAATTGGTGCCGCGATACCCTGTCGTTACGATCGCATCGACCGCTTGGCGACCAGGCACGAAACGCATTCCTTGATTGGCCAGTGCTTGCCTGATGCCGACGAAGCCGCCGACGTTGCCCATGAGCGCGACCGTACCCGGCGCGGCGATTTCCAAAAACATCTTGTAATCGCCCCTGAGCACGGCGTTGCGCAGGTCAGTCGCACGGTAGCCATAGCGATACTCCTTGGGCAAATCGGTTTCGCAGTTGACCAGCTTCAGCCAGCTCGGAAGCATGCAGTGCTCTTTGAGGGGGCCGATGATGTCTTCCACGTTGCCGGTGCTGACCTGGTTGGCGCCATAGCGCTTGCAAAGCGTCAAAATCTTGCCCCACCAGACCTGCCACAGGTTGTAATCCTGCAAGTGGACGATCTTGATGCGGCGCATATCGACGCCGGCCTGCATCAGGCTGTAAAGCAACATCTTCTCGCGGTAAACCGCCAGTAACGGATGCCTCGGGGTACCGACTTCGTAGCAACTGCCGAGCACGATAACCACCCGGTCGTATTGGGCCAAAAGACCCAGAATTGCCAGGATGTGCCCCTTGTGTGGCGGGCTGAACCTACCGATAAATAAGATGGTTTCCAGTAAGCCCTGCTTCTTTCGTCTGACCATGCTGGCCTCCTTTCGAATTTTAGCCAAAGTTAGGTAATTTTATAATCGAATTATTCACGATAAAAAGAACGCCTTTTTTATGCAAAAAGATTTCAAACCATAGCATTTTTAACCGTTTATGTCAATCATCGAATCAGCACCACCAATCTTCTATTTCTTGACTAATTTTTAATAAATTTACCCAATCCAGAATGCTTGTTTGCCCCTGATTTATTGTAATTACTACACTAACTCTCATTAAAAAAATACGCCTCCCTTGCCTGCTACAAAATAGCTATATTTTTCAATTTCTTCTCGATGAATGCATACAGTTCGGCCGGGCGATTCTTCTTGCCCAAGTCCAGCTTGCCGGTTTTCCTAAGCATGCCCAAAGACAAAACCTTCTTGCGGAAATTACGCTTGTCGAGATGGCGGCCGAGTATTACTTCATAAGCGCCCTGGAGCTCGCTCAAGGTGAACGAATCAGGCAACAGGCTATAAACGATGTTGGTATATTCAAGCTTCCCTCTCAGGCGCTCGATGGCGGACTTGACCATGTCCTTGTGGTCATAGGCCAGCTTAGGCAACTCGCTCACGCCGAACCAACGGATCTGCCCATGCTCGGCCGAAGTCGCCAGCTTGAGGCCGTCGCCCGAAATCAAGGCGAAGTAAGCCACGGATACGACTCTGCCGAAAGGATCGCGCCCGACCTCGCCGAAAGTGTACAGCTGTTCGAGATAGACATCTTTCAAACCCGTCTTCTCGAACAAGACGCGCTCGGCGGCCTGGTCGACCGACTCCTTGCCCTGGATCAAACCACCCGGAGCAGCCCAGCAGTCGACGAACGGAGCCTTGTTCATCTTGATCAGAAGCACCTTCAATTCGTTCTCCTCGACGGTAAAGATGATGATGTCGGTAGCGATGACTGCGTGCTTGTAAATCTGGACCGGTTTTGCCATATACTTGCTTAGTGTTTATATAACACTAATATACACCTCTGCCAGCCGGGTGTCAAGAGGTACAAAAAAGCGCCCGCAGGCGCCTTTTATATAAAGGATATATCAATAAGCCAACTCGATGATGCGTGACAGCAGCTCACCGTAGCTCATCCCCCGCTCCATCATCAGCATAGGATACATGGAAAACCGGGTGAAGCCGGGCAAAGTGTTGATCTCATTGAAAAAGATGCTGCCTTGGCCGGAAATGAAAAAATCGAGGCGCGAAAAGCCGCGGCAATCGCAGAGCTGGTAGATTTTCTCTGCCAGACCGGTGATTTCCTGCTCCTGTTCGAGCGTCAGCTCGGCCGGGACCCTGGTCTCAGTCTGGCCGTTCTTGTACTTCTCGTCGTAATCGTAGAATTCCTTGGCCAGGACCAGCTCGCCGGGCCGTGAAACGACCAGACGGCCGTTGCCCAGGATGCCGACCTCGACCTCACGCGGCTTGACCAGGCCTTCTTCTACCACTATCTTGCGGTCATGCTTGGCTGCCTCGGCTATCGCCCCATCAAGCTGATCTGCGGCATCGACTTTGGTTACGCCGACTGACGAACCGGAGTTGGCCGGCTTGACGAACAGCGGCAAGGTGAACTCTCCCTTGATCCTCGATTTTTCCGCTTCGATCTCATCAGCGCTCAAGACGTCCAGGTCGATGACCATGAAACGAACCTGAGGGATGTGGTGGCCGGCCAAAAAGCGCTTGCAGACGGCCTTGTCCATGCACAGCGCCGACGAAAGCACGCGGCAGCCGGCATACGGCAGGCCGTAGCGCTCGAAGATGCCTTGCAGGATACCATCCTCGCCGAAACGGCCATGCGTCATCGGCAGAGCGATGTCGAAAGCGTTTTTGAACTCCTCTTCGTTCAAGCGTGCTCTGGGAGCTGCGATCTCTTCGAAATTTTCAACGTGGTAAAAGCGGCCGTCCGTGTGCCAATAAACCAAGATCAATTCGTATTTCTCCTGGTCGATATTGGCCGCCACGTTCTTGGCTGAAACCACCGAGACTTCGGCCTCGTTGCCTAGGCCGCCGAAAAACAAGCCGACTTTTTTCATAGATTTTATCTAACTTTAAAAAAATTTGAGAGTGCTTGTTATAAATATATAAAAACCGAGGCCTGCCGTCAAATATTAATATTTTATTTTTAGCTAATATTAAATAAAACATAATAATTGCTACTCAAAAGACTTGACAACATTTAAATACTATGTTATATTAAGTTGTTAGATAAAAAATCTGACAAACAAAAAAGCCTCACCAAGAGGCACCAACCAAAAAACAAAAGAAAAAAACCAGAAAGGCCCCAACAAATGGAGCCACCAAACAAAACCCCAGGGACTAACGCAAGTTAGCCCCTTTTCCTTTTCTGAAGCTATTTTTTAAGCTGCCAGGATGTCAGCGAGCTTGTCCTTGAGCTTATCTTCCAGCTCCGACGAGATGGCGATCGCTTTATCATAATTGCCTGACCGTGCCGCCCTTCTGGCAGCCACGAAGGCCTTGAAATCGTCTTTGGTAATAATGTCGCCGATGCCGTTACGTTTGCCGACATTCTCTTTCCAAGCCTCATAATCATCATTCTCGAAAGAGGTAAGGATGGCCTCCTGCCTGGCTTGGGCCGGATTGTCGATTTCTGCCTGCTTGGCTGGCGCGGCGAAGGCGCCAGCGGTGAATAACAAAGTGAGAAAGGCGATGCTCATCGCCGCTTGCTTATATTTTTGCATATCGTTCTTATTTTATCCCTTATTTCGCGGGTACCTTACATGATACAACAAATCACGAAAAATATCACGGGGGGGGCTAAAAGCCGAAATAAATCGACAGCCCGAGCAGCCCGTGGAAGAACGCGGCGATGAGAGTGAGCACGGCGAACCGCTTGTGCCAGATCAAGGGGATGCGGGTGATGCCCCTGGCGTTGAAAAACGTGATGGAAGCGGTCGCTAAGAGCAGCACGAAACTGGCAAGGCCGCCATACATTATCAGCGGCTTGCCGAAAAGCAGCGTGTAGGCAACTTGGCTGAGCATAGGATTATTTTACTATGACGGTACCCGTCATGTATGGGTGGAGCGAGCATCGATAGCTGAACGTCCCGCGCTTCGTGAACTTGTACGTGTAGGTCTGCCCGGCGTAGCGCGTGCCAGAGCCGAAATCCGGCAACGAAGTGCCGATCTGCGCGATCTGGTGCACGGCTGGATCCTGATTGGTCCAGATGATCGAGTCGCCAAGATTGATGGTGATGGTATTCGGGCTGAATTTGAAATTGTACGCCACGACATCATAATTTTTTGCCGATATGACTTCCTTCGGTTCGGGATACCTAGCATCGACCGCGATCTTGCCGAGGTTAGCGTTGCTGATGCCCAGGCCGAGTTCGCGCATGATCCTGAAGGCGTCGGCCGGACGGCCGAGATAATAACGCTTCAGAGTCGCCGGATTGACATACCAGGCTTCGCCGTGGCCCTCCACTTGGATAAGGATGCGCCCAGCCAGCTTGCGGACATAGGTGATATTCTTCTGTTGCTGGCCGATGACAGGAATCTTCTCCAGATTGGCATTGCTGATGCCCAGGCCGAGTTCGCGCATGATGTTGAACGCGTCGGCCGGACGTCCCAAGAATGCCCGCCTTCCGTTTTCCGGCAAGACATACCAGGCCTGGCCCTTGCTTTCGACTTGCAGCAAGATGCGCCCTTTGAGGTCGGTTGCGGCCGAAACCGGAGCGAATGGCAAGATAATCGCTGCCGCCACTAAGATGATGAGTGTTTTTTTCATACGCTTTACGCTTAGAATATATGCTTAACTTAACGCTAAAATATTAAGCTTTCATTAAACGAGCGGCCCAATACGCGATAAATGCTCCCTTCCAGGAGCATTTATCTATGAGATTCGATTATTCGGTTTTGTCGTTTTCCGGACGCATCAGCGGAAACAGCACTACGTCGCGGAGATTGTCCTGCTCAGTCAGCAAGGCGACGATGCGCTCGATGCCCATACCCCAACCGGACATCGGCGGCATGCCGTATTCCATGGCTTCGACATAATCGTTGTCCTTGGCCATCGCCTCCTCGTCGCCGCCCTCCCTGAGCTGCTGCTGGCTATCGAAACGGGCGGCCTGGTCGATCGGATCGACCAATTCGCTGTAGGCATTGACGATTTCCCAGCCATTGACGACCAATTGGAAACGGTCGGTGATCATCGGATTGGCATCGTTGCGTCGAGCCAAAGGCGAGAGGTCGAGCGGATGGTTGATGACGAATGTCGGGTTGACGATCTTGACGCGCGACACCTTCTTGTACAGGTTGTCGATCATATTGCCGCGGCCGAGCTTGTCGATATCGTCGAAGGTCAGGCCTTTTTTCTTGATCTCGGCGCGCAAGGCATCGGCGGTCGAGAATTCGTCTATATCGATGCCCGAATCGCGCTTGATCAGGTCGCGCATCGTGATCGTCTCCCAAGAGGGCGACAAATCGACGAGCTTCTTCTCGCCGTCGCGATTGACGATCTCCACCTCGAGCGTGCCCTTGAGCTTCTTGACTACCGTGGTCAGCATCTTCTCGGTGAAGCGCATATTATCCTTGTAATCCCAGTACGAGGCGTAGTGCTCGAGCAAGGTGAAATCCTGGAGATGGCTCGGATCCATGCCCTCGTTGCGGAACGAACGGGCCACTTCGAACACCTTGTCGAAGCCGCCGACGATCGCCTCTTTCAGGTATATTTCCGGCGCGATGCGCAGGAAGACGTCGGTATCCAGGGCGTTGTGATGGGTGATGAACGGCTTGGCCATGGCCCCGGAGGCCGCATTGCACAAGACCGGCGTATCGACCTCGACGAAACCGTTCTCGTTATAGAATTTGCGCAACTCCCAGATGAAATCGCTCCTGAACTTGAAGCGGTCCATGGTCTCCTGGTTGGAAATCAGGTCGAGATAGCGTTTGCGGTATTTGGTCTCCTGATCCTTGATGCCGTGCCATTTCTCAGGCATCGGACGCAAAGCCTTGCTCAGGAAAGTATATTTAGTCACGAAGACCGAGATTTCGCCCTTTTGCGTCTTGCCGACTTCGCCTTCCAGGCCGACAAAATCGCCCATGTCGACGGTCTTCGAAAAAGCCTTGTAATCATCAGGCGCGATATCACCAGAACGCAGCACGAACTGGACCTTGCCGTAATAATCCTTGATGTGGCCGAAAGTGATCTTGCCCATGTCGCGCAGGAGCATCACCCGGCCGGCAACCGCCACCTTGGTGCCAAGTTCAAGACCGGCAGCCTCTAGGCAAGTATGGGTACGCTCGAACTTGTCGGCATAAGGTATGATGTCCTTGCTCTTGAGCAATTCCAGTTTTTTGACACGGTCTAACCGCTCGCGTTGCAGATCTTCCATAAATTTGATATAGTTTTGCCTTTATTATTCTTGTTTGGCTGTAATATTAGACAATATAGCTCGAAATTGCCAAAAAGTAAAGCCGGGAGCGTCGCTCCCGGCCCGTTGTCAGCCGATACTGCCATTACGGTATGATCTGACCCCTGATTTCGCCATTCGGAAAATTGGCCGAATGGACGTTCACGTAGGTCTGGCCGGACAGGATCTTATCTTCCAGTGCTTGATCGTAGGTCCAGGTTCCGGTCTTGCTGCTGCCAGACGGCAATGCGAACAAGATGGCTGCATTGGCTCCAGGGTTGGCCGGACCATGGATATGGGCTCCGGTTTCCTGGCTCGACAGGTTCATGACCTCGATATCGAACTTCAAAGTGTTGTTTTTGGTGTTCAAGACGAATTTGCCTGTGCCCCTGGCTGTGGATGTGGTTGCAGGCACCTCATTGCGGCCCAACAAGACCGTCCGGAAGCTGATTTCGCTGATACTGGAGGGCAAATCAGCCTGAGCGACCACTATCGTGCCGGGATTCGGGTTCGTGTCATTGGCGGATTCTTCCGTAACCATAACTTTGTCGTATGTGCCGAAATTCACCATCGTTTGGCGGAAGGCCAAATCGGCTTGCCTGTTGCCCAATAGGGTGAACATGCCAAGGCTTAATTTGTAGCCGGTTTCATTGTCAACCAGCCATCCTTCAAGCACGCGACCTGAAGCCACCGAAACATTGCTAAGCCTGAACCGAAGCGACACGTCCTGGCCGCGATCGGCTTTAAGCTGCGATTCGATGCGGACCCGGCCGACATCCTGCGTATTGGCGGAGTTCCTCAAGATGATGTCTTCGGAAAAATTCCGGCGCATCATCATGTCGCCGCGACGCTCCATCCGTTCTTTCATCAGATCGATCCGTTCACGGAGCAAGTCTCCTCGGCGGCCGCTGTCCCTGGAATCTGCAAAACTGGCGGTACCGTACAAAGCCAATGATAAGATCAAGGCTCCTGCCGTTAAATATATCGATTTTGAGCGTTTCATATTTCTCACCCCCCTTCATTCTGAATTTACCGCATGGGGTTACTCTATTATATAAGATACAATGGCAAAGCTTCTTTGTTACCGGCCCGGACAACAAGAACGACGGCCTTCGGGCCGTCGTTCTTGTTATTGTCGCGGTTTGCAGGCAGGAGGGCTAGCGCCTCCCTTTCGGGCGGCCGGGCCTCCTGCCATCTTGGCGGCCGCGCTTCTTATCCGAAAAATTACGTCCTGGCCGATCAACCGGAACGCTGTCGGCGATCCTGGCCTCCAATTTGCGGCCGTTGTAATGGGACGATTTGAAACTTCGGGCGATATCCTTTTCCCTATTCTTATCGATACCGAAAATGGTAAAAGTCTCGAACATCCTGATCTTGCCGATTTCCGCGCCTTTCAGCTCCTTCTGGGCGTTGATCAGGCCGAACAAGGTCTTCACCTCGAGGCGGTCTTTCTTGCCGATATTGATGCGGACATTGACGAAGTTCTCTTCGGGCTGGCGGTCGCTGCGCTCGCGCAAGCCGCCGGCCTGTTTGCCGGCAGTCACCGCCTCCATATCCTTGGTGTCTTTATATAGGTTCAAAAAATGATTGAATTCCGCCGAAACGAAACGTGCCAGCAGGTCGTGGCGCGATAGGCCCTTGAGCCGCTCTTCGACGGCCGGCAGGAAAGGCGCGATCTCTTTCTCGCTCACCTCGGCGTTGACCATCTTGTCGACCAGGCTCAGAAGCTGCTTCTCGCAGATTTCCTGGCCGGTCGGCACGCGCTTCAATTCGAAGGTTTTGCCGGTCTTGTACTCCAAGTCGCGGACCTTGCGCAGTTCGCGCATGGTCAGGATCGAGAGTGAGACGCCGCTTTTCTGCGCGCGGCCGGTGCGGCCGCTGCGATGGACATAGACTTCGCTCACGTCCGGCAAGCTATAATTGATGACATGGGTCAAGTCGTTGACGTCGATGCCGCGCGCCGCCACGTCGGTAGCGACCAAGAGTTGGATCTTGCGCTGGCGGAAACGCTCCATGATCTGCGTGCGCAGATTCTGGGAGATGTCACCGTGCAGGGCCTCGGTCGAATAACGGTCTTCCTTGAGCTTGTCAGCGATTTCCTGGGTCTCGTTGCGGGTGCGGCAAAAGAGGATGCCATAGATATCCGGCTCGGAATCGACGACGCGGCGCAAGGCTTCATATTTCTGGCCCGGTTTTACGAGATAATATTGATGGACGACCTTGTCGGCGCCGATATTCTTCTTGCTGACGCTGATCTCTTTCGGCTCGTTCATGTACTGCTTGGCCATGCCGTAAATCGTGGCCGACATCGTCGCCGAAAACAGCAGCGTCCGCTTGGTTGCCGAAGTCTCGGCCAAGATGGCGTCGAGATCATCCTTGAAACCGAGGTCGAGCATCTCATCGGCCTCGTCGAGGACGACGAAACGGATGGTATGGAGATTCAAAATTCTGCGGCGGATCAGGTCATGGACACGACCAGGCGTTCCTACGACGATATTGGCGCCGGCACGGAGCTCTTGGATCTGCAAATCGATCCGGGCGCCGCCGTAAACGGTGGCCACGGATACGCCGGAGGAGTGTTTGGCGAAAGTCGAAATCTCGCGGCTGATCTGCAAGCACAGTTCGCGGGTCGGACACAGGATGATGGCCTGCAGATCCCTGCCCTTATTCAGCTTGTTCAAAATCGGCAGACCGAAAGCGGCGGTCTTGCCGGTGCCGGTCTGGGCCAGACCGATCAGGTCCTGCTCATTTTCCAGCACGAAAGGAATGGCCTGCTCCTGGATAGGAGTGGCCTCGACATAGCCGATTTCCTTGAGGCTCTTCAATATTTGGGCGTTCAAGCCCAGTTCTTCGAATGTTTTCATAAATCGATAGCTTTTGGCTAATATTATTTAATTAGCCCTCAAACCCGATATAAATTCAATATATACCTAATCAAAAAGCTACCGGCAAAATATAACACCTTTTTATTATTTTGTAAAGGCCTTGGCTCAATCCATAAAATAAAGCGGCACCCCCAATTTCTTGATTTCGCCCAAGCGATAATCAAGCATCTTTGATCCGACAAAAATCGCAGTTACCGAATCGTGCTTTGCCAACTCATCGATATTGTTCTGCAAGAACCCCTTGCGGCTGACGATGGATAATTCCAATGGCTCTAAACCGAGTTCGGCCGCTCTTTTGGCATGCTTCAAAAACTCTTTCCTGGCCGTGTCCTTAACCTCCTTTTCGGCAGCCTCGGAGTATTTATTTTCAAGGCACAAAAGAACCTGTACGCGACTGACCCCATGCTTTCGCGACCATTCGATGACTTTCGGCAAGCGCTTGATGAAGGTGTGGCCCCGCGAAGCCAGAATGACTGCCGGGCTTGCCAAAACCTTGATCTTTTTGTCATCACCGACCACTTCGGCGACCTTCAATCTTTTGGCCGCCCACGGCGTCAGCAAAGGCTCGACGATCAAAGTAAGCAGGATCGCCCACATCCCGACCTCGACCAAGCCCTCTGTCCCCTTTACGCCCAAGCCGACAACGGTCACCATCAGGACGGCCGGTATCGCTCCGGTTTCGCGCACGAAAGAAATGAAAAGCATATCCCTGATACCGGTCTTGTCCTTGGCAAAAAGATTCACCGGGATGAGCGAAATGAAAACCGCTATCGGCCTGATTACGCCCATGAACAGCACTGCCATGGCCACCCCCAACGGAGCATATGACATTAGCGAGCCGAGATCGACCAGCGAGCCGAGCAGGATGAATATTACGGGCTTAAAAAAGCCCTCCACCAAGCTATTGAAAAAATGTTCCGTCTCCTGCATGTGCTCTGCCAAGTGGAAAATCAAGCCGGCAATGAACGCGGCCAGATAACCGCTGCCGCCGAACATCAAAGCCAGTACAAAAATCACGATCGGGACGAACAGGAAAAAGGCGGAATCGGCATCGAATTCCTGCTCATACCTCTTCTTGAAGCGTGACAGCCCCTCGAGCAGAACATAGCCGAACAAGCCGAAAACAGCCCCGAAAAACAGCTGCTTCAGAAGTATCAAGCCGCTCTGGGCATTGAATATCCCGCCGTACCAAGAAACGATGCTCGAGAAATTCGTTCCTGCCGAAACATAAGCCAGGAAGACGACTGTCAGCAAAGTGCCGACCACGTCAGTGACCGCGCTTTCAGAAATGACGATATCCTTGGTCGAAGGATTCTTAAAACGCAGCTGCTTAAGCACCGGTATGATGGCGGCCGGATCGGTCGAGGCCAGGATTGCGCCAAGCAACACGGCCGTGACCATGGATACGTGGCCCAGCAGCTGGCCGCCGATCAGCCAGACAAGCAAGGAGAAAAGGAAGGCGGTAACCAGCAGCCCGACAAATGACAACGAGAATATCTTTACGATATTCTTCTTGAAATTATGAAACGGCGTTTCAAGGCCGCCGGAAAAAAGGATCAAGGTCGCGCCCAGGCCGACCAGTATGCTCAAAGCTGTCTCGTTCTCGGTAATCGGCAAAAGCAAAGGTTTGGCTGCAAGCCCGAAGAAGATCGCCAAGACGAACGAAGGCAGCTTGATCAGGTGCGAGATATAGAACACGGCAAAAGACAAAGCGAACAGTACGGCAATCAGAAGAAATATTAGGAGCAGCTCGTGCTCGTGATTGATTTCCACATAGTGCAACAACTGCCTGCCCAGAAAAGCGTGCGAAAAAACGGCCACGGCCGATAGTGAAAGGATAGAAATCAAATATTTCCTGATGATTGGATACATAATGATGGCTTAAGAATCGATAAAATTTAATTATACAACAAAAATAGAGGCGGACAAAGCCCTGCCTCTTGCTATTTCATGAATAAATTGAGCTGCGATATCGTCGCGCGAATTCAGGAATCAAGGTCAGCCACCTCCAGATTCCTGGTGTGCCAGTTCAGGATCGCTGTCTTCCGTATCATCAGCTTGTGCATGTCGGGGTGCGCTTTCTGGATGACCTCGGAGGCGTACTGGCTCAAAAAATGGGACTTGAGCTCTGCCCTGGCCCGATCCACGCCGATTTCGGAGTACGGCGCCGACGCCAAAAGCAAAAAACCGTCTCTCGGGATCATTCCCTTGTCCATATTCGATTTGATGATGCTGACGGCATTGACGATCGGGCTGCTCATGTCCGGGCTGTACGGACCGATGATCAGGGCGATGTTGGGCACGTGCAGGAAATCGAAGCCGCGGCCGATGCAGATGATCCACTCCCGATGCACCGAGTCGAGTTCGAGATTGCGGTGCGAATTCCTGATGTCCTTGATGTGCTCGATATTGCCCTGCGCCAGCGGGACCAAATCGCGCAAGACCTGGTCTGGCATATCCGGATACATCGTGCGCAATTTGTTGGCCCAGAATTCCTTCGAAGTCTCGCCGGCTTGCGCCAAGTCGAAAGCCTCGCCGTTTTCCCCGTGCAGGATCATGGCGTCTTCGTCGGTCTCGAAACCGCAGATTACCGGATAGACCGTCTGATGGTCATGGCCGAAGACGTATTCGATCTGCTTCTTCACCTCGAAGACGTGCTTGACGGCCGCTTCGCGATCGTAATTGAAGCCGGCGCAGCCGCGATGCTGGTCGCTCTTCGAATAATGATAAGTGATCATGATCAGCACTCGCTTCGAATCGTCGATGGCGTTGCTGACCGTATTGTAAAGCACCTCGCCTAAATAGGGCCAGCCCAGATCGAACATGCCGCCGATGTTGCGGAACGGCTTGATGATGCCCAATGGCGTTTTGGTAGCGTAAGGCAGATGGATGCGCCCGTCCATGCATTTCAGGGCCATGATCATGGTCGGATGCTTGGCCGAATACCGCTTCCTGGCCAGATAGGCCTCGGGCGTGCAGTAAGTCTCGGAATGGCGCTTGCTCAAATCAACCAGCCAATCGATCCGTTCCTGGATCGGCATGTGGTATATGTCCGCCTCCCGGGCGTTGATATACTTGTTGATTTCCTTCATATGCTTGAGTATCCTTTATTCCACTATATCCCTTGGGCTGGCAAAGTCAACTGCGATAGATGATAAAAAAAGGAGAAGGTTGGACCCTCTCCGTAAGAACCGATCTATCGCGGTTCAACCGATGTTTTCGACCGACACATGGATCGAATCGCCGTAATTGGAAAGGACGACGTTCATCAGGCAGTCACCCTTCTCGACAGTGACGGAAAAATCGGTCATCTCGTACATCTGGAAATCCTTGCCCTTGAAATACTCGGCGGCGGCCGTAAGGAGATGCTCCGTGGCAATGCGCTCCTGCGTACTCATCACGAAACGCTCTTCGTAAACTCCGAAAATCGAAGTGAGCAGCACCGACTGCATTTCTTGCAGGCTATTCGGCGTAAGCAGCCGGGACACGGGCAGGCTGGTCGAGACATTGAACCTGTCACGCAGGAAAGATTCCAGGTTCGAAGTCTTTTCGGGCACGATTCCTTCGCAGTACTCAGCGATCTCCGCAGCCTCCTCATCGGTCAGATGAGGAAACATGTAAACGAACTGGACGACTTCCAGTATCTCCATGGCGAACTCATCCCTGATTTCCACCCGGTGGTCGCTGAGAGACATTTTCATGTTCGATATGGCAAGCTGGGCAGCTGACATGCTCTCGGCCAGATAACTCTGGCTTTTTCTGATCTTGAGCATCGCCATTACCAAAAAAGCGATGATCCGGCGCATCTTGTCGTACTGATACTTTTCCACGATCCTCTCCAGGCATTGAATGAACTTCGCTCCCATAGCACCCTCCCCTCCTAAGCCGGTATATTTGGCAACGTATTCACAGGATAATTAATTTGACGCCCGAATGCAAGTGCGGCTGCAGGAAAGATGATCGTAAAAAAACAGGCCGGTTTTCCGGCCTGTTTTGCTTATTTCTTGTTTTTGTACGCCTGGTGGGTCAGTTCGATGAACTCTTCTGCGGCTTGGAGCGACTCGTAGCCGCTGACCTCGACCTGCTTGTTCTCGAGCTTCTTGTACTCCTCGAAGAAGTGGGTGATCTCATCGAGCAAATGAGGGGCCAAGTCAGACAACTCCATCTTGTGGTGATAGTGCGGATTGTTGGCCTGTACGGCGACCAGCTTGTCGTCCTGTTCCCCGCCGTCGGTCATGCGCAGGATGCCCAGGGGGCGCACCTCGACTACGCAGCCGGGCAAGGTCGGGCTGTCGGTGACGATCAGGACATCCAGATGGTCGCCATCCGGGGCCAGAGTCTCGGGGATGAAGCCGTAATCGACAGGATAAAACAGCGGCGAATGCAGAACGCGGTCGAGCTTGATGAAGCCTGTCTCAGGATCGACTTCGTATTTGTTGTGGCCGCCTTTAGGAATTTCCACTACTGCGGTCAGGATTTTGGGGTATTCTTTGCCGATACCGAGCGAATCATAGTTCATTTTTTTCTGGAATTATTTTTTAGCACGAAACTGACTATACCATGCTACGGCAATCCGGTCAATCATCGGTACGGAGTCCGCTCAAGCGCTTATGCATTGCCTCCAGCTCCTTCACGGACGCCTCCCTGGCTCTCGTCGGGCTCAGCTCGTTGCACTCGTTTATCGGAACCAGGTGTATATGGACATGCGGGATACTCAGCCCTTCGATAGCCAAACCGACTATTCTTGCTGACGTAGCCTTCCGCAGCTTGTGTGACAAATCTTTCGCAACATCGAATATTTCCGTATATGCGTCGTTCGGGAGATCGAAGACCTGCTCAAAGTGCTTTTTAGGGATCAGAAGGATGTGCCCTGGATTTATCGGCGCGATATCAAGAAAGGCAAGAAAATTCTCATCTTCCCAGACCTTATAGCAGGGCTCCTCGCCATTTATAATCTTGCAAAACAAACAATCATTTTTTGTCATATGCGGACTTATTTCAAATATTAATTTCTACCGACGTAAGGTGCCGTCTTCCTGTTTGCTTCAAGGAATGATACGATTATTTCCGCGGATTTTTCCGGCTTGTCACCATTCAGCTCAGCTGCGACATTCCCGATGCTGCGCTTGAATCCGGCGTAATCCCGATCTATCTGCGCGATCAAGGAGCTGAGCGCAGCCGTTGATCTCTCGTCGATGACGGTGCGAAAATCGGCACGTGCAATGTCACCTGAGGCATCGCAATAAGTAAGTGAGCAGCCCTGCTGGCGGGCCGTCTCAGAAAAAGTGAACTGGTCGATATTGTTAGGCACGGTAATCGATGGCACCTCAGCCTCAAGGCAATGCATTAACGTACCGTGACCGCCCGAATGTATCACCATCTTCGCTTTTTTGGAAACGGCCAGACCGGGCAAATACTTGGCAATGTAAACACGGGAATCGCCCGCAAGCGGCTTGTCTATCCAGTGCCGTTGTACTTGCGGCCCCAGGCTGACAACCGCGGCATAGCCTGCTGACAATACTGACGCGATGGCGGCGTTATAATAGCCGGCATCACCGACCGAGCCGCCGAAAGAAATATATATAAACAGCGGGTTCTCCCTGACGAAATCATCCAGTCCTTGCGAGTGCCCCGCTTCCATATCAGCGGCAAGCGACCCTATGTGCACGCACTTTGCCGCCAACGCATCTTCTGCTCGCACAGGGTCGATAAGACTGACACTTGGAATGAATATTTTGTCTGCCTTATCAAAAAGCTCGTCATACGATTCGGGAAATCCGATACCTAACGATTTTGCGGTTTTTTTCAGTCTCGGGAAAATGACATCCCGAGGATAGATGTATCCGAAATAGTTGTCCATCCTGGAAGCCTTGGCGTCCGGGCCGACACCATAAGCCCCGCCGTAGCATGGCAGCAATGTCGCGTTGGTCAAGAAGACATAAGGTATCCCAAGCGCTTGGTTAATGAAGCATCCGGAAAACATCGGATCATTTACCACATAGTCGGGGGCGAATTTCTCAGCGGCCCTTATTTCGTACCGACGCAGTTCGACATAGAATTCAGGATCGCTCAAGGATTTGGCCGACTCAAAACCTCCTTCAAACAACTCAAAGCCATTGCGCACGATCAGGTCGGCAACCTTCCGATCAGCCGCGAATGCGGTTTTGTGTCCACGTTTTTCCGCGGCGCGAGCGACCGCCATGCACCGCATGGTATGGGCGAGGGCGTTCTCGGACAATGGCACGAATAGGATTCTCATTTAAATAATTTCACTGATAATTTCAGACAGGCGCGCTTTGACCCATTTCCCCTGATCCTGATCCATGAATCCGTCAACGAACAGCATGGCCCCGCAATAAGCGGCATAGGCGCTTACCTCCGGCATCGATGCCGAAACGAAAGACGAGCCTGGATCGTAACCTCGCCGCAATCCTTCCCAATCAGTCATCAGTCCTCCCCACAAATAGACGTAACCCAGCTCGAGCAGCGGGTCGCCAGCTTGCGCGCCCTCCCAATCCAAGACCCCGGAAAGCTTCCCGTTTTTGAACAAGAGATTCTTGAGGACATAGTCACCGTGAAGAAGCGACGCGCGAACCCGGCTGGTCCCAGCGAGATTTGCCAATGCTGCGCACATGCGGCCGAACTCCTGCTTCGAAAGAACCTGCGGAACTAGCGCGCAATATGCCTCCTTGGAATCAACAAGCTCGCTGACGGTTGCGGCGGCGGCACTAGGAGAAAAACGAGCCGGAGACCCTGACGAAACTTGCGGGCACTCAATCGCATGTATTTCACGCAAAACCCGGCCAGCTTCAAGCCAAACGGCTTGCCCGGCATCACCGAAGACTTTGACGGGTTCGCCGCCGACAGCCTCATACATCGCCAAGAAGGCGCCGCCCCCGATCGCTTCGTGCGCGATTAAGCGCGGGAAGCCGAATGATGCCTTAGCGGCTGAAAGAATGGCCTCCAGTTGCCGATAATGGCTCGCCTCCCGCCTCGTCGTCTTTGCGATCAGGCGTTCGTCAAGCAAGCAGACAAGATTGTTCTGGCTGTTAAGCCATGTGGCCTGGCGGGCCGGCAGCCCCGTCTTGCGTTCATAAAACTCCAAGATGTCGGTTTTATTGACCATGCTTTTCTGCCAAGACTATGATATTTTTTCTGAAAATTCCTGGAAAAGGCCGCTCTAAAAAATCAAAAAATCGCTCGAACCGGTTCTTGTAAGCCGAGTGGGCCGTCCATCGGCGGGCGATGAATCCTGCATCAGACAAGGCAGCCTCCAATACTTTGTGAGTGAATAGCGACTTGTGCTGGAAATTATACGGC
Organism: uncultured Gammaproteobacteria bacterium; assembly: GCA_964443495.1. GTDB lineage: Bacteria > Patescibacteriota > Patescibacteriia > Patescibacteriales > GWE2-39-37 > JAAXUA01. The sequence goes on from CAYUCS010000002.1 coordinate 49,800, forward strand.
CTTTCCGGGTACTTATCCCTAAATTCGCAAAAATCAGGCAATCTTCCAGCTAGCAGCTCTAGCCGGTACTGCAGATAAGCTATGTTCGGGGTCGCTACGATAATTACGCCCCCCGGCTTAAGCACTCGGCGAATTTCCCGAAGAGCCACTATCGGATCGACCAGATGTTCGATGACCTCGGAAAAGACTACGGTATCGAAAGTCGAATCCGCAAAAGGCAGTTGCTCGTGCTCGATATCGCAATGGAAGGCGTCGATGCCCCTGTTTCTGGCCGACTCGACCGCTGATTCCAAAAAATCTACGCCCGACACAATATTGTCTTTAATCTGAAGGAAATAAGAGAGATAGCCTGTCATGCAACCGACATCGAGCACGCGCTTTCCTTGCCCGACAATCTTTTCAATCTGGCTGATTTTGTCGTCCTTGATGAACTCCTGGTTGCTATTCTTGAAATTGCGGTCAAAATACCGATTGTATTCGATTTTGAGATTATTCATATTTAGCTTGATTTTGAAAATTAACCCGATTGCCTCGCCGTGTCAAGGCCCGCAAATGCGGAAATGTTTGAATAAAATTCGCCGATATACTATATTTATCTTAACGATAATACCATCAGGGTAGCATTTATGCCTTGATTTGACAAAATAACGGAAGGTTGATATATTACAATAATTTGTTCACTTAAATGAAAAACCCAAAAATAACATCCAAGGAGGATAACAAGGTGAAAAGACTAATTACGGGAATCAGGCCCACGGCAAACTTAACCGTTGCCAACCTGATCGGAGCCGCGGTTCCGTTACTCGATCTGCAAAAGAGCGATAACGAAATCCTGGTCTTCGTGGCCACGATGCACGGCCTGACCGACCACGAGCCCAATGAAATTATGGGCAGCGTCGATGAGGTCGTAAAAGACTACCTGGCACTCGGCCTTGATCCTGAACGGGTGACTATTTTTGACCAAAGGGCGGTACGCCGCCAAGTAGCGCTGCTGAAGCTTTATCTCGAGCGCCACATCACCGTAGCCCGAGCTTGCAGGGTGCCGACGCTCAAGGAAAAATTGCGCGAAGGACAGACGCCCGAGCAGGCCAACGTGCTACTGATGGGTTACCCCATCATGATGGCAGCCGATATCCTGCTTCAGGACGCGGAAATCGTTCCGGTCGGCAAAGACCAATATTCGCACATGGAAGTAGCTCGCGAGCTTACTGACGCCTTCAACGCAAAATACGGAAAGAAACACCGCGTGTTCATCAGGCCGGAAACGCTTAACCGCGAAGAACCAGTAAACATCCTTGCGCTGGTCGGCGACACCAAGATGTCGAAATCAAAACCGGAAAGCGCTATTTTCCTGACAGATTCGCCTGCGGCAATCAAGAAAAAGATCATGAGAGCGGAAACCGCCCTCGAAGGCGAGATGTCGGAAAAGCTGGACAGCCTGGTCAAGATGGCCATCTCCCTCGCACCTCAACGCGAAGCTGAGGTCAAGTCCTTGATTGACAGCCACATGGCAGGAGAAAAGATGATGGGAAGTTTCAAGAAAATCCTCGTGGAGATTCTTACAGACTTCACCTCGACTTTCCAGGAAAAACGCTCAACGGTCAGCGATGGCCTCGTGCAAGACATCCTTGCCGCCGGCGCGCTGAAAGCCCAGAGCAACGCAGACAAAGTCCTGCTGCGTGTCGAGAAATCGCTTGGACTGATTCAGTAGCCGTAAGGCGGGCCATTCGCAAGGATGGCCCTTTTTTTATAAAAACATGCCGGAAAAAAAAGAAAAAGCAGCCAAAAATAGGTTTGAAAAACTGATTCGCGACGTCATAAGCGGGGACGACATAGACACCGGCCTGCTTTCTGCCGTTTTCAAGGAACTTCTGGAACATTCCCTTGGCGAATCGAACGAAACCTCGCTAGGGGCGCTATTCGCGTCTTTGCAAACGCGAGGCGTTAAGGACGAGGAAATCGTGGCGCTGTTCAACGTCGTCCAGGACTATGACCGTATTCCGGCAGCATGCTCTTATGACCCCTGCTCGCTCTACGGCATCGTGGGCAGCGGCAAGGACGAGTTCAAAACCTACAACGTGAGCACATGCGCGGCATTCGTGGCTGCCACGATGGGAATAAAAGTCGTAAAGAATGGCTCCCGGTCGGATACGAGCATGGCTGGAACCACGGACCTGCTCGAAGCGCTGGGCTATCCGGTCGATGCCGCCAACCATAATCACGACAGCTCCATCAAGGCTGCCAATATCGCGTTCAGCGATGCCCTGCCGCATTTCCCCTTGATGTCGAGGGAGTACGTCGGCAAGATCCTATTTTTAAACCCCTTGAGCTACGTCCTTTCCATCGCCAGCGGCATCGAATTCAAAAACATAGTATTCGGCGTTTCATTCGACGAAACGGAAAGGGTGTGCAAGCTTCTCCGCATGATCGGAATGAGGTCAGCCCTGGTCGTGGCCGGGAAAACGGACGACGGCAGGCACTTTGATGAGATATCGACCGTCGGACCGACCAAGATTTCCGAGCTGCGCAACGGTCAGATCAGGACATATGAAGTTTCCCCGGAAGAGCTTGGCCTGCGGAAGTCGTCACCTATCAGCATCGCGCAGCCGTCAAGCCTTGATGAGGCCAAAAAACTTTTTCTCGAAGTCATCACAGGGCGGGCCAAGCATGAGACTTCAAGCATAGTCGCTGCCAACGCCGGCGCGTTGTACTTTCTTGAACATGGTCCGGACGCGTCCGACCTCAGGAGCAGCATCGCGAAAGCCCAGGGGGTCATAGATTCCGGCTCCACTTTCGAAACATTTAAAAAATTCATGGACTCAGCCGGCCGCGCCAGTACCGGCGACAAAGGATAAAATGACTGACCGAAAAACAACAACCGATGAGGTGGATAAGCTGAACGGGGTCTATTCCCACATGCTCAAGCATAGCCCCTTTTACCGCGATTTCTACAAACGCTCTCCCAGCAGCCTTTCAAGCCTTGAAGACTTCCAATCCCTGCCGTTCATCAGCAAGAAGGTTTTGCAAGATGTAAAATTTACCGACCGCTTATGCGTGGACATGAGACAGGTACGCGAAATCCATTATTCATCAGGCACGACCGCCAATCCGATAATCGCCGCCTACACCAGCCAAGACCTTCGAAACAGCCGGGAGCACTTGTCCGAAACCTGGAAGATGCAAGGAGTGGAACATGGAACAAGGTTTGCCATGCTGGCATCATACGGCCTTTTTTCGGCCGGACTGATAAACCACTATGCCATACAGCATGCGGGCGGCTTCACGATTCCGATCAGCAGCGCTAATTTGGAAAAAATCATCAAGGTGACCAAAGAACTTAACCCTGAAATGGGCGCCGCCGTCTCATCTTTTTACATGTTTTTTATCGAACGTCTTCGGCTGGCTGGTGTGGACCCGCGAGAAATCGGATTCAAACGCCTTATTGCCGGCGGCGAATACCTATCAGAGTCCCAGCGCAAATACATCGAAAAGGAATTCGATGCCTTGCTTCTTTTCCAGTACGGCCTCGCGGAAATAGACACTGGCATTGCTGGCGAGTGCTCGTGCCAGAACGGGCTGCATCTTCTAAACGACTACACCTACGCTGAAATCATAGACCCTGAAACAGAAAAGCTCCTTTCTCCGGGAGACGAAGGAGAGCTTGTCCTCTCGCACATGTCGCGCGAGGCGACGCCGCTTCTGCGTTATCGCACGGGCGATATCACCAGGATACTGCCTGGCGCCTGTCCGTGCGGGCGAACCGCGCTCCGAATAGCGCCCATCAAAAGAAGGGTTGGTGACAGCCTCACCTACAAAGGATCTAATATCGACTTGGACGAATTTGAATCGATTCTTGAGAAAACAGAAGCCATGAAACCCTTCCACCCGCACATCTGGCAATTGCGGCTCGAGGCATCCGGGGCAAAACGCAGCCTTGAACTGAAAGTATTCCCATTAGGCAACGAGGTCGCGGACCTAACGCTGTTAAGCAGCCAGATCAGGCTGTCCGCAGGCGCGAATATCGCCGTTTCTGTTTTTACGCAAGATGAGTTTTCTAAAATATCCGAAGGAAAGCTGAAAAAATTCATCGTAATCAACCAAGTATGACCATGGATGTAAAAACTATTGTCGCCGGCGAATACGTTCCCGACGGCACCCCTAAAGAAGTGGTGTCGCCTTTCGGAATGGAAAAAATCGGCATGATTGAAATGCTGGATGACCTCGCTGCGGAGCAGCGATCGGAAATCGCCGGAATGCCCGTCGCGACAAGCTACGAAAAAACGCTCGAGAGCCTGGCGGGACTGGCCGGCATCATAGAAAAGAAATCCGAAGAACTCTCCGCCTTGGCAGCCAAAGAAACCGGCAGCCCCATCGAATACCACAAAAACGACCTCGAGTGCGCCGTTGAGCTATTGAAGAACCTGGGGCGGATCCATGAACTGGAGCAAAAATCATTCCGGTACGATCCCAAGGGGCGATGCTTGATCATTCCTCCGGCCAACCAACCCATCATCACGACCATCTTTACGGTCGCTACCGCCCTGCTCTATGGCAACAAGGTCACCTTCCGGCCTTCTTCTCGCACGCCCATGGCCGCCAATGAAATTATCCGCGCCTTTTACTCCTGCGGCATCCCGCCCGAGTCCCTGGCGCTGCTCGCTTCGTCAAACAGGCTGACTGAAGAACTTATCCGTTCCAAAGCCTTCGATGCCGTCATTTCTTTCGCGAGCAATGCCGTCAACGCCAAAATAGCCATCTTCTGCGCAGAATCCGATACGGAGCTTCATGCCGAAAACGAGGGCTATGACTGGGCTTATGTCGACAGCAGCCTGCCATTCGAAACGGAACGGGCGGCTGACTTGCTGATCGAAAGCATGATCAAGCACAACGGCCAAATGTGCGATTCCATCAGAGGCATCGCCGTCCACCGGGATATTTACGACGACCTCAAGCACAAGCTCGTCGCCAAGCTGTCACGCATCACCGCAGGCAATCCGCTTGATTCAGAAAACCGTCTAGGCTCGCTCCTTAGGGGAACCGGCGACCTGGCCGATGCATATGCTTCAAAAATCCACTCGTCCAGCACCCTCCTGCTGGACAAGGCTCCGTTGCAGCTGTTCGAAATTACCGGACTTTCAGACGAAATCTGCTCACAAGCTCCTTTTGCGCCGATTATCTGGCTCTATCGCAGCGAACATCCGGAACATATCATTGAGAAGTGGAACGATGCCAACCCTTACGGGCTCGGCTTTTCGATCTATTCCAGCAACAAGGAAGTGCAATCTCTTTTCGCAGGAAAAATACGCGCCGGAAGGATTAATATAAACGGCGGACACGCCGATGTCGGCGTCTTCGACCCGTGGGGCGGCGTGCGGCGGAGCGGCTTCGGCGGCCCGCAATATTGGTTTGAACTATTCACCAATCGTAAATTCATAAGCCATGGATAATATCAAGATAGTGATACTTAGCGGGGCTTCGGCCGACGGGAAAACATCGGTCAGCAGGGGCAGCTCCAGCAAAGAGTTCGGCCAAGCCTTGAGCGAACGCATGTCTGAGCCGGTCAAACGCTGGCGCAACTGGTGCGATATCGTCATTGTCGGGCGCGCTACTGTCACCTGCGACAATCCGTCGCTGGTATCAGGCCTGAGGCCAGGCTCGGTTCGCGGGCTTATCGACCGTTTTCTTCAGCTCGATTACCATTCTCAGCGGAACATCCTGGATGACCGCACGCCTACGATCGTTTTTACGGCCCAGGAACCGACCGATGAATTGAAAGCGATGGCAGGCGTTGAATTCGTCGTCTTGAAGGATGATAATTTTTTTTCCGATCTGAAACAGGCCTTGTCGGACAAGGGGCTGGGCAAGGTCCTTTTTGAGTCGGGCGGGACATTGACTCCGCTCTTGCTGGAAGCTGGCATTGCCGACGAGATGGTTTTCGCCCACTTCCCTTTCATTGTTGGCGGAACCGCCCCGACCTTGTGCGATGGCCCAGGAATAAGCGGCATAGAACAGCGCCTCCGATTGGATTTGCTTGGCCTGGAAGAAATTGATGGCATGATTACGGCGCACTACCGGGTAAACTACGGCCAAGCGCCTGAAATTGACATGTAGCGAATCTTGCTATATTATTGAAAACCGCTCATTCACATCTGACAAAATAACGACCAAGGAGGCAGGCGATGAAAAATGACTCGCAGAAGGCCAATGCGCAAGGGTGTCCGCCGAAGTCGATCGGAGGAAATCGGATTGTCGGCACGACCTATCACGAGATTGAAAGAATGACGCGGCCGATAAGCTGCCGGTCGATCATAAACGGATGTTATTTCCTGGAGCGCGGCATAATGGCCTCCTTTATCAATTCTGACAACGGCCAAATCGCGCGCATCATGTCCGGACAGGAAAAAGTCGCAGTCGTGACAGGATTCGGCTTGACCGGAATGCCGCATCTGGGAACCAAGATAATCCGCGACGAGCTGGCATTCATGCTGAGCCTCGGGAACAAGGTTTACATCTGCGTCAGTTCGGCTGACGCTGTCGTTCGTGCCAAGTCGGCAATCGATGCCGAGCAAAGCGAATCGGCTTTGGCCGAATTCTTTTCCTCGCTTCAACTCCACCCAGGCTGCCGCTTCATGCGAAACGATGAAATCATGCAAGTCGTCGAAAAGTCGCCTTGGAACGAAAAAGAGGCCGGGGCTATTTTTGAACGGATCTACGAAACGAGCTACGATAGCCCGAAAGGAAAAGCTCTTGCCTGCATGGCGAAATCTATCATAGGGATTTACTGTGGCCAGGCACCATCTACCCGATGCCTGGTACCGCTAGGCATAGATGAATTCGACAATGCCAGCTTCGTCACGGCAACAGCGCAAGCCATCGGGCTACGTCCGCCCATCTTCACCTTTAACCGTATCGTGCCCGGGTACGGCACAATAAAGATGGGCAAAAGCATCCCCCGGCAAAGCCTGGTCATGTCCGGATCACCCGCCGAAGAATACGCCAAGATGGCGCCCTACATCGGTGATCGTGACCACGAAATCCACGAACCATGCGCCCTTTGCAGCGCAATATTCTTTTCTGGACACGCGATAGACATTACAGATCGCCACGCCAGACGGAACGCCCACGACAACCCGGAAACAATCATAAAGGAAATACTAGGTTAGGTATTTTACCAAACGGGCCACCCTCCAAAGGTGGCCCTATTTTTATACGTTAACCATGGCGAGAAATCATGCTTGCGACAGGCTTTCCAGTTCTATTTCCAGCTCGATCAGTTTGATTTCGTCGTCATCGATCGCTTCTTTCAGCTCTTTCATCCTGATGTTGCGCTCGCGGTCGAAGCGATAATTGTCGGCTTCATACTCCTTGAGCAGCTTCTGCTCGGTCGCCTTGTTGAACTCAAGATTCTTTTGGATCTTGTCCTGCTCCCTCTTGATTTCTTTACGCTTTTCCTGTTTCAGCCTGCGCGCTTCCTTTTCTTCTTCCCTAGAAACCTTCGGCGCAGATTCCTGGGCGGCGCCGAGTCCGGCCTTGGTATAAAGGCTCAACAAATAATCTTCGTAATCGAGGCCGCTCAGCTTCACCCGGCCCTCGCCGACTTCAACGATCTTCTCCGCCACGCTTCGGATGAACTCGCGATTGTGGCTGATGAACAGGATGGTAGCCTTGCTCTTGGCCAGCGCTTGGCTCAACGTCTCGACCGTCTCGAAATCCAAGTGGTTGGTCGGCTCGTCCAGCAAAAGGACGTTGCATTCGCGCAGCAGCATACCGGCAAGGCACAGCCTGGCCTTCTCACCACCTGACAACACGGCGATGCTCTTCTTGATGTCGTCGCCGTAAAAAAGGAAATTGCCCGCTATCCGATAGACATCCTCGATGCTCGTATTCAGGCCGGCCTGCCGCTGCAGATACGCGCCGACCTGCTCCTTGGGGTCTAGCTTGCTCGTCACGTTCTGGTCATAATACGCGATCTTGGTGTGGGCCGGCCAAGAGAATTTGCCGGACAGCGCCGGCAAGTCGCCGCTCAGAGTCTTCAAAAAAGTCGTCTTGCCCTGGCCGTTGTCGCCCAAGACGGCCACATGGTCGCCGCGACGGATATCCAGCGGCGCAACCTCGGCCACCCGTTTGCCCGGATAGCCGATGGCCAAGTCCTGCATCTGGATGGCTATCCCCTTCTTGTTCTCCACCTCCGGGATGATGATCCGCGCCGTCTTCAGCGATTGCCGGATCGCCACCTCCGACAGGCGATCCATCTGCTTGATCTTCGACTGCGCTTGGGCGGCCTTCGAGGCCTTGTACCTGAACCGGTCGATGAACTCTTGCAGATGCTTCTTCTGCTGCTTGATTTTCTTGTTGTATTTCTCGTCCGTCTTCTCCTTCAGATCCTTGTAAGCCAAATACTCGTCCAAAGAGCACGGAAACCAATATAGCTTACCCTGATCGACTTCCAGCGTCTTGTCACAGGTCGAACGCAAGAACTCCCGATCATGGGAAATGACCATATACGACCCGTGATAGGTCTTGAGAAAGGCCTCGAGCAGCAACAGGGTGCTCAGGTCGAGATGGTTGGTCGGCTCGTCCAAGAGGAGCAGATTGGGGTCGCGCAGCAGCATCGCCGCCAATTTGACGCGCATCCGGTAGCCGCCCGAGAGGTCGCTAACCCTGCTCTCGAGCAAGGCGTTCTTCAGCTGGAACACTCCCGCCATCTTGGCGCACTCCCAGCTCTCCTTGCTGCTATCACGCTCCAGGAAACCGATGACCGTGTCACCGTCCTGGAATCGCTCCTCCTGTTCCAGGTAGCCGATCCGCGTGGTATCGAAGACGGCAATCTCCCCGCTATCGATTCCCTCTTCGCCCAAAATCATCCTGAACAGCGTCGTCTTGCCCGCGCCATTGCGCCCGATAACCCCGATCCGCTGCTTTTTGGCCACATAAATAGAAGCCTCATCGAAAATGACATGAGGCCCGAAGGATTTCGAAATCTTATTGATGTTTACCAATCCTGACATGATATTCTGGTTTTATCCATATTTGATTCAATGCCCGTGAAGGCATGATTGACTTTATCACATCTTTAGTTCATTATACAAGAAATAATTTGATCATTCCAAGGAGGTGTACCATGCAGTTTTGGCGAGCCGTAAACCTTACTCCAGGAAAACTAAAAACCTTGATCAGGCAACTCGAATGGGCGGACCATTACGAAATCTGCCGAGTCGAGTACAAGGAACCGAAGGGCCAACCGAAGACGATGGTCTTCCAGTCCTGCGACAACTTCGTCAAGGAATACGTCCTATCACACGGAATCGAAGTCGAGCAAGGCGCCGAAAAGATGACCTTCCTGACCCTGCCGGTCATCGAGCCAGTCATCGAAGAGGGCGAGACCAACGACTTCAAGGTTGTCAACCTGACTGAAGAGAGCGCCAAACTTGCTGTCGGCCTGATTGCCTGGCACCTGCTCAAGACCGGATCCGGTCCCGTCGCCGTCTACTCGGAAAAGTATGCCGAGCCGGACAAGGGCGTAAACACGCGCCTGTTCCACCAAAAAGACGTCGCACTGCTCGAAGAGCTGCTAGCCGCCGGCCTCCAGGTCGGCTACCAAGACTTCGACTGGACACCCTACCAACCCGCATAACGAACAAGGCCCCGAACCATCGGGGCTATTTTAATATTTAAAAACCCCGCTCCTGATACGCAGAAGCGGGGGGGCGACTCAAACGAGTCTTTGACTGATTACGCGGTCAAACGCGCCACGCACAGGTCGATAGTGCGAAGCAATATTTCTTCGACCTGCTTGCCTCCGGTAAAGACATTGGGCCGATCGAGCGGCGGCCAAACCGCTCAGCCGTCCAAGTCATGATGACCGTCGGGCCTATCCAGGGATACCGTTTTCCCATTCATGCAGAACTCGCTTGTCCTCTCTCTGTTATTCCACTGACAGGAATGTCGAACCGCCGTGATGGGCAATGAATTCGAACAAGGGACGGCTTTTCGCATTGGTGGCGACGAGACTGCGGATTGAGAAGACGCGTAATGCGTCCGTCAATGACAAGGTCCCCTCGGCCGAATCTTTGCGACCGGTAAAAGGGTAGTTGTCCGGACCGCGCTGGCATTGGCAATTGATGTTGATGCGACAGACCTGATTGGCCAGCTGATCGATCATGTAGCTGAGCGACTGCGGGTTCTGACCGAAGACGCTCGCCTGCTGTCCGTACTTGGAGTTACGGACGTATTCGAGCGTTTCTTCGATGTCATCGAAAACCACGATCGGAACTACGGGACCGAACTGCTCTTCGTCGTAAAGCCTCATACCGGCCTTGACCGGGTAGACGACGGCTGGCACCATCAAGGATTCGATGAACTCGCCGCCGTGACGATTGATTACCGCCGCTCCCTGAGCCTTGGCATCTTCGATCAATTCGGTCATTGAAGCGGTCTTGTGCTCCTCGGGCAAGGGCGTGATGCTCACGCTGACGTCCCAAGGCGGGCCGATCTTCAACTGCTCCACGGCTGCCGCAAACTTGGCGCAAAAATTGTCCGCGATCGACCGGTGCACGAAGATGATCTTCAGGGCTGTACAGCGCTGGCCGTTGTAGCTCAGGCTGCCAGCCAGGCATTCGCTTACCGCGGTGTCCAGATTGGCCGCCGGCAAGATAATTGCCGGATTCTTGGCTTCGAGCCCCAGGATGCTGCGCAAACGATGCGGATTGGGCGAGGATTTCTTCAGGAGATCCGCCACCCGGCTCGTGCCGATGAAGGCCAAGCAGTCGATTTTGCCCGATGCGAGCAATGGATTGATGATGGTCTGGCCGTCGCCGTAGACCGTGTTGATGACGCCGCGCGGAAATACCTCCTTGAAGATCCTGAGCAGCGGGTTGTGCAGCAGCACGCCGATCTTCGGCGGCTTCATGATGACCGTGTTGCCCATGATGAGGGCCGGAATCAGCGTCGTGAAGGTTTCGTTCAGCGGATAGTTGAACGGGCCCATACACAGGACGACACCGAGCGGCACTCGCCTAATCTGGGCTGTTACGCCCTCGGTCTCGACGAAATCGTCAGAGGCGAACTCCAGTTCATAAGCCGCTGCGACCGTGTCACGGATATACTTGACCGTACGGTCGAATTCCTTGATAGAATCAGCCAGCGACTTGCCGATCTCCCACATCAGGAGGTCGACAACCTCTTCACGGACCTTTTCCATCTCATCAGCCAGTACCGTAAGATACGAGCAGCGCCCCCTGAGCGAGAGCATCGGCCAGAAGCCGCGTCCCTGGTCGTAAGCAGCAGTTGCAGCTGCCAAGACTTCGAGTGATTCGTTTCCTGTCAGCTGCGGATAATGCCCCAGAATGACCGGCTCCAAGCCGCCTGCAACCTGCCGATACATGGGTGAATTTACCGTTTGCATCGGGCCGTCCCACTTCTTCAACTCGCCGTCAACCAGGTAACAATCCTGTTTCACCAATGGTGAGGCAACCCGCGACGCGCGTGCGAACACATCCTCCAGCACTTCCCTTGCACCCCTGTCCGAAGCTTCCGAATTAGCCATTGCGGCCTCCTTTATTTGGCATCGATATTCGACGCCGGTTGTGGAATTTTACTTCCTAAATTTGTCGAATGAACAGTTCGAAACCATAACATTTTTCACCACTTATGTCAATATTGTCTCCCTTTTCTTAATAAAAGAAAGCCCGGCTATCTGCCAGGCTTTTTCATTTGCAACCCTGATACCATGATCAAGATTAAATTCTAGAAAAAAAGAGCTTGAGGGCGCTAAACGCAGTTTCATTGAGCAATCTCAAATAGTCAGCCCTGCTTGGGTGCTCAAAAATCAAGTTTCCATGCCGCTCGCCATAACAAAACCGGCGATGCGCTTAGAAAAAATCTCGCCCGGATAACCGAAGTCCTGAAGGCCGGACACGAATGCTTCTGCATCTTCCTGATCAGTTGATACGATCATGATAAAAGGCGGCTTGTGCAGACCTGGAAGCCCATCATCACCTATAATGTGCTTTTCCACGTCAAAGGTGGTAATTGCCAAGAGGCCAATCCCTGGGTCCATTTTTCCTTTCAGCTTTTCAACGATTTCATCGACACGCCCCTCTTTGGCGTGGACCGCGACATATCCGGCCCACTGTCTGAAACCGTCAATCTTGCCAACAGTCAGGCAATCTGATGACACAACATGGGTTGCGACACCTGTTCTCTGAAGCATGATCCTGGCATAGAAATCGCCTTCGTCCATGCTGTCGCCGTCATAGCCATAGAGAATGATCGCTTCCCCGTCGATCTCCGCCTCTTTCGCGAGAGTGGTTGTAGTAACCTCGTCGGTCATTCCCAAGCGCTCCGCCAAAGCCCTTACGTTGTCAACGCAAATCCTCGCCCTGATTAGGTCCCTGTCAACAATTGTCACGTTCAGCATAGCCGCTTTCTCCTTTCGGTGCGTTCATTTTTTTGACAATCTTGGCCTACTCACAATCCCTAGCAAAACAGCTCCAGCCAACTTTCGGATATACGCCGCTGAAGCTCACAATTACTGTGCCTTGCGTAAAGGAAATGAAATTCCACTCCTTACCTGATTCTGTGGGCCATTCGGTCGATATACCAAGCGCATGATCATGGTCAAGGTCCGGAAAAAGCCCGACTACGGCGGCAAGCTCGAAAGGCATAACTTCCCGGCACTCCCGCTTCTTATTCTCCTTGTCCTTGTCGATTCCCTTAGCAGAATACTCGAAGAAAATCTCGACTTTTTTTCCGCCAGTTACTGGCATGCTTTTGACCCTGTCGGCGCGGCCAAATACTTTTCTCCCGGTTGCATCGAGCATCTCCTGGGCCGTGCGGCCATAGACCGGTTCGACAACCACACGATAAATCGTATCCGCATTCTCCTTTAACAACATCCCGATTTCCGACAAATCAACAACTTTCTTCTCGGTTTTGTACATGTCACCCCCCATTTGCTTTTGTGATTGACTTCAGAAATGGCTTATTTCAGAATATTGAAACGCTCAACTATCAAAGAACCTGCTTGAGACGGTTTAGTCCTAGCGATTGGTTATAATGACATAACATGGCAACAATGTCTAGTCAGACCGGCTTGGCGCCCTCAGGCTATTCACTATTTCCTGAACATCATCCGTGATTTATAAAGAATACTTCGAGCGTCTTTCTCGAGAAGCTTTGAAATAAAAAAACAAGGCTGATTTAGCCTTGTTTTTTTATTTTACTAACTCGTCTATAAATCTTCGCCCATCTCCCTCTCCAAATTGGCATTTTCTTCACTTCTTACGCCAGCCCTGTAGGCCGATGATTGCAGGGATTCGAGAATCAAAACCTTGTACAGCGGTCCCTTGTCAAGCAAGGCCATAAGATTGTTTTTTTGATCACCCAATTTGTTTGAGTCGTCAATATCTAAAATTCTTTTCGTGCTTTCTTTGACTACGGACTCGATAAACCTAGCCAAATCTTTCAAGGCTTCTTGAGTTCCACCATTGATATAATCGATGGCAGACTCGCCCTCCTTGATGTCCAAAAGCGCTCGCTCCTGGTCCTCGACACTAATTTCCGGATCAGCCGGATTGCGCTCTTTCTCTCTCGCCTTATTAATCTTGTCAAATGCCAGTTGCTTTTCTGGGCTAAATTCTGGGGCTCTGAAATTCATAATATTATTTATAATTACATTACTAAAATTATATTACTTTAAAACCAATACATCAATGATTAAGCTAGCGCCATACCGCCTCAACCTCCCTTGGCGACCTGACGCTCATTCCTTGAAGAATCAGAACCGGTAGAAGAATCAGTCCGATTGCGATACCGAAGTACATATAGCCGAATGACAATCCATTTTGACTGACGAGCCGCGAAAGCACGAGCGGCAGCCACAGCGTGCTGACCAAAGTGAAAAACGTCATCACGGAAATAAGCGTCGCTTTATAGCCGGATGCGTTGAACTCATCGAACAGCTGAGCTTCGAAAATTATATTGCGCGTCCGGTCGTATGCCGGAAACAACGCGAAGGCCAGCACTATCGCAACCGCATTATGAATAAGGCCGACCAAAATCAATAGCAGCACCAGATATGCTGCGTCGAAAAAATAAAACGCGCTCGGCGAAAGCTTCCGCAGATGATGGATCTTGGTTCCGCCATAAGCGGCAAGAAGGCTCCCGATCGCCAGCAAGAAGCCGAACCACTCGACCGGAATCCCGTTTTCCCTGAACATGATCTCCCTATACATCGATGACTGGTCGAAGCCGGATGAGACGATCCCGAAAATCAGGAAGACGAAAAACATTCTCAGAAGCGGCATCTCCTTGGACGCCTTGAGCAACCTTTTCAAAGAACCCCTCTTGCCAGCTTTTTGGACTTCGACGTGGACCCTTGGAACCCTCATTGAATAGACCAGCAAGAAAGTCGCGAACAGGCAAAAAAAGCCGACTATGAAAGGCATTCTCGGATCCAGCTTATACGTCAGCGGGACGAGCCCGACCAGAAAGACATTGCCGATCAGGCCGAAGCTTTGAGCCTTTCCCATTATGCTGCTGTACTCACGGTCCCGTCCGAGCTCTTTCAACGTCTCGTGCATGAACGCTTGCATCGTTCCGGAGGCAAAGGCCATGCCTCCGAAATACCCGGCAGAGCCGATCAGTCCGCCGACAAATCCCGGAAAAAATACGTACGGCAAAACCGACACCGCGCTGATGAATGAACCGACCAGCAAAGCGAATTTGTGGCCGAACCTATCCGCGAAGTACCCGGATGGAATTTCCAGGATGAGCTGCACGATGCCTGTCACGCTCGCGATGATGCCAAGCTCTTTCAAATTTACGCCGCCGCGATCGACAAGATAAATCGCGATCAAAGGCAAATAGACCCTCTTGGTGAAGATCTTATAATAATTGTATTTTATGATATTTTTTTCCAACTGCTCAGTCATATCTGCTTTTTTGGTTTTTGAATTGCATACATAATATATGCTTACAACAATATTATATCACAAGTTCTGTATTCCTGATTTATTAAAATAAAGGGGCTGCGAAGCAACCCCTTGGGAATCATCAAACAACAACCACTCGATAATCAGCCACGACCCGCTCTCTCAGCAGAGAAACTATTCTCGCCTTAAGGTCGGCATTGCCAGCATAAACCTGAATCAGGGGCAATTCAGCACCTCTGTGGGCTATCCGAACCTTGTCGGATATACCGAGCTCGCTTTCGCGAATTACCCGGCGCACCTCGGCTCCGAGACCATTCGTGTGATAAATCGTGATTTCAGGTTCGGCACACTGCATTGTTACTTTTCTCGCGGCATCAATGGCGTACCCCGAAAGTGAGTTTACCTGAAGGAAGCCGCCCCCTTTTGGCGCATTGTTCCTGAAGTGAGCCAGCAATAAGGCCTGTGCTGCAACTTCACCAATTTTGAGTGCCGCTTCTTCGTATGCTTTTTCGCCCGATTTCTCGAATAGCTCCACCACCTCGTTTATCTGTTCGATTCCTGGCATACTCTTTATCCTCCCTTCGAGTGATTTGTTGTTGAAAATAAAAAGTGCAATTATAAATTAAAGCACATTTTTTACTTTTTGTCCAGTGCACTACGTGTTCCTTTAGCTAAAAATAGCCTAAATTAGGGCAATTTTCATATTGTATAGGGAGAAGAAGTTACGAAATCACTCGCTCGCCGTCGCGAGCTAGTTTTTTGTCCTGGGTGGCGCTGAATACTACCTGTTCGGTCACATTCGTCGGCGTCGACTAAACTTCCTGCCGAAAGAAGTTCTGCAGAAAGTTTGCCCCCCCCCTGCTGCCCGTTCGATTTCTTCATATCGCCTATATCAATAAAAACAACGCACCAGATTGCTGGTGCGTTGTTTTTATTGCACACCCCAACGAAGCGTGCCATGACTTTTTTTAAGAAAATACTGAGTATATTTATATCCCGGTTTTAAAAAATTAATGACTGTGTCGTCGATATGACTATATACAATTATGAATTAACATCAATTGGAACAGAAACTCTCGACTCAATCTCTATCATGCTCTCTATTTCCTCGTGCAAATCAATGGTGTCATCTTCAAACATATCTTCTATTGTTAAAACGATTGAATATTTTTGCCTATAGTCTCCGGCGATAGTAAAATCCTCGTCTTTCAATTCACACACAACGTCAATATACCAAAATTTTCCGGCATGGTTGGTTGTTGAGAACTCTTTAGTTGGATAATTTTTTACATTTGATTTTTGGTGCGCCCCTCCATACGTTTCTCGAGTACTCAAACCGCCCTGAGCTTTTCGATCATCCCTTAATAGCTGCGCCGATATATTGATTGGATTATAAAGCCTTGGGTTGCTTGGATTTGTTATTGGATTATAAACAAGAGTTTTACGGATGCGTAAGCGTTTTAAATGACTACCTGATATACATGATGGAATTGGAAATTTAATCGTTTTTGTTGTTCCTATCTTAATTTCATCTTCTATAACAATAGTAGTGGAGTTGCTCAAGGAATTTACAGCCCTTTCCATGTTTGGCATTCCAAATCCAACCAAAGAACTCTTCATCGTAAGATCGCCAATCTCAGAAGCATCAATGTTATCAGAAAAATGCACTAATAAAGCCTTTAATGTATTGCAGCTATAATTCGGGTATTGGCCACTTAACTTCGCCAGCTCGTGAGTGATTAAAGGCGTTGAAAAACTTGTGCCATATGATTTTATTATTTCATTATTAACATCCGACGCTGTTGTTATGCCATTATATTCAGGAGTAAAATCTTTTTTAAAATTTGAATCATAATGAACAAAATCTGGCTTTATAAAAGGAGAGTCATCAACATTGCCTCTGGTGTGTGGGGCTGGATGTTTTATTCTAGTAATCGAGTCAACGCTCTCCTGATAAGTCACAGAACCAACTGAAATATTATTAATACTATCAGCAGGTGGCAAAATTCTAGAAAATTTAAAGGCAAAATGGGATGGATATCCAACCCTTTTACATGCTTCAACAAATTCATCTTCCCAAAACTGAAACAAGTTACCAACAGAAACAACAAATATACAGTTATATTTATTCGCCAACTCATCAAGTAAGGCGGTTAGATTATGAATCGTTTTTACTCCTCCAAAATATGTAGTGTAGTTGTTTATTGATAAATTTATTATCAATTGCTGATATTCAGCAGCTAGCCGTGGAACAATGTCTGCAATTCTTTCATCTAACTTAAAGGGGTTATCCTCTAAAACATTTGCTGATATAACGTGATTTTCTTGTTGAATTTCTTGATTATTGTTAAGCTGCATGCCTGCTATAACTAAACTTGCAACAGCGGTGCCATGCCACATATCACCACTATTAGATCCAATACAATCCTTAACAGCCCTATCAAGCAATACATGCTCTTTATTTACCGGTCCATCAAAAATAATTACTGGCCTATTCTCGTTTTGAGGGGGATTAACTTTTAAATGAGATATGTCGTCTCTCATGGCCGAAAGCATTAATTCATACTTTGGAGCCTGATTAATACGGATGATTTCGTCATATTTTTTGACTATTTCTTTTACATCTTGAAAATTAACTTTTAGACGGCAATAATGAAGCCTTTCCGTATTTATTTTAGATATAAGTTTATCTTCTAACTCGCCTTCAATGCTCGACAACTTTTGATCAAGATCATTTTTTTTGCCAGCGAATGACACATCAACAAAGAAATCCTGGCTAGGATTATTTTTAAACTTCTTCTTTAAATCTTTTTCAATTATTTCATTAAGAGTTAATGGTTGAATAGACTTTACTTTATTGAAATAGGATTTAAGCGCATCGTTATTGGCATAATTTAAAACATCGTTTTTGAATTTTTCAAAATCCGAATTTCTCTGATTCCTAAGCTTGTCATTGCTAATGCTGCCGATAATAAGCTCGTTTTTATTACGATCAATATCTTTTTTGTAAACACTTACACGATATTTAGCGAGAAATTTTCTATCAAGTGGGCCATTAAATTTCACCAACACCTCACTCCTGGTTTTTTCAGGCTCAACATGCACAGATTTTAACTTCTTCTCGAAATAAGAACTTACATGATTAATCCCGACAGACAAATGATTTTTTTGACGAGCAAAATTTATATCTTTTGAATATTGAGGGAAGCCATGCTTAGCAGCAACATAAGAACTCTCACCTGAAATCAGTGACTTTGGCAGCACTATGTGACTATATTTCTTGGCCATATTATTCTGATAATACGTAGTTCTTATAAGAATTCCTATGGATATTTAACAAATTTGATATGCCTGATTTTGAATACCCATTACTTTCTAGCATTTTACACAATTTGCTTAATAGGTTAATATTTTCCTTTTTCAGGTCTTTTGGCCGAGCCATGTAGTCCTCCATAAACACAACTTCTATAAAATTTGCCAGGTCAAGCTTTTGAATATGTTCAAACATCATATTCATTTTCACTTTCTTGAAAAAGACATCAATATCATCAATCGTGTTTATTTGCAAAAAATCAAAAATCTTTACCAAAAAAGTAATATCTTTCTTAGATAAAGAATTATTAACCCCTAAAAGCTTATACTCCAAAAACGATTGCTTTTCTTGTGTATTTAACGCACCAACATAGACTTTGTAGGAGAACCTTCTAAGTATGGCTGGATCAATTGTATCAATAAGATTTGTAGCAACGATTATTATCCTTCCATTTGCTTGAAAATCGAGAGTTTGAATAAGCGAATTCACGATTCTTTTTAATTCTCCCACGTCATTACCTTCTTCTCTGGATTTTGCCAATGCATCAAATTCGTCAATAAAAATAATACTATCTGATGTTGACTCAAATAAATCAGATATATTTCTCATTGTTTCACCAAGCTTCGAAGAAATTACATCTGTGATTTTTACATAATTGATTGGCTTACCAAGCCTACTGGAAATATAGAACCCTAGTGTAGTTTTTCCACTACCTGGTGGTCCATACAATAAAATTTTATTTAACAGTTCAGTTTCGCTATCGCCTTGTTTTTGCTGATGCTGATAATACGCTATAAATTTATCTACCCTAACTTTCACTGAATCCATCATCCATTCAAAATTATTCAGAACATCGTCAGCTTTTGAGCGTGAAATACGAGCGCCGCTTTGGGCATAATTAGATTTTGATCTATCAATCAACTCGAGAAGTTTTTTATACGTTGAATGCCTATTATTATTTATCTCATTAGCCGCTAAATCCTCAACCAGCTCAATAAGCATTTTTTTATCACCTCTGAGTCCATGTTCAATAATCTTATACAATAGTTGTTGGTTTAAATTTGGCATGGGAAAATTATATGAATAAATGTGGGTTGCACAATTTTATTATAACATTATATTTTTGTGCAGTAAACAATATTTTTTATTTAAAATTAGTCTAAAAAAAATAATAATACAAATTACAAATGAGGATCTGTGGACAATATCAATTTCAACCAACACTTATAACAGCCTTTTGACCAGACGTTATATGGTATTACAAGAAGATGCCCAAGGTGAGCGAGGAGCTTCAAGAAAGAAGGCCGGACTACAAAACTAATTTCCAAATTAAGGCACAAGCTTAAAGAAACTAGGAAGCGAGCAGGCCCTTAGCTGTAATTGTCGGAGCGAGCTCTCGGATTCGCTTCAGGCGCTTGCCTGACATTTGAAGTGGGAGAGATTAAAAGTAAGCGTGAAATATTTAGAACTATCAGCTCGGAGTTCGTTTTAACCAATAAACAATCAGGCCCCACGCCAAATTATTGGATCCAGATCATTGCAGATGGAAATAAGGAAATGACAAACTCAGAACTAACTGATTTAGATCAAAATAACAGAATAACAGCTGATATTTCAGTCACCCTTCCAGCCTAGCGCGGGGTGAAGGAACTTCGCCTCAACTGCGCTTCCGCTCCGTCTTCGTTGCCCTGGGCAGCGCTGAATGTTCCCTATTCGGTCACATTCATCGGCGTTCGGCTAAACTTTCTGCCGACAGAAATTCGGCAGAAAGTTTGCCTCACTGCTGCCCGTTCGATTCCTTCACGTCTCCTATATCAAAAAGCAAGGCGCACCAGATTACTGGTGCGCCTTGCTTTTTGGCACGGGGTGAAGGAATCGAACCCTCGCCATAGGTTTTGGAGACCCACGTACTACCATTATACTAACCCCGCAAAATCAGAGCTCAAAAATGATTTTGAGCTCTGAGCAAAATGCTTTTATTTGGTTTCCTTGTGGCCGGTGTGCTTGCCGCAGTGCTTGCAGAACTTGTTCATTTCCAAGCGCGTCTTCAAAGTCTTCTTGTTCTTGCGCGAGAAATAATTGATCGTCTTGCATTCGGTGCACTCCAGCTTGATCATGTTATCTTGGCTCATATGCTTTGTTTCGATTAATATGCAGTCCGCTTGGTTGCCGGCATTTCAGCCGAAGGTAGGCGCAAGCAAGTGAAGACTGTTTCGGTGGGCCGAGCATGATTCGAAGGGGTTAAACCCCACGCCGAAAGGCATTTTCTCCTACATACTCAGCTCATCAAAAAGAATAATTGCAAATGCAATTTTCCTTTTTGTGGGCCGAGCATGATTCGAACATGCGAAGGCGAAAGCCAGCAGATTTACAGTCTGCCCCAGTTGACCGCTTTGGTATCGACCCCCAGTTTAAAAAACTGAGCCGAAACCGGGACTTGAACCCGGGACCCCTTCCTTACCATGGAAGTGCTCTACCACTGAGCTATTTCGGCTTAATGCTTAAAACAAAAATAACAACCCCGTATTTTATCTTATATTTTCCGTTGGGGTTATTATCTAGCTTTTGGCTAAATTTCGTCAATTTGTCGCTTAAATTCGCTTAATTTCTGGTTCTCTGGGTTGACCTTGAGGAACCGGTCATAAGCTTCCAGCGCCAAGACTTTATCCTTTATTATTATACTGATTCTTAGCGTAGTGTCAAGATAACGGGGATTATTGGGTTCGAGCTTCAGGGCCTGCTTCATGTTGTCGCAGGCGCTGAACATGTCGCCGGTCTCTTCATAGACCAAAGCCAGATGGTAATAGGTCTGGGCGCGCTGGTTGTTGATTTCGATTGAGCGCAGGTAGTCGTCCTTGGCCAGCTCCAGGTTGCCCGAAGCCTGGGCCACCAGGGCCAGGTCCTCGTAGGCTTCTTCGTCGTCGGCCTTCAATTTCAGGATATGCTCGAAAGTCTGCTTGGCTTCTTCCAGATCCTTGCGCTCGACATACAGATGACCCAAGGCCTTGAAGGCTTTGATGTTCTTTGAATCCAGGCCGATGATTTCGATCAGCTTCTTCTCTGCCGCGTTGTAATCCTCTTGGCGGCGCAGCTCTTCCGATTCTTCGTACAGGGCGAGGATGCGTTTCTCCATATCCTCTGGCGTCGAGGGCTGTTCGGTACGATATTTCTCCTTGAGGTCGTGCAGCTTGGCGTAGAGCGATTTCATGACTTCTGAAAGCCAGCCGAAAACCGGCCGGGTGACGCGCGCGACCTTGGCATACCACTTCAAGACATTGCGCTTCAAGCGGTTGCTCAAAATCCGCTCCTTGAAGCGGGCCTCTTTTTCTGCCGGAATGTTCTCAACGTCAAGACTGGCCAGGGCGGGAAATTTCCTGATGGCGATCACCGCCATCACGCCGAAACTGACCAGCATCAGGACTAACGGGATAATATCGTACATAGTTTATTTATTTCTTCGGTTTGGGAATGCAGAAGGCGCTGCCGAAAACTTTCATCTTGCCGGACACCACCGCTTCGACCGCGGCGATCGTCGGTGAAAGCAAATTGCGCGGGTCGGTCTCGTCAGGATGCTCTTTGCAGTTCTTGATCAGGGTCTCGCAAAAAGCCACTTTGATGTCCGTACCGATGTTTATGATATCGACTCCGGCCTTGATGGAATCCTTCATCTCCTTTTCATCGTTGCCGGAACCCCCATGAAGGACAAACGGTATCTTAACTTTTTCCTTGATTTTACGCAAGAGCTCCAAATCGATGGCTTCGTTGGTATAGGCTCCGTGGGCGGTGCCGATGGCAGCCGCGATGGAATCGATGCCTGTCTCCTCGACGAAGCGGATCACGTCCTCGAGCTTGGCTTTGGGAATATCGATCTCGCCGCCGACGCTGCCGTGGCCGCCGACCATGGCGCCGACCTCGCCCTGCACCCAGACGCCCTTGCTGTGGCCGAATTCGACCACCTGCTTGGTCAAGGCGATGTTCTCGTCAATGGGCAATTCCGAGGCGTCGATCTGCACCGAGCTGAAGCCGGCGTTGATGCACTCGACGATGGAGGCGAAGCTCTTGCCATGGTCGAGATGCAAAGCGATCGGCACGTCCGGGGCGATGTTCTTGGCCACGGTGGACACGATATGCGTGACCGGCTTCAAGCCCAGATATTTGATGGTGCTCTCGGAAACCTGGATGATAGCTGGCGAGCAAGTGTTTTGGGCGGCGTGGGCGACGCCCAGGGCCGTCTCGACGTTATGGATATTGAACGCGCCGACGGCGTAGCCTTTCTTGCGCGCGTCTTCGACGATATTCTTGATGTGGACTAGCATGGGTTGTACTTTGATGAATAGTTAAGCGCAGCAAGTCAGCATGGCTTTGGCCACCTTGTGGAATTCCTTGGCGTCCAAGCTGGCGCCGCCGACCAAGAGGCCGTCGATGTTCTCGAGATTGACGAAATCCTTGACGTTCTTGCTCGAGATGCTGCCGCCGTAGATAATCTGGAAGTTGTTGCTGGAAATCTGCGGGCCGAACATATCGTTCAAGGTCAGCTTGATGATCTTGTGGGCATAGACCGCCTCCTCCGGCTCAATGGTAATGCCGGAGCCGATCGCCCAGATCGGTTCATAGGCGATGATAATGCGCTGATTCTCGAGCAGATTGATGCCGCCGAGCGACTGCTGCAGCTGATGGACCAGCACGAAGTCGCGGCGATCGGTCTTGCGCTCATCTTCGCTCTCGCCGATGCAGACGATCGGGGTCAGGCCGTCGGTATTGATCACGGCCTTGAGTTTCTGGTGGATCATCTCGTAGTTCTCCAGCATGTACTTGCGGCGCTCGGAGTGGCCGATGATGACATATTCGCAGCCGGCCTCAAGCAGCATGCTGGCCGAAATCTCGCCGGTATAGGCGCCCCTGTCCTCCCAGAAGATATCCTGAGCGCCGACGGCTACAGGCGTGTCCTTGAGGACTTCTTTCACTTCTTTGATCGAGAGGAAATTCGGGCAGACGCCGACACGCCCCTTTTTGACGTCCGTAAACAAGGTTTTCATCTCTTCGGCCAAAGCCACGCTCTCCTTGAGCCCGAGCTTCATCTTCCAGTTGGCAACGACGACTTTAGGGCGCTGCTTATTATCTTTTTCCATGATATCGCGTTAAAAAATTAATCGTACAATATATATTATAGCACGCCTAGCCGCTATTGCCAGCGATAATTGCGGTAGGTCCAATCGGCCAGGCGGTAGGCTTCGTGGAAACGGGAGGAGTCGCTCGGGCTGCCCAGAATGACCGAGATGACCGGATTTCGGCTAGAATTAGCGAACATTCCAACAAAGCAATATCCTGCCTTGATGATGTGTCCGGTCTTGCCGCCAAGCAATGTTATGCCCTGTTCCAGCTCCCCGTCGAGCAGCTGGTCGGTGCTTTGCGCCACCACTTCCTTGCCAGCCAAAGTCTTGGTGCGGTAAGTGTCGGTCAGGGTCGCGTCTTTGATTTCCTTCTGCGCCAAGGCGGTCTTGGCGATCAAAGCGACCTCTTGGGCATTCGAAACGTTCTGATCGGACAAGCCGACCACGTCGGCGAACGAGCTCTGGGTCAAGCCCAGGTCGCGCATCTTCTCGTTCATCTTGGCGACGAACTCCTCGGTCGTCAGGCCGGTCGAATTGGCCAGGGCGACGGTTTCGCTATTGCCCGAAGCGACAAGGCTCAGGTAGAAAAGATCGCGGACTTTGACCTGGTCGCCGTTGAACAGGTAGATCTTGCCGCCCTCGCGGCGATCGCTAGGCTTCATCTGATAGACCTTGTCCCAGCCGGGGTTGTGGTCGAGGAAGACCATGGCCGTTACCAGCTTGGTAATGCTGGCGATCGGCCAGACGGCCTTCTCGTTCTTGGCGAAGAGCACCATCTCGTTGACGCCGTCAAGGACGATGCTCGATGAAGCGTTGACCGACGGAGCTGACGAGCTGGCATCGCGCCGGACAGGCATGCGCAAGCCGGCGACTGGCAAGCCGTTGTTGGTCAGGCGCAGCATCTGCTGATGGCCGATCAAGGCAAGAGCGGTCCGGCCGACGATCAGCTCAGTCGACCAGTGCACGGCCTTGTCGATCTTCTCCTTCCCGATCCACGGCAAAATCGGTTCCTGCGGCAAGTGCCAATAGGAAACGTTGAAAGAGACATTTAAGAAAAATATGGAGGAGATCACTCCCCCTAGAAGACTGGCTAAAAACATAATCGAACGTCTTGTTTATACTGCAACCTCCGGCTGCTCCAGCATGCGGTCTATCGTGTCATCCTTATGCAAACGTTCATAATCGGGCAACTCCTTAACGTCGTTCAAGCCCAAGAAACGGATAAAATCGAAGGTGACGGAAAAATAGGCATCATCTTTGGTCTTGTCGTGCTTGCTCTCGATCAAACCGCGCAAAAGCAGGTTACGCAGGATCAGGCTACAATTGATGCCGCGGATGCGGTCGATGTCGAGCTTGGAAATCGGCCCGCGGTAAGCGATGATAGTCAGCGTCTCGAGGCTCGGCCGCGACAGCTCGCCGGTCGTCTCGTCCTTGATGAAGTCCTGGATCAGCTTGGCATTCTCCGGGGCACTGACCATCTGCAAGCTGTTGCCGTTGCGGATGATCTGCATGCCGCTGCCCGATTGCTTGTACTGCTCGATCATCTCTTCCCCGGCTTTCTCCACGTCCTTGGCCGGCACGCCGGTCAGATCGGAGATGGTCTTCAAGGTCATGGCCTTGGCGGAGATAAACAGGAGCGACTCGATTTGTGATTTTAAGTTATTCATAATGATTTCAATTTTATATTAAAGCCTGCTTATCTCGATCTCGCCGAACATCTCGTCCTGGGTGGCGTCCACTTGGCGCATGCGCACCAACTCGAGCATGGCAAGGAAGCTGACGATGATTTCAGTCTTGTTCTCGGCCTGCTCGATCAGCTGGTTGAAGCCGACCTTCATGCGTTCGAGCAGGCGCTGCTCGATCAGCAATATCTTCTCCTCGATATTGATCTTGCGTTCGAGCGTCCTTTCCTCCAGGGCGGTCTCGGCCGGCTTGATGCGGGTCAGGAGCTCGTCGAAGACGGTGGCAATCAGGCTCTTGGTCAGGTTTTTCGGCGGCGAGAACTGGTTATCGACATACATCGCCGCTTTGCGATTGAACGGGCGGGCGAACATGAAGTGCTTCTTGCCGATCATGGCGGCAATTACCTTGGTCGCCTCCAGGAACTCCTGATACATCTTGAGCTGGTCTTCGAGTTCCTTGATTTCCTCCTCTTCTTCCGGATACAGGTATGGCAGCAGGGCTTTCGACTTGATCAGCAGGAGTCTGGCTGCGACCACCAAAAAATCGGCCATCTCCTCGGGGTTGGCCTCGGACATCGCCTTGATGTAGAACATATATTGGTCCGCCACCTTAGCCAAGCTGACCTGGGTGATGTCGAGCTCCTCCTTCTCGATCAACTGGTAGAGGAGCGATAACGGACCTTCGAATTTGTCGAGCTTAATTATCATTGCAATTTTCAATGATCAATTTACAATTTCCAATCAATGTATCAATGCAACAATTTTCAAACTTAATTGAAAAATTGAAAATTCATTGAAAATTGATAATTGTAAATTGAAAATTATTTTTTCTTTACAGGTTTCTTCGCTGCAACCTTTTTAACAGTCGGCTTGGCCTTCGGCTTCGCTGCAACCTTCTTTATCTTCTTGACCACGCGCTTCACGCCGAACTTCGCTACCATCGCCTGCTCGCCCTTGATGAAATCCTTGACCGCCGCTTCGATCGAATGGTTGGCGTTGCCGGCGGAGAAGATCGCCTTCTTGGCCTTGGCCAGATTCTCGTCGATGATAACCGGCAAGTTATGTAAGCCGCCGAACGCGGTCAGCGCCTGATTCTTGGTCTTAGTGACCTGCGCCACTATCTCTTCGCCCGGGATCTTGATTACCTTGATGGCTTTCTTGGTCTGCTTGCCGATGGCGGCCTGCAGTTTCTTGATATCCAAATTCTGATCAGCCGGCAAGATGACGACGAAGTAATCCTGATCCGCTTTGACCAGCAGCGACTTGGCGATTTCCGAAAGCTTGCGCTTCAGGGTCTGAGCGGCATCAAAAGCCGTATAGACCGTCTTGTGGGCGATGACCTCATGCGGCACGCCAGCCTTTTCAAGATAGGCGATGACCTTGGGTGAGATCGGCAAGACTTTAGCGGCTTTTTTTGGCTTTTTTTCGCTATTTTTTTTGGCTGCTGGTTTCTTGACCATACGATTATAATCGAACGAAGTTCGATTCTTAATGAATAATAGCCTTAATTACCCTTATTATAACCGACTTTGCGGCTTCTGGCAAAATAAAAAAAGGGGATGCAAGAGCATCCCCGGACAGCACCATTCGCATGATTACTGTATGAAAGGTTCGATTTTTTCCCAACTGTTCTTGGGTTTCCAGACGACGTTCCCGGCAGCGATATCGGCGGCCACACAAGGATCGTCTTGACGATATTGCATGGTGGGTGAGTGGTCATAGGACAAGACCGGCAACGAGACATAATCATCTTCGTAACGGTCCAATTCCGACCGGTTCTTCAGACAAGCGATGGCAATCGGAATTGCCCTGGCCTCAAGGATGAGCTTGATGGTCTTGCCCGTGGTTGAGTAATTATTGACCACGTCTTCGGTAATGATGACGCGGTCGCCCGGTTCGAGAGCATGCCGGTCAAGGACCAGGATGCTCTGCTCGCGCTGAGTCTCGGTTTCCGCCTCGATCACTTTCTTCTCGGCGTAGATGGCGCGGGCATAACAGTCGGCGCGAGCGAGAGCCTGCGCGAAGGTGATGCCGCCCATAGGCATGCCGAGAAAAACCGGAAAGTTGTGATAATCGTCGACACCTGTCAGCAACAAACGACGCAACTTCTCAGCGTAATGATCCAGAAGGAAAGGCCACTGCTCAAGTTTGGCGCAGTTGAAAAAGATTTCGCCGACCCAATGAGCCTGGGTGCCGTCGCCGACGTCGTATTTGCCAGCGTAACCGACCAATGGTCCGAGACGCTTGCCATCAGCATCTTTGGGCGTCTGGTAGAAACCTCCGCAAAACTTGAGCGTTTTATCGAGGCTGTCCCCGACTTCAGGACGGACCCTTCTCTTGAGTGACTGGATGTCCTGCTTGCCATCTGCTGTTCCACGAGCTGCCATGTGCTCCTCCTTGCCGTTGTTGTGTCATCACGACCGCATGAGTCGTTTCATTTTCAGGCTGCCAGCCTCAGAACTTCCACGACCTCGTCAACTATCGCTTCTACGGCTGCTACGGGATCGGGCGCTTCAGTAATCGGACGTCCGATGACCAGGTAGTCGGCCCCGGCGGCGATGGCGGCGCCGGGCGTGGCGATGCGCTTCTGGTCGTTGGCATTGGCATCAGCCGGACGGATGCCCGGGGTGACGATCAGGAAGTTCGGGCCGCAAACATCGCGGATCAGGCTGATTTCCTGAGGCGAGCAGACGATGCCGTCGATTCCCGATACTTTAGCCAGAGTGGCCAAGCCGGAAACCATATTGCAGATCGGGTGTTCGATACCGACGGCCTTGAGCGTTTCC
This sequence comes from uncultured Gammaproteobacteria bacterium, assembly GCA_964443495.1. Taxonomy (GTDB): domain Bacteria; phylum Patescibacteriota; class Patescibacteriia; order Patescibacteriales; family GWE2-39-37; genus JAAXUA01. The sequence goes on from CAYUCS010000002.1 coordinate 77,625, forward strand.
TGGGTCGAAGACGTCAGGATGGTGACGGCCAGGATTTTGGGCCGCTTGCCAGGCATGTCACGGTATTCCGCGTCCAGCGCCGATACGGCTTGACTCATCATCTCCGGCCCGCCCAGCGCGTGCAGATTGAACATCTTGACGCCGAGCCTGGCCGCTTCGAGGCCAGCCATGGCCACCGTGTTCGGAATGTCGTGGTACTTGAGGTCAAGGAAGACCTCGCCGCCCACATCCCTGATTACGCGGACCGAATCCGGACCGCTCGAGGTGAAAAGCTGCTTGCCGACCTTGAACATGCCGACATACGGTGCCAACGGCCTTGCCAGGCGCTGTGCCGTGAAGATATCCGGCACATCCATGGCTACGATAATCTTCTGCTTTGCCATCCTTCTCAATTCTGCTTCGTTCATGTCGCCTCCTCTTTTCAGCTTTGTTGGATTGATACTGCCTCTCTTGCTGCGAGCGCTTCGATGATTTCGCTGATGATCTGGTCGGCGGCCCGCGTAGGGTCGCCGATGGCTGACGGCGGACTGCTGATGGGCTTGCCGATGATGACGAAGTCGGCGCCGGCCGCGATGGCCTCGCCGGGTGTGATGAACTTGCTGCGATTCTTGACCTCGACCCAGGCGGGACGCACGTCGCGAGTGGCGATCAATGCCCCGGGCAGATGGGCGCGGACACCGGCGGTTTCGTGCGAGGAGCAGATAACGCCATCGATACCGAGATCCTTGAGTCTGGCGACTTGGCGGTTCAACACGGTGTTATCTATCTTCCGCCGCTCTTCGTGGTCGATCGAAGAACGAGGCGTTGCCGCGAATAGCAAGCTTCGCCCCTTGTTCTCGATTGCCGCATTGATAGACTTCAGCCCTTGGGCGGCTTGAACGCTGAGCATGCTTACCCCTATGTCGGACAGCATCTTGACGGTCGGGCCGATGGAATTGGCGATGCCGACTAGCCGGCTGTCCCACAAGATGCGCCCCTCCGCCGCGTTGAAGATCGATCTGATTTTCATCAAATTCTCAAAAGCGACATTCTCGGACGGACAAAGCAAGCTGGCCAGTATGGCGCTGTTCATTTCCGGTCCGAACTTGATGTACCCGACACGGCCCGAAAGCATCGATGCCAGGCATTTGGCTCGGAAAAGGTCAGGAGTGTTCATGGCAAAAATGATGTGATCCTTGGGTTCTAAAAACAGCTCCGCTTTGGTTTTCCTCGGGTCCCCTTCCTTCTTCATTCCAGCCTCCTTTTCGATGTAGTGGATTTTCAGCTTTTAGCTGCGTTTGCGATAAAAAGGACGATAAAAAGCCGAGGGCTTTTCGTGCAGTCAGGAATTTATGTTCCTCGACCAAAAAAACAAAAATCCGAGGATAATACCTGGATTTTTGCTTATTTTAACGGCTTTTTAGCGTTTTGTCAACTATTTGACCGGAACGGTCTCGGAAACCGGCTTGGTAGCGGCTGGCACAGGAATCTTGCCGTCCGGAAAGGCCGACAAACGCTGTGTCAGGCACTGGTTGCCTGCCTCATGGGGCCAGCGAGTGGTATAGTACTGGTTGACATTATCGTCCTTGTTGCTGCGCCTGAAGGTCGCACAGAGCTCATACAGCTTGTCCTTGCCGGGCTTGTAAACTATCTTCTCGCCGGTCACAGGATCGGTCAGCTGCTTGTCGTCAGTAATGCGTTTTTCCTTGACCAGAGTGTCGAGGTCAGCTGGCAGCTTGGCGTTCTCCATATAATAGGAGTTGATGGCGCTGTCGATGACATCGAAACGGCTTAGCAGCAGCTCATCAGTGCGGCGATCGCGCGCCTCGCGCGGCGAACCGGCATAAATAAGGGCTAAAACCAAGGCGATGGCCACGACAGCGATGCTTGAATAGCCATACCACATGATTGTCTTGTCATCAGCCTCAACCTTCTCCCGACGGATATCGTACCAATAATACCCGCCGATCATGCCCGCGATCAGCAATGAAGCTAAGGCCTTGAGTCCGAACTTGGCCGTCAGGTCGCCGTTCATATAGCTTGCAATGGTGCCGATCAGCCAGCCGATCATGACCACGGAAACGATGAACAAAATCAGATATGTCAGCCAGCGCCTGATGGCAGCCTGGAGTTCAAGCTTGCCCGACACTAGGCTTCGGTTGATATATCGCGCCGTCAGGAAATAAATCGGACTGGCAATGACCAAGGATGCGACCGCGAATTTAAGCGCCTCTTGCTGGAAAGCTTCGGTGTGGATCGGGTCGGTAATGAATTTATTGATTATCTGAAAGATGACCGTGCCGACAGCCGTACTGACAAAGACTAGCGAGACTAACGATAACAGGTACAGGAAGGCGAATTTTGCCGCGTTATTGGCTTCTCGAGCCATGGTTGGCTGTTCCATAAGTTTATTGCCGTTCAGGCCTGTAAGGCTGAATTTGGCTTATTTATTAACCTATATTAATAATGTACCACTTTGGCTAACTTTTGCAACATTTTATTAAGATTATATGAAAATCACCAGCCTGGCAGGCTTAAGTCTTGACAAATTTAATAAACTATGGTATATTTGTTTGTTTCAATGAACTTTACATGAAAGGAGAAAAGGATATGAAAATCCTGCTCACCGCCATTCTCGTCGCAATACTCACGACCCTCCCCACCGCCACCGCAACATCATCCATTCTCCCCAACCCCGAACCCCAGCTTCTCGAAAGGCTTGATTTTCAAAAAGAACTCGAGGTGGAGTTATCCATCTTAAAGAAAATCAAGCTCACGAAGGAGCAAAAGGAAAAGCTTATCAAGCTCGATCTCGAGCTTGAACAAAAAAGACCGCCAGCGCAAGCTAGCGGTCCCTTTTTTGTTTTTGGGGCTATTCCCCTTTGTCGTAGATCTTATCTGCCAATTTCGGCGGGATGTTCAATTTGATATGCAGGTCCTTCAATTGCCTTTCGGTCACGTCGGACGGCGAGTCCATCATGGCGTCGCGCGCTTGGCCGTCCTTCGGGAAGGCGTAGATGTCGCGGATGGAGTCGAGATCGAACAGCACCATCATCAGGCGGTCGATGCCCGGAGCGATGCCGCCATGAGGCGGAGCACCGTATTCGAAGGCGCGGATCATGCCGCCGAAGCGCTTGTCCACGTCGTCCTTGGTATAACCGGCCAGCTCGAACGCTTTGTACATGATGTCCGGACGATGGTTGCGGATGGCGCCGGACGAGATTTCGTAGCCGTTGCAAACCAAGTCGTACTGGTAGGCCAGGATCTCGAGCGGGTTCTGCTCGAGCAAGGCCTGCATGCCGCCCTGCGGCATTGAGAACGGGTTGTGGCCGAAGTCGACGCGGCCGTCTTCGATATCGGAATAATCATACATCGGGAAATCTTTGACCCAGCACCAGGCGGCCTTGGTGTTGTCCTTCAAGCCCAGGCGGCCGCCGCAATCGCTGCGGACCGCGCCGAGCGCGGCGCAGACGGTCTTCCAGGTATCGGCGCCGAAGAAGACGATATCGCCCTGCTTGGCGCCAACTTCTTCCATCAGCTGCTTGACGAGCTCGTCGCCCAGGAACTTGATGATCGGCGAGGTCAGGCCTTCATCTTCTTTCCAAGTGATATAGGCCAAGCCCTTGGCGCCCTTGCTTCTGGCAACCTCGGTCAGCTCATCGATTTCTTTGCGCGAGAACTTGGCGCCGCCGTCGATCTTCAAGGCATGGACTACGCCACCGGTGGCGACGGCATCGGCAAAGACCGAGAAGCCGCAGCCGGCAACGGTGCGGCTGACTGGCTTGATCTCGAAATCGAAGCGCAAGTCAGGCTTGTCGATGCCGTATTTGGTCATGACTTCGTGCCAGGTGTAGCGCGGAAACGGCTTCTGGATTACTTCCTTGTTGCCGAACTTCTCGGTCAGCTCGATCATCAGCGGTTCGACAGTGTTCCAGATGTCTTCCTGCTCGACGAAACTCATCTCCAAATCGATCTGGTAGAAGTCGCCCGGATGGCGGTCGTTGCGCGGATCCTCGTCGCGGAAGCACGGCGCGATCTGAAAATAGCGGTCGAAGCCGCCGACCATCAAGAGCTGCTTGAACTGCTGCGGCGCCTGCGGCAAAGCGTAAAATTTGCCCGGGTACAAGCGCGACGGCACCAGGTAGTCGCGAGCGCCCTCAGGCGAGGAGTTGGCCAAGATCGGCGTCTGCACCTCGACGAAGTTGAGCTGCTTGAAATAATCACGCACATGGCGGATGACTTCGTTCCTTTTCATCAGGATCTCCTGCAAGCGCGGTCGGCGCAAATCAAGGAAACGATACTTCAGGCGCATCGATTCCTTGACGTCCTTCGCTTTCTCATCGTCGAGCTCGAACGGCAGCGGCTTGGACTCGGACAAGACTTCGAGCGAGCTGACCTCGATCTCGATCGTGCCGGTCGCGAGCCTCTCATTGACCATCTCGTCCGGACGGGCAGCAACCTTGCCTTTGACATGGATAACCCATTCGCTGCGCAGGCGGTCAGCCGCCTTGTAGGCTTCGGCGCCGAACTTCTCATCGAAAGTCAGCTGCGTGAGACCGTAACGGTCGCGCAGATCGATGAAGATGATGCCGCCGTGGTCACGGCGCTTGGCGACCCAGCCGGAGAGCTCGACCTCTTGCCCGGCCTGCGCCTTCGTCAGTTCACCGCAAGTGTGTGTTCTTAACATAGTTTTAGATTATTAATATTTCCAAATAAAAAACCTCGTCTCTAAATACGGCTGATGCCATATCTAAGGACGAGGATTCTCGTGGTGCCACCTTAGTTCCCCGACACTGGTCGGGACTCTCATTGAGCTCGTGACGTGAGCGGACGGCGGGTTCTATTCATCTCGGACCAAGGCCAAAATGCAGCTTGGTCGGGACTTTCTTCCCGCGCCTTCCCCGGTGTTGGCCGGAGTTTTATCCCTCCGTAGCCTTTGGCGTAGGGGGACTGACGGCTTTGGATTGATTTTAAGGATAAGAAAAATATACTACATTTGCTAAAATTAGTCAACAGTTGACGTTTTGGCCGAAATGCGCTATATTTAGCCTATCATTTACAACCGCAAAGTCCACAAATCGGATCCCTTGGCTAGCCAAGGGGTTGGGTCCGATTTCTCCGCCCTACCTACCGGCAGGCAGGCCCAGGCGGAAGGACGATTCCTGCGTTAGTGGGAATCCGGCAGCCCCCGTAACCATGGGCTAATCGATGTCGCTGCGGCGGAGTCGATGAGCAGGAATCAATTGCTGGCACATTCCGTGGCAGTTTTTTATTTCCTGGAAGAAAGGTGGCACCGCGAAGAAGACTCTTCGTCCTTTCGTACGATTTTTTGTCGTACGAAGGGATGGGGAGTTTTTTTATCGCTCATTACACAAAGGAGAGACTTATGCCATTCAATCGCAAAGACTATCGCGCATTTCCCGAAACAGGAATCCATTTTTCACGAGGTGACCAACGCAAGCTCAAAAGGATCGCAAGCCAAGTAACCCTGGTTTCGACAGTATGTCCTGACTACCCGCACGACGGCAGCAAATACACTTTCAAGGGCGAACTCGGCACCGGCATCAGCTTGACCGCCGACTCGCACATCAGGCATGTGCCTGACCTGATCAAAGGACTGGACGTTCTGGGAATCAAGGCACGCTGGCTCGTGCTCGTGGCAGACCTGCCGGAATTGACCGAGAAGCAAGCCGAATTCTACCGGCGCGTAGCCGCTTCCAAAGAAGACTACATCGATCGCTGCGAAGCTTCGGCCGCTGCTATTGCCGACAAGCTCGGCGGCATGGCCGAAGCCAGGACGTTTTCCAGCTGGTACGCCGAGCATAGCTTTTCCTATCTCGACATCCAGGAAACGGTAGCCGGACGCATCATTGACGAAGCGCAACGCGACCGCGCATTCGGCGGAAAATTCGCCGCCTTCTGCGCCATGCGCCAAAATCTGGCTACCAAGTTCCGCGGCCGCCCGTTGTCAGCTGCTGAACTGGCCGAAGCCGCCGCTCATGGCATGAGTCTCTACGTAACCCACGGCAGCCTATTGCGCAAAATCTTCGCCGACCAGAACTTAGTGGTCATCAACCACTTCACGCCCAACCTGCAGAATTTCTTTCTCTCGAAATTCGTGCCCGGATGCGAGCATCTGGAAAACACGGCTAAATTCCCCCTAGGCGTAATCGACGATTCGTGGTATTGATTTTAAGGAGGCGCTGCCAACAGCGGCAGCGCCTCCTCCCTTCAAATTATGGCTATACTTATGAAAACCGGGCCTTATGACCCGCAAATATCTGGACAAACCAAATACGCTAGCGTAGCTGCTTTGACGCGCCAGGAATACGATCCGCCGCTTGATGAAACGCGTATGCCTGATTGCCTCAACGAAACCGACACCGCCGCGCTTCGCCGCGTTGCCGCAATCTGCTGCTCCGACCTTTTACGCACCAAACAGACCGCCGATTTCATTGTGCAAGCCGGGCTAACGGGCCATGGCGCCGCAATCGATTATTTGCCGGAGCTGCGCGAGATACGTTTCGACGTCGCCGCCGTCTGCACCGAACAGGATTATGATAACCGAGGCAGCGACGCCGTGCGGCAGGGTTTCATCGACGGCTTCATCAACGACTCACTGCTTGAATCAAGAAATGAAATAAAGCAGCGCTGCGACGGACTGCTCGAGCTGATGCGGAACGAAACGAAAGAAACGCTTTACATTTCACACACTTTCTTTATTAAAATATTCCTGGCCTACCTGGAAGAACCGACGATCTTCGAACAGCCATCGCTCATCACCCGCTTCATCGATCCGCGCCAACGGATCATGAAATTCTGCGAAATCACTTCCTTGCCATAAAAAGCTAAGGGCTTTTTGTATGGTCGGGAAATCAAATTCCTTGACCATAAACAAAGGCCGCATGTCACCATGCGGCCTGATTTACTGCCTTCCGAGCACTATGCTTTTTTGGCGGACTTCACCCCCTTCATTTGCCGCCAGTGCCTCACCGGATTGAAATAGTTCTTGAAGCACTCGACAAACGTCTCCCTTGTGAAGCTGCGCCTCATGCCTTCAATAAGCCCATCCAGAACTTCTTTGAGCATATTCATGATACCCCCTGAGCCAGGCACAGCGGATGCCATTTCGAGGGATGATCGACCGGCGTCCAGCCCGTAGCCCGGCATTGTTCGATTACAGCAGTCGGATGAATCTGGGCGCCGAAGCCATGATTAAGCTTCGCCATGTACTTATCCAACTCGCCTTCCCAGACGTGACGCGGTACGACGATACCTCTTTCAGGGTCGGACTGCTTGATCCGGACGATGACCGAACCGGGCGAAAGCCGGCCAGTGATGCGGCGATTGGCCCTTTCCCAGTCGGCGGCAAAGCCCCAGTACTTGGCCATGGGGCCTTTGTCGGTCCACATGATCAGATACACGAGTTCCTCATTGCGTTCAGGCGGACGGAAATCAAGCCTGTACGGCAACCTTTTGGCGAGATCCAGTTCCAGCTTGCCGAGATGGCGCTCGATCGGGCCGGCAAAATGCTTCTGGCGGAAGAAAACCTCCCGCTTGTTCTTTTTCCCTGGACTATCCTCGATGATGTAGCCGAAACCCTCCTCGGAAAAGAATTTGACCTGGCCTCTGTTCAATTGGGACAGCGGCGATGAAACTCTGCGAGTCATAGGTCATACCTCCCTCTTCATGGAATTTCTAGAGCGCTTGGGCCCTAGATCAAATCGGAACTGCGTCTTTCGCGCGGGCCACCTGTACGTTTTCTGTCCGGAATTTCCGACCGCGGCTGGGAAACGTAGGCGACGCCTCCGCCACGGCCGCTGACTTTCGACCCAGGCTGCTCATCCGCTTTGCTCACTGCCTCCTCATACGTCGGAATGTCGAGAAAATTGCTCCCGTCAGCCATAAAAACGCTGAACGGACCCCTCACTTCAGGGTCTTTATTTGACCAACCGTCAGATATGCTCATCCTGCCAAACCTCCTTTCTGGAATCAGTGATGCTGCTCGGTTAAGATTGTTACAATGTGCGATATTTCTAAAGCTAATTCCGAACTTATCTTCAAGTTGCGGAATCGGCTGATTTCCAATTCATTGGCTAATCTTAGCAATTTAACAGAATTTTCGGAAATTGTCAAGCCTTTTGCCTGGCCAGCGCACCGCTGGCAGACAATGCCGTTTTTGCGTCGATCCAAGACCATGCCGGCGGCCGCAGGCTTTGACCCGCAAAAGACGCAATTGCGCAGATCCGGTTCGTAACCGGTACGCGAAAGCAGACGGAAAATCGAAAGATCCGCCCAAAGACTGACGTCAGCCGGGTCGCCGATCCCATCGATCAAAGCCAGGATATCGCGCAACTCGACGAAAAGTTGTGCCTCGGGCTGCCCTTCTTTGATTGCCAGATTGAAAAAACGGCAGACACGGCTGGCCGCCTCGATCTTGTCCAGATCGGATTTCAAGCCAGGCAAGCAATCGCTCGACAAAGCGCTGCCGATATAATCATGGGATTTGCCGCAAACGACCATGCAATCGATAAAACAAAACGGCTCGACATGAGCCGCTATCTTTGAGCGGAATTTCCTGGCCCCTCGGGCGACCAGCGATTGCTTCCCCTTCTCCGGGCTGTACACCGTGACCAAGAGGTCGTGCTCCCGCAATGGTTGTCGCATCAGGACGATCGCCTTGATGCGGTATGTCTCTTCGGTCATCGTTGTCCAGAATCGTTGATATATTTAATCCTGCCGAAACATTCGAGCTCCTCCTTGCCCATATAGGCCCAGCCGCGGCAAACGATAGTCTGGCACTTGCCAGGACGATCGACATAATCGATGCAAGCCGAGAGCTTCGTGCCGACTAGCAGGCAGTATAATGCCGCCGCAACGAGCAACGCTAAAGTTATTGATAACCCATATTTTACCGGCCTAGTCATGCTTGTCAAAAAAACTTTGCAAGATCAGCATGGCTGCGATCGCATCGCGCGGAGCCTTGTCCTTCTTGCCGCCAATAAGCGCGTCGCCGGCCTTGCTGGAAAGACGCTCATCCACCCGCTCGATCGGCAAGCCGGACAAATCGGACAGATCGGAAATGAATTCCTCGACCTTGTCATGCATATGCCCTTTTTCCTTGTTCATCGTCAATGGCACACCGACCACCAAATGATCGACGTCTTCCTCCTTGATTGCCGCAACAACATCGGCAAGCGAGCCGACGACTTTGAACGGAGTCGCGATTTTTGTCAGATTATCGCCTAAAGCCAAACCGATTCTTTTCGTGCCGTAGTCGATGCCGAGATAGCGTTTCATATTATTTATCCCTTGATTATCTTGTCAAAACAAGGTGCCCCGTCTTCGTCACCGCCACCGTATGCTCAAAATGGGCCGACAAGCTTTCATCAGCAGTATCGATGCTCATACCGTCAGGACCAGTCACGACTTCGTGGCGGCCAGCATTGACCATGGGCTCGATCGCAATCACCATGCCCGGCTTCAATAATATTTTCTTATTCGCTTCAATCGGAAAATTCGGTATCTGCGGCTCCTCGTGGACTGCCTTGCCGACGCCATGGCCGACCAAGTCGCGCACGACCGAAAAGCCGTGCGACACGACATAATCCTCGACCGTGCGCCCGATATCGTAAATGCTGGCACCCGGCTTGACCTTTTTGATCGCCAATTCGAGCGATTGCCTAGTGGTATCGATCAGCTTCTGCGCCTGAGCGCTGATCTTGCCGACACCGAAAGTCACAGCCATGTCAGTGAAATAGCCGTTGCGTGCAGGATACTCCATCCCGATGTCGATACTGACGATATCGCCGTCAAAAATCGTGCGCGGAGGCAACGCCGGGGCGTGGACGACCTGATGATTGATGGAGATGCACAAAGCGGTAGGATATGGACGCCCTTGCGGAACCGGGCAATAGCCCTTGAAAGAAGGGCGTCCGCCGGCCTGCTCGATCAGATCGCAGGCCATCTTTTCCAGCTCAGCCGTGGTCATGCCCGGCAATGCCGCCTTGGTAACTTTCTTCAAAATGCCCGACAGGATCTTGCCACCCTCGCCGATCTTGGCGATCTCCGCCTCGGTTTTCATGATAATCATATATGTTTCTTCAATTTGCGCATCAGCTCGGCATCGACTTTCTCAATCGTCTGCTCGCCGTTGATTTCGATCAGATTGCCCTGCTTATGCCAATAATCAAGGATTTTGGCGCTCTCCTTATGATAGGTCTTGAGCCGTGCCTTGACGACTGACGGCTTGTCATCGTCGCGGATGAAAAGCTTGCCGCCGCATCGATCGCACTTGCCATCCTCTTTCGGCGGCTTGCTGGTAATATGGTAAACCGCGCCGCACAAACAGGCACGGCGGCCGCTGATGCGCCTGACCACCTCTTCATCACTGACATCGATCAAGAGGGGTGTGATCAGCGGCTCGGGCCGTTTGGCGGCCAAGTGGCCGAGCAGGAATTCCTGCTGGCTCAAACGGCGCGGATAGCCGTCAAAGATGACGCCGGCAGCCGTATCGCGCCTGCGCAGGCGCTTCAATAAAAGCTCGCCGGCAGCCTCATCGGAAGCCAGCTTGCCCTTGGCCAAGAGCGACTTGACCGACAGGCCGATCGGAGTGCCCTTCTCAATTTCCGAGCGCAACAAATCGCCGGTCGAGATGGCCGGCAGACCGAGACGTTCAGCTAATACTTTTACCTGTGTGCCCTTGCCGGAACCCGGGGGGCCGAAAACGATAAAATATCTTTTTTGCATTGTTTATTCTTTAAGGTTGGAAATAAGGCCGTGATGGGGCGCTATTGGCCGGTCCGCTGCCAGCCACCCCGCTATCCTGGCGCGTCAATGGCGCTACGTTGTTGGCCGGTCCGCTGGCAAAGCCGGATTTTTTCTCTCCATTGCCTTTGCTGGCAAAGCCTGTGGTCACATTGGACGACTGTCCGGCCATGACGTGGGTCGTTTCGCTTTTGGCCAGATGGCTATCAGCCATTTTCTGCGCTTCATAAATATTGTCCTTCTGCCGCACCTTGCCAAGACGCTCTTCCATACGCTGCTGCGCCTTGGTCATGCCGCCAGAGGGGCTGATCTCTTCGATGACCTTCTCGCGCTGCGATTCATTCATCTTCAGTCGCAACTTCAGGAAATTATTCACCTGATAGGCCTTTTTGCCGGAAAAATTCTGCTTGATAAACTGCTTGACCGTGCCGGTATTGGCCACCTTGTTGGTGCCTGTAAATTTTCCTATCTGCTCGCGGAATCGCTTGAAGGCCGAATGGCCGACAAACTCTTTGCCTTGGAGATTCTTCGACAGATAGGTCGAGGTCCAGGCCTTGTTGGGATTGTTAGTGGTCGGACGATTGCGGAGCGGTGATGTGCCGAACATAGTGATATTTTATGGCTGAATATCTCTATTATAACTTAGCTTAGCAAAAAATAAAAGCCGCCCAGAGGGGCGGCTTCTTATGTGATCGGGCTAAACTCCCTCGTATTCGCGCATGGTCAGCTGCGACTGGATCTGCTTGACGGTCTCGATAACCACCGAAACGACGATCAGCAAGCTGGTGCCGCCGATAGCTAGCGACTGGATGTTGGTAAAGTAGCGCATGATCAGAGGCAAGATGGCGATAATGCTCAAGAACAGAGCGCCAGCCAGGATAATCTTGTAGGTAGTCTGTGCCAGATACTCGGCGGTCGGACGGCCAGGGCGGATGCCAGGAATGAAACCGCCCTGCTTCTGCAGGTTCTCGGCGATCTGAGACGGATGAAAAACCACTTCAGTATAAAAGAAAGTGAAAGCGAAGACTAGGATGAAATAGATGACGGCGTAGAACAGCTGATTCTGGAAAATCTGATAAACCCATTGGGCAGCATCGGCGATGAACTGGGTCTTAGCCTGGATGAAGAACTGAGCCACCATCGGCGGGAACAGGACAACCGAAACGGCGAAGATGATCGGAATGACTCCGGCCATGTTCACGCGCAAAGGCAGGTGACTGGTCGAGCCGCCGAACATCCTGTTGCCGCGCATCTGCTTGGCGTACTGGACCGGTACGTTGCGCTGGCCTTCGCTGATGATGACTACGCCGACGATCGTAACTACGGCAATGGCGATGAACCACAGCAGAGTGAAAAGCTGAGACTGATCGAAGTTAACCATGGTCTGCTGCAAGGCAACCGGAATCTGGGCTACTATACCGGCAAAGATAAGCAAGGAAATACCGTTGCCGACCTTCTTCTCACTGATCAGCTCGCCGAGCCACATCACGAAGATGGTGCCGGCAGTGATGGTCATGAGAATGACAAAAATATCGAAAGGATTGGTCGCGGTGATGATGTCGCGGTTAGACTGGCGCAGGATGGTAATCATACCATAACCCTGAAGAACGGCCATTGGCACGGTCAGCCAGCGGGTCCACATATTGATCTTCTGACGTCCTGCTTCTTCTTTATTCATCTCTTCCAAAGAAGGGATGATCATACCCAAAAGCTGGAAGATGATCGAGGCGGTGATATACGGACCGACGCTCATCATGATGACCGAGAAATTCTCCATGCCGCCGCCGGAGAAAAGGTTCATGAGGCCCAGGATCTGGTTCGAATTCATAAATGCCTGCAATTCCTTGACATCAACGCCCGGAACCGGAACGTGAGCGGCCATGCGGAATATGACCAGCATGCCCAAGACATACAGGATGTTATTCCTGAGGTCTTTGGCCTTCCAAATTTGGATAAGCTTATTCATATGGATGAGTAGTGCTATTTAGCAATAATCTTGCCGCCAAGTTTCTCGAGCTGCGCTTTGGCGGTCGCGCTGACCTTCAAGTTGACTAATTCCAGGTTCTTGAGAGTTAACTGCCCCTGGCCCAAAACCTTTACGGACTTGCTTGCGTCCTCGATCAAGCCGGCCTTCAGAAGAGTGTTCGGAGTGACCTTGCCGCCTTCCTTGAAGTGGCGGTTGATGGCTGTCAGGTTCACGACCTGGTCCTTATCCTGAAGCGAAGTGAAGCCGCGCTTCTTAGGCAAGTTCAAGAGCATCGGCTTCATGCCGAGCCTCTTCAGGCCGGAAACGCCCGAGCGGGAGTTCTGGCCTTTCAGACCGCGAGTACTATAGGTGCCGTGTCCGGAGGCATTACCGCGTCCGACGCGTTTGCGCTTCTTGGTTGCGCCCTTATTCGGCTTCAAATTGCTTAAACTCAACATACGATATCAAATTCAATGTGTTAAAAACTATTTAGCGGTTTCGGCTGCGACTTCGGCAACTGGAGCAGCTTCTTTCTTTGTTTCAATTTTAGCCTTTTTGGCCGGTTTCTTCAAATTTGCCAAAGCATCGGAAACACACTTGGCGTTATTGACCTTATTGCTGGTGCCCAAGGTCTTGCAAGTGATGTTCTTGATACCGGAAAGTTCCAAGACCATGCGGACAGCGCCGCCAGCGATGATACCGCGGCCTTTGGAGGCAGGCTTGAACAGGATTTCGGCTGCGCCCAGCTTGTGGGTGATGGCGTGCGGGATGGTATCGTTGACGATCGGCACTTCAACCAGATTCTTCTTGGCCTGAGTAGCTGCTTTAGAAATAGCCATGGTCACGTCAAGACCTTTGGCCAAGCCGATACCGACTTTGCCCTTCTTGTTGCCGACGACGACGCAAGCGCGGAAACGCATTCTCTTGCCGCCAGCCATAACGCGGGTGACGCGGGCCAGATCGACGATCTTCTGCTCAAACTCCTCGACGATTTCCTCGCGGCGACCGCGATTCATCGGACGGCGAGCTCCGCCTCCGCGAGCATCCTTCCTGGCTGGGCGGTTAGCGGCACCGGCCGGCTTATTGTCAGCTGGTTTGGTTTGTTCTTTTTTGACTGGTTCTGTCATATTTTCCAATGTTTATAGTGATAAGTTAAAACACTAGTCCGCCTTCGCGAGCACCGTCAGCAACCGCTTTGACGCGTCCATGGTACTGGTAGCCGCCGCGATCGAAAACCACAGCCGTGATTCCAGCCTTCTTCGCCTTTTCAGCGATCATCTTGCCCAGGCCGAAGCTGATTCCGACCTTGCCGCCATCCTTAGCTTCCTTGACCTCGACAGAGCTGGCGCTAGCAATGGTCTTGCCGGCCTGATCGTCGATCAGCTGGATGTACATGCCCTTATTGGAACGGAAGACGGAAAGACGCGGACAAGCGGCAGTGCCCTGTATCTTGGCCCTGATCTTGGCGCGGCGGCGGTCTCTTTTCAATGTTTTCTCTTTAGTCTGATTCATATGCGAGATATATTATCTAAAATTATTTGCCACCCTTAGCCGCGGTCTTACCGGCCTTGCGTCGGATAACTTCATCGGAATATTTGATGCCCTTGCCTTTGTAAGGTTCAGGCTTCCTGATCTTGCGGATCTGAGCAGCGGTTTCGCCCAAAAGGTATTTATCAATGCTGTTCAAAGTGATCACGTTGGCTGCGACTGCGCCAGTGACGCCTTCAGGCAGGGTGAAATCGACCGGGTGGGAGAAACCCACGTTCAAAGTCAACTTGTTGCCTGCGACGGCGGCGCGATAACCGACACCATTGATTTCCAACTTCTTTTCGTAACCCTGATTGACACCGATTACCATATTGTTGATCAAAGTGCGGAACAAACCCCACATAGCGCGCTCTTTCTTGACATCCGGCTTAGCGACGCTCACTTTGATTTCCTGTTCGGCCAGCTCGACCAAAGTCAACGGATGGATCTTTTCGCGGAGCTCGCCCTTAGGTCCTTTGACGACCAAAAATTCTCCGTCCATCCTGGCGGAAGTGCCTGTCGGTAAGCTGATTGGTAATTTGCCGATTCTCGACATATGTTTATCGTAACGTTAGGTGATTAATAAATTTCACAGACAACTTCGCCGCCCATGCCGTTCTTGCGAGCTTCCTTATTGGTCATCAACCCTTTGGAAGTCGAGATGATAGCGATGCCGAGGTTGTTCAAGACGCGCGGCAGCTCTTCTTTGGTGACATAAACGCGCAAGCTTGGCTTGCTGATGCGCTTGATCGAGCTGATCGCCGATTTGCCGTCCGCTTTGTACTTCAGGACGATCCTCAACTGGTCGAAAGCTCCGCCCTGGTTCTTCTGGCCGTCGGCCTTGATTACCTCAGCGCGCTCAACCCAACCCTCTTTCTGTAATATCTTTCCAATGTTGAACTTGATTTTGCTCATGGGTAAAACGACCTCTGGCTTTCTGATAGCTGAAGCATTTCTTATCCTTGTTAGCATGTCCGCAATAGGATCCATCATAATATTGCTACTTAAAAAATGTTATGTAAACGAATGATTACCAGCTTGATTTGGTCACCCCTGGAAGCTCGCCAGCTGTGGCTAGTTCGCGGAAGCAGATGCGGCAGAGGTTGAAATCACGGATATAGCCATGGTTTCGACCACATCGCCAGCAACGACGGACAACCCTGGTGCTAAATTTCGGCTTTCTGTTAGACTTTGCGATTTGTGCTTTAGTCGCCATATTCTTTGATCAATTATTTTTCTTCGGTCTTAAAAGGAAAACCCAGCTGCTTGAACAGGGCCAAACCGGTTTCGCGGTTCTTGGCAGTGGTATCGATACAGATCTCCAAGCCGTGCACGTTATCGATCTCTTCGACTCGGACCTCAGGGAAAGCGGTATGCTCCTTGAAACCGATAGTCATATTGCCCTGCTTATCAACCATCTTGTCCGAGATGCCGCGGAAGTCGCGGATACGCGGGAAAGAAACTGAAACCAGCTTCTCAAGGAAGTCATACATCCGCTGGCCGCGCAAAGTGACCTTCAAACCGATGATCTGGCCTTCGCGGACCTTGAAGGAAGCAATCGACTTCCTGGCCTTGGTCTTGACCGGCTTCTGGCCGGTGATCTTGGTCAGGGTCTTCTCGACATTGTCGATGAAGGCCTGCTCCTTGGTCTGGCGTCCGACGCCGACGTTCAATACGACCTTCTGGAGCTTCGGGGTAGCCAAGATGTTCTTGATGCCGAATTCCTTCTGCAGGCTAGGCAATATTTCTTTTTTGTATCGCTCTTGTAATCTCATATGGTTAATCGATCACTTGTTTACATTTCTTACAAACTCTCACCTTGGTCTTCTTGGCACCGTCGGCGCCTTCGGTGACCTTGTAGGCGACGCGGGTCGGCTTGCCGCACTTGGTGCAGACCAGCATGACATTGGACATGTTCAATGGGGCTGGAAACTCGATGCGCTGTCCCTTCTCGCCTTCGCGACGCGGACGGAGATGCTTGATCAACAGATTTAAGCCTTCGACGCTGACGCGCTGCCTTACCGGGAAAACCTGGAGGACTTTGCCGGTCTTGCCATTGTCCTTTCCGGCCAGGATCATTACTTTGTCGTTTTTCTTGATTTTCATATACGCTGTCCAATGTTTATTTATAGCACCTCAGGAGCGAGCGAGGCGATCTTCTGGAATCCTGCCTTGCGCACTTCGCGGGCGATCGGACCGAATACGCGGGAGGCCTTCGGTTCCTTCTTATTCTTATCGATAATGACGCATGCGTTCTCGCTGAAGCGGATATAAGTCCCGTCATTGCGCCTGATCTCTTTCTTGACACGAACAATCACGGCGTGAGCGACGTCACCTTTCTTGATCGACATGTGCGGTGCCGCTTCCTTGACGGCGACAGTGATGATCTCGGCGATGCGGGCATAGCGCTTCTTGGTCGCGCCAAGCACCTTGATGCATTGGACCCTCTTGGCTCCGCTGTTGTCGGCTACTAATAAACGTGTTCCCATCTGTATCATATGATTGTTCTCAAATATTTCTTGAAATTTCTTATGCGTTAACTACGCGCCAGCGCTTGTCCTTGGACAAAGGGCGGCACTCGACGAAGCTGACCTTATCTCCGACCTTATGCTGGTTCTTCTCATCGTGCACCTTATACTTGGTGCTGACGGTGTAGCGCTTCTTGTACTTAGGGTGGATCTTCACCTGCTCGACTTTGACGGTGATAGTCTTATCCATCTTGTCGCTGACGACGACACCGCTGAATTTGCGATGGATCGGAGCGGCGGCGGTATTTTCAGTTTTAATAACTTCTTTAGTCATAGTTATCTAATGATTGGATTATTGATCACTCGACTGCTTCGGCAGATGGAGCAGAGTTAAAATCTGGGCAATTAGCTTTTTCACTTCCCTGATTTCGCGCACATCCTTCAGCTGTCGTGAAGCATCCTTGAAACGCAGGTCGCGCAGATTATCGCGGGATTCGGCCAGCAAACGATGCAGCTCTGCTTCACTCTTGGTTTTTAACTCTTTTAATTCCATATTCTTAGTGCTTAGTTACGAACTTAGACTTCACCGGCAGCTTGTGGCCGGCCAAAGTGATCGCCTCGCGAGCCAGCTCCGCGGTAATACCTTCGATCTCGAACAGGACCATGCCTGGCTTGACGACTGCCACATAGTGGTCAACCGAACCCTTACCTTTACCCATAGGCACTTCACCCGATTTCTGAGTGACTGGCTTGTGGGGAAAAACGCGGATCCAGAGTTTGCCGCCCTTTTTCAAGTAGCGGGTCAAGACGCGGCGGGTGGCTTCGATCTGGCGGGCAGTGACCCAGCAGTTCTCGGTGCTCTGCAAACCGAACTCGCCGAAACTGACATCGATCATGCGAGTGGCTTTGCCTCCGCGCCTGCCTTTATGTGATTTGCGCCATTTAGTTTTCTTGGGCATTAACATAGTATTTTCTTCAAACTATTATACAAAATTTACTTTTTAGACCTTTCTCTGATGACTTCGCCCTTCTTCGACTGGGCACCGCCGAAAACCTCGCCTTTATAGACCCAGACCTTGATGCCGATCGCGCCGTAAGTGGTGCTGGCGGTGGACAAGGCGTAGTCGATGTCCGCGCGCATGGTGTGCAGCGGGATCGAGCCGGAGGTCAGGACTTCGCTGCGAGCGATTTCCGCGCCGTTCAAGCGTCCCTTGATGCCGACCTTGACGCCCAGGGCGCCAGCGCGCTCAACGCGGTTGATGGCCTGCTTCATGACGCGGCGGAAAGGCATGCGCTTCTCGATTTCCAGAGCCATGGACTGGGCCAGGATCTGGGCCGACAAGTTCGGGCGATCGACTTCGGTGATATTCAAAGTAATATCGGTGATCTTGTAATTTTTCAAAAACTTCGAGTGGATCTTCTTCTTCAAGTCCTCGGCTCCTGCACCGCCGCGGCCGATAATAAGGCCTGGCTTGGCAGTGAAGATGCCGACAGAAATCTTCTTGTGATTCCTCTCGACTTCGACGCGGTCAACGCCGGCTTCACGCAATTCCTTGACTAAATATTTACGCACTTTGGTATCCTGTTCCAAATTCTTGGCGTAGGCCTTTCCCTGCGCGAACCACTTAGAGTCCCAGGTCCTGGTTATGCCGATTCGGAAAATTTTTGGATTGACTTTTTGTCCCATAGTATCTTATTAGTTATTCTCAAAATATTAGCCGCTCTTGCGATTGAACATCTTGCCTACGAAGCCCTTGCTGCCGCCTTCGACTTTAGCGTGGCCGCTGCGTCCGGTGTGCGAACGTGGATCAGTGGTCTTGGCTCCCTTCTCTTCCGCATCCGGCTTGACTGCGCCCTTCTCGGCCTTGCCGACCTTGACGCCCTCGTTCTCGACCGGCTTGGTGCCGAGCTTGATCGGAGCCTCAATCTTCTGCTCACGGGCCTTCAAGCTGCCGCTATCCTTGATTTCAGCCAAAGTCACGATGATGTGGCTGGAACGCTTGCGGATAGGAGTCGCTCGGCCATGGGCCTTCGGCATCCAGCGTTTCATGGTCACGCCCTCGTCGACACGGATGGTCTTGACGAACAGGTTGGTGCGATCCAGGTTGAAATTGTGCTCAGCGTTGGCGATAGCCGAATTGATCAGCTTGGCGACCGGCTTGGTAGCAAGCTTGTTGATGAACTGCAACTGGGCTAAAGCCTGATCAACCTTATTGCCGCGCACCACATCAACCACCAGGCGGACCTTGCGTGCTGACATGTGAATATGTTTTGCTTTGGCTGTAATTTCCATATGATTACCTAATGTCCAAGTTTAGTTAAATGCTTACTTCTTGCCTTTGGCCTGATCTTTGGCCATCTTGCCGCCATGGCTGACGAACTTCCTGGTCGGCGAGAACTCGCCCAACTTGTGGCCGACCATGTTCTCAACGACATAGACCGGGGTGTGCTGGCGGCCGTTGTGGACGCCGAATGTGAATCCGACCATTTCCGGAGTGATGGTAGCTGCGCGATCCCAGACCTTGATTACGGTCTTGTCGCCTGGCTTCAAGTTCAGCACCTTCTTGACGATGCGCTCGTTAACGTATGGACCTTTTTTTAAACTTCTCGACATAATATTGGAATGTTGAATTACTTGTTCTTTTTGCGCCTCTGGATGATCAGCTTGGTCGAGGACTTCTTGCTCCTGCGAGTCTTGACGCCCAGAGCGTGCTTGCCCCACTTAGTCTTCGGGTGCTTCAAGCCGATCGGCTGGTTGCCTTCGCCGCCGCCATGAGGATGGTCATTCGGGTTCATGGCAGTACCGCGGACGGTCGGGCGGATGCCCATACGGCGGCTGCGGCCAGCTTTGCCGACGTTGATCTTCGAATGATCAGGATTGGAGGCCTGGCCGATAGAGCACAAGCATTCCTTCTTGATCAAACGGATCTCGCCGGATGGCATCTTGATCTGGGCAAAGTTGCCCTCGACGCCCATGACACGGACGCCGACACCGGCACCGCGGGCGATCTTGCCGCCCTGGCCAGGCTGTAATTCGATATTGTAAATCATGATACCGGCTGGGATAAACTTGACTGGCATCGCATTGCCCGGCAGTATTTCGATCTGTTCCTTCGAGCTCATGATGACTGCGCCGACCTGCAGGTCGACTGGAGCGATGATATAGCGCTTCGCGCCATCGGCGTAATTGATCAAAGCCAGACGGGCGCCGCGGTTCGGATCATATTCGATAGCGGCAACCTTGCCAGGAACGCCGAACTTGTCGCGTTTGTAATCGACGATGCGGATGCCGCGCTTGGAACCGCCGCCGCGATGGCGGACAGTGATCTTGCCCTGGTTATTGCGGCCAGAGCTGCGCTTCTTCACGATGACCAATGCCTTTTCCGGTTCGCGCTTGGTGATGTCTGAAAAATCATCAAAACTCATTCCGCGGCGACCATTGGTTGTAGGTTTTACTTTGATAATAGCCATATATGCTCAATGCGAATTACTTTCTATTAAACTCCTTCGTAAACTTTGATCGACTTCCCAGCCGGCAGAGTAACGACGGCCTTCTTCCAGTCCTTGCGCTTACCCTGGATGCGGCCGAAACGGACGTTCTTGCCAGAGACTCGCAGCATGTTTACGGAAACCGGCTTGACTCCGTAGATCGACTCGATGGCCTTGGCCACCTCGATCTTGTTGGCGTCCTTGGCGACGGCGAAAACATACTGGTTCAAAGCGTTCAGGACGCTTGCTTTCTCGGTAACCAACGGCTTGACGATCCAGCGATAGGCCTGATCATACTTGCGCTTGCTTTCAGCCTTGCCAGCGTCTTTCTTGCCGCCCTCGGAATAAAGATCCTTCATGCTAGCCGCGGCCGGAGCCTTGGCAGCAGCAGTCTTAGCGGCGGCTGGTTTCTTGGCAGCCGGCTTCTTGGCAGCTGCAGCTTCTTCTTTTTTGCCGAATATTGCCATAGGTTTACTTTAATCTTGCTTCTAATTTTTTAACGCCATCGACAGTCATGATCAGGTCGCGGTATTTGAGGACGTCGACGATGTTCAGATTGTCCAAATTGATGACCTCGACGCCAGCCAGGTTGCGTCCGGAAAGCTGAGTGTTCTCATGCTTGCCGGCCAGCACGACCAAAGCGCTGCGCTTGGTCTTGGCTTCGCGAGTCAGGACCTTGGTCTCGATGTTCTTAAGCATCTCGCCGAAAGGCTTGGTCTTGGCTTCAGCGAACTCGACCTTGTCGAGCAGCATCAGCTGGCTGTGGGCCAGCTTGTCAGTCAAAGCCATATATAAAGCTTGCTGCTTCATTTTCTTATTGATCTTCTTGGAGAAATTGCGGTTGTTCAACGGACCGAAAGTGACGCCGCCGCCGATCCAGATCGGAGAGCGGGACGAACCGGCGCGAGCGCGGCCGGTACCCTTCTGTTTCCATGGCTTCTTGCCGCCGCCGCGTACATCGGCGCGACCCTTGGTGTGGGCCAGAACCTGGCGCTCATTGGCCAGCTGGGTGACGACTGCCTGGTGGACCAAGCCTTCGTTCAAAGCAACAGCGAAAATGCGGTCGTTCAATTCCTGTTCGCCAATCGCCTCGGCTTTTTGATTGTACAGCTTAACTTTAGTCATAGTTATTTTTCGCTAGTTACTGGAGCCTCGGTTGGAGCGGCCGGAGCGGCGGCAACGAGGTTAAAAATTTTATCTTGCATGGCCTTGGCGATTTCCTCGGCCTTGGGAGTCTCAAGCTTGAATTCGGTCTCGATGAACTTTGCGACTTCTTCGACCTTGATCTCGCCGACTGCCACCTTGGTCAGAGCCGGAACCAAATCAGTATTATACTGCTTCTCCAGCTCGCTCAAAGCTTCCATGATAGCTGGCTGGGAATATTTCTCACGCTCAGCCTTAGGCAGGTGGTTGAACTTCTCGATATAATTATCTTCGAACTTTTCTTCCGGCTTCTTTTCGGCCTTAGGCTTGGCCTCTTTCTTTTCCTCGACCTTCTCTTCTTCCTTCTTCACTTCCTCAACCGGCTTCTCTTCCTTTTTCTCTTCAGCCTTAACCTCGGCCTTGGTCTCCTCGACTTTCTCCTCGACCTTCTCTTCTTCCTTCTTCACTTCCTCAACCGGCTTCACTTCCTCGGCCTTGACCTCGGCGGCTGCCTTGGTCTTGAGGTCGCCGCGTCCGGTGATGACCAGGATGCCGTTGCGTGCGCCAGGCAAGGCGCCCTTGACCAGCATCGTGCCTTCTTCAGGGTTGATATCGATAATCTCTAAATTCGCGACAGTAACCGACTCGCCGCCCATGCGGCCAGCCATGCGGGTGCCTTTGAAAACGTGCTGCGGCTCACCAGCACCGATCGAACCAGGCATGCGGACCTGATCCTTGGTGCCATGGGTGGTCTTGTGGCCGGCGAAACGATGGCGCTTGACGCCGCCCTGGAAGCCTTTGCCTTTGCTGTCACCCTGCACTTTGACCATGTCGCCGACTTCGAAAGTGGCTGGATCGATGGCCAAACCGCGAGTCAGAGCGGCAAACTCAGCCCTCTCATTGGTGCGGATATCTAAACGATAACGGAATTCTTTCAAATAACGGAAATTGCCGACGCCCTTCATCTGTCCGAGCTGCGGCTTAGCGATATTCTTGGCGCGGCGGGAGCCGAAACCAACGACAACAGCATCGTAACCGTCGCGGTCCGATGTCTTGATCTGAACGATTGAACCTGGTTCGAGTTTTACCTTGGTAACGGGGATTGCGATCTCGTTACGCCAAACCTGGGTCATCTCAACTTTTGTGGCTAATGCGAATTTCATAGTCTGCTGAATCCAAGCCAGCAAAGCGGAGCCATCGGCTCATTTGCCTGCTAGACTCCTTGGGAATCTAGAGGATTCGATAATATCTTTATAAAATAAAAAACTGCTTTGTTCATAAACAAACCAGTCTAAACAAACAATCGTTCTTAAGGCCCTCATGAGCTCGAACTTTGAACTTGCGACTATGTCAGCTTATTTATGAATGTATCTCCTACAATTTCCGAGTTTACTTTCTTACCTTTTCTTTTAGCCAATATTGGGCAAAAGAAGTGTAAAATTGTTCGCTGGAAACTTATATTTCTTTTCAACTATTAAATCTTACACGAAAACTAGCACTATGTCAAGGCTCTGCAGTGGGCGGTGCGCCAGCTCTTGTAAGGGTCCGCAAAGGCAAAGAAGAGGAACCTTAAGCTGCTTTAAAAAACAGCAAAATATATTGACAAAATTAATAAAATATGCTATATTATTGAGTATTTATATCAACTGCTCAGGAGGCTGTCATGACAGCTAAACCAAAATCAAAAAAGCAAAAATGCAACCTTTTATCTGACCTCAGCCATCGAGAGTATTTTCAGCAAATCCAAGCTGAAGCAACCCGAAATCAGGGGAGATATCTCCTCAAAAACCCCGCCCCTTTAATCGTCTCTTCACCCAAGGCAAGGATAGACATCCATGTCTGACGAACAACCGAGGCGCGCCACTCACAATGGCGCGCTTTTCCTTGCCTTGAAAGCAAAAACACCCGAATCTTTCGGGTGTTTTCGTATGAGAATCTGAGTTCGAGTAATAAAATCAGGCGACGATTGATTGATCGTCATGATTGGAGTTCTGGTTGTCTTGAGGTCTGGTGATGAGCGGGTCATCAGCTCCCTTCGACCTGGTTGGCAGGCACGGAGCAACCTCTTGCTACATCTTTTCAACGACGGGCAAGTCGTTGAGTTCCCTGTCAGCTCCGTCAGGAGTGACAAGAGAACATGCTTTACATCTTGATCTCCACATCCACTCCGGATGGAAGGCTCAAGCTGGACAAAGCTTCGATGGTCTGGGCAGACGGTTCGACGATATCCACGATGCGCTTGTGGATGCGCATCTCGAACTGGTCGCGAGCATCCTTGTGCACGAAGGTGGAACGGTTAACCGTGTACTTCTTCTTCTCAGTCGGCAATGGGATCGGGCCAAAAACTTTAGCGCCGCTGCGGAGAGCAGTGTCGATAATGGTCTTGGTTGATTGGTCGATGATCTTGTGATCAAACGCCTTGATCTTGATCCGGATGCGCTGGGAGAATTCTTCCTTGCCGCCGGCAACCTTCTTCGCGTCGGTTTTTCCTTTTGCTTCGGTCATGAAAATTGCTTAATTACTTACATAATAGATTAACCCTCGCCAATCGCTTGACGAGGGATGAATCTGCTATTTAAGAATCTTGGTTACAACACCTGCACCGACGGTGCGGCCGCCTTCGCGGATAGCGAAGCGCATCTTCTCTTCGAGAGCAACAGCAGTCAACAGCTTGACGGTGAAGCTGACGGTATCGCCAGGCATAACCATCTCGGTGCCGGCTGGCAATTCTACCTCACCAGTAACGTCGGTGGTGCGGATATAGAACTGCGGCTTGTAGCCCTTAAAGAAAGGCTTGTGGCGTCCGCCCTCTTCCTTGGTCAAGATAACGACCTCGGCTTCGAATTCGGAGTGAGGAGTAACGGTGCCGACCTTGGCCAAAACCTGGCCGCGCTCGACTTCGTCCTTTTTGGTACCGCGCAAGAGCAAGCCAGCGTTGTCGCCGGACATACCCTGATCCAACTGCTTGTTGAACATCTCGATACCGGTAACGACGGTCTTGCGAGTCTCGCCCAAACCGACGATCTCGACTTCTTCGTTAACCTTGATGACACCGCGCTCGATACGGCCGGTGACGACGGTACCGCGACCTTCGATGGAGAAGATATCTTCGATCGGCATCAAGAAAGGCTTATCGGTATCGCGAACTGGCTCTGGGATGTATTCATCGCAAGCCTTGATCAATTCCATGATCTTATCGCCGTATTCGCCTGCTGGGTTGTTCAACGCCTGCAGAGCGGAACCGCGGATGATAGGAGTGGTATCGCCTGGGAACTCGTATTTCTTCAAAAGGTCGCGGACTTCCTCTTCGACGAGGTCGATCAATTCCTTGTCCTCAACCATATCGCACTTGTTCAAGAAGACGACGATGTAAGGTACGCCGACCTGGCGAGCCAAAAGGATGTGCTCGCGAGTCTGAGGCATGGGGCCGTCAGTAGCGGCAACGACCAAGATAGCGCCGTCCATCTGAGCAGCACCGGTGATCATGTTCTTGACGTAGTCAGCGTGACCAGGACAATCGACATGAGCGTAGTGACGCTTCTCTGATTCGTATTCGACGTGGGCGGTAGCGATGGTGATACCGCGAGCTTTCTCTTCTGGAGCGGAATCGATCTGATCGACCGAGCGGTCAGAAGCGGTCAAACCGCGATCGCTCAGAGTCCTGAGGATAGCTGCGGTAAGAGTGGTCTTGCCGTGGTCAACGTGGCCGATGGTGCCGATGTTGACATGCGGCTTTGTTCGTTCGAATTTCTCTGCCATATTATTTTTTCCTTTTTTACACGGCCCACCAAACGAAAGAACGTGTGGAGGTTATTAGCCCAACTGATTATAGAGGCAACCAGCCGTTAGTTTAATTAGGTTATTTAATAAATGATTTAATAAGTGACTGTCTCGAGGTACTGGCGGTCTTCTTCGATGACTTCCTCGGCCGCGCTCTTGACCTCGTCCTTGATGGCCCACTGGGAACGCTTGGATCCAGGGGTGGCCAGCTCTTCGTTTGACGGTGTATTTTCTTTAATGCTAGCCAGAAAATCTACTGCACTGTCGGGCGCTTCAAGGGTCTCTTGTTCGCTTTTCCACAGCGCAATGTCGCGATTTATCTTATCAAGCAACTCCGCTTCTGTCAAGCCGCTTACCTCGCTCCCAGAAACCACGATTTTCTCATAATCCGTCAAGTTCATCAGCACGAAAGGATTTTCGGCCTGCGGACTCTCGAAAACGATGATCCGATCGCCGGTCTTCTTGCACAGTGCCAAGGCTTTTTCCAATTGGTTGGACATACGGGCTATGTGATTAATGGTTAAAGGCTATTTCTTGTTCTTGCCGATGATTTCCTCAGCGACATTGTTCGGCACCTCGGTGTAGTAAGCGAATTCCATGGAGTAGCTGGCACGACCTTGGGTCATGGAGCGCAAGCTGGTGGAATAGCCGAACATGTTGGCCAAAGGCACCTTAGCGAGGACGACCTTGGCCTGGCCCTGGTCGTTCATCTCTTCGATCTGGCCGCGCTTGGAATTCAGGTCGCCGATGACATCGCCCATGAATTGCTCAGGGGTGGTGACGCTCACCTTCATCATCGGCTCGAGAATGACCGGCTTAGCCTTGCGGGCTGCTTCCTGGAAAGCCATCGAACCGGCGATCTTAAAGGCAGCTTCGTTGGAATCGACTTCATGGTATGAACCGTCGAAAACGGTAGCCTTGATATCGACCATCGGGTAGCCAGCCAGAACGCCGCGGCCCAAGGCCTCTTTGACGCCCTTGCCGATCGGAGCGATATACTCGCGCGGGATAGCGCCGCCCTTGACTTCGTCGATGAATTCATAGCCCTTGCCCTGCTCGTTCGGTTCGATGCGGAGCCAGCAATGGCCGTATTGGCCGCGACCGCCGGACTGCTTGACGTACTTGCCTTCAGCCTCAGCTTTAGCCTTGATGGTTTCGCGATACGCGACCTGCGGCTGGCCGATGTTGGCCTCGACATTAAACTCGCGCTTCATGCGGTCGATAATGATATCCAAGTGCAGTTCGCCCATGCCGGCGATCAGGGTCTGATTGGTCTCTTCATTGGAAGTGACGCGGAAAGTCGGATCTTCTTCGGCCAATTTGGACAAAGCGATGCCCATCTTTTCCTGGTCGACCTTGGTCTTCGGCTCGACAGCGATCTGGATGACCGGTTCAGGGAAAGTGATGGACTCGAGCAAGACCGGGTGTTCCGGATCGCACAGGGTGTTACCGGTGGTAGTCGCCTTCAAGCCGATGACAGCGGCGATTTCGCCGGAATAGACTTCCTTCACTTCTTCGCGGTTGTTAGCGTGCATGCGGACGATGCGGCCGATGCGCTCTTTCTCGCCAGTCGAGACGTTCAAGACGTACGAACCGGCGGTCAAAACGCCGGAGTAAACGCGGACGAAGCAGAGCTTGCCCACGAACGGATCGGTTGCGATCTTGAAAGCCAAGGCCGAGAAATTCTCGTCGTCAGCGATGCGGACCGGGATCTGCTTGGTCTCGTCATTAGGATCAAGGCCGATCATCGGCGGAATATCTAACGGGTTAGGCAATAATTCAACGATGGAATCGAGCAAGAACTGGACGCCCTTGTTCTTCAAAGCGGAGCCGCAAAGCACGGGCAGCATCTTGTTGGCGATAACCGCCTTGCGCAGTTCAGCCTTCAAGTCAGCCACGGCGATCTCTTCGCCGGCCAGATACTTCTCCATCAAGGCTTCGTTGTTCTCAACGATGGCCTCGACCAGCTGGGCGCGGAAAGTCTCGACTTTGTCCTTCATGTCGGCTGGCACTTCGCGCACTTCGTGCTTGGTGCCAAGGTCGTCGAGGTAATAGTGGGCCTCGCGGGTGAAGAGGTCGATGATGCCCAAGAAATCGGATTCAGCGCCGATCGGCAGCTGGATCGGGAAAGCGTTCTTGGTCAAGCGGGTGTGGATGGATTCCAAATCCTTATAGAAATCCGCGCCGGTGCGATCCATCTTGTTGATGAAAGCGATGCGCGGGACTTTGTACTTCTCAGCCTGGTGCCAGACGGTTTCGGACTGCGGCTCGACGCCGGCAACGCCGTCGAAGACCATGACGCCGCCGTCGAGGACGCGCAAAGAGCGCTCCACTTCGACAGTGAAGTCCACGTGGCCCGGGGTGTCGATGATGTTCAAGCGGTTGTTGTTCCAGAAACAAGTGGTCGCAGCGGAGGTGATGGTGATGCCGCGCTCCTGCTCCTGTTCCATCCAGTCCATGGTCGCCTCGCCTTCGTGCACTTCGCCGATCTTGTGCTTCTTGCCGGTATAGAACAGGATGCGTTCGGTCACGGTCGTCTTACCGGCGTCGATATGGGCGATGATGCCGATATTGCGGGTCTTTTCGAGTGAATATTCTCGGGGCATAAATTATATTTCATGTAGCGTGTAACGTGTAACGTGTAACGCTTATTGTTAGAATTACTTATTTTAACGCATTGCATGCTACATGTTGCATGTTACATGCTACACGTCATTAGCGCGCGAAGTGGGCGAAAGCCTTGTTGGACTCAGCCATGCGGTGGACGTCATCGCGCTTCTTGATAGCGGTTCCCTCGCCGCGGAAGGCGGCCATCAGCTCTTCGGCCAATTTCTCGCCCATCGGCTTGCCAGTGCGGGCAGCGGCAGCGGAGATGATCCAACGGTAAGCCAAGACGAAACGGCGCTCGCCGCGGACCTGGTGCGGAACCTGGTAGTTAGCGCCGCCGACGCGCTTGCCGCGGACTTCCAAGAGCGGAGCGACATTCTTCAATGCCTTATTGAAGACATGGCGCGGATCCTGCTTGGTCTTGTCCTTGATGATGTCGAAAGCGGAATAGACCACTCTCTGAGCGACGGTCTTCTTGCCGTCCTTCATGATATAGTTGATGAACTTGGCTACGTCGATATCGTTATAGCGAATGTCGCCTTCGATCTTGCGTTTTGGTGCTGGTTTTCCTCTCATATATTTCTAAATTACGCGATTATTTAGCGGCCGCTTTAGGTTTCTTAGCGCCGTAGCTGGAGCGGGACTGCTTGCGGTTGGCAACACCCTGGGTATCATAAACGCCGCGCACGATCTTGTAGCGGACACCTGGAAGATCCTTGGTCTTGCCGCCTTTGATCAGGACGACGGAATGCTCCTGCAAGTTGTGGCCCATGCCAGGGATATAGCAAGTGACCTCCATGCCGTTAGACAGGCGGACGCGAGCGATCTTACGCAAGGCCGAGTTAGGCTTTTTCGGGGTAGTAGTGGTAACCTTCAAGCAAACGCCGCGCTTGAAAGCAGCACCGGCAGGCAGGATGGTGCGCTTGCGGTGCAAGGTGTCGAGGGTAGTCTGCAGGGCTGGACTCTTACTCTTGGTCTTGGTCTTGACACGCCCTTTGCGAACTAATTGGTTGATTGTTGGCATAAATGCGAAAATTTCTAATATTAGCTTCAAAAGCGCTCATCCCGCAAGCCTAGCCACAGGATTGATGATGAGTCAGGTCGGTCAGTTGAGTGCAGCACGACTCCCCTTTCCGAAAAACTAAAATCCCCCAAAGAATTGGGGCATTTTTATTGCTTAAATAATTTAGCAGTTTTAAGAGGTTGTGTCAACAGCCAGAAACCGGCCCTAGAGCCCGGTTATAAGAGAAAAAATAAGCGAAAGCGGGACCATCAGAAGGCTGAATACGCCAAGATAAGCGAGAACCAATATGATGATGAAGCCGTAAGCGCTCAGTTGATGATAGCGCATCTGATTGCGATATGATAGGAATGGCAGGATGATCTTGGAGCCATCAAGCGGCGGCAGCGGAATCAGGTTGAAAATCATCAAGGCCAGGTTGACGAAACAGAAAATTATGGAGAGGACAAACATGGCTGCCAGCGGTTGGCCCTGCATCAGACCCAAAACGGCATCGCCGTCGCTCATCAAGACATTTGCCGCTAAAGTTAGCTTGAATTGATGCGCCAAAGGCAAAAGCCGCGCCAAGATGCCAAAAAACAAAGCCAAGGCCAGATTGCTCCCCGGGCCGCCCAAGGCCACCTTCAAATCGCCATATTTTTGATCACGCAGATTATTGGGGTTGTACGGCACCGGCTTGGCCCAGGCAATAAAGAAGCCAGTCTTGCTTAAAAGCAGTAACATTGGCAACAAAATAGAACCGATTGGATCGAGGTGCGGTATCGGGTTCAGAGTCAGGCGGCCAGCATCCTCGGCCGTATGGTCGCCCAACTTCATGGCCACCCAGCCGTGGGCGTACTCATGGACGATGGCCGAGAAGATCAAGGCAACGATAAAAAATATGGTAATAATCATAAATGTGGTTTAATAAAACTACCCTTCAGACTTTTATTCTATCAACTACCCTTGCCAAAAGCAAATGATTGTGATATTATAATGACTATTGTTTAACATAATACTAAGATAGGAAATAGTATGGCAAAACGTTGTGATGCATGCGGACGCGGCGCTACCAAGGACGCTTCCCGATCCCACTCAAACATCAAGACAATCAAGCGCCAGCACATCAACCTGCAGAGCAAGAAGATTGCCGGTGAAAAAATCAAGATTTGCACCAGCTGTATCAGGACTCTGGCTAAAATCACCGCGAAATAGATTGTTTTTCGAACCGCCCCACTCGTTGGGGTGGTTTTTTTATTTCCGACCACACGATAATCCTTTATCTTTTTTATTCCCCGGATAAGCAGTATAATGAATGGTATTATGATCGAAAATCTACTAAACTCATTCTCCTCATTCATACAGAATATCGGCAATCTGGGATACTGGATCGTCGGGCTGCTCTTTTTTGCCGAATCGATCGTCTTCGTCGGGCTGATCATCCCCGGGGCGGTCGTTGCCATCCTGCTTGGCGCCTTAGTGGCGCAAGGCATTTTTCACTTCGGCGACATCCTGATTTTTGCCTCAATCGGTTTCGTACTGGGCGACTGCCTGAGCTATGTCATCGGCCAGCGCGGCACCGGCATGTTCAGCGATGAAAACCGGCTCTTGAAAGAAGCTCACCTCGAGAAAGGCCAGGCCTTTTTCGCCAAGCACGGCAACAAGAGCGTTTTCTTCGGGCGCTTTATCGGCTTCCTGCGTCCGATGACCGCCTTTATCGCTGGCTTGAGCCAGATGCCCCTCCGTCGCTTCCTCATACTTGATTCATTGAGCGCTATTGTTTGGACCTCCATCCATTTGATAATCGGCTACTTTTTCGGCCAAGCATTAGGGTTGGCCAAGATATGGCTCAACCGCCTCGAAGCCTTTACCTTGGTGGCGGCTATCATGTTCGGCCTCTTCTATCTCATGAAGTGGCTTTTTGTCCGCAAGGGCGAACAATTCTGGCTAGCCTTCAACGACTTGCTCAAGGCCCGCTATCACCGCTTGCAGCACCGGCCCCGCCTTGAACGATTCGCCCTGGCCCACCCCCAGCTCATCAGCTTCCTGCACCGGCGGCTCACCCGCCAGAAATTCACCGGCTTTCCGCTGACCATCCTTATATTGATCGGCGGGTACGCCGGGCTGCTTTTGGCCGGGCTGGTCGAAGACATCATCTACTCAGACCCGATTACGCGCGTCGATCAATGGCTCGAGACCATCTTGATAGCCTTCCGCCACCCAGTCCTGGTCGAGACCTTCCTGGTCATCACGGTCTTGGCCAAATTCAGCATCATCATAATTTTTACCCTGCTGTTCACGCTTTTCCTATGGCGATTGAATCAGAAACGCTTCTTGTCCGGTCTCTGGGTGTCGGTCGGCGGCGCCGCACTCTTCTCTTTCATCTTCAAAGTCACGATCGAAAGGCCGCGGCCCCTCGGCGGCGTCTATGAAGAAGTCAGTTTTTCCTTTCCTAGCGCGCACGCTGCCCTGTCGGTCGCCCTCTACGGCTACCTTCTTTATTGGGCTTGGCGGCGGTCAAGCTGGTCTAGGCGGGTCAACCTGACATTCAGCTGGCTTATCCTTGTATTCCTGATCGGCTTCAGCCGCCTATTCCTAGGAGTCCACTACCTGAGCGACGTCCTAGGCGGCTATATTTTGGGATTCTTGTGGCTCTTAGTCGGCATCGGCTTGGCCGAATGGCACTTGCGTCGCACCGGGCCGACCGAATATTTCAAGCCGCTGAGCAAGCCGATGTGGCGGCTCGGCTATGCCTTGATGTCGGTAGCGGTTATCAGTTATACCATAGCGACTATCTCCTATCTTTACGGCATCAACTTCAGCGCGATCGAGAAGCTGCCTCCGGCAAAGAGTTCCGATGTAGTCCGAACTCTTTCGTCAGCCGCCTTCCCTCGTTTCAGCGAGACTATAGACGGCACTATCGAGCAGCCGATAAATTACCTGATTATCGCGCCAAATGCAGACGCAATCGACGCTTCCCTGGCCAAGCTGGGCTGGCACAAGGCAGACAAGCTAGGTCCGAGATCATTGAAAAAATCGCTGGGCGCCTGGATCCGACAAGTCAATTACAACAAAGCGCCGATAAACCCCAGTTTTTGGAGCGGTGAGCCCAATGCCTTGGCTTACGAGAAGCCGCTAAACGGCCGACGCAGGCAGTCTCGCCTCCAACTGCGCTTATGGCAGACCAACATCACCGATTCTGACGGCCAACAAGTCTTTGTCGGCGCTGTCAGCCAGGACACCGCCCGCCATTTCTGGATTTTCGGCAAGAAGATCGAACCGGACGTTGATGAAGCCCGGGACGAGCTGGGTGCACAGCTGGAAGCTAACGCCGGCATCTCAGGCATCCGCGTTGTCGAATGGCTAAAGCCTTCGGTTCTGAGCCGGATCAAGACATTCAGTACGGATGGCAAACTTTACATGGTCAACCTTGAATAAATAAAAAGCCCTTGCAGCGCAAGGGCATTTTTATTTGGTAAATCTATTTCTGTCTACACTTGATTCCGTCCCAACAACGCTTAGCGCCGCACTGGCAGCCATCTTCGATTACCTGGATGCAAGCCTCGCCGCGATAATCGCAACGGTGCTCGCATGGGTTGGGCAGCGTCATCCAGGTGCCACCCGTCTCCGTGCAAGCGGCCTTGGCCTCTGTCTCCGGTAGCTCTTTCTGACGTTCGCACCACTTGAGCGATTGCAAGCACATAAGCTGATTTCTGACAAAACCATTCTCGCAAGAACCGTTAAGAGCCTCGAAATACTGACCCTGTCCCATCGCCTTGACCGAGGCCAAACAACATGAATTCCCCTGACAACCTTGCCTCAATTTTTCATAATATGGGTCATTCGGATTAAACGCACCCTTGAGAAACAAAGCCACGATTCCTACGAGCAGCAGCGCTGCTGCCGTGATGGCGACAAAAATAATTGTTTTTTTACTTGCCATGTTCTTGACTTATTTGAAGCATTTCCTCAATATCTCGATGTTTTCCTTGTCCGGGCCCATATTGTCGAAACCGGGCACTTCCAAAATCCAATCCTTGTCATAGAGCCGCTTGTCCGCAGCCAGGTTCTTGAAGCCATCGAGCCCGATGTACCCATCTCCGATATTCTCGTGGCGATCGTTGTGCGAATCGAACGGCGTCTTGGAATCGTTGATGTGCAGGGCGACCAAATTATCCAAGCCGATATGCTCATCGAAGTCATCGAACAATTTCTTCACCTTATCCTTCGAATACTCGTCAATCCCGCCCGCTTCGAAGATGTGGGCGGTATCGAGACAGACTTTGACCCGATTCGAACCGATGGATTTGATAATCTGTCCGACTTCGCTGAAATCGCGGCCGAGCTTATGACCGCCACCCGCTGAATTTTCCATGATCAGCCAAGTCTCGCCCGGCACGGCCTCGAGGACCGATTTCATGCCGGCAATCGTGAATTTCAAAGCATCCTCCTTGGTGCCGGACATGCTTGAGCCCAAGTGAAAAATCAAGCCACGAGCCTTAAGCTTGTCAGTGATAGCCAGATGATCAATCAAGCTCATGACCGAATTTTCCCGATTCTCATCCTTGTCGCTTCCTAGGTTGACCAAGTAGCTGGCATGGAGGTAAACGTGAACGACCTTCGAAAGCTTCTGCGCTTCGAAATATCTCTTCAACACCGAATCGTCTGGCTGTTTGGCGCGCCACATCTTGGGCGAGGCGCCGAAAATCTGGACGCACTCAGCGCCGATTCGCTCGGCATTGATAAAAGCGTTATAGAGCCCGCCCGCTACCGAGACGTGGGCGCCGATGCTAGGTTTTTTTGCCATATGCAGTAGTTGGCGGCTAAGCGCCGTTATAATCGCAGCTTATAAAGCGGCTTTTTCTTCAGCTAGCTTTTCCAGCCGTATCTCGCGATACGACAGGAAAAGAAACAGGCCAAGGAACAAGAAAGTGTTCAAGGGCGCGACCCAGAATGGGAAGTGCTTGCCGAAAGACTCCAGAATCATGATGCCGCCCAAGAAACCGATGGAATACATGGCGCCGTTCTTAAGATAAGCGAACTTGGAAATCAGATCGATGCCGCGGATGGTGAACTCTCGGACGATAAAGGCGCCGATGCCGTTGCCGATCAGGATCAGCGGCACCGAAACGGTAAAGGCGAAAGCCCCGACGACACCGTCGATCGAAAACGAAGCATCCAAGACTTCCAAATATAGTATCTTGGACCAAGCGCTCATGCTGGAGTCGACGAGCAGCTTCTTCTCTTGCTCTTCCGCGTTTTTCTTGAAACCATCAGTGATAAAGAAGGCGGTCGCGCCGATCGAAGCGGACAGGGCCAGAACCGGGTTGATTTTCAGCGCCACCCAAGTAATGGCCGTAAGCGCGATCGAAGAAATGGCATAGAACCAGGCCCCGCGGCGATGGATGAAATGCTCGACCAGAAAGGCATATTTCTTCTCTTCCAGAAAAAGCCAGGCCAGAAAGACTAGGAATAGATAAACGCCGCCGCCCAAAAGCAGGATTGGTTTAGATCTCTCGACGTACTCTGTAATTTGCGGATCGCCCGAAAAAGCGAAGGCGAATACCTCCGTGACCGACAAGCCCGGATTAACCATCCAGACGATTACGAAAGGCAGGAGTCCGCGTACGACAAAAACGGCAAGGAGTAGGCCCCAAACCAAGAAAATCTTGCGATATTTTTCCGGCAAAGTCTTTAAAACGTGCGCGTTGACGATAGCGTTATCGACACTCGATATGACCTCGAATACGACCAAGCCTAAAATGATTACGAAAAAACTAAAACTCATACTATTTTCTGAATAATTATCTTTATAAATTATACTATCCCGCCCTTCTGCCCTAAATCAAGGGCTAGTTCCCCATCTGGCCAACCCAGCCGAAGATGTCCTCGAAGTTCTTGAGGATAAGCTGGAAGACGGATTCCTTCTGCTTGGGGGTGAGGATAGTGTAGACCTTGCTCGTGGTCTTGTTGCCTGAAGAGTCGGTGGCGGTGATGCGGAAGGTATAGACGGTGCCGGAATCGAACTTGGTGACCACGGCCACATGCTTCCTCGAATAGGTGGTCTCGAGGGCGGTCTTGTCAGCGAACTCGGCATCGTCAGTCACCACGCCCTTGACGTACTGGACCTGGCCGACGGTCGGCTCATTGGTCTGCCAGGAGACGATGGTCTGGACTTTGAGCTGCTTGCCCTGGGAGAGGGCGGATTCGGTCTGGACGTTGGTAACCTGCGGCGGCAGGTCGTCCTTGGAGGTGGTGAACTGCTCGATCACTTCTTCGGCCAGACGGTTCTTGGCATCCTTGCTCTGGAGCCGGACCTCGTAGATGACGCCGGATTCGAGGTCCTTGGCCGTGAGCTCGTGCATGGTGGTGGTAATCTTGTTCTCTTCGGTCTTGGCCTCGTCGACCGACAGCTTGCCCGAGCGGTAGGGGGTGACGATCAGCTTGGTGTCGGCCTCGAGGTTGGTGGACCAGCGGAAGACGGCGGTCGCAGGATCCTTGACCTCGGAACCGTAGGTCAGGACCTCGAGCCCCTCCTCCTTGGTCTTGAACGTGAAATCCCGGGACTTGGCCTCGGGGCCCAATTGGGCCTTCGAACGGAGCTGGTAGTGGTAGGTAGTGTTAGGCTTGAGCCCGGCGATGCGGACGGCGTGGCTGGTGGTGAGGTTGTTGGCGTCGCCGACCACCTGGAGGTAGCCGTTGTCGCCCTCGGCCTTGATATATACCCCTTCCGGGGCATAGGCCACGAGCGAGCTGGCCTCCTTGTCAGTAACCCAGGAGATGTTGGCCGTGCTGGCCCCGGTGACGACCAGGGGTTCGCCGCCCAGGATCGGTCCCGGGATGGAGCCGGCCAGCTTCTCGATGGTGTCGAACTGGGTCAGGAGGGTGGTCTCGAGGGTGCCCAAGGAGACCTGGTTGGCTACCTGGCTCATGATCTCCATCGCCTTCTGCGCGGCGGCCAGGAGCACGCTGGCCTTGTTCTCTTCCTTGCTGGCCGCCTCCTCGGTCAATTTCTTGATCTCCTCATCGGTCTTGCCTTCGGCGGTCAGTTGGGCTTCGAGGGTGGGGGTGGTGAAGGATTGGTCCTGAGAGACGGTCAGGTTGCCGGAAGCATCTCTTGAAGCGACCTTGTAAACATATTTCGTCTCCGGCAGCAGACCGTCCAAGGCGATCACATGCTTGTCAGACAAATCATAATTACCGTAGTTTTTCTGAATACCCTTGCTGTCAGTCAGCCTGACGAAACCGTCGGTACTCTCATTGGTCAACCAGCTGATTTCAGCCGAATCAGACTTGACCTTAAGGGTCTTGATGTCCGAAATGCTAGGCGCCACCTTGTCGGTCTTGTCGATGATGAGGGTGCCGCCTCCGCCGCGGTTGTTGGCGGCCGACAACTGCTGCTGCAAGCTGGCGACTTGCGATTGGAGGCTGGCGATCGTAGCCGCATCATTAGATCCGGTCGAAGAGGCGGCTGCTTGCAAAGTAGCGATCTGCGCCAGAAGGTCATCGATCCTGTCAAGGCTCGACTGATAATCCGTCGGATCGATCGGAGCCGCGGCCGTAGTGAAAGAATACTCGCTCGACGTAGCTCCCTGGCCCAAGCCATCAACTGAAGACACTTGGAAGTAATAGATAGTGGATGAGGCCAAGCCATTGAGAGTTACGGCGTGTTCCGTCGTTGCAGCCGCGCTCGTCTGGCTGAACGAATAGCTGCCGGTTGAAGTGCCATAAAGGATCAGGGTATCGGCCAGATGGTTGGTCGAATATGTGATAAGCGCCGAGTTGCTGGTGACCGTCCCCGTGGCAACCGAACTGATTACCAGGGGCTGGGCCACGGCCTGAAAATCATGATACGTAGCCGGGGTGGCTGGATCGTAAGCGGTGTTGCCGGACGGGTCGGTTGATTTGACTCTCAGGTAATACGTGGTGCCGGCAACCAAGTTGTCCAAAATGACAGAGTGGCTGGTCACGGCTTCGCTGCGCCCCACTTCCTTGAAATCAGTCTCGAACGAAACGGATGAAGTAGAATATTGGATATAGCTGGTCGATTGCTCATCGGTCGTCCAGCTGATCGAAGCGGAGGTGGGGTCGGTCACGATGAAATTTCCCGGCAAAGTGATGACTGGCGCGGCTGTGTCCGGAGCGGCAGCCGTGCTCAAGCTGCTCGTGGCCGCGGCCGCGTTGCCGTTCTGGTCCCTGGCCAGGATGCTGATGGTATAGTTGGTCGATGAAGAAAGGCCGGAGAAGTCGAAATAATGATTGGAGTTGAGCGTATTGATGGTGATCGCCCAGACTTCCGCCGGATCGGTATCATTGGTGAGGGTTACTGTGCTGGTAGCCGCCTTAGCAGTGGCGAACTGGATGACGGCCGAATGGTCGGTTGTGGCCGAAGTGATGCCGGAGATGGTTGGCGGCGTCAAATCCTGGGTGGTGGCAAAGGTGTAGTATGCCCCCTGATTAGAGTCGATATCATTGCTGGATTTGACTTGGAAATAGTAGAGCTTGCCTGGATCGAGGCCGAAGAGGGTGACAACATGATCAGTTACTGGATTGGAACTGCCAAGCTCGACCGAACCTGAGAGGTTGGAATTAGCCGAGAAGACGACATAGCTGTCGGCCGGCAAATCTGTCTGCCAGGCGATCTCAGCCGAGCTATTGCCCACCGAGACCACCCTGGTCGAGGAAGCGACGATAGCCGGTCCAGCCGCGGTAGTGAACGACAGTCCAGGCAGGACACAATCAGTCATGCCGGCGACACCGGTAGGGCTGGTCGAGCGAGGCTGGAAATAATACGTCGTGGCCGGAGACAAGCCGGTGACGGTCACTTGATGCCGGCCAAGCGAGCCGGCATTGTCGAGCATGGTAGCCACGCCGACAACCTGGACCGGCGAGGTCGAACCGGTAAAGTCGCAACTCTCGGTCGTCTGGTAATAGACGAGCGAGTCGGAACGGGTGTCGGTGTCCCAGGAGATGGCAGCCGAAGTGGTGTAGGTAGTCGAGGCCACGTTCGAAATCCTGGGCGCCACGCCCGAGGTGCCGCCGCCGCCTTCGCCGGCATTCTGCGTGCCATCGGCAAAGCCCCACATGGCAGCGGAACGGTAAGAGGTATTGCCTCGCCCATCTTCGATAGAGACGATATACCAAATGTCAGCCCCATGCGTCAATCCCGTATCCGCCTCCGTGTCGGTGAAATAGTTGACGTTCATCGCGCTACCAGTGGCGATCAGGCTGAATGAAGTGGCGACATTGGCCAAGCTTCGATAGATGTTGTAGTGGTCAAAACCATTGGTGGGCGAGCTGGTCGGCTTCTTCCAGGTAATGAAAAGCCTATACTCGGCGGGGTCGACGAACAGATTCGAGGTGTCCTGGATCATGGTCATGCGCAGGATGTCCGGCAGAGTGACAGAGGTGGTCGAACGGTTATCGCGACTGTCCCTGATTTCGGCATACAGCGTCGGCTGGTCATTGAGATCGAAGCTGGTGGTGGCTCCCAATGCCTGGAAGCCGGAACTGTCGGTGAAACCGGCATAGGCGGCCGGATCGGTGGAGAGCCGGAATTCCATGGCCGTGTCTTCGACGATATCGTCAAATACGATCGTCGCATCCGGCGAGTGGTCAGCCTTGACGGCGATGTTGTTGATGATCGGCTTCTTGGTGTCGAGCTCGAAGGTCGTCGAGGTGGCATAGCCGTAACGGTTGACGATCTCGTTGTCATCGATCTTGAGACGCACCCTGAACTGGCCCGCATTGCGGTAAGCTTCAGGTAAATCGACGTTCGGCAACCAAACCAGCTCGTGGGCGGTCCAATTGCTATTCTCGCCGATCGGGTCGGTCGAGGTGGAAATATTCTCATCGACCGAAGCCAAGCCGATATCGCCAGTCACGGCCGTGGCTGTGGCCCAAGCGGCGCCGGGACCGATGTCCGGACAGGTCGTAGTGGCCAATGTCGGGTCAGTGCAATATTCCAGCGTCACGAACACCTGGCCCGGGGTTGTGCCCGAGGCAGTATCGCGATCGCGTATCTCATAGCTGATCGAAATGGAGCCGGTGGCCGATTGCGTCGGAGCGGCAACATAACGAGCTTCAGGCGGGCCATTGACGACGTAGGTGAGATTTATGTCGTCCAGCGAAGGAGTATATTGGCCGTCAGAAAACAGTGCCGCCTGATATTGCATGAACTGGTCAGCCGTGCCTCCGATGGCACCATCCTTGAAAGCGGCAGGCATGCCCTCGGTGCCAGATGCTATGGTAAACCAAGTCTGGCTTGAACCGTCCGGCCCGAGCCAAGGAGTCCAAGCGCTGCCTTCGGCCGAGGTGCGGACACGGAAACGAATATCGGTGCCGGTAGGCAGCACTTCGGACCAAGACAAGCGAGCGAGCATGTTTACCGGGGACTGGGAGTCAAAGGGAGAGGAGAAGATGAAAGATGGCTGCGATCCGGATTCGACTGGTTGCGGAAGTCCGGAATTGAAGTGACCCTGTATTTCTGAAAGCGGCAGCACGCGCCTATAAATAGCGATCTCGTCCAAGGCGCCGCTGAACCAGCTCCACGCCTGGCCAGTCCCTCCGCCGATCTTGCCGCCTGGGTTAACCCCTGTTAACGAATAGGCTGCGACTGAACTCGTCGCCAATGATCCATCCACGTAAAGGCGGGCCGTCGTGCCGTCATATGTAAATACGCCATGGTGCCATTGGCCGTCGTTATAGGACTGGGGCGTGTACAGGTTCAGCCTTACCGTCCCGTTGTCGACTACGTTAGCCGCCAACGAGCCCACTGGGGCGCCTGTGCATTGCGCTCCGCCAGCGTAACACACCCCCATCCCCGAACCGGCCGTACTGGTGCCGGAATACAGGGCTGCTATGGTGCCCTGCGCTGTCGTATTGAACCAGCCTTCGATACTAAAATTGGATAACAAGGCGCTGTTTGAAAAATTGAACGCTATCGTGTCATCGACTCCGTCAAAATTAAGATACCTGCCAAAGGGTGTAGTACTGCCGGAATGATTCGCGTAACCTATGCTCCCATTGCTTGAATAGGCCACGCCATTGCTGCCGTAGGCCGTAGAATCAAGCAAGGAGGTTCCTGAAGCCACAGCTCCAGAAACATTGAAATCGAACATAGCCGACGGGCCAGCGACTCCATAAGACTGGTAACCGACGCGCACTGCATCCAAACTAGGGGAGACGGATATGTCATCGGTCGAGAGCAACGCCTTGTAAAGCACCGACCTGGCTCCGTTGAATTGGGACGGCAAGCCGGCGCAAGTCAAAGTTGATCCGACCTTGCTGCACCCGCTACCCGAATAGTACGCATCGTTAACTCCGGAGGTGCCGCCAGGACCATAAAAGGTATAGATGTCCTTGTAAGCAATGCTCCAGGCCGCTCCGCCGGTGCCGACGAAATAACCGAAATACAAACGATACGTTCCTGGACTGATCTGATAGATGGCCTGGGTTATTGCCTGGTCGCTGACACGATTGCCCGTATTCAAAGATAGGCCGGCGGCGGACAGATCAGCGCTACTTGGCGGGGCTCCAACCGAATCCATATATTTCAAATGCCAGAAGGTGCCGTCATAAGCCGAAAAATACATGCGGTAATCGCCGCTTGCCAGCCTGAGCAACTTGGGTCCATAACCGCGGTCATTGGCGGATGCGGTCGAATCAATCAAAGTCCGGGAACCGATATTGTTTACGTTGGGCAAATCACCATCGGAAGTTTCGCGATACGCCAATTGATGGAAATTGCCGGCAGCCGAATTAACATAAGTAAAATATAGGCGATATCTGCCGTTGTAATCGATAATATCGAAAGCGTATTCCGACTCTGTCGAAACGACCGATGTCGAAGCTATGATATAAGTGCTGGTGGCTATATTGGAAATATCCGGCGGGTTGACGCCGTTGGCATCACGATAAGCCAGGCGCCAATGCGTGCCATCATGCCAATTGTAATATAGGCGATAGCCGCCCCCTGGCAGAGCCCTGACCTTGGCATGTCCGGGCTGGTCGGTTGCTGACCCGCCAAGCAAGATAACCTGAGAACTCAGGTTGGCGGCATTCGGCCATTGGTAATCGACCGTGTCGCGATAAGCCAGACGATTATACCCGAGCGAGCTCTCAGTATAGTACAAACGATATTTGCCGCCTGGCAGCTGGATTATTTCCGGAGCATACGTCGAAGCAACTCCCACGCCGCCTACGCCTAAATATTGGGTCGCGTTAGACGTTGGCACATTATTTATATCCGGAGGCGTCGCCCCCCAACTATCGACAGCCACCTGCAGCTTGATCGGATTGCTCCCGACGTAAGACGGCAAAGCCTCGTCCCAACTTAACGCTAATGAACCATCCTTGAATATCTGACCCGGCCGAATTACCGACGAGATATAACTGCCGGAAGCGGAAAAGCGGCCAGGATTGTTGCCAGTCTCGTAGTCAACGATCTTGGAACCATCATTTGCGAGGAATCTGGCATTGACAATGTCAACGGCAAGCCCCCCGGTCAAACCGGAATAGGTTTGCCAGGAGGTGGTCGAAATCAAGCCTGCTCCGCCGGAGCTCGTCTTTACGACCCTGTAATTGTTGGAGTCGCCGACGTAAAGAAGATTATTCAATGGATCGATGTCTAGATGAGACGGCGAATAAAAATAACCCACTGCCGTGCTGCAGCAAGCGCCGAAATCCTGGACTCCCGTTCCAGGGATCGCAGCGCTACTGCCACCCGAATCAAGCTTCTTGATATACGCGGCGCCATTATGGGCCAAATACAGCTTGTTATTGACAGTATCGACAGCTAAATCTTTCAATGAAGAGACGCCAGAACTGAAGACCGACCAATTGCCGCCAAGGCCCGCGCCCGCTGTTTGCGCATCGAATTTAGCCACCCTGTTATTGCCGAAATCCCCGATATAAACCTTGGAATTCACCGTATCAACATATACCGATCTTGGCGAGTTGAATTGGTTCGTGCCGTTGCCGGTAGCCGGTCCGCCGAGAGTAGTCCAATTGCCGCCTAGGCTGCCGGCATGATCGCCCGTATCGAACTTGACGATCCGGTTCTTACCACCGTCAGCGACATAAGCCTTGTGATTGTAACTATCGACAAAGATGTCTTCC
Organism: uncultured Gammaproteobacteria bacterium; assembly: GCA_964443495.1. GTDB lineage: Bacteria > Patescibacteriota > Patescibacteriia > Patescibacteriales > GWE2-39-37 > JAAXUA01. The sequence continues at coordinate 119,470 of CAYUCS010000002.1, forward strand.
GGTGAGGAAAATTCATCCCCAACGGGGCCGCCATAGCTCTGCCAATTCGCAAACCAAGTCGTGCCGTTTTCTCCCGAATCAAATCTGACGATGCGGCTATTGCCATAGTCAGCCACGTACACCTTGTTGTGCTGCTTATCCAAAAATGTCTTCGCGATCTGCTTCATCTGTCCGCTGCCGTTGCCGACATAAGAGAACGAGCCCCAATTGGCGACCGTAGCCGTCAAGGTCGAGCCAGGCTCGGAATCGAACCAATCCACTCTCGGCGTACCAGCTCCGCTTTGATCCAGCAAGTACAGCCTTGCCGGCGTCTTGGAATAATCGATAGCTATGCCGACATCCGTTGTTCCGAACTGCCACACGCCACCGCCGGCGCTGCCCGCCTTGGCCACGGCCGTCGAGGTCGACATCGGCCCAGACCCGCCGGAAGAAAACTTAACTACCGCCTGATTTCCCGTGACATATACTAAATTATTAGCCGTATCAACCGTTATGCCACGGGTGTTGGTGATATAAGCATTCAAGCTCATCGTCGTAAGATTGGCTCCGAACGTCGTCCCGCCAGCCCCGGAATTAAAGCGGGTAACTGATGCTTGACAGCATGTGGCATAAGCCACATAAACGAAATTATTAACCTCATCGACAAAAATAGCGCCAGACATGCTAAGAGAAATCGTCTGCAGGTTTGCCCCGAACGTCGTGCCGCCTTCGCCCGAATCGAATCTTTTGACCGAGCCGTTCCAGACCGTCCCGTATAGCTTGTTGGTCGTGGTCGATAAATACAAGCTAGCGCTGGGGTAGGCGCCGCTGACCTCGGCCCAATTGCTACCAAGCGGAGTTGCGCCGTCGCCGGAATCGAATTTCATTATCCTGGCCGAGCTGTCGGAAACGAAAACCTTATTCCTTGACGGATCGACTACGACCGACTGCGGGCCGTTGAATTTTCCGCTGCCCGTACCTGACTCGCCGAATTTCTGCCAATTAGCCCCTATGGTCGTACCTCCCGTTCCGGAGTCGAACTTTATTATGCCATCCTGGATTACGGCGTAAATCTTGTTATGGACCGGATCGATGGCGATCGATGATCCGACATAACTAGCCCCGGAAACAGCATTGAGATGAGGCGTGGAATACAGCACTCGCCCGAAGGTGGTGGTCGATGTATCCTGCTTGAGCCAGATAGAGCCGTCGCCGTTGGACACCACATTGGCACTGCTGGTCGCTCCGATATTGAAATCAGCTATCTTGGCGAAGGTGCTGGTCGCGCTATTCGCAGCCAGACCGACTTCGCTGGCTGCGCTTATCGTCGCGTCGGCCAAGAAATATTTGGCCCAATTAGTCAGGTTGGAGGGCGTGGCGATCGCCACCGCATCCGCTCCGGCCACCCAGCTTGACTGGGTCCAGCCGTAGCTTGCCGCCTTGCCCGGGCTCTTGAAGCCGAAAAAGAAATTAGTGGCTATGGAGGTAACAATGGCCACGACGACCATCGTGCCGATGCCGGTCAAGGAAAATATCCTGACTTGAGCCCTTAGCTGCTTGAAATAATAATATGAAAAGGGGCAGCTTCTCAGCTCCCTCTGCTTGAAAAAAAGATTGAATGAATTGCCCGGGTCGGCAAAAAGTATGATGAAGAATTTGAATACATCAGCGGCAATCTGCCACCACACCAGGGACAAATTCAGCAAAATCAGGTTAAAATAAAAAACTCGCGGAGCGTAAGGCTGGTTAAGCCGCTCTTCGAGTCTTTGGGCCAGGCGCAGCTCGATTCCCTGGAGCTTGGCCTGTAGCATTTGGTAAATACTGAGCATCAACTATAAAATTAATGTTTCAACAACCCGTTAAATTATACCACAAAAAAGATAATTTTAAAAATGCCGGGAGATTAAAAAAAATCGGCTTAACGGCCGATTTTTTTAGGTGGGTATTTCGAGGCTTTGTTTGAAGGTTTTTTGCCGGCTGCCCGCTTCTTGGCTGCTAACTGCCCGCAGGCGGCGTCGATGCCCTGCCCGAAGCTGTGCCGTTGGACCACCGTGATGTGCCCGTCCTCCAGGATCTTCTTGAACTTATCGATCCGTTCCGCCGTCGAGGGGTAAAACAGGTCGGTCTCGTTGTAATTTATCAGGTTGACGAAAGCCAGCCAACCGGACAACAGCTTGACCAATTGCTTGGCATGTTCCGGGGCATCGTTGATATTCTTGATCATGACGTATTCGAACATGACGCGGCGGTTAGTCGCTTCGATATACTCAGCCAAAGCGGTCATGACCTGAGTCAAGGTGTAATTCTTGCTGATCGGCATTATCTGGCCTCGGAGTTCGTTGTTGGGAGCGTGAAGCGACAGGGCGAGGTTGACCTCAAGGCCTTCGCGCGCGAGCTGGCGGATACCTTTGGGAATGCCGGCGGTCGAGATCGAGATGCGGCGCGCGCCCATATTGAAGCCGTCGGAACGATTCAAGGTGCGGATAGCGGCCAATACGTTATCATAATTCAGAAGCGGTTCACCCATGCCCATGAAGACGACGTTGGTGACTTGCTTATCCTGCTTTTTCAGCTGGCGCGCAAAATACAGGACCTGTTCGACGATCTCTTCCGATGTCAGATTGCGCTTGTAGCCCAAACGGCCAGTCGCGCAGAATAAGCAGCCTAGGGGGCAGCCAACCTGTGAAGAAACGCAAACCGTGTGGCGCCCGTCCTTGTGCTTAAGCAAGACTGTCTCGATTTTCAGTCCGTCTTCCAAAGTAATCAAGGCTTTGCGGCTGCCATCTGCGGAAACCGACTCCTCGGCCTCGATGGCCAGCGGGCACGCCTCGGCTAAGCGCTCGCGAAGATCAGCCGGCAGGACCGAAACCTCGGCCCAATCACCGACCAAGCCGACGTAAATCGCCCGCTCGGCTTGTTGCCAGCGGTATTTAGGCTGGTCAGCCAGCACCTCATTTATTCTTGTCGTATTCATGATCTTTTTTATGAAAAGGCACGGCGGCCTGATTCTTAAAATTCTTGTTTTGCGCCGAAGCTGGCTTAGCCAGCCAACGTGACGGCGTGCGATATGAGGGATTATTCTTTTTATTCCCCACTTTGCTTCTTGTGCCCGCTTTCATATTATTTAAGTATTGACAAATTGTCAGAAATGTAACTATACTGATAACTCTGTCCTTTGTCAAGAATAAATCCACAACTACTTAGCGCAACAGCAACCAAAAGGAGGTAATAGCTTTGAAACAACGAATCCTTATCATTGACGACAACCAGGACTTTGCCCAAATGGTAAGCGTAACCTTGCGAAGCGGCGGCTACGACACCATCATGGCCTTCGGCGGCCCTGACGGTCTCAAGACATGGAGGTACCACAAGGATTCCATAGGCTTGGTTATAGTCGATATCCTGATGCCGTTCATTGACGGTTACGCCGTAATGAAGGAGGTCAAGAACGACTCCCCTGATTGCAAGATCATCGCCATGTCAGGCACGGAATCGCGAGCCGAAGCGATGACTCGCGACCGTTGCGGTTGCGGCCTCTTCCTGACGAAGCCGTTCGATTCCGATGACATGCTGTCCGCCGTCCAAGCCTTGCTCAAGTAGTACCCAAGAGGGCATCCACGGATGCCCTTGTTTTATTTCTTGGAAGAGTCCTCTTTCTTCAGGTCAAGCCGATCCAGCTTCATTCCTTTGAAGCCGAAATAGACGACCGCCGCGATGATGCCGAAATCGATCAAGCCGGCCAGGAAACGGCCGTACATGATCGTGCCGAACTTTAGCGTGACCAGCTCCTGGCCAGAGCCGAACATCATACCGATAGCCGGCTGAATGATGTCGTTGACCAGCGAGGTCACTACTTTGTTAATCGAAGTACCGAGAATGAAACCGATAGCCAGCCCGACGACGCCCTGCTCGCGGATGAACTGCACGAAACCGACTAAAGGCTCTTTGATCATCTTATCCTTCAATTCTTGCATACAGTTTTGCTTATTTGCTTAATACTTATATTCTACCCCTGCCCTGTCGAATATTCAAGAATCAGCCGTAATTGGCAAAAAAAATATTCGATGATATAATGACCGCATCAAACCACCATATGAAACAGGCATCGCTCAAAGAAGTAATCGAAGGCTTGCGCCAGGACGAAATCATGGAAACCCAAATGATCGGGCTTTATCTTACCTTGCTCGATGTCGGCATCGACGGCTGCTTGCCGGAAGACAAACGGCCCGGCTTCCGTCAGGCTTTGTCCACGATACACCAAGAATCGATACGGCACAAAGAAGCCGTACAGGAACTAATCAAAAAATATGACGCTTAGCCGACCGGATTTCAAGCCGCGCACTTGCGATATGAATCTAGATGACGCCCTGTTCGACTTGGAACAGGCGCTGACAGCCGAAGAGCGCTCGCTTGATTCGTACCGGTTCCTCGCCGACCTGCTGACGGACCAGGATGACCAGGACCTGCTGCGCGATATCGCGAGCGATGAGGAGCGGCACATCAAGATGGTAAAATCATTGATTGAAACCTTGAAACAATACTACCAGGAACCGATTTCCAACGATTAATAACGTTTAGAGCGCTGACAAGGAGGCGACCCATGAACAAGCGGCTGATTTTTCCAGTACTCTCGATGCTGGCATTCGCTGGACTCTGCGGTTTCGTGATGTTCCAAGGAATCAAGCAAGTTCCTTTTTTCAAATTCCTAGGGCACCTTTCTGCCGCCATCTTCGACTTCGCATTTTCCGCTTTCGCGCACGGTTAAATCCGTGCTTTTTTTATGTTCGCCATATCTTTTGCCATAAAAAAGAGGGCACCCGGAAGTGCCCCCGCAAAAAAAGAACGAATACTGATTCAGAATTGATAACCCTTGGGCACGACCGTGATGCCGTCAACGACGGAAAAGCCGCGCGCCTCATCATCAGCTTGAGAGAAACCGATGCGCGTCCCTGGCGGAATATTGACCTTCTTGTCAATGATGCAAGTATTGAGCTGCACTCCGGCACCGACCGTCACTTCAGGAAAGATGACGCTATCGACGATGTTGGCACCCTGCTCGACCCGGACCCATTGGCCCAGAACCGATCCGTGCACGCGCGCACCGCTGACGATGCAGCCGCCGCTGATGATGTGGTTGTCCAGATCGGGATGAAAAATGAATTTGGCCGGCGGCGCATTATCAGGAAAAGTCCGGATCGGCCAGGTACGGTTGTACAAATTGATTTCCGGTTCGATCCGGCAGAGGTCCATGTTGGCTTCCCAATAAGCGCGGACCGTCCCGACGTCGCGCCAGTAGATCCGGCGCTGCCCCTCGATCAGATTGGAGTTGAAATCGTAGGCGTAAACCGGCATGCTGCGAGCGAGCATCATGGGAATGATGTTCTTGCCGAAGTCATGCTTCGAATCGGGATTCTGGGCATCTTCCTGCAACAATCCTGAAAGCACTGGTATATCCGCAATGTAGTTGCCCATCGAAGCGAAGCATAGGCCGGGCCTTCCCGGAATCTCCTTCGGCTTTTCCGGCTTCTCTTCGAAGCCGATCACTCGATTGCGGCGATCGACCTCGATGACGCCGAACTGTCCGGCAGCCTGCTCCACCGGCACCGCGATGGCGGCTATGGTGAACTCCGATTCTTTCTTGCAATGGAACTCATACATCTGGCTGACATCCATCACGAAGATGTGGTCGCCAGCGAAAATCGCGGCGGCACCGAAATCGGCCGCCTCCAGGATGTCCAGGTTCTGATAGACGGCATCGGCGGTACCTTCGTACCACTCCTCGCCTACTTTTTGCTGGGCTGACACCGTGTCGATGTAATGGCCGTAGAGCGGGCTCGACGGATAGAGCCGATCGATATGCTGCTTCAACGGCTGGGATTTGAACTGGATCAAGACCTTGATATTCTGGATACCTGAGTTGATGAATGAATTCATCACGAAATCGATGATGCGGTACTTGCCGCCGAATGGAACTCCGGGTTTAGCCCGATGAGCCGTTAAGGGTGAAAGTCTTTCACCCTTGCCTCCTGCCAAGATGATACCGATGACATTCCTGATATCTTTCATGATTCATACCTCCCTCTGGGGTTATTTTTAGAATGTGCCTGCCTTACAGCGGAAAAATGAGAATAACATTTTTAAAAGTTTCTGTCAAGAATAGCAAAAAAACAGGCCCATGCCTGTTTTTTTATTGAGATCAATGTCAGGCTGCCGGGAATCGAAGGGGCGGAAGCCCCACGCCGTACATCGGATTCTCTGCCATCCGACAACCAGCCAAAAAAAATTCCTCACCCAGCTGACGCTGGGCAAGGAATTTTCCCTGTCGGGCTGCCGGGAATCGAACCCGGGCTACATGACCCCCAGCCACGCGTACTACCATTATACGACAGCCCGATTTTTTATATGCAAAAAAGTTCCACCAAACAGCTGATCAAGAATTGGCTAAAGAGAGAAATAGGTTTTCGAATCTCACGGACGAGCCGCTCGAAGCGAAAGTTGGTTCAAGACGGATTACTCGGATTCCTCTGAACAATCCGTCCCTCACCAGTTCACCCTTGTGGGCCTATAGTCCGAACCTCGGTCCGGAGCTAAAACGGCCTGCCAATGTCTTATAGTTTGATCCAAAACTTGCATCAGCCTTCAGTGGAACTTTTTTGGCAAGAACGCATCTTCTTACACTTATATTGTAGCATTCATGCGCCAAAAATCAAGATTAGGCGAGGATGTTCTGGCCGGTTTCAATGCCGAAATGCCGGGCCGCGCTCGCTCCTTGGACGACTAGCTCAAGAAAACGCGTCGAGCCATAGCCTGAACTCCCGATAATGATCGCCGGTTCGCCATCCGGCACGTCCTTGAGCCTATCATAGCCGGTAAACTCTCCCCAGGCCGTTCGTACCTTGTTCCCCGCTTTGAAACCGATCTCGTGCGAAAGCAGACTGGTCTTACAGTTGCCGAAATTATCCGCCCACCAAACCGCCGGTTCCGCTTGGTCCAATTGGTCTAGCGGGAGGGTCTCGCTCGGTACGGTACCGCCGGCTAAAAGGAAGGCAGCAACCCGCGGCAAGAACTCATAACTCCTGAATTGGCTCTTGGCAATGGGCTCGATCAAGTCGGACGGCAAGGCGCCAACTTCAGCCAAAGAACTAAGTACCGTCGGGATATCCATCACTTCGATCGACTTGGCTAAGCCTAGTTTGCGGACCAAAGACCAGGTCAGGCCGCTAATCGAAGCCAAAACCAGGCTATTACCGATACGAGCGTAAGCAAATGGCGTGCCGTTAGGCCAGCGCTTGCCGCCGCCGTTGCGCGGCGCAACATTGGCAATGATCGTGCCGCCCGCTTCGCCGTAGGCGTCAAGCACGTCGATGATGCAGCCGGCCGCCTCCAAATCATTGGCCACCCCGATGAACGAGGCTTCGTGGCCGATCAGACTCTTGGCTCGAGCCAGTTGCCGTACTTTGGCGTTGTCATCTCGGCAATCATTGATAATCGTCAGATTCATAGTTTTTTCTTTAAAAAATTAAGATTTCCATAAATTTTTGTTACGTCAGCCTAGCTTTTGCGATTGTTTTTTATCGCGCATACGTACTCATCTAAGCAGGAAAAAACAATCGTAAAAGCTAGGCCATCCACAGTTTTTTCAAGAATCATTATCATCAAATAAAAAACCGGGCCGTTCTTTTTTGAGAATGGCCCGGTTGGAAAAAGTAGAAACAATCAAAAACCGGCGCCCTAGGGGCGCATCATCATCAAGCCTGAATTGGTCGGTAAGGTTTTTGTCATGGCGTTACTTTAGCAAAGCTTAAAAATAATTGCAAGAAATGGTTACTCTCTTTTATCTGCTTGGATCTTGGCCTCGACAGCTGCCAGAGCTTCCATCAGCCTTTGCCGCGCTCCGGCGGCATAAGGATTGTAATACTGCATATCTAAAAACAGCTGCCAAGTATCATTGGCCACGGTTTCGTTGACCGCCAACAAGCGATCGAAGCCCATGGTGGTTATCTCTTGCTTCTTGAGCTTCATCTCATCGAGGCCGCGCCCCAGGAAATGCACCAAGCCCAAGCAATTGGCCGCCTGGATGTCGTGCTCTTCAGGAGTCGTCTCGATCAATTTCAAACCCAGATTACCGAAAAGTTCCCGGACTTCTTCGAGCGTTTTCTCACTGGAGCGCAGCTGGCACAGAACCATCTGCAGCCCCTTGAGCCCGTTCTTGGCACTGTCAGGTCCGAACATCGGGTGCGAACCGATCACTTCGACTTCGGACGGCATATGCTTCAACAGCCACTCGCAGGGTTTCACCTTGACCGAGCAGACATCCATCACCAAAGTGCCTGGCCTGATTTCGGAAGCGATTTCTTTCAAAGTGTCTTCCAGTGCCGAAATCGGCACCGCCGGAATGATCCAATCCATCTCGCCGAGCTGCTCCTTTTGGATCAATGGGAAGGCACCGGAGTGCCCGCTCTGGCTCATGATATGGATTTCTCCATGATCTTTCAAAATGCCGGCCAAGAGTTCGCCGAAGCGCCCGAAGCCGATAATCGCGATTTTTCTCATTTATTTAATGAAGTTTAAGCTCAAGGTTTGGCTTTGTTATTTTTGCAGCGAGGACTGTTTGAGCGCAAGCGAGTTCCGCAGCAAAAAAATAATAAAGACAAACCTTGAACACCCGACTTGCGAATATTTATTTATTGGCGACGATGAACGTCGTAAAATTGAATTTCAGATCTTGGATACCCTCTTCAAGTACTTCAAGTCCATATAGGGCGGCGCAAGTCTTGTTGGCCACGACCGCCGAAGCCGGGTCAAGCACGCCGGATGCCAAGTCCTTGGCGGCCTCGGCCGTGTCCTTGTACTCCTCCAAATCGGCCTCTGGCCACTGGCGCTTCAAATACATACGGCACTGCTTCAGCGCCTGCTGATGGGAAACGATTTTCTTGATCTGGCTGGCGATCGTGCCTGGACGGACCAGTAAGCAGTGCTTGATGTCGATCTCGAACATGTTCTTGATCTGGAAATTATACTTGGCCATGGCATAGACCGACTCATAGACGATGCCGCCATTGGAATTCTCGATCGGGAAGACGCCGAAATCGACTTCTCCGCGATCCAAACCGCCGAGCACGTTCTCGGCCGTAATCAGATACGCAAGCTCATACTCCTTGATGCCGTTCTTGTGGCAATAATAATTGGCCGCCTCTTCCGAGAAGCTGCCGACGCCGCCCATGACGCCAATCTTGATCTTTTGCATGATTATTGTTCGATTAGATATGAATAAGCGAAAATCGCGGAATACAGCTCCCTCAAGAACTCGGGCGAAAGACTCGTTTCCCGAGCCAGCATTGCGATCAACTCGGTTTCGCGTTGCTCGTCGCGGACCGGCAGACCGTGCTCCTTCTTATATTCTGCGATCTTTTCTACTACCCGGAAGCGTGCTTCCAGGGTTTTAAGCAATTGGCGGTCCAGCTCATTGATCTGGCCGCGCCAACCATCTAGGTCGTTTGTCATAATATTATAAATGAATAATTAGCGAAAGAGGAGGGCGGATTGTCCGCCCTCCGTGGAATCAGCATAGCATGGATGGGCCGTAGGCGCCGCATTTCGTACAGTGTTGATGCGCGGCACGCTCCATTCCGTCGTCTTCGGCGTGCTCGTTAAAGCTGACGTCATCGTTGCCGCAGCCAGGGCAGTCTCCATCGTACCAATTCTTGAAGTACTGTCCTTTTGCGGCTGGTGCCTGCTCAGACGGTGCCAAAGGCGGCAGCAAGCTTGGTGGCGACGCGAAATAAGTTCCTCTTGCCTTCACTTGCCACCTCCTTGTTGGATCGGCTGACCCTGCTCCTGGCGGGCGTTGAGTATCGCCTCGGCTTTGTTAGCCTTTTCACGGTTGCCGCCGGCCAAACTGAGCGCCATAACGGTTCTTAATTGATCATCGTCCAAACGTTCCATCGTTCCCTCCTTCATCTTGGCGTGATTATGAAACCGAATGCGGATCTGTCTGTAATGACTTCGACCCTGAAATTTCCCGACTGGAAACGCTTCCTCATGCGATTGCTGATCGTTCCGGCAACCCTGTACCGGTGGAGCCGTTCTGTAGGGTCCTGGATAACCAGGTATTTGCGGCGAAGCTCGAAGCCGAAGACTTGGGAGCTTTTGCCGGTTAAGGCGTCGTGGAACTCACGACAGAATTCTTCGCTAGCGGGCGAGGCGCTGATCGCCAAACTGTGGCCGGTTGGATCATGAAGATTGACGGATAGCTCGTTCATGCTATGTTCCTCCTTGGAATTGTAATGAGCGTTATTAAGAAAGATCTCCTATATACAAAAAGACCTCCGTTTCCGGAGGTCAGTTTGTTTTCCCTTAGTGAGCTTTAACTTTCTACTTAGTCAAAACACCACAAAAAACTGATCTCCGCCGGGAGCCCGTAAAATAGAAGCTAAACCAGAAATTAGTTTTTTGTGCTGTCTTAATCATATGTGGATAAGTATAACACATTTTGAGAATTTTGCAAGTCTTTGGCCTATTTACTGCCAAAATTAGCCTAAATATCAAACAACCACCGCGGTTCTACCTAAATCACCGCATCCAGCTTTTCTAGGGCTAATTTTAGCTCTTCCAGCCGGATGCAGTACGATAAACGCAGGTGGGTATCATAAGCCTCGCCGAAAGCTGAACCAGGGGTAACGGCCACTTCGGCCTGTTCCAGGAAGTAGGTGGCCAGGGCGGTCGAATCGGCAATGCCCTTCTTGGCCATGATCGGGGCGAAATCCGGGAAGACGAAGATGCCGCCGGTCGAAGGCGCATACGGAATGCCGTGCTTGTCGAGCCAGGCATGGACCAGCCCGCGCTGCTCGGTGAAGTCGGCCAACGGTTCGGTCTCAAGGGCGGTCAAGGCCGCTGCGTCGGCGATCGAAGAAGCGCAGCCCAGATAATTGTCTAGATAACGGCCGACGACCACGGCCAATTCCGGCGGCATAATGGCGTAGCCCAAGCGCCAGCCGGTCATGGCATAGGTCTTGGAAAAGGAATTGATGACCACAGCCTGCTCGTCGAGCTGCCGCACCGTGAAAGACGGGTCAGCGCTGAAGTTGTTATAGCATTCATCAGAGATGATCGTGATGCCCTGTTCACGGCAGAAGGCCACGATCTTTTCCAGTTCGGGACGGTCATAGGCCACGCCGGTCGGATTGTTGGGCGAATTGAGCAAGATGTAAGCGGAATGCCCTTCCAAATCGGTCGCGCGATATGCTGCTTCAAGCAACTCGATCGTCATCTTGAAGCCAGACGGCTTAGTGTCAACCAAAACTACTCGTGCGCCATTCGATTCAGCAATCTGGAAAAACGGCGGATAAACCGGGCCAGCCATGAAGATGACGTCGCCCTCGTCCAAAAGCGACCACATAATCGAGCCGAGGAACGGCTTAGCGCCAGAGGCCAACGCCACCTGCTTCGGCTCGACACCATATTTCTTGGCCAAAGCCTGGCGCAAAGCCATTGAGCCGGAGGCCGGGTTATAGCGTGTCTTATTTGCCTTGATGGCAGCGATGCCAGCTTCCTTGATCGCTTCCGGCGTGTCCTGATACGGCTCGCCGACGCCCAAAGAGATGATTTTCTTGCCCAAAGCCTCCTGCTCCTTTACTTTGGCAAAGAAGACATAGAGCGGCGAGGATACTAGATGATTCGAACGTTTGGAAAATTTCATATGATTCGTTGTATGATTAGAGTTATTTAATGCGGCGAAGCGATGCTTGGTCCTATATCTGTTTTTTCATCTTATAGCAAATGATCCCATCTTCGATATATTGCTCAACGAGCAACGGATAAAAATCTTCGTCACCTATTCTAGCCTGTTCGAAATCTTTCAAAGACAATCTTTCATAATCCGGAAAATCATCCCTTAAAAGGCAGCCATAGACTTCATAAAACTTTTTCTCACCGCCATTGCTGCGCCGATTCAGGAATTCTTCGCAAATCGCGACTGCCCTCGCTACAACCTCGCCCCGATCTTTGTTCAGCATCCCAAATTCCAGTTCGATCGCATTTTCCAAAAGACTGGCCATCGGGCCCTTGGGATCAGGCCACAAAAGTACCATATTCAAATCAATCAGTTCCAAAGGAAAAATATCTGATTTTTCTTTCCTGGGGATAATAATGAAATTATCAGAGCCGCATCTGGCCTCATGAATATCGACAACCAAATCATAGCTCTTTGCTAATTCAAAATTTTTTTCAGAAAGTACCTCCTCGATTTTTGCCGAGTCGGTTTTGCCGGGATAAGATCGATTCAAGTCACAATCAACAAATCTCTGGCCCTTAGCCAGGGCGAAAGGATTCGCAACTAGGTAATCGAATCTTTCCCCCAAGCCTTTCCTGAGCAAAGCCTCGACTATTTCCAGTCCGATTTTCTCGTCGCCATGGGTTGCAACAACGAATAATATGCTTTTTTGATTATTCATGTGGAAAAATGAATTACTACTTCATAATATACCATAATCGAATGAATGCAAGAAAACCACCAACTCGCGACCATGGCTTGTGCTTAATTATTTTTTTTGCTAACATATCAATATATGAGATTAATTGATTTCCAGCTTCTCAAGAATGATAATAATAACGGCAATAAAGATTGCCGTCGGTTTTGGTTTGAGCGAAGCTAACAAGCGGACGACTCGAAGCAAAACCGACTCGAAACGAGTCGGTTTTTTTGTATAACAGCCATTAAATATAAAACCATGGAATCAACGGACAGGCAAAAATTCAAAGTGGCGGTCTTGGGCGGCGGCATTTCCGGCGCAGCCATCTTCTACACGCTCGCCAAATATACCGACATCGGGTCGGTCTGCTTGGCGGAGAAATGCGAACAGCTTGGCCAGATCAACTCCCATGGCAATAACAACAGCCAGACTCTGCACTTCGGCGATATTGAGACCAACTACTCGCTCGAAAAAGCCAAAGTCACCAAGGCGGCCTCAGAGATGGTCGTGGCCTACCTCGAATCGCTAGGCAATAAGGGCAAAGGCATCTACGAAGTATCGCAGAAGATGGCACTGGCCGTCGGCGAAAAGGAAGTGGCCGCCTTAAGCGAGCGCCATGAACACTTCAAGGAGCTTTTCCCTGATTCTCAAATGATAGGACGCGAGAAGATCGCAGAGCTGGAACCGGAAATCGTGCGCGGACGCAAAGAGGATGAGCCGTTGGCCGCCTGCTACACTGCCAAAGGCTACACGGTCGATTTCGGCAAGCTGGCCGAATCGCTGGCTGCCGAAGGACGAGCCGCCAGCAAGGACGCCGAAATATTACTTGGCACCGAGGTCAAAAAAATTTCCAGGCACGGACAATCATATATCATCACTACCGATAAAGGGACGATCGAGGCTGAAACGGTCGTGGTGGCCATGTGTTCGCACAGCCTGATGTTCGCCAAGGCGCTCGGCTACGGCCGCGAATTCGGCATCCTGCCGGTCGGCGGCAACTTCTACACCTCCTCCCGCCAAGTCCTGCGCGGCAAGGTCTATACCATGCAATCGGGCAAGCTGCCCTTCGCCGCCGTGCACGGCGACCCTAATATCGGTGACATCACGCATACCCGTTTCGGCCCGACTGCCAACATTATGCCATTCCTTGAACGCAACAACCTCAAGACATTCTCCGAGTTCCTGAAATCTTCAACCGACAGCATGTCAGCTGTCTTAGCCCTCGCCAAAGTCGTGCTCGAGCCGACACTCTTCGGCTTCCTCTTCCGCAGCTTGGTCTATGAACTGCCCTACTTCGGCCCTCGCGCCTTCGCCAAGCTGGCAAAGAAGATCATCCCGAGCGTCACCTATGCCGACTTTAAGCGCGGCAAGACCAAGGCCGGCATCCGCCCGCAGCTCATCGATATCAAGAACAAAAAACTGATGATGGGCGAGATCGAGATTGTCGGTAAAAACATCATCTTCAACGTCACCCCCTCCCCTGGCGCGACCGCCTGCCTGAAAAACGCCGCCAAAAACGTCGAACAAGTAGTAAAATTCTTCGAAAACAAACACCATTTCGACCGACCAGGATTTGAAAAGGCCTTATCTTTAACCAAGGCTTAATCTTGTCTAATATCAGGCAAAAATAAACTAGCACTCTTGACTATTTTCCTCTTTCGTGCTATTCTCCCTTTATGATTTTAGCAACCAACATCTCAATCTTCGCCGCAGGACGCATGGACGGTAATAATAACCGGCTGAAGGTTTTGGTTGTATAGAAATATTTCACAGTTTCAGATAACCAGAACCGATTCGACTCCGAGTCGGTTTTTGCTTTTTGAAACGCCTGTTCCTTACAACATACGCTCACCTTGGGCAGAAAGGAGATTCTCGACGCTTCCGTTTTTCATCCAGCAGCATAACCCACCAGGAGGAAATCATGAACAGCACAAGAAAAAGAACCTTATTCGACCACGACCGCACTCGCATCCTCACTCCTGAACCCGGCGATAATCTTTCCCTGCCAGTCAACGGCCCCTACTCCGATCGCGCTTTGGCTCTGTCCAGCGCCCATGACGTCGTCATGCTACACCCCGAGGACTATCCGCACGCCAAATGGCTGATCGAGCATCAGCAGCGCGTCGGGCTCGACCCGGCCACCCTGGTCTTTCCCAAGATGGATTACCGCCTGGTAACCAACTTCCAGGACTACAAGCTATCAACTTTCATTTTCGACGAAGAGACCAACAAGGCCCGCCCGGACAAAGAGCGCCTCGCCATCACCAAAAGCATGGATTCAAAGAACGACTTCATCCAGCTCTGCGAAGCGCTCGGCATCCCGGTGGCCAAGACTTGGCGCTACGACTCGAAAGACCAGCTGGTCAGCATGAAGCACCTGGAATTCCCGTGCTACCTTAAGATATCGACCAGCATCACCGGCAAAGGCGTTTTCCGCTGCGAGAACAAGCTCGAGCTCCAGGAATATCTGGACAAGATCGACTCGACCATCAAGTTCCAGATCCAGGAAGACATGGTGGCCAAGCACCGCGCCCTCACCTTCCTTAACCTGCAGTATTACGAAGAACAGGCCCGGGCTCTCCCGCTGCTGCTGACCGATCAGGTCTTGGACGGCAATGTCCATGTCGGCAACCGCCATTCCAACGACATCTCTGCCAAATATGCCAAGGCCTGGGACGTGACTAGTCCGCTCGCACGTTACGCCGCCAAGTTCGGCATGAAAGGGATCTTTGCCTACGACGTGGCCGTCTGCCAGCGCGAAAACGGCGACCTCTACTACCTGCCAGTCGAATGCAACCCGCGCCCCAACGGCTCGAGCTACGCCACCGCCATCGCCGACAAGCTTGTCGGCAAATGCAGCCCCTGGACCGCCAAAGCCGTCAAGACCAGGCATCGCTCGCTCAAACACATCAACTTGGGCGATCTGGAGTTCGACCGGAAACGCGGCAGCGGGGTCGTGGTCCACATCGGCTCGACGATAAGCCAAGGCAAGCTTGGCGTCACCTTCCTCGGTCCGCCGCCCGTCCAACGTGAGCTTGAAGCCAGGCTGTCCGCAGTCCTGCAATAAACCGTTCCTTTTCGTCCTTTCCCGGGGCAGCCCTAGCGCTGCCCCTTTTTTTTCAACGGCGTGCGAGCCGTTGAGTTCTTTTCCAGCCCCGTAAGGAGCGGAGAAAGAACTGCTTTAGAACAGCATAGATTACGCGGGCAGAAGCCAACCATCATCGATCAGGCCGTACACGTAAAATTATCCGAAGGACCTTTTTTTATCTTAAAATTGAGCTATAATTACCATATATGAAAAACTTCCAACAACCCTGTAAAGATCTCTTTCTGTCCTTGGTGGCCATCGATAGCCCGGCCGGACACGAAAAGATCGTCAGCGATTTCATCGCGGCAAAATTGAAAAAACTCGGCATCAAGACCGAAAACGACAGCTACGGCAATCTTATTGCTAAGGTCCCGGGACAAGGCGCGCCATTGATGCTCTGCGCCCACATGGATACGGTCGAGCCTGGCCGGGGCATCAAGGCAGTCGTCAAAGGTGACCGCATCACCAGCGTCGGCGACAACATACTGGGTGCTGATGACAAAGGCGGCATCACGGAAATCCTGGTGGCCGTCGAACACCTGGTCAGGAACAAGGTCGCGCATCGACCGTTGGAAATAGTCTTCACCCGTGAAGAAGAGATTGGCTCACACGGCGCCAAGAATCTGGATTACAAACGCCTGCGAGCCAAAGAGGGCTTGGTCCTTGACCGCAGCGGCGGCGCGGCAATCATCGTGGTGGCTGCCCCCTTCATTACCGATATCACGATCAATATCCAGGGCAAGGCCGCGCATGCCGGCCACCCGGAAAAAGGCATCGACGCTATCAAGGTAGCGGCTCGCGCCATCAGCCTGGCTCGGCTGGGTCGGATCGATGAGGAGACAACCGCCAACGTCGGCATCATCCGCGGTGGCGAAATACGCAACGGCGTACCGGAACGCGTCTCCATCCGGGCCGAAGTGAGAAGCCACGTCAAAGCCAAGATGACGAAAGAAGTGGCAGCCATCAAATCAGTTTTTGAAAATGAAGCCAAGCGCGTCCAGGCCAAAATCAAGATCAAGACTACGCTCGAGTGTGACGGCTACAAATATTCGGCCAATGACCCTCTGGTGAAAAGGCTAGGGCAGCTCTGGCGAGAGCTCGGCTCCGAGCCGCTTTTCGAAAAAGTCGGCGGCGTCAGCGATGCTAACGAGTTTGTCAAGAAAGGCATCAAGGCGGTGACGATCGGCTACGGCGGCCTCGATCCCCACACCTCCAAAGAAAGCATCCGCGTGAGCGACATGGCAAAAATCACCGGCTTCCTGGTCAGATTCCTGTCGGAGTAAATATGGCAACTCTTCACAGCTCGTTGCGGAGCTGAAAAGAAACTCCTAATGCTGTTCTCCTTGGTCCTTGCGGACCCTACGGAGAACTGGCGGCTCACCCGCCGCCAAAAAAAATACGGGTGGCAAATAATTTGCCACCCGGTTTTCGTTTGGGTGTTTCTTGAGCAGTTACTGTTCGTGCATCCTGGTGACCGGCAAGGCGTTCTGGTGTCTCAATCGGTTCAAGGCGTTGATGTATGCCTTAGCCGAAGCCTCGATGATATCGGTGGACGATCCACGGCCGGTGATGGCGCGGTTGTCCCCATTGGCGATCTTGACCGTCACTTCGCCCTGAGCATCGGTGCCGCCGGTAATGGAACCGACGTTATACTGCAGAAGTCTGGTCTTGCTCTTGGTAAGCTTCTTGATCGCTTTGAGCGTAGCATCGACCGGACCGTCGCCAAGTTCGGCAGTGCGATGGATCTGACCTTCGATGGTCATCTGGACCGTGGCAGTAGCCGTGGCGAAGGAGCCGCAAGTGACCGTGATGTGGTCGAGCACATACATGTTGTCCGGCCGAAGGACTTCCTCGACCACCAAAGCCTCGAGATCTTCGTCGAAGATTTCCTTCTTGAGGTCGGCCAGAGTCTTGAACCTGGCAAACGCTTTGTTCAGGTCGTCATCGCCGAGATCGTAACCGAGCTCGCTGATGCGCTTCTTGAAAGCATGGCGGCCGGAATGCTTGCCGAGCACCAGGGCGCTAGCCTTGAGGCCGACCGATTCCGGAGTCATGATTTCATAGGTCTTGGAGTTCATGATGACGCCGTGCTGGTGGATCCCGCTTTCATGTGCGAAAGCGTTGGCTCCGACTACCGACTTGTTCGGCTGGACGTTGATACCCGTAATAGTCGTGAGCAAACGGCTGGCAGGAATGATCTGGGTGGTATCCACCTGACAGGTGAATGGCAGGACGTCGTGGCGCGTGCGGAGCGTCATGACGAACTCTTCGAGGGAGCAGTTGCCTGCCCGCTCGCCGATGCCGTTAATGGTACACTCGACCTGGCCAGCTCCGGCCGTAACGGCCGCGATGGAGTTGGCAACGGCCATTCCCAAGTCATTGTGGCAATGGACAGAGATGACTGCCTGGTCGATATTCGGCACGTTTTCCTTCAAGTACCTGATAATGTTCATGTACTCGAAGAAGATGGTATAACCGACCGTGTCCGGAATATTGACCGTGGTCGCTCCGGCCTCGATGACCGCCTCGACCACCTTGGCCAAAAACGGCAAATTGGTACGGACCGCGTCCTCGCAGGAGAACTCCACGTTCGGGGTATAAGACCGCGCGCGTTTGACCGCCCTGACAGCTGCCTCGAGCACCTGCTCGGGCGTCTTTTTCAGCTTGAACTCCATGTGGATGTCCGAGGTGGCGATGAAGGTGTGGATCCTTCCCCGCTCGCCGGCGTGTTGGAGCGCTTCCCAGGCACGATCGATGTCCGCATCGCTCGAACGGCAGAGACCGGCGATCTGCGGTCCCTTGATAGTCTGGGCGATGCGCTTGACGGCTTCGAAATCGCCGTCTGACGCTGCCGGAAACCCGGCTTCGATGACATCGACATTCAGCTTCTCGAGCTGCTTGGCGACGCGCAGCTTCTCCTCGATGTTCATGGAGTTGCCGGGCGACTGCTCGCCGTCCCTGAGGGTGGTGTCAAAAATAAGGATTTTCTTCTTCTCTTGTACCTGTGCCATGTGTGACCTCCTTGGTCGGTTCAGTGCTGCGTTGAGGTGGACGTCGTGAACGTTTGCGACTGCAATCTCCTTTCTGTATTCGGTGATGTGAACTGCTCAATTTTGAATGTGCATGGTTTCCCTGATAAAAAAGACAAAGTCTTTTGTATGGTCGGGAATTTATCTTCCTTGATTACAAAAAAACCGCCGCTTTTGCGGTGGTCTTTTGCGGCTTGATCGATTTTTACATAATCAAACGACAAAAGACCATCTCAAGAGAAGGAGTGAAAGCGAGAGAGAAAGTGAATTTTTCTTGATTGCTTTCTTCATGTTTTCAAATCATATATCAACGCTTCAGCGATGTAAGGGGGCCCGTCGTTTGCGCGACGGGCCGTTGTTCATTTGTCTGGTACGAAGTCGACGTCCCCTCCGAGGCTGGCAGCGATCTCTTTGAGCGCCGCGTTATTGTTGTCCCTCAGGGGAAGCGATGGCATGCCGGGAATTATCATCCGGCTGTGTCCTGGCGGCGTGGCCAGCTGGTTGTTGCTAATCAACTGTCCGCGTGCGAAATCAATCTCCTCCTTTGTCCGTGGCATAAACCCTCCCACAACCGCTTTGATGCGGTCAAAGACCGGGGCATTCCCTGCAGATGACAGAATTCGGCGACATGGTGCAATTGATTCCACCTTTGACCAGGATGGATACGTTCGCCGGATCGCGTCCGACTAACGCGCCAACCTTCTCTTTGGCCAAATCGCAGCATTCGGTTGCCATGTCCTTGGGCGTTCCCCAGATGGTAATACTGCTGGAACTGCGGATAATGACGATGCCCTGTCCGGCCGTGAGGCACCGCAGCAGCGCTTTATCGTCACTGAAAACCCTCCCTGGTGTCATGTGTGTTCTCCTTTCTTTTGGAATAAATAGCCGAGGCTAAGATTAGATTGGGCGGAGGGGTTACCTCCGCCCTTTTCAGCCTGCAAGCGCGACGTGAGCTACCGACAGGGGTATCCTGCCGGATCAGAACTCTTGGCTGGTAAGCCGTGCCACGGATTGCAGACAAGCGTGTTGATCAGGTGCGAAGCGGGGGTTGATTGCCGCGGTTGAGCGGACAGCCGAAGCTGCCATAAAACGGATCCGGATGTTCAGTGGCCAAAGCCTTGCTGGGAATGATCGCCTCTTCCTGTACGACTGCCGGCATGGTTTTGATTTCGCCGGTGCAGCCATTGTGGCAACTCTTTTCGCTTGGTAGCAAAGTGCTGTAGCAATCGCCACAGTAACGCTGCTCCGTTTGTTGTTCCTTCACTGTGACTGTGACTACGACGCCGACGCCATCCTCTCCTGACTCATTCATGGCATACCTCCTAGTGGTTGTGGGCTTGCGGGCCCGGTGGATACGAACTTCATACGAATCAAATGTCGAAAGAGCAAAAACTTCCCAAGAATCAAAAATCCCGGCTCATTTGGCCGGGTTCGGTTGGTTTACTTGGATGAAATCCTATTGATCAAGCCTTACCAAACCCAGCGCAAACTTCTTGCCGACGAGGGCAATAATGAGGGCGATAATGGCCTTGACGCAGGTTTTGGTATAATTCTTAATCATATGTTGATAAATATAGCCGAAAAACAAGAAGCTGTCAACTTTTTCGGTTGACAGCTTCAATATTTATGCTAATTTTAGCAATTATTCCAAAATTCCGTCCAAGTTGACATCATAGAGGATCTGCTCCGCCACCAAGCGGTAGGAAACGATCTCCTCCGGCTTGAACCAGATAGCGATTTCACGCTGCGCCTCCTCCGGCTTGTCCGAGCAATGGATCAGATTGCGCACGGCGCGTCCATCGATGCCAGCCAAATCATAGGAATCCAAAGTCAGGTCACCGCGGATAGTGCCGATATCGGCAGTCAGCGGCTCGGTGCCACCGACCAGCCTGGTAACATTGGCCACGGCCTGATTGCCTTCGATAACCATCGTCACCACTGGTCCGGAAGTCATGAACTTGACCAACTGGCCGATGATGTCGCGTCCGTATTCGATTGCTTCCTTCTCCAAGGGTAGGCCAGCTTCTTTGCGCTGATTATAGATCTTTTCGCCCTTGGCCTGGAACCAAGCCTCGTCCTTGTTATAGTGGGTCCAGCACTGTTCCGCGGTAGGCACGACAAATTTGATGCCGGAAATCTTCAGGCCGGCGCGCTCGATGCGGCCGATGATGTCGCCGATCAAGGAGCGTTGCACGCCGTCCGGCTTGATGATGACGAAAGTCTGTTCTTTGCTTGGGTGAGCCATAGTTTCTATTATTATTATAAGAATTTCTTGATTTCCGAGCTGATCTGTTCTGGCGTATAATTAGCCTTAACCAGATAATCGACAGCGCCGAGCTTCTGCCCCTTTTCCTTGTCTTCGTCGGTCCCGAGATTAGTCAACAAGATAACAGGAATCTTCTTGGTCTTAGCGTCTTCTTTCAGCTCCTCCAAGACGGAAAAGCCGTCCAATTGAGGGATGATGATATCCAAAAGGATAAGGTCGGGCTTCTCCGCTTTGGCGCTAGCCAAACCTTCGACGCCGTTGCCGGCGCTGATGATCGTATAGCCTTCCGCTTCGAGCTTGGTCTTGTACATCACGCTCAGGACCGGATCATCCTCGATCACTAATATTGTCTTCTTGTTTTCTGGCATATTATTTTTGATTTAATACTCGCATTATAGCCGTAAAAACCGGTCTAGGCAAGGCCTCCTCAGGGTCCGTAGGCGAAAGAAATCCGTCCCTCGACATCGGTCCGCCGGATGCCCAAACCGAGGCGTTCGAGCTTTTTCAGAACCCGGCGGCTCGGATGTTTGTATTTGTTGCCCTGCCCGACTTCGATTACCGCCACCCTTGCCTCAAGCTGCTTGAGCCAAGCCTCGTCCAGTCCGTCGTCGGAACCATGATGGCTGATCTTGACCGTTTCGGCCCGCCAATCAGGCAATGCCTGCCGCAGATTTTCCTGCTGTTCCTTGGTCGCGTCGCCTAGAAAAAGCCAATTCTTGCCCAAGCAGCGGAACGAGGCGACCAGCGAATCGTTCTCATCCTGCGTGCCCTCGTCAGGGCTGGCCAATTCCAGCTCGCAGCCCGAGCCCAGACTGATCGTGCGCCGCCCGCTAGCCATGAAAAGGTTCACCCCCTCGCCCTTCAAGGCATCCAGCAATTCTTGCCCCTTCTGGCCTGGCTGCTGCCCCGCGGCAAAGACCAGTTCCTTGATGCGATAACTTCGGGCGGCCGGCAAGAGCCCTCCGGTGTGGTCTTCGTGAAAATGGCTCACGACAGCTAAATCGATCTCCTTGGCCCAGAATGGCAAGGCTTGGGCCAATTCCCCCAAAACGGCCTGATCCGGACCGGCGTCGATCAATACCCGCTGGCCGGAAGGCGCCTGCAAGAGGATGGCATCGCCTTGGCCGACGTTCAAAAAATCAACCTTAGCCAAAGCTGGTTGATCGGACATTAAGTATAGCAAAATCGCGGCAGTGACAACCGCCAGAACGGATAATGCTACGAGATATTTTTTCATCGGTACTATCTAAACCTGACCGGCACCTCAAAACTGTCGTCGTGTTCGGGCAAGCCAGAGGGATTATCCTTGGCAAAAATCAAAATCGCGTTGTCAGTGCTGGTCGGCACCGAAAATTCCATTTTCGCCTTGAATGGAACCAGCTTCTCGGTCATCCAGTCGCTTTGCGCCTGGGCAATCGCCTGGCCAAGCACCTTGCCCTCGGCATCGACCAACCGTATCGGAAAAGATGCTTCAAAATACCAGGTGCCATAAGCCTGGCCGCTTATTTCCAGCGGGCTGCCGACGAGAGCGCCCGGTTTCGGCGACTCGACCAAGACTTTCGGTTGTGGTGCCTGACCATTCGTGCTCGTAGCTTTTTCCGGATCGAACGTGATGCGGTAAATCACGCCCGCCCCGTCATCGGAAAGATACATCAGCCCGCCTGGCGACAACAGAATGTCCACCGGGCGGCCGAGCGTCGATTTCTTGTCGTCGGATAACCAACCGGTAATGAAGTCTTCGGTTCCCAGATAGTTGCCCTTAGCATCGAGCTTAACCCGGGCCACCTTGTACCCGGTCGGGTCGGTGCGATTCCAGGAGCCGTGATAGGCCACGAGCAGGTTGTACCAATAAGCCTCAGGCCAACCTTCTTCCGGCACAAAGGCTAATCCGAGGGGTGCCGAGTGGGCCGGAATATCGACATAGCTCGGGATCTCGGTCGGCTCTTGGCAGGGATTGCGGATATATGTGTTCTTGTCGAAATCCGTATCATGGATATTCTTGCCATAACAGATCGGCCAGCCATAGTTTTTAGGGCTCGTGCTTCCAGTCTCGATGATATTGATCTCGTCCGGCGGCAGGTCGTCGCCGAGGAGGTCGCGTCCCATCTCGGTTGCCCACAGGCGGCCATCGACGTAACTCCACTCGAAAAAGACCGAGTTGCGCAGCCCGCGCGCCACCTCCTTGATGTCGGTGCCGTCCGGCTTCAATGAAAATATCTTGGCGCGCCGGTCATCCTTTTCCTGGCAGACGTTACAACTGGAGCCGATCGAGACGTACAGCCGCTCATCCGGCGCCACTTTGACCGTCCGCGTCGAATGGCCTCCGCCAGAAGGCAGATCCATAAGCTTCTTCTTGTTCGTTGCCCGGAGCAACATCTGGTCATAATCATATGCAGCCAACTGGTCGGTCTCGGCAATGAACAGCTTGCAGTCCTTAGTTCCGTTTTCCGCATAGCAGCGCACGGCGATGCCATGGGGCGCATTCAAGCCGGTAGCGACCTCGACGATCCGGTCAGCCTTGCGATCTCCGTTCTTATCCGGCAAAGCGACCACTCTGCCCGACTTGGGCAAGCTGGCCAGGATGTTGCCGGTCGGATCGTAGACCAGCACTCGCGGGTCGCCCAAGTCCTTGGCAAAGATATCGATCGCGAAGCCCGGCGGCATTTTCAACGGCAGCTCGATGGTGGTCGTGCCGGTCTGGCGGGAGCGTTCGAACAGATCGACGATGCTTGCCTTGGGCGGACGCAAGACCAAAGAGGCGCCGCGCAGATTGCGCCAATAAAAATAGCCGCCCCAAATCAGGACGGCCACGGTCGCGAGCAACGAAATTGTCAGTAGCAATCTTTTCATATGATTCGCTTAATTCAGGCAAAAAACAGATGAAACTGCCCGGTTAACGGCTGACGTCAACTCCCGTTCCGAAAACCTTCTGCTTGATGACGTTCTCCAGCTTATAGCGCGGATAGACATAGGCGCCACGCGCCGGCTCTAACTGCTGGGTTGCCAGCCTGGTCTTGCTGCCGAACATATACCAATAAAAAAATACTGCCGTACCAGCCAACATGACGACGAACGAGGCCGCCAGCACGATGACATGCCAGGAGGCAGGCTTGGATTGGAGTAATTTTTCCCTAGTAATCATAAAAATATTATAACATGGCGGCAAAAAATCACAAAACCGCCTCATTCTCCCGATTCGCAACCTGCTGCCAGCGGAAATACGCCCAAGCCACGGCCGAATAATATACCAAAATCATCGAGGCGGACAGATGTCCGACCGTGACTGCCGCCCAGGACGGTTCGGACATCAACCGGGCCACGGCCGCATCGAAGCCAGACAGCCAGCCGGCCAACAACATCGTTCCCTGACCCAAGGGTAGCCAGAGAGCAGCCAGCGACAAAGCGGCCAAGGCCAATATCATGATCAGGGGCAGCGTCCAGACCACCAGCACATTGGCCAGGGGCGCGATGAGCGAGACCTGTCCGAACGAAAAGGCTAAGAGCGGCCAGACCAGGACCTGCGCCGCCAAAGTCAGCCATACCAATTCCCTGGCCTGCGGCAGGAATGACTGCGGCCACCAACGGATTCGATTGAAGAGCGGAACAAAATAGGCCACTCCCAAGAACGCCAAAAAACTCAATGCGAAGCCGAGGTCGTCGCGCAACATCCGCGGACTGGCTAGGAGCATCAAGGCGGCCGCAAAAGCCAAGCCGCGGGCGAGGTCGGATAGCCGCCCGGCAATCATCGCCAACAGATACAGCGAGCTCAGGATGACGGCACGCACAGCCGAAGCCGGCCAGCCGATAAGCAAAGTGTAAAGCCACAAGGCCGCAGCCGCGGTTGCGGCCGCCGGACGCCGCGACAATCCGAGCAGTAAAAAGAGCTCCACGAACAGGACCGTCAGGATCGTCATGTTCATGCCGGAGATGGCCACGATATGGCTCAAGCCGCTCCGACTGAAATCAGCCTGCACCTCCTGGCTGATACCGCGCTGATCGCCCAACACCATGCCTTTGACCAAGCTCGCTTGCGGCTCGGACAAGCTGCGTCCGATCTGGCGGCGCGCCCACTCCTTGATGGCAAGGACCCTGGAAGTGAAATTACCGAACCAGGGCAGATCAGCCCGGCCGACCCTATCCGCGATCGGCTGATAGCAGACCGAAAAGATGCCGTCTTTAGCCAGATAACGATCATAGGCGAAATCTTCGATCGGCCTAGGCGTCTGCAATCGGCAAGATAACTTGATCCTGTCGCCGTAAGCATAAGGCGGATTCACGCCGGTCACGGCCAGAACGGCTCCCTTGACGGACCGCTTCTCCGGCTCGACCAGAGCCGCCGCCTCGACGACCAGACGCTGATCCTTCTGGCTTACTACCGGCTCTTTTGCCACTACGCCTGTCAGGGTAACTCTCTTCTCGTTGTAACGCCACAAGGCCTGGTCGCTAGCCGCCGGAAAAGTCAGCGAGTAGCGCCACCCGGCCAAAGCCAATAAAAAAAGCGCCCCTAACGCATAGCGGCACTTCGGTTTGGGCCAGAAACAAACAATCAAGACAGCGGCGGCAACCATCGCGGCAAACCACATCGGCTCATTTTTAGCCAGAGGTTCAGGAGCGTACGATGCGCACGCTATCCCCGACACGAAGACCAGGCAGGCCGACAATAGGCGATTAGCGGGCGTAGCGACGGCGCGGCCGAACATCTCCATAACTAACTCTCATCGACCGATTTGCGCAGATACGCCTCCATGAAGCCGGTCAGCTCGCCATCGAGCACCGCCTTGATATCGGTCATCTCGTAGTTGGTGCGATGATCCTTGACCATCTGGTACGGCTGCATCACGTAAGAGCGGATCTGCTTGCCCCACTCGGCTTTCTGCGCCGCGCCCTTGAGGCGCGACTGCTCGGCATCGGA
Organism: uncultured Gammaproteobacteria bacterium; assembly: GCA_964443495.1. GTDB lineage: Bacteria > Patescibacteriota > Patescibacteriia > Patescibacteriales > GWE2-39-37 > JAAXUA01. The sequence goes on from CAYUCS010000002.1 coordinate 145,214, forward strand.
CTCGGCCTGCTGCAATTGGTGCAGTTTGCCCAAAAGTATCTTCATCGCGTTCTCGCGGTTCTGGTGCTGCGAGCGTTCGGTCTGGCAGGACACGACGATGCCGGTCGGCTTGTGCTTGATGCGGATGGCGCTCTCGGTCTTGTTGACGTTCTGACCGCCCGGACCGGAAGCGCGGTAAGTATCGACCTCGAGGTCTTCGTCGCGGATGACGATCTCACTCTGCTCGGCCAGTTCGGGAATGACTTCGACCAGCGCGAACGAGGTGTGGCGCATCCCTTCGCCGTCAAAAGGCGAGATGCGCACTAAGCGGTGGACGCCGGACTCGCTCCGGAGATAGCCGTAAGCCCACCTTCCGGTGATCTGGATCGAAACGCTCTTGATGCCGGCTTCGTTGCCCGGCGAGTAGTCGATGATCTCACTCTGCCAGCCTCGCTTTTCAGCGAAGCGTAGGAACATCCGCTCGAGTATCTCGGCCCAGTCCTGGGCATCGACGCCGCCCGTCCCGGCATGCACCGAAATGATGGCGTTGTTCTGGTCATATTTACCGGAAAATAATACCAGGAATTCGAAACCGGCCAGCTGCTCTTTCAGTTCTTCATACTGTGCCTCAATCTCTTCGTTCATGCTAACATCGCCCTCCTTCTCAGCTTCAGCCGTCAGCTGTTCCAGGTCGGTAATCTTAGTTTTCAACTCCTGCCACTTGCTTGTCTCACGCTCCAACTCTTCCACCTGCCTCCCGACCGCGACGGCTTTTTCACGATCGTTCCAAAAATCAGGCTTGCCGGTTTCAAGTTTGGCCTCGTGCAAGCGCTCGATCTGCCGATCAATATCCAAAAGCCGCCACAATTCCAAAAGGCGTTCGCGCAATTCTTCGATTTTTTTCAATAGATTTTCCATGTCAGATTAGGATTAAATAAATATTAGCGCCAGATAAGACGCTGCAGCGGCCACGAAAGACCACTCGATATTGCTGGCAATCAGCAAGGCCAAGACATACAAGGTCACGCGGCCCAAGGAAATCGGCAACTCGCGGAAGATGATGAAATCCTCGACGTGGCTGTCCTTGGCGTTGCGGTAAATCATGGAGGAAAACGGGATGGAAATCAAGACGCCGCAAAACCCAGCCACGACGCTTAAGAGATAGAACGCCGTCTGCGTTTCGGCCGTGAAGCGCGCCAGCCAGACCAGCGCCATCGACAAAGCGCCGACTCGCAAGAACGCCTTGGCATTGCCGTGATTGGAATATTTGCCCACAATCATCGTGAACAGGGCCGCGCCCAAGCTGAGATAAGTCGCCACCGCGCCGACCGCCATGATGTCCTTGAAGACAAGGAATAGGAAGATCGGCAATAGATAGCCCTCTATTTCACCGACCGCCGACAGCAAAGTCTCGATCGCGAAATACCGCTTGAACCGCTTGGCGTATTCCGAAATCTTGGCGCCGCTGATCCTGACCTCCACCGGAATATGCTCGATGAACAAGAGCGGCACTGCCGAAGCCAGATAAAAGATGCCGGCAACGACGAAAAGCGCCTTGAAGCCGAACAGGGCGGAAATCGCGGCTCCGAAGAATGGCAGCAAAGCCTTGGCTAACGCCGGCAAGGCCATCATATTGCTCACGTGCTCATCAACTTTTTCGTGGTCGGTCGCTTTGGCAAAAATCACGTGCAGCGGAAACCAATAAAACGCGATCTCAGCGGCGCTCAAGATCGATATCAGATAAAAAGCGCCGGGGTAAGACTTCAGATTGAACAACAGATACAGATTGGCGAATAGGAAGACCAGCCGCAAGCCGATCGTCTTGGCGAAACCGAACCGGCGAGCAAACAGCGCCGCTGCCAGAAAAAGGATCAAGATCACCAGGTTGTTGACGATGAAAAAATAAAAAATATCCGTAAGGCTATAGCCCAGGGTCAGGAAATAGATCGGGATAAAGACCCCGATCAATCCCCCGGCCAGACCCTCGATTGTCTGCATCAGATATATCGCTCTGCGCCAATGTTTCATATTTTTCCAATATATCAGTATTTTACCTCATTTTAGCCAAAAAAGCAAAAAGGCGAGCTTGCCTCGCCTTTTTGCGTATGCCATCGAACAACTACTGCTTCATCTCCTCCAATTTGACGCTGATTTCCTTGTTCTCTCCCCGATGCAAGACCTTGAGCTTGATGGTGTCGCCGACTTTGAAGTTGGCGATCAGCTTGCTCAAGGGATTCTTCTCATCTAGCTTCTGCCCGTTGATCTCCAAGATGATATCGTTCTCGACGAGGCCGGCCTTGTCGGCAGGCGAACCAGGGATGACCGCCAAATCGGTCGGCTGCTGGCCGCGGATCAGCAAAGCGCCATAATCGACGGGCAGCTTGCTCTCTTTGGCATAATCCTTGTTAATGGCCTGATAACGGATGCCGAGCCAGGGGCGGACGATCTTGCCGAATTTCTTGACACTCTCGATCGCATTCTTGACTTCATTGATCGGAATGGCGAAGCCGATGCTCTGAGCCCCTTGAGCCACGGCCGTGTTGATGCCGATTACCTGTCCGGCCAGATTCAGAAGCGGTCCGCCCGAGTTGCCGGAGTTTATGGCGGCGTCGGTCTGGATCACGCCGACCAGCTGCTCCGCTCCGGTTCCGCTGCCTCCGGCGATGATCGAACGTGCCAAGCCGGAAATCACGCCGGTCGAAACGGTATTGCGGAATTCGCCCAAGGCGTTGCCGATCGCGATGACGCTCTGGCCAACTTTGATGCCGGACGAATCACCCAATTCGACGACTGGCAGGTCCTTGGCCTCAACCTTGATGACCGCCAGGTCGTTCATGGTATCGCGCGCCAAGACCTTGGCCGTATATTTCTTTTCGTTATTCATCAAGACCGTATATTCGGCCTCCGGATCGCTGACCACATGCTTGTTGGTCACGATGTAGCCGTCAGCCGAGATGATGAAGCCGGTACCGCCGCCAATTTCCCGCTTCTCGGTGCCGTTCTGGCGGTACTGCGGAAAGCCGAAATCCATGCCGCCGAAGCTGTCGCCGAAAAAATCGCGGAAGAAGTCCGATCCGAACGGATCGCCGTAATATTGTTCCACCTTAGGCAGGTCTTTCGAGACGATGATGCTGACCACGGCCGGCGAGACCTTCTCTACTGCCTTGACCACGGCCGACTCGTCATTAACCGTAGTCATGGTCTGGGTCCTGGAGAACGGTCCGCCCGCGGCCCCGGACAGCCAACCGGCATAATAACCGATAAAACCGCTAGCGATCGAGCTTAAAAGCACCGAAAGGATGACGGATATCGCCAATATCTTTTTTGATTCGTTTGTCATAGGATAATCATTAATTATTAGATTAATAATTACGCACCTGCATTAAGGCGCTATTAAAACTTATACAAAATTTCTTTGAAATTTTCAATTCTGCCATTCTTGACCAACACCCCCTCCTTGGCCAGATATTTCACTTTCTTGTCCGTGCCCTCGGCATAGCCACCCACTTCCCCATTGCTTTTGACCACTCGGTGGCAAGGCACCTTCGGCGCGTGCGGATTCTTGTTCACGGCATTGCCGGCGGCACGAGCGGCTTTCGGGTGGCCGGCGGCACGCGCTAGCTCAGCGTAGGTCGTCACTTTGCCGGCCGGTATCATAGGCAAGAGGCCCAAAATCCGTTGTTCGAATCCAGTTATTTTTTTCATAGCGTTTGGCGCTTATTTTTGAGCGGGCGGAATCTTGCCCTGAAGCAAGCTGTTGACATCGAGGCTGCCGGCTGGCAAACCGATCAAATCGCTGTACTGGCCAACCATGTTCTTGATGAGCGGCGGCAGATAGATGGCGCCGAGCACCAACGGCACGACGATCAAGAGGAAGTATATGAAACTCAAGACTTTCTGGAAAGTGATATAGCGCTTGATCTTGTGAGTCATCTCATGGATCTCCTCGGTCAAAGCCAAGTTCTTTTCCAAGAGCTCTTTCAGCTCCCGCTGGGTCACCTCGGGCTCGAACGGCACCGGGTTGGCAGGATTAGTCTTTAAGGGGATGGTCATGGGATTAATTTCTAATTTTAAATTTAAAATTTCTAAACGTTTTCTTTCAATTGAATTATAATCTAATTTTGGCCATTCACCAATAACTGCAATAATTTCTCGAAAATCTTTTGATGACCGGACGAGTTCGGGTGCAGGCCGTCTTCCAGGTCGTCAACGCCCACCAGGCCGCCTAGCCAGACGTAATCCATGCCGCCATCCTGCGCCGTTTCCTTGATGATTTCGTCATAAGCGGCGATGTTCTCATTATCATAATAGATTCCTTCATCCCAGGCGGCTGGCATCGTCCTGGCTTCATCAACGGCAGTCAAGCCGACGAAGATGACCTTGTCGGCAATGAGTCTGGCCTGCTTGGCCAGTTCGAGCAGGTTCTCACAAAAACTCTCAGTATCAGTTACTGGACGGTCTTTGGTTTCAAAATAGGCCGAGTCATTGATGCCGATGGCAAAAATCACCGTTTGTGGCGCCCTGGCCTCGCACTCAGTCCTGAATCTCTTCAGAAGGCCCTCAGCTGTGTCGCCGCAGATGCCCAGATTATAAACTATATTATCGGATTCCGGATCAGCCTCGAAGTGGCTGCTCAAGCGCCCAGCCCAACCGCCGCCGACCGGGTCGGTCGCGCCCCAAGCGATGCTGTCACCGAAGATACAGATGGTTTTTGACATTTTATGATAATTCTTAATCGATTAAATACCTAACACTCTATTCCCAACCGATTTCACTGTAATGCTCGCCTTTGCTTATCCGGTCCAAAGCTTGCCTGACTTCTGGCACCAGATTGTCCGGCAAGTTATCAAGCGGAGTCCAGCGCAATTCGCCGCACTTCTCCGGTTCCATATTCCTGATTTCCCCTTGCCACTTGCTTGCCGTCACGAAAATATCTATATATTCATGGGTTGGAGTCAAAAAATGGAGCACGTGCTCGACCTTGAGATCTTTCAAGTCCAAAGTTATTCCAGCCTCTTCAAGCGCCTCGCGCACGACGCACTGCTCGGCCGTTTCCCCGCCCTCCAAGTGCCCAGCCACCAGACTATAGTACCCATCATAATAATTGGTGTTGGCCCGCTGGTGCAGCAGCACCTGCCCGTCTTTCACTAAGACCAGATAAGCTGCGGCGTGAGGCCTGAATCTATCTTGTGCCATGACTTTGACAAAATAAGCCTAATATATTATAGTCTAACGACTTTCGCTCATTTTTATGATAGCACAAAATACAGAAGCTCAACACGCATAGAAAGGAGACAGCATGAACTACCAAGGAGCGCTCACCATCGCTGAAACGCAGGAGTTCTTCAGTTTGTTCTACGACTTGGAGATTGGCCGAATGACTGCAATCTACCAATGCCCGATAGAGCATTCGACGAAGATCGCAATCATCCTCATCCCCTTCGACTTCGCGGCGCCGCTTTTGGACAGCTCCTTCGAGGAAGGCTTGCTCGGCCATCACGGCTGGGCGGAAAAATTCCAGAAATTCGACGAACCCTGGACAGGGCCGGCCAATCACCTCATTAACGGCAACCTTTGCCTGGGACATGCAGGACATCGCATCGGCTTGCCAGCTTCGACCCAATAATATCCGGAAAGGAGATCGTATGCCGCATTTCGAATTGAAGTTCACCGACGAAGAAATCCGTCTGAAGCTCAAGGCGCTCGAAACGGAGCTGCCGCCGACAACCTCAACCATGCCATCTCTCGGGACGCTGACCGAAGGCGAACAGCTGTTGCTGGCAAAAATCAAGATCTGCGAAGACCGCACGCGACGTCTTTGCGACCAGTGCGGCATCATGTGCGACACAAGCTGCGTCCTGGGACTTTTTGAGAAAATCGTCATCGACCTGAGACGTGCCCTGGAAACGACCATCCGCTACCGGGTCAATTGCTGGATCGACGGCCTCCTCGGCTTTCACCAAGGCTTCGTCGCCCAGGTTGACGAATGCCAGATCGAGATCGGCTACATGCGCAAGTTCGCCAGCTTTGCCAAACCGCCCGCTCCCGACCAACGAAGCGTCGAATGGCAAGTCCAAAATGCCCTATTCCAAGGCGATGACGCGCTCAAGTACCTGCCCCAAAGTCTCCGCAAATAAAGTGCCATCTTGCACAAAAGCCCCGCATCCGAGCGGGGCCTTTTTTATTCGCACACAACAATTTTGTTACTTACCGTTGCTTTCCAAAATGATCTTATCCTTAAAAACGCCGCACTCCCTTTCCTTTTTAAGCCGGGCTTGTTCCAGCTCTTCCATATCAAGATTTTCCAAACCCGGGAAAGCGCGCAATAGCTCGAAAATATCCGCCGCCTCATTGATGCTTGGCTTTTCCAAGAATTCCTTAACCTCCTCAAGCAGCTTAGCGGCGATAGCGTGGCTATATTCTTCAGCGGTGGCCGTGTGGTAAACCGGCCGGCGCCCATCCTGGCGTATCAATTCAGGCACCTTGTCGCGTACTAGTTTCGGCGCCTTGTTCGCCTCTCTGATGAAAGCCCAGATGTCAGCCTGCATGCTCGGTTTTTCGATAATCGCCAAAGCTTCGGCGGCCGTGACCCACTGGTACTCGGAATGTTCCGGCGAAACCTGCACTTCCTCGGTCTCGGCACGGCACCAATACATGATGCCCACCACCTCGTTCTCTGCCAGGCGCTCGCCGCGATAGATATGGAAAGTGCTAAGCGGCTTCACGATCTCCACCGCCAATCCGGTCTCCTCCATGATTTCACGGCGCAAACCATCCAGCGGCTCTTCGAACTGGTGCAAGCGTCCGGTCGGATACTCCCAAATGCCAGCTGAAAAATCTTTGGCTTGATGGCGCTTCAAAAGCAAAATCCGCCCAGTCTTTGAGCTCTCGATAATCGCCCCCAAAGATACGGTAAAACGTCCGTTTTCATCTGACATATTATAACAATATCCTTAACGACTCTTTAAATATCATAAACATTTTTCGTCCCACCGCGCTTGTGAGTCACAGTCAAAATAACTAAGCTCTAAGAGGTGTAGCTATTGTGCAGCGTAATTTTAATCAGCTAACACCAGCACCGAGTCGCTAGCACCACCAATAACTCTACCGCCAAAATACCGAATAATACTTTTGACATGTGCAAACATATCAATTGCCCCTTTCCTTTTTAATACGCTCCAAATCATTCTTTATGTTTTCACGTAATCCATTTTCACGCTCCTTAACACTTTTAAGAAATAACGTTAGTGTCATTGCAATAACTGGAACTAGAACGCTTGCAAAAGTTGTGGCGCTAATTGCAGACAGATTATTTAAACCGTCAAATTTTAATACATCTTTTACTGATGTAACAATGCCAGCAAACAAGCCCATAGTTGTAGCAGTTATTGCCAGGAGAACGCTCACATATTGAGAAGATATTTTGTCTTTTTGATACACCATCATGTTGTAGTTTTTTTCAATTTCCAATGCAGGAACTGTTTCTGTCTTTAACTCATTTATTTCTTTACAAAATTCCATTTTCTGCCCCGAATCCAAGAACGCATTTTCCATTACTTCCCTGACAAGGTCATCTGCGAGCATAGAAATATTAATAAGATCGTCTTTATTTACTTCGTATTTTCTTGCAATTGACTCCATCATTGACTCAACAATGCTTCTGGAGGGTGTCTGTTTATGTACAACCAGCGGACGCATAGCGTACAAAACCTCATTATTTGCTGTGGTTATCTTTTGTGAGTATTCCTTATCTTGTTTTTTTGACAACAACCAGTCGGTGATAAAATAAACTATAAAACCACTAATGACTCCTCCGCCCACCCCTGTTATCCAGGGATTATTTAGTATTTGCATATGAAATAACCTTATTTTTCATAATAGCTAGAAATCAAACTATCCCCTCACCTCACACAACCCCACATACTTCTTCCCCTCCTCGGCCATGGCGGTCATTTCAGCGTGGGTGAATTTTTCTTTGGCTTCGAGTTCGCGATCGACCAGCGGGGTGTCGCTTTTGAAGAATTGCAGGTACCATTTGTCGGCACCCTGGATCATCTCTCCCATCTTGGCGATGTCTTCGAGGGTGTGCAGTCCCGGCACTAGGGTGCTGCGGAATTCGTAAGGCACACCGCTTTCTTTGAGTATCTTAATGCTCTCTTGGATATTGTCCAAGTTAACTGGCACGCTGACCACTTGGCTGTATTTTTCGAGCGGCCCCTTGATGTCCATAGCTAGATAATCAATCAGGTTCTGAGCCAGAACCTTTTTGAGCATCTCCGGGTTAGTGCCGTTTGAGTCGAGCTTTATCTTGTAGCCCATGTTCTTGATTCTCGCCAAGAACTCCGGCAGGTCCGGGTGGAGGGTCGGTTCGCCGCCGGTGATGACCACGGCGTCGAGACGGCCTTTGCGCTCTTGAAGAAAATCAAAAAGATCATTCTGATTGATTGATGAATGATCTTGATGATATTTTAACTCGCCGACCTCCCTGGGCCAGACAAGCATAGGGTTGTAGCAGAAATGGCAGCGGAAATTACAGCCTTGTGTGAAGATGATCGCCGCCACTTCGCCCGGGTAGTCAATTAAGGTCAATTTTTCTAGTCCTCCGATTTCCATATGGTTGTTTTTCTGAGTTACAGTAAAGATACCGCCCCACCCGGGGTAGTTATACTAGGCTGATTACCGCCTAGTTGTCACACAATTGTTGGTCGTAGGTTTTTCGATCCTTGAACTCGCTCTGTTTGCCTTTGTTCCAGTTCTTCACCGGCGTAATCCAGCCGACGACACGGCTGTAAACGGTGCATTCTTGTCTCTGCGTTTGGATCGGGGTCATATATTATTTGGGCTATCCGCCGCCTTTCCTTGCATGGGGACCGGCAGAGTCTGTCTGACAAGTTGCTTTCGTAGCGAGGGTTTCAAATTTCGAGCAGAATTTTTTCCAAATTTCTGAGCTTATATAGTTCATATAGGCGAAGAAACTTTGGGGAAAATTATGCCGAAATTTGAAACCCGCAGTAGAAATGAACTTGTTAGACGGACTCTCTTAACGGATGGCTATTAGTTATTAATATTATATCAAATTTTACTCCACCAGACTACCGGCGGTCGCTACCCGGGTAGCCTCGACATAACCGATCTCCTCATCGCACTTGGGGCAGAATTTGTGCTCCCCGGAAAGGTAACCGTGCTTGGGGCAGATGGAGAATGTCGGGGTGATGGTATAGTAAGGCAATTTGTAATTTTCAGCGATCTTGCGGACCAGCTTCTTGGCCGACTCCGGATCATGGATCTTCTCGCCCAGGAAGCCGTGGAGCACCGTACCGCCGGTATATTTGGTCTGCAGTTCATCCTGCAGGTCCAAAGCGGTGAAGATGTCGTCGGTGAAGCCGACCGGCAAGTGGGTCGAGTTGGTGTAATACGGGTCAGCTCCCTGCTCGCGGACCGCTCGTTCGTTGCCGACGATGATGTCCGGATAGACTTCCTTGTCCTTCTTGGCGAAGCGGAAGCCGGCGCCCTCGGCCGGAGAGGCCTCGAGGTTATACAGGTTGTTGGTCTCGTTCTGGTAATCCATCAATTTGCTGCGCATCACATCCAGGACTTCGACGGCGAAGGCGCGGCCGGTCTCGGTGGCGATGTTGTCGCCGGTGAGATTTAAGAGAGCCTCGTTCATGCCGTTGATGCCGATGGTGTTGAAGTGGTTCTGCCAGTAGGTACCGAAGCGGGCCTTGATGTCAGCTAGATAGAATTTGGAATACGGGTACAGGCCATCGTCGGAGAAGCGTTCGATGATCTTGCGCTTGATCTCCAGGCTTTCTTTGGCCAGCTCCATCAATTTGATGATGCGTTCTTTGAAGTCTTCCTTGTCCTTGGCCAGATAGCCGATGCGCGCCAGGTTCAGGGTGACGACACCCAAAGAACCGGTCAGTGGGTTGGCGCCGAAGAGGCCGCCGCCACGCTTGCGCAATTCGCGGTTATCGAGGCGCAGACGGCAGCACATGGAACGGGCGTCATCGCGGCTCATATCGGAATTGATGAAATTCGAGAAATATGGGATGCCATATTTGGCGGTCATCTCCCAGACCGGCTTCAGGACTTCGGAATCCCAGTTGAAATTCTTGTCGACATTGTAGGTCGGGATCGGGAAGGCGAAAACGCGTCCGGTGGCATCGCCCTCGATCATGACTTCGGCGAAGGCCTTGTTGAACATGTCCATCTCGGACTGGAACTCGCCTAAAGTCTCGGGCATGAACTTGCCGCCGATGATGACATGCTCCTTAGCCATAGTCGGTGAAGGCACGACATCCAGGGTCACGTTGATGAACGGAGTCTGGAAACCGACACGGGTCGGAACATTGACGTTGAACATGAACTCCTGCAAAGACTGCTTCACTTCCTTGTAGTTCAGGCCGTCGTACTTGATGAACGGAGCGAGATAGGTGTCGAAGCTGGCGAAAGCCTGGGCTCCGGCCGCCTCACCCTGCATGGTGTAGAGGAAGTTGACGATCTGGCCCAAAGCGCTCTTGAAGTGCTTCGGCGGCTTGGACTGGACCTTTTCGGAAACGCCGGCAAAGCCCTTGAGCAGCAAGTCCTTCAGATCCCAGCCGCAGCAGTAAGGTGCCAGCATGCCGAGGTCGTGGATGTGGAAGTCGGCGTTGACATGGGCATCGCGGATTTCCTGCGGGTACAGCTTGTTGAGCCAATAGCGGGCGGAAACGGACGAAGCGATGTAGTTGTTGAGGCCCTGGACCGAGAAGCTCATGTTAGAGTTCTCTTTCAGGCGCCAATCGGCCTGACCGAGGTAGTCCTGCATCAATTTCTCCTCATCAATCCTAGAGCTCAGTTCGCGCAACTGGCGATGCTGATCGCGGTAGATGATGTAGGCCTTGGCGGTCTTGATCTGGCGGTTGGAGATGAGCACCTCCTCGACCAAATCCTGGATCTCTTCGACGGCCGGGATGGAACGGTGGTGGAATTTCTTGGCGGTCAAAGCGGTGACTTCTGCGGCCAGTTTCTCGGCTAGCTCGCGGCTGCCCTCGCCGACGGCTTCCATGGCTTTCTCGATCGCTCCAGCGATCTTCTGCTCGTCATAGGCAACGATGTCACCTGAACGTTTGCGGAGTTGGCTGATTTTGTTTTCGCTTGGCATGGGGTATGGTATCGTTAATTGTTGTTATGTATTGAAACTCCTTATTTGTCCTTGTTATTTTCCTTGTCCTTGTTATTGGCCAGCTTGTTCAATTCTTTCTTGAATTCGGCCAAGTCTTTGAATGACTGATAGACGCTGGCGTAGCGGATGTAGGCGACTTTATCGATCTTCTTCAGCTGCTTCATGACGCTGTAACCGACCTGTTCGCTGGTCACTTCTTCCTTTTTCAGGATCTGCAAGTCGCGTTCGATCAGATGGATCAGCTTCTTGAAGTTCTCTTCGGTGATCGGCCGCTTTTCCAGGGCCCGTTTGAGGCCCCCGACCAGCTTTTCCCGGCTGTATGCCTCGCGCCGGCCATCCCGTTTGACCACTGAAAGCTCCAGGATTTCCAATTCCTCGTAAGTCGAGAAGCGGAAACCGCACTTGAGGCACTCGCGGCGACGGCGGATGGAAAAACCGTCGCTCGCTACTCGCGAATCAACCACTTTAGTATCCTGGAAATAGCAGACCGGGCATTTCATAGGCTTTGGCAAACCGGAATTTGCATTTTGGGTAATAAAAAAACACCACAACGCGAATTCGTGTTCTTGAAAGTCATTCAAGAATTGCTAAGATGGGTGTTTTGCAGTTTCCTCCCGTAAAACTATATCTTGTGTTCTATATTTTGAGTATACCACAACATCTAGTGATGTCAAGGTGAGGGAGTTTATCTAATTTTAGATTAAATACCGGCCTCGAGGGGGCCTTCGGTAACATTATCTGGGGGGTCCGGAATTTTTGTGGATAAGTCTTTTTTCCGGCTTAGATTAGCGAGGGCAAAGAGGGCCGAAAGACGCATTTTTCAAAAAGCGCCTTTTTAAGCCTTGAAACTCGCCTAAAAAATCACCTGCACCCGGCCCACTTCGCCCGTTTCCAGGCGCACTTTGATGCCATGAGGGTGGGTAGGTGAGCCAGTCAGGATATCAGCCACGATACCGACGGTTTCCTCCCCTGTGCCCTGGTGGTGCTTCTGGATAATCACCACCTTTAGCCCTGGCTTTATGTTGTTCCGCTGCTGCGCTTCCATAGCGTTAAAAAATGAGGCTTATCCGCCTCCTGAATGCATTATATCACGAGCGGCGGGTTTTGATAATGAAAAAGACAGTGGCAATCGCCACTGTCTTTTGTATGAGAATCCATTTTTTACATCATCTTTTTCCGGATGAATGCCGGAATGCCCAGCTCGTCGTCCACTTCCTCGGCCACGATTTCCTTTTTCTTGGCCGGCTCGGCCTGAGCGGCTTTCAGGGCGGAAACGCGCGGGCGTTGCCTGATCGGCTGGTCGTCATCGGCTTCACTGGCCGGAGCGGCATTGGCGTTAGCGACAAAAGCGCTCGGAACATAGGAACGCTCGACCATGTCGCGGGCACCGGAGTGCTTGCGGTCGAAACCGGTCGCGACGACCGTGATGCGGATTTCATCCTTCATCTTCTCGTCGATGATCGTACCGAAAATGATCTTGGCGTCTTCGTCGGCGGTAGCGGTAATGATCTTAGCCGCTTCATTGACCTCGATCATGCTCAGGTTGGTGCCGCCCATGACGGTGAACAGGATGCCGCGAGCGCCGTCGATCGAAGTTTCGAGCAATGGCGAGCTGATGGCGGCCTTGGCGGCTTCGATGGCCTTGTTCTCGCCCGAAGCGGTGCCGATGCCCATCAGGGCGGAACCGGCGTTGCTCATGACGGCCTTTACGTCAGCGAAGTCGACATTGATATTGCCGTGCATGGTGATCAGTTCGGCAATACCCTGCACGCCTTGGCGCAAGACATCGTCGGCCACCATGAAGGCGTCCAGAATGGAAGTCTTCTTATCGATAACTTGGAAAATCCTGTCGTTAGGGATAGTGATGATGGCATCGACGCGGTCGGTCAGTTCAGCATAGCCGCGGTCGGCCAGATTGCGGCGCAGCGCGCCTTCGAAAGCGAAAGGCTTGGTTACGACTGCGACAGTCAACGCTCCGAGATCGCGAGCGATCTCAGCTACGACCGGCGAAGCGCCGGTGCCGGTGCCGCCGCCCAGGCCGCAGGTGACGAACACCATATGCGCGTCCTTCAGGGCCTCGCGGATCTCGTTCTGCGACTCCTCAGCCGCCTGTTTGCCCAGCTCCGGATTCATGCCGGCGCCGAGTCCTTGGGAAATGGCTTTCCCGATATGCAATTTCGTACTGGCTTTGTTGCAATGCAGGGCTTGGATATCAGTATTGACGGCCACGAATTCGACGCCCTTGATGCCCTTCTCGATCATGCGATTAACCGCGCTGCCACCGCCGCCACCGACGCCGACAACCTTGATTTTGGCAATTGTCTGCAGGTCTGGTTTAATCTCTGCCATATATTATGAGTATGATTAGCTTAAAAAAATTAAGTGGTGGTTCTGCCACGCTCCTTATTGGATATCTTATCGTATAACCGTGAAATAGGCAATAGAAAACGGCATCTCCCTAGTTAGGGATGATCTTCTTGGCGCTCTTTTTCAGGCCATCGAAAAGGCCCTTGAAAAGCTTGCCGAAATTAGCGGCTCCGCCCTGGCGGCCGGTGCTGCCGACGTTGCCCCAGGCGACTAATCCCAGAGCGGCCAAATAAGCCGGGTCATTGACCTTGTCGATCATGGTGAAGCTCGACTTATTCGAGCCGATGGCGGCCGGCAGACGCAGTTTCTTCTTGGCCACTTCGACCAAGTCATTCAGTTTAGCGCCGCCGCCGATCAGGAAAGCGCCCGCAGGCAGCATGCCTGAACGTTCGATCTTCTTGAGCTCGTCATCGACCTTCTCGAAGATCTCTTCGACTCGGGCTTCGATGACCTCTGCGATGAATGAGCGAGGCACGGTCCGTCCTTCTTCTTCGTCAACGCCCTCTTCGCGGGCCAGCTCGCTGATATCGACTTCATCATGCTTGGAAAATTTATCCGGGGTGGCGCTGCCGTACTCGAGCTTGATGCGCTCAGCCAGATCGACTGGACAGCGCAAACCGATGGCGATGTCGCCGGTGATATGTTCGGAGCCGATAGGCAGGACGGCGGCGTGCAAAAGCTGGCCTTCCTCATAGACGGCCATGCTGGTGGTAGCGGCGCCGATATTGATCAGGACGGCACCCAAGTCCTTCTGCTTGTTGGTGATGACGGTCTGGGCGGCTGCCAGGGGCGACAAGACCAGGTCTTCGATCTCGACACCGGTCCTATGGATAGCTTTGGTCAGATTATTGATCTGAGCGGTCAGCACCTGGATGATCAGAACTTCCACTTCCAAACGGACGCCGGTCATGCCGATCGGATCCTTGATGTCGGTCTGGTTATCGACGGTATAACGGACAGGGGTAACGTGCAGTATCTCGTAATTCGGCGGGACGGACAAGGCGCTAGCGGCCTCAATGGCGCGCTCCTTGTCGATTTCGGTGATTTCGCCGTCGCTCTTGCTGATGGCCACTACGCCGCGGCTCTTCTCGCATTTGACATGAGGGATGTTGATGCCGACCCAGACGCGCTCGATCGGCACGCCGACGAGGCGCTCGGCTTTTTCCAAGCAAGCCGAAATAGCCGAGGTGGCATTCTCGATGCTGTTGACGGTGCCCTTGCTGATGCCCTCTGCGGGCACGCTGACGGCGCCGATGATTTGTAGCTGTTCTCCTTGGTCGTTAGACACTTGCTGCCCGACCACCATACGGATGGTCGTTGAGCCGATGTCCAGACCAGCAATAATCGTATCCTTCATTGATATAAGGCTTACTGCACTAATTACGCAATATTAACTTAAATTATACTAAATTTTAAAACTTCCGGCAAGCAACCAATGAATCAAGTACGGGCCTAAAATCAAAAGGCCGACCAGCACCGCGCCGATCGAGGACAGCATGACCGCAGCGGCCATTATATCCTTGATTTCCTTGACGTATGTGTTGATTCGTGGCTTGAAAAGGTCGGTAATCCGCTCTACGGCACTATTAGCTACCTCCATCAGGAGTACCAGCATGCTGGCGATTATCAATATCGCCCATTCGATGCGCGTAAGGCCCAAAAATAGCCCTAGAATGAGGGCCAAGATACCAGCCAGGCTCTGGATGCGCAGATTCTGCTCTTCCCGAAAAACCTTGGCCAGGCCGCGAAAAGCATAGGTAAAACTCTTTAACAAACGTTTGAAGCTGATCATGCTAAATCTTTATTTTCCGAAGCAATGCCTCCCCCTCGGCTATCATGGCCAGCCGTTTCGGCTCGGTGTCATCGTCGTGTCCAGCCAGATGCAGGATGCCGTGCACCAGGATAAAGTTCAATTCCTCGATTTCGGTCCTGCCCAAGCTCCTAGCTTGGCGCCGGATGTACTGCCAATCAAGGATTACCTCCCCTAAATCGCCATCCTCGCCCTCGAAGCTTAACACGTCGGTCGGCTTGTCCTTGCCTCGATAATCGCGGTTCAGCTGGGACATCCGCTTGTCGCCGATAATTCCGATCGAGAGCTCCCGGCCTTCGAGTCCGAGCAGCTTCAAAGCCTGTTCGGCCACACTGGCCAAAGCGGCTGAATCGATCCGGCTTCTTGTCTGGTTATTGATCTCGACCATGCTACTTCAAGGTAAGGCTGTCAACCATCGCCTGGAACAGATTAGGATATCTGATCACCGAATCAAGCCCAGGATTATAGCTTAAGGTATACAGCTCGCCGTTCTTGCTGTTCAAGAAATATATGACCAGGCCATCGCCGCTCTTGATGCCGCTCCAGTTGACCGTCCCGCCCTCATCTTTCTTGGTGATGATGCGGTCCGCTGGGATTTCCGAAACGCTGAAGCGCGTTTTGTACCAATCGACGATTGTCGTCGGATCAGTCAGTTTTTCGGTATTGACCTGGACCATCTGGTTGTCCGGAGCCTGCCACATCATCAGGTAGTCACCGCCGGTATTCTTCTCTGTCCAGGCGGACGGAAAGACCATGGTGAAGCTTTTCTGGTTCGAAAGCTTGATCTTGCTGTTGCTGATCAGCTTGCCCGGACCGGCCGGATCGTAGCCGCGCTGCAGCTCGACCAAGTCGCCGAAACCGTCGCCATCCGAATCCTGGCTGTCCTTGTCTGATCCGAGAGCGGCTTCCTCGTCGTCGGTCAAGCCGTCACGGTCAGTGTCGGCGGAAGGCGTCGGCGCCGCGCTATTGACCGACGGCACGGCTACAGGCACCGTTCCGGTGGTCGTAGCCGTAGTGGTGGCAGTTACGGTATTCAATGAAGAAGATGAGGCTGATGCCTGGGTCGAGGAGGCAACCTGGGACGGAGTTGCCGTACTGCCGGCCGCTGCTTTGGTGGTGGTGGCCACCTGGGCCGGTTTTTGGACCTGCGGCTGCGGCAAGGCTGGAGCCCTGAACATGAAATAATATATCGCCGCGCCGCCGACGGCCATCAAGAGGACGCCGCCGACCAAGATCGCCATGCCGGTGGACTTGGCGCCTTGCCCTGCCCCGCCCGAACGGAACTGTTCGGGCATGACATGGATCAAGACGTCGCTCGAACTGTCTGCAGGCGCTTCTTTGGATTGCTCCGAAGCTTCTGTGCCGCTATTTTTTTCACTGTAATCAATCATGCTTTTGCTGTCGTATTATTGAGGCTTTATCTTATTATCGATCATCTTGCCGGCGCCGAGCGGATTGAAGCCGTTCTTGACCTCTGCGCCATCCGAGAAACCATCGCCATCAGTGTCGGCGATGCTTAGATTGGTCTGATAGAAATTAGTTTCTTCGTAGTCGGTCAGCCCGTCGCTGTCGCTATCCTTGGTACGATCGGCCGCTACGGCAGTAGTCGTGGCCGCTGGTGTCGTCGTGGCTACTGCCTCCGGTGTCGTAGTGGCGGTCTCTACCCCTGCCAACGGCGACGTGGTGGCTGTCGATGTGGCGGCCGCGACTTCGGTGGTAGTGGCAGTTTCTGCCGTTTCCACTGCCGGTTTGACAGCAGCAGGAGCAGCGGTGTCGTCGGAAGTTTCTACGGCAGCGGGCTGCTCTTCGGTCTCACTGACCATGGAACTGAATTTCACATAAGCGAAGTAGCCGCCGACGCCGATACCGATCAATAACAACACCAAGAAGCCGACGATGAAATACTTGCGGCTGCCTCCGGCTGGTTCAGGAGCCATGCCGCCGGCAGCCATTGCAGGCTGTGCCGGGTTCATGCCGGCTGGCGGAATCGGGCTGCCCAACCCGGCATCAAGGCCGGCGAACATGTCGGCCGGAGCTTGCGGCGCAGCAGGAGTGGCCGGTGGTACTGGCGGCTGCGGAACATTCGGAAGCGGAGGAACTGCAGGTTGCGGACTTGGGGCAGCACCCTGCCCAGGGGTAAGATTGTCGAACATAAATATTTTGAATAGCTGCGACTGGTCGCAGGATTAATTATTCTTTAGAAATTCACGCCACCCGGCGTCCAATAGCCGAAGGCCCAGCCCTTGCGCAACGGATCAATCAAAGACGGGTCGATACTGACCATGTCTTCTGGCGAATGGCTGAGCAGCTTATAATCAACTCCGTCAGAGCGGTAATAATACTGGCGGCTCTCCTGAGCATGCTGGTAAATATTCGGATTGGTCGTGGTTGCGATGCCGTCACAGGCATAGCCGGTCGGGGTGTCAGGATCGACTGGCAAGCCGCCCGGGAAATACGGAGCGACCGCTAAAGCCGGAATCCAATTGGCCCCCAAATCATCGCCCCAATTGGAACAATAGCCGTCATAAACTCCATTGCCGCCCGTGCTATCAGGATAATTGCCAGTAGCCGCATGATACGCGACCAGGGCGTCATTGACTGCTTTCAAGTCCTTCAAAACCTGGATATTCTTATGGATGATTATCTTGTAATCACGGGCCGTACCGCCAGCATCCAGGAAGGTCTTGGGACTTTCGTTTCCGCTCGCGTCGATGGCGGTCACGGTTACGTAATAAGCCTGGTCCGCGCGCAGGCCGGACAACGTGGCCTGCGTCGATTTGCCAACTTCGAAGGCCTGGCCATAAACCCCCAGCGTCGTGCCCAGATAAACCTTGTATTTCTCGGTATCATCAGTGTTGGCCGTCCAAGTGATGGTATCATTATTTGAAGATACTCTCATGTTGCGCGGCATGGCTGGCGGCAGGGTGTCAGTAGGTATGCCCCAAACCTCGCCCCAATATTCGCTCTCAGCGCCGGTGCCGGCACTGGCCGCTTCATACGACTTGACCGTGAAGTAATATTTCCGTCCGTTGGTCAATCTGCCAATCAAGGCATTGCCCGTCGGTCCGACATCGATATAATTGTCGTATTTGCCTGGCTGCGTGCCGTAATAGACCTTGTAGCTATCGGACGGATTAGCCGTGATCCAGTTCAAAACGATTTGCCCGCCGGTCGCCGGCGTGGTCGTTGTCAGTCCGCCCATGACGACTGGCGTGCCGGCACGCATAAAGAAATACTCTTTCAGGATATTATTGAAGCTGCCGCGGATCGGAGTGGTCGAAGAATTCTGGATCGCTGGCAGGGCGGGCGCATTGCCCTTCTCGCCGTCACGGCAGTAATAGAACTCGAAATTATAATTGTCACAGCCGGCGCCGGTCAGGCCTGGCGAGCAGTTGCCGGCCGCATCCTGCCATGGCCAAGTCACGACGTTGGAAATCGGCGGCCACGGGTTGGCGCAGATGAACAGCCGCATCAGGGCCTTGGCGGTCCTGGTCTGATTCCTGGTCGACGGCCGATTTATCGTATCGTTAGTGATTCTGGCCTGTACATCGACATAAGTCCTGGCGTCTTTCTTGTTGCCGGC
The DNA here is from genome assembly GCA_964443495.1 of uncultured Gammaproteobacteria bacterium. Taxonomy (GTDB): domain Bacteria; phylum Patescibacteriota; class Patescibacteriia; order Patescibacteriales; family GWE2-39-37; genus JAAXUA01. Next base: position 164,117 of record CAYUCS010000002.1, read on the forward strand.
CGTAACCAGCTGCTGCTGGTTGTTGCTATTTGAAACGGTAACGACCGTAGTGTCCTCAGATAGCCAGGTCCAACTCCAATCATAAACCCCGGCGATAGGCGTTATTCTGGCACCAGTATTGGTTTCGGGGTAAGCGGTTATCGTGGTAGTGGCAGCTGCCTTAGTGAAGACATAACCAGCCGGATCAAGGCCGATCCTGTCGAATTTGCAGACGCCGTTATCATTGATATTCGAAGGCTTGGTAGTGAACTTCCAATTGTAGCCGTAATGATTGATCGCGTTCAGGCCGATGGTAGAAGCAGCATTGGTGGCATCCATGGCGATGCCGAAGGTGCTCAAAACTGCCTCGTTCTTGTTGTCGGTAGAGCTGGCATCGCCCTTGACCACGACATAATAATCCCTTGACGGGTCGAGGAGCACTTGCGGAGAGAAAGTCAGGACGCCATTGCCGGTAGCCTGATCGTTGTAGCCGGCAGTCGTACCCACCACGGCGCAGAAATTTCCGACCAAAGCCGTCGCTGTGCCGCCAAAGAAGGTCTTGACCTTATTCCAGGCGCGGGCAAAAAGCCCTCCCTGGCGGGGCACGGAAGTCAGGAACGAAGTGTTGGCCGGACAGATAGCTGGACCGTAGTCGCCAACCAAGAGCACGTTGCCGCCAAAGCTGGCCGGGTTCATCGGCTGGTCGAAACGGACCGTAATCAAAGGGTTGCGGCAAACATTAAGCTCATTGTTGGCCGGCGAAGTCGAAGCGACGGTCGGACGGGTGCGGCAGCAGGTGTCGCTGCCGCAGGCATCGATAGTCGGATTGCCGCATTGGGTATCTGTCGAACAGCCGCAGAACAAGCCTCTGGCGGCCGTAGAGCAAGGAGCGATGTCTTCGACGCAATTCAAACCGGCCGCGTTGGTCGAGCCCGGAGTGCAGCAACAGCGGCAATCGCCGCCCACGCCGCCGTCCTGCAAACAGGTATAATCGGCTGCGCAAGCTGCCACGCCGGTCGTACAGACCGGCATATCCAGACACAAATCTCCAGCCCCGGCATTCGAAGTGCAGGTACAGGTCGTCGGGTCGCAAATCGGAGTGGCCGGTGTGGCGGCGCACATAGTATCATCGGCATCACCCGGCATGCAAGCCGGGGTGGCAGGATCGCTATCGCAAGGCAAATTAGCTACGACTGGTGTCGGCTGGCAAGTACATTCATTCGGTTGGCCGGCCAGTACGCAGTATTGGCCAGGCGCGCAATTCCAGTCCTGCGGATCGACGCAGACAGCCGGATTGTCGGGACTCTCATCATCGCAAGGGCCTCCGACCGTGCTGGTGTCGACACAGGTGCCCATATCGCCAGGAACGGCAAGATTGATATCGCAGCGTCTAGTATCACCGCCGCTGCAGTTGCAAGCCTGATCGGACAAAGCCTGCTCTTGCGGAGTAGTCGAGCTCATGTCGGCATCAAGGTTGACGCGGCAGCCTTGGCACTGGCCATAATCAGGGGCGCCGGCGCCGCAACCGCCCGCCACGCAAGTGAGGCCGGGGCAGCAATCCTGTTCTGAGTTGGCGACACGGCAGCAGCATTCGCAATCAGCGGCCGCACTCTCGCATTTATTGGTTCCGGCATTGCAGGTCGAGCCGTCAGGACAGATGTCACGGTTAATTACGCAAGCTCCGCCCTCGCAGGCGAATCCGCCCGGGCAGAGGTTGCAGGCCAGGCCCGAACCCAAGGTGCCGACAGTACATTTTCCATTCGTATCCTTGAAAGTTCCCAAAGGACATGAGGCTGCGCCGGCATCCACCTGCCAGACGCTCAGCGCGCCGACTCGGGCGCAGCTGGCGGTAAAGCCGGCAATCATCGTAGAAGAAGCGACGTTGCAAGTCGCCAAAGGATTCTTACATTTATCCAAAGCCGCATCATAGGTGCAGGCACCGCCGCAAGCGGCAAAAGTAGCGTTACACTCGGCATCGCCGCAATCGGCGACCTCGCCGACCGTGGTCATCTGGCATTGTCCCGGCGAGTTCGGGCAGGTCTGCGAAGCCAAGCATTGGGCGGCATTCGCGTAACCGGCACAGGTTTGCGGCGGCGTGGTCGAGCCGGTGAAGAAATCCCAGCCGAACATATTGCTCGAGGTCGCGCCGGCGCTGCCGCAATCCGTATCGCACAAACCGTCCTTGGAGCCGGAAAGGCAGCACATTTCCCCGCCAGGCACGTCGCACTGGCTATCCTGGGTGCATTTCCCGACCATGAAATTCAATGAATTACTCTTGGTGCCGGCGCTGTCGATAACCACGAACGGTCCGGTCTCGGCACCGGTCGGAACATCGGTCTTAATCTTGCCGTTATTGCCCGGGTTCCAATTGGCTGAGGCGGTGGTCGTGGATTGGACCACGCTGAAAAACTCGGTCGCGGCCGCGCCGCCCCAAGCGCCGAAGCGCTCACCGATGACATTGACCTCTTGGCCGACGTCGCCGTTGTGCGGCTTGATACTGCAGATTCCCGGCCCCGGAGCGCCGGCATTGACCGTGAAATCAGCCGGATCGCTGGTCTGGGCCGGAGCGGCGGTCGTGACCGTCACCTGGTTCGCGTTCAGCTGGGCGCCCTGCGGGACTTTCACGATGATATACGTGCTGTGCCAATAGCTTCCGCAGCCTTGAGGAAAGGATACGTCTGCCGGCACGGCACCCGGGTTGAAGGTCACCTGCCCCGGATTGACGCCGAAATTGCTGCCATAAATCGTGATGTAGTCGCCGCGATGGCCTGAGCTGGGATCGATATAATCGATGTGCGGCCGACGTGAATTATTCTGGAATATTTCGAAATTAAGTTCGTTCGAATAGCGGCCATCTATCCTTAAGAACACTCTGGTCTTGGCCGGGTTCAGATCAGGAATCGCGGCGTCGGCAAAAAGGTCGGTACCGCCCCAGACGATGCCGCTGGCCGAAGTCGAACCGGTGCTGCCGCCAAGCAGGATGGTGCGGGCAGCGCCGTTGAAATGGATGCCTTGGAGATTGAAATTCTCGTTGAAATAGCCGCAGGACAGGCCGACGCAAGTCGAGCCGACGGTCGTGTTCTTGGATGAGCACAAGCCCGGGCGGATCAGGTTATCGTTCAGGAAATCCGGTATGGCATTGCCTCGCGTATTATTAGTCGTGTCGTTCTGCCCGTCATCGCGCACCACTTGGATCGGACCGTCCTGAGCGCCAGGCGGAACGATAACGATGATCTGGTCGTCAGACCAGGTGCCGCCGCAAGCCGCGTTGACCGTGCTCGGGAACTGGGCCACGATACTGGTCGTAGCGCCGTCAAAAAATAGGACTTGGCCCGTCGAAGTGCCGAACCAGCGTCCGCCGATGGTCATAAAGTTGGTCGAAGTGCCGACCGGGTTGCCTGCCCCGTTCGTCGGGCTGACCCAATCGATGACCGGAGCGCCAACGCAAGTACAAGCATCAACGCCGGCATCAGGACAGACCAACAACGGGTCGCACTTGCTCGGTAACGGCTCGCAGACACCTGGCGTGGATGTGGCGTTGCAGGCCGCGCCGAAGCTGCCGGGTGGCAAGATACAGGTACAGCTAGACGTAGCGGTCGCATTGTCGCAAACCAAGCCGGGGTTGCAGACGCCGCCCGGATCGCAGGCTGGTGAAGCCACGATACCATCGCAATTCGCGCCCAAAGCGCCGCCGCAAGGCGTGCACAAGGTCAGATCCCAATTGCCAGCCGCGTCGCAAACCCTGGTACCGCAAGCGCAAGGCATGACGGTGCCGACGGTACAGCTGCCAGAACCGGGACCGATAGCGTTGTTCAGCTTATTGATGATATAACGGGCGATAGCCCAAGAACTCATGATCAAAAGCAAGCCGATTACCGCGGCCATCAATAATTTCTTTGATTTTTCGATCTTGGCCGGGTCGCCCGCCGAAGTCATCCAAAGATAACCGCCGTAAACCACCAAACCGAGGAAAATAACCCCCAAAAAACCCAAGGTGATGTTGATCAGCCTGGCTATGATTACCTGGGGCGCGACCGTAGTGATGCCGATATTTGCATTGATATTCGCCTCTTGGCCACCATAAAGGTCAGCCGTGCCCGCAAAAGCGCCGGCATTGGCAGGTGAGGCCACAGCAAAAAGGCCGAGAGCGAAAAAGGCGAAGACACTGAAAATTGTTTTACGGATTCTGGTCATGTATTGGATTAAGGGCAAGTCGCTGACGTCGTTGCGACGCCGTTGCAGCAAGTGCGGTTCGGCGATACGGGCGTGCAAGCCACGCCGCCGGCCGGGTTATAGCAATTCTGATAGACATCCAGCAAACCGCCCTTGAAATTCGGCGAATAACGCGCGTTCTCGGCCAATTGCTCATGATTGATCTCGATAGTCGTCTTCTTGGCGACCAAGTCGTTGTCCCAGGTCGGCCAGAAGCTGACCGTGCTGGTGGCCGGCGAATTCAGATCGACATTATCATAAATGCTGCTGCCCATGAGCACCTTATTGAATCGAGCGGTGATCAGCGCGCTGAAGTCTGCGACCGAAGCATTATAGTTCGGGGTGACCGCCTCGATGCGCGGCGCCGTCGTATCGACCACGTCGCTAGTCTTGAATCGCCACGTGGCGCTATCGCCCTGATTAGCCGCGTCGGGCGAATTGTAATTATACGGCGGATGGCCGCTTTGGCCCGTCGGCCCGTCGGCCTGATTGTCCAAATTGCCATCCAGAGAATTGTCAGCCATGTCGATGACGCCATTATACGGGAAGAAAGGCGTGGTCGAGGCCGCCCTGATATCGACATCGATATCGGAAAGCCCGGGCAAGCAATAGACTTCCTGGCCGCAAGAATTAACGCCGCAAGGGTCGTCAGAGACGAATTCGACCGTGCGATAACCATTAGAAATATAGAATCCGCCGGTAACCTGGACGCTGCTGGATGAGACTGACAGGTTGGTGAAGGTCGAAGTCGGAGAACTCGGGCCGCTGGACGACAACGGATTGACGGCTTCGGAAAAATTGATCTGGACAATCGTATTCTTCGGCTCGGTCGTTGACGGAATAGGCCAGATGCTCAATATCTGCGGCGGCGTGTTGTCAATGCGGGTTCCGACCTCGAAGGTCCAAACGTAACCGGTCGCCGCGAAAGCATTCGAGCCGTCAGCTTTCCTGATGCCGGTCGTCAAAACGACCGTGTACCAAATCTTCTCTGATGGACTGCCCAGATAGGCGACCGGCTTGAAGACGAAATTCCTGCTGGCCGCGTCATAGAAAGCGGCGACATCGGTCAAAGCGAAAGCGGAACCTTTCTTGGTTTCATAAATCATCACATTGCCAGCATCGACCTTGTCGCAGCTGGCGAGGTCCCCCGGAGTGGTGCAGTCACCCAAGATGCCGCCATTGGTGTTGGAAATGACCGTGGTCGGGTCAAGCGATTCGCGGAAGGTGACCACGATCGAGGTATTGCGCACCACATCGACGGCGTTGCGGGCCGGGTAATGCGATTCGACGATATTCTTGCCCAAAACTCCTGTAAGATTAGCGGCTCCACCGCCAGCTCCTGGGGCACCGGCACTGCCGTCGTAGAATTTGCCCAGGAAATAGCGGACCAAGGCGTAGGAAGATAGGATGATGACCAAGCCGACCACTGAAGCGGCGATCATCTTCTTGGCCCGTTCGATCTTGGCCGCGTCGCCGCCGGAAGTCATCCATATATAACCGGCATAGACGATCGTGCCCAAAACGATAATACCAAGAAAACCCAGCAAGATGTTGATGAGCCGGGCAACGATGACCTGGATCGGCTGGCTGGTCAGGCCGATGTTGGCATTGATGTTGGCTTCCTGGCCGCCATAAAGGTCAGTCTGGGCATGGACAGGAAATGAAGCCAGCAACAAAAATACCGGCACGATAACCAATAACAGTGCCGTCAGATTACGGAGTGGTTTTTTGAGATTTTTTTGCATGGGGCGATATTTCAACGACGGGTGAGTCGTTGAGTTCTCTGCCGTCTCCGAAGAAGCGGCAAGAACATGCGCTATTATCTAATTATAGTATATTTCCTTTACTTTGACTAATCCACAGATGTATAATAGTATTATACCACGAAGAGCCTAAAGTGAACAATACAAATCTTTACCCACCGAAAACAAAAGTTATTTCTGAATCAATTTTTACTACGTATAATTTTAAATTTCTAATTTTCAATTTTCAAACAATGCTTTAATTTACCAATTTTAAAATTGAAACATTGCAAAATTGTTTAGAAATTGAAAATTAGAAATTAGAAATTTGCACCCATGACTATCGAGCAGATCATAACCAGGGTCAAGGAAAACGATCCGGCAGCCAATACCGACCTCTTGATGCTGGCCTATGAATTTGCCGAAGAGGCCCACCGCGGCCAGCTCCGCAAGTCGGGCGAGCCTTACATCCAACATTCTCTCCATACGGCCTTCACTTTGGCCGAAATCAAGGCCGATCTCAATATGATCATTGCCGGCCTGCTCCACGACGTGCCGGAAGATACCGATATCAGCCTGGAGAACATCCAGGAAAATTTCGGCGAAGATGTGGCCACATTGGTCGAAGGAATCACTAAGCTTAGCAAAATCAAGTACCGCGGCATCGAGCGCTACGCCGAAAGCTTGCGCAAAATGTTCGTTTTCATGGCCAACGACCTGCGGGTCATCCTCATCAAGTTTGCCGACCGGCTGCACAACCTTAAGACTCTGGAGCACCTCCCTCCGGAAAAACAGAAGCGTATCGCCCAGGAAACCATGGAGATTTATGCCCCGATAGCCGGCTTGCTCGGTGTTTGGCGCCTCAAGTGGCAAATGGAAGACATCTGTTTCAAAGTCCTCTTCCCTGAAGAATTCCACCAATTGGAATACAAATACGAAGTTGAACAGAAAGCCGAACGCAACCAATTCATCAACAAGACCAAGACCATCGTCGAACAGAAGCTCGACGAGGCCGGCATCAAGCACGAAGTTTCCGGGCGCTTCAAGCACCTCTACTCGATCTGGCAGAAGATGCAGCGCAAAGATCGCCGCTTCGACGAAATCCAGGACGTTTTCGCCCTGCGCATCCTCGTGGACTCGGTGGCCGACTGCTACAAAGTCCTCGGCATCATCCACTCGATCTGGAAGCCGAAAATCAACCGCTTCAAGGACTATATCGCTGTGCCGAAGCCTAACGGTTACCGTTCCCTGCACACCACCGTCTTCGGCATCGACGGCAAAGCGACAGAATTCCAGATCCGCACCCACGAAATGAACGAAGAGGCCCACTACGGCATCGCCGCGCACATCTATTACAAGATGGACAGTGGCACCGACAAATCCAAACCGCGCTGGATCAAGGAGATAATGGACTTGCAAAAAAATTACGAGGACACCGCCGACTTTATAAAACAAGCTAAATCACAAATTTTCCGCAACCGCATCTTCGTCTTTACGCCCAAGGGCGATGTCTATGACCTCCCTTCCGGCTCGACTCCGGTTGACTTCGCCTTTGCCGTCCACACTGACATCGGCTATCACGCAGTCAGCGCCATGGTCAACGACCGCATCGCCGCCCTGGATTCCGAGCTCAAAAGCGGCGACTACGTGGAAATTACGACCGACAAGAACCGAAAAGGCCCGAGCCGCGATTGGCTGAAATTCGTCAAAACCCACCGCGCCAAAGCCAAAATCAAAGCCTACACCAAAGAATCAAGACTCGAGCAACTGATACAGCTGAAGAAATATATTCCGGGGATAAAATAAAACGGGCATAAGGCCCGTTTTATTAATTTCTAATTTTAAATTTCAAATTTAAAAACAATTTGGATTTATTGTTGCAGTCAAAAAACGATGTTTTAAAATTTGAAATTTAAAATTTAAAATTAATTCACTATTTCCACCGTCCCCGAAGCTGCCATATCAGTCGTAGTCGCCACAATCACGTCAGGCAAAACCTCCTCTGTCGTGGTCGTAACGACATCTGTTGTCGTGCTCGCTGGTGGCGTATCCAAACCAGACAAATCATGTGTCGCGACGTATTGCTGATAGACATCGGCCAGGTTGTCCGAGGCGCTGACACTGTTAGCAACTGAATCGACCGTAATATCCGAGGTCAGATAGGTCTCGGGCGAGGCCAGCTCGACCTTCTTGACCGGCTCGTAGCCAGGAAAGATTTTAGCACTGATATCGAGCGCCTTGCCGATCAAGCCGGAATACTCGGTCACTTCCTGGCGCATCTCCGGTCCCTTGGCCACCGCCTTGTCCTTTTCCAGTTTCAAATCAGCCACAAGTTGCTCCCTTTCCTGTTGGAATTTATCCGCCAGGTACAGGCCTAAGTCCTTTTCCAATTTTTTTGAAATCTTTTTGGTCTTTTCCTGCATCTCGTACTGCCAAGCCTTGTTCTTTTCGACCAGGGTTATCAAAGTATAAGTTACGTAATAATATTCGGAGTCTTCCTCGATCTTACTAATCTTAAAGTCCATGTCCAGCTTGTCCAGGTCGGCTTCGAGCAGCAACTTGTTATCCACTCCCTCGACCCGGCTGGTCTTTTGACCGATCAGCTCCTGCCCGGCCGGAGCGGCCGCGAACGCCGAGGCGCCTAACAAAAATGCCAAGGCTAGCAATAAAACCGCCGCATTGTTGTATTTGATGAATTGGATGAATTTCTCAAGCATATCTTCTTGTTCAATTATAGCATTATTAGGCCGGAATTCACCACATCTTCACACTACCCCAGGCCTTGACGTTGCCGTGAATGGTTTCGCTATGCGCCCACCCATGTTTAGTTATGAAATAATATACCGCTCCTTGATTATAATCGAAGCCTGGCGCACCAACCACCAAAACAGCCTGGCCGCTTACGTCAAAGTTGCCGGCAATCATGGAATAACCGAACCTGTCACTAATGGCCGCACCAGTAAAAAAGACATCGGACGAAGAGGCAAGTGCCGGCATCGTTCCGTCATTGTAAAAAACATAAGTTCGGCCTGTGCTACTTGCATAACCATAGGCGCTTACAGCAATGTCCGGCCTGCCGTCAGCGTTGAAATCGCCGACGGACAGCCCTGCGCCGAAATGACTACTGACCGCTTCGCCGGTAATGATGACATCAGCCGTTGAAGCGGTTGTCGGCATCGTTGTCGAACTATAAAAAACGTAAACGCGGCCAGTGCTTGATAAATACATCGGTCCGCCAACGACCAAATCATCCTTGCCATCAAGATTCAAATCATCCGCAGCCAAAGCACCTCCGAAGTCGCTACTTGACGACTCGCCTGTTATTATGACATCAGCTGCGGAAGCCACCGAAGGCATGGTGGTGGAGCCATAAAAGATATACGCCCGGCCGGTGTTGGAGGAACGGCGATTGGCACCAACCGCCAAATCGATTCTAGCGTCTCCGTTAAAATCACCCAATTCCAAATCATAGCTGAATTGATTTATAACCCCTTCGCCCGTAATCATCATATCCGCGGTCGAAGCGGTCATTGGGAGCGTTGTCGAACCGTAAAAAACATACACGCGTCCAGCGTAGGTGGCATAACGAATGCCGCCGACTATCAAATCCGTTTTCCCATCGTTGTTCAAATCACCAGCCTCCATGGTGCCGCCGAAAGATGAGCCTGATTGACCTGCCACTATCAAGTCCGCCGAGCTGGCAAAGGACGGCAATGGCAGCCCATCACCATAAAAAATATAGACCCTCCCGGTATTAAAATTGTACCCGAAAGCGCCAACCGACAAATCAGCTATCCCATCGGCGTTGAAATCACCGATCGCGCTCGCGCGTCCGAAGTACCCGCTTGTCGCTTCTCCAACTATAATCGCGTCAGCTGTTGCGGTGTTTTTTGCAACTTTTCCGTCATTATAAAAAACAAATATCTTGCCAGTGTTATCATCATAGGCAGTGGCACCGACCACCAAGTCGGTTTTACCGTCATGATTCAGATCACCAGCAGAAAAGAATGATCCAAAACCATTTTCTTTCGATCCGTATTTTTCGCCATAAATTATCGTGTCGGCCGTAGCAGTGGAGGTCGGCATGCTTCCGTCATTATTGAAAATATAGGCTCTTCCTAAAACAAATGACTGGTCGTCCGCACCGACGGCGATATCAACCGTCCCATCAGCATTGAAATCGCCAGAAGCCAAAGATGACCCTAGGCGGCTTCCCGCATCGCCAGCAATAAGCACATCGGCAGAGCTAGCGGTCGTCGGCATAGTAGTAGAACCGTAAATGAGATAAAAACCTCCCTGGTTTGAGCTTCTTGAAAATGCGCCGACTGCCAAGTCGTCCCTGCCGTCATTATTATAGTCCCCAGTGGACAATGCCCAACCGAACCAACTGCCAGCCTCGCCGACAATAGACAAGTCAGCTGACGAGGCGACCGTCGGCATGGTGGTTGAGCCGTAAAAAATATAAATCCGGCCCGAATAAGAAGTGTCCTGGATTGCGACAACTATCAAATCCGACCTGCCATCATCATTAAGATCACCAACCGCCAATCTGTCACCGAAAGCTTGGCTGGTTGTCGCTCCATTGATTATAAAATCGGCTGTCGCCGCGCTTGTCGGCATGGTACCATCATTGTAAAAAACGTAAACCCGACCGGTGTACGTATTATAGCGATCTGCACCTATTATCAAATCCGCCTTGCCGTCGCTATTAATATCACACGCCGCCAGGCTTATGCCAAAATTATTACTAACGCCCTCGCCAGAAATTATCAAATCAGCCGAAGCGGCAGAAGTCGGAATCGTGCCGTCGTTATAAAAGACATAGGCACGACCGGTAGCCGAATTGTATGTAAGGGCGCCGACAACCAAATCATCTTTATTATCACCATTAAAATCTTCAGAGAGCAAAGAATAACTAAAATAATCACTCGTTGATTCCCCGGTAATTATTTTATCGGCCGAAGCGGCTATCGAAGGGATTGAGCCGTCGCAATAAAAAATATAGGCTCTGCCTGTGTAACTATTATAGTTATAGGCACCGACGACCAAATCCGTCTTGCCATCGGAATTAAAATCGCCGACAGCGAAACTGTTGCCAAAACGGGAGTCCTGGGCTTCTCCCGTAATTATTAGATTGGCCTCGGCGGCACCTGACTGAAAGGAACTGTCGTTATAAAAAATATAGGCTCTGCCGGTGCTTGTGGTATGGGTCGGTGCGCCGACTACCAGATCTGTCCTTCCGTCACTATTAAAATCGCCTGCAACCATTGCATAACCAAAACTTGAACCACTACTTCTTGTGTCATAAACATCCTCAACCACCTTGCCGCTATCCAAAAAACCGTTGTTCGAATAAAAAATATAGGCACGGCCAGAATTTAGGCCCGGTGCGCCGACCGCCAAATCAGCCTTGCCGTCGGCATCAAAATCACCGGCAGCCATGGAGACTCCAAATAAGCTTGCCCCTTCTCCATAAATTATCACATCAGCGGTAGTCGCAGTGGTCGCAATCGAATTGTCGTTGTAAAAGATATAGGCGGTTTCATCGGCACCGACAGCCAGATCGACATTGCCGTCACCATTGAAATCTCCTTGTGACAAGGCGCTGCCGAAACTGGTCGTCGCGCTTCCGGTAATTTTGACATCGGCGGTAGCAGCTGTGGTCGGAATCGAGCCGTCATTATAAAAGATGTATGCCTGGCCTGAATTGTTCGAAGCGTAATACGGCGATGCGATAGCGAGATCGGTCCTACCGTTGGCGTCAAAATCTCCAGCCGCCATGGCATAACCGAAATAATCATCAGCTGCCTCGCCTGATATGGTAACATCAGCCGTCGCGGCAGTGGTCGGAATGGTGCCATCGTTATGGAAAATATACGCTCGCCCCGTATTCGAATTGTAACCATCGGCACTCACCGCTAAATCGACACGCCTATCACCGTTAAAATCCCCCGAAACCAGCTTTGCACCGAATGAATTCCAAACTGCCTGCCCGGTAATTATGACATTAGCCGAGCCAGCCAATGTCGGGATAGAGCCATCGTTATAAAAAATGTAGGTACGACCGGTATAAGTGTTGTAAGCCTGGGCACTTGCGGCCAAATCGACTCGGCCATCGTAATTAAAATCGCCGGCAACCAAAGCTGTGCCGAAATAATCTCCGGTATTCTGACCCGTAATCATCAGATCAGACGTGCTGGCCTCAGCCGTATAGCTGCCGTCATTATAAAAAACATGGACCGCACCCCTGTTCGAATCATGATAACCCTCAGTCACCGCCAAGTCTGTCTTGCCATCATAATTGAAATCACCGGATGCAATTGCCATTCCAAACATGTCATTTACTTGCTCCCCTGCGATCGTGACATCGGCCGCGGCAGTCGTAGTCGCAGCTATTCCATCATTGTTGTAAAAAATATATACGTAACCGGCATAGATGTTGGCCAGGGGGGTGCCCACTGCCAGATCCGTCTTGCCGTCGGCATTGAAATCACCTGCTGCCATCACCTCAGAAAAGCCATCCCCGAACTCCGCTCCGTCGATTGCACGGCCCTCCGTCGATTGGCCCGGCGCCGTAAATTGAACTGTCGGGTCAAGGGCTAATGGGTATCGCTCCTTTGCGGCAGTGAACTCGACCGAAATCGATTTCTTGTCCTCAGAAACCTTCCAATCAAGGTTGGTTCGCTTGCTGTCCTTGTCCAAGAAATACGGCTTCGGGATGATGAAGTCCGGCGTATGGTTGCCGTTCTCGATGTCTTCCCCGGCTTCCTTTTGCAAAGTCAGACGAGCACGTTCGAACAGGTCGTTGCCGACCTGGGATTTGGCCTCCTCATTCTTAAGCTCTTGCTCTCCGCGATAATAGCCTTCGACTTCACCGTTCTTGTTAAGCCTGAGCTGAACGTTTTCAAAGCTGTATTCCTCCCTTTCCTGCCCAGTGCCTTCTTCATAGTAAACCCATGACTTGATCTGTCTCAGGCTGGTTTCTAGCCTTTTTTGGTAAGTGTAGTAGATAGTTTTACGCCCATCATCTGATTTGTAGCGCACGTATTTAGGCAGGTCGGTCTTTTCTTCCCTTTCGGCCGTACCGCTCGCACCGCGATCGAATGGCGGCCTCAGAACCTCATTGGGGGCCTTGTTTTCACCCGGCTCGTAAATCAGCCTCGTTTCGTAATATAGGTTATTTTTATCCGTAAACTTGATAATTCGGCGATCGTCCAGCTTCAGCTCGACTGGCTGCATGTAGTTCGTCGGGAACTTGATATCACGAGTCTCTTCGGCCTGCTGCTTATCTTCCGGGCTGGAGCTGGCCGTGATGACCGTCGGTTCGGTCGCAGTCCGCTCGCTGTACTGATAGGTACTCGTGGTTCCTGTCAGAGTTTGGCTCGGATACTGCGTCAAGCTTTTCTTGATTTCCTGCCCCAGGCCGCCGGCTTTAGCCAATTCGGCGTCCAAATTCAAAGGATTGGCATATTTGCCGACATAAAAAGCCACAACCATAGCCATGGCGATGAGCGTACCAAATACTGATAATAATTTTATACTCTTGCTTGTCATTTTAATCAATACGGGGCGTGCCCGCGTTCCTTGATTACTTAAAACAGAAAATATGTTTTATCGCCACTTGTTTTTTCGAAATACATCGTAATATTACCTAACCCCAAATGAGCCTTTGATATTTATCATTCCCTTAATGGTCACGTCCTGCAAAGGCAGCTGGATCGGATTCAGATGTTTCATGGTAATAAAATAAACCTTGAAGTCTCCAGCTGATCGGGCAACCAGCTCCGGGCTGCCGTCAGAATTAAAGTCACCAGCTATTATACTGCCTCCGAATGCGGTCGCACTGTCACCCGTCACGATTACATCAGAGGACGAAGCGCTTCCAGAATAGGTGCCGTCATTGTAAAAAATATGCAAACGGCCAACACCATCATTGTACCCGTAAGCAGAAACTGCCAAATCAGTGCGGCCATTCGCGTCAAAATCACCGGACGCAAGATACGCGCCAAAATTGCTACTAGTCGCTTCGCCAGTAATAATAACATTGGCGGAAGTGGCATTAGCAGGGTAGCCAGCATCATTGTAAAATATATAGGCACGGCCAGTATACGAACCGTAATACATGCTGCCGACGGCCAAGTCGGTTTTACTGTCCGTATTATAGTCGCCAGCTGCCAAGGAATAGCCGAACCAGTTGTTTGATCCTTCGCCGGCAATCGTGACATCGGCCGAACTGGGAGAGCTTGGATAAGCGCCGTCATTATAAAAAATATAGACGCGGCCGGCGCTGGAGCTGTGACGATAGGCGCCGGCCGCCAGGTCGGTCTTGCCGTCGTCGTTATAATCGCCAGCCGCCAAGGCGGAGCTGAAGTAACTACCTAAGGTATCGCCAGATATTTTTACATCGGCGGTCGAGGCGGTTGCCGGATAAGAGCCGTCATTATAAAAAATATAGGCCGCACCTCTCGCGGCGAGATAAAGATAGGCGCCGGCCGCCAGGTCGGTCTTGCCGTCGTCGTTATAATCGCCAGCCGC
>CAYUCS010000002.1:178684-179323 GCA_964443495.1 uncultured Gammaproteobacteria bacterium
CAAGCTGCCGCCAAAAATGCCAGCTGCCTCGCCCGTGATGATAGCATCAGCCGACTCAGCCGACTCGGGGTAACTGCCAGAATTGTAAAAAATATAAACCCGACCCGCGCCAATAATTGAACCGTAAGAATAGCAACGATCACTCATCGCCAAATCTGCCTTACCGTCAGCATCAAAATCTCCAGTGGCCAAAACGGTGCCGCGGTAAGCACAGTTTGAAATCAACCTCTCGCCCGTGATTACGGCATCAGCCTGCAAAGCTGAAGTCGGATACTGACTTTCGCCATAAAAAATATAAGTGCGGACGGCATTGGACGCATAATTATACCCCCCCACCGCCAGATCGGATTTGCCGTCGTTATTCAAGTCACCCAAGGCCAAGGAATAACCGAAGAGCCCGGATGAACCCTTGCCATCAATCACGGCATCGGCAGTTGAAGCGGTGTCGGGATAACTGCCGTCATTGTAAAAAATACAGGCACGGCCAGCACTGTTGTAATTGTAGGCACCCACAGACACGTCTGTATCCCCATCCTGATCAAAGTCTACAGCTGCCAAGTCACCGCCAAAATTTCCATTTACCGCTTCCCCGGTTATTATCACGTCAGCCGAAGCGGCGGCCGTAGGCATTGAACCGTC
>CAYUCS010000002.1:179423-407640 GCA_964443495.1 uncultured Gammaproteobacteria bacterium
CTTCCCCGGTTATTATCACGTCAGCCGAAGCGGCGGCCGTAGGCATTGAACCGTCATTGTAAAAAATATAAGCGCGGCCAATTCCCGAATTATACCAAGAGGCACCCACCGCCAAATCAGCCCGGCCATCATTATTGAAATCCCCCGTCGCCACGGATGAGCCGAATTGGGTGCTATTCTCGCCGGTGATTATGAAATCGGCGGTCGAAGCGGTGGCAGTATAGCTGCCGTCGTTGTAGAAAACATAGGCGCGACCGCCCCAGGAATTATAAATAGAAGCTCCGACGATCAAGTCGATCCGGCCGTCAGCATTCATGTCTTCTGCGGCCAAAGCTGAACCAAAATAACTCTCCAGCGGTTCGCCCGTAATGATTGCATCGGCAGTGCTGGCCGTGGTCGGAATGGAGCCGTCGTTATAGAAAATATAAGTTCTGCCGAGGTTCGCATTGTAAACATAAGCCGAAACCGCTAAATCGATCTTGCCGTCAGCATTAAAATCGCCAGCAACTGATTTATAGCCAAACAAGCCATCCCCTTCGCCATCGATAGTCACATCGGCCATTGCAGCTGAGGCAGGGACAGAGCCATCGCTGTAAAATATATACTCACGACCAACACTACTGTTGTAAGTATCGGCCCCGACCGCCAAATCTATTTTGCCGTCGGCGTTGAAGTCACCCGAAGAAAATGAAACGCCAAAATAGCCACCGCTTAGGTCACCTCCCTCGCTGCTGCCGTCGATAGTTTCATCAAATCTAGCCACCCCGTTCCAGGTATTAAATATATATACTTTACCTGGATTAGTGCCGGCAGTGGCGTATTTTCCGCCAACCAGTAAATCCGTCTTTCCGTCGTTATTCATGTCACCTGTTGACAAATTTCCAGCAAATTCACTATCAACTTCACCAGTGATTTTAATATCAGCGGTCGAAGCTGTTACGGGAATAGTGCCATCATTTAAAAAAACATAGGCTCGTCCAGTATTGGAATTATAGGTCCGAGCACCGACGGCCAAATCGGTCTTGCCGTCGGCGTTGAAATCACCGGCGGTCAGGGCACCACCAAAACGATTACCTATGTCTTCTCCAGTCAAAATTACGTCAGGAGTCGTAGTGGCGGTCATGCCGCGACCGTAAAAGACATAGGTGCGTCCGGTGTTGGAATTGTGGGCTTGGGCACCGACAGCTAAGTCGGTCTTGCCGTCGGCGTTGAAGTCGCCGGCGGTTAGGGCGCCACCAAAAATATTACCAGTCGTCTCGCCGGTCATAATGAAGTCAGCAGCGCTGGCGGCTTTAGAGGCGGGTAAATCACCGTAAAATATATAAGTACGACCTGTGTTGGAATTATAGCCCTGAGCACCAACGGCTAAGTCGGTCTTGCCGTCGGAATTAAAGTCACCAGCGGTTATGATGGTGCCAAAAATGTCGCCGTTATCCTCGCCGGTCATAATAGCACCTGCAGTGTTGGCAGCTATAGTGGCAGGCAAATTGCCACCATAAAAAATATAAGCGCGGCCGATAAAAGATGAATAGCCGTTTGCACCCACTACTAAGTCTGTCTTGTCGTCGGCGTTGAAGTCGCCTGAAGTTAAATATATGCCAAAATAATTATTTATTGCTCCGCCAGTAATAATAACATTAGCGGCGTTGGCAGCTATAGTGGCAGGCAAATTGCCACCATAAAAAATATAAGCGCGGCCATCATAAAAACCATAGCCCATGCCGCCAACGGCCAAATCGGTCTTGCCGTCGGCATTGAAGTCGCCAGCGGTTAGGGCGCCACCAAAAAAATCACCGGTTGCTTCGCCGGTCAAAGTTACATCGGCGGCACTGGCGACAATAGTAGCAGGTAAATTACCATAAAAGATATAGGCACGCCCAGTATTGGAATTATGGCCCTGAGCACCGACGGCTAGGTCGGTCTTGCCGTCGGCGTTGAAGTCACCGGTTGCCATAACTGAAAACATATTTCCATTATTTTCTCCGGTTGCCACGGTAGCTTCACTTGCCTGACCAGGAGCAGTAAACTCAAGGGTGGGGTCGAGAGCTAGGGGATATTGGGTGTTTGTGACTTTGAATTCGACGGTGATGGTGGTTTTGTCTTCCGAGAGTTGCCAATCGAGCTCGGTGCGGTTGCCTTGCTTGTCTATGATAAAGGGCCTGGGGATAATGAAGTCCGGGGTCTGGCCACCATTGTCGATGTCTTCACCCAGCTCTTTTTGCAGGGTGAGCATGGCACGGTCGTAGAGATTAGCCTCGACCTTGGCTCTGGCTTCGTTGTTCTGCTTCTGCTGTTCGCCGTAATAATAGCCCTCGATGTTGCCATTACGGTCTTTTCTTAACCTGGCGTTCTTGATCTCGTAGGTTTCTTTTTCCTGGCCGGTTCCCTTTTCGTAATAGACCCAGTTCTTGATCTTCCGTTTCCGGGCTTGAGTGTCGCGTTGGTAGGCGTAGTATGCGGTCTTGCGGCCGTCGTCGGACTGGTAGCGGAGATATTTGGCTTGGCCGCTTGTCTTTGTGTTTGATTCAGTCGCGCCTGTCATTGCGAGGAGCGAATGCGACGAAGCAATCTTTGCGGAGTTGTCGCTTGAGTCAGATTGCTTCGCTAGTGCTCGCAATGACACATCATCATAAATCAATTCCGGATCATATATCTGCGTCGTCTTGTCCACCATCTCCACTACCCTGCCCTGGCCGATGTCGATGGTCATGGGCAGGTTGTAGGATTTAGGGAAAGTAGCCGTGAAATACTCTTCCGGTTTGGTGGTCGAGGCGGTGCGCATTTCCACCCCGTTGGCGGCCGTATCCTTTACTTCGTACTTGTTCACCGATTCGTTCAATATCTGCTTGTCGTTCAGACGGAGGTCGGCGGCAATGGCCTCCTTTGGTTTAGTGCCGATAAATTCCTGATTAAAAAGAAGGACATCGGAGCGATTAGTCCAAGCCAAATAACCCGCCGTGCCGATGGTGGATAGTAGGGCAAAAACAAAAACCGTTTTAAGTAATTTTTTCATCATTATACAGTGTGAGGAATGGAACTATTTGGCGCAGCGGAAACCGACGTCTGCCTTGGCGGCGGTCGGGGCGTTGCTGACATCGAGGCCGTAAACTCCCAGGTAGCCGCGGATGAAGCCGCGCAGGTTCTCGGCGTTGTCGCTGGTCAATATCTTGCCGATGCCATTGGCCGATGACAGATAGTACGCCGGGGCGATGCTCATGCCCTTGTAATCGATGACTGAGGAATATTCCTGCCAATCGTTCACATTCAAGCCATCAGACATGGCCGGCAAGCCAGCCTTGAGCACTGTCTGGTCGGTCCACTCGGTCGTAGTGCCGGCCAGGTTGTAAATCATATTGCCATTGGACAGAACGTAAGTGGTGCTGGCTGTTGCCAACTGCAGGCCGATGGCATCCTTGTCGGTGTCATTAGTTGCCGTGCGGCTGATGTTTTCGGCCAGGGTCAGCCACTCGTTCTCAGAGAGGAGGTGATAGCTCGAGCCGAGAGATTGGCAAGCCAGCTGCGACTCGCCTTGGCTGATGTTGTTCCACAATTCCCCGTTGGCCACGGCCGGAACGGTCGAGGTGCCGACCTTCTGGGCCAGATCGCTCATGACGCAGAAGCCGGGCATGGTGCCGTACTTGGCCGATCCTGGCACCCAGACAAAACCGTCTTCGCAGTAACCTTGGAACGAGCCGGCAATGATCTTGCCCTCGACACCCATATCGCCCATCGTTTCGTCGATGTTGTTTCGTAGGTCGGCCGGGCAGATGCCGCCGGCGCAGACCAGGACACGGCCATTAACGTCGAGCGTGCCGACAACCTTGACCTCGGTGTTGTCGGTGATGGTCATGACCGAGACGTCCTGCGCCTTGAAGTCGGCCACATCGCCTGCGCCTGCCTGGTTGACCACAAAGGCCGTCTTGACGCTAGTGGTAGCGGTCATGACTTGGATTTCAGCATCTGTCGTCGTAGCGGCCGCCGCTTCCTCCTTGCCGGAACCGAGAGTGACCGTGCCATCGTGACTAATGACGAAAGCATCGGCGAACATCATAGCCTTGACATCATCGAAGCGGGCGTAGAGGCCATGGACGGCGCCATCGGACATATACTGATCGACGTATGGGATGAGCAGGTCACCGGCTGCCAGCTTGGCGGTCAGATACTGCGGGAAGTTTGATTTCTCGAACGGCAGGCTGGAGCTGGCCTCAGCCAAGGCGTCGGCATTCAATTCAGCCATCGGGGCGGTTTCGAAGTTCGGAATCTGGAAGCCGCCGGTCTGGTTGACGTAGTGCCAAGCGCCGCCGTAGCGGAAGTAGATGCGCCCGTTGGACGAGTCGATGGCGGTCAGGCCGTTGAAAGCCGTGTTGGTAAACGAGGTGTCATCAACCGTGCCGCCGACCACCTTGGTGCCGACGCCATCGAACGAGGCGTTGATCATACCGGAGGTGGCCACAGTCCAATTCGAGGCGTCGATGGCGACGATATCGTCATTAGCCTTGGAGGTGTCACCCAGAGTAATAATGCTGGTCGAGGCACTGCCCTTGATATCAAAATTGCCCTCGCCCACGATATTGACGCCGTTGCCCAAAGTTAGGTCGCCAGCCGAGCCGAGTTCGATGTTTCCGGTATTGGTCGTAATCAAGCCATTAGTACCGTCGTGGGTTAGTTGAATGTAATTGGAACCGGTCGCGTCAAAGATCTGCAAGTAATTCTGGATGCCAGCAGCGTTCAGTTTGAGGTAGCCGCCCGTGTTCTGGACTGATAGATTGCCGGAAGAGTCGATGGTCATACCGGAATAGGTGTCATTGTCATAAGACAGGCGCAACTGCTCAGAGGAGCCATAGACATTCAATAGGGCGGCCGGGGTGGAAGTACCGATACCGACGCCGCCTGATGTCACCGCAAGCTTAGTGGAAATGGCGGTCAACGAAATGACATCCGAAGAAAGCGCCAGTTCGCCAGAATTGGCGTCCATATTTATTATCGATGACTTTTCAATGCCGCCGCTCGTTCTGCCGATCATCCTAAATTGCGGCCCTCCGCCAAAACCCGTTGATTCCAGCGTCATCAAGGCGCCAACTGCCGCAACGTGCAGATTGCTCTCTGACGTGGAAGTTCCAACACCCAGTCTCATATTAGCCTCATCCCAGTGCAAATTGGCATTATCTTGCTGGTAAGTGCCATCTGCGCCGATGAACGGAATTGATCCAGCAGTAAAAGTGGTCGAAGTGCCGGTGCCGCCCTTGGTCACTCCGAGCGTGGTGAATGACGGCTCATAAACTCCGCTGTGGTCGTGGCTCGTGGCCGCCAATCCGAGCGAGGTGGTGCCAACCAGGTCGTAGCCGCCGGAAGCATTGCCCATTAGCAGCTGGCCGAGCGTCGGAGCCGTCGAGGTGCCAGTACCGCCGTAAGCGACGCCGATTACCCCGCCCTGCCAGGTGCCGCCGGTGATGACGCCCAGATTATTAACCAAGAGCTGTTGCGAGGAGGTTGCGCCGACCGTCAGCATGGCCGATGGCGAGGTGGTACCGAAACCGACGTTTCCAAAAATATTCATACCTCCCTGATAGATGTTATTGACAGCAATCAAATTGGTTTCTGATTTTCCGGAGGTCATGACGCGGTTCGCGCCGTCTGACGAAATTGCCACGAACAAGCCGTTGCCGTAGGTAACGGAAACCCAATTATTATTCTCTGCACCGGGGCGTGGAGTCCAATTGATGCCATCCGGCGACGTTATTAGCGTGCCGTTGAGACTCACTGCCACGAACAAGCCGTTGCCGTAGGTGACAGCATTCCATCCATCGGCAGAATTGTCAGCTCGCGAGGTCCAATCGCTTCCGTTTGGCGATGTCATCACCGCGCTTCCATAAGACACCGCCACGAATAAGCCGTTGCCGTAGGTGACAGCATCCCACCATCCGGCAAGGCCGGCATGCGGAGTCCAGGTGACACCATCCGGAGAGGTCATAACCCTATTGGTGCCATCTTCAGACACCGCCACGAACAAGCCGTTGCCGTAGGTGACAGCATTCCAAGAATTTGCTTCCGGCGCTGTCCGCGCAGTCCAATTGATGCCATCATGAGAAGACATAATATCTCCGTCCGTGGAAACTGCCACGAACAAGCCCTTGCCGTACGCGACGGAATACCAATTACTGTCTGCTGCTGCCGTACGAGCCGTCCAATTGATGCCGTCGGGCGAAGTCATAACCTGATTGACTCCTCCGCTGCCGGCGACGGCGACGAACAAGCCGTTGCCGTAAGTTACCGACGACCAAAAATTAGACTCTGCCGGAGAATGCATCCTCCAATTAACCCCATCTGAAGATACCATCACATCATCATTGGAGATGGCGACGAACAAGCCGTTTCCGTAAGTGATATTACTCCAAGACACCGGTGTCGGCACTGAATGAGCTGTCCAGAACGTACCTTTTGAAACGATATCGCCCACCACCTCGAGTTTAGCCGAAGGAGAAGAATTGCCAATGCCGACGTTGCCGTTAGAATTCACTCTGAACAGCGAAGCATCAGTCGAGGATGAAACATCGAGCAGCGGCGTTGTGCCAGCCGCGCCCTTGACCGAGAGGCGAGCAAGCGGCGAGGAAGATCCGATCCCTAGGCGTCCATTGATATCCACAGCCAACAAGGTTGATGAACCGATATTTTGGCCGAGGCCAAGCTTGAAAATATTATCAGAAACGTCGACTCCCATATGATAATCTGTCGTGCTAGCATCAAAAATCATCGAAACATTCTGGTTCAGTCCGTTGCCGATTATGACGGCAGAATCAGACGACGTGGCCGAACTGGTAATCATCAATTCCCCGTTGGCGTTTGAGGCTAAACCGACATAGTTGCTGCCGTCATATGACAGGCGCAGCCCCTTGCCGGCACCGAAAATGTCGATTGAATCCTGCGGATTGATCGTGCCGAGGCCAAGGCGATGATTAGCACTGTCGTAGAAGAAGTTAGCGTTATCCTGCGAAATTAGACCGCCACCGGCCGCGAACAGGAGCGAACCAGAGGTCAGGCCGGAGAGCGAGAGGCTGGCAAAGGTCGGATTGGAAGTATTGGCGATATCCTGCGGCAAAGACAAGGTGACGGCGCCAGAGGAAGCTGAAACATAAATCTGGGCAGCCGTGCCGGTCAGTGAAGAGACGACGCTGCCGCTGACCAAGCCGAGCGATGATGTCGATACCAGATCATAGCCGCCGGAAGCATTACCCATCAGCAGCTGGCCATAAGTCGGGGCGGTCGAGGTACCGGTACCGCCGTAGGCGATGCCAATTACCCCGCCCTGCCAAGTGCCGCCAGTGACCACGCCCAGATTGTTGACCAAGAACTGCTGGGTCGAGGTGGCGCCGACAGTTAACATGCTTGAGGCGGTGCTTGTACCAATGGCCACATATCCATTGCTCAAATTACCATAAATGGCATTGCCAATATTCAATTGGTTACTACCTGTTGAGCTTGCCGCATTAATATCATAACCGATGATTATATTATTTGAGCCGCTGGTCAGGTTGTCGCCGGCTTGATAGCCCATAAGCAAATTATTCGAACCCGTGGAGAGACCGTAGCCAGCCCGATAGCCAAAGAGAGAATTATTGGCATAAGATTGCCCAGAAACGCCATAGCCAGCTTGCGCGCCAAGAATAGTATTATATCCTCCCAAAAGATTATTTGATCCCGCATAATACCCCGAAGCGGTATTGTAACTGCCAGCAAAATTATAACGCAGGGCGCCTCTTCCGTATGCGCTATTTTGCGAGCCGGTGACATTATTAGCTAGCGTAGCTCTGCCGAATGCCGAGTTTTCCTGTCCTGAGGTGTTACTGCTCAGCACATTTTCACCGAACGCGCTATTAAAAGAACCGGTCGTGTTGTTTGCAAGTGCGCCTGAGCCGACGGCGGTGTTATATGATCCATTAATATTGAACATGAGGGCCGAGTCTCCCAAGCCGACATTATAAGCACCGGCACTATTCGCCCTTCCAGCCCTGGCCCCCATGAAGGTATTAACAGTTGCCCCTCCCGAGCGTATTTCCAAACCGATGCTGCCATCGCTATTGCGCACTATCTGAGAAGCTGGGGACAAGGTGATTTCCTTGACTGAAATATTATCAATAGTTCCTACCCAGTTGCCGTCGGGGACAAAGGTCAAGGCAGAGACATCACTCGCTGCAACGGCTTGAACCTGAGCAGTCAACGTGCCGGTTGCTTTGCCGACTGCCGAACCATTTGCTCCTCCGAAACTTACGGTCAAAGACCCGGATATGATCGTATTGGCCGTAAATGTTATCTGATAAATTTTTTCTGCGACTGGAGCCGCAGTCAAGGCAGTATTGTCCAATACGTACGCCGTAGTACTAGCCGTGTGGGTAGCAACCCCTCCTGACACGAGCCAGCTGCCACCCGACCAATTGCCAGTGTCACTTGAAAAGTCTCGATCAGCAACATTGATAATCATTTCCGACCCTACCGTGCTTTCGCTTAAAACTGACGTTATGTCCAGCGCTGCCGTCGGTGAGCTGGTACCAAGGCCTAGATAGCCGTTCGCGTCATCCCAGAACAAATTGGCATTATCCTGGCCATACACCCCGCCTGCACCGGCGAAAACAATCGAGCCGGGAGTGAATTGGGTAGAGGTGCCGGTGCCACCATAGGCTACGCCGATGGTATTGCCCTGCCAGGTGCCGCCGGTGACGACGCCGAGATTGTTGACCAGGAATTGCTGAGTCGAGGTGGCGCCGACAGTCAGCATGGCAGAGGGTGTATTGGTGCCAATGCCGACATTGCCCGAATTCAAAATATGGAAAGCGTCAAGACTGTTGTAATTGACCATTACCCTAAATCCGGTGGCGTCACCATATAACTGCTGCACCCCACTTGCGCCCAAATTCAAGGCATATCCGTTAGGAATTCTTACGCCATTACTTGCATAAACCTCTCCTTTAACATCAAGTGCATAGGCAGCGCTGGTTGTTCCGATGCCCACATAGCCGCTCGGATTGATCACAAGCGCGGTCGAACTGCCCAAAGTATTGCCCATTCCGATCTTAAATAACCCATCCGCCGTATCCAGGCCCATCAAATAATCAGTTGAGCTAGCATCGAAGGCCAGGACGGCATTCTCGTTCTGGCCGCTGCCGATGACCAAGGTCGGTGTCGATGAAGCGGAGTTGGAAATGGTCAGCTCGCCGGTCGGGCTGGACGAAAGCGAAACGAAGTTTGAGCCGTCATACGACAGGCGCAAACCTTTGCCGGCACCGTAGATATCCAGCAAATCTTGCGGATTGTTGGTGCCGATGCCAAGGCGTCCATTGGCTGAATCCCAGAAGAAATTATTATTATCTTGCGAATATGCCCCACCCCCACCGACAAAGACAATTGAACCTGGGGTAAAGGCGGTCGAAGTGCCGGTGCCGCCGTAGGCGACATCGATGACGTTGCCGTTCCAAGTCTTGTTGGTCAGCGTTTCCGAAGAGGTGGCCGTGATGAAGCCATAAAGATTGTCCCAATTGGTATTGCCGTCGACGATATACCCCGCCAACGCGTGGTTACCCCAACCGTAAGCCGTGTTCCAATTCGTAGTGCTGGCGGCGGTGATATTATTCGCTTCGCTGGCAACGAAAATCGGATCGGTTTCGGTAAAGCTGGTCAGATAGCTGGACGAAGCGTGGTTACCCCAACCATAAGCGGTGTTCCAATTGGCGGAATTGTCCGTGACATAAGTGGTGATGCCGCCGGATATCTTGACGAAGCCGTCAAAAGCGGAGGTGTTCGTGGCCAGGCCGCCGTAAGCCAGGTCGATGATCGAGCCATTCCAAGTCTTGTTGATCAGAGTCTCAGCCGAGCTGGAGGTGATATAACCTGCGTTATTGACCAACCAGGTAATGTCGTCTCCCTGGTAGACCAGGTTGGCAGGCAATGAGCCGGATGGAATCGATGAGGTGGCTGACCAAGCGCCGCCGGTCACGAAGGCGTAGCCAGACCAGCCGGCTGAGGAGGTGCCAGTACCGCCATAGGCCTGGCCGATCGGGCTGCCCTGCCAAGTGCCGCCAGTGACCACACCGAGGTCGTTGACCAGGAACTGCTGCGAGGATGTGGCGCCGACGGACAACATAGAAGATGGCGTGGCAGTGCCGATGCCGATATATCCTGAAGTGCTGACTGTCAAATGATCATTCGTGCCCAAGGCGCTACCGGTACCAATCTTGAACAGGCCGTCAGTATTGTCCACTCCGAGGTGGTAATCGGTAGTCGAGGCATCGAATACCAAGATAACATCCTTGGCCAAGCCATTGCCGATAGTGACGCCAGAGCTGGTAGTAGAGGCCGAAGAACTGATGTTCAGCTCGCCGACAGGGCTTGACGACAATGTCACTTGATTGCTGCCATCATACGAAAGCCTCAAGCCCTTGCCGGCACCGAAGATATCAAGGGTATCACCAGGCAAATTAGTGCCGATGCCTAGACGCTTATTGGTGTTGTCCCAGAAGAAATTCGAGTTATCTTGTGATACCAGCCCACCGCCAGCCGCAAACAAGAGCGAACCGGAGGTCAGGCCGGAAAGCGAGAGGCCGGCGAAGGTCGGATTGGAAGTGTTGGCGATATCCTGCGGCAGAGACAAGGTGACTGCCCCGGAAGAAGCAGAAACCAGGACCTGGGCAGCCGTGCCGATCAATGAAGAAACGACGCTGCCACTAACGAAGCCGAGCGATGATGTCGAAACCAGGTTGTAACCGCCAGCACCATTACCCATTAAGAGCTGGCCATAGGTCGGGGCGGTCGAGGTGCCAGTGCCGCCGTAAGCAACGCCGATTACGCTGCCCTGCCAAGTGCCGCCCGTGACCACACCCAAGTTGTTGACCAAGAACTGCTGAGAAGAGGTTGCACCTACGGTGAACATGGTAGAAGGGGATGAAGTACCGATGCCGACATTGCCGCTGGCAGTAATAGCGATTCTTTGGATGTTGTTAGTATCGATATAGAATGGAGAATTGTCGCTCGTGCCGATTTCGGCAACCGCTGCTCCGGCAAAATTCAAATCTACGCCGGAAATGGTATTTATCGTCACTCCGCCACTAATAGACGCACCACCAAAGACAGACAATCCGGAACTAGGAGTGCTTGTACCTATACCCAGTCTTGCATTCGCATTATCCCAGAATAGGCTGGGGTTGTTCTGATTATAAACTCCATTCGCATCCGCGAAGACGATCGAACCGGGCGTAAACTGGGTTGAGGTGCCGGTACCGCCATAAGCTACGTTAATGACGTTGCCCTGCCAAGTCTTGTTGGTCAAAGTCTCTGACGAGGAGGCCGTAATGAAATTGGCGATGCTGGCCGGCAAGAGGTAACCGGCGTCATTGGTCAGTAATGAGATATTATCACCCTGGTACATCAGATTGGATGGCAAAGCACCAGATGGCAGACTGGAGGTGGCCGACCAGATGCCGCCATTGACGAAGGCGTAGCCAGTCCAGCCAGCAGACGAAGTGCCGATGCCGCCATAAGCAGCGCCGATAATATTGCCATTCCAAGTCTTGTTGGTTAGCGTTTCAGCCGAACTTGAGGTGATGTAACCGAAGGTGGCGTGGTTGCCCCAACCGTAAGCCGTGTTCCAATTGGCTGAAGTGTCAGGAATATAAGAAGTGATGCTGCCGGAAATCTTGATCAGGCCGTCAAAGGCGGAGGTGTTGGTCGCCAACCCGCCATAAGCCAAACCAATCGTATCACCCTGCCAAGTCTTGTTAATGAGCGTTTCGGCCGAGGTAGAGGTGATGTAGCCCGTGTTGTTGGCCAACCAGGAGATATTATCACCCTGATATAGCAAATTAGCCGGCAGCGAACCCGATGGAATGCTCGAAGTGGCCGACCAGGTGCCACCCGTAACAAAGGCGTAACCGGTCCAAGCAGCTGAGGAGGTGCCGGTGCCGCCATAGACTTGGCCGATTGCGCTGCCCTGCCAAGTCTTGTTGGTCAGAGTGTCTGAACTTGTGGCGGTGATGAAGCCATAGGAATTGTCCCAACCGACGTTGCCATCAGTGATATAGCCAGCCAAAGCGTGATTACCCCAACCGTAAGCAGCGGTCCAGTTAGTAGTACTGGCAGATGTGATGGCGGCGGCAGCGGAAACGGAGTAGATCGGGTCGGTCTCGACGTAGCTCGAGATATAGCCCGAGTCATTAGTCCACATCGAGATGTTGCCCGACTTGTTGGTCAGGATCTCGGCTGAGGAGGAGGTGATGTATCCGGCATTGTTGGTCAATCGGGTGATGTTGTCGTTCTCGTAGACCACAGTCACCGGCAGGTAGGCCGAACCGATGATATTGCCCTGCCAGGTCTTGTTGGTCAGAGTATCGGTCGAGCTGGCAGTGATGAAGCCGTAGGCATTATCCCAATTGGTGTTGCCGTCGGTGATATAACCGTAGGTGGCGTGGTTGCCCCAGCCGTAAGCGGTGGTCCAATTGGTGGTGGAGCCTATGGTGATGGTTTGAGCGACGCTGGCGGCATAGATTGGATCAGTTTCGGTGAAGGACGTCAGATAGCCGGCACCCGCATGATTACCCCAGCCGTAGGCCGTGCTCCAATTGGTGGTGCTGGCAGCGGTAATCTTGCCGGCTTCAGAAGCGCCGAAAATCGGATCGGTTTCAATATATGAGGTCAGATAGCCGGCGTTGTTGGTCCACATCGAAATCAAGCCGGCCTTATTGGTCAGAGTCTCGGCTGAGCTCGAGGTGATATATCCAGTGTTGTTGGCCAGCCAAGAAATATTATCACCCTGATAAAGCAAGTTGGCCGGCAATGAGCCGGACGGGATCGAAGAGGTAGCCGACCAGACGCCGCCGGTGACGAAGGCATAACCGGTCCAACCGACCGAGGAGGTGCCGGTGCCGCCGTAGGCTTGGCCAATCGGACTGCCCTGCCAGGTGCCGCCCGTGACCACACCGAGGTTGTTGACTAAGAATTGCTGTGAAGATGTTGCGCCCACAGTAAACATGGCCGATGGCGAAGAAGTTCCAATTCCGACATTGCCCGAGGCGTTAATTCTCATTCTATCAACTCCATTCACTCTAAAAACCTGATTTGAGCTAGCACCATTGCTTTGTATCAATAAATTCCCCGCATCATAGGCAAATATACCGGACTGAGAGATGCCCGACACATAAAAACCAATTCCTGCGGCATTGCCGCCGCCATTTGAATTTTTTAATCGCAGGACCTCTACTGCACCCAATGAATCTGTTTCAAAAATTGCCTGAGTATTTATTCCTCTCACATTCAATGCTGCCGCCGGAGTCGAAGTGCCAAGTCCAAGCCTTAGGTTAACATTATCCCAGTATAAGCTGCTATTATTCTGACTATAAACCCCGTTTTCTCCGGCGAAGACGATCGAACCGGGGGCGAACTGGGTCGAAGTACCGGTGCCGCCGTAAGCTATGCCAATCACGTTGCCGTTCCAAGTTTTGTTAGTGAGCGTCTCTGAAGAAGAGGCAGTAATAAAGCCATAACTGTTGTCCCAATTGATGTTGCCGTCAGTGATATAACCGGCCAAAGCGTGGTTACCCCAGCCATAAGCCGTAGTCCAATTCGTTGTACTGGCGGCAGTGATGGCGGCTGCGGCCGAAACGGAGTAGATCGGATCAGTCTCGACGTAGCTAGAGATATAGCCAGCGTCGTTAGTCCACATCGAGATCTGACCAGCCTTGTTGGTCAAAGTCTCGGCCGAGCTCGAGGTGATATAGCCAGCGTTGTTTACCAAGCGCGTAATGTCGTCATTCTGATAAACGATAGCGACCGGCAGGTAGCTTGAGCCGATGATATTACCCTGCCAGGTCTTGTTGGTCAAAGTTTCCGCTGAGCTAGAGGTGATATAGCCGACATTATTGGCCAACCAGGAAATATTATCGCCCTGATAGACCAAGTTGGCTGGCAATGAGCCGGATGGAATACTTGAAGTGGCTGACCAGACACCGCCAGTGACAAAGGCGTAACCGGTCCAACCGGAACTGTTCTGGCCGGTACCGCCGTAGCCTGAGCCGATGGCGTTGCCGTTCCAAGTCTTATTGGTCAGCGTTTCGGCCGACGAAGAAGTGATGTAGCCGTAAGTAGCGTGATTGCCCCAACCGAAAGCCGTGTTCCAATTAGCCGAATTGTCGGTGATGGCTGTGGTGTTGCCGCCGGAAATCTTAATCAGACCGTCAAAAGCCGAGGTGTTGGTGGCTAAGCCACCATAGGCCAAACCGACGACATTGCCCTGCCAGGTCTTGTTGGCCAAAGTCTCGGCCGACGAAGAAGTGATATAGCCGACATTGTTAGTCCACATCGAGATGTTGCCCGACTTATTGGTGAGCGTATCGCTCGAAGTGGCGGTGATGAAATTAGTAATGCTGGCGGGCAGCAAGTAGCCGGAATCGTTCGTCCACATCGAGATCTGGCCGGACTTGTTCGTCAAGATTTCAGCCGAGCTTGAGGTGATGTAGCCAGCGTTGTTAGTCCACATCGAGATATTGCCAGTCTTGTTGGCCAAAGCGTCAGCCGAGGTGGCGGTGATGAAGCCGGCGTTGTTAGTGAGCAGGGTGATATCGTTGCCCTGGTACAGCAGGTTGGCCGGCAAATAGCTGGCGCTTACCGAGGAGGAAGCTGACCACACGCCGCCGTTGACGAAAGCGAAGCCGGTCCAGCCGGAGCTGTTCTGGCCAGTGCCGCCGTAAGCGGCAGCGATCGGATCGCCCTGCCAGGTGCCGTCGGACACGATGCCCGAATTGTTGACCAAGAACTGCTGGCCGACATTGGCTCCGACCGACAAGGCTACCGACGGCGTGGTCGTACCGATGCCGATATTGCCCAGTGTCAAGATATTGTTAGAGCCGGAATAGACCGGGAAATTGAACTCGAAGCGGTCAGCGGTCGAGTTCCAGGTCAGCAACGCCTCGGGCACCGCGCTGCCGCGATGGAAGGCCAGACTACTATCCTCGGCATCGTTGGTCACGTTGCCGGAATTGATCGTAAATACATTGGAAGCCGACCCCGAGATCGAGGTCGAGGCGATGCTCATATTCAAGACGTCCAAATTGGTGAAGTAGCCGTTCAAGATGCGGCCGCTGACCGAACCGATCGACTGATTGGCCGTGGCGGGCAGGATGTCGCCGGTCAGTTTGAAGTTACCGTCTACCACCAGCCGCTCTTCCGGAGTGGTCGTACCGACGCCGACGAAGCCGCCCGCATTGATGAATAGCGAAGATGTAGCCGAAATGATGCTGCCATTGGCGCCGTAGTAGCCGATCTGCCCGGCCAGGCCTGGGTTGATCGTGCCGCCCGAACCGAAAGACGACCAGCTGCCGCCGCTGTTCTTGAACTCGATGACACCGGCATTGTCGCGCAAGCCGTAACCGGTCGTGCCGGATGCCGTGCCGAAGTTAAGGTAGCGGTTGGAGCCCTCCATCAAAACATCGCCGTTGATCGACAGCATCGACAGCGGCGTGCCGGTGCCGATGCCGACGAAACCGTTGGCTCCGACATTGAAGATGTCGGCACCCAAGTGCTGCAGTTCCAGGATGCGGCCGCTGCCGTCCTGATTGACGCTCAAGGCGGAGTTGGCCGAGCTGGTCGAGACGGACAAGCTATTGGCGAAATCCCACAAGCCGCTCACTGTCGTGGTGCCGGTGATGCTGCCGAAATCGGTGGCCGAACGGCCGCCCACTTTGGCGGCGTTGAACGCCTGCGGCACGCCGACGATATTCTTGCGCGGCAGCATCGTTTCGCCGCTGAAAGTGATTTCCAGGTAGAGCGGCTGGTCGAAGTTGACGTTGGACGGATCGGTGACGGCGCCAAGATTGATGTCAGCAATGCCGCCATCGACGTGCGGCCGGTTGTCGATGGCCGCTCCGTTAGCCCAGGCCGCGCCGGTCAAAGTGACAGTCACGGTGTTGGCCCCGGTATTGAAATCGATGATAGTCGCGGTCGAGGAGCCAGAGTTCAACGGCTGGCCGACACGCAAAGTGTTGGCATTGGCCGCTCCGGCATAGGTATAGACGATGTTGTCAGCATTGGTCACCGAAGAACTGATGGTGGCCGAGAACATGTTGGCGGCATTCAAGGTTTCCGACCAGATAGCCGCGCCGCCGGTCGGCTGGGTGAACAAGCCGAAGCTGAAGTTATACACTCCGTCGGCCACCGGTATGTTGGTCGAATCGGTAATCCTGCCCTTGAAGTTATACAGCGGATTGATGTCAGCCTTGGTGAAAGAAGATGTGCCGAGCCAAGCGAAAACCAGCAAGAGCGCGATTGCGCTTGCTACTATCCGTTTGATTTTTCTACTTAGCCCTATCATCTGCTATCTTTTTTGTCTAAATTATATTTATTACGCTCCGATCTTCCCGACCCAACCGAAGGTCTGCAACAATATCCTCAAGATTATTTCGAAAATCGACTCGGCTCGCTTGGGAATCATCACTGTATATACTTGCGACAGGCTGGTGTTGCCGGAAGTATCTGCGCTTTCGACGCGGAAGCTGTAAACCTCGCCCAGCTTGAACTTGGTAATCAGCGTCACGTGCTTCTTGATATAGGTCGTGTCCAAAGTCGTCTTTTCCGCCTTGTCTTTCTCGAAGGCGCCAGCGCCTAAGCGGTAATATATCTGCGAAGTGGCCGGCTCGTTGGTCTGCCAAGTGATGATGGTCTGGGTCTTTTCTTCCCGTCCAGGCACGATCGCGATTTCGGTGCGGACTTGGGAAATGACCGGTGCGAGATCGTCTTTCGAAGTTGAGAAATTCTCAATTACTTTGTTGACTACCTCATTCTTCTTGGTCTTGCCCGAAAGTTCGACCTGGTAAATGACGCCGCCTTCGAGCGTATCGGCTTGGATCTGGTGGATAATCGATGAAGTCTTGTCGCTGAACGTCTTGGCCTCACTGACCGCCAGCGCTGTGCCACGGAACGGAATGATGCGCAAGGAAGTGTCGGCCTCTTGGTTGGTCAGCCAGCGAAAGATGGCTTTTTCCGGGGAAACTATATCGACATAATAATTCGTGATACCTGGGGCCTCGGGAGCGCTCTTGAAGATATAATCGATCGATTTAGCAGTCGTGCCGAGCGCCGAACGGTTACGAAGCTGGTAATGGTAGGTCTTGCCGGGCGTCAGGCCGAAGATTGTCACCTGGTGGCTCTTGGTCAGGGCATCAGGATTGCCCACGATCTGATAATACGGCTCTGGCTGTCCTGGCTTGTACATTTCAGCCGTGGCGAAGGCTAGTTGGGAGCCGGACTCCTTGTCCGTCTGCCAGCTGACCACGGCCTTGTCGCCGTCCATTACGATCTGGGGCGCGCCGACTACGGCTGGCCCGGGAATGCCGGAAATGATACCGCGCAGGCCATTCAGATATTCGATCAAGGTGATTTCCAGGTCGCCGGTCGAGATGTTGGCGGAGTAGCGATTGATTGCATCCATAGTGTCGCGCAAGGCCGCCTGCAAGGAATTCGGCTTCTCTGGTTCAGTCGGCGTGGTGGTGGCCTGCCCCTCGGGCTGCGGCTTCTGCGCCTCTTCTTCCAACGTCAAAGTCTTTAATTTCAAGGGCGAAGAAGTAGCCAGATTGCCTGAACCGTCGCCGCTCATAACCGTGTAAGTATATTCGGTGTCGGCCAGCAGATTGCTCACAACCACTCGATGATTTTGCACTGCATCCCACTGTCCCGAGGTGATTTTCCCTCCCACCAGCTGGTAATACTCGATGAAACTGCTAGCATCCTCGTCCGTTTCCCAGCCGATAGTGGCGGAATTAGCACGGACGTCCAAAACGGTAATCTTCGATATCTTCGGCGCCACCTTGTCGTTCTTGTCGATAATTAAGACGCCACCGCCGGTTACCGGCTCCACTGGCGGAACCACCGCTGCCGCGGCTGTCGTAAAGCTGCGAATTGTCGGATCAATGGTGGTGCCGTTGGTCAGGTTGGTTGATTTTATGCGGAAATAATAAGTCGTGGCTGCTGCCAATCCTCCGAGCGTGACGTTGTGGGCGGCACCGGTTTTAGCCGAAATGCCTTGTTCCCTACTGTTAGCCAAGCCGGCATCAGTGTCGTACTGCACGAAAGCATCGGCGAGAGTATCGGTGTTCCAGCTGACCGTAGCTGTCGTCTCGTTGGCCGTCGCGCCGATATAGGTAATGACCGGCCCGGAACCGGCCGTATTTTCAAGATTAGCCTCGTAAATCCTGTAGTTGCTGCTCTGCATCACGGCGGAAGCCGAAAAAGGCAGGCACAACATCAAAATGACGATCGCTATTGCTGATTTTTTTACTATGACAAGCATTTATAAACTAAAAAATGGCTTATACTATAAGCTTAACGGCGGCAATCATTTGTCGCTAAAATATTCCCATATACAATATATATAATTATACCATAGAAGCTCTTTTAGACTGAAAGGTCCCGACTAAATACTTTTACCAAGGCAATTAGCTATGACATATTTGTCAAGAAAAAAGCAAATAATTTAGTCCTTTTACGGACAATAAAATGCGCTAACATTTGCAAAGGCAAGCAATGGCAGCCCAATGACTTCGATTCATGGATACACTTATGCACAGACAAATAAAAAAGTGGCTACCCGCGAAAAGTAGCCACTTTTTCAAATTTTATTTATCCACAGTTACCTCGTCTTTTTTAAAAATCTTCCTAGTACTTGTTAATCTTGACTGAGCCATCAATCTTCACGCCACCCCGGATGCGGGTCGAACCGCCATCCTCGTCGGCACCGATATCCCAGACACCGCCAATCGGACGCATCTGGCCATCAATATCTGTCATAAACGGCAAATATGGGTCATTGGCCAGACTTGCACCGGCATCGCGCGCGGCAGTATCGGTGTTGGAAAGGTGAAAATCACTCGAAGAAGCGTTAACGAAAATTACTGTCTGATTTGTTTTAGCATTGGAGCCATTCGCTGTCGCATCTTTTGAAAGATTGTTAGTCGAGCCAGCTTTCGGCGTGCCCGTGTAATCAACGCCATTGTTGTATGAGACATTATTCGAGTAGTACGAGTTGCTGGTCTGGGCGATGCCAATCGCATTGCCGTAAACGGTATTATTATAAACGGCGGTGATGACGCTTGCTGAATTCAATGCCAATTTTATGCCGGTAGAGCCAGCAAAAGTGAAGCCATAAATAATATTGTTATTAACCTTAACCTCTGAATCAGTGCCAGTCCAATAAACACCATGGCTAGCATACGTAGAGCTAGCATTCCAGATGATATTATTGGCAACAACCTGGCCCTTGCCGTAAAACGGACTATTAGAAAAAACCCCAGAGCTGCCAAGAGTTTTTATTTGCAAACCCTCGACCTGGAAATAACTGATGTGGGTCGCGATTATTCCCTGTCTTACAAACTTAGAATCATCCCATTTTCCAAGATGCCTCTGGCTGCTATTCGCCTCTGAATCGGTATCGTGTGGGGTATAAATACGCACATAGTTGTTCGGTCCCGTCGTGAAATACCCTATCGAGGACAATCCGCTAGAATCGGGGCCGCCGTCAGAGTAGCAAGGTATATTCAATACATAACCTTCTCCGACCAGATTGTTCGTGTTGAGATGGGTGCTATTTTTTACTCCAAAATTCTGATAATCGTAATCCTGATATGGAAACGCGTCATTAAGCGAGCCAAATGCATGCGCGATCGAGGCAACCGGCGCAGTAGTGGTGGCCACTGGCAGTGTGCCCGTAGCGGAGGTGCAGCTCCAGGCTGTTTGTGATAACTTGCCGGCGATGTAGCACTTGTTTGAGCCATAAGTCACCACATCTCCAACGCCCATATTTGAGGCCGTCTGGGCTTCAGAGAAAGTGGCGGTCGAGCCGCTAACCGTCACCGTTGGCGAGCCGGTCTTGTGGTCGTTCGTATTCTGACCGACAGAGTAATAAATCTGCGCCCCAGTCTCGTCCGCGCCAATATCCCAACCCAAACCCTTGCCTCGCGCCTGAGTATCAACGTCCGTATTAAAGGCATAATTCGTGTCAGCTGACAAATCAGCGCCGGCATCGCGGGCGTACTTATCTGACAATTTCAAGCGGTAATCGCTCGACGAAGCGTCCATAAATTCCACCCTTACCCCATTCTTCGAATTAGTGCCAGGCGCATCAGAAGCAAGATCGGACAAATTATTACCAGATGAAGCGTTAAATGACCCATGGTACCCATCACCGCAATTTTGCACAAGGTTATTTTTGGCAGTAAAAGTATTTGCCTCGGTAATTATGCCGTAATCACTATTATAGACAGTATTGTTATAAGCGTAAGTAGTTAACCATCGTCCGTAAATGCCGCCGCTTAGCCCCCCACCGCCGGTCGGGGTGCTGAAACCGTAAACCAGATTATTTACTATAAGCATTACGCCGGCGTTGCCGCCGCCGGAATAATTGACAATTCCGCCACCGCCGCCAGCATTAGCGCCAGAGACCGCTCCGGTATATTTCACTATGCAGTTGGACACCTCGACCTTGCCCGAACCGCTGGCAGACCTCCTGATGCCGTCATTCGTATAACCTCCCGCGCCCTTGGCCTCCACTTGAAGGCCGTCAATCTTTGCATATGCCGCTGTTATAGTCATCGCATTGCCCGTATCGCTAACTCCCAAAGAATATTTGCCGTTATCCCACTTTCCGCTATGCCGCTGGGTTTGATTGACTTCTGTCAATACATCGTTCGGCGCATACGCTTTTATATAGTTGGGCACTGCCGTTGTGAGGCCGCCTATTGTTACTATTGTCGTATCCTGGCTGCTGTCATAATAGGCTGGCAGGTTAAGCTGCAGGTTGGCGGCGTACATGTCCGTTCCATTCATGTGCGTGGCATTGCCCGCTCCAGCAATGGCGGCCGAAAGCGAAGTGAACTCGCGCGTGATGGAATCGACCGGCGAATTGGTGATGTTGGCCGGCATGGTGCCGGTGGCCGTCACCACGTACCAGACGGACGTTGAGGCCTTGCCCGATATATAGGCCACCGAACTCGAACTGTTGTAAGTCACGCGGTCGCCCACGCCGATATTCCCTGTCTGCGCCGCTGAGAAGGTGGCCGTGCCCGAAGCGATGGTCACCGTCGGTGAGCCTGATTTCAAATCATTAGTAGTCTGCCCGACGGAATAATAAACGGCATTAGCCGGCTCATCGGCCCCGACGCTCCATGAACCAGCCCGACGCATCTGACCGTCCACATCAACATTGAAAGCTGAATTTGCATCAGCGCTCAAATCTGCTCCGGCATTTTTTGCAGCCGAATCTGATGGCGATAGATGGAAATCCTTGTTCAAAGAGTCGGCAAACACGATATTTTGCGAAACCTTGTCATGGACATTCCCTCCGCCTGTCACAGTGTAGCCCAGACTGGAATTGGTAGTAACATTGTAGTCACTGCCGGACGCATAAGTATTGCCGCTGTGGAAATCGGCTACGCACCCGCTTAGCAAATTATTCTTCACCAACGCGATGGCCGTGCTGATTGCGAACGCCTCTTTGCAATTGACAGCCGTATTATTATAAACGGTCAAATTTCCGGTAGTGCCGGCCCACATAGAAAGCTGCACAGCAATGTTACCAAGCGCTCCGGTCAATGGCTTGAAGTCTTGGAAGATATTATTGCTGATAATAAGATTGCCGACATTGACCGCCCCGGCCGGAAACGAAGAAATGGCATAACCTGAATAAATACCGGTGGAAACGGCCTTGAATATGTTATTGCTGATTCTGATATCGCCGTAATCGTTAAGTGTCATGCCACCGCCGCCAGAAAAGCCTGAATTCACCTTGGCAATCTGCAATCCTTCGAATCGCACATGTTTGGCCGTGATATCGAAGGCGTAATTGTTACTATCTGCAATTTCAATCCTGGACTTATAATCATCCCATCTGCCGTTGTGCCGTTGCGACTGATTGACCTCAGCCGTAGTGCTTGCCGGAGCATAAAAATTAATATAATTCGGCTGTGACGTAGTCCATCCGCTGATCGCCACGCTAGCGGTGTTCGCCCCGGAGTCGTAATACAATGGAAAATTAAGCTGATAATTGCCGGCGTACAAGTCTGACGTATTCAAATGATTAGCGTCAATCGCACCTGATTCAGCGGTTGAGATGGAATTATAGGCATGGGCAATGGAATTAACCGTAGCGCCCGTCGCAGCGACCGGGGCGGTGCCGGTGGCCGTGGCGCAGTACCAAGCCGTGGTCGAAGCCTTTGATGTGATGTAGCATTTTTCAGTCGTGTTGTAGGTGATGACGTCGCCAACGCCTAAATTGGTAGCGGTCTGGGCGGCGGAGAACGTAGCCAGGCCAGTGGTCGAGCTGACAGTCACCGTCGGCGTACCGGTCTTGTGATCGCTCGTATTTTGTCCAACGGAATAATAGATAGCGACCGCCCCTTCATCGGCGCCGATATCCCAACCGCCCTGATTGCCGCGAGTGTGGCCGTCAAAGTCGGTACCAAAAGAGAAATTGGCATCAGAACTCAAGTCTGCGCCGCGGTTGCGGGCGGTCGAGGAGGCGGCCAGGTGATAATCCTTGTTTAACGCATCAGCGAACTGGACGGTGGTTGTTGTCATGGAATTAGCTCCTGGCGCCGTCCCATCGGAAGAAATATTGTTGCCGGCATAATCAAAACCGTAATTTTCGTAACCGACAGCCCCTGGATTGACTTGAACGATGTTGTTGTAAATGGATATCGGTCCGCCCACATTAGTACTGAACGAAATGCCGACTTCATTCACGTTAACTACCGTATTGTTATATATGGCGACCTTTACCGGCTCGTAAGGATAGTTCATTCGGATTCCCTCGCCATAATCGTAAACAATATTATTGAAGACGTAAAAATTGGTATTATTATATCTATTTGTGATGCCCGACGAACCGATGCTTGGCGTCGTGCTGCCGGTTTTTCTTACGATATTATTGGAAATAATTACCACTGCCGACCTATCATCAACATCAGAGACAATTCCTTGCAAATTACTTGTCTCATCTATAGCGTTATCGATTTGCAAGCCGTCGATAGTAACGCTGCCGTCAATGATGGCGATATTGTTATATTGCCAATCAAAATTTACTCTCGAATTGAATTTATTGTCATCCCATCGTCCCTGATGGCGCTGCGAAGCGTTTGCCTCGCTAGGCGTGTTCGGGGTATAAATCTTGATGATATTATTCGGACTGGTCTTGATTCCCTCTATGGTCACATGATCGGTATCGGGCCCGGAATCAAAATAGCACGGCAAATTCAGTTGATGATTGGAGGCGGATATATCGGCCGTATTCAGATGGCTGGCGTCGATCGACCCCGCAACGGCATTTGCCAAAGAATCGAATGCGTGCGCAATCGAACCGACCGTAGCGCTCGTAGTGGCTACTGGCGCCGTGCCGGTGGCAGTTTGGCAATACCAGGCGGTCGTCGAGGCTTTGCTTGTGATATAGCACTTGTCCGAGCCATAGGTGATGACATCGCCCACGCCCATATTGCTGGCGGTCTGGGCGACACTGAATGTGGCGATCCCGGTGGCCGAGCTTATCGTCACCGTCGGCGAGCCTGTCTTGTGGTCATTCGTATTCTGGCCGACGGAATAATAGACAGCTGTCGCGCCTTCGTCGGCGCC
Source organism: uncultured Gammaproteobacteria bacterium (assembly GCA_964443495.1). Classification (GTDB taxonomy): domain Bacteria; phylum Patescibacteriota; class Patescibacteriia; order Patescibacteriales; family GWE2-39-37; genus JAAXUA01. Next base: position 203,070 of record CAYUCS010000002.1, read on the forward strand.
GATGTCCCACGAACCAGCGCGGGCGTGGCCGTCAATGTCGGTGCTGAAAGCAAAATTGGCATCAGCGCTCAAATCTGCGCCGATGTTGCGCGCGCTGCTTGAGGCCATCAGATGGAAGTCCTTGTTGGCGGGGTCGATGAATTGGATCGTTGTCGTAGTCAACGAGTTCGCTCCCGGGGCAGTCCCGTCCGAGGAGATGTTGTTTGAAGAGGAGGCGTTGAAGCTGCCCTGAAAGCAGGTGCCAGCTCCGCAATTTTGGGCGATGTTGTTCTTTGCAATCATATTGCCGCCAACCGCTACCCTGAATGACCAATAGCTATTGTTCACCGTATTGCCATACGCCACCAGGCTCGCACCATTGTTGACGACAAAGCCGTCACCGCCATCTCCGGCAATATCATAGCTTATATTATTGTAAGCTACCGCATTGCCAGCGGCGCACTCAAGTATCGCCCCGTAATTCGTCAGGCCACTTGAAACGATGTTGCTGGAAAAATACGCGGTCGAATTAGTGTCTATCAAATTGGCCCTAAAGGCTTGGACCCAACTACCGGTTGATGTAAGTTTAACCTGCAAGCCCTCAATCCTGACATATGAATCACGGACTTCCAGGGCGGTCAGATCGCTGCCCGTGACATCGAGCGAATACTTGTTGCTATCCCACCTGCCACCATGGCGCTGTGACACATTCGCCTGCGTAGCCGTGTCATTGGGGGTGAATATTTTCAGATAGTTGCTCGGTCCCGTTGTTCTATCAGAAACGATAAGGTTGGTCGTATCCGGGCCGGAATCATAATATAACGAGAAATTGACTTGGAAATTAGCAGTAACCAAATCATAAGTATTTATATGATCAGCATCCGAATAGCCTGCTTCGGCCGCGGCCAATGAGGTGTACTCCCTCTTGATCGAAGTGACCGGAGCGCTGGATGTCGCCTCAGGCAAGGTGCCGGTGGCAGTCACCAAATACCAAGCGGAAGTCGAGGCTTTGCCGGAGATATAATAAATAGTATTCGTGGCCACGGTTACTCTGTCGCCCACGCCAATGTTCCCTGTCTGAGCGGTTGAAAAAGTTGCTAGGCCAGTTGAGCTGGATATAGTGACGGTTGAAGTGCCAGTTTGCAGATCGGCCGTCGATTGACCGACAGAATAATAGACTGGGGTTGCACCTTCATCAGCACCGATGTCCCAAGCCGTACCGTTTGGCCGGACATTGCCATCGATGTCAGCGTTAAAGTTAAAATCAATATCGGAGCTCAAATCAGAACCAGCGTTACGAGCGGCCGATGAGGCAGCAAGATGGTAATCTTTATTAGAGGCATCAACAAACTGAACTGTCGTTGTTGTCAACGAATTGCTGCCTGGTGCCGTGCCATCGTATGAGATATTGCTAGTTGATGACGCGTGAAAATCACCGTCATAATCAACGCTGCCGGAATAAACTATATTATTTTTTGCCAATATTATACGGCCTCCTCCTCCTGGCCCACGAGTATAAACTCCGTCATTGCCTGCGATTATCGTATTGTTATACAAATAGGTCAAGCCGCTTATTCCGATGGCGTTGTATGAATCATCTCTAAGACCATCGTCAACATCGTAGATAATATTATTTGAAATGTTTATTGAATAATGGTTTCCGGATTCCGGTTGAATTCCTATTTTAAAATTACTTGCATTTTTATTGCCCTTTACGATATTTTTATTTATATTGATTCCCGACGTACCATCGCTAATGTCCTGAATCAATATTCCATTTGCTGGGTCATATTGGTTGTTGCCGAATTCGATTTGGATTCCCTCAATTTTTACATAATCATCGCTTATCGTAATTCCCGACGCAGGATAATTCTCAATATCATTCTTTATCGAATATTTCGAATCATCCCACTTGCCTTGATGTCGTTGTGATTGGTTAACCTCGACTGTCGAGCTGGCGGGAGTGTAAATTTTTATATAATTCGGCTGAGCTGTGGTCCAACCATCAATTGTTACGGCGTTTGCATCGGGACCGCTGTCATTATAGCAAGGAAAATTCAATTGATAATTACCGGAATAAAGATTGCTAGTGTTTAAGTAATCTACACCAGTAGCATCAGTTTCTGCCGTATTTAGAGAGTCGAAGGCATGAGTGACTGAATCCACAATTGCATCGGTCACTGCAAATGGAACAGTGCCGGTGGCAGCTTGACAATACCACGCCGTGGTCGAGGCCTTGCTCGTGATATAGCACTTGTTGGTCGTGCCATAAGTAATGACATCCCCCACGCCCATGTTTCCGGCTATTTGTTCTTCTGAAAATGTAGCTAAGCCAGTGGTTGAGCTGACGGTCACGGTCGGCGTGCCCGTCTTGTGGTCGCTCGTGTTCTGACCGACTGAATAATAAACAGCGACCGCCCCCTCATCAGCGCCGATGTCCCAACCGCCCTGATTGCCACGTGGATGGCCGTCGATGTCTGTGTTAATTGCCAGATTAGAATCGGCACTCAAATCAGCGCCGACATTACGCGCCGTCGAAGAGGCAGCCAGATGGTAATCCCTATTTAAAACATCGGAAAACTGAACGGTTGTAGTAGTCAAAGAGTTAGTTCCAGGTGCCGTACCGTCGGAAGAAATATTATTTCCAGCATAATCGAAACCGTAATTCTCATACGCTATCGCCCCGGGATTTGCTTGGACAACATTATTGTAAATAGATATCGGCCCTCCCAAATTTGTGCTGAACGCAATACCGACTTCATTCACATCGACTACCGTATTATTATAAATAGCAACCTTGACCGCCGCATAAGGATAATTCGTGCGAATTCCCTCGCCATAATCGTAAACTATGTTATTCCAGACATAAAGACTGGTGTTATTATACCTATTATAAATACCGACCGAACCAGTACTTGGTGTGGTGCTGCCTGTTTTTCTAACTATGTTGTTGGAAATATTGATTACGGCTGAATTATCATCGACATCAGAAACAATGCCGTTAACATTGCTGGTCGCGTCAATCGCATTATCAACCTGCAAGCCGTCAATGGTGACGCTGCCATCAAGAATGATTATGTTTTGATAATCAGTACCGTTGCTTACCTTCATACTAAACTTACCATCGTCCCACACGCCTTGATGTCTCTGGCTCTGATTCGCTTCATTAATGACACTGTTTGGCGTATAAATTTTTATAAAATTTGCCGGATTGGCTAGGTATCCATCAACAACTATTTTTGAATCGGGGCCGCTATCGTAATAGCAAGGCCAATTCAATTGATAGTTGCCGGTCACCAAATCAGAAGTGTTCAAATAACTGGCTCCGCCAGATCCCGCCTCGGCCAAGCTTAGGGAGGAAAAAGCATGCGCGATTGAAGCCACGGTCGCGCTGGTCGTGGCAACTGGCATGGTGCCGGTAGCGGTCACGCAATACCAAGCGGTGGTGGAGGCTTTGGCCACAATAAAGCACTTGTCCGAACCGTAGGTAATGACGTCGCCCACGCCCATATTGACGGCCGTCTGGGCGACGCTGAAGGTGGCTAAGCCGGTGGAGCTAGAGATGGTGACGGTCGGCGAGCCGGTCTTGTGGTCGCTCGTGTTCTGGCCGACCGAGTAATACACCGCCGTCGCGCCCTCATCAGCACCGACATCCCATTTGCCTGATTGTCGAGCGTGGCCGTCTATATCTGTTGTGAAAGCGAAATAAATATCCGCGCTCAAATCAGCACCGACGTTGCGCGCCGTCGAAGAGGCGGCCAAATGGAAATCATCATTGGCATAATCGGCGAACTGCACAGTGGTCGTGGTCAGCGAGTTGGACCCGGGGGCGGTGCCATCGGAAGAGATGTTGTTTGAGGAAGAGGCGGAATACCCGGTTCCGAAGTTGATGTCCGTATTCTGGATAATATTGTTTCTCAATGAAATATTCGCCTTAGTGCCGGGAGTTACGCCGTAATCAGAGTTGATTATGGTGTTGTTATAGACATAAGCGGTCGGATTGGCGCCGTTGATGATTACTCCGCTCGCGTCATTGCCCGGATTAGTGAAATCATATATCAGATTATTGTAAACGTAATAAGTCGGATCGGAGTCGCCGATATTTATTGCTCCTATTGGCTGACTTATGTCATTAACAATTCTGGCTTTGAAAATATTGTTCGTGATATGCTCCTTGCCCGCGGCCAAGCTGTTGAGATACAGCACATCAGCGCCGGTGACTCCGGAGTAGTCGTAATAGAACTGCAAGCCATCGATTGTCACGTTCTCATCACTCACGGAAATCAGCGGCGCGAAAGTCAGATAGATGCTGAATTTGCGATCATTCCAAACGCCTTGGTGGCGCTGACTGACATTGGCCTCTGTCGCAGTATCAGTCGGCGTGTATATCCTGATGCCGTTATCCGCCCCTGTCGTGTACCCATCTATAGTCACGTCGCCGGCATCGGGACCGGAATCATAATAACACGGCAGGTTCAAAGACATACCCGCCGCGAAGAGATCGGTGGTGCTCGCATGGTTGGAATCGCTCGCTCCGGTTACAGCTGCCGAAAGTGAAGTGTATTCGCGCTTGATCGAGGTGACGGGCGCACTGGTCGTGGCAGCCGGTGCCGTGCCGGTAGCTGTCACGACAGACCATTGCGTCGTCGATATCTTGCCAGAAATATATACGATCGTGGTAGTGGCAATCGTCACTCGGTCGCCTACGCCGATGTTCCCGGTCTGGGCAGTTGAGAAGGTGGCGAGGCCGGTCGAGCTGGATATGGTGACGGTCGAGGTGCCAGTCTGCAGATCGGCTGCCGATTGTCCGACTGAATAATAGACAGATTTCGCCGCCTCGTCGGCGCCGATATCCCAAGCGCTACCGCTTGACGAACGGTCTATGCCATCGACATCGGAGCTGATGGCATAGCCGGATGCGGCGCTCAAGTCCGTGCCGGCGTTCTTGGCGATCGTGTCTGACGGAGACAGGTGGAAATCCTTGTTCATCGCGTCAGCGAACGCGACCGTTGCCGAATTCTTGGAATTAGCTCCCGTGGCATCTGCTGCGAAATTGGAGACGTTATAATTTGACGGCGCATCGAAAGTGCCGCTCCAACCGTCGCCCGTCGCTTGGGCGATATTGTTTATGGCATATATGGTAGTATTCGATCCTGAATCCAGATAAGCATTGTAAGTGTTAGCCACTGTGTTGTTATAGGCATAGCTCAAGCCAGCACTAAAATAAATACCCTTGTTATCGTAAGTGCCATTGACGAAGTCGTAGATGATGTTGTTGTCTATCTTATACTTCGAATTCCAAGTCCTAATCCAGATTCCGTTGTTTCCGGAGCTAGTCCCGCTGAAATTACCCTTGATCAAGTTGCCCGAAACTCTGATGTCAGTATTCGCCCCGCCGCCCTCCAACCGGAAACCGCCCGTGGCAAAGACGCCGGCTCCTCCGGCTTTGATTTGCAGCCCCTCAGCCCTGACAAAATCGCTATATATCTCAAGGGCCTGTTTGCCGGTATAAGCGACCTCCAGCCGGTACTTGCCGCTGTCCCATTTTCCGGAATGGCGCTGCCCCGAGTTAGACTCGATGCTTGTGCTTGTTGGCGCGTAAACCCTGATGTAATTAGCCGGACCGGTCAGATAGGTGGCGCCGATTGTAACTTGTGCCGTATCCGGTCCCGAATCGTAATAGCACGGCAGATTCAGCTGGTAATCATTACTGACCAGGTCGGCTGAATTCATGTGCGACGAATCTGATGAACTGGCCACCGCGCCAGCTAACGAAGCGAATGCGTGCTTGACCGAAACGACGGTCGCGCTAGTGGTCGCCGCTGGCAGGGTGCCGGTGGCAGTAAGACAATACCATCCGGTGCTCGAGGCCTTGGCGGTGATATAACATTTATCCGAACCGTATGTTATCGCGTCACCGACGCCCATATTGGCGACAGTCTGTGCCTCGGAAAAGATAGCCAATCCAGTGGTCGAACTGACTGTCACGGTCGGCGAACCTGTCTTGTGGTCATTCGTATTCTGACCGACGGAATAATATACCACCTTAGCCGCCTCGTCGGCACCGATATCCCAAGCGGCAGCACTCGGACGAGCGATGCCGCCGAGGTCGTTGCTGAAAGCATATCTAGCGTCCGCGCTCAAGTCAGTGCCAGCGTCCTTGGCAGAAGCATCAGTCGTCAGCAGGTGAAAATCCTTGCCCGTAACGTCGGCAAAGGTAACTGTCTGGTTCCTGCAGCTATGACCGCCACAATCGGTTGACCCGGAATTGGGCGAGGTCGCATCCTTCGAAATATTCGAGGCGTAAGCCGTCGTTACCGAACCGAGAATCTGCGAAACGTCATAATCGGTCGTATTGCCGTATGAAATATTATTTTTGAAACTAACGACGACATTCGCATTATTTGCCGCATAGCTGGCATCAATGCCTTTCCCAGAGTTGTATATGGTATTGCTATGGATAAACACCTGCTTGGATGCGGAAGCTTGACCTCGCAACCAAAAACCATTCGACTGCTGGTCATAGACCAAGTTATTGGAAGCATATAGCCTCTGCGGTAAATTATACATGGAGCCTTGGGCATAAAAATACACGCCAGAAGAAGTGGCTGCGGCTGCAGACCTCTTAATAATGTTAGAATCGATTCGATATTCGCTCTGAAGCGTGCCCGGTTGCAATTCCAAGCCGTAAACGTCACCCGTATTAGTATTGTTAATCTGTAAGCCTTCAATGCGGACATAGGCAGCGCTGACGTTGAGGGCGCCGTTAAAATTTCTGGATACCGACAGATTGTATCTAGCGTCGCTCCACCCGCCCTGATGCCTTTGCGATTGATTCACTTCGGTTGCCGTGTTATACGGCGTGTATAATCTGATAAAATTCGGTGCGGCAGTGATATAGCCTTGCACTGCTGTATAAACCGCGTCTGCACCGCTATCGTAATAACAGGGGAAATTCAACTGATAGTTGCCGACTGCCAGATTGGCGGTGTTCAGATAGGACGCGCCGCTGGCTCCGGTCACGGCAGAATTCAAGGCCGAGAAGGCGTGGGCGATCGAAGTGACCGTCGCACTGGTCGTGGCCACCGGCATCGTGCCCGTTGCCGTCGAGCAATACCAGCCCGTACTTGAAGCCTTGGCAGTTATATAACATTTGTCCGAACCATAGGTAATGACGTCGCCGACGCCCATATTGACCGCCGTCTGCGCGACCGAGAAAACAGCCAGGCCGGTCGAGCTGGAAACCGTTACGGTCGGCGTGCCGGTTTTGTGGTCGGAAAGATTCTGGCCGACCGAATAATACACGGCAGCCGCTCCTTCATCAGCGCCGACGTCCCAGGAGCCGGTGCGTACATGACCGTCGATATCGGCGCTGATTGAGTAACCGGAATCCGCACTCAGGTTGACGCCAACATTACGAGCCGTGCTTGAAGCGGCCAGATGGAAATCCTTATTAGCAAGATCGGCGAACTGCACGGTAGTCGTAGTCAAGGAGCTGGAACCTGGAGCCGTGCCGTCGGACGAGATATTGTTTGAAGATGAAGCATTAAAAGAATCGGTCGATGAAAAATCTATCACATTTCCGTTAGCGATATTATTTCTTGCTACGCCTTTGAGGTATCCGTGACGCAAACCGATGTAGTTGCCATAAATGGTGTTATTATAAGCATACCCCGCGGAAACAGTGGTCCCACCTATAATGACAATTCCAGTAAAGACGCTCATGCCGTTATAACTGTAGCCGTAAACGACATTGTTAAAGACCGCGCTTCGTCCACCCGAAACATAATTCCCTGCATAAATACCATAAGCGGAGGTTATGGCTGGATCGGAAGTTACTCCAGTGAAGTCAGCCTTGACGATATTGTTGGAGATAACCGTATTGTCTTGCGAGGCATAAATCCCGATCTTCTGCGCTCCGCTGGTGGTAGAAAATTGGGTCTTGACCTGCAAACCGTCTATGGTTACGTTGCCGATCTGGGCGTAAACGAAATAATCATTCCCGGCGGAACTCAAAATCTTCTCGATCCTGTACTTGCTGTCGTCCCATTTGCCTTGATGGCGTTGCGAGAAGTTGGACTCAGCGGTCGTGCTGGCCGGAGTATAAATACGGATTCCGTTGCCAGGACTGGTGGTGTAGCCGCTTATCGTCACGGCCGTGCCGTCGGCACCGCTGTCATAGTAGCAAGGAAAGTTAAGCTTCACGTTTGTCGTGACCAGGTCGCCCGTATTGAGATGATTGGCATCGGTCGCTCCAGCCTCAGCCGCCGAAAGCGAGGTGTATTCCCTCTTAATCGAGGTCACCGGAGCGCTGGATGTCGCTTCGGGCAGCGTGCCGGTGGCGGTTACGACGTACCAGGCGGACGATGAAACTTTGCCCGAGATGTAATAGATAGTGCTTGTGGCTACGGTCACTCGGTCGCCTACGCCAATATTCCCTGTCTGGGCGGTCGAGAAGGTGGCCAAGCCGGTCGAGCTGGAAATGGTGACGGTCGAAGTGCCAGTCTGCAGGTCGGCCGTCGATTGGCCGACGGAATAATAGACGGCGGTCGAGCCCTCGTCCGCGCCGATATCAAATGAAGGCTGTGACGGGCGACCGATCTTGTCGATATCGTCGGCCAAGGCCAGTTTGGGGTCAGTACTCAGATTGGCGCCGGCATTCCTGGCGGAGGCATCGGTCGCAGCCAAGTGGAAATCGTCATTGGCAGCATCAGCAAAATCCACGATCTTGTTCCTGAGAGCCGTATTCGGCGAGGTCGCGTCATGCGAAAGATTGTTGGTCGAGGAGGCATGGAAGCTGCCGGTGTAGGCCGAGGCCGAATTCTGGACGATGTTGTTCTTGAGCACTCCCGTGCCGCCCCAGCGATATATGCCGTTGCCGCAATTATAAAAGGTATTGTTGTAGATATACGAAGTAAAGGTGCTGTCTTCGATGCCAATGCCGACGGCATTGTCATTGGATGAGCGGCGGAAGTCATAAACCAGATTGTTCCAGAATTTCAGGACGCCCGTGCCGCTGGTCTGCCACAGGTCAAGGCCCATGTGCCAATCGCCGGTCGAGGTCGCGCCTCGCAGGATGCTGTTCGAGACCCTGATATGGCTATTGTTCCCCACGGCACCCGTGACATAGATGCCCATTCGGTTCGAAGTGACGCTAGTCAATTGATCCTGCAAGCCGTCGAGCCAGACATGGCCGGTCTGCACCTGTATGCCATGATTGTTATTTATGACCAGATTGTATTTTCCGCTATGCCAAACGCCCTGATGCCGCTGGCTGGCGTTCGCTTCGGCGTTAGTGTCTGTCGGCGTATATATCTTGATGAAATTGGATCGGGCGGTGGCGTAGCCGCTGATTACGACGGGGGCGGTATCGGGTCCGGAATCGTAGTAACAAGGGATGTTAAGTTGCAGGTTGTTCGAGGCGAGGTCGGAAGTGTTCAAGTGGGTGGCATCCGAAGAGCTTGCCTCGGCGCCCGAAAGCGACGAGAAGGCGTGGGCGACCGAATTGACCGTCACATCCGTGGCGGCCGTCGGTGCCGTGCCGGTGGCCGTAGCGCAGTACCAGGCAGTAGTCGAGGCCTTGGCAGTGATATAGCATTTCTCGGACGTGTTGTAGGTAATGACATCACCGACGCCCATATTCGTTGCCGTCTGGGCTTCTGAAAATGTGGCCAGGCCGGTGGTCGAACTGACGGTCACGGTCGGCGTACCGGTCTTGTGATCTGATGTATTCTGGCCGACGGAGTAATAGACGGCGGTCGCACCCTCGTCAGCGCCGATGTCCCAGCCCGCCCCGGCTGGCCGGGTGTGGCCATCGATATCCGAAGAAAATGCCAGGTTGCCGTCAGAAGCCAGATCAACGCCGATATTCCTGGCACTTGATGAACCGGCCAGATGGAAATCCTTATTCAAAGAGTCGGCAAAAGCTACTGAAATGTTTCTGAAGGTGGCATTTGGCGAAGTGTTGTCAGCCGAAATGTTGTTAGTCGAAGAAGCGTTATACGTTCCCTGATAGTCACCAGCCAAGTCCCCGGTCGAGGCGCTGCCGAAGACCAGGTTGTTTTTGGCATAAACGTCGTTTCCTGAGGCGTAGATGCCGGTGCGGCCACCCATGACCGTATTGTTGTAAATATATATGATTGATTCCGGGATATTGCCATAATACACCCTTATTCCACCGCCATAGTCACTGGCATCATTAATATCATAGATAACATTATTCCAAATTTTGGTCACACTACCCGCCTCGGCATCAGACCTTATCCCCCAGCTATACCGCCCCGCCCTAACACCTTTAATAATATTATTCGATATGCCATAAGTGCCATAACGACCGCCAAATTCCTGAGAAACTCCCCATTGATTGGTGGATGTGCTTGTGATTTCAACTTGCAAACCGTCGACACTGACATCCTTATCTCGAAAAACAATGCCATTACCAGAAGAGATGAGCATTCTGAATCTGCCATCATCCCAAGCGCCCTGATGTCTTTGACTCGCATTAGCTTCGGTAACTGTGTCGGTTGGCGTATAAATCCTAATAATGTTGCTTGCGCCAGTCGTCCAGCCGTCAACAATAACCGTTGCCGTGTCAGGACCAGAATCGTAATAGCATGGGAAGTTGAGCTGTAAGTTAGCCGCGTACAAGTCGGATACGTTCAGGTGGCTCGAATCTCCGGCGCCAGCTTCGGCCGAAGTCAATGATGAATAGGCATGGGCAATCGAAGTGACCGTTCCTGTGGTCGTCGCCGTCGGCAAAGTGCCGGTGGCGCTCAGACAGAACCAATCCGACGTCGACACCTTCGAGGTGATATAGCACTTATCCGAACCGTAGGTTATCGCATCGCCCACGCCCATATTGACCGCTGTCTGGGCCACACTGAAAGTAACAAGGCCGGTGGAACTCGAGATCGTCACCGTCGGCGAACCGGTCTTGTGATCGCTCGTGTTCTGGCCGACCGAGTAATAGACATGCGTTGAGCCTTCATCGGCGCCGACATCCCATTCGCGCGAAACCGGGCTGGTGGTAGAGCGTAAGTGTCCGTCAATATCTGTGCTTAATGGCAGATACGGATCGCTGCTCAAATCAGAACCGACGTTGCGCGCCGAAGAAGAGGCGGACAAGTGGTAATCTCTGTTCAATGGATCAGCAAAGGCCACGGATGTCGAAGTGACCGAGCCGGTGCCTGGAGCGGTGCCGTCCGACGAAAAATTGTTCGCTGCTGAGTCCAAATTGCTCGTGTTATAGTCAGTGCCATTGCCAGACGATAAATTATTTTTCAAATACAACCCCGGAGTCGCGTTGCCGTTCAAGTCGATTCCATAGCCGTCATTATCTACGGTCGTGTTGTTGTAAACGATATAATTGACGGCATTGGTGTCCGTATCGGAAACTATTCCTCCATAATAACCATAAACCACATTATTCCAGACCTGGTAATTCAGGCTGCCGTCCAGATAAACGCCGATGCTGGCGGCGGAATTAGTTCCGGGGCCGCTAGCACGCACGATCAAGTTGGAATACCTGTGCAGGCTCTCAGCGCTCGAACTTGTCGTCCTAATACCCTTGATTTGTTCGCTCTTGTCCGCGACATTATCAATCTGAAGGCCATCGAGCCAAATATACGTATCCTCCACGGTAAGCGCGTTGCCATAGCCAGAATCAACTGACAGGCTATACTTCCCGCCATCCCATTTTCCCTGATGTCGTTGCGAGAAATTGGACTCGGCGGTAGTTGAGGTTGGGGTGTAAATCTTAATAAAAGTGGTTGTGGCGGTAGTATAGCCCGCTACGTTGGCCGTGGCGGTATCAGGGCCTGAGTCGTAATAACAAGGCAGGTTCAGGATAAAATCGCCTCCAACTAGGCTGCTGGTAGCAGCATGATTGGCGTCACTAGCCCCAGCGATGGCGGCAGCCAGCGAGGTGTATTCGCGTTTGATTGAGGTCACCGGCGCGCTGGAGGTTGCTTCGGGCATGGTGCCGGTGGCGGTTATTACATACCAGTCGGTCGCCGATGACTTGCCGGAGATATAATAGACGGTATTGGTGGCCACAGTCAGGCGGTCGCCCACGCCGATATTGCCGGTCTGGGCGGTCGAGAAGGTGGCTAGGCCAGTGGTGCTAGAAATGGTGACAGTCGAGGTGCCGGTCTGCAGGTCAGCCGTCGATTGGCCGACGGAATAATAGATATTCGTGGCGGCGCTGGCGCTGTGGGCGCAGGCAAAAAACAAAAACAGGCCGGCCAGGGCCAGCATATTCTTGATTGCGTTCGCTTTGAATATATTTGAAAGGCTTGCTAACATTTTATGCTTGTGGGTGCATTAGAATCCAGCGCTTATTCTTTATTATTATATCACACCTGTGTCATTTTGGTTATCAAATTATCCTTATTGATTGATATTTTATTAGCTATTTTACACCACATTTTTAATGTTTTTGGCAAATAAAAAACCGCTTATCGCTAAGCGGTCCGAAAATCAGTATTTTATCCACACCGCTACTCTATCCTCATCTTTCCATCAATAATCATCTTACCCTGTCTGACCCTGGTCGTGCCGTAAAATGCCGTATCGCCGTCCTCGAAAGCGCCGATATCCCAGGCGCCGCCGAAGTTTCGAGCGTTCCCGGCGATATCGATATTGAATGGCAAAAGCGCGTCAACAGAAAGGTTTGCCGCTGAATTTCTAGCAGCTGAATCGAACGGCGACAAGCGGAAATCGCTGGACGAAGCATTGATGAATCGGACAACTTGGTTGCGGCAGCCGTGCCCTCCGCAATCGGTCGCACCAGCATTCGGCGAGGTCAGGTCGAATGATAAATTATTCTGATACTGCTGGGTCACGTTGCCGCCCAAATCAAAGGCGAAATCATCGCTACCGGCACTGGACAGATTATTTTTCAAATTAACGTAAGCGACTGAGGCCGGGTAACCCCACTGCCCGAATCCGACATCTGCGATACCGTAAACCGTATTGTTATATACGTTAATCGTCGCTCCTGGCTGAATGTTGTTGGCCGAACGTATGCCGCCGCCCCAGCCGTAAACGATATTATTGTAAATATCGATGGAATAGCCGCCCGAATTCACGCCGTATTCTGCCGGGCTGCCGTTGCGAGAAGGTAGCCTCACAATACTGTTGCTTATCTTCACTCCTTCCGCATTGGCGCTATAGCCAACTCGGGCATCGGTCTGCGTTGCGACGTGCTCGATCTGCAGGCCGTCCACGACAGTGTACGGCACCCCGATATACAGGACCGAATCCCAGCGTGTCGCGCCGTAGGACAAGGCGAACTTCGAATCGTCCCAAATACCAGCATGCCGTTGCGAGGAATTGGCTTCGGAAGAAACGCTATTCGGCGCGTATATCTTGATATAATTCAAGGCCGAAGCCGTGTAACCGCTGACCGTAACCCTACTCAGATCATGACCGGTGTCGTGATAGGCCGGGAAATTGAGCTGGTAATTGCCGGTGACCAAATCCGATGCGTTGAGATGGCTAGCGTCAGTCGCGCCCGCCTCGGCCGCGGACAAGGAGGCGTAGGCATGGGCGATCGAGGCGACGGCCGCGCTCGAAGTCGCGAATGGCGAGGTGCCGGTGGCCGTGACACAGCGCCAAACGCTCGTCGATATTTTTTCAGAAATATAGCATTTGCTGGAAGCTGCGCCATAAGTAATAACATCCCCTACGCCCATATTAGCCGCCGTTTGCGCCTCCGAGAAAGTGGCCAAGCCCGTAGTCGAACTGACGGTCACGGTCGGAGCGCCGGTCTTGTGGTCGTTAGTATCCTGGCCGACGGAATAATACACTGGGGCCGGCGCCTCATCCGCCCCGATGTCCCAACCGAGCCCGTTGCCGCGTGCCTGGCCATCAATATCGGCACTGAAGGTAAAATTAGCATCAGTGCCCAAATTGGCGCCGGCATTACGGGCCGATGAAGAGGCAGCCAAGTGATAATCAGCATTCGCTTCATCGACAAATCGGACGTCTATCGATGACGTGCTATATGTGGCATTGGGCGCGTCGCCAGCCACGTCCGATATATTGTTGTCGGATGCAGATGAAAAAGTGTGCGTCGTATAATTGGCAAAGCCTTCGGCGCAGCCTTGCGTGATATTGTTTTTCAGTATTGAATTTTCAGCATATTGACCATAAACGCCGATGTCGCAATTTACGATGGTATTGTTATAGATATAATGCTTATTTGTCGGAACATATATCGACGATGAGTTGCTGCCGGACAATTTCTTGTAGCCGTAAATTATATTATTGTAAACTTTGGCGTTCGTGTAGTCGTAACCCAGCTCGATGCCGCGCCCGATATTCGTGATAAGTTGAGTCGATTTTATTATATTATTTCTTAAAATTACATTATTTGCGTAAACGACTATGCCATCAGGCATATTGTCAGTGTCTCGCTCGATTTGCAGGCCGTCTATGACAGTGTGGTCTGCCTGGATAGTATAAAAATTACCATAGCTACTCCCCAAGGTTCTGTAGCTTGAATTATTCCATTTTCCGCCATGTCTTTGCCTGGAATTAACCTCGGTCACGGCATTTTCTGGCGCATACAACCTGATATAATTAGGTGCGCCAGTCGTAAAGCCGATAATATCAACTTCTGCCGCATCGGCACCGCTGTCGTAATATGCCGGTAAATTAAGTTGCAGGTTCGCCGCAGTCAAATCAGAGGTATTCATATGGCTGGCATCTACCACTCCAGATATTGCCGCCGACATCGAAGTATATTCACGCTTGATCGAATCGACGGTCGAATTCGTGATGTCAGCCGGCATCGTGCCAGTGGCTGTCACCAGGTACCAGACCGTGGTTGAGGCTTTGCCGGAAATATACGCTACCGAACTGGAGCTGTTGTAAGTCACGCGATCGCCCACGCCGATATTGCCAATCTGTGCAACGGAGAAGGTGGCGGTTCCAGAGGCGATGGTCACCGTCGGCGAACCGGTCTTCAGATCGGCTGTCGATTGCCCGACGGAATAATAGACAGCGTTGGCGGCCTCGTCCGCGCCAATGTCCCAGATTCCGCCATTCGGCCTGGGTTGACCGTCAATGTCGGCAACAAAGGAGAAATACGGATCGACACTCAAATCCGTGCCCGCGTTTTTGGCTACAATACCGCCTGGCAATAGGTGAAAATCCTTGTTGGCCGAATCCGCGAATTGGACGGTCACGGAATTCTTGGAATTAGCGCCTGGTGCGTCGGCAGCCAAATCGGAAATATTGTAATCAGAAGATGAATGCATGACCGACTCGTAAAACCCGTTGACAGAATTCTGGACAATATTATTCTTAAATGAAACTGCCAAACCGCTACTATCGGTAAATCCTGTATGACAGTTATATGCAGTATTATTGTAAACATACACGCCCAGATCATTCCAAGAATTAGAAAAATTATAGCAACGCCCACTGCTGGAGTTGATATCACGAAACCCGTAAATCAAATTATTATAAATCCTCGAACCCTCACCTCCAGTACTAAGGCCTGAACCTACGATATTGGCAGCCGTAGCAACTCCTTGGACGATATTGTTGCTTACTTCCATGGCGGCCCCATCAATCGCAAAGGAATTTCCGTGACCATACGTCAATTTTACTTGTAAGCCATCAATCTTGGTATAAAAATTAACTATAAACAGCTGCCTCTGCCAGGTAGTATTCGTCGTGTATTCAAGGCGATATTTCAAGTCATCCCATTTGCCCTGATGCCGCTGGCTGGCGTTCGCTTCGGCCGTCGTGCTTGCCGGGGTGTACACGCGAATGTGGTTATTGGGAGATGCTGTCCAGCCATCGATAATAACTCCTGCGGTGTCTGGTCCGCTGTCGTAATAGCATGGTATATTCAATTGATAATTATTGCCAGTCAGATTTGAAGTATTCAAATAGCTCGCACCAACTGCCCCGGACTCGGCGGCTGAAAGCGAGGAAAAGGCATGCGCGATCGAGTTGACCGTCGCATCGGTGGCGGCAACTGGTGGCGTGCCAGTCGCAGATTGGCAATACCAGGCCGTTGTCGAGGCCTTGCTAGTGATATAGCATTTGTTGGTCGTGCCATAGGTAATAACATCGCCGACGCCCATATTGGTCGCGGTCTGAGCTACTGAAAAGGTGGCCAGGCCGGTGGTCGAACTTATCGTCACCGTCGGCGAACCGGTCTTGTGGTCGCTCGTATTTTGCCCTACGGAATAATAGATTGGCGTCGCGCCTTCGTCAGACCCGATATCCCAAGATCCAGCCGGTCGCGCATGCGCGTCGATATCAGAAGCGAAGGCGAAATTAGCGTCGCCCGACAGATTCACGCCGGCATTGCGCGCGCTGGACGAAGCAGCCAAATGAAAGTCTTTGTTGGCCGAATCCGCAAATTGGACCACGATCGAAGAGGTACTGAAAGTAGCATTCGGCGCGTCGCCGACAATGTCCGAAATGTTGTAATCGGACAACGAATTGAAAGTGCCGTTAAAACCGTCTGCGCATCCTTGAACTGCATTATTTTTCAACACGCCGTAATTGTTGTAATATGTTTCAACACCGGTTCCGCAATTAACAATCGTATTGCTATATACTGAAACGCGGTCTTGGGTTTGAAGGCGGATTGTTTTATAACCGGTGCTTGTGCCGCTCTTTATGTCATAAATTATGTTATTTGCGACAACACCCGATGCATCAGCAATGCCGGAACCATTGGCGTAATAAACAGCGGTCGCATTGTTTGCGCCCGAATATTCACCCCTAATAATATTATTCGTGACCCTAATATCATTGGTCCTGCCATATACACTGCGCGGGTTGGCGCCTATGATATGCTCATTTATCCCAGAGGAAGCTATCCTATGCAATTGCATTCCATCTATGGTCACGAAAGATGCCAAAACGCTTAGCGTCGTTTGATAATCACCAGCGGAAGTATGAACCAGTCTGTATTTCGTGTCATCCCATTGCCCTTGGTGTCTTTGATTGTAATTAACCTCGTTAACCGTGTCTGAAGGCGTATACACTTTAAGATAGTTGCTTGGAGAAGTTGTCCAACCATCAATGGCCACTGAGGCGATATCGGGTCCGGAGTCGTAATAGCATGGAACATTCAGCTGATAGTTGCCTGTCACAAGATCAGATGCGTTCAAAAAACCGGCTCCTTTTGCGCCGCCAGCCCCGGCAGGAAGTGCGGCATTCAATGAATTAAAAGAATGCGTGATCGAAGTGACGGTAGCACTGGTCGTGGCTACTGGCATGGTGCCGGTCGCCGTGGCGCAGTACCAAGCCGTAGTTGAGGCTTTGGCGGTGATATAGCACTTATCTGAGCCATAAGTAATGACATCACCTACCCCCATATTTGATGCGGTCTGGGCCACGTCGAAGGTGGCCAGGCCGGTCGAACTAGAGATGGTTACGACGGGCGAACCTGTCTTGTGGTCGCTCGTGTTCTGGCCGACAGAGTAATATACTGCGGTCGCCCCCTCGTCCGCGCCAATGTCCCATAAACCAGACCTGCCATGACCGTCAATGTCAGTCGAAAAAGCAAAATTTGCGTCAGCGCTCAAATCAGCGCCGCGATTGCGCGCTGTCGAAGATGCGGCCAAGTGAAAGTCTTTATTTAAAACATCTGCAAAGGCGACGTTGACATTTAGTAAGTCCACGTCAGGCGAGGTGGCGTCTGAAGAAATATTATTTGTCGAAGAGGCATTCAAATCAAAATAACAATATTCTGTACAAATTTGAGCAGTATTATTTTTTGCAATAATAGTCGCTCCGTTAGACCACAAAGCCCTCCCGACATTATAAAATGTGTTATTATACACATAAGCCGTCAAAGTCGCGCCGCTTATTCGTATCGCCCTACGTTCAGAACCACCGGGCACGTTTGATAAGATATTGTTATATATATGCACCTTACTACCAGCTGCACCATCACCGCATTCAATTAACCCAGCCCAATCACCAGCAACATTTGAAATCAAATTATTTGAAACATAGCTATCGAAAACATCAGTACTTGAATAATTCAACACTATTGCAAAAGTATTTGAGATTGCCATGTCAATTTCAAGTCCATCAACTCTAACATTCTTGCTACCGATTGCGACTGCCCTGCCTGTTGCTGGTTTTATGGAAAAATTACTACCGCCAGTCTTGCCCCGATGTCTCTGGCTAAAATTTGCCTCGGTTACTGTATTTCTCGGCGTATACAGCTTTATAAAATTCGGCACCCCGGTCTTATAGCCAATCACATTAACAGTAGCTGTATCGGCACCGCTATCATAATAAGCCGGGATGTTGAGTTGCACATTTGCGGTAGCTAAATCAGCGGTGCTCAGATGGCTAGCATCGACAGCCCCGGATACAGCGGCGGCCATCGAAGTGTACTCACGCTTAATCGAAGTCACTGGCGCCGAGGTAGTGGCTTGCGGCAAGGTGCCGGTGGCGGTCACCACATACCAGGCAGAAGTCGAAGCCTTGCTGGAGATATAGTAAACAGTATTGGTCGCTACGGTCAGGCGGTCGCCCACGCCGATATTGCCTGTCTGGGCGGTCGAGAAGGTGGCCAGGCCAGTGGTGCTGGAGATGGTGACGGTCGAGGTGCCGGTCTGCAGGTCGGCGGTCGATTGGCCGACGGAATAATAGACGGCATTGGCCGGCTCGTCCGCACCGACGCTCCAAGAACTGCTTCGTCGTACTTGGCCATCAATGTCGGTATTGAAAGCATGATATTGGTCTGAACTAAGATTCGCGCCAGCATTTCGTGCGGTCGATGAAGCAGCTAAATGGTAATCTTTATTGGCAGCATCGGCAAAAGAAACAACCGTGCTGACCTTATCATTAACACCGCCCGTATTATCACCTGCCAAATCGGAAATGTTATAATCAGAAGCGGCATTGAAGTTAGCTCCCCCCGAAAAACCATCGATACAGTTTTGCGCGATATTGTTTTTCGCGTAAAAAAGATGATTAGTGCTCCCAGCTGCAAAGCCGTCATAACAGTTGTACGCCAGGTTATTATAAGCTACGGTGTCCGTTGTAAAGGTGGCATAACAATTCTGCCTTGAAGAAATTTTCCCCCAATTATATGAGATATTATTCAAAATTTTCAGATGGCTATTTACGCCAGACAAGGTGGCAACACTTCCCATGTAATCATCGCTAGCGTGCGTATCCGGCCCCCTAAAAATAGAGGACGCGAGCCGAACGTTAAACGTGGAAATAGTGCTCAAATCGATGGCATACACGTTGCCAGCAGCTGACTTATTGTTGAAAATCTGGAGGCCTTCGATATTCAGATTCGGGACCTTTATCACCAATGCCGAAAACGCGGACGCTCCCGCGCTAGTGACGGACAAAGCATATTTGCTATCATCCCATTTGCCCTGATGTCTCTGTGACTGATTAACCTCATTCGTCGTATTGTACGGCGTATAAATTTTTATATGATTTGACGCGGCAGTGGTATAATTTTGCACTGTCACGACTGCCGTGTCTGAGCCGCTATCATAATAACAAGGAAAATTAAGCTGATAATTGCTTGACGCCAAATTTGAAGCGTTCAAATAGCTCGCGCCAGAAGCGCCTGTAACGCCCGCATTGAGGGATGAAAATGCATGCGCGATTGAATTAACCGTAGCGCCTGTCGCTGCAACTGGGGCGGTGCCGGTGGCGGTTTGGCAATACCAAGCGGTAGTCGAGGCTTTGGCAGTGATATAGCACTTCTCTGTCGTGTTATAGGTAATCACATCGCCCACACCCATATTGACCGCGGTCTGGGCCACATCAAAGGTAGCCAGTCCGGTGGTCGAACTGACCGTCACATTGGGCGAGCCGGTCTTGTGGTCTGATGTGTTCTGACCGACGGAATAATATATTGCCGTAGCGCCTTCGTCAGCTCCGATATCCCAAGCGCCCTGGTTGCCGCGGGCGTGGCCGTCAATGTCGGTCGAGAAGGCATAATTCGCGCCTGAACCCAAATCCACGCCGCGATTGCGGGCCGTCGAAGAGGCGGCAAGATGAAAATCTTTGTTCAACGCATCGGCAAACTGGACAGATATCGATGACGTGCTGAAAGTGGCATTCGGCGCATCGCCAGCTATATCTGAAATATTGTTATCCGATGATGAATCGACGATTCCCGTGCCGGTCCAGTTTATATAGCCATCCGAAGATCCCTGAACCAGATTGTTTTTCAAATACACCCTGCCAGTAGCATACCTGATGCCATGAGTGGAAGAACTCACCGTATTGTTATACGCATACATATTCGTACTCGATGAGGACGGTTGGAAGATTATTCCGCGGCTTTCAGTGCCAGTAAACCCGTACAAGATATTGTTTGTCAGGACATATTTACCGTTGCTTCCGGAATCGACACCGAAGCCGCCCACATACGAGGTAGCGCTACCTTTGACGATATTGTTAGAAAAATAAACATTGGCATTATCAACGATATTTCTCACGACGTTATTATCAGGACTCGAAAGCTGCAATCCGTCGATTATAACATCCCTCTCCATGTTAAAAAGCGCTATTCCGGAGGCTGTGGACAATGCATATTTGCCATTTTCCCACGCACCGCTCGCACGCTGGCTCGAATTAACCTCGCTGGTTTCGCTGGTCGGCGTGTAAACCCTGATATAATTACTCGCCCCCGTCTCCCAGCCCAATATTGCGACCGCAGCGGAATCGACACCAGTATCGTAATAGCAAGGAAAATTAAGTTGATAATTACTTAATGCCAAATCAGAAGCATTAAGGTGGGCCGAGTCTGGCGCCCCGGCTTCAGCGGCCGATAGCGAGGCATAAGCATGAGCAATTGATGCCACAGTAGCACTGGTCGTGGCCACTGGCATCGTACCAGTGGCGGTTTGGCAGTACCAGGCGGTCGTCGAGGCTTTGCTTGTGATATAGCACTTATCCGATCCGTAAGTTATGACATCGCCCACGCCCATGTTGGCGGCGGTCTGGGCCACGTCGAAGGTGGCCAGGCCGGTCGAGCTAGAGATGGTTACGACGGGCGAGCCGGTCTTGTGGTCGCTCGTGTTCTGGCCGACAGAGTAATAAACTGCGGTCGCGCCCTCGTCCGCGCCGATATCCCAGGCGCCACTACGCGTGTGACCGTCGATATCCGAAGAGAAAGCGAAGTTCGTGTCGGCACTTAAATCCGCACCGACATTGCGCGCACTGCTTGATGCGGCAAGATGGTAATCCCCATTGGCAGCATCAGCAAAACTTACCACTGTCGAATCCTTAGGATTTGTTCCTGGCGCATCTGATGCCAAGTCGGAAATATTATTCGTGGACGAAGCGCTGACTATGAGACGGTATCCATCGACACAGTTCTGGGCAATGTTGTTTTTTACTATCACCGTACCGCCTCCATTCGTAAAACAATAATTTGAATTGATTACAGTGTTGTTATAAAAATAACCATACCAGCCGCCAGAGCCGGAAGAAATGCCCTGCCCGTTGCTTACGTTGAAATCATAAACGATATTATTCGCAACATACCCGAAGCCAAAACCCATCGATGCTTCATAATTCAAGATAATGCCATACTTATTGGCCGCGTTGCCGCTATGCTTGATAATGTTATTCTTGATATGCATTTGCGCATTGTTCTCGCCGATCGATTGAGTCGTAATTCCGGTATTATCGATACCGTAAATCTGCAAGCCGTCAATCATTGTGTTTTTATCGAAAATAATGATGGCGGCGTTCGTAGAAACTTCCAGCCTGTAGCTCGTGTCCGCCCATTTTCCTTGATGCCGCTGGCTTGAATTGGCTTCATTGGCCGTGTTGTTCGGCGTGTACAGTTTAATGTAGTTAGGCAGTGCGGTTGAATAGCCGCCAATAGCCACGGGCGCCGTGTCGGCACCCGAATCATAGTAAGCCGGAATATTGAGTTGCATGTTCGAAATGTAAAGATCGGCTGTGTTCAAATGGCTTGAGTTGCTTGCACTAGCTACAGCAGACGACATCGAAGTAAATTCCCGCTTGATCGAAGTCACTGGGGCCGAGGTGGTGGCTTGCGGCAAAGTGCCGGTCGCGGTCACCACGTACCAGGCAGAGGTTGAGGCCTTGCCGGAGATATAGTAAACAGTATTGGTTGCTACGGTCACGCGATCGCCCACGCCGATATTGCCTGTCTGAGCGGTAGAGAAGGTGGCCAGGCCGGTGGTGCTGGAAATGGTGACGGTCGAGGTGCCGGTCTGCAGGTCGGCGGTCGATTGGCCGACGGAATAATAGACCGCGCTGGCGCCTTCGTCGGCACCAATGTCCCAGGCAAGGTTATTCGGGCGCGTGTGGCCGTCGATATCCGAGGCAAAGGCCTTGTATGAATCGCTGGCCAGACTAACGCCGCTATCGCGCGCCGAGGTGTCGGCGCTGGCAAGATGGAAGTCCTTGTTGGCAGCGGAGGCGAAGGCAACATTCTTGTTTCTGAACGCCGTGTTGGGCGAAGAAGCGTCACTGGAGATATTGTTTGATGAAGAATATGTGGAGGTCCACACATTATACTGCATATTGAAGTTGCCATTCACTAAGTTGTTGGCCATATTCAACGTTCCAGTCGCATACCTGATGGCCCGGAAACCGTTATCGCTGTAAAACGTGTTGTTGTAAATATTACCAAGAAGGGTTGAATTCAAATTATAATAACCGGTGCTGCTAAAATCATAAACGTAATTGTTCCAAAAATTGACATTGGTTAAAATATGGGACTGTAAAAACACATCAACGAAATTGTGCAGGATTGAATTGCTTATGGATACATTGAAAGTTACCGACCCGGAAGGATCGATGCGTAAACCCTGGTCGGCGCCAGTGTCGGAATATAGCTCGATGCCGTCGAATTTTATATCCGGCAAAGAAATATATAATTTGGCGTTCGCTCTCAAGCGATAACCCGTCCCCGCCTTGCCGGAATGGCGTTGGGAAGCGTTCGCTTCCGAGGCGGCGTTATTCGGCGTATATATTTTTATATAGTTATTCAGGGCCGTGGTGTATCCTGCCAAGGTCACTGCCGCAGTGTCCGCACTGCCATCATTATAGCAAGGCAAATTCAGAATCTTGTTAGTGCTCGCCAGATCGGCAGTATTAAGATACGATCCGCCGGATGCGCCGCTAATGGCAGCGGACAACGAACTGAACGCATGCGTTATCGAATCGACCGTAGCGCCAGTCGCGGCGACCGGCGCGGTGCCGGTGGCGGTTTGGCAATACCAAGCGGTAGTCGAGGCTTTGGCGGTGATGTAGCACTTCTCTGTCGTGTTATAGGTAATGACGTCGCCCACGCCCATATTAACCGCGGTTTGAGCCACATCGAAGGTAGCCAGGCCGGTGGTCGAGCTGACCGTCACATTGGGCGAGCCGGTCTTGTGGTCGGACGTATTCTGTCCGACCGAATAATAGATATGTGACGCACCCTCGTCGGCACCGATGTCCCAGGCACCCTGGTTGCCACGGGAGTGGCCGTCAATGTCGGCATTGAAGGCATAATTCGCATCAGCACTCAAGTCCGCGCCGGAGTTGCGCGCGGTCGAAGAAGCAGCCAAGTGAAAGTCTTCATTCAAGCTATCGGAGAATTGAACTACAGTTGAATTCAACTGGTTTTGACCAGGGGCGTCAGCATGATCAGAAATATTGCTAGTCGATGATGCGGAAAAAATCCCGCTGTACCCGACAGTCGATGAGGAGACGATGTTATTGGCAAGCACGGTTGACGAACCGTTATATAACCTTGTTACGCCATTAGAAGAATTGTGTACGGTATTGTTGGCAATATTAACGCTTCCCTTGCCAACAACTAAAATGCCGGACGAATCCGTCGCTCCATCGTAGAAGCCGTAAATTATGTTGTTCGAGATATGATATTTACTGGCGATGCTGCCCAAGTTCCAATATTGGATCCTGATGCCATTCGGCGGCTCTGAGCCGAACGGAGCAGTAGCGATGCCCCTTATAATATTGCCCACGACATAAGCCTCGTAAGCCGCGTCTGGATCGGCTGAGCTGTTGTTTTCAATCTGTATGCCCTCTGCGCCAATCTGACCATTGTTATTTACACTGACCTGCAATCCCTCTATCCGAATATTTTCACTAATTGGGTTGATTGCTCGATCATAACCGTCAACACTCGCGACACTAAGATTGTATTTATTATCATCCCATATGCCCTGATGTCGCTGAGACAGGTTGACCTCAATCGATTCGTTACTAGGGGTATAGATCTCAAGGTAATTATTTGCCGTCGTTTTATATCCTTGAACCTGGACGTGCGTCGTGTCAGGCCCGCTGTCATAGTAACAAGCCCAGTTGAGTTGATAATTATTAGCCGCTAAATCAGCCGTATTTAGATAAGTTGAGTTGGATGAATTTGCCTCTGCGTTGAACAAGGAGGAAAATGCATGCGCAATCGACGCGACCGGCGCGCTGGTGGTGGCCACGGGCATGGTGCCGGTCGCCGTGACGCAATACCAAGCCGTGGTTGATGCTTTGGCGGTGATATAGCACTTATCCGAGCCGTAAGTAATGACATCGCCCACCCCCATATTTGATGCGGTCTGGGCCACATCAAAAGTAGCTAAGCCGGTGGTCGAGCTGACGGTCACTGTCGGCGTGCCGGTTTTGTGGTCGGACGTATTCTGCCCTACTGAATAATAAATGGCTGTCGCACCCTCGTCCGCGCCTATGTCCCAGGCGCGTGACACCGGACTGGTGGTCGAACGCGCGTGACCGTCGATATCAGTGCTGAAAGCGAAATAAGGGTCGTTGCTCAAGTCGGCACCGCGATTACGAGCCGTCGATGACGCGGCGAGATGAAAATCTTTGTTAGCCAGGTCGGCGAACTGCACAGTAGATGAAGCCATGGAGTTTGAACCTGGTGCAGTGCCATCAAAAGAAAGGTTATTTGTTGATGAAGCGTGAAATATCCCCGAATAACCAGTTACTCCATTTTGAACAACATTATTTTTTGCAACATCCAAGCTAGACCCAGCACTAATGCCAATATCGCACCCGAAAATAGTATTATTATAAAAATAACTTTCAGTGCCTTCTGCCACATCTTGAATACAGCTATCAATTTGCGTTGATAAATTCCAGTTATAAATAATGTTGTTATAAATATAATAACTCCCATAAGCGTTGAAACCGATTCCATTGCCTTCATAGTCATGTGCAGAATTGTCTGAAGATGCGGTAATAATCGAATTGCTGATAACAAAATAACTGCCGGAATCAGACATTGTCTTTGTTATGCCGTAGTGATATTGATTTGTGGTGAGGTTAATCTTGCATTGAACGCCTTCAATAATTGCATCATGTACGTTAGAACTTATGCAATAAGTCCCGCCACTAATATACAAGTTGTATCTTACGTCATCCCACCTGCCTTGGTGCCTCTGGCTGAAATTAGCTTCAATACTCGTGCTGGCTGGGGTGTAAATTTTTATATACGTACTGGTGCCGGTCGTATAGCCTGTCACATTGACTGCGCTCGTGTCCGGGCCGGAGTCGTAATAACAAGGCAGGTTCAGGACAAGGTCGCCTCCAACCAGGCTGCTGGTAGCAGCATGATTGGCGTCGCTCGCTCCGGCGACTGCCGCGGCTAGCGAGGTGTATTCGCGTTTGATCGAGGTCACCGGCGCGCTGGAGGTTGCTTCGGGCATGGTGCCGGTGGCGGTAACGACATACCAGCCGGTCGATGAGGCCTTGCCGGAGATATAATAGACGGTGTTGGTGGCCACGGTCACCCGGTCGCCCACGCCGATGTTGCCGGTCTGGGCGGCCGAGAAGGTGGCGAGGCCGGTCGTGCTGGAGATGGTCACGGTCGAGGTGCCGGTCTGCAGGTCGGCCGTCGATTGGCCGACAGAGTAATAAACCGGGGTAGCAGCGTTAGCAGATTGGGCGCAGGCAAAAAACAAAAACACACCGGCCAGGGCCAGCATATTCTTGATCGCGTTCGCTTTGAATCTATTTGAAAGGCTTGTTAGCATTTTTATGCTTGGGGAAAGTTTAGGATACTGCGCTTATTCTTTATTATTATATCACACCTGACGCCTTTTTTGCGATTTATTCCACCGTGCCCTGGCATAAAATCAGCTTTATTTTACACCACTTTCAGACGATTAATGCAAATTAAAAACGCTGCCCGAAATCGGGCAGCGTTTTTAATTATTTATCCACAATAGAACTAAATTATTTTTCTTTTACAACCTCTTGCCAATCCCAAACCTTGTCGCCGATTACCCGGCCCTTGACCTCGGTGTCGGCGATGCCGAGCTTCTGCAAGTCAACTCGGAAGCGGCGCAAAGGTTCTTGGGCGGCCTGCTCGCGCTCGCCCGGATCGCCCCTGTCCTCCGCCAGCCGTTTGCCCTCCCCTTTTTGGCGCAGAAGCAGGTTGGCCTGTTCCTGGGTCAAACCCATCTTGATGATCAGGAAGCCCTCCTGTTCAGCTACGGAAAATTGCTTGTCTTCCGCTGCCGTCAATATGATGTCGCCGCGTTCGAATCCGCCATTGCCGCGAGAATTATCGATCTTGATCAAAAGCTGATAAGTCTTCTTCTCACCGATCTTGCCGGCCTGCTTCATGGTCATTTCGCGAGGCACCCGCGAATAAGCGACGGCCGCCAAGGCAACGACGGCTATTGCCGCGAATAGGATCTTGAAAAAACGCTTCTTATCCTCCCTATACAACCCCGAGGCCCGCTCGCTAGTTTCCTTGATTTTTGAATGGATTTTTTTGACGGATTTCATATGGAAAATTAATTACGATTCTGACTTTCGTATTCGAGTATCGCCTTCAAGACTTTTGAATCATCGGCTAACGGTTCCATAAACATGACTTGCGAACGTACGATATTCATCGTGCCGCTCGGCCCATGGGCTTCCTTGCCCCGCTTGACCAGCCGCATGTTCGGCGTTTCCTCGGCTTTGGGCGCCTCCCCATCTTTCGGCTGGTCATAGTCGTAATAGACATTATTCAAGACCACCGGATCGGATGATTGGTCCGCGACCTGGCCGTAAAAAATCTCCTTGTCGGCCAGCCGCACCATATACCACTTAGCCGGGTCACCTTGCTTCTTTGAAGTATCGTTCGGCGCGACCTCTGGGCGGCGATTGATCTGCCAATAGGCCGCAGCAGCGATAGCAAGCACGGCCAAAACGACTGTGATGCGCCGGTAGGTCTTTTCTTCCAATCGCCGCGGCGCTTTGGGCTGTTCGATCTTCTGCCATTCCTGGCGCTCCTGGTCGGCCCGCAAATCGACGTAATAATTGTCAATCTGCGCACTACGCCGCTGGCTGCGGTTGATATCGGTTTTGTTGGGCTGAGCCATAATCTATTTACTGCAAATCATTGAACTGCTCCCTCACATTTTGCTTCGTCTGCTCGTCCGGCAGGATTGAGAGCAGCTTGTTCAGGGTTTCGCGCGCTTTGTCATCTTCACCGACTTTCTTGTAAAGCAGCGTCAGGCCGTAAAGCGAGTTGGCATGGTTCGGGTTGGCGGTTATGATGGCGCCGAAGATGCGTTCAGCTAATTCGAGATCCTGATTTTTCTTGATGACCTGCCCGGGATTCTGCGGCGGCGTGATGACAATCGGGGTTTCGGTCGTCGAGGTGCCGTTCGAGACCGGAATAGTCGGGGTTGGCGGCGCCACGACATTGGACTGGCCAAGACCGCGGTTGTAATACATGCGACCGAGCTCAAAGGTATAATCGATACTGTTCGAAATGCCGGCAGCCAACTTCAACTGTTCGATCGAATCGTCATTCTTGGAAAGCTTCTCCAAAGCGACGGCTTTGCTGTAATAGGCGGCAGCCAGATCCTTCTTCTTGCTGATAGCTTCATCGTAATATTTGACCGCCTCGTTCAAAAACTTCTGCTTCTGGGCCGAGTCCTCGACCAGATTGGCCTTGGCCATGCTGATCAGGCCCAAGCGCAGGCTCGGATTCGGATTGGTCGGATCAAGCTCGGCGTCCTTCTTGTAAAGCTCTTCGGAAAAGCCGAGTGCCGCCTGGTCGTAAAACGAAGCGTTCTCGTAAACCAATGCCAAAGACTCGACGTTGCCCACATTGTTCGGGGCGATTTCGACGGCGCGACGGCCGATACTGATGGCGGAAGAAAGATAATTGGCGATTGCTTCCTTGTTGCCGCCCTTCTTGGCCTCTTGGTCGGACAAGAGCAGATAATCATTGGCCAGGGCCAGATAATAGCTGTCGCGATATGAAGCCAACTGCACCGCCTTAGCCATATTGCTGACGCGCTGCGGCAGGTCGGCCGCACGAATCGAGCGCTGAGCGTACATGTCGGCGAGATACATCTTGAAACCCATAATGAACAGCACGGTCGCACCGGCGCTCAAAGACAGGAAAAGAGCGGCCAGGGCCAAGGCGTACTGCGGCGCGGCGCGGAACGAGAGCTCGACCGACTTCTGCTTGGAGCCAGCCACCATCTGCGACGATACCGCTACAGCTAGGACTGCTACTAAGAAAAAAATCAGAGTGACTGAAACATCGATAGTAAAGAACAGGGCGTAAACCAGCATGATGAAAAAGCTGGCGGTCAGGCCCAGGATCAAAGAGCGGTCCTCTTTCGTTTCCACTTTCAGAAGCGACATCACGGACATTGTCGCCGCGATCAGTATGATCGCCAAAGCTGCCAAGGCGCCGAGCAGGCCGACGGTTGACGCCAATTCCAGCAAAACGCCGCTGGCCGCGTCGAAGCGGGCATTCCAGATTCCGGTATAGTTGAACTGCTGATCCTTGTACTTGGCGAAGGAGTAGGCGAAGGTTGACGGACCGGAGCCGAAGAACGGATCCTTGACGACGCTCTGCTTGGCGATGTTCCACGAAGACTTCAGGGACAGGCTGACCTCGTTAGGCAGCCGGACATTGGCGAAATTGAAATTGCCCAACGAGAACTGAGCAACCAGCAAAATAAAAATCCCGACCAGAAAGGCCATTCCGGTCCGGTTGGTGGTGATGATTTTGGAAAGGAAGAACAACAGCAGGACGACCGCGCCGATCATCGCAGCCGGCCAGAAGGTGTAATTGTTCAGGATAGACAATGTCGCCAGATCAAAAACAGCGGCCAAAGCCAGAATGCCGCGCATAACGTACTGCAACGGCGCCTTGATGTCCGGAAAGATTTCCTTGAACTGGGTGAAGCCGATCATCAGCATCGGCAATACCGAAACCAGGAACATGGACAAGGCCGTGATCGATCCCAGCGGATTGAAGGCCTGGGTCTTGGCGAATTGGAACGGCAAAGCGAACACGCCAAGCAACTGAAGGAAAGAATAAAGCAGGATCAAAACAGCCGATGCCAAGAAAGAGCCGAAAAACAGGCGGATCCTGGCGGCGGTCAGATTATTGATGATGAGATAGTAGAACAAAATGAAAATCACGACGGCGAACAAACCCTTGGTCGGGCTGCCGAAAGCGCCCAGCAGGCTGTCCTTCTGATTGACTGACATGAAAGTGGCCGCGACGTAAGCCAGGAAGAAGGCCAGGATCGGCCAGTCGAGCGGCGTGCGCTTGAGCTCCAGCTTGCCGACCAAAACGCCCTTGCTCACCCAGCACACGATCCCGACCAGTACCAGGAAATAGAAAAGCATCATCTTCTCGAAGCCGACACCCTGGAAGGCCGTACCGGAGAAGAACATCGGACACAAGAAAAAAACAATGGCCAGGATAACCGAGATGGCATTGTCAAAAATCTTGTCAGTCGAAACATTTTTTGATGAGCCGAAAAGCTTCTCAAAATACTTCATAACGTATTTACATTATTATTAATACACTCCTTAACTTCAGTATAATTATACTATTTTGCCATACGTTTGGCAAAACAAAACAGCCCTTTTGATTAAGGACTGTTTTTGTTTATCTTTAGCTGAAATATTACTATTTTGCCAACGCTGCTTTCACGGCTTCTCCGACAATCTTGCCGTCGGCCTTGCCCTTGAGCGCGGCCATCGCCAGACCCATGACCTGACCAAAAGCGGCTCCGGCATTTTCGGCCACGATGCCGGCCACGATCGCGTCGATTTCAGAGCGTTCAAGCTGGGCCGGCAGATATTTCTTCAAGATCGACTGTTCGGCCAGCTCTTTTTCGGCCAATTCGCTACGGCCGGCGGCCTGATAGCTTTCGACCGAGTCCTGGCGTTTTTTCACTTCGCTGGCAATGACCTCTTGCACCTGCTCATCGGTCAGGACGACCTCGTCGCCGGAGCGCAGGCTGATCATCTTGTTCTTAAGCGCACTGGATAGCATGCGCAGAGTTGACAAGGCGAGTTCGTTCTTGTCGCGCATGGCCTGCTTGATGTCCTCATTGATCTGATTTTGCAAAGCACCGATTGACATAATTTTTATCTTATTTCGTAAAGAAAACCGACGGTAATATTACCATCGGTTTCTTGGCTTTTCTTCGAGTTTGCCGATCTTGCGCAGATACTCGTTTTTCAACTTGTAATCGCGTGAGATCAAAGCGCTGCGCTTCTGGAGATTACGGCTCTTGGTTTCGCTGAAATACTGGCCCTTGCGGACTTTCCTCAGGTTGCCGCTCTGCTGTAATCGCTTATTGAAACGACGCAAGAAACTTTCAAAGCTTTCTTCCTTCTTCCTTTTTGATTCTACCACGGAAACACACCTTCCTTTCTATGTGATTTTAATTCTTAACGCTTATATAAAATAATATAAACCGACGTAAAAGTCAAGATTGGCTACTGTCCCAAACGCTTGCCCATCTCGGTCCGGACCTTGTTCAGATCGATGATCTCCTGCACGCCCGATTCCATGTCGCGGATCAGGATAGTGCCGTCGGAAAGCTCTTTCTGTCCCAAAATCAGGCTGTATTTGACGTTGAGGCGATTAGCCTCTTCGAGTTGGACCTTCAAGCTATCCTTGGAGAACAGCTGGCCGACCTTGAAACCGGCACGGCGCAGCTCCTCAAACAGGACCATGGCGCGACGGCGCGGCAATTCGCCCAATTGAGCGATGAACAGGTCGACTTCAGCATCTTCCTTGACGGCGATATTCTTTTCCTTGATCTTCATGATCGTGCGTTCGATACCGATACCGAAACCGCAGGCCGGAGTCGGGCGGCCGCCCATATACTCGACCAGTTCATCGTAACGGCCGCCGCCGCCGAGAGAACTCTGGCGAGATTCGCCATCCTCTTCGGTGGTCGTTATTTCAAAGACGGTACGGTTATAATAGTCCAAACCGCGGACCAAAAACGGCTCGAGGTTGTAATTCACGCCCAATTCATCCAGGTATTCGAGCACCTTGACGAAGTGGTCACGGCAAGGCTCGCAGAGCGAATCAACGATCTGCGGCGCTTCGGCACGCATAGCCACGCACTTCTCTTCCTTGCAATCCAAAAGCCGCAATGGGTTCTTGGTCAGGCGCTTCTTGCAATCCAAGCACAGTTTGGAGTGGCGGGACTTATCCTTATAATACTTGGTCAGCTTATCGAGATAACCCTTGCGGCAGTCCTTGCAACCGATGCTATTGATCTGGACCTGGACATCGACCTGGAGTTCGCGGAAAAAATTATAAGCTACCAGGATCAGCTGGGCATCAGCCACCGGACCGGCCTCGCCGAACATTTCCATGTCGAATTGGGTAAACTGGCGGTAACGGCCAGCCTGTGGCTTGTCGTGGCGGAAAGCCGGACCGATCCAGAACATCTTGACCGGCTGCGGCAAATTGAACAGGCCGTGCTCGATATAGGCACGGACCAAGCCCGGCGTGCCTTCGGGACGCAAAGCCACCTTCTCGGCATTCTTATCGACGAAGGAGTACATCTCCTTGGTCACGATATCGCTGGTCTTGCCTGAAGATCGTTCATAAAGCTCGAGCTTTTCCAGGACGGGAGTGTCGATCCGCTTGAAGCCGTAAACGCGGGCTAAATCAGATGCTTTCTTGTAAACAACATCCCAGTATTTATACTCATCGAACAGCACATCGCGCATGCCGCGCAGACGCGAAAAAGTCTTGACGCGCTTGCCCTTGGCCGCAGCGTCTTCCTTGATAGCTGTCTTTTTAGGACTTTTTTTCATCATATACATTAATTGAAATTATACTGCTGCTGATTAAAGAGTTGGACGCGATCGAAGGGGAATCCGCGGAAAAAGACCTTGCCGATGAAAAAGCTCTTATTTACAGGCCCGAAGTAGCGCGAATCCCTCGAAGAATTGCGGTTATCGCCCAGAACGAAAAACTGATTGTCACTCAAGGTTACCGGCTCCTCGTTCAAGGCATAGGTCCTCAGGTTAGCCGGCAGATAGGGCTCATCAAGCTTGATGCCGTCAGGATTGGTCTGATTGAAGACATAGACATCGCCGCCCTTGAGCTGGACTTTTTCGCCAGGCAGGCCGATGATGCGCTTGATGAAATACTCCTGTGGATCCTGCGGGTAGCGGAAAACTACGATGTCGCCGCGCTTCGGCGCGTTGAAACGATAGCTTATCTCATCGATGATCAGATACTCCTTATCAAAAAAATTCGGCTCCATCGAGGCGCCTTTGACATAGAACGGCTGTATTAGGAAATACCGGATCGGTATGATAATGACCAGCGAGATAACGATAATTTTGACCAACTCAAAAACGAAGGCAAAAAAATCTTTTATCATATTTTCTCTTTATTTTAGCTAATTTTAAACAAAAAATAACCTTTTCACTGTCTTCTGAGGAATAGGTTGTTTAGCAGTAGAACTATAACACAAAGGGTATCAAAAATCAAGGGCTAGTTTCCCACCTTGCCCACCCAGCCGAAGATGTCCTCGAAGTTCTTGAGGATCAGCTGGAAGACGGATTCCTTCTGTTTGGGGGTGAGGATGGTATAGACCTTGCTCGTGGTCTTGTTGCCGGAGGAATCGGTGGCGGTGATGCGGAAGGTATAGACGGTGCCGGAGTCGAACTTGGTGACCACGGCCACGTGCTTCCTCGAATAGGTGGTCTCGAGAGCGGTCTTGTCCGGGAACTCCTTGTCGTCGGTGACCACGCCTTTGACGTACTGGACCTGTCCGACGGTCGGCTCGTTGGTCTGCCAGGAGACGATGGTCTGGACCTTCAACTGCTTGCCCTGGGACAGGGCGGATTCGGTCTGGACGTTGGTGATCTGCGGCGGCAGGTCGTCCTTGGAGGTGGTGAACGGGTCGATGATCTCCTCGGCCGTACGCTTCTTGTCATCAACGGCCTTCATGGCCACCTTGTAGATGATACCGGATTCGATATCCTTGACTCTTGCTTCGTGGCGGGTAGAGCGGGCCTTGTCGTCGATGGTCTGGCTCTCTTCCACGGCCAGCTTGCCCGAGTGGTACGGGGTAATGATGAGCTGGCCGACCGATTCGATGTTAGTGGCCCAGCGGAAAACCGCCTCCTGGGCGGAAACGACCTCGCTGGAGCTGTTCACTATCTCCAGAGTCTCTTCCCTGGTGGTGAAGACGAAATCGCGCGACTTGGACTCCGGTCCGACCGGCGCCTTGCTCCTCAATTGGTAGTGGTAAGTGGTGTCGGGCTTCAATCCTGAAACTTTGACCTGGTGGGCTTTGGTGAAATCATTGGCTTCGCCCACGGTCTGGATGTATTTGCCTTGGAGAT
Source organism: uncultured Gammaproteobacteria bacterium (assembly GCA_964443495.1). Classification (GTDB taxonomy): domain Bacteria; phylum Patescibacteriota; class Patescibacteriia; order Patescibacteriales; family GWE2-39-37; genus JAAXUA01. Next base: position 236,658 of record CAYUCS010000002.1, read on the forward strand.
AGCTGCCTTCGGGCGCGTAGGAGACCATACTGTTGGAGTTCTTGTCCGTATTCCAGGAAATGGTGGCCGTGGTCGCCCCGGTGACCACCAGCGGCTCGCCGCCGAGGATGGGGCCGGGGATGGAGCCGGCCAGCTTCTCGATGGTGTCGAACTGGGTCAGGAGCGTGGTCTCGAGGGTGCCCAGGGAGACCTGGTTGGCTACCTGGCTCATGATCTCCATGGCCTTGGCGGCAGCGGCCAGGAGGATATTGGTCTTGTTCTCTTCCTTGCTGGCCGCCTCCTCGGTCAGCTTCTTGATTTCCTCGTCGGTCTTGCCTTCATCTTTCAGTTGGGCTTCGAGGGTGGGGGTGGTGAAGGTCTGGTCTGATGAAACGCTCAGGTTGCCGGACGCGTCCATTGAGGCGACCTTGTAACTGTAGGTCGTGGCCGGGACAAGGCCCTTGAGTTCGGCTGAGTGATTGGTCACGTTCTGCCAATCGCCGAAGCTGCCGCTGGTCGTGCCGGTGCCGTAGCTAACGAAGCTGTTCGAGGCCTCGTCGGTAGTCCAGCTAATCCTGGCACTCTCGGCCTTAACCTCATCAGTCTTGATATTGGAAATCTTGGGGGCGACCTTGTCGGTCTTGTCGATGATGAGGGTGCCGCCCCCGCCCTTCGCATTGGCGGCAGCCAATTGCTGTTGCAAGCTGGCGACCTGGCTCTGCAGGCTGGAGATGGTGGCGGCATCGGCCGAGCCGGTCGAGGAAGCGGTTGCCTGGAGCGCGGCGATCTGGGTCAGCAGGGCGTCGATCTGGTCAAGCTTGTCTTGATAGGCGGCGGGGTCGATCGGGGCATCGGCCGTGGTGAAGGAATATTCGCTCGAAGTCGCCGTCTGGCCGAGAGCGTCATTGGAGACGACGCGGAAGAAGTACTGGGTGGTCGAGGCTAGGCCGTTAAGGATAATGGTATGCTCTGTGGTCGAGGCGGCATTCGCCTGATTCAGGGTATAGGTATCAGACTGGGTGCCATAGATGACGCTGGAATCGGACTGGTGATTGGTCGACCAGGTAATGACAGCCGAGGTGTCGGTAATGGTGCTCGTAGCGACGTTGGAGATGGCCAGTGGTTGGACGATAGCGCTGAAAGAGTAGAAGTCCGGAGCGGCTGGCATGACCGTGGTATTGCCCGAGGCGTCAGTCGAACGGATACGGAAATAGTATGTCTGATTGGCGGTCAGGCCGTCGATGGCGACGACGTGGCTGTTTGAGAGGTCGCTCCGGCCGACCTGCTTGTAGGTCGACTCGAAGGTGGAAGTAACGTTGGTAGTGGCATACTCGACGTAGCCGGTAGCCGTTTCGTCGGGCGTAGTCCAGGTAATGACCGCGTTGGTCTGGCTCGTAACGATGAAGTCGGACGAGGTGGCGATGGTCGGGGCGGTCGTGTCAGGCGCGGCCAAAGTGGTCGTCGTGGCGGTGTTGTCGGTGTCGGTGTTGCCGTTAGCATCACGAGCCTCGATGGCGATACTATAGATTGTGGCGGCAGTCAGGCCGGCAAAATCGAAACGATGGGCGGTGTTCAGGGTATCGATGGTCATGGCCCAAGTCTCATCGCTGGTCGTCAGAATTACGGTAGTGGTTGCCGGCTTGGCGGTCGCGAATTGGATTACGGCTGAATTATTAGTAGCCGAAGAGGTGATATTCGAAATAGTCGGCGGGGTCAGGTCACGGGTGGTGGTGAAGGTAAAGTAGTTCCCTGAGTTGTCGTCGCGGGCGTTAGAAGATTTGACGTAGAAATAGTATTTGGTACCAGGATTTAGACCGAACAGGGTGACGGCGTGACTCATGACCGAGTCGGAACTGCCCAACTCGACCGAACCGGCCATGGTCGGATTGGTCGAGAAGACGACGTAGGAGTCGGCGTTCTGGTCGGTCTCCCAGGCGATATCGACCGTGTTGTTGGCGACGGATGTGACTTGGGTGGAGGAGGCGACGATTGACGGGCCGGATTGGGTGGTGAACGCCGGTGCGAGCGTGTCGCAAGTCGAGAGACCGGTCACGCCGCCAGCACCGGTCGAGCGAGCTTGGAAGTAGTAGGTGGTGTTGGGTAAGAGGCTGGTGATAGTCACCTGATGGCGGCCGAGCCCGGCTGCGTTATTAACCATGGTGGCCAGACCGACCGAGGTGGCGGCCGAAAAATCGCAACTCGAAGTCCCAGTCTGATAGTAAACGACCGAGTCGGAGAGCATATCGGTGTCCCAGGAAACGGTAGCCTGGGTGGTAAAGACCGAGGAGGTGGCGATGCTCGAGATGACCGGCGGCACGGTGCCAGCGCCTCCGCCTCCCTCGCCGCGATCCTGGATGCCATTGGCATTGCCCCACATAGCATCGGAAAGGTAGGAAATGTTGCCGTCATTGTCCTCGATGGCCGCCTTGTACCAGACATCAATGACGGACGGCATATCGACATCAGTGAAATAATTGACGTTGAAGACCGTAGTGGTGGCAATGAGGCTGTAGGGACCGCTGGCGGCCGTAGCACGGTAGATATCATAACGCCTGAAGCCGTGGACCGGTGTGCTAGTCGGGCGCTTCCAGGAGATGAATAGGCGATACTCTTCCTGTCCGGCCGTCTTGACGTTCGAGGTGTCCTGAATCATGGTCATCAAGAGCTGCTCCGGCAGTGTGGTCGAGGTGGTGGTGATGTTATTGTAAGCATCCCTGAAGGCAGCATAAACGGTAGTGGCCAGCGGGCCGGTCGGCAGGGTCATGGTGGCGTTGGCGAGATAGGCCGGCCAGGCGGAATTATCAGAGAGGGGGTCATAGGCGTCGAGGTCGGTCCAGAGCTTGTAGGCAAAGGTGGAGTTGTCGGTGGCCGAGAGGGTGACGGTGGCCGGATTGGCGCGGGCATCGACAATGACAGGAGTAGCGCCCAGGATCGGATTCTTGGTGTCGAGGATGAAGTAGTTCGAGGTCGAGTAGGAGATATTGTTAGCGCCCTCAGTGTCGTCAGCCGAGAGCCGGACCTTGAAATTGGCGCCGTTGTACTGGTCGGGATAATTGGCCTTAGCATTCCAAAGCAGGCTGTAATTGGTGTAATTGGTCGAACTGGCAGTATCGACAGAGGTGGTGGCATATTGGCCAGAGATAGTCGCGGCATCGGCAGTCGCCCAGACTTCGGTACCGGTGGCGGCGCAGTTGGCGGTGCAGTACTGGAGACGGATGACAACCTCGCCCGGAATCTTAGTGCCGGTAATCGAGTCGGTGTCACGAACGGCGTAGTCGATAGCGACCGAGCCGGTGGCTGAGAGGACGAGCGGGGTGGTCGTGGCGATGTAGAGTTCAGGGACAACATTGACCACGTAGGTCAGGGTGACACCGGAGAGGGTGGGAGTGTAGTCACCGGCCGAGGTCAGGCGGGTGCGGTATTGGATCCACTTGTCGTTCGAGCCGTCGCCCAGAACGGAGGCCACGCCCTCGGCGGCGCCGGTGTAGTCAGTGTAGCTGGTGGTGGTGCCGGTCGGGCCGTACCACTCAGTCCAGGAAGAGCCGTCTGGCGAGGTGCGGAGCTGGAACGTGATGTCGGTGCCCGTGGCCAGACTCTCGACCCATTGGATATCAGAGAGAAGATTGCCACCGTCGGTGGTGTCGTAGGCGGATGAGGTGAGGTAAGAAGATGTGGCGTAGTAATTGTAATTCAGAGTAACATCATTCAGGATGGGGGTGGCATTGTTGTTTATGGAGTAACGCCAAAAGGCATTGGTGTTGTTGCCTCTGAAAGCGTATAGATTACCATTCATATCATACGTGAGCGAACCGCCATCATATACATTTGCGGGGGCGTTGGTCATGACGGTCCAAGTATTGGAAGTGATGCTGTAGCGCCAAAATTCCGTAGTGGACCTTCCGCGAAAAGCATAGATATTACCGTTAAAATCATATGCCAAAGAAGCACCATCATTAGTAACGGCCGGCGCAGGTGCCATGGTCGACCATGCGTTGGTGGCTAAATTATACTTGTAAAATGTGGCCGAGTCATTGGCGGCAAACATAAACATGTTGCCATTGCCATCATAAGCAGTCGCGGAATGATTATAAACACCGCTCGGAACCGGACTTAACGATGTCCAAGTATTGGAAGCGGTGTTATATAAATAAAACGAACTTCCGCTATACCCAGCCGGGGCATAAATATTGCCGTTATACCCAAATGACATGCCGGCTCCCATGTGTGTAGACGGCATGTAAGGGGGGCCGGTGGAGGTCCAGGTATTTGCTGCTATGGAATATCGATTAAGCGACGCCGTGTTTCCGGCAATATAATAAATATAACCCTTGTTGTCATAAGCGATGCCGCCACCTTCATGCGAGTAAACATTTGTCTTGGTTGACCAGGTGCCGGATGCGATATTATATTTATAAAAACCGTAATTGTATCCACCCTGAGTAACGTACACATTCCCATTGTTATCGTAAACCGAGGCTCCGCCATGCCCCACATTCGCCAAAGTTACCGGCATCGACGACCACCCTCCACCGCTCAGATACGCTTTGTAGCGGAAGTATCTCTTTTGATTTAGACTGGCCGGCACTGCCTGGCCAGGAGTGGTAAAATAGGTGCTAGTAGCGCCGTTCGGGCCGACATAAACCCAAGGCCCGCCAACGGCATCAGCCGTAGCGATCTGCAACTGTAAGGTCGTGCCAGCTGGGGTCGAAGAAGAATAGTTTAAAGTCGTCAAAAAACTCTTGGCCCCCAAGTCAATGGTAGCTGATTCGATAGTGCCGGAATTAGCAAAGACATCATTGATATTGTACTTCCGAAAACTGTTGGTCAGGTTTCCGTTAAGCGAATAGACTGATCCATTATAATCATAAGCGAGGGCTCCGCAGTGATTGCCGCAACTCAAGCCTGAAGCCTTGGCTGTCCACGAGTTAGCCGCGATGTTGTATTTATAAAACCCTCCCCCGGTAACAGGCCCGAGATAAATGTTGCCATTGCCGTCATAAGTCAAGACATTATCAGTATTGTTCACCGTTACCGGAGTATCGGCTACTGGCGTCCACGTATTCGCGGCAATATTATATTTCTTGAATACGCTCGAGCCATTACCAGGAAGTCCGAAAATATTGCCGTTGCCGTCCGAAACCAGCGATCCGCCATTGTATACGCCAACACCAAAATCGGCCTTACTAGTCCAGACATTAGAAGCTATGTTATATTGATAAAAAGTCGAATTGTATTCCCCCTGAAAGGCAAACATGTTGCCATTGCCATCAAAAGCCATCGCGGAGCCGTGCCAATAATTCACCGGAAAATTAGCTTTGGCCGTCCAGTTATTGGCAGCAATGTCATATCTGTAAAAAGCGTTGCTATTACCTCCTAAAAGAGAAAAGAAGCCGCCATTGCCATCATATGCAAGAGAGGCGCCCAAAGTTGCTCCTGGTGAAGGCAGGTTTGCCTTTGTGACCCAAGTGTTAGAAGCGATACTATATTTCCAAAACCCTGTTCCGCCCCATCCAGCCAAAGCGTAAAAATTACCATTACTGTCATATGCCAGCCCGGTGGCATACTGAGTGGCCAATGGTGTATTTGCCAAGACGCTCCAGGTGTCGGCCGAGGAAAGCTTATTTAATTGCACATTGCCCGCAGCCCCGCTGCCGTTGACCAGCACGCTCGATGAAGCTACGGCGCTCAAGAAGTCTGCGTCAGATGTCTGCGTTTTTGAGGCAGAAGAGGTGGCGACTTGTACGGTCGAACCGACCAGCTTGATGCTTGAGGATGCATTAAGGTAATAATTCCAGCCGGTGCGATTGCTGGCATGGGTGGCGACGGTCGTAGTAGCACCGCCGGACCAGCCGGACTGGTTCCAGCCGAAAGTAGCGGCTTGTCCTGGCAGCTTGCCGCCGAAAAGAAAGTTGGTAATCAGCGAAGTTGTGACGGAAACGACAACCAGGGCAGTCGCACCTGCGACGGAAAAGAGCCTGATGCGCTGGCGGATGGCCTTAAATTGGTGATATGAGTAGGGACAGCTCTTTAACTCACGCTGCCGAAAAAAAAGATTGAAAGAGTCGCCAGGATCGGAAAATAAAATCACGATGAACTTGACGTTATCGGTGACGATTTGCCAAAACACCAGCTGGATATTCAGGATGATCAACTCAAAATAAAATAGCCTGGTAGCATAATCCTCTCCTAAGCGCGCCTCAAGCTTACTGGAAAGCTTGATTTCAGTAATTTGTATTTTTGATTGTAAGAATTTATACAGGGTAAGCATGACGGCCTAAAAATTTCCGGAAAAATAGTGAATCTTATTTTTAGATTGTCATTTTATTATACCACATCACCCCTTAACGCTCAAAGCAAAAAACAGCCGCCAATATCGGCGGCTGTTTTTATCTGAATTCGCTATTTCACTAATTTTCCCATCAATCCGGAAAGCTCTTCATCGCTGTAAAAATCCACGACGATCTGCCCGCCCTTGGATTTGCGCCTAATCTCCACCTTAGTGCCGAGCGCCGTCCGGAGTTTCTGCTCCTTGTCCTGGTCCTGCAGGTTCGGCTGGACGCGCGCCTGCTTGGTGCCACCCATCTTGCGCGATTCATGTGCTGCATCGTTGACCGACAGGCCGGTGTGGACGATATTGCGATACAGAGTCATCTGCTTGACCTCGGTGTCCAGACCCAGGATCAGCTTGGCGTGACTCTCGGTAATCTTGCCCTCTATCAGCCCCTGCTGGATATCATTAGGCAAGTTGAGAAGCCTGATCGTATTAGCAATGCTCGGTCGCGGTTTGCCTAGGCGCTTGGACAAATCTTCCTGACTCAGGTTGAACTCGTTCATCAGCTTCTGATATGACAAGGCCGTTTCAACAGGATTCAGGTTCTCGCGCTGGATATTCTCTATCAAGGCGATTTCTAGCATTTCCTGCTCCTTGGTGTCGCGCACGATGACCGGCACGGTTGGCAACTTCAAAATCCGAGCAGACCGCAAACGGCGCTCGCCGGCAATCAATTCATAGCCGTTACCTTTCTTGGTGACGATCAACGGCTGGATGATGCCATACTGCCTGATCGATTCGACCAATTCGTTCTGCTGCTGTTCGGAAAACTGCTTGCGTGGCTGCAAATGATTGACGACGACATCGTTCGGTGCCAGATGCAAGATGCGATCCTTGTCCGATTCGCTGGTCGTAGCAACGATAGTTTCGCCGCTCTCAGTCGTCACCTTATTCACTTTTTGCGGGATGAGCGAACCCAATCCGCGACCTAAAGCTGTGGCCATGTTTTGAAATTTTAAATTTAAAATTTTAAATTTTTAAACCGCCAGTACGCAGCGGGCCTGCAAATGTCTCAGCTGACGGAAAAAATCAATGCCTACTTCTCTAATCCAATCACTTCCCTGGCTAACCGCTCGTACGCTTTGCCGCCCTTGGAGTTCTTGTCATAATGCAGAATCGAGCGGCCGAACGACGGCGACTCGGCCAGACGGACGCTGCGCGGAATCACTGAACGGAAAATACGATTCGGGAAATATTGATAAAGCTCCTGCATGACTGAATCGGACAAGCGGTTGCGCTTGTCGAACATGGTAATGACCGCGCCCATAATTCCCAAATCCGGCTTCAGGTTGGCCTGCACCAGGTTGATAGTGTTAAGAAGCTGGCCCAAGCCTTCGAGCGCATAGTACTCGCTCTGGATCGGGATAAGCACCTCGTCCGAGGCGACCAAACTGTTAACGGTTAGTAAGCCGAGCGAAGGCGGGCCGTCGATTATGATATAGTCATATTCATCCTTGATCTCATCCAGAATCTGCTTCAAGCGGTATTCGCGCTCATCCATGCCGACCAGCTCGATACCGGCACCAGCCAACGAGGTGGTAGCCGGAGCCACATGATAGCCCGATTGCATGGTCTGTTTCACGATATCGAATATCTCTTTTTCGCCAAGCAAAGCTTCATAAAGGCCGTGTTCCAAATTCTTGTGGTCGATACCCAGTCCGGAAGTGGCATTGGCCTGCGGATCCAAATCAACCAAAAGGACCTGGCGGCCAAGGTGCGCCAAATAAGCCCCCAGATTGACTGCTGTGGTGGTCTTGCCGACTCCGCCTTTTTGATTGACTACTGAGATTATTTTGCCCATATTAGCCCAAACTTCAAAATAAGGGTAAATCGACCCTTGATTCCGGCTTAAATATAGCGTAATTATAACCTAAAAAAAGGGCTTTGACAATTTATATTTCCTTTATTATAATACTATAAAAGCTGGCATGTGCCCGTTTTTTTGTGAAATTAGCCTGGGTGGTGAAACTGGTAAACGCGCACGACTCAAAATCGTGTGGGAGTGATCCCTTGAGGGTTCGAGTCCCTCCCTAGGCACAAAAATGAAAATGTCCCGAATGGGGCATTTTTATTTTTGTGTTTAGGGAGTGCGAGAATTCTCCCTTGAGATAGACTGATGTTTGAAAAACTAGTGACTTGTTTAAAGATATTTCAAGTAAAAACTATTCAGAAATGATAAGTGAAGGGGCTTCCGCCCCGTTCGAGTCCCTCCCTAGGCACACATAAACATAAAGCACCCCTAGTAGGGGTGCTTTATGTTTATGTGTATTTTGAAATGGGACTCGAACGGGCAGCAGTGAACAAGAGGCTGCTCAGCAGAGCAGCCTCGCAGTGAACGCCGATGAATGCGACCAGCATTCAGCGCTGCCCTGGGCAACGAACAAGCCCGCGGCGGCGGGCTTGTGAGGCGGAAGTCCCGACTTACCTTGCCATTCAGCGCAAATATTCTGATAATAAAAACATCCGAAATTCGGATGTTTTTTATTATTTCCAAAAAGTATTTTATTCGAAATCCGGCTCAGACCGCTCCCCTCTCCGGCGCGCCAACACGTCGCCGATAAATACGCTGATGGCGGCTGCCACTGGAATGGATAGGATGGCCCCGGGTATGCCGCCGACATTGAAGCCGATCATGAAAACCACGATACTGATGATCGGATTAAGCCCGATCGTCTTCTGCATGATTTTAGGCACCAAAACATTGTTCTCAATCAGTTGGGTGATATAAAAGAAGATTGCTACAAAAACTGCCAAGATCGGCGATTGGGTGAATGCCAAAAATACTGCCGGTACCGCACCCAAAGTCGGACCGATATACGGAATGGCTTCGCTAATGCCGGCAATCAAGGCCAGTACCAAAGCATAATTGACCTTCATTATAGTCAACCCAGGCCATACCATGAAGAAGATTATCAGACACAAGATTAGCTGGCCGCGAAGCCACAAACCGATCTTCTTCTGCATCCGATTAACCAAATCAAGGATATACTGCTGGTTATGCACGGGGGTGATCAGCCAGACCAGACGCTTGATCGCGTTCTCTTCGACCGTCATATAAAAAGTGATAACCAAAACTAAGATAGTCGAAAAGATGCCGCCAAAGATACTGAAAACGAAACCGAAGATATTGCCGGCCGCGCCTGACAGATTGGAATTGAAGGAGTTAAGATTGCTGGTTAGCGTATCGGAAATGCCCGCCTTGATCGAAAAATCTTTGATGCTGTCGAACAACTGGGTCAGCTTTTCCTGGTAATGAGGGTAATTTTGGGAAAAAGCGCCGATTTCCTTGGCGATCGGCGGAGTAATCATATAGACCGCTGATCCTAGGACAAAGAACAAAGCCAGGTAAATCAGCAGGATGCCCAACGAACGCGGGATTCTCTTTTTCTGGAGCCAATCGACCCAGGGATCAACCGCGCTGGCCAAAACCAGGGAAATAAATAGGATCATCAGGATGTCCCGAACAAAATACAGGAAATACACCAGCAAAGCGACACCGACCACTTTGAACATGGTTTTGGTGCTGATATTTATCTCTGGAATCTTATTCAATGTCATGTCTATATTATATGACAATAATCGCGGGTGCACAACAAAGCGGCAAAAAAAGAACCCCTTCAAGGAAGGGGCCTAAGGCGGTAATATCGTCCGCTGATTTTGGTTCGTCGGCAGGCTGGGCAGGTTTTGGCTGGGCCGCCATGATGGCAGTTGCCCTCTTGGGGTAAAGATTGTTCATCCAGGTTCATAGCTGGAACAGCTTTGCCATAGGCAAGAATGAGCAGAAGGGCGCCATAAACGATGGCTGAAATGATCAGCCAGAAAGTCAGCCGGTCATCGCCGTCATAAAAAAAGAACATCCCGATTTCATGCCTTAATCCGTTAGCAATCAGTCCTGAAATGAAAATCGACATTCCGGCAATCTTGATCCGCCTCATATAGGCTCCTTTCAGGGTCATATTTGCTGCCGATTCTCAATTTTGCTACAAAATAGCACCCTTGTCAATAAATGAGCCAGGGGGTTCAAAACCAGCCCGCCAAAGCTCGTCTTACAAAAAACAGGGGCGGAATGGAATTCTGCCCCTGTTTTTATATATAGAAACTGATTTTACATCATACCCATGCCGCCGCCCATGCCCATGTTAGGCATGCCGGCCCCGTGGCCCTGGCCCTTCTCTTCCGGCTTGTCAGTAATGACCGCCTCGGTAGTCAGGAACATGGCTGCAGCCGAAGCGGCGTGCTCGAGTGCGGAACGGACGACCTTGGTCGGATCGACAACGCCGGCAGCGATCATATCCTCGAAGACATTGGTTGCCGCATTGTAGCCGACATTGGTCTTGCCCGCCTTGTGAGCGGTCATAATCTCGTACAAGATGATTGATCCGTCGCGGCCAGCGTTAGCGGCAATCTGCTTGATCGGTGCCAAAATGGCATTCTCGATGATTCGAGCGCCGGCAGTAGCGGCTTTGTTTTCGGTCAGATTGGCGATAGCCCGCCCTGCGACTGGCAAAGCCAAGCCGCCGCCAGGCACGATACCCTCCTCAACAGCCGCGCGGGTGGCATTCAAAGCATCCTCAATGCGGTCCTTCTTTTCTTTCATCTCGGTTTCAGTAGCGGCGCCGACCTTGATGACGGCCACTCCACCAGCCAACTTGGCCAAGCGTTCCTGCAGCTTTTCCTTGTCATAATCCGAATCGCTCGCCGTCAATTCCTTCTTAATCTGTTCGATTCGAGTCTTGATTTCGGCTTCATTGCCCTGTCCATCGACGATGGTTGTATTCTCCTTGGTCGAAGACACCTTGCGGGCTCGGCCCAAATCCTCAACAGTAGTATTTTCCAGTTTCAAGCCGACAGTCTCGGTAATGACACGGCCGCCGGTCAGGATGGCGATATCCTCGAGCATGGCGCTGCGGCGATCGCCGAAGCCTGGCGCCTTCACGGCCAAGACATTGAAGATGCCGCGCAGCTTATTGACCACGAAAGTAGCCAACGCCTCGCCCTCAATATCGTCAGCGATGATAACCAAGTCCTTCTTGCCCTGGGCCAACAGTTTTTCCAATAAAGGCAGGATTTCCTGCACCGAGCTAATCTTCTTATCGGTAATCAAGATATATGGATCCTGGAACTCGGCGCGCATCTTCTCGGTATCGGTCACCATGTAGTGGGAGATATAGCCCTTGTCGAACTGCATGCCGTCAACCGATTCGACTTCGACGCCGAAAGACTGGCCTTCTTCGACAGTCACGACGCCCTCCTTGCCGACTTTGGCCATGGCCTCAGCGATCTTGCCGCCAAGTTCCTTGTCATTGGCGGAAATTGAAGCGACCTGTGCCATCTCTTCGGTGGTCGAAATGGCCTTGCTCATCTTTTTCAATTCGGCCACGATTTCGGCTACTTTCTGCTCCATCTCAGCCTTGATTTCTATCGGGCTGACCCCGGCCGAAACCAGCTTCAAGCCCTCGGCAATCATCGCCTGCGCGAGGACGGTAGCGGTGGTGGTGCCGTCGCCAGCCACATCGTTAGTCTTGGAGGCGACTTCCTTGATGATCTCGGCACCGATGTTCTCGAATTTGTCTTCGAGTTCGATTTCCTTGGCCACGGTCACGCCATCCTTGGTGATGGTCGGAGCGCCATAGGTCTTGTCGATCACCACATTGCGGCCCTTGGGACCGAGGGTTACTTTGACGGCATTGGCCAGCTGGTCCACGCCGCTCTTCAAAGAGGCTCTCGCCTTTTCGTCAAAAATTATCTGTTTTGCCATATTTTTCATGTAGTATGTAACATGCAGCATGTAACATTTTCATATATCATACAGCATGCAACAAAATATTATTTATTCTTTTTCAAAAATCATGGTCGCATTTTGTGCAACATGCAAGAACCACCGTGTTGCATGTTACACGCTACACGTTACATGATAACCGCCACTACGTCCCCCTCGCGGATGATCAGGTACTCCTGCCCTTCGATCTTGACCTCGTCCGGCGAGTACTTCTTGAACATCACCTTATCGCCAACCTTGACGCTCATTGGGGCGCGCTGGCCGGTCTCGAGCATCTTGCCTTCGCCGACGGCGACGACTTCGCCTTGCTGCGGCCTTTCCTTAGAAACGGTATCCGGCAGGACGATGCCGGACTTGGTCACCTCTTCGGTAACCGCCTTGACTACCAGGTAGTCAGAAAGTGGTTTGATATTCATACATTTGCGTCGTGCAACTTTGGGCCTGCAATAAATCAGGCCACATTTGCACTAAAATTAAATAGATTTCAAAAAGAAATTAGCACTTATAAATAATGAGTGCTAACCGTATTTTAGCACGGCCGGGTAACCTGTCAAGATTCCCTGAAATAAAAAACGACCCGGGAGTTCCGCACCGGGTCATGCATTCTAGCCAGCCAATTTCCTGGCCAACTTTTCAATCCGTTCAAACAAGGCATCGAGCGGCCGCCAGCTATGCAGCAGGTCGATCAAGCCCCAGACAATAAATATGAGCGCGAGCGGCCCATACATCTTCAAAAGAATCATACCTCCTCCCGGTTATTCGATGACCTTGAACATCCGATCATCAAGATTAGTGACAGTAGTCAGCGGATGCATGTACCCGAGCATGTCGGGGTAATCCTTCATGATCTTCAGTCCGAGCTTGCGATAGCCGAGAGCCCTCTCCCTGGCACGGTCGAAGGTCAGGCCGTTTTCGTTGCCGAAAGCGGCAGTGGATAAGAGAACAAAACCGTCCTCTTTCTTGATCCGCCCGTCAGCGATATTGTGCTGGACGACGCCGATCGCCTCGCGTATGGCCTCTTCCGGTTCGTCTGAATACATCCCGACGATCAATGCCAGATTAGGCTCATAGATCGAATCCGCGCCGCGACCGATGACGATGACCCTTTCCTTGTGGTCTAGGTCGGCTATCGGCCGGTTCGAGCTTCGAACCTCAGCTGTGTGTTCCATGTTCTTCTGTGCCATGAAGCACAGATCACCGATGGCGCTGCTGGGTTTCTTGGGGAGAATCTTCCTGAACTCAGCCAAGAGAAATCTTTTGAGCTCGCTCTCAGAACAGAAGTTACTGATGTCCAGCGCGCCCAAGTCGAGCTTGTCGCCTTTGTCCCCATGAAAGACCAGAGAGTCTTCATCAGTTTCCAGTCCGACTACGATCGGAATCATCGATTCCGTGTTGTCGCCATAGACGCGCCTGAACTGCTCTTGCAGTCCGAACATGCCAGCGATGGCCGCCTCTTTGTCAAAATTGAAGCCCTTACAGCCGCGAAACTTGTCTCCCTTTGACCAGTGATAGTTCAGCATGGCCAAACTGCCCTTGCCCTCCTCTTTCAAGTGGTGCATGTAGCAGCGGAAAACCGCCTCGTCGAATTTCTCCCACTCCAGATTGAAGCGGGCACCCAGGTTGCGGAAATGCTTGCCGACTCCGACCGGCACCTTGGTGACTTTCGGGATATCGACGCGGCTGTCCATGCAGACGACCCACATCTTGAAATACTTTTCTTTGGCCCGGTAAAAGAGCCGGTTAGACCTCGCGGTGGCGCTAGCGAAAAGCTTGGAACAGCGCCGGTTGATGTTGATTACTTCTTGGACCAGTGTCGGACGATTCAGCATGTTTTCCCTCCTGTGGTTTGCTGGTTTTGTGGTTGGGTTGGATTTATGTTCTTTTTGAACGTAACGAAATTTCAATGATCATACCACTTTCATGATAATATTTAATATTACCACAAAAATGGCATTCTGTCAATATATTAGCCTCATAATTGGCTAATAACTGGCAAAATAAAAATGCAGTACAGACACTGCACAACTTCTAATGCTACTACTCTTATTGGAATAGTCAAGGGTATTTTGGTGGATAACTGAATTAATCGTTAAACATACTTGACACATTTTAAAAAGTATGCTATATTATTAATAGTTGAACAATAAAAACTTGGAGGAACAAAGATGATCTGGCATTCAATTCAGCAAATGAGTGGATACTTCACCACAATCGGCGCAGCTCTGTTCGTTTTCGGAGTCTATCAATTCCAAGGACTCTTCCTCAAAGAGTATTAACCGAACTTTCAAGTTCAACTCGCACAGCCCCAAAGAACCGGGGCTTATTTTTTTACAAAAAATCATCCGCATAAAAACAGCCGCATCGTTCGATGCGGCTGTTTTCTATTTGAAACTTCTTTCATTTACATGTCCGTGCCGGAGTAGCTCAGGTTGAGCGACTTGTTGCACAACGGAAAGTCAGGCACGATGTTGCCCGGGCCAATAATGGCGAAGAGCGCCCAGTTGCAGAACGAAGGATCGCGCGGGAAACAGCGCTCGATGCGTCCATCCTTCAAGTGGACAGCGCAAAGAACCTCCCCGCGCCAGGATTCGACCGCGCCGATGGCCATGCCTTCGGTAACCTGGACATCGGCCTTGATCGGGCCGCTCGGCAGGTTGTGGCAGATCTTGTTGAGCAAAGAAAGGATGGCGTCGCATTCGCGGATACGCGCAGTGTAACGACCGTAAACATCACCGGTCGGCTTAGTGACCACGGTTACCGGATATTGGGCATAAGTAGCGTACGGGTGGTCGCGGCGGACGTCGCGGTCCAGGCCGGAAGCCCGGGCCGGCAAGCCGACCGCGCCAAAAGCCTTGGCCGCTTCGAGCGGCAAGCGGCCAGTCGTCTGCAGACGATCGAGGAAACCGTCCGAGCCGAAAGCGGTCACGACGATGCTACGCATCTCGACCCAGGCCTCTTCCGCCACCTTAAGCAGCTTCAGTATCTCAGCATCTTCAAGATCCTTGGATACGCCGCCGGGGACAACAAAGCCGCGCCAGAAGCGATTGCCGAAAACCTCCTCGGAAGAGAGCATCAGGCGTTCCTTGATGCGGAAGCCGTTGGCTGCGATAAAGCTGTAGCCGGTACCCATGCCGCCGATGTTAGCTAGGTCGTGGATGTGCATGGTCAAACGCTCCATCTCGGTCACCAAAGTGCGCAAGAACTGCGCCCGTTGCGGCACCTCGCACTTGGCAATGGTCTCGACCGCCTGGACGAAGGCCAAAGCATTGGCGGCGGCCATATCGCCAGACAGGCGCTCGATGAATGGCAGCGCCTCAGCAGGCGTCTTGCCTTCCAGCAGCTTCTCGACGCCCTTGTGGGTGAAGAACAGTTTGCCTTCGAGCGTCAGGATGCGTTCGCCCGCTACATTGAAGCGGAAGTGTCCGGGCTCGATGATGCCGGCATGGATCGGACCGACCGGTATTTCGTAGATGCCCTCGCCTTCGACGTGGCCCATCGGGTACGGCTCGTTGGCATGATCCAATTTCTTATTCCAGGCAAAATCCTTGCGCAAAGGATAGGTGCCGTTGGGGATGTTTTCGTGGTTGACGAGGCGGCGCAGATCGGGGTGCCCTTCCGGCACGATGCCGAACATATCATGGAGGTAGCGCTCATACCAATGAGCCGCCATCACGGTCGCGGTCAGCGACGGATAGCGCGGATCATCGGCCGGCACAGCGGTCGAAAGCAGCAGCCACTCGTGCTCTGCGTCCAGCGACAGCAAGGCGTGGACCTTGAAAGTGCCGTCGGCCGCTCGCTCATCGGTAGCATAGACCAAGGACAGTGGCAGGTCATGCTCATTGGCCAAGGCAGTCACGGCCTCGGCGAAAAACTCGCGTTTTACCGCCGCCTTCTGGACGCCCTGCTCCTTGCCTTCCATCGTTACCCCTTGCAGCTCTTTGAGTATATCTAGTGCTTTCATATGTTTATTTGGTTGAAATATAAACGGCATCATTGACAACGCCTTGGACGAAATCAAGTCCCGGCACCGAGGTGACCCAAGCCGCGAAAACGAAAAGCGCGACGAGCTGGACCAGCATGACGGAATGGGTGATGTTCCAGCGTTCGGTCTTGGCCGGAGCGGAGTCATCGTGTCCGAAAAGCATCGGCAGCACCAAACGCAGCATCGAATAGGCGATGACGCTCAACGAGATGAAGAGCAGCAGGGCCAAGAGCGGATACTGCGCCAAAGCGCTGGCGAACATGGCGTATTCACTGACGAACAAGGCGGACGGCGGCATGGCCACGATGGCCAGCATGCCGAAGAGGAACAGGATGGCGGTATAGCGGTCGTGGGCGAAGACGCTCTTGACCTTATCGACCGTAGTGGTCTTCCAGCGCAAGAGGATCTCTCCGGCTCCGAAGAACAAAAGCGACTTGGTCAGGGTGTGCCCAACCATATGGATGACAGCGGCGATAGCGCCCAGCGGCGAAAGGCCGAGGGCGAAGCTGATCAAGCCCATATGTTCGATGCTAGAATAGGCCAACATGCGCTTGTAATTGTTCTGGACGATCATCATCAAGGCCGAGAGGACGATCGAGGCGGTGCCGAAAATCAGGAAAAAATTGCTGGTCCAGCCGGAATGGAGCGAACTGTTAGCCACATAAGCGAAACGCATGATGGCGTACAGGGCGACGTTCAGGAGGATGCCGGAAAACAGACCGGAAATCGGTGACGGCGCCTTGCTGTGCGCGTCAGGCAGCCAGGTGTGCATCGGGGCTAAGCCGACCTTAGCACCGAAGCCGACAAACAGGAAGACGAAGGCCAGTTTGACCGTGCCGGCTGAGAGCAGCGGCGCGTTGTGCTGGAGCGAGGTCAGGAGGAACATATCGATGCCGGTCGCTCCAGCCAGGCGTGAACCATAACCCAGAAGCAGGATGCCGATCAGGCCCAAGCTGATGCCGGTCGAGCAGATGATGATATATTTCCAGGCGGCCTCGACTGAGGTCTTCTTGCGGTACAGCCCGACCAGGAAAGTCGAGGATAAAGTCGTGCCTTCAAGCGCGATCCATAAAAGCAAAGTGTTATTGGTCAGGACCGTCACGATCATGGTCAGCGCGAAAAGATGCAGGAGTGAGAAGTACAAGCGGACGTCGTTGGCGGTGATTATGCCCTCATGATGCTCGTGGCCGATATAGCGGACACTGACAAGCGTGGCGGCCATATAGACGACAGCGACCAAGGCGGCGATCAGTGCGGAAAAGCGATCGACCAAAAGCAGCTGGCTCGACCAGGAAACGGAGGCGCCGGACAGCACTGGCAGGACCAGGGCCAAGACCGCTCCGCCGCCGACCAGGGCGGCGATGCCGGAAATTGTCCGGACCGCCTTTTCTTTGGAGATGATGGCAGCGGCCAATGAAGCGGAAACGAATACTGCTAGAACGATGATGAAGTTCATATATTACTCGGTTAAATTGCGTAATTTTTCCGTATCAGTCGAGTCGTAGAACTGCCTGATGCGCGCGCTCAAAATCGACAGGATGAACGCGCTGGCGATGGTGACTGAGAATACCCCCATCTCGACGAGCAAAGGCAAAGATTCGACCGTCACCAGGACGAAAATCGCGATGCCGTTCTCGATTATCAGCAAGCCGACGATCTGGGAAAAGACGTTGCGATGGACGATCATCATAGCCAGTCCCAAGGCGATCATAGCCACGGAAATGAACAGCATGTTGCTGTAGCCGATAACGCCGGAAAGGGTGATCTGCCTGACCGCGAAAAAGGCGACGGCCAGGATGGCGATGGCCAAGAGATAGCTCGAGGCCGGCCGCAGGAACGAGGCCAAGCTGACGATCTTCCTCTGGCGCCGCTGGATATAGCTGACCAAATAAGGGACGGCGATCGATTTGACGAGGATGGTGACCGCGGCAAAGATCCACAAGTGCCCCTTCTCTTCCGGCCGCAGGAACGAGAGCCCCACGGCGATACCAGCGATAGACAGTGAAGAGAGAGCGTAGTAGCGCAGAATAGCCTTCAGCCTGACGCGGCCGAAAAGCAGCACCACGAAGATCAGGGCCAATGCGGCAAAGAAGGCGTGATACTGGACGGCGACGTTGCCGTAACGGGCATACATCGTAATGATCATGCCGGCCAGGGCGGCCATAAAGGCCAAGGACAGGTACTCCTGCATGCGGTAGAAGCGCATCTTGACGATGGTCGATTCAAGCAAAGCCAGAAGCACCATCGCGATGATGACTTTAGCCGCAGCTGCCAGCAAGCCGACCACAACGGCTGCGAACGATAACCCTGCACCGGCAAAAATCAGCGTGCCAGGGAAAACAAGGTTCGCGATCAAAAGCGAGAAGACGGTCAATTTGATAGCGGAAGCGTATTCGAGCATGGCCAGATAAGGGCCGGAATATTCCAAGATCATGGCCTCATGGACCATGGTCAGTTCGAGGTGGGTGGCCGGATTGTCAACCGGATAGCGCGCATTCTCAGCCAGCGCCACCAAGACCAAAGCGATTATCGAGAAGATCAGATAGGGGTGGGACAAGAGCAGGCCACGGCCTACCATGCCATCGATCATGAACGAACCGGTAACGACGCTCAATGTGGCGAAGACCATGATGATGATCGGCTCGACCAAGGAAGCGAGCGTCATCTCGCGGCTGGAGCCCATGCCGCCGAAGGCGCTGCCCGGGTCGATGCCGCCCAGGACCAAAAAGATCGAGCCGACAACCAGAACGCCGCTGATTACCAAGAAGTCAGACAGCGAAGCCAGGCTGCCGCCCTGGAAGATGAGGGGCAAAACGAGCATCAAGATAGCGCTCGATGACAATACCACGAACGGAACCGCGCGGAAAATCCAAGAAGTTGCGCTCGAGATGACCATCTCTTTGCGGAAAAGCGTAGCGAAAGTAGCGTACGGCAAGAACGGCGAAGCGCCGCGTCGGCCCTGCAAGCGCGCCTTGCAGAACCGCACCAAACCGGCCGCGAACGGGGCGATCGAAAGGATGAAAAGCCCCTGCAATATTGTTGCTAATATCAGGTTCATAGGGCGATGATTAATGTGACGATTAAGGTAAGCAGCAGGAACGCCAGATAATACTGCACGCGGCCGCTCTGGATAGCTTTGACCCGGTCAGCAGCGAAGACGAAAGACCGGGCAATCGGCTGATACAGCTTCTCTTTCCAACCGGAAGTTATGACCAAGGAAAAGCTGTATTTCCTGATCCAAGGATTGGTTTCGATAACCGGCACCGACTTGATCATCTTGATGCTTGAAAGAAAGCGGAGGAAGAAGAAGCGGACGGGCGCCGAAAAAGCAGTGGCAGTATATTCCATGGTCGAATTGATCGGCTGGCCGCAATCCCAAGTATGATATTCCCTCTCGATATTCTTGGACATTATAATTTTCTTGATCAGCCACACTAGCGCGAGAACTCCGAAGGATGCCACGAACAGCACCGAAGAAGAGAGCGCGCTATTGAGCTCGACCGTACCGACGGAGGCACCGCCCAAGCCCAGATTCGCCAGGAGCCAATCAAGAGCCGGGCGAGCGAAAGCGCCAAGTACCAGCAAAGACGCGGACAGGGCGAAAATCGGCCAAGTCAGAAGGCGATCATGGCTTTCCGGCTCGTCATCCAGGTGCTTGGCGCGAGACAAGCCGAGCATCGAGATGCCAAACACCCTGACCATGGCGAATATCGCCAAGCCGCCGATCAGGCCGATCGAACCGAGGACGGTCAGAAGAACGGTAATGCCGTTGACGCCTAGATATGCTCCGCTGAGCAGACTGACGATGGTCTGGATAAGGCCCCACTCTCCGTAGAAAGTGGCGAACGGCGCCAAAGGCAGCGATCCGAGGATGGCCAAAAGGAAAGCTAGCGTAAAGAAAGGCAAAAGCTTTGCCAAGCCGCCCATGACTTCCAAGCTTTTGGAATGGACGCGGCTGATGATGACGCCGCTCGACAAGAAGAGGGCCGTCTTGAAGAACATATGGCTCAAGGCATGGAACAAAGCGAAAGTCACGATAGTCAGGGCAAGCAGCCGTCCAGCTCCTTGGCCTGCTTGCGACATCAGGTACAGGCCGAGTCCGAGCATCGTGAAGATGATACCCATGTTCTCGATACTGCTGTAGGCAAAGACCCGTTTAAGATCCTTTTCGATCAGGGCATAAAGTACGCCGACCGCGCCAGAGAACAGCCCCAAGCCAATAACCAGAAGTCCCGCCCAAGAAGGCAGCTGAGCAAAATTGAAAACAACGGCAATGAAGCCGTAAACAGCGACTTTAAGCATCAAGCCAGACATCATGGCCGAAATGTTGCTCGGAGCCTGAGGATGAGCCTCTGGCAGCCAGACGTGGAATGGCACCAAACCAGCCTTCGAACCGAAACCGAACAGGAAGAGCACGAAAGCTGAAGCCAGAAGTGCCGGTGAAAGACCGGCAGTAGCAGCGCTGATGTCGCGCAGATCAAGGAGCAACGAACCATGGCTCAACAGCAGGAACCCGCCCATGATGGCCGAAGCTCCGAGATGAGTCATTATGAAATATAGGAATGCCGCACGCAGCGATTCCTGGGTCTTGTCCGCCATGACCAGGAAAAACGAGCTGATCGACATCACCTCCCAGAAAAACAGGAAGCCGAAAGCGTTGTTGGCAAGCAGCACGCCCTGCATCCCAAGTACGAAGATAGCGGTCAGCGACTGCACCATTCCAGGATTATAGGTCTTGGCGTAAAGAGTGAGGTAGCGCAAGCTATAAACGCCAACCAGCGCGGAAACCAAGCTGATGGCGGCAAAGAAGATGCTTGAAAGCACGGTCAGCCTCGGAGCGAACTGGAAAAACCAGCCGTAGCTGCCCAGAACCAGTTCAGTGCCGGGGAAATACAAAAGGTAAGCCGCGCCTGCGACAAAACCGACAAGGTTGGCGAACGAAAAGATGACGGCGGCAGGCTTAAAGAAGCCTTTCACCAGGGCCAGCAAAGCCGCGACGGCCAAACCGCCGAAATAGATCGCAATGCAGTTAATTATAAGATTCTCGGTCATATGTTTATTTCTGTGCTTGATTATGGAGAGCTTCCAGGATGCCTTTGAGCATGGCGGTCGGTGTCGGCGGATCGCCAGGAATGCGGACGTGCACCGGGATGACGGCCTCGACCGGACCGACTACCGCATAGGAATCCTTCCAAATGCCTCCAGTGCAAGCGCCGTCACCGACGGCGACGACGATGCAAGGCTGCGGCGCAGCTTCGTAGGTGGTACGAACCGCAGTTTCCAGATTCCTGGTTACGGGACCGGTCACGAAAAGCATATCGGCGTGGCGCGGCGAAGCGACAAAACTCAAGCCGAAGCGATCAATGTCATAATAAGCATTGTTCAAAGCAGTCAGTTCGATCTCTTCGGCATTGGTCGAACCTCCATCGACCGCCCGGATGCGCAACGAGCGCCCTCCATAAAGCCGATCAACGATCTTTTTCACTTCCGCACCCGCTTTCTCGAAAGCCTCGTCCCCGGTTTTTTCGAGGATCTTTTCCTTTTTTTCGGTCACTTTCGGCGGGAACAGCAAAAACCCTAGCAATTTTAACAGTCTCATACTGTGCGAGCTTTAAATATAATAAATTTTCTTAATAACCATTCGTGGCAATAGATAAGGTAACTGATATTGTAATACTCCTATCGAAAAAATCAAGGCTAATAATAAACAATAAAAATACCACCTTACGAAAAATAAGGTGGTATCTTGATACCTAATCGATCTTGACGTTGTGACGTGTATGATGTTTTTTGGCAACCTTGATGCGGGCCAATTCCTTTTCGATAGCTGCTGCGACGCGAGCATATTCCATTTCGCCCATAGTAACCTTCTCTTTCTTAAGCTCTTCGGCGCGCTGGCGAGCAGCCTCGGCGCGCTGCAAATCGATTTCCGCTGCGGCTTCGGCCGTGTCAGCCAGAACTATCAGTTCGTTATTATTGAATTCGATAAAACCCCCGGAAACCGCCATGCTGACCTCATCTTCGCCGTCCTTGAGCATGATCTCGCCCGGCTTCAGCGCGGCGATGTAGGAACGATGGTTAGGCAGGATCGTCACCTGGCCATCAACCACCGGCAAGGTGGCTTGGCCGACCTGGCTTTCATAAACCGTACGTTCCGGAGTGACTATCTTGAATTTTATAGTTTGGTCGGACATAAATTATTCTATTTCCCTGCTGCTTTCAAAACGTCTTCAATGCCGCCCTTCATGTAGAAGTCCTGCTCCGGCACCTCGTCGAGTTCGCCGTCAAGAATCATCTTGAAGCTGCGGATGGTATCAGACAGTTTGACGTATTTTCCAGGAGCGCCAGTGAACTGCTCAGCCACGAAGAATGGCTGCGACAGGTATTTTTGGACCTTACGAGCGCGGGCCACTGTCACCTTATCTTCATCGGACAATTCTTCCATGCCTAAAATGGCGATGATATCCTGCAGATCCTTATAGCGCTGCAAGACGTTCTGCACGCGGCGAGCGACATCATAGTGCTCTTCGCCGACGATGTTCGGGTCCAAGATGGTCGAGCTCGAATCGAGCGGATCGACAGCCGGATAGATACCCAGCTCGGACAAGCCGCGAGAAAGAACCACGGTCGAATCGAGATGGCCGAAAGTGGTGGCCGGGGCCGGGTCAGTCAAGTCGTCAGCCGGCACATACACGGCCTGCACCGAAGTGATCGAGCCGTCTTTGGTCGAAGTGATGCGCTCCTGCAATTGGCCCATTTCCTCAGCCAAAGTCGGCTGATAGCCCACAGCCGAAGGGATGCGGCCCAAAAGGGCTGATACCTCGGAACCGGCTTGGGTGAAGCGGAAAATATTATCAACAAATAACAGAACGTCTTTATGCTCCTCGTCGCGGAAATATTCAGCCATGGTCAAGGCCGACAAAGCGACGCGCTGACGGGCTCCAGGCGGTTCGTTCATCTGGCCGAAGACCAGGGTAGTCTTGTCCAAAACGCCGGAATCTTTCATTTCGTGGTAAAGGTCATTGCCCTCGCGTGTGCGCTCACCAACGCCGGCAAACACCGAGAAACCGCCGTGCTCCTGCGCGATGTTGCGGATTAGCTCCTGGATAACCACGGTCTTGCCCACGCCGGCGCCGCCGAAGAGTCCGACTTTGCCGCCTTTGACGAAGGGACAGATAAGATCGATGACTTTGATGCCGGTCTCGAAGATTTCAGCCTCGGTAGCCTGATCCTTGAATTTCGGTGCTGCGCGATGGATCGGAGATGTCTTTTTAGTCTTTGCAGCCGGCTTGCCGTCGATCGGCGCGCCCAGCAGGTTGAACATGCGGCCCAAGGTCTCTTGTCCGACCGGAACGCTGATCGGAGCGCCGGTATCGGTCACTTCCAGATTGCGCTTCAAACCGTCAGTGGCGCCCATGGCCACGGCACGTACCTTGTTGCCGCCCAGATGCTGATGAGCCTCCAAGACCAGGACTTCGTCGTTCGGCAGCTTGATTTCCAAGGCGTGATAAATCTCAGGCAGCTTGTCGGCGAACTCCACGTCGACGACCGGTCCGATGATTTGGGAAATTTTTCCTTTGTTCATATAGTTTTCTTCCAAGAGCCCTAGATTATCACGGGGTTGAAACTCGTTCGAACTCTTGACTGTTTCGCTTATTTATATCATTAATTAATTATTCAAATCACTATTGCTCATTATCAACTTTCGGAGGTATTCCATGAAAAAAGCCAAACTTTTTGTCGCGTCGCTCAGCCTCTTCCTGGTCATCGGCTCAGTTCTCTTTTTCGCTCCGCTCATCGGCCACGTCCTGACGGCCCTTTCCTACGCCTTGCACTATTTCGTCCTTGCATTGGTCTGGCTCCTCTGTCAGCCCGTCCGTCTCTTCATCTGGGGCAAGAGCATCGTCGTCAGCTACCGCCAACCGATACCATCATACACCTGGAAGCCTACCCGGCCGCTCACTTGAGCGGCCTTTTTTAGTTTTCCAAGGCGGCGCGGCCGGCGCTGATTTCTGCGATTTCCTGGGTGATCTTGCCCTGGCGGATCTGATTGTACATCAGCGTCAGGTCGGAAGACATCTCGCCGGCAGCATCAGTCGCGTTGCGCATGGCAATCATGCGAGCGCTGTGTTCCGAGGCGTTGGACTCGAGAATGGCATGATACAACTGCATCTCGATCAGGCGGGGGAAAATATGTTCAAGCACCTCCGGTGCGCTCGGCTCGATCTTGTACTCAACCTTGGGGGCGTTCAGCCCGAGGTCCTTGGCCAGTTCGTCGATTTCGGCGATCTGCTTTTCCAGGTCGATCTTGGAAATCGGCAGCACTTGGCGGATCTTGGTCTGCTGAACCACAGTCGAGACGTAGTCGGTATAAACGACAACTACCTTATCATAATTCTCTGCCAAGTATTCTTCCATGACGATTTTTGATAACGGCTTGATCTGCTCGACAGTCGGAGCCAGAACCATGTCCGGGAAGGCTGCAATAATCTCGCTGCGCAATTTCTTGGCCATGCTCTCGCCCTTCTTGCCGACGGTAATGCAGTCTATCTTCAGATCGGCATCCGAAGTCTTCGATACTATCTTCCTCATGCCCAAACGGTTGGTCTTCAGTTTTTCCGGGCTAGCGATCTCGTCGCGAAGCTTCTTGTACAGCTGCGAATTGAACGACCCGCACAAGCCGCGATTGGAGGTCACCAAAATAACCAACACCTTCCTGACTTCGCGTACGGCCAAAAACCCTTGCTGATATGTCTCGAAGGCGCGCGCCAGATTGGTCAGAACGCTCCACGCCGCATGGGCGTAAGGGCGGATACCCAAGACGCTCTGGACGGAACGGCGCATTTTGGCAGCCGAAACCATCTCCATGGCGCGGGTAATCTTCTTGGTACTATTAATCGACTTGATTCTTCGACGGATGTCTTTTCCGGATGGCATATATATTTCTTACGATCGCAAATATTGATTTAAGCGTTGTATGATTCTTTGAATTCCTTGATATCTTTCTCCAGGGCCGCGATCACTTCGTCGGACAAAGCCTTCTGTTCCGCGATCAGCTTGATTGACGTTCCCTGGTTGTCCAAGTACTTATGGAACTCCTTCTCCCATTTACGCACTTCCGTGACGGCAACGTCATCGACAAAGCCGTTGATCAAGGCATAGATGATGGCGACTTGGTGCTCGACGGCCATCGGCTCGTACTGACCCTGCTTCAGGACTTCCATGGTGCGGCGGCCGCGCTCGATCTGGGCGCGGGTCTTCTCGTCCAAATCCGAACCGAACTGGGCGAAAGCTTCAAGCTCGCGGAACTGGGCCAATTCGAGGCGCAGTTTGCCAGCCACCTTCTTCATGGCCTTGATCTGGGCATCGCCGCCGACGCGCGACACCGAGATGCCGACGTTCAAAGCCGGGCGCACGCCCTTATAGAATAAATCTGACTCCAAGAAAATCTGGCCGTCAGTAATGGAGATGACATTGGTCGGGATGTAGGCGGACACGTCGCCAGCCTGGGTCTCGATGATCGGCAAAGCGGTCATTGAGCCGCCGCCGAAATCCTCGTTCAATTTGGCAGAACGTTCGAGCAAGCGTGAGTGGAGATAGAAAACATCACCCGGATAAGCTTCGCGTCCCGGAGGGCGGCGCAAAATAAGGGAAACTTGGCGATAGGCCCAAGCATGGCGTGACAAGTCATCGAAGACGACTAAGACGTCCTCACCTTTGTCCATGAAGTATTCGCCCAAGGCGCAACCGGAATAAGGAGCGATATATGACAAAGCGGCGGAATCGGAAGCGCCTGCCACCACGACGGTGGTGTATTCCATGGCGCCGCGCTTTTCCAATTCATTCACGATACGTGCAATCTTCGATTCCTTCTGGCCGATCGCCACGTAGATGCACTTCATATTCTGACCCTTCTGGTTGATGATAGTATCGATAGCGATGGCAGTCTTGCCGGTCTGGCGGTCGCCGATGATCAGCTCGCGCTGGCCGCGGCCGATCGGAATCATGGCATCGATGGCCTTGATACCGGTCTGGACCGGCTGATGCACGGATTTGCGAGTAATGACTCCCGGAGCGATCTTCTCGACCGGATAGAACTTCTCACCCTTGATATCGCCCTTGCCATCGACAGCGATACCGAGCGGATTGATGACGCGGCCGATCATCTTATCGGAAACCGGGATTGAAAGGATCTTTCCGGTCGACTTGACCTCGTCCCCTTCCTTGATCGACTTGTAATCGCCCATAACCATGGCGCCGACGCGGTCCTCTTCCAGGTTCAAAGCGACACCGAATTCACCGTTTGAAAACTCGACCATTTCTGCGGCCATTACTTCCGACAAGCCGGAGATGCGGGCGATGCCGTCACCGACCTCGACCACCTTGCCGACCATCTCCTTGGCGGTTTCTGCCTTGAAATTAGAAATCTGCTGCTTGATTTGCTCGACAATGAAGTCTTTCGTATTGTTGCTCATAGACTTACTATTTTTAGATATTTATAATCTTATTCTTACCCGACAATCTCCTTCTTCAACTGCCTCAGCTTAGTGGCTGTGCTGGCATCGAAGACCTGGTCTCCTGCTCGCAGGATGAAACCGGCGATAATTTCCGGGGATACGCGATGGTTCAGCTCCACCTTCTTCGCGCCAGTGACTTCCTTGGCGTAAGCCTCGAGGTCGTGCTTGGTTTCAGTATCGATTTCCTGAGCGGTTACCACCTCGACTTCGGCCAAACCCTGCCCTTCGTTCCAGAGCTTTGAGAATTCGGCCAGCACATCATCGATCTTGTTCAACGCGTTGCTCTTACGCAGGGCGGCGATGAATTGCTCGATGATTTCTGGCAACTCCTTCTTGCTTGCCTCTGCCGTCGATTGGTACAAGGCGTTGGCGTACTGTTTGGCGCTTGCTTTCATATTAATTGGCTTCCTTTACGATTTTCTTAATCAGTTCCTTATCCTCTTTCTTGGTCAGCTTTTCTGCCAGGACCTTTTCAACCGAAAGCGTGACCAGCTCGGCCACCTCGGCACGGATAGCCTTTAAGGCCTCGCCCTTTTCGGCGCGGATCTTTTCCTTCTCCTGGTCGATGATCTGCCCGATTTCCTCCTTAGCTTTGGCAATCATCTCCTCGCGGCGCTCTTCGGCGGCCGTCCTTGCCTTCTCGGCAATGGCGGTGGCCTCTTTGCGGGCTTCGGCGATGACGGCGCGGCGCTCTTCTTCGGTAGCGACCAGCTTGGTCTCGATTTCTTTGGCCTGATCCAGGCTCTTGGCGATCTTTTCGCTGCGATCATTCAGCAGCTTCAGGGTCGGCTTGTAGGCGAACTTGTACATGACGCCCAGGATAATGAAAAAGTTGACCAGCTGGGCCAGGATCAATTTGATGTCCAAATGAAATGTGGAAACTATTTCTCCCATAGAGTTGATTCAATTTGTAAATAATAAATTTAGGACAGCCCGCGGACTGCGGGCTAGGTCTAAAGCTACTATTTGATAGTAAAAGCGATAACCAGGGCGTAAATGGCGATAGCTTCGGTAAAAGCCGCCATCAGAAGCATTGGCACGAACAATTTGCCAGCTGATTCAGGGTTGCGGCCGATTGATTCCATAGCCTTGGCGCCGATCATACCGATACCGATACCGGTGCCGATAGAACCGAGACCGATGGACAGGGCCTTTGCAAGCATTGTCAATTCCATAGTGTTTCTCTTACAGCCGCTTCACATCTCTCTTCGGGTGCTCCGCGGCTTATTATTAATTAATCTTGAATTTAATGTTCCTCATGCGTGGCGGCAATGGACATGAAGGCCAAAGTCAGTACCGCGAACACCAAGGCTTGCACCACGCCGACGATCATCTCCAAAAACATGAACGGCAGTGGCAGGAAGAAAGCCATCAAGCTCATCATGGTCGCCAGCAAAACTTCGCCGGCGAAGATATTGCCGAAAAGCCGAAGCGACAGCGAGGCCACCTTGGCGAACTCGCCGACCAGCTCGATCAGGCTGACGAAGATCTTGATCGGATTGACGATCAGGACCATCGGGTCCTTGCGGACCTTCTTAAGCATATCCTTGAAAGCGTTGATGTTGATGAACTTGTTGAAATGTCCCCATGCGCCGACCATGATCACGCCCATGATATGGGACATGACTACGGCGAACAAAGCGATGGCCAAGGTAAGATTCAGATCAGCGGTTCCGCCGCGCAGGAACGGCACGAAAATCCTTTCAGCACCGTGAGTTTCAACCATGCCGATCGTGCCGACGCCCGGCAGGAGACCCAGCCAATTATTGACCAAGATAAATAAAAAGAGCGCCAACGTAATCGGTAAGAAGCGCTCAGTCTTTTTACGGCTGCCGGTAACCATATCTGCCAGATTCAAAGCCTCTTCGAGCAGGATTTCAAAAACATTCTGCAGCCCCTTCGGCGTCTGGCGCAAACGACGCCCGACGAGCACGAAGCCGACGACCAGGACCAAAACGGTTACCCAGCTCATGACCAACGAATTAGTAATAGTGAAGTTGCCCACATGGGCCACCGGTTCGGCGAAAATAGTCGATTCGTGGATGATTTCTCCGCCCTCTTGCGGCATTGGCTCGTTCGAATTATTGGTCGTTGCTTCAGTCATAAGTATTTAATCGTGCTTATTATCTTTATTGTTCTTCTCTTCCTGCTTATCCATAGCCTTGAGGCCTTGCCTGGTAATGCCGAAGACTGACAAGGTGAAGGCGGTGATGATAAACACCACCAGAACCCAGGGCGCGGTACATAAAAGGCGGTCCAACCATTTGCCGGCCATGATGGCGATAACTACCGGCGCGACAATCCAGCCGTTCAGTTTTAAAAATAAAATCAAGCCCGGTTGCCACCATGGAGCTTGTTGTTTGCTCGGATCGGACATTTTTCAAATTTTCACCTATAATTCTTACCTATTTTGCCAAAAAAGTCAATATTTTTTGCCTAAAAACAGCGAAACTGCCAAATAATTTGACAGTTCTAGCATAAAGTGGCTTTCTTATGAGAAAAATCTAGAGCCCGAAGACCCTTAAGACATTCTCCGTAGTCTTGCCAAAAACCTCATCGATATCAATATTCTTGATTTTAGCGATATGCTCGGCCACGGAAATGACTCCGGTCGGCTCGTTACGCCCGCCCTTATTCGGGGTGGGTGCAAGGTATGGGCAATCAGTTTCCAATATTATATCGGCCAAATCGATCTCCTTAATCAAGCGGTCGAAGCTGTCAGAGTAAGTGATGACGCCGTTAAGGCCGATAACGTAACCGAGTTCGATGAATTTCTTGGCCGTCTTATATCCACCGACAAAGCTATGCACCACGCCAGCCCGTTTGACTGGATGCTTGGCTAGGATTTCCAACAAATCCGAATAAGCGTCCCAACAATGGATCGCGAGCGGCTTGTCAGCTTCGTTAGCAATATCAATAAACCTGATTAAAACCTCCTTCTGTTTAGCTTTAAGGGCTTCGACATCATCACCCTCTTCGAAGTGATGGTAATCCAAACCGACCTCGCCGATAGCCACAACCTTCGGCTCTTTGGCCATGGCCTCATAAAGCTCATAGTCGGGCTCTTCTCCATTGGTCTTGATCTCAACCGGTGGCAGCTCATCGTCATCCTGGTAACTCAAGACCTGCGGGCGCAGGTGCAATGGGTGCACGCCGACCACCGCCCAAACGCCATCCTCATGCGCTTTGGCCATGGCCACGGCCCGCTGACTGGTCGAAAGCTGCGAACCGACATTAATTACGCCAATTCCCGCCGCAAAAGCGCGTTCAAGCACCGTGTCGGCATCATCCTTGTACGCGTTGAAATTCACATGAGCATGGGAGTCGACTATTTTGTAGATATTTTCCATAAGCACCTTCATTGTAAAGAAAAAAAAGCGGCGAGGCAAATCAGTTGCCTCGCCGCTTGCGATATTTACAAGCTAGTTCCCCATCTGCCCCACCCAGCCGAAGATGTCCTCGAAGTTCTTGAGGATGAGCTGAAAGACGGATTCCTTCTGTTTGGGGGTGAGGATGGTATAGACCTTGCTCGTAGTCTTGTTGCCGGAAGAGTCGGTGGCGGTGATGCGGAAGGTATAGACGGTGCCGGAGTCGAACTTGGTGACCACGGCCACGTGCTTCCTCGAATAGGTGGTCTCGAGAGCGGTCTTGTCCGGGAACTCCTTGTCGTCGGTGACCACGCCTTTGACGTACTGGACCTGTCCGACGGTCGGCTCGTTGGTCTGCCAGGAGACGATGGTCTGGACCTTCAACTGCTTGCCCTGGGAGAGGGCGGATTCGGTCTGGACGTTGGTGATCTGGGGCGGCAGGTCGTCCTTGGAGGTGGTGAACTGCTCGATCACTTCTTCGGCCAGGCGGTTCTTGGCGTCCTTGCTCTGGAGCCGGACTTCGTAGATGACGCCGGATTCGAGGTCCTTGGCCGTGAGCTCATGCATGGTGGTAGTGATCTTGTTCTCTTCGGTCTTAGCCTCCTCGACCGCCAGCTTGCCCGAGCGGTAGGGGGTGACGACCAGCTTGGTGTCGGCCTCGAGGTTGGTGGACCAGCGGAAGACGGCGGTCGAGGGATCCTTGACTTCGGAACCGTAGGTCAGGACCTCGAGTCCTTCTTCCTTGGTCTTGAAGGTGAAATCCCGGGACTTGGCCTCGGGGCCCAGCTGGGCCTTCGAACGGAGCTGGTAGTGGTAGGTAGTGTTGGGTCTCAATCCGGCGATGCGGACCGAGTGGTTGGTGGAGAGGTTGTTGGCGTCGCCGACCACCTGGAGATAGCCGTTGTCGCCCTCGGCCTTGATGTAGACGCCCTCCGGGGCATAGGCCACCAGCGAGCTGGCCTCCTTGTCGGTAATCCAGGAGATGTTGGCGGTACTGGCCCCGGTGACCACCAGCGGCTCGCCGCCGAGGATGGGGCCGGGTATGGAACCGGCCAGCTTCTCGATGGTGTCGAACTGAGTCAGGAGCGTGGTCTCGAGGGTGCCTAAAGAGACCTGGTTGGCTACCTGGCTCATGATCTCCATGGCCTTGGCGGCAGCGGCCAGGAGGATATTGGTCTTGTTCTCTTCCTTGTTCTCGGCTTGCTCGACCAGCTTGGCAATTTCAGCGTCTGACTTGCCTTCGTCTTTCAGTTGGGCTTCGAGGGTGGGGGTGGTGAAGGTCTGGAGATTGGAAGACGCCTGGTTGCCCGAACGGTCGAAGACGGAAATCTTGTACGAATATTTGCTGTCGGGTTCCAAATTAGTAATCGCCAGGCTTGAACCGGCGCTGTAGGCTGACGAACCGAGGCTGCCCGAGAGGTCGTTGTCCTTGCCATAGTTGACGATGCCGATCGTTTCCTCGTCCGTCTTCCAATTGACCTTGGCACTGTCCGACTTCAGGTCGGTGATGCGGATATCGCTAATCCTCGGCGCCACCTTGTCGGTCTTGTCGATGATGAGGGTGCCGCCTCCGCCCCTTGAATTGGCGGCCGCCAATTGCTGTTGCAGGCTGGCGACTTGCGATTGGAGGCTGGCGATCGTGGCCGCATCATTCGATCCGGTCGAGGAAGCGGTTGCCTGGAGCGCGGCAATCTGGGCCAGAAGGTCGTCGATCTGATCCAGGCTCGACTGATAATCCGTCGGGTCGATCGGAGCCGCGGCCGTCGTGAAAGAATACTCGCTCGACGTGGCGCCCTGGCCCAAGCCATCAATTGAAGATACTTGGAAGTAGTAAGCAGTGGATGATGCCAGGCCGTTAAGCGTCACGGCATGCTCGGTCGTCATGGCAATGCTTGACTGGGCAAATGGGTAAATGCCGGTCGAAGTACCGTAACGGACCAGGGTGTCGGCCAGGTGGTTGGTCGAATATGTGACAAGGGCCGAGTTGCTGGTGACCGTACCTGTGGCAACCGAACTGATGACTAGGGGCTGGGCCACCGCCTGGAAATCATGATAAGTAGCCGGGGTGGCTGGGTCATAAGCAGTGTTGCCGGAAGGATCGGTTGATTTGACTCGCAGATAATATGTGGTGCCGGCAGCCAAATTATCCAAAACGACAGAGTGGCTGGTCACGGCTTCGCTGCGCCCCACTTCCTTGAAATCGGTTTCGAACGAGACGGATGAGGTGGAATATTGGATATAGCTGGTTGACTGCTCATTAGTCGTCCAGCTGATCGAGGCCGAAGTCGGATCGGTCACGATGAAATTACCCGGCAAAGTGATGACTGGCGCGGCGGTGTCCGGGGCGGCAGCCGTGTTCAAGCTGCTCGTGGCCGCGGCCGCGTTGCCGTTCTGATCCCTGGCCAGGATGCTGATGGTATAGCTGGTCGAGGAAGAAAGGCCGGAGAAGTCGAAATAATGATTGGAGTTGAGCGTATCGATGGTGATCGACCAGACTTCGGCCGGATCGGTATTGTTGGTGAGGGTTACGGTGCTGGTGGCCGCCTTGGCAGTAGCGAACTGGATGACGGCCGAATGGTCGGTGGTAGCCGAAGTGATGCCGGAGATAGTCGGCGGCGTCAAATCCTGGGTGGTGGCGAAGGTGTAATATGCTCCCTGGTTGGAGTCGATATCATTGCTTGACTTGACCTGGAAGTAGTAAAGCTTGCCCGGATCGAGGCCGAAGAGAGTGACAACGTGATCGGTCACGAGATCAGAGCTGCCGAGCTCGACCGAACCGGCAAGGTTGGAGTTGGCGGAGAATACGACATAGCTGTCGGCCGGCAAATCGGTCTGCCAGGCAATCTCAGCCGAGCTGTTGCCCACCGAGACCACGCGGGTCGAAGAAGCGACGATGGCCGGTCCGGCCGCGGTAGTGAACGACAGTCCGGGCAGGACACAGTCGGTCATGCCAGCGACGCCAGTAGGGCTGGTCGAGCGGGGTTGGAAATAATAGGTCGTGGCCGGCGACAAGCCGGTGACGGTCACCTGGTGCCGGCCGAGCGAGCCGGCATTGTCGAGCATGGTAGCCACGCCGACAACTTGGACCGGCGAGGTCGAGCCGGTAAAATCGCAGCTCTCCGTCGATTGGTAATAGACGAGCGAGTCGGAGCGGGTATCGGTATCCCAGGAGATGGCCGCCGAAGTGGTATAGGTAGTCGAGGCCACGTTCGAAATCCTGGGCGCGACGCCGGAAGAGCCGCCGCCGCCTTCGCCGGCATTCTGCGTGCCGTCAGCGAAGCCCCACATCGGGACCGAACGATACGAGGTGTTGCCGCGGCTATCTTCAATGGAGACGATATACCAAGTATCGACTTGAGGGGTGAGACCGGTATCATCGACCGTATCGGTGAAATAGTTGACGTTCATCGGGCTGCCGGTCGCGACTAACTCGAAGCTGGCAGCATTATTGGTCAGGCTGCGATAGATGTTGTAGTGGCTGAAACCGTTAGGCGGCGAGCTAGTCGGCTTTTTCCAAGTGATGAATAAACGATATTCGGCCGGGTTAACGAACAGATTGGAAGTATCCTGGATCATGGTCATGCGCAGGATATCCGGCAAGGTTACGGTGGTAGTTGAACGGTTGTCACGGCTGTCACGGACCTGGATATACGCCGTCGGCTGATTTCCCATATCGAAACTGGTCGTGGCCCCTAGAGCCTGGAACCCGGCATTGTCGGTAAAGCCGGCATAGGCGGACGGGTCGGTGGAAAGGCGGAACTCCATGGCCGTATCTTCGGTGATGTCGTCGAATACGATTGTCGAATTCGGCGCGTGGTCGGCCTTGACTGCGATATTGTTGATGACCGGCTTCTTGGTGTCGAGCTCGAAGGTCGTCGAGGTGGCATAGCCGTAACGGTTGACGATCTCATTGTCATCGATCTTGAGCCGTACCCTGAATTGCCCGGAATTGCGGTAAGCTTCCGGGAAATCGACAGTCGGCAGCCAAGTAAGCTCATGAGCGGTCCAGTTGCTGTTTTCGCCGATCGGATCGGTCGAGGTAGAGACGCTTTCATCAACTGAGGCTAGGCCGATGTCGCCGGTCACGGCCGTGGCCGTAGCCCAGCCAGACCCGGTGCCGATGTCGGGACAGGTGGTGGTCGAGAGGGTCTGGTCGGTGCAGTATTCCAACGAGACGGTCACCTGCCCCGGGGTGGTACCGGAATCCGTATCTCGATCGCGGACTTCGTAACGAATAGCAACGGAACCTGTGGCCGATTGGACGGGGTCGATGGCATAACGAGCCTCCGGCGGACCGTTGACCACATAAGTCAGGCTGATGTCGTCCAGGACAGGAGAGTAGCGGCCGTCGGAAAACAGAGCCGCCCGGTATTGCATAAATTGATCGGACGTGCCCCCAGTGGCGCCATCCTTGAATAACAACGGCATAACCTCCGTACCAGAAGCCATAGTAAACCAAGTCTGGCTCGTGCCATCAGGCCCGAGCCATGGCGTCCAGGCGCTGCCTTCGGCAGAGGTGCGGATATGAAAACGTATGTCGGTACCGCCGAGCAAGACCTCAGACCAAGAAAGCTTGGCCAGCATATTAGCCGGGGATTGGGAGTCGAAGGGGGAAGCAATGGTAAATGAAGGCTGGGGACCGGGTTCTAGGGCGGATGGATTTCCTTGGTTATAATGTGCCCCGATTTCCATCGGAGAAAGAGGGCGGTTGTAAATAGCAACTTCATCGATTTGACCATTCCAATATCGATTACTGGTTGCGCCAACCCCGCCAATCTGGACGCCAGGCGCCTTGTTGCTGATTTGACCGGCAGTGCGTACAGTGCTTGAATCTAAAATGCCATTAACATACAATTTACCGATTTGGCCGTCATAAGTGAACGCTACGTGATACCATGCATCCAAATTCAAAACGGATGTCGTTGAGGCGGGCTGTCCATTAAAAATGTACGTATTTGTGTCGTCCCACGCACCGAAATTCAACCTCCTACTGCTATCCACATAAAACCACCATTCATTACCAGACAAGCGCTTACTAATAATGCCGTAAACATTCGAAGGCGTGGAATATAATTTGATCCATGCCTCAGCGCTCACTTTTGTGGGAACCAAATCCATGTTGGTCATCAAAAAAGACGACGACGCGGTGTTGGCATAACTTGACCCCAACCAATCCAAATCCCCGACTTGATCAGCATATGACATGTTCGCCCCACCGGTTGAAGAGGCAACTGCGTTGTTTCCGAAACCTGAATAGTCAACGATTGACGCGCCGTCCGCAATCGCGCTGCCGTTCACTCCATCAAAATGCCATAATCCGACCGGGCCGCCATTGCCGTAATATGAATAACTTATATTGACAGCGTCCAAGCTAGGCGTCTCACCTATGAAATCACTTTTAAGAAACGCTTTATACCTCAAATATTGCGCTCCGTTATGAAGCGAATCAATCATCGAATCTTTGGCAAGATAATAAGTGGATGTAGAATTGCTCGGACCATAAAAACCGAGTGTGCCGCTATTATTACCCCAAACTATGAAATTGTCGTAAGCAACGGTTTCATTATTGGCAAGCGAGTCCTGATCTCCCAGCAAAAGGTTTGCTTTTGCCGCATCGGTTATCTTGTCCCCATTGCCGCCTACAAATCGAGAAAAATTAATCCATCCGCTTGAAAGCGAATCGGAAATCCAGCAATTGACAGTATTGCCACTTCTCACAACCCTAAGCTTACCAACTCTTTGGGGCTGATAGCTGCTGAGAATGGTGGCAGTCGAAGTCGCGCTGCTCGTGTAATTGGAAAAGCCCGTTATTCCGTTAGTCAAAGTCACTGAACATTGCCATTGCTTTCCTCCTGCCGTCATTTGCATCATTTGAGCGTTTGAGCCGCTTGATATGGACATGCCGGTCATATCATAATCCACCTGGACATCAAAATCACCGGCAAGATCGGCGGCCATCAGAAGCGATGGATACTTAGCAGTTGCGGCCTGAGAAGTTATAAGATAGCGCCCGCCTGCCTGCTGCTGAGCTGTTCCGACCGGACTCGAAAGAACCCATTTCCCTGTCGGGTTTGTTGCTTCATCATAAATACTCAAGCTCGCCCCATCGAAATTATCGGTATAATTTTCGTTATTGGAGCTAATTTGCAATTTGATCTGGTTACTACCAGCCAAACCGCTGGCCAATGTTTCATCCCAAGACAAGAACATCGGCAATTCGTTGCTTCTTAATCCCAAATTGATCACCGGAGAAATAAACTCTCCGCCAGAAGCATAGGTCGCCGTCGGATCGCCACTATTGAAAGCGTTGACCGTATTCCAAATGGTTCCATTAGTATAAACTCTCGCGTTTGCCGTGCTGACTGCGACATAACCGTACTGATTGGCAAGTGTGATCTTGCCGGCCGAAGACATCGCCCCGGCACCACCTGAATCGAACTTATAAAAATTGGCGGAATTGAAAGAAATCCCATAAAGCTTATTATTGACATTGTCCACTGCCAGACTTGCCAAAAAAAGTGAATCTCCTAAAGCGGACCAACTAGTAGTACTCATCGCACCCGCGTCACCAGAATTGAATTTCAGAACCTCCCACCTAGTGGTATCAACCACATACACCCTATGGTATTTGGGGTCGACGGCCACTTCGGTCGGGCCACTAAACTGGCCGACTCCGACACCAAACGAACCAAGCGTATACAGCGGGGACGAACCGATGGGACCTGCACCTCCGGAGTCTAATTTAACGACCCTTCTATTCGAGCTATCAATAACATATACCCTATCATAATAAGAATCGACAGCTACTCCGATTGGACTGGAAACAGTCGACGATGACATAGTCGAAGTTGACATCGGTCCGTATCCGCCAGAATCGAATTTTATAACCCGATTTCTTCCTTGCTCTGTAACATACACCTTGTCATATTTAAGATCTATTGCGATGCTTTGCGGACTCGACAACCCTCCCAGAACATAGACATTATTGCCGAAGGTCGTCCCTCCGGTACCCGAATCGAATTTAATAACCCTGTTATTACCCCTATCAACCATATACAGCTTATTGTATTTATCATCAATGAAAATTCCTCTAGGCTGATTCAGTGCCTTAGTGCCCGCGGCGCCACTTCCAATACTGTCAATAATGGACATTGTCCCGGTGGTGCTCGCATAATACATCGCGCCATAATATGTGGGTTGACCCCAAAATAAGAGATTGTGTTGTGCATCAAAAAAATTATTCCCCGGCGACCCTGTCGGCTCCGGTAGAACATCCCAGGTTGTCGAAGACATGGGTCCGTTACTCAGACCGGCATCGAATCTGACGATCCGATTATTTGAATAATCGGAGGCATAAACTTTGCCAGCTACAATATCGACAGAGACACCGCTAGGCGCGCTGAATTGCCCAACTCCGTTGCCAGCCGCTCCTATCGTATACCAGGTACTGGTTGAAAATCCCCCGGCAACGCTTACTCCGAGCTTTACTATACGATTATTGACCGAATCGGCCACGTAAGCCAGGCTGGATGTCGCATCGATGAAAATTTGCTTCGGATCGCTAAACTGACCGATCGCCGCACCAACCGTGCCCAGCTTGCTCCAATTGGCGGTCGACACATTCGAGGTTCTCGTGCCAGCATTAAACCTAAAAATACTATCGCATCCGTCGCTTGTTCCGTAAAGAAGATTATTGACCGTATCAAGGTACAGGCCCTTTACGTATTGAATCTGGCCCGTGCCGCAACCATAATTACTATACTCGAACAATTTCGACCCGATCGGCCCGGCGCCGCCGGAATCGTATTTGAACAGCTTGCCAGAACTATCGCTCCAAAAATACAGAATATTGTTTTCCGTATCAACCGTCAGAGCCTGGGCATTGGCCCCAGCAAGCTGGGTAATGTTATCACCGAATTTAGTTCCGCCTTGTCCGGAATCAAACTTATAAATAGGTCCGCTGCCACCAGCGGCATAGATCTTGTTGTATTTGTTATCGACAAACACTTGCGAGAAAGCATAGAGGTATTGCGGCACGGTTGAAATATTCGTGTTGAACGTCGTGGCAGCACTGGATCTTTTCAATGAGATAGAGGCATCACCTGAGCCGACAATTTCAACATTATTTAATAACCCTGCCGCAAAATCGCTTGCGTATGTAGCCGTCGAGGTGGCGGCGCCCGCATTCAAAGCTATTGAAGTCGTGGCTGCTAAATTGCTATCGGCCAAGAAATACCTAGCCCAATTTGCCAGGTTGGACGGAGTTGCGACTGCAACGGCATCGGCGCCATCCACCCAGCTCGACTGCATCCAGCCATAGCTGGCCGCCTTGCCCGGACTCTTGAAGCCGAAAAGGAAATTCGTTGCGATGGAGGTGATTACAGCCACAACAACCATCGTGCCGATGCCAGTCAAGGAAAAGACCCTGACCCGATTCTGCAATTGTTTAAAATAATAATACGAAAAAGGGCAGCTCCTGAGCTCCCTTTGCCTAAAAAACAGATTGAATGAGTTTCCTGGATCGGCCAGGAGGACGATGAAGAACTTCAAGATATCGAGAGCGATCTGCCAGAACACCAGATAGATATTCAGCCTGATGACGCTGAAATAAAAAACACTCGAAGCGTACGGCTGGTTGAGCCGTTGTTCGAGCTTTTGGGCTAATTTGAGCTCAGTCCGCTGGACCTCGCTTTGCAAGAGTTGGAATAATTTCAGCATGAAAAAAAACATGAAAGTTTGTCGCAACTGATATGATTATAACACATGATACACCCTGCGAACAAATGCGCTCGCAACTCATCAAAACAGCCTCCGTGCGGAGGCTGTTTTGATGAGTTGCTATGATGTTGATAACTAAACGGTTGATGAGAGTCTTAAGAAATGCTTATCGCTCCCTGGCGGATAATCGTAATCTGCCCGGATGTGGCATCGACAATCGTCGAACCTGACGAGAATTCAAGTTCTCCGGCATCGGCCAAGGCAGCGATCAAATCGAGCCTGTCAGCGAAATAAGCGACCACCTGATCACCGGAAAGCGCGGCTGGTTGGCCGCTCGGATTGGCCGAGGTCGAGATTATCGGCTTACCCAAGCGACGCGAGAGGCTGGTGGCAACAGGATTGCTTGATAGGCGGACGCCGACTGCTTCCCGTCCGAAAGCCTCGCGATATTCTGGCCTCACCGGCAAAATCAAAGATAGCGGGCCTGGCCAATATTTCTTAGCTAGCCGGCGCGACAGCTTGTCGAAAATGAAATACTTTTCCGCCATTGACCGACTGCCTAACAAAACTAACAGCTGATTGTTTTGATCGCGGCCTTTGATCTGATAAATCTTTTCCACCGCCCGCTTATCAGTCGCATCGCAGCCCAGGCCGTAAACCGTTTCAGTCGGATAAGCAATGACTTCGCCCCGGGCTAAAAACTCCGTTATTTTTTTCAATTTTGCCTGCGGCCTGGTTTTGAGATCGAGAATCATCATACGTTAAGCAGGGACTTCATCACCTCCAGGACTTGCGGGAAAACCGGCTTGACAAACAAGACGAATTTGATGAAGTAAGGCGCAACCTCCGACTTTTCCAGGGAGGAAGTTACCCAAGTACCGACGATCGGCTGGCCGGAAACGGTATAGAGCGCGAGTCCGATCAACAGGAAACCTTCGATCGTGCCGAACAAGGCGCCTGCCAAACGGTTGATAGTCTTAAGGAATGGGATTATCGTCAAAAGATCGAAGACACGGTCCAAGAGATAGAAGCCCAAGGCGATCAAACGATTGATAATGCCGTAGAGCAAGAAAAAAACCGTCACTTTGCCCAAAACTTCATGGCCCAGAAACCAGCCTGAAGCCCAATCATACGCCGGCTGATAGAACCAGCTGGTCAGCATTATGCCGCCGATGACGGCGACAAGCGAGCCGAAAGTCCTGATCAAGCCGAAAAACAAGCCATAAAAGATGAAGCCGGCCAGGATGATCAATAATATCGCGTCGAAAATCGCCATCCGGATTATTCTTCGCCGAGAAGAGCCCTCAGCTCAGCGATTTCCCTCTGTTGAGCCTTAATCGTATCTTTCAGCTTCTTGTTTTCAGCCAAGAGCACGCCGACGCGCTTCTCGAAATCCTTGGCTTTCTTGGCTAGGATATTATTCTCAACAGTCAGATTCCTCGGCTTTTCAACCTTCTTGCATTCGCCGCCGTACAGATACTCCGCTTTGTCAGCATTGAGCATGCACTTGTTCGAATAGGTCTTCTTGATCGGGTCGCAAGGCGCCTTGATGCACTGCACCTTCTTCTGTCCGCAAACAGGGTTATAGTCCATGGTGCAGGCGACAGATCCTTTGTCTTCCTTTTTAACCGCCGGCTCGGCCTTTTTATCAGAGCCGGATAAAGTCATCTTGACCTGATTGGAGTAAAGGCCGCATTTGCCGCCAAGATATTCGCAGACGCGGACGTAATAAACGCCGTTGCCGGAGAAGGCGGAAAGCGTATCATCAGACTTGCTAGCCTCAGCATAGTAATTATAGCGGTCACCGGAGCGGAGCGGATAAGTCGGGTCCGGATTAAGCGACCAGACGATCTTGAAACCCTTCGGTGAATTACCGTCAGTCTTCCAAGATATCCGGTTATCGCTGCCAGCGGATAAAGAGATGGATTTGACCGTGCTGGCCGGCGCCTGCTCGGTCACATAAGTAGCCAACACTGCATTGGTGCCGGCCAAAAATGCGGCGACAAGCAGCAAGGCCAATGCTGCCAGAGATTTTTTTTGCATGGATTTATGCTTAGAAATTAGATTCTAGGAAACAATGAATCCGGCTTAGTCACTGCCGTGCCGGCAACCAGGCCGCCGAAGCGAGCCGCCTCATGGAAATTCTTCCGTGACTCGCCCTCACAGCCCAAAGCCAGCCAGATCGACTCGGCCACCTTCGGCATGAACGGCCAAGCCAGCCAAGCGATGATGCGCAAAGTCTCGAGCCAGACGTAAAAAGCATTGCGCATAGCAGCCGTGTCCGCCTGCCCTTCCTTCAATGCCTTCCAGGGCGCCAACCCTGTAATATTCTTATCCAACAATCCGACCAGCTTTGTGATGCCGGCCAGCTCATTGGAAATCAGTACGTTCTCCATCGAGTTGCAATAGACTGAAAGCTGATATTTAACCTCCTCAATCAACTTGCCCTGCGTCTCTTCGGGATTTATCGCTTCCGGAACCTTGCCATCATAGCCGTTCAAAGTCATGGTAACCAACCTTGAAACCAGATTGCCCAGTCCGTTGGCCAAGTCGGCATTATATTTCTCATCCAAAAATTTCCAGGTAATATCGCCATCGTTGCCGAACGGTGTCGCGCCCATCAAGAGATAGCGCGTGCCATCGACGCCGTATTTCTTGACCAAGTCCTCCGGGGCGATGACATTGCCGAGCGATTTGGACATCTTCTGCCCGTCGGACAAGAAGAATCCGTGCACGAACAGCTGTTCAGGTACCGGCAGCCCGAGCGAAAGAAGCATGGCCGGCCAGATAGTGGCATGAACGCGCAAGATGTCCTTGCCGAGCAACTGTACGGTAGCCGGCCAGAATTCCGGTACGACACCGGCTTCGCCGTCCCAACCCAGGCCGGTGACGTAATTGAGCAAGGCATCGGCCCAGACATAAATCGTCTGGCTCTCATCCCATGGCACAGGAATGCCCCACTTCACCTTGGCGCGCGAAAAAGCCACGTCATTCAAGCCGTTCTGCTCGATGAAGGTGACAATCTCGTTCTTGCGCTCAAGCGGACGGATCTTGATCTCATCGCGCTTGATCTTGTCGAGCAAAACGTCCTGGTAGGAAGACATCTTGAACATGTAAGCCTCTTCGCTCATCCATTGCGGCGCCACCTTGTGATCGGGACACAAGCCGTCAACCAGATCTTTCTCGTTCTTGAACTGCTCACAACCCTGGCAATAAAGGCCCTCGTACTTGCTCTTGTAAACATCTCCCTTATCATACATATACTGCAAGGCGCGCTGGATCGCTTTCTTGTGCTCCGGCTCGGTAGTGCGGATGAACCTGTCGTTCGAGATGTCCAATTCCTCCCAAGCCAGCTTGAACTTGGCCGCCACTTCATCCACGAACTGCTGCGGTTCCTTGCCCTCCTCCTCCGCCTTCTGAGCGATCTTGGCGCCATGTTCGTCGGTGCCGGTCAGAAAAAAGGTCTTGTCGCCGACCATGCGGTGGTAGCGCGCCAAGACGTCGGCGGCGATAGTGGTGTAAGTGTGCCCCAAATGCGGCTGGGCATTGACATAGTAAATAGGTGTCGTGACGTAGAATTTCTTATTCATAAAAGATAAATCAAAATGTAAAATTATTAATTATCATATCCCAACAAGCGCAGCAATTCATCTGGATAATTATTGATAATCATCTCATCGTCGAGCTTGATCTTGTGCCTGAGCTTCTCGAGCGGCTCGTCGTCGCCCAACTCCCAGATACAGTGGGCGTCGGAATTGACAATAATCTTCTTGCCATGACGCTTCACCTCTTTCAACATCGCTGCGATGTCATCCAAGGTGTGCTCGGTCAAGCGGTGGGAACGCAGGTAAGACGTGTTTATTTCCAAAAGTACATTATGCTCACAGGCCGCCTCGGCCACTCTTTTGACGTCGAAGGCGATTTCCCTGGTGACGAAAGGATGGGTAATAATGTCGATCTTGCCGGAACTGATGGCCGAAATCATCGCCGAGGTGTTGGCGTCCGGACCGCGATCTTCATAACCCGCGTTACCATGAAAACCAGCCATGACGTAATCGAGCTTTCCCAGGATCAGGTCATCCATGTCCAGTTCGCCGCCGGCTCCGACGATGTTGGCCTCTATGCCTTTCAACAACGTCAGGCCGCCGAACATTGTCGGCAACCGCTTGATGCCTCCGAAATAATAATCATTGGTCATGGAACTGTACAAACTCGGACCATGATCGCTGATGCCGATGATATCCATCGACAGCTCTTTGGCTTGGCCGACATACTCAGCGACCGTGCCGTAAGCATGGCCGCTGAAAATCGTATGGATATGGAGATCTACTTTCAGCATTATTATTTCCCGATAATCACGACAAACTCCCCCTTCTGATCGTCCTGATTGCTTTTTATCTTCTCGATTATCTTATCTAATTCGCCGCGATAGACGGTTTCATACATCT
Organism: uncultured Gammaproteobacteria bacterium; assembly: GCA_964443495.1. GTDB lineage: Bacteria > Patescibacteriota > Patescibacteriia > Patescibacteriales > GWE2-39-37 > JAAXUA01. The sequence continues at coordinate 279,780 of CAYUCS010000002.1, forward strand.
TGGACAGCTCGCGGCAGACCACGACCGAGGTCAGCTGGATCTTTTTCTTCGTCTCGCTCTTTCTCGCTTTCTTATAAAACTTCTTCTCTTCCTCAATTTCGTAATTATCCTGGCTCCCGGCTTCATCATTTTGCTCCGCCGCTTCCTCATTCATCGTTCTCAACTCATCATTCAGGCTCTTGAGTTCCTCCAGAAACTTGATGATGCGGTGCTTCGATTCATAGACCACGACCGGATACTCGCTCTCGATGATCTTCATGATGAAGGTCTGGCGGCCTTTCTTGTGCGGCGGAAAGCCGAGGAAGACGAACTTGTCGGCCGCGACGCCGGAGATGGATAAAGCGGCCGTGACGGCTGAAGCGCCCGGCACCGACTCGACTTTGACTTCATCGTCGAACTTTTCCAAGACTGCTTGCACGAGCATGCCACCAGGATCGGAGATGCCCGGCGTGCCGGCATCCGTGACCAGGGCCAGATTCTTGCCTTCTTCGAGCAGCGACAAGACGCGATCGACTTTATGCAGGTTCGAGTGCTGGTGGTAGGAGATGGTCGGAGTCTTGATGTCGTAATGGGACAGCAGCTTGCCGGTCACGCGGGTGTCTTCGCACAATATAAAATCAACCTCCTTGAGAATGCGGAGGGCACGGAGGGTGAGATCTTCCAGGTTACCGATTGGTGTGGCGACGATGTATAGGGTTGGCATGCTTTAATTCTAAATTTAAAATTTAAAATTTTAAATTAATTTCAATTACTAATCATTAAAACGCGATTCTAATGTTTTACTGCGAAATATCTTCCTTGCGCTCTCTTACATACTTCCCCCACTCCTCAGCGATTTCGACGAAGACCTTGAACGGCGCCTCGATGATGAAATCGAGAATGAAGACGAAGACATTGATCTTGGAGAAGTGCTGCGACAACCATTTGCCTACGGCAATGACCGGGACGTAGAAGAAGTCCGTGATGAAGCCGAAAATGTTTTCTTTGGCCTCGACCACCATCAATTCGCGGACGCGCTTGCGGATGCGGATGCTGAAGAAACTGATCAAGGCCAAGAAGAACAAGAAAATGGTGATGCTGATGAAGTTGAAGCCGACCATATCCAAAAGATAGATGACCGCGCCGAAAGTCACCAGGAAGGTCACCCCGTAAAGGAAATTGAAAAAGGCGTTGCGAAAACCGCTCCGCCTAACCGGCGGCCGCAAACGGATCGGCTCCTGGCGCGCTTTCTCGACGAAAGTCAGCTCTTCGATTCCGGCCACGATCTTGGCCGTATTGGCTTCGCCTGGCAAGCGGGTGAAGAGTATGATGAAAAACAGCAAGACCGGAGGCATTGCGACATTGATGGCTAGGGCGCCGACGCTCGGAGTTTCCTTCAAGAGCGTGGCCAACGGTATTTCCAAGATGAAGACCAAGAACATCTTGGTCACGAACAGATAGATGATGCTGCGGATAGCGGCTCGCCACAGCTTCGACTTGGTCTTCTTGTACCGCTTGGCGCAGATTCCTTTGATATTGCGAGGAAAGGCCTTCGGATCCTTCTTGAAATCATCATAAACGGCGACCGGATTCTCGGAGATGACTTCTTCCAGGATACTGAAATAAACAGTGTGCCGGTCGATGATACGGCTGAGCTGCGGCGCCAACGGGTGCGCGATTTGCTGGTTGATCGCCCGATAAATGGCAACCAAGCTGGCTGCCGTCTTGGCCATCACCTCTTCAGTCGGCTGCTGCCAATCCGAAACGTAATACTTCAGCAGCACATAGCTGACCATATCGCGATCGGCCTTGAGATAGCTGCGATAGATGCCGGAGAATATCTGGATCTCCTTGTCCTTGTGGTAAGGGGAGTCGTCAGGAAATTTGATATCCTTGGCCAAATTGGCATAAAGGATATTGATCGCTAGCTTAGTGATCGAATCGCGCTTAAGCTTCTCTTCGATCTCGCAAGCGGTCAAGGAAATCAGCCAACGGTTGATTTCTTTCTTTTCTTCATAGGGCAGCTCGTCCAGCTTGGGCGCGGCCAAGCGGCGCAGAATGATATATTTGTCGATGATGGTTCCGACCTCAGAAATCTTGCTTTCGGGCAATTTGTTGTTCGGCAGGTAGCCGGCGCGGATCATTTCCGTCAGCAAATGCGCGGCGATTTCTTTGCCGTTGCGCACCTGCTCGATGGAAATCTGGCGTCGGATGATGCGGTCGATGGCATTCTTATGCAGCAAATGCTCCTCTTTGTCATCGACCGAGTTGCGTATTTTCTCGTAATAGAATGCCATCTTGGAGATGATGTCCGAAACTTTTATTTTCGGCTCCTCCGTTTCCCTGGATGGCTGGTTTTGGGCGCGGTAAATCTCCTGAAAAAGCTTTTTGATCTCTTCAGTCACGGTTAGCCTGGCATCTTCTTTTTTACTAAGGGTTGGGTTGAACATAATAAAAGCTAACGTTAATTTACCGCTATTGTGTATATTGTAACACATTTTTCGGCTAAAATCAAGAAAAAAGCCGGCACCAGGATAGTGCCGGCCGTTCGCATTTCAGCAACTTGCCGAGTAAAAGGGGCGGCGGTCGTCAATCATGACATAATGGTGCGGATTGGCCGACAAGAGCTCCCTGACCTCGCCAGCCAGCTCACTGACGCAACATTCCCTAACAACCGCATTAAGCAGCTGGTTGAGTCGCAGGACAGCCGCTTCATTGCCCTCAAAGGCAATGGCCGAGGTCAGAAACCAGCTGTTGTAACCTCGGACATCGATGTCATGATAGCGGAATCTGATCTGGGCCTGCCGCCCGTCCACAACCAAAGAATAACAAGCGCTTGAAATATCGTCTTTGCACATGTCTATCTCTGTTATCAGGCACTCCTGGCGTATTTCCGGACTCATCAGCATGATCAAGAAGCGCGTCTTGATCACCTCTAAAATCATGGCCAACGATCCTTCGTTATAGCGTTCAAAGTCTGGAAATTTCTTTTTAAGCCACTCGCCGTCACAATGGATGACCCGTTTCATAGCCTCGACCTCCTTTTTCGATATTGTTTTTCGTAAAGGGCAAAAAGAAAATCAGTTATTGCTAACTGATTTTCTTGAAAGAATCGATGATTTGCTTTTTCATGGTATCGGTCCACTTGCCCGCCCAGTCGAACGGGACCTTGTCCCAGAACATGATATAATAGCTTTTCTGCTCGTCTGAGGCGATGATCGTGAAAGCCGTTTCCGGCTGATGTTCTTTGTTGGTGACTACCCTGATGGTTATCGGCAGGGCATAGCTCGGGATCAGCTGCGGGTAGGTGGTGTCGCTAGTGGGAACGAAAATCTGCAGATCGGTATAATCGCCCTTGTTCTGTCGCTGAGTCTGGAAATACTGGAACTCCTTCGGCAAAGTCAGGCCGAAACCGAGATCCTTGGCGGTGTAAACGTAGCTGCCATCCTCGCCTTGGCTGATCGGCACCTGCTTCTTGAAACATCCGGAAAGGATGACGGGCAGGAAAAGGATAAACAGGACTGTAAATAATTGTTTTTTGGTCATAGATAACGACTATTTAATCTTAAGTCCATATTGTAAACGCTCCTCCCTCGTTTGTAAAGTGGCCTATTTTATCCTGAACAGCTGGTCCAGCTCGCGCTTCAGCCACCAGAACTTGTCAGCCAGGTAGATAAAAATGATCGCCAGCAGAATAATGATGAAGCCGAAGACCAGGCGGGTGAAAAAATTGAAGAACACCACCAAGATGCCCAAAAGGATCATCATGATGCCGGTCGAAGCCAGGGTCCAGGCGATGCTGTCGAGCTTGCGACGAAGCTTTTTGATAAAATGCGTCATACTCCTTGTTGTTAATATATTTGTTTAATTATACCACCAACCGGCGCTTACTACAAAGTTTCTCCCCGAACCAAAAGCCCCGCACGAAGCGGGGCTTTTATCATATCATTTTCAGTTGATCAATTTCCCCAACGCTGGTCGGCATGGGCTACGATCTGGGCGGCATCGCCGAGTGTGGCCGGTTTTTTCAAATCGGCCGGCTTGTACGGCAAGCCCAGCCTCTGCGCCATGTCCGGGGCGGCGGCCAAGCCATAAGCCTGCGCTGTGGCCTTCAAGGCGTCGCCGATAGTCGCCTTGCCGGCGGCAGCTGGTGCCACCTTCTGGTCGATCGTATTATTCAGCATGTCGGCCAAAGCTTTTTTGTCCAGCTTCTGCTTGACATCGATCTCGCCTTTGGCATTGGCTTTGATTGCGCCATCATCCTTCAAATATTTAATATCCGTAAATAACGGATTAGTGTCATCGATATTCTTGGCCGGCAGCAGTCCCTTCTTGAACTTTTCCTGCTGCGACCTGGCGATGCTCTTCTCTACCTCACCCTTCATTATCTTGGCGTATTGCATGATTTCTTGAGGATTTTTCAGCTCGCCACCCTGAACCTTGTCATTGAACTCGGACAAGCGCTGTTCGAGATTGGCGGCAATGTCAGGGGTGAAATTGTAGGCCTTAATCTGATCCTTGATCTGGCTGATCAGCTTGGCCGCATCAACCGGCATGCCTTTAACCTTCTTGAGCTGCTCGATCGTGCGTTCGGCCGCCTGCGATTCGGCAATCAGGCCTAATTTGCCCTCGAGCGTCTTGGCGCGGTCGCGCTCAGGAATTAGCGGCAATACATCCCGCATAATCGATTCGATGAATTTCTGATCCTTGGCGCGCTGTCCGATCACTTCATCCAACAACTCCGGACTGAGCTGCATCAGCGAGCTCTTCATCAGGAAACCGTCCTCGCGGCCGACTTTGGAAAGCAAGCCTTGCAATTTACCGTTGTCGCTCGACACGAGCCCTTCGCCCGAAACGGCCACATCGGTCGCCTGCTTGATTTCAGCCATCTGGTCGACGCCCATCTTGATGCCGGCATCACGCAAAACATTGGATAGCGACAGGACAACACCCGTCACGTCATCAAGACGCTTGCCTGCTTCCATATAATCACCCTTATCATAAGCCGCTTGCGCTTCAGCCAGCTTCTTGTTGGCATCGGCCAACAGCTGGTCTGCCCGCGCGTCACCCGGCTTGCCTTTAGGCAAGGCGGCTGCCAGATCAGCTAAATCAGCGATTACCGCTTTGAGCCTGGCGAGACCTTGCTCAACCATCGGCTTGGCGCGCTCGCCAGCCAGCTTGCGGATTATCTCATTGACCCGATCGTTTACCTTGAGGCTATCTGCTTGATCCATCAGGGCTAAGAAGGTCTCACGGTCCTTGTTTTTCAATGCCGTCTCGGCCTTGTCTCTGATGTCGGCCAATTGGACCAGCATGCCCTCCATTTCAGTGGTCGATATCCCGAATTTCTTGGCATGCTCGATCGTCAACTCCAACGCCCTGACCCCGCGACGCAGCTGTTCCATGAAAGAATTCAATCTTTCCATCGGCAAGGACTTCTCCTTGAAATTGGCGAAGTGCTCCTCCAGGCCAAGCTTCTTCAGTTCCATCAATTTTTGGGCCGAACTAGCATAGTCTTCGTTGTCGTAAGCCGATTTTGCCTGCCTGTAAACGCTCTTGCCCTGCTCGAGCAAATCTATCGATTTTGCATCCACGGCAACTCCGCTTTCTTTTGCTTTATCCAAACCGCGCTCAGCGCGGCCCAGCGCCTCACTGATACTGTCCAACACTTCACCCAGCTTCTTCGGGTTAAGCCCCTTGAATTGCCCGCGAGCCGCCCCAGCCTCGCCAGCGGGATTCTCGTCCCTGAGTTGCTTCATGATCTTGGCCGCGCCCTGCTTGTCGCCCTTCTTGAACAAATTGTTAGCCTGATTGATTTTGTCGAGCGCAACGCCGATTTTGGCCCTTGCCTCATCCACGTCGCCATCGGCCGGCGCTTTATCAAGTGCGGACTTCGCGTCATTCAATTGTTTTTTTACATCATTGATCAAGTCGGCACTGACCGCCTTCTGCTCGAACTGGCCGTACTTGCCTTGGATATTCAAAGACTGCAATTTCTGTAACAGCTGGGCGGCCTTCTGGTTATCTCCTCCAGCGAACGCGGCCTGCGCTTCGTCGTAGAGCTTGCGCGCTTCTTTCAAGGCACCATCAAGTGAATCAGTCTTTATCCGCCCATCCCTCATCTGTTTTGCTCCTTCTTCAGCCTGCAATAGTCCGTCCTGCACCTTTTCAAAAGCCATGCCGATCTGTCCGATCATCGGATTCGCGCCGTCTGCTAAGGCCTTGCCCATAAACTCGGGCATCGGACCGCCCTCGGGCATTGCCGGAGGTTTGGGAAAGCTCGACATATCGAATGACGGCATTGCCGGCGGCATGGTTGGCGGTTGAGGCAGTTCGCCCAATTCCGCCCGGGTCGCCTGAGCGGCCGCTTCTGCCTGGGCCTGAGTCTGCTCCATCATCCGCTTGATCGCATCTTGGCTAGGCGCTCCGCCCTGGGTCATCAAATCAGCGCCGATACCTATGGCACCGAGCGTTCCTAAATAATCCTGGGCCAAAACCGGAGCCAATGGGGTTACCAGGCAAGCCATTAGCACGCCAGCCACCATTTTTTTGTTCTTATGGTTCATATTGTTATATTTTCCCGCTTGTCTTGCGAGCTATTCATATTATACAAGATTAATCGCGGATAAGACAGTTTGCCGTTTTTTGGTCTAACACTTGCCAAATAAATAAAAACCGGTTATAATCTTATCAAGATAAGGCAAACGGAAAAATAAATAAGTCCGCCTTGGGTATTTTTCTGTCTGTCTTATTTTTTATGTAATTTTAGATAAAATAAATGCACGAACAAGATGTGATCGAGGTCAAGAAGCTCGACGACATATATTTTGAAGAAGCGGCCAATGAACCTAAAGAAAAGAAAAAACGTTCGTTTTTCAAATTCTTTTTCAAATTCACGATTTTTTTCCTAATTTTCGCTGGAATCGGTCTAGCCGCTTTCTCTGGCTTCAACGCCAGGAACAATAGCAATAACAACAATGGCAGCGTGGTTACGAACTGGCTCGACAATTTAGGTATCGTCGGCCAAATTACCCACCTGGCCGTCAGCTCCGATCGCCAGCTCAAAGGCGAAGAACGTGATCGCATCAATATCCTGCTCTTAGGCGTCGGCGGCAAGAACCACGACGGCGGCTGGCTGACCGATACGATCATGCTGGTCAGCTTCCAGCCCTCGACCAAGCGCGTTTCCATGATTTCCATCCCCCGCGACCTGACCGTCCCGGTCGAGAACATGGGCTGGCGCAAGATCAACGCTATCGGCGCCTTCGCGGAAAAAGAAAATCCCGGCTCCGGCGGCTTGGCAGCCAGCCAGGCCATCAGCGAACTTTTCAAAGTGCCGATCGACTACTACCTGCGCGTCGATTTCCAGGGTTTTGCCAAAGTCATTGATGAACTCGGCGGCATCGACGTCCAAGTAGAAAAGCAGCTTGACGATTATATGTACCCGATCCTCGGCCAAGAGGACAACCCGAATTATTATGCCCGCTATCAGCACCTTCACGTCGAACCGGGACTGCAGCACATGGATGGCTCACTAGCGCTTAAATTCGCTCGCTCGCGCCACGGCGTAGGCGGCGAGGGCTCGGACTTTGCCCGTGCCAAGCGCCAGCAGCTGGTAATCCAGGCTGTCAAAGACAAGCTCTTCTCTGCCAGCAATATCTTCAAGCCGACGCTGATCGGCAACCTGGTCAGCACTTACCAGGATCACGTCACCACCAATTTCCAGGTCTGGGAAATGGTCAAGATGTGGGACCTGTTCAAGAACGTGCAGAAAGAGCAGATCACCAACAAGGTCCTCGATAACAGCCCGGACGGCCTCTTGATGGACAGCCGTGGCGACGAAGGCGCTTACATCCTCGTTCCACGCTCAGGCGACTTCTCCCAGATCCAATACCTGATCGCCAACGTCTTCGCCGACGCGCCGACAGCTACTGTCGAAAAAGTGGTCAAAGAGAAGGTCACCTTGGAAATCCGCAACGGCACCTGGATCAACGGCCTAGCGAGCAAGGTCTCGACCGACATGGAAAAATACGGCTTCGATGTCACCAGCGTCGCCAATGCCAGCATGCGCAACTACCAACGCTCGGTCATCTATGACCTGACCAATGGCGCCAAACCGCAATCGCTCGAACTGCTCAAGGAGAAGGCCGGAGCCAACCTCGGCGTCGAACTGCCATCCTGGCTCACCACCGAACTTAATCAATCAGCCAAAACCAACAAGAATTTCATCCAGCCCGACTTCGTCTTAGTCGTCGGCCAATCCGCCGATAACACCAAGAGCGGCCTAGTGAACCCGAATTAACATGAACACCCCCAACCAAAATCTGCCGCAAGTCGTCATCTTCGGCCGCACCAACGTCGGCAAGTCGACGATCTTCAATTGCCTCACCGAGAAGCAGCAGGCGATCGTTTCCGATATCGCCGGCACCACCCGCGACGCCAACGCTGGCGTGGCCGAATGGCGCGGACGCCGTTTCGAACTGATCGACACCGGCGGCATCATCAATCTCGACAACTTCCTCGGCACTGCCGGCAAACGGGAGCAGACCGACATGATCCAGAAGAAGATCGAAGAACAGGCGCGCCTCCATCTGGAGCGCGCTGCTTTGATATTGTTCGTCGTCGATGCCAAAGACGGCATTTTGCCAGTCGATCGGCAGCTAGCCAACCTCCTGAAAAAGATCCTTAACGACCACACCGAACGCATCCTCCTGGTGACGAACAAAGTTGATAACTACCGCCGCCAGAAAGACCAGGTCGTCGAGTTCCATAAGCTCGCGCTGGGCGAGCCGATTTCGATGTCAGCCGCGACCGGCTCGGGCACGGGCGACCTCCTTGACCTCATCGTCGAGAGGCTGCCAGCCGAAACCGCGTCAGAAGAGCCTGAAGTCGAAGAAATCAAGGCCGTCATCATCGGCAAGCCGAATGTGGGCAAATCCAGTCTTTTGAACAGCCTCCTGGGCGAAGAACGCGTCATCGTCTCACCCATCGCCCACACCACCCGCGAACCGCAGGATACCCTGCTCATCTACAAGGACAAGACTATCCGCCTGATCGATACCGCTGGCATCAGCCGCAAAGGCCGCCAAGTCGGCTACAAGAAAAAGCATGACGGACAGCTGGAGAAAGTCGGCATTGAGAAATCCTTGAAGAGCCTCGAGAAGGCCGACATCGCCCTTCTGGTCCTTGATATCAACGACGAGATCACCCACCAGGACGCCAAGATCGTCGAAGAGATCATCGAGCGCCAGAAAAGCCTGATTATCATCGGCAACAAATGGGACCTGATCGAAACAAAAGACGTCAAGAAACATACCCGCGAGATTTTCAGCCACCTGCCTTTCGCCCAATGGGCCCCGGTTCTCTTCCTCTCGGCCAAGACCGGAGCCAAGACCAAGCATGTCTTGGAAACCATCATCACGGTAGCCGAACAGCGCCGAAAAGAAATCAGTGCCTCCGTTCTTAACACCTTCCTGATGAAGCTGGTCAAGCTGCATCGCCCGACCCGCGGCAAAGGCACGGTCAATCCGCGCATCCGCCGCTTCGAACAATGCGGCGTCAATCCGCCAGTCTTCGAAGTCCGCATCGGCGCTAAGGAAAATCTGGACAAATCATACACCCACTTCATCGCCAACCGCTTGCGCGAGAAGTTCGGCTTCTCCGGCACCCCGATCCGCGTCTGGATCACTAAAGGGCGCAAGATCCATGGCCGCCAAGAGCACGGACGAGGCGAGACGGATATTATGGATGAAGAGATATAGCAATAAAATTATGAAATTGATCGTCGGCCTGGGCAACCCGGGCAAACAATACGAACTTACCCGCCACAACGTCGGCTTCTTGGCTATCGACTCGATCGCCAACGAGTACGGCCTGACCTGGGCAAAATGGAAAGACAAGTACAGCGCCCTGGTCGCTCGTTATAACGACATCATCCTGGTCAAGCCGCAGGACTTCATGAACGTTTCCGGCATGGCGGTCAGAAATATTTTTGATTACTACAAGATTCCGGTCAAAGAGGACCTGGCCAATATCCTGACTGTCATCCATGACGACCTCGATGTCGATCTTGGGACCTTCAAAGTCGCAACCGCTTCGCGCGCGGCAGGACACAATGGCGTCCAGTCACTCATCGACCATCTGGGAACCAAAAAATTCACCCGCTGCCGGGTCGGCATCCGCGTCCCAACTCCTCGCAAAACACCCTCGGAAAAATTCGTCCTAGAAAAATTCAAGAAAGAAGAGCTCGTCGCCATCAAACAGCTATTTCCTGAGATAAAAAAAATCGCCCTTGGTTAGACCAAGGGCTTTTTTGTTCCGATTCAAGAGCAAAGAGAGAAGAATACCGTAATGGCGAAAGCCAGGACGGAAAACCAGAAGATGCTTAGCCTTTTCCTCTTCATTTTCCTGCCAGGCACCAGGCCGGGCAGCAAATCGCAATACGACAGGATGGCCGAGGTCATCGTGCCGAGCAGTAAGAAAATGCTCAAGGCGTCTTTCATACGTTCCTCCGATCTCACGTTCAATTGCCGTTAGCCACGCCGAATGGTATATGGACCAAGGGCACGCCATCGACATCGCTCAGGTGGACCAATTGGTCATCGAAATACATGTGCGGCCTGAGCTTTTCCAAAACTGCCTTCTTGGGCAGTCCGCCCAAGAAGAAAGCATAATCGACCTCGACACCCCAGGCGCGCAGCGTGGTAACGAACCGTTCATGGGCTGGTGCGCATCTGGCCGTGACGATCGCCGTCTTGATCAGGCGGCGATATGCCGGATCAGCCGATTCAGCGGCTAATTCAAGCTGCCTGATAGCCATCAGCTGACGCACCAGGCGGGCCAATGGGCCGGATTTGTGCGCAACCGCTGCCGAATCCTCTTCCGAAGACTGGAATTCATCCAGACCGCGTTCTTTGTAAACCCGTTCTGCTGCATCGTCGATGATGACGCCGTCAAAATCGAATGCTATCCGCAGTTCGCCATCATCTCCGTCATCCACCGCTTTGTTGCCGATAACCAGGCCGGCGCTATACCCCCTTCTCAAGGATTCGCGAACGTCCTGCTCGTTGCCGGACAAGAAAAGCGAGATGTTGAACGCCGGCAGAAAATCATAGAACTCGCCGCCAGGGAAGAAGCTCCCTCTCGTGATATCGAGTCCATAATGCTTGATCGAGCGGAAGACTCTCAAGCCGGTTTCAGGACTGTTGTGCGAGAACAGGATGACTTCGACTGGACGTAATTCCGGAAAAATCTGATTCAGCCGCAAAAAGCGCCTGATGAACGGGAAGGCGGTTCCCGGGCCGAGCGGCTTGTCGATATTCCGTTCCTGATACAGCTTGTAAGCTGCCGCCCCTTTCTTGACGAACACTGCGTCCGAAGCTGCCAAATCGAAGAGCGCGCTGGAAGCGATGCCGATTACGATCTTACCTTCTAGCTTTTTCACGTTTATCTCCCTTCTTCATTTATGAATGTGCGTATTTAATTTGCCTATCGAAAATAACCACAAAAAAAACAGAGTAACCGCTCTGTTTGCCCTCTGACGTGGATGATTCTGCCTAGAAGCTAAAGGATAACCCTTATTAGCCCGGTAAAATCAAAGGAGGGAAGATTTTGCCAGACGGCTCCTAGACAAAGCTATCAACGCCAAAATGAATATGATACAATTGTTCTATCCGTCAACGTTAGCGATCAAGGCACTACTTGCCATAAGGGATATAAGCCACGCATATGGTCAAGGAGGAAAGCCATATGTCGCACCACACCCTTAAACAAGTAGTGCTTCAACCACTAACGATACCCTACCTTATCACGAAGGCTAACTATTGTCAATAGCCCGCTTATTAACCTTTTTTGCACATAAATGGCATCGGAATCGGTAATCTGGGCCGCCATCGGCTCTTTTTCTAAATTCGGGCCCGCCAGGCTAAGCCGGCTCGAAGCGCATTTCCGGGCAGCAGCCAGAGTTCTCGAGGCCCCAGCCAACGAGCTGGCCAATGCCGGGCTTGAACCATCCCTGGCCCAGGAATTCGTGGCCTGGCGCCATAGCCTGAATCTGGCCCAATTCCAGGAACAACTGGAACGGGAAAAGATCAATATAATAATGCGCGCCGACCCGGAATACCCGGAATTATTGGCCGCGACTTACCAACCGCCATTCCTATTATATAGCCGAGGATTTGCCAGTGGCAAAGAGTCGGCCCTAGCCGTAGTCGGAGCCAGAAAATTCAGCGTTTATGGGCGCCAAGCAGTCGAGCAACTGGTCGGGCAGGTTGCCAGAAATATCACCATCGTCAGCGGCTTAGCCCTGGGAATCGACGCCCTCGCCCATCAAGCCTCGCTGGAAGCTGGCGGGCGCACCGTGGCAGTGCTGGGCTCAGGCCTAGACAAGCAGAATATCTATCCCTCGAACAACCGCTACCTGGCCGACAAGATCATCGCCAACGGCGGACAGCTGCTATCCGAATTCGCCCCAGGCACCCCGCCATTGAAACACCACTTCCCTTTGCGCAACCGCATCATTTCGGGAATCAGCCGAGCCACCCTGGTAATCGAGGCGGCCATCAAATCCGGCTCACTCATCACCGCCTACCAAGCACTTGAACAAGGTCGAGAGGTTTTTGCCGTGCCCGGCAGCATCTATTCTCCCCTGTCCGCTGGCACCAACCAACTGATCAAACAAGGGGCCACTAGCATCACTTCGGCGGACGACATCATCTCTGCCCTTGACTTAACAGACCTAAGTCAGTATATTGAGAAGCATGCCAAGACAAAAACCCCGCCTTCGCTCGAACCGACCGAGGCGGCAATCATGTCGGCACTGGGGCAAGAGGCCAAGCATATCGAGCTAATTATAGCCGAAACCGGGCTTTCTGCTAGCCAGGCCAACGGCGCCCTGACCCTTCTTGAAATCAAGGGTTTGGCCAGGAATGTCGGCGGCATGCAATACATAAAAAAATTTTAAATTTAAAATTTTAAATTTAAAATTATCGGGCTCACGAACTAGATCTCGATAATTTTTCATTACTATTTTAAAACTAGCTAATTCATGAACCTGATAATTGTCGAGTCACCGACCAAAGCCAAGACCATCGCCAAATTCGTCGGCCGGGGCTTCAAGGTCGAATCTTCATTCGGCCACATCCGCGACCTCCCTAAACGCGACCTCGGTGTCGATGTCGAGAACAACTTCCAGCCGAAATATGTCATTCCGACCGCTTCGCGCAAGACCGTCACCAAGCTGAAGAAGGCGGCGGAAAAGGCTAAGAAAGTCATCCTGGCGTCGGATGAAGACCGCGAAGGAGAAGCGATCGCCTGGCACTTGGCACAAGCCCTTGGCCTGGACAAGACTCCTGAGCGGACCGAACGGATCGTCTTCCACGAGATTACTGAAAAGGCCATCAAAGAAGCCTTGGAGCATCCGCGCACTATCGACGAAAAATTGGTGGACGCCCAGCAGGCTCGCCGCGTCCTTGACCGCTTAGTCGGCTACAAGCTTTCGCCTTTCCTTTGGAAAAAGGTAGTTAAAGGGCTGTCCGCCGGCCGCGTGCAAAGCGTGGCCGTCCGCCTAGTCGTTGAACGCGAACGGGAAATCCAGAAATTCCAAACCGAAGAATTCTGGACTATTGATGCCCTCCTCGACACTGACAAGCAGGAAAGACTTGAGGCTCGCTTGGTTAAAATTAACAACGACACTCTGGAAAAGTTTTCCATCCCCACTGAAGCTAAAGCCAACGATATAGTCACTGCCCTTGCCGGCGCCGATTACCAAGTACTGGATATCAAGCAGAGGCAAGCCAAGCGCACCGCGCCTAAACCCTTCACGACTTCCACCCTGCAACAGACTGCCAACCGCTGGCTCGGTTTCTCTGCCAAACAGACCATGATGCTAGCTCAACAGCTTTACGAAGGTATCGACTTGGCCGGCGAAGGTCATGTCGGCTTGATCACCTACATGCGCACTGACTCATTGAACCTGTCAGAAAAATTCCTCGGCGAAGCTAAGACCTATCTGCAGGAATCGATCGGTTCAGCTTACGCGCTCGACAAGCCGCGTACTTTCAAGACCAAAAGCAAAGGTGCCCAAGAAGCACATGAAGCCATCCGTCCGACCGAAGCCGTCCGCACCCCGGAAAGCATCAAGGCCTCTTTGAATCCGAACCAATACAAACTATACAAGCTGATCTGGCAACGAAGCATCGCCAGCCAGATGCCGGATGCCCGCGTCCTCTCGACCGATATCGAAATCGAGGCCAAACACGCCGACAAGAATGACCGCTGGCTATTCAAGTGCACCGGCCAAGTCTTGGAGTTCGACGGTTACTTGAAAATCTACCCGGAAAAAAGCACCGAAACCATCCTGCCTTCAGTCAAGCCGGAGGAAATCTTGTCTTTGGCAGAAATCAAGCCTGAACAGCACTATACCAAACCGCCCGCCCGCTACTCTGACGCCGGATTGGTCAAAGTTCTGGAACGCTATGGCATAGGCCGTCCGTCCACCTACGCCCCGACCATCGCCACGATCGAAACCAGGCATTACGTCACCCGCGACGATGGCAAGCGTTTGCAGCCGACCGACATCGCCTTTACGGTCAACGACCTTCTAGTTGAGCACTTCCCAGAAATCGTCGATTTCGAGTTTACGGCCAAGATGGAAAACGACTTCGACGACATCGCTGAAGGCAAGCGCGAATGGCAGCCGGTCATCAAGGATTTCTTCGAGCCGTTCATGGCCAACCTGGACAATAAATATAAATCAATCAATAAGGAGGACATTATGCCTGAAGAAAAGACCGAGGAAGTCTGCGACAAGTGCGGCTCCCCGATGATTATTAAGACAGGGCGCTACGGCAAGTTCCTGGCCTGCTCCAACTTCCCGGATTGCCGTAACATCAAATCCCTTAACGGCGGCGCCCCGGGCCAGCCAGGCGAAAAGACCGACAAGATCAAGGAACTCGAAGAGAAATACAAGGATACGGTCTGTGAAAAATGCGGTTCGCCCATGGCCATCAAGACCGGCCGCTTCGGCCCGTTCCTGGCCTGCACCGGCTACCCGAAGTGCAAGAACATCAAGGGTATCGACAACCCGGCCGCCAACACCGGCATCAAGTGCCAGGCCTGCGGCAAAGGCGAGATCGTGATGAAGCGCTCGAAACGCGGCACTTTCTATGCCTGCAACAATTACCCTGACTGCAAGACATCGTTCCCAGGCAAGCCGACCGGCGAAAAATGCCCCGACTGCGGCTCACTTCTGATCGAAGACAAGGACAGCGGCGTCAAATGCAGCCAGAAGGGCTGCGGCTACCAAGTACAGCTATAATAAGGCTCACATAAAAAACATCGCCCGCCACGGGCGATGTTTTTTATGTTTTCAACAACAGACCACCGAATCGAATAAAAAAAGCCTACTTGCGTAGGCTGTGCAATGCACGGCAGTCAGTCGGCTTTGGTTACCAGCATCTCCTTGCCGGTGAATCCGTCCGCTTGCACGGCATAAAGGTTGACCCAGTCATCCAGGACTTTGCGGATGGCAGCCCGCCTTCCTGTTTCAGGTTCGGCTGCCTGCATTTCGGCCAAGAACTCACCGACGGCCGGGCTGCCTTCGTCCAGATCCTCGGCCAACTGAGAATGTCTCGGGAAAAGCTCCTTAACTTCTTGAATGAACGCTTCCGGGTATTCCATACGACCCTCCTTTCGGGCTTGCGTTATCAACTGTCCTGATTTGAAAGATTAACGCGACTAATAATAATTGTCAATAAAATAAACGTGCTTCGCATGTGAATGCTGAGCCGTGTTTCTTGACCGATATAAAAACAGCGGGCCTGCCGGCTCGCTGTTTTTATATCGAAAATGCTATTTTTTACGGCTTTTCTTTTCCCCGCTATATTTGATTGCGACTTCGACTAATTTCTTCATCGCCTCGCCGATCAGCAAGAGGTAAGAAGCGCTATGCTCGATCTTGTCCTTGAGCGCGTCGATGACCGTTCCGACTTTTTCAATCTTCTCATTGACGCCATGGACGACCTTAAAAGCCTCGCGCACCATCATCACCATATAGAAGATGAACCAGCCGATCAGCACGGACAAGAGCAAAGCGCAGAAGGCTAAAGTCAGATTCAGCACGTCCTGGCTTGATTGCAAAAGATACATACTCCTTGATTTATGTATTAAAAGTCTCGAAACTTGGCATCGAAGCGCTCAGCCATCCGCTCTAGCAGCTTGGCCTGCACCTTATCGACCTCCTCGCCGGTCAGCGTGCGGTCAGCCTGATAGGTCACGTGGAAGGCCAGGCTCTTGTTCTCCTCGCCGAGCTTGCCACCCTGGAAGACATCGAACAGCTCGGCCTGCTTGATCAGCGGATTGAATTTCAGGATTTCCTGGCTGATTTCACTATAAAGGATTTTCTCATTGACGACAAACGCCAAGTCGCGCACCAGCGGCGGAAACTTCTCGAACTCCTGGTACAGGCCGTGGCCTTGTTTCTTGGCCAGCGCTAACAGGTGTCTCAAGGAAACCTCGGCTACGACCGCAGCTTTCTTTATGCCCAGACTCTTGGCCACTTTGGCATCAAGCTGGCCGACCCAGCCAATGACCTTGCCATTGACCGCGATATCGGCGTAACGAGACTTGTCCGACCAGTTCGGGGTGATCTCATTCGGCTGCCAGGAAATATGCAAGTTCAGCGACTCGGTCAGATACTCCAAAGCGCCTTTGACCCGCCTGAGCAGATCAGCCGCATTGTCGCTGGCCATGACTAGACCCAGCCGCTTCTCCTGGTACGGCAGCGACTCGCCCGGCTGGCCGTCCTTGTTAACCTCGCTCGGAAGATCGAGATAGATGCTGCCGATCTCGAACAAGCCGAAATCCTTATACCGCGGCTGATTGGTTTTGACCGCATCGACCAGGTTCGGCAAAAGGCTCTGGCGCATCATGGTCTGATGCGAGGCCAGCGGATTGACTAGACGCAGATGCGTGCTCGTGTCGATGAACAGCTTCTTGAGCTGCTCTTCGCCGACGAAGGAATAATTATAAACCTCGAACAAGCCGGTGCCGAATGCGAGAAGCTCGCGCACTTGACGTTCCAAGTCGCGTTCCTCGTTCTTTTCCGGGGGCAGCATGGCTACCAGCGGCATGACCGTCTTGATATTATTGAAACCGTAAATGCGGGCGACTTCTTCGGCCAAATCTTCCCGGATCGAAACATCTTTGGTGGCGCGCCAAGTCGGCACGGTCACGGCCAGCGCTTCCTTGTCTTGCTTCACGCCGAAACCGAGGCTTTCAAGGATTGATATTACCCGTTCAGCTTTGAAATCCTCGCCGATCATCGAGTTGAGCCAGGCCAGATCCAATTTGATAACGTCCAGATCCTTTTTCTTAGCTGGGAAAACATCGACCAATTCGGTCGCGACCTTGGCACCCGGGCAGACCTTCAAAATCAATTCGGTTGCGCGCGCAATGGCTGTCTCAGCCAGATACGGATCAAGGGCCTTCTCGAAACGCATCGAGGACTCGGTACGCAAGGCCAATTTTCCTGAAGTCTTGCGGATCGAAACGAAGTCGAAATTTGCCGACTCGATCACGATATTCTTGGTATTGTCATTGATTTCGCTGTTGGCGCCGCCCATAATGCCAGCCAGGGCCACCGGCTTGGAGGAATCGGCAATGACCAGCATCTCACTGGTCAATTCGCGCTTCTGTCCGTCAAGCGTTTCCATCGGTTCGCCATTCTTGGCACGGCGTACGACGATACGGTCAAGCTGCTCCTTATCGAAAGCATGCAACGGCTGGCCCAGTTCGAGCATGACGTAGTTGGTGATATCGACGATATTGTTGATCGGGCGGGAACCGACCGCAATCAGCCGCTGCTGCAGCCACTCCGGCGACGGGGCGATAGTCACGTTCTCGATGCCGACCGCCATATAACGCTGGCAGAGTTGGGTGTCCTCAACCTTCGCTTCAATTGAAAATCCCTTGGTCGGCTTGGCGAACAGTTTATGGTTCGGTTTATAATCAGTGAACTTAGTTTCAAGAAAGGCGGAAATTTCCCGGGCCATGCCCAGGTGTCCCCACAGGTCGGGACGGTTAGTCAGCGACTTGTTATCGACTTCGAGCACGACATCATCCAGCCCGAGGTATTTGGCCAACGGCTGGCCGACCTTGGCCTTGCCTTCGAGAATCAGGATGCCGGAATGGTCATCGCCCAGGCCGAGCTCATCAGGCGCGCAGAGCATGCCCTCGGAAGTCTCGCCCCGCACTTCGGCCTTCTTGATTTCCAGGCCATTAGGCAGCAAGGCGCCCACCAAAGCCACCGGAACCAGCTGGTCCGGCGCGATATTCGGCGCACCGCAGACGATGTGCAACGGCTGTTTGCCGCCGACTTCCACCTCGGCTAACTGCAGGCGGTCGGCGTTCGGGTGCTTCTTTACTTCCAGAATGCGCCCCACCACGACCTTGTCGAATTTCTCTGACTGTTTCTCGACCTTCTCGACCTCGACGGTATGCAGGCTCAAGCGAGTCGCCAGCTCTTCGGCCGTGACTCCCTTAGGAATCTTTACGTAATCTTGTAACCAATTTAAAGATAAATACATAATAAAATTTTCAATTTTCAATTTTCAATTTTCAAATTTGGGAATCCTTTGAAAATTATAGAATTGAAAATTTATTGATCATTGATAATTGAAAATCGATCGTTTTTAGAATTGTTCTAAAAATCTCAAATCGTTGCTTTGCAGCAAACGGATATCGCCGATGTTGTATTTCAGCATCACCAACCTAGTCAGACCGAAGCCGAAAGCGAAACCTTGATATTCTTTAGGATCAACGCCGCCGGCCTTGAGCACGTTCGGATGGACCATGCCGGAACCGAAGACCTCGAGCCAGCCGGTCTGCTTGCACAAGCGGCACCCTTGGCCCTTGCAGATGAAGCAGGTTACCTCGCCGTTGGCGCCAGGCTCGACGAATGGATAAAACTTCGGACGCATGCGGATCTTGGTCTCCGGACCATACAAGCGCTGAGCCACCGCTTCGAGCACGCCGCGCATATTGGCCAGGCTGATGTCATTGCCCACCATCAAGCCTTCGAGCTGATAGAAAGTATGCTCATGGCGCACATCGGTCGCCTCGGAACGGAAGCAGCGTCCAGGAATGACGACCCGCAGCGGCGCACCGTACTTCTGCATCGCGCGCACCTGCATCGGCGAAGTCTGAGTGCGCATCACCAGGTCGTATTCGCCGTTCTTATTCTTCTTATCGACATAAAAAGTATCCTGCATGTCGCGTGCCGGATGGTGCTTCGGGATATTCAAGGCTTCGAAATTGTAATAATCGGATTCAAGCTCCGGACCATCAAGCACCATGAAGCCCATCGAAGTGAAGAGCTCTTCCAGTTCCTGAGTGACGACCGTCATCGGGTGCAGATGCCCTCTGGCCGGCTGGATGCCGGGCAAAGTCACATCGACGCTAGCCTGCTCCTTGCCGCCCTCGAGCATCTCGGCGGCCTCTTTGAACTTGGCTGCCAATTCGAGCTTGATCTCGTTAGCCAACTGGCCCAACTCCTTGCGCTCTTCGATCGCCAAATCAGGCAATTTTTTCAAAATCTCGGTCAGCTCGCCTTTGCGGCCGAGATATTTCGTTTCCAAGTCCTGAACCAAAGGCAGCTCGCGCAATTTCTGCAGCTGTTCGGTCGCCTCCTTCTTCAATTCTAATAATTTGCTTTTCATATATCTATTATCTATGTAATCGATTTTAAGTTTGTTTGCGATAGCTGATCAAGAAGTATTCCAGAAGCGACAGGGCGATGACCAGGAAGGCAGCATTGAGCCAGCTGAACAGGTTCTGTGACAAAAGGTATAGAGCCGCCACCATCATCAGGGCAAAAAGGAAAGATTGGCGGAAGGCATCGTTGACCTGGCGAAAGACCAATTCATGTTTTAAGGCGATAAAGCGCACCAGGAAGCCGATGATGGCCGAAGTGCCGGTCAAAGCCAAGAAAAGCGACAGGTAAAACAACAAAAAACCGAGCCAATTAGTCGAGGTCGGATCGACCGTGACCAGGACGTAAATCCAGCCGAGCCACGAAACTGCCGAGGTGGCCGCCATCGTGCCCAAATAGCCGCGTAAAGTCATAAAAAATAATAATATTAGCCAATTAAAGACTAACATTACCTTACCATCTTTCTCCTTATTTTTCAAGACCAGAAACCCCTGCCAAACAAAATGCCGGCAATCGCTTGCCGGCAGGATTTCAGCTTTGAGTGAGCAGGAATTCGGACGTACAAGGCCCGAATATTTTGTTGAGACAAGTTCCAGGAATCGAGCCGTCGTGGCTCACGTTTTGGGCATCTTGCCGCATCTGATCAATCCCGAATCCCAGGCTGCTGAAGAATGCTTCTTTCTCGTCTATGTAGGCGAGGACTTCTTGGACAGGAATGAGCATTTCATCAAGGGCGCGGTACATAACCGTCACCTCCTTTCTTTTTTAGCTACTTATTTAAACTATAGCATAATTTAATAAATATGTCAATATATATTAATTATTTTTTGGCTAAAATTAAACAATTTCTTTCATTGACAAATGACCATAATAATGTTAATTTTCAAGCAAATCGCACTTTACAAGGAGGTGACACATGAGCAAGCATTCTCGCCGAGCCCCGAAATTCCACATCCTCTGCCCCGACCAGGCTATCCTCGACGACTTCCGCGGCTCCAATCGCCTCGCACTGGCCCTGGGGTGGCACACCCCGCACGTCACGACTTTCGGCAAACAGCTGGAACAGCAGGCCTTTGAGCGTCTTTCCGAAGATGACTACATCTTCTGCTTCTTCCCACTGACCAAGTCGGACCGCATCCTCGAACGTTACGTCGAGCTAATGCTGAGCTGCCGAGACATGGGGGTGGACTGCTTCGTTTACACCTTCCATTTCGGTGCCTTCGATTCACCCGAATCGATGATCGACTGGCTGACAACCCTGATTGTCATGCAAATAGATGACATCTACGGCCCCAAAGGATAAAAGCGACATGCAATGTATTGCATGCCGCTTCTTTTTTTACAAAAAAAACAAGCCGAGTTGTCTCGGCTTTGATTCATTGCGTGATATCAGCTAATCATAAAGGTTCAATTGGGCCTCGGCTGCTAAGGCAGCTTCTATGACTGCCTCTTCGCCTGGGTATTTCCGTATCAGGTTTTCCCTAAGGGAAAGACCGTTTCCGGATGACCCGTCCTTGATGGCCGTGCTACGATGCGAAGCATCGACATGATCGCAGACAGAAATGATCATCGAGATGTCGAGCACCTTCTTGATCGTTGCCGGTGACCAATCCTTGGGAAAACAGCTCATATCCAAGCCGTAGCCAGCCTTATACATCGCGTGATGGAAACCGGCACATAAGGCAACGAAGCAGTGGACGTCCTTCAGGGCCTCGAAAGCGGCCTGCGCATGGGTCTTAATCCGTACATACTCTTCATCAGAAATATCGTGGCCATCGAACAAATCCGGTGGCAGGATGATTTTCCCGATGTCATGCATAAGGGCGGCGAAAAAGGCCGCCTTGGCATCTTGTCCCAGCAGCAGCGCCACAAACTCGACCAGCATGGCCAAGCGCTCGCTATGGCCCTTGACCGGGCCGTGATTGATCTTGGCTAAAGCCAAAAGGACCCTGGCGGTACTGTCGAGACCGCCAGCCGGTGAATAATTGGTAATCTTTTCCTGTATTTCCGCGCTTATATCCCTCATGGACTCCCCCTTTTTTGCGGTTATGAAATGTACGTCACGATATCGTAAATTACCACCAATCAAAACGTTTGGCAAGGCCCGGAAGGCGCCTTCGAAAAATCTAAAGCCTGATCAATAGTCTGGCTAGCTTCAATTCGTCGTAGGAGTATTCTCCCTTCAGGTGCTCGAAGACCGGCTTCAGGCGCTCGTCGCCGCACTCGGCAAAACCTTGTTTCATGGCGATGTAACGATGTTTGGGCAATTTGAGATATTCCAGGTCGAGCCGCTCGCCAGCATCGATCATCTTTTCGATATGATTGACCACCGTGCCTGGTTCGATGCCCTGGTTCTTGGCGATGCGCTCGAGCGGAATCTTCTTCAGGATCAGCTCTTTGGTCTTGGCATAGAACTGCGGCTGACGGATCGTCTTGACGACCGGTTCTTCCTTCTTCGCCTTGGAAGGTTTTTCCGTCGGTTTCAAGCCGCGCTCGCGGACATGACGGCGGATGACCTTGAGGAAATCGTCCGCGAATTGCTCCAACTTGCGCGCACCGACGCCGACGATCCTCGAAAAGCCCTCGTTGTCTTCCGGAAAATAGCTGGCCATTTCGCGCAGCGAAGCGTCGCCGAAGATGACGAACGGCGGCACATTGGCCTCTTCGGCCAAGGCCTTGCGCAAAACGCGCAGGTCGTCGAACAGCTCGGCGTCATAATCGATGCTAGCCTTCTTGCCCGCCTTGGGCGCGACGCGATCGGCCTCCGGCTTGGCTAGGACCAGCTTGTCCTCGCCGCGGAACAGGTTAGCTCCCTTCTTGGTGACCGAAAGCACCGGGTACATGCCGTCGCTCTTGGCCAGATAACCGAGCGCTAAAAGCTGGGCAATGAGCTGCACCAACTCGTGCTCCGAATAATCGTTGACGATGCCGAAAACCGACAGCTCATCGTGCTTGTTCATGAGTATCTTCTGATTCTTGCGCCCCAAAAGGACTTCGGCGATATATTTCTTGCCGAAACGGTTGTCGGTCCGGACCACGGCTGAAAGTATTTTCTGCGCGATAATAGTGGCGTCGAAGCGCTCGCGCTCGGTCGTGCAAGTATCGCAGCTGCCGCAATTGTCAGTCGGCATCTCTTCGCCGAAATAGCGCAAGAGATATTGCTTGCGGCAAGTCGCCAATTCGCAATATTCGAGGACCTGAGCCAGCTTCTCGCGCGCCCGCTCGGCCAATTTCTCGTCCTCCAGCTCGTTGATGAAGAACTCGTGCTTGCGCGCGTCGGCATAAGTATAGAACAGGACGCACTCGCTCTGGAGCCCGTCGCGTCCGGCGCGCCCGATTTCCTGGTAGTACCCTTCCAACGTCTTGGGGAAGCTGTAATGAACCACCAGGCGCACGTCAGGTTTGTCGATACCCATGCCGAAGGCGATGGTGGCGACGATGATATTGACCTTGTCTTTGATGAATAATTCCTGAGCTAGCTTGCGGTCGTTGGCCTCAAGGCCGGCGTGATAGGCACGGGCGTTGAAGCCGTTCAGATTCAGATTGGCCGCCACCTCCTCGGTTTCCTTGCGGGAAAAGCAGTAGATAATGACCGATTCCTTCTTGTAAGCGCCGAGCAGCGCGACCAACTTGTGAAAGGCCTGCTTCTTCTCGGTCACGCTGATTTTCAGATTCTCGCGATCAAAGCTCGAGATGAACAGGCGCGCCCGCCCGAGGTTCAGCTGGTTGACGATATCCTCGCGCACGCGGGCCGTAGCCGTGGCTGTCAGCGCGATCAGCGGCACTTGCGGGAACATTTTCTTGAGCTGGCTCAGGTTGCGGTAGTCCGGCCGGAAGTCATGGCCCCACTCGGAGATACAATGCGCTTCATCGACCGCTATCAGGCTGACGTTCAGTCCGGCCAGGAATTCCTGGAAACTCTTCAGAGCGAAGCGTTCCGGCGCGACGTAAAGGATCTTGACCTCGTTCCGTGCGGTCGCCGCGCAGATTTCGCTGATCCGCGACGCGGTGAGCGACGAGTTGACGAATTCAGCCTTGATGCCGTTGGCCTGAAGGGCGTCCACTTGATCCTTCATCAAAGCGATCAGCGGCGAGATGACCAGCGTCAAGCCGGGAAAATGCAAGGCCGGCAGCTGGTAGCACAAGGATTTGCCACCGCCGGTCGGCATCAAGACGAAGCTATCCTGGCCAGACAGGACGTTGTCGATGATTTCCGCCTGCAACGGCCGGAACTCGTCGTAGCCGAAATATTTTTTCAAAAGCTTTCTCATTGGTGTCATAAAAAAATAAACTCCCCTCTCTTGGAGGGGTTGCGCGCCGCGCGGGGGTGGGTTTTTTTTACCTACATCTTGCGCAAACTCTCAGCCACCGCCGCAAGGTCCTCGGCCAAAGGGTTTTCTGGCCACCGCTTAAGTATGGCTTCGATGCTCAGGAGGTAATGATTGATCGAAGCTTCTTTGGAAACACTGAACCATCCAAAGACCTCATCGCCGTAGCGCGCATGATAATTGACGATCTCCGCCGTGTTGGCCAGAATGTCGGCCGACTTAAGCAGAAGCGAATCATGCGAGAATTCCGCGATATGCTCGCGCGCCTGCCGCTTGCGCTCAGTCCAAGGCGACTGCGGATTTTCCTCGGTAACGCTCATCACCAGCTCGGCCACATGCTCGCCGAACCGTTCCACGATCATCTCCCGGTCAACCTTCTTGTGCTCCGCGCTGTCTTCGATCGTGTCGTGCAGGATGCCAGCCGCGATTACGTCCTCATCCGCTCCGGCCAAAGACAGGATCAGTCCGACCGTCAACGGGTGGGTGATATAGGCGACGTCCTTACCTTTGCGCTTCTGTTTCTGGTAGACCTCGTGGGTCTTGACCGAGAACTTGATCGCCCGCTGGATTTTTTCCGTGTATTTCATAATATTCTTGTTTAGCCGCTCCTTCCGGTGATAATAGCATTTTACCACCAAAATGGAAGCTTGGCCAAAAAAATAAGCCAAGTTTCCTTGGCTATTTTGATAAAAGGTTTCGCGGATCAAATATGCTTCAAGCCAGATGCATCGAGCCGACCGGCACGCCTGCTTCGAGGAATTCGGCGATCAGGTGCTGATTGATCAAAGCCGGGCTGACGCGAACATTGCGTTTGGCGAATCGAACGCTGCCGAATCCTGGCTTGCGGCGCCAATAACCCCGGCGCCAATGCACTGGCATACCTATGTGTCCATGCACTCGCACGTGCTCGTTGACTGCCGCCAAAAACTGCTTGTCTCTTTCCGTCAGCTTAGTGACGCATTCGACTTCGCAGATTTGCGCCTGATCAGTGATGCAGCGCAGATTCTTGACCGTCTCCCGCTCAGCCGGTTGCCAACGATTCTGTTGAGCTTCCTTAGGTTCGAGCGAATCGAGGTACAAGGCCAGGCCGGCGACGATATGCAGAGCCGATTCCATCAAGGTGTAAACGCCCAGGCTGTAAGCATCATTCTTGGGATTATCCTGAAGGTCCAAAGCCTTGGCCGTCACGAAATCATCCGCGTGCTTGTCGATGCTGAACATGAATGCCCGGATCGGACTAGTCCTGCCGACCGAAGGGTTGAGACTCTCCATGGCGTCCATCATCTTTTCCAGCTTCCTGGTCTTGCCTTGGTCGATGTACCGTTGCATTTGCTTGCGGTCATCCTTGGATAAGCCGGAATAACCTTCGAGACGGCTGGAAAACAGCATCACGGCGATGTCCCGATCGAGCTTGGCCTGGCCTTGCTCATTAATCGTCTCGTAGATCGAAAATAAAATGCTGTCATACTCGAAGCCGAAGCTGTCGACCAGCGGCCGTTCCAATGAAATGGAAAATGAAGGGAAAGGCCACTCGATGTCGCCCCAGCGCATCTCCTCAAGCGAAGTCCACTCGAGCAGGGTTTGCAGGCTGGCAGGCAGGTGATAGACTCTCCGAGAGGAGATCGTCCAGTTGTACAAGCAGATCGGCAACAGGGCCAAGCCGCTCATCCTCTGATAGTAGTGGTCCGACAAGGCAAGGAATCTTTCGAAATCCTTGCCTTCGTCCGGAATCGCGCCATATGATCCAAGCAGTTCGCGCCGCAATTCATGGGCGTGCTCATAGGGCGGCTCCATCGCGAAGGTGGGTTTTTGTCCGTTGGCCATCATCGTCTTGTATGTCAGGCCGCCGACATAATTTACATCTTCCCAGAGGCGCAATGCCTGTTCCAAACGTCTTGAAGCGTCGATTGTCTTTTTCATGTGCCCTCCTGGCAATATATTTGATTTGCGATTGTGTAAAGACCGATTCGCTATTATTACACAATATTGCCATATTGTCAATAGAACTTAGGCAAAAAAACAGGCATTATGGCCTGTTTTTAGCAATTTATCTCGTTTTCTGGATTATTTCTGGATATTTTTCAAGCTAGTGACGATCGGCTGGACCAAGTCGTCAGGGTTGAAAATCTTTCGCTCTTGCTCGCAAGCTGTCCTGGCCGGGTCTTCATAATTGGCGCACTGCGGCGCACGCAAAGTGAAAACAATGGCAATCGTCCGCCCGTCCTTGATGGTCGAATAGTCGTAGCTCGTGTAAACGCTGCCGGCCGCGGCGCCCACGCTCTCCTTGACGCAATACTGCCGGCCGGCAATCGTCCGTTCCTTGGCTGCCACTTCCATCAAGCTGGTGCTTGCCCGCTCGCCTAGGCAATTGGCGGCCGTGCTGGTCACGGTCACTTTCGGCGGCCAGTCCTGAGGCTGGATATAGGCTGTCGGCAAAGATGGAGAATATTGATAAGCAATGCCCTCGATGCTGTCGATCTTGGTCACAAGACTGCTCGAAGCCGCGCCGCAGCCTTCCGGCGTGGCGCAAGTCGAGGTCGGCCCCGGACAGGCGGCGAATTCGCACTTCGGACCAGTCCGTCCGACAAATGAGCCGTCGGGACACTCCATCGCGTCCTGCGTGCAAAAGACCGGCTCAGGAATCTTGGAGGCATTGAACCAGAGCATGACGCCGGCGCCGATCAAGACGATCGCTCCGGCAGCGATCAATAAATCCAGGTTTGACCTTATTGATGGCATAGATATGATTGAAATATTAATAATACTCTACGGCAGCTGGCCGACACCGGCCTGGCCCGCGAAATACAAGTAAACCAAATAAGCTAAAGCGACATTCTGGAAGATCAAAAGCGGGATCCCGACCAGAAAATACCACTTACGCGTCTTGTGGCGAAAAGCGAACATGCCGGCATAGACCCCGAGGCTGCCGAAAGCGGCCGCCATGAAAAAGAGCATTCCTTCAGAGATACGCTCTGCCCCCTGGTTGCGCGATTTGATCTTGTCGATCAGCATCGCTGAAAAAGCGATAACGTTGAACGCCAAAAATGCTGCAATGAAATAGAGCTGCAGATCGTCGATCATCTCATCATGTCAACTTTTTTAAAACCGATAGCTACTGGCAGAATGAACATCAACAAATAATAAAGGTACACATCCAGTTTGTAATACCCGTCAGCCGGATTTAACAGCACGACCATAAAGATGTAGTCAAAAACGATTGCGATCAGCACCCAGATGATTGCCAGCTTCATATAGTAAGTCAGGTTCGGCCCATCGACTTTCTTGAGCAAGACCAGGATCGTCAGCACGATGCCGATGGGTATGATGATCCAGCCGATAGCCCAACCGGGCACGAACGGGAACAGGGCGATGCCAAGGACATAACCGGCCAACCAGAGGAGGAAACCCCAGCCGAGGCCGTCCCACATGAGTTGTTTAGTCATATGTTTGCGATTATTTACTAATACTATCCCGCCGAATCATTAAAAGGAGATTAAGCCTAACCCGGTGCCCCATCGCCCTTATTATTAATTTTACCACCAAAAAGAAAAAGCGTCTAAACGACGCTTTTCCACAAATTAGTTCAAATTGTTAGCAAGTTTCGCAGCAATCGTCATCGCAATGATGATGGCCGCACCCGTCGCCGCAGCACTCGTCTTCTACTTCTTCATCGAACAGGAAGTCGTAATGCTCGAAATGGCGGGCCTCGATACCGCCCTTGTAGCGCGGCGTGGTAATCATCCGCTTGGCCGCCGCCACCCAGGCCTTCTCATACTCCAGGTCGTCTTCCAACGCCTTCAGGTTATTCGCTTCAGCCTGGCGCAATTCCTCGCTCCAGCGATCAGACCAAGCCTTCTGCTTGTCCTTGCGCTTGGCCATGACCTGCTCATGCACCTTTTTCTCCAGGGCCAGCTTGTCCAGCTCCAATTCCGACTGGCCTGCTTCTTCCTCCAGTTCCGCAATCTCGCGCTCGCGCATGGAAATCAGCTTGCACAGGATGAATTCCTGCTCTTCCTTGGCGCTCCGCGGCTCGTAATATTGCGCCTCGCACGCAGCCAAAGCACGCTGGGCCAACTCGCGCTTTTCCTCATCCTTCTCGGACTTGAGATACTGCTTGATCGTAGCCTGCGCCTCCTTGCTGCCCGACTCGACCAGCCTGTCCAACTCCGCTTCAGTCAGCGGTTTCACTTCTTTTGCGTTCTTCACGATTTTAGCCATTTGATTATTTTACAATTAATAATTATCGTCCAACCCACACATAATACGACAATCGATCAAAAAACGCCAGCCGTCGCTTCCGGATAGCCAATTTCTGTCCGCAGATAATCCAGCCGCTTCTTTTGCCGCGCCTTAACGTCCTCCTGGTTGCGCTCCGGATGGCTGATGAGGTGCGGATCGAGCAGCAAAAGCCGCTCCTCGTCCCCAACTTTGACGATCGACAGATTGCGCGGGCCGAGCAGATCGACCATCTCGCCCGTTTCTACCGTCTTGGCGTCGGTGATACGGATAAAATTGAACATCTCGGCCCTGAGCCGGGGATTTTTTTCCAAAAGCTTAGGCAGATTCTCCCGCATCATCACCCGGAAAATATCGCGGATATCCTTGCCGTAATACTTCTGCAGCGTGGCAATGCCCGGCTTGCCGTTGCGCGGGCTTTCCATGATCAGTGACAGCTCCTCGGGCACGAGATCAGGCATCTCCTTGAACCACTCCTTCACTTTTTCATACTCATCCTTGATTTCCTTGGCCCGAGCGACCAATTGATCAGTACTGCCGTTGTCCATGTGGTTCATCTTCAAGACCATTGAAGGCGCGCCCTCGACTTTCGATTCCAAAAGATAGACGTCATTCTCGCCGCCGCGTCCGATCGTGCCCTCTTTGAATTCATACTTTTCCGGATTAATCGGCAGATGCTCGGTCTCGTATTTATACTTCGGCTCGAAGGGAAACAGGTTGCGTACAAGACTCAACATGGCGACTGTACGGTCGAACTTGCTCTCGGCCTCACCGAAAAGCGTCGCCAAATGCTCCGTCGCCTTGCGGCTCTTGATCTGCTCATCAACGAAAGCAGTCTCCGTCGCCCGCGAAAATTGTTTTTGATAGTGTTCAAAACTGCGCATGTATTCTACATTCAACTCTCTTAGTTAAAATCGGCTATTCCAGGACCTTGATCATCAGAAGGCAAGGATTGTCCTCGCCCCAGATGTCGAGTTCGCAGAGCGGCAAGAAACCGACCCGTCGGTAGAACCGCCTAGTCTGGTCATACTGCTCATCCGGCCGGCGTTCGCTCAAGGTCTTCACTAGGAGATATCTCTTACCTTGCGCGGCCAATTCACGCTCAGCGAAGGCCAAAAGCTCACGTCCGGCGCCTTGCCGATGGAACTCACGCTTGATGCCCATGACATAGATTTCGCTCACGAATTCGTTAACCTCTTCGATACAGATGAAGCCGATCGGTTCGCCAGCCTGCTCCGCGATTACGAAAAGCTTCTCCCCGACCTTCTCGATATACTCGGTCACAGCCGACTCCACCTCGAACCACTCGCGCAAATCACGCAAGACATCTTCGCAAATCAGGCTCTTCTGATTCTTGTCCTCAACGATTCTTATTTCAGCCATATTATTGTTTATGATATTTGCCAATCCACCACCTCTTCACCGCCGGTAAAGACTGCACCGACAAAAGATAGCCCACCACTGGCACCGAGGCATTGAGATAAAAAGCAGACGAGCCGATCAACCACATCACCACCGAAGCGATAACATAAGTGATGGCCGCGATACTCAAAATACGGAACAAGCTTGTCTCCCAAGCCTTATCCGCCTCCACTCGCCCATTCCGCTCCCGAATCACGCGAAGCTCCTCCTCAATTTTTAAAATTCTTTCTTCCATAAAATTAATTTTCTATTGCCACGCATTAGTGAATGCAATTAGAACTTGCCTCATGAAAAGTGAATAATATATCCAAATTCTCATCTATATGTCTTTTGTTTTTGAGGCATAAACGATGGTATTCGAGTCCAACAGTTCATCCAGGCCTTCGAACTCATCATGGATACGCACAATTAACTCATTCTTTTCCAGCGATTGCAGAATGTTTTGGTGCATCCCCTCAACAAGATCTCCCAGTTTTTTAATACTGATTATCGCGTCATTGAACTTGCCGCCGCCATTTTTTCTAGCCAAGTCCGATACGTCGATCAATTGATCACCGATGCCGACCGAAAACAGCCATGGTATTTGAGTCTTGTCGTCAGGGATATAGTACAAATTAAATTTATGCAGAAACGAATTTCGCAGCTGACGCAATATCTCGATATCCTCTTGTGATAAATCCGTAAACGTTTCCAAGGCGGCGCGGAAATCCTTGATGTTTTCATCGAGCGGCTTACTTCCCAAGCGAAACATTCCCCCGATGTGGTCAATCAAAATCATATACATGCAGGCGCCCGACCAATCACCCGCATGATCCAAGCTTATCAGCAAACCATGTTCGTCTCGACCGGTTATTTGCCTGGCATGTTTAAATGTGGCGTAATAACTTGATTTATAATGCCGCCCATCTTCATCGTACTCATCCAGCAAATATCTTCGAATTTTTAATTTGTCCTCAGGCGTCTCAATTAATTGCTTCATTGTATTAAAGTAGCTGAGGACTGTGGTGATAGAGAGCAGCCACTGACCAGTGCAGTTAATATTAATAATGCAAGAAAATTTTTCATAAATTTATTAATGTTTCCAGCACCAGATATCTATCTTCGACTAAATTCTAGCAATTCCCATTCGGCGATGCTTCGCTTTTCACTAATCAGCTTAATCTTTTCAATAGTATTTATATACACATTCTTATTCATTTTCGTCCATCTTGTCGTGAAATCATTCAAGCGATTCAATATTATGCTATCAATTGGGCAGTGTGGTGGCTCAACTATCAAATCGATACTCCACAAATATTTTAAATACAAATTTAAAATCTTCTGAACAGTTCCGAATGAGATGAACTCATCCAATAAAATATCTTTATGTGCTAACTCAAGTGATGATTTTAGTTCATCCAGATGCATAAGATGATTACTCTCAGAAACCATTTTCTT
The DNA here is from genome assembly GCA_964443495.1 of uncultured Gammaproteobacteria bacterium. GTDB lineage: Bacteria > Patescibacteriota > Patescibacteriia > Patescibacteriales > GWE2-39-37 > JAAXUA01. The sequence goes on from CAYUCS010000002.1 coordinate 310,890, forward strand.
ATAGGCTTCCGCTTTTATATTTAATAACAGCTCTAAGCTTTTTCTGAATTTAATTTTATTTGCCACGTTAACGTTCTCACCATAAATTTTATTATGCTGAAATGCACCCATTATTGTTAAAATAAATACTTCATGTTTTATAAAATCAATTTTCATACAATTTCTTTATTCAACTTTACATATCCAGCTTTATCTAAATATTCGCTGACATAATAATGCTGATCGCGAATATCAAACACTTCTTTTGTCTTAGGATTTACCCAAAAATAATAACTATACCTTTTTCCGTGAATCATTTTATATTTCTTGGTTAGCTCCTGAAGTTTTACCGTTGGAATAACTATGGAGTGTGGACTCAATGTTCTTCTGCCGATTTTGACATCTTCTTCAATGACGTAAATTAAAAAAATAAAATACTCAGCTGTCGCATCAAATATAGTCTTTTCTTCGAGATAAAACAAACCGACATTCCCATGTTTATATTTGCGGAGTTCGTTTTTATTTGGCTCAAAAGCCTTACTGCCCTTCACCTGAATTGTTACGGCTTTTTTTTGTGTCAACATTCATTAACACTAAATCAACCCCCTTCATTTGAGCATTCATTGGCATTAGCACCTCAAGATTTTTATTGGTTTGATCTCTAAGAATGCCCGAAACGACTGCCTCATCTGTGTTTAGTGACCAAAAATTTTTATATGCTACGCCCATAATATAAATTATAAAATATTCACATTACAGAACCATCTGATTTCTATTTTCTTTCAACCATTGTTCTCTTTTGACATAATCAGGCAAAACCGTCTTAACTTTATTCCAAAATTTTGATGAATGATTTTTCTCATTTATATGCGCAAGCTCATGCACCACCACATAATCAATTACATTTAACGGCGCCATGATTAATTTCCAGGTAAAATTTAATGACCCACTTGGCCCACAAGACCCCCATCTGCTTTTGGCATCATTAATTTTAATTGATTTATATTTCCAGCCTGTATTTTTACTATAAAAATCAACTCGCTCCGATATTTTTTTTAAAGCCATCTTTTTATACCATTCAGTCATTTTTTCGTGCGCCAAATTTAAGTTATTTTTTGGAAAAAATAAATATTCGGAAAGACTTATTGCGTCACAATTCCGTATTTTCAATTTATATAATTTGCCGAGATACAAAAACCCCTCTCCGTTTACAAACTCCTTCTTTCTTAGTACTACGCCATTTTTATTTACAGCTAACTTCTTTTGATTAATCCAAAATCGACGTTTGAAAACTAGCTCTTTGATATATTCCAATGTCGTCCCCATGGGTGCACGCACCACCAAGGAGGCATCGGCAGCCACAACCAGCGCGATGGTCTTTCTTTTGGAACGAATAATTTTGTCAATATTTATTTCCTTCATGTATTACTTATAAAGATGAAAAGCGAGCTCCATGAGTTTTTGTGATATTTCGCTCTTTTTGCTGGCGATTGTTTTATTACCATTAAACGCCGTCAAAAGATTAAAAGCTATAAATGTCTTCAATCTTTTCTGAGATCCAACACTCTGCCAAAAACCAACCTCCTGCAGAGAATCTTTTAATTGATTTAAAATATCTTTGGTGGTTTGTATTAATAAATCCCTCTGCTCATCTGTCAATCCTTCTAAATCTTTAACACCAAAAACTTCTTTTTTTAGAAGTGCTAGAAATGGCATCTCTTTCGCTCGATCAAAGCCATAATTTTCCTCACCTTCACGACCTTGTCTAATTTCTTCAAGCAAAGCCTCCAACTCCTTAGCCATTAGCTCCCAATTATCCCTATACTCGCGCAATAGCTTCTCTAATTTTTCACTGAATCTTTCATACATTTCCGGATCTTCTTCAATATGTTCTTCAATATGTTCCGCAATTCCATTCTTTAGTTCTTCTGCTTTTGCTCGATCAGTTTTTTCTTCTTTAATTTTTAATTGAAATTTTTCCGAGAATATTGGCAGAGGTGGAATCTTTGAATCAATTCCTTGAGAAATTAAAAACTCATCAATAATACCTCGAATCTTTGTACTGGCATCTTTAATATTTAATCTTTCGTCACGATACTTATTTTTTGCCGCTACGCTAACAAAACCAAAGCGCTTCATGTCCTTCACGAACGACAAAGCCACCGGATTGGGCAGAACCTTATCCATCGCGCTGTTGAAATTTCGCCATAAAATTACAAAATCATTCCGCACCTCTTCATCGCCAAGCACATTTACGCAAGCATCCAGATCGTTTATGTCAGCTATGTCAAATTTCTTAAAAAAATCATTCAACAACGATTTTGCATGTTTCAATTCATCAATGTCCTTGGAATTGTCTTTTACGGCGCTTAATATTTCGTCAACATCTTCTTTGTCAATAAAGCTTGAAAGTGCTTCGCGCAAATGTTTGGCAACTCCAACATAATCAATTATAAAACCACATTGTTTATTGTGATCAATTCGATTAACGCGAGCGATTGTTTGCAGAAGATTGTGCTCTTTTATTACATTATCCAAATACATTACCTGCTCGATGGGCGCATCAAAACCGGTCAATAGCATACTCTGCACAATAATAATTCCGACGTCGCCAGCAACTCCATCTTCGGTCACCTTATCAAACGGTAATTTGAAACTGCTAATAATCTCATCGTGTTTGGCGCTATCGGTATATTCAGCCAATTCTGGTCTATCATTATGAACTCCAGAAATTATTATCTCGGCTCGCAGCTTTTTTAATCGCTCGAAATCAATTCCAATTTTACTATCATATTGCGATTGCAATTCCTTAGTCCATTCAGCAATAAGCTGTTCATTTTTAAGCAACTCATCAAAGGCTTTTTTATACCGCACCGCAGCCACGCGCGAAACTGCAACCACCTGAGCCTTGAATCCATTGGGAAAAATATGAGTCAAATAATGCTTGAGCATGTCTTTCGCCTTTTCTTGGATCGTTTCTTCAGCCTCAAGATAGGCACGCCAAGTATAGCGGCCGAGAATATCGTGCCGAGTTTCATCATTCACCTTGCTAAACACTTCTTCAAACTTAGCATTCATAGCCTCTTGATCAGTCACTCCAGCACTGTGAGTTCTGCCTTCATATATAATTTCAACCGTTACACCGTCGTCTACTGCCTGCCGAATAGTGTACTTATCGATATAACTTCCAAAAGTTTGTTCGGTTTTCTTAATAGGAGTCCCTGTGAAGGCAATTTTTACAGCATTCGGTAAAGACTGTGCTAGATTGGCCCCAAGCAGGCTGTATTGCGTCCTATGTCCTTCATCAATCAGCACTAAAATCTTTTCTGACTGATTGGCAAAATTAAAATATGCCGGATCAAATGCTCCAACACTATCGTCTTGAAACTTATGAATCATTACCATCACAATATCCGGCGTATTATTATTGAGATACTCTCTTGAACGTGCGATATTATTCGCAATTTTAACTTCATAGCCAATAGTCTTTGCCGTGTCACCGAGTTGTTTTTGCAAATCTTTACGATCGGTAATAAAAACTACTTTATAGCCAGTCAAACCATCCATACGGTTCATTTTGCGCACCACCATCATCATTGTAAGAGACTTACCAGAACCCTGGGTGTGCCAAACAATTCCGCCCTTCTCCAATGGAGACTTGCCGGACTTTAATTTTTCTACGATTTTACAAACTGTACGATATTGCTGATAACGCGGAACCACTTTAATAAGTTTTCCCTTGTCGCTTTCTTGAAACAATATAAACGACTGAATAATATCCAAGAGATTTTGTCGCGTAAGCATGCCCTCAACCAGCACCTGCTGACTATTAACTGATTCCCCGCCCTCGGTTTCAATTTCTGTAAGTTTAGCAGGATACGGATCTTTCCATTCAATAAAATGCTCAAATTCTCCTGTAATACTGGAATACTTCGCAGTTTGGCGGCAAGTTGAAATTACAAATTGGTTATACCAAAATAGCTTTTCATTGCCCTCTTTACTTTCACCGCGGCGACATTGATAACGCAAAAGCTGTTCAATGCTTTCGCCGATCGGGTCGGAAACAGATGCTGATTTGCATTCGACCACGCCCACCGGCAAACCATTGATAAATAAAACAATGTCAGGAATAATATGCTTTTCGGTCCCAGGAATATTTACCTTAAATTGCGAAACTGCTAAAAATAAATTATTGTCCGGATTTTTAAAATCGATAAATCGCACAGTTTCGTTTCTGCTGCCCGTTTTTCTATTTTCTGCTGAAGTATTTTCTAGAAGTTTTTCCAATATTTCTTTATTTGCTTCCAGGAGTGAATTTTTTGACGGGACCATCAACTCTCGAATAATCTCCGGCAGCTGACTTTCCTCCAACCAAGGATTAATCTTTAACAACGCCTCACGAAATTGTTTTTCTATAATCACTTCACTAAAGCTTGCGCGATATGTCACGGCTGGATCATATTTGCCAACCTCTTCAGCGCGCAATATTGTCCAACCCAATCGCTCAAGCTGACGCAAAAACGGCTCTTCGACGTTCATCTTTTCGTTGATTTGTAATTGAGTTGGAATTTTCATATTAATTTGTCATTAAGCTATTAACACGCATTGTGCCAGTGAGTAAATCCTCCATCAACCCACGCTTCAAGGAGAGAAGTTTTTGTTTATAAATAATTTCTTTTTTGATAGACACAGTACTAAAATTCAACAATTCGATTATTCTTTCTTGTTCATTCAGTGGTGGCTTTATAATTTGAAATTCTTTCAGTGAGCTCATATTAACTGCTGGCTGAGCCGTAGTCGTAATTATTAAAAATAACCTTCCATTTTTATAATAATATTTTAATAAAGTATCTAAAAAAATATTTGAACAATTTTTCCCAACACTAATTTTTAGACAATTTCCCGCCAAAATACCAACCTCATGATTTTCTGGCAGAATAGAACAAGTTCCACATTGCGCCCCAATCTTTGCCATTACAATATCCCCAGGAACAACTTTACTTCTAATTTCTGCAAAAAACTTTTGTTTATCTACATAAAGATATTTTTCTGCATAAAACTCACCCGATGTAACAAAACCACTTTGTATAATTGGAATTCCAGATGTCTTATAGTGCTCAGTTTTTAAATTACTCCCGAATGGCCCATCAACGATTGCAAACTTTTCATTGTTAGTAATTTCCATTATTGTTTTCACCTCCCATTCATCCGGAATTCGCATTTCTTGGTTGCCGATTTTGACGGTTTTGAATTTGTGAGTTTTTTCACTACGGATATTGCCTTGCTCGTCTATTCCATAACGAAAAAGATCTTGCATCAGTCCTTGTTTGATCCTCTTGTTTTTCTCAATAATCGCATCGGTTTTTTCTATAGCATTATCCAGAGTCGTTAAGATCTCCGCGATCTTTTGTTGTTCTTCGATTTTAATTGGGAAAACAGTATTATAATCAAAAATGTCTCGATCATCACAACTCGGATAGGTTGTCCCCGTCTCTCTGGTCCCTAAATAATTAACAAACTTCTGTCTAGACAAAGCATAGTATAAATAATTATCATCACCACATGCTCTCAAAACTGAAAATGCAGGACTTACATACAAACTATCTTTGACTTTAATAATTGCGCCTCTTGTCGGCCTAACCTTTGAAATCAAAACATCCCCACAATCAACGGCCAGACAAACACCCGGTGCAGGCTTGTCTTTTGTTTTATAATTCTTTGATATTACATCAATATCACCAATCTCCAAATAAGGACTTGAATTTTTTGGAAATCTCTTGGCGATTGGATTAGCGAAACACGACAGACTACCCTCTTGCCAACCTTCTGGTATTTTATTTTTAGCTTCAACAACCATGGTTATTTCAAATAGCTAAGTTTCTTAAGATATTCATTTAGCTCAGCCACTGCCTGGTCTCGCTCGTCTGTAATTTTAGTTAGCGGAACCTGATATTTATCCCAAAGTTTTTCAAAAATTGAAACAATCTTTTTCTTCTCAGCATTCAAATATCTTTCCATTTCCGCCTTAATGCCATCAAACAACTTTTTTAATATTAATTCCTTGGCCTCCTCTTCGGTAAAAGAAAGTTTTTTAGCCTCAATTTTTTGCACTAGCGCTTTTTCTTGATCTTTTAATTTCTTCTTAGCTTCTTTTACGCCTTTTTCTTTGACTTCAATATCTTTGATATTTTTTTCAAACTCTTTAGCTTCTTTGAGCGAGGCGGGGGTAGCAGTATCTTTAAGATTTTTTATTTGCGCCTTAAGATATGCCTTTACATTCTTGACCGACTTTTCTTCTTCCTCACCCTCCTCATCCGCTTCCATTTCGACAGTTTCTAAAACATCGACAAGCTCTCCGTCTAATTCTGCGATTTTACTTTCAGCATCTTCCGCACCCTTCATCTCACTCACAAAAAACGCCTGTTTGATATAATCATCGGGAATCAAGGAAGGACTCCAGCCAACAGCTACTATTGTCTTGAGGTCATATTTAATTGCCTCCCACCAATTTACAAAAATCCCAGCCTCTTGAAAGTCATCCAGCACATCGATTTTGGCAAATTGATGTTTAAATTTTTCTATAAACTCGCGACGAAACTCCGCCACACCATTGTGTTCTGGAAATTTTTCAATTTCAGTCCTGGCCTCTTGCCACCAAGCCAAAAGTGATTTGTTCATTTGTTCATCAACAGCCAAAATTTCCTTGTGGCTCTCAAAGTGTTCGCGAATTGCAATTTTTTCCTGCAAATTTTCAAAAAATGATAAATACTCAGCATCTTTATCTATCAAGCAATCTTTATCTTTTACCCCATATTTAGTAAATTGCTTTTGATACAAAGCCACTTCACGACGAGGGATACCTCCGGTCAAATGAGCTCGAACATCTTCAATTTCTGGCTCTGGAGAATTATCAATATAGCGACGAATATTAAGATTAAATTCGTTATCCTCAATTTCCTTAATATCAACCAATCGAGAATATTTTGCAATTTCTGTTTTATGATCAAATACAAAGCTAATTTTTTCAATATCTTCTGGACGCAAAAAGTTCTGATTACGACCTTCACCAAATTCAACATCAGCGTTTATGAATAGTATTTTATCCTTAAGCTCCTTGTCTTTATTTTTATTAATCACCAAAACGCAGGCTGGGATGCCTGTGCCATAAAAAAGGTGCTGTGGCAAGCCGATAATTGCCTCTACTATATTATCACGCACAATTGCCTCACGAATTGACCTTTCGGCACCACCGCGAAAAAGAACACCATGCGGCATAACTGTTGCCATCATTCCATCATCTTTAAGCGAGGAAATCATGTGTTGCACAAACATTAAATCCGCCTTCTTCCCGGTTTCTGGCGCCCAACCGTAACGAAAGCGTTGCGTATATTTCATGTTTTGCCGGCTGTAATTTTGTGAAAATGGTGGATTGGCAATAACTCTATCGAACTTTTGAATATAGCCATCTACTTCAAATTGCGGATGCTCCAAAGTGTCGTCATTTTCAATTTTAGCATCTTTAATGTTGTGTAGAATCATGTTCATCTTACAAATCGCCCAAACCGTTCCATTGTTATCTTGACCATAAAGCGATATGCCGCGCCGGCCATTCGCACCAACCTTGTCGAGCAGACCTTGATCTTCAAGATGTTGTTTTGATTGAATAAGCATACCTCCGGAACCGCATGTAGGATCATAAACTTCCATGCCAGAATCAGGCTTAATTAATCGTACTAATGTTTTAACCACTTGAGATGGAGTATAAAACTCCCCGCCCTTCTTGCCCGCACTGTCGGCAAAATCTTTAATTAGATACTCATAAGCCGCGCCAAGCAAGTCGGGAAATTCAAAATCATCATTAGTCAAGCGATATTTATTAAAGTGAGCAATCAATTCTGTGAGCTGAGAATCCTTGAGTTTGGTTTTTCCTTTTTTAGCATTAAAATCGATATTTTTTAAAACACCATCCAAAACCTCATTGTGTTCTTCAAGTGCCTCCAATGACTTATTTAGAACATTACCAACATTCTCTTTGACGTTTAATATCCCAGAAAACATTTCGCCATCCCCTAATTCAATTTCTTTATTCAATTCCCATCGCGATCTTTTTGGAACAAAAAAACTGTCACCATACAAAACTGGGTCTTCGATTTGCTTCTCTAATTGATCTCCCTTAATTCCCGCTTTTTCTAGCTTCAATTTAACCTCCTGTTGATGAACCACAAATTGATCTGAAACTCGCTTCAAAAATAGCATGCCAAAAATATATTCCTTATACTCTGAAGCATCCATTTTACCCCTCAGAATATCCGCCGCATGAAATAAATGAGTTTCAAGTTGTGATAAAGTTATTTTTTGCATATTTATTTCTTCTCAAGCTTAAAATTTATCCTATACGTGTAAAAGTCTATGTTTGTTGTTACTGCAAGAGCGCGATGAATCTTTACATCATCCTCAAAGCCGATAATTACCCCCTTAACAATTTGCATTGACTCTGCCAGCTCTTCTTTTACATAGCCCATATACCTTTGAATCTGACCAACTACCACATCACTCACCCTGCCTTTTTTCAATTCAACAACAAGTATCTCTTTTTTATCTTTGCTCACCGCCAAGATATCAATTGGGCCAGTGTCGCTCGGATATTGCTGACCAACCATATCACCATTCTCAGTATATATGTCATAATTTTTGCCAAGCTCGGTGTTCTGCCAATTTTTCACCAAGAAATCTTCAAGATGCTTTTCTAGCACAAACTCATTTGCATCTTCAATTGTTTCATCAGTTGTAAAAATTTTCGCTGGCTGATCACCTGAAATTAGATTTTCAATTTCTTCGGCATAATTCGATATTTTACTAACTGTTCCAATAGAACCCGTTGCATTCTTTAGCGACTCGCTCAACACATCTCTTGAGATATCTTTTTGATACCAACGCACAGCACGCCTGTGCGGCAAAATCAAACCGGCGCGAAAATCATAATCACCTATAACCTCACCCACATGATAATTGCCAAAGCCATCTGGGCACAAAATGATATCGCCAATGTTAATCCCTTTAGCTATTGTCCAAAGCATTCCGCAAGCCAGCCCAGCCGAAATTCTATTTTTACCGGGATTGTCTTGTATATACAATGGAATAAATTCTTTATTAAAATCTCGCCAATTATCAGCTAATTTATTCGACAAATTCACATTTTCAAACCATCCAGCGCCAATAAAGCCTTCTTTATGTGCCTGTTCTGAATAAACGCTTCTTTGGCCAAGCATGATTCTATAATAATTCTTCATATTTTAGACAAATTTATATATAAACCAGACATGCGGTGTGCATATCTATTTAAATTATACCCCGAATATTACCCAAGAGCAATCTATGACATATGAAGATATTTGCTAAATTAAGCAAAACAAAACAACCAATCGCAATGATTGGTTGTTTTATTTTCATCTGATTCGTGCTTAGATACTTGGCCTATTTTCACCCCTTCGGGTCTATTTACACAGAATCTAACGCGCACACTGTAAAGGAATAGAACTTCGGACAACAACGCAACAAAATACTAAAAAGATGCTCACCTTTGCCGAAAATCGGAAATCTAATAAAAGCTACTAGCACCAATTGCTTATGCACAAAATTTTTTTTATTTAATTATTTCCATAATTAAATATCATATCGTTATCCTTAATTTTACTAGAAACTTAGCCAAAAATCAACCTTTTAAATTACTTAATTTTAGCCATAAAACACAAAATACTGCCGTGTGGCAGCATTCCTTAATAACAATTTCCCAATCCCACTTCGATTAGCTTTGTTACTAGTATATTACAATATACTAGTAACAAATATCAAACTTTTTTTAGCTAATTTAAAACGTTTTTTGTAATGTTTTCTTGTTACGTTTTTTATAATTACTTATTTTCCCCAATAACATTTTGGACACTCCCAATACTCAACACCTTCAACCTCAAAAAAATAATGGCCATTGCGATAACTTTTGTCATTATACAAAATAACTGTAATATCCTTGCCGCAAATGGCGCATTTGCGGGCAATCTTTTCTTTAATTTGTTTATTAATCATTTCTACTTGCATAAATTAATCATATTACGATCTTTAAATTCGTCCAACAGTTTTCGTTACAACACATGGCCCAGAAACCCAATGTTCAGATTCTTCGTGCCGCTGCGCAGCAGGATGGCCAAGAGCTCATAATCCCTCAATTTGTCCGGGCCATACTTGGCCAGCCGCTCCCGCGGCCGTTCACATGCCGGCAGATTTTTAATTTGCATATTGCCTCCTTTAATTATTCTTATTTTATTTTACCCCTAATCGACCTCATCGTAAAATCGTTGACTGAACCCTAAACCAAAACCTAGACAGGGCCATCACCAAACTCGAACGGATCAATTGGCAACCCGTACTACAAAAGCCCATCTCTGGATGGGCTTTTTTGCTGCAAAAATTTCTCAATGATTTTATTTTTTCACCCTCCCGACAAAACGGATCAGGCTGCTTATTTTTTCTTTGTGTCCACCGCCTTTATTATCGATCACGATCGGTTCAAACAATGCACGAGTAACGTCTTCGAGATATTTGACAGAAAAATATCTCTTGAAAATTCCGTCCGGCGATTGATAATAATCTTTCTCCACTTCTTTGAAGTCCGGATCCGATATCTCAGGATCTTCGACAGTATTGAACATGCAGGCCAATACTCCTTGCGGCTTCAGAACGCGATTTATTTCCCGGAAAATTTCCCTGGTTTTTTCATCAGTGAAATAATGCAAAGCCAGGTGCGAATAGACCACGTCGAAACTATTGTCAGAAAATGGCAGTCTGTCAGCTAGGTCAAGCTCGATGAAATCCAGCTTGAGCCCTTCCTCTTCGGCATTTTTTCGAGACAGTTCCAACGCCAAATCACTGAAATCGGTCGAGATTACCTCGAAGCCAGCCCTGGCAAAGAATCTTGAATCCTGCCCCTGCCCGGCACCGAGATCAAGGAGCTTGCCCTGTTTAGGCAAATAGTCGATGGCAAATCGGGCAAACATCGTAGGCTCATTAATCCAGCCTATCGTCGAATATCTTTGATGCTTAGCCCGCCAGAAATCTTTCATAAATATTTCACTATCCAATTAGAAATTATTTCTTTTATCTCCTTAAGGTGTTCTTCGTCTCTAAAGGTGTGCTCCGCGCCTTTGATAACGTGCAGCTCTTTCTTTCCTGGTAGCACATCATACAACGCCTGCTGGTGCTTCAGTGGCGTGCGATCATCATTCTCGCCAACGATCAGTAGCACTGGCATGACCAACTTGCCGGCGTTTTCTAGCAAATCATATTTGAGCCGGTCTTCGTAAAACGCCCATTTCAATCTTTTGGTTGTTCCGGGTTTTGAAAGGCTCGGTTTGACGAGGTAGCCGGTCTCTTTCCAATTTTTCAACTCCTCCTCGGTATAGACATCTGCGATGAACTTGTTCGAGACGACGGTCGAGATCGGTGCCAGGGCCTTCACTCTTTCCGGGTGCTGTTCAGCGAACAAGGCCGTGCAGATGCCACCCAAGCTGTGCCCTTCGAGCCAGAACGGCTCTTGATACCACGGCTGCGTTGTTGCCCAAGCAACCACGTCTTCCAAATCCTCGTAATAATTGGTGATGGTGGCATCCTCGTAGTTGCCATCGCTTTCACCGAAAGTGTTGGCCGTGTCGAATCGCACCACGGTAAAACTTTTTTCTCGATATGCAGCGGCGAAAGTCTCGATGTGCGGCTGCTCTTTGAAGCCGCCAAGGCCATGCATGATAAAGGCCAACCCGACGGCATCGGACTGCTCTTCCAAGATGACAGAAAGGTTCTGTCCTTTTCTGTTTTTTATCTTAAGTTTTTCCATTTAATTCTTTTCGCCCAAGCCCTTAAGTATCAGGTCCTTTTTCTCACCTTCCTGATCGTTGACGATCATGGCGAAGGAGCGGAGCTTGGTCAGGTTGATGACGGCCTCGGCTAGGGCCGGTCTTTCTTTATAAAAATCCTTGAGTTCGGCTTCGATGCCGCTAATGAAAGCCTCGGCCTGCTGGGCGCTGTCGAGGTTTTCAACGGCCGCCTGCATGGCGTGGCCCAAATCGTAAACCAAAGACAGTTCCTTGTTCTGCGTCTTGCCCGCCAGCTGCCAATCGGAGAGCGTGGCGCGTCCGTCCTTGGAATAGCGCACAGTGTCAAAGTTGATATTGCCGTGCACCAAACTGTACTCATCATCCTCCAGCTGGCAATCATCAATCACTTCGCGATACTGTTCCATCCTGGCAGCCAGGCGCCCGGCCAAGGCCTTGTCGCCCAAATCCTCGAGCACACCCTGCGAATTTTCCATGTAGCCGTCAAAGTGATCGAAATAATCCTCAAATACTTTCTGTTCCATCTCCAACTTGGTCTCGATGCCGTTTTCCGCCATTATCTCGTTGACCATGTCGGTGGCGCGTAATCTTTTCTGCATCTCCAAAAGCGTCGCCGCCAAGGCGCGTCCCTCGGCCTCGCCGTATTCCTCCTGCTCTTTTTCTTGCTCGGCCACCCGCTTCAACAGGAACATCGGCCCAGATTTCGGGTCGCGATTGCCTTTGACCGTCTCATCAGCCGAAACGGATACGCCGCCCATGAACTTGGCCAGCTTTTCATTGACCAAGATCTCGCGATTGAGCCAACGCTCCGCTTCTTCTTGCGGCGTCAGGTCCCAGTTATCGTAATTCTTTTCACGGTCCGGCTGATATTTATCATCGACTTGGGCCACCGAACGCAGCGCCAACTGTTCGCCAGCCAACTCCACTTCCAAATCCAAGAATTTATAATCTTCATTATTGTTTCTGATGCCTTTGATTTCTTTGACGGCCGCTTTTTCGGTCGTCAGGCCAGCCTTGCCAGCCAAATCAAGACCGATCCGGCTGAAAATCGCTTTGGTGCGCTCCCAAAGCGCAGCTTTGAAACCTTCCAGCTTGTCGCCCGGTCGAGCGATTTTTTCCGCAGCCGGAACCGGCGGTTTGGCAAAACCAGGAAAATCTTCAATTGACATAGAATATTTTTAATAAATAATCCTTGCTTAAGGCTATGTCTATTTTACACCTTTATTATCCTGTATGCCACTGGGCAGGGGTCGGGGCAATATCGAGTGCAATGCAGTCATAATGTCGTGCCGGCCAGGAGTTTTACCTCAATAAACAAAAGAGCCGCCCCTACGTGAGGAGCGGCCGTGCGGCAGGTAGCCGGTTTAAGTTCAATGGCCGACCAAAAGCATGTCGATTTCCCGAACTGCCACGCGGAAGGCCTTGTTGCCTTCAGCAAGCAAGTCCCGGGCAAATCCGGCCACGAGGTGCATTGACGCTGACAATCGTTCGTCGCACTCTGGCACGAACTCGTTGCCATACGAAATCTCAAACTTGTCGCAGATGTTATAAATCGTGGCTTTGGACAGACCAAGCAGATCAGCGGAATTGATGACATTGCCTTCATTAGATTCCAACACGGAACGCACGAGCTTTTCTCGAATCTGCGCCCCTCCTGACTTGTGGCCAAAAACGTGCTTTAACGCTTGCCACACTTTCAAGGCCTCTTCGTCGCCGTATTTGCCTGACAAATAGACTGGCAATTCTGGCGATTGAAAGCCTTTGCTCGGAAACCACCCAGGGTCGGACAAGGCCTTCGTCACTTCATGAACCACAGCACCCCACGTCATCTTTTCATTGTTTATCTTGCAATAGACATAGTCTGCCAGTTCGAACATGACCGATCTTAACGTATTGTCATTCAAGGGAATGTACTTGCCGCCAAAAGGCAGCTTGTTCCTTTTGCAATAGTTGCCTATGGACGTACGGAACAGGCCCAGCCATTCGCTGGCTCGCGTAGTGTTGCCTCCGCAACGCTCCAAAACCGATCGCATCAGTCCCCTTTTGACATTCTCCACTCTGAGGTCGTTACCGAATACCAACTCCAATCGATTTTTGGATGATTTCTCATGATCATCACCCACCCGCTTTGGCGGAGGTGCTTCCGACGAAACGGTCGGCAGGGCTTCTGACAATCCCAGTTCATTAGTAAAAGCGCTGATAACATCCCTGATCGTAACCGGACCGCCTTCGTGGAAAAAGCAAAGCCGTTGAACGCAGTTCTCGACTTCCCTGACATTGCCGGGCCAAGAATGGCTCTGCAGCCAGCCAACCGCCTCATCAGTCAACTCCAACGGAGCATTGTCTCCGCGGTATTTGGCGATGAAATGGAGCAAAAGATCAATGATGTCGCCCGGTCTTTCGCGCAACGGCGGGATGTTGAGGCGGATTACGTTGATGCGGTAATAGAGATCGGGGCGGAAGGACTTGTTCCTGATCATTTCGGACAAATCCTGATTAGTCGCGCAAATAACGGCGCAATGCGACTGGACGCAAGCTTCGCTGCCGACCGGATAAAAGCAGTTGTCATCGAGGACATGCAGCAAGTTGGCCTGCAAATCAAGCGGCAATTCGCCGATCTCATCCAAAAAAAGCGTGCCGTGTCCGGCCATGATGAATTTGCCACGACGATCCTTGTGTGCGCCGGTAAAAGACCCTTTGCTGTGGCCGTACAACTCCGACTCCATCAGATCACGAGGGATGGCGCCGCAATTCAAGCTGACAAAAGGATGCTCGGACCTTGCACTCAAGTTATGGATGGCCCGCGCCAACAAGCTTTTGCCGGTGCCGGTTTCGCCAGTGATCAAGATCGGTGGCGGCGGATCGATGTTGGCGATTTTGGTTATCAACCCGGAAAATCTGCTGATGAGCTGATTACCTATGATCTTGCTGCCGTTTCCGTCTGTCATCTTCCGTCCCTCCCTTCCTAAAAAGAATGAAATTGGTTAGCTAATGTTTTTGGTTATCATAAAATCTCAAAGAGCTAGATTGCATACTATAACAATATCAGGCGAGCCGGTCAAGCTCGCCTGATAGTTATTCGTTTAATACTTTAACCCTGTCGGAATTCGCAGATCTGGTAGAAGTCGCAGTATTTGCAGAGCGGGCTTGGGCACGGCGGGAACTCGCCTTTCTGGATGTCGATGATGGTCTCGACGATCTTGTTCTGTATCTTCTCGAGCTCGGCCGGCGTGCCCAAGAATTCCTGTTCAGTATTATTATCGAGGTAATGGAAAGCGAGTGACGAGACCTCGTCGCGGAAAAGCTCAGCAGCGGCCAATTGATAGATCAAGAGCTGCTCTTTCTCTTCGAAGGTCAGCTTGTCTTTGGGGTTGCCGGTCTTGTAGTCGATAATCTTCAGCTTGCCGCCGATATTATCAACGCGGTCGATCTTGCCCCGCACGGTGCAGACGACGCCATTGGCTTTGACTTTCAAATTGAAGCCGGTCTCGGTGTAGCGGTTGTCCGGCCAATTATCCTTGTGCTGTTCGTAAAAATCCTTGAGGATGGCCTCGCCTTTGGCACGGTATTCCTCCTTTTGCACCTTGCTGGCATACCAATCGTCGATCCAGCTCTCGCGGTAGAGCTCATCGACTTCTTCCCAGGTAATGGTCGGATTCTCCTCGACCTTGGCCGCGCCGAACAGGTCGCCTTGGCCCAGTCCGCGACGCTCACGCACCAGCTCGAACAGCTTCTGTAAGGTGTTGTGCATAGTTGAGCCGAAGGAGAAGACGCCCTTGCCGCGCATCGGGATGCGCAGGATGTGGGCGAAGTAGTATTGATATGGGCAATTCTGGAAAGCGGCCAATTGGGTATAGGAAAAGAAATTGGGCGAGCGGTAGGCCACCGGCTTGGCACCTTCGACAGCCGGCACCTTATCTTTTTTGATTTCATCGATTTCGTCATTAGGCATCTCTTTCAGGTCGAGCAGCCCGGCCTCAGGCAAGAAGCGGGACGGCTTCTTCTTGCGCTGGCCGCCGTAATCTGGCGCCCAGGAGAAATAGACGCCGTCGCGGGCGCGGGTGATGGCTACGTAGAACAAGCGGCGCTCCTCCTCGAGATGGGTGTCGCCTTCGGGCACGATCTCCTTGACCAGGGCGCTCGGCACGGCGATTGCCTCGCGGCGCTCGATGGCCGGGAAGCGCTTGTCCACCATGCCGACGATGAAGACATGCTTGAACTCGAGGCCCTTGGAGCCATGGACGGTCATGACCTTGACCGTCTCCGGGCCGTACTCGAGGTCGGGCGTGATCGAGCCGGACTCGCCGGCTTCGAGTTCCATATTGAATTCTTCCAAAAATGATTTGACGCTGCGGTCGTCAGAATTAGCCTCGAAGGTCTGGACGCGCTTGGCGAACTGGTTCAAATAACCCAACTGCTCGCGGGCCTGCTGCTCCGGCAATTTCGAAAGGTGCTGGAGGTAGCCCGAGTCGGTCAGGAAGGCGATGATCACTTCGGTTGCGCTCTTTTCACGGACCATCTGGACATGGCTCGACAGCAAGCTCAAGACCTTAAAGATCTTCTTGTCTGTTTCTGTCCCCAAATGGAGCTGGCCGGACTGGCGCATCGTCTCGAACAAAGACCAGCTCTTCTTGTAGGCCCAGTAATTCAGGTCGACGATCTCCTTATGGGTGAAGCCGAACATCGGCAGATTGAGGATACGGTAAAGCGCCCGGCTCTCGTGATAATCGTCGAGCAATTTGAGATAGGAAACAATGTCGAGGATAACCGGCTTGGTGTAGAGCCCGCGGGAGGCCATGAACAGATAAGGAATCTCCTGTTTGTCAAAGGCCGCGCAGAATTCTTTGGCTGTGTCGTTGGCGCGCACCAGGATGGCGAAGTCGTTCCAGCCGAGCGACTCGTCGTCAGCTTTGATGTCGACGATTTTCTGTAGCACCTGTTGGATCTCATTGTTCAAGTCGGAGCCTTTAATGACCTCGATCCGGCCCCGGCCCTCGTTGGTGGCCTTGAGCTGTTTGGACAGGACACATGCATTTGTCATCGCGAGCGCAGCGTGGCGATCTAGTTCTTTCGTATCAACCCGAGATTGCTTCGTCGCTTCGCTCCTCGCAATGACAGAATCGTTCAACTGGCACTCGAGGCGATTGGGGTTATTGAGCTTAATGAATTCGTAAGCCAGGTCGAGGATATTCTGGCGGCTGCGATAGTTCTCGGTCAAAACGACCTGTTCGGCCTTGGGATAATCGCTCCTAAACTGGAGAATGTTACTCATCGAAGCGCCACGGAAGGCGTAAATCGACTGATCGTCGTCACCGACCACGATGAGGTTATTCTTAGGCGCGGCCAGCAGCTTGACCAGCTCGTACTGGGCCCAGTTGGTGTCCTGAAACTCATCGACCAGGATATATTTGAACTGCTGGCGGTATTGCTCCAGAAGCAGCGGCCGCTCTTTGAATAATTTCAGACAATAATTGATGAGGTCGCCGAAGTCGAGACAGCCGTTTTCCAATAACAACTGCTGATAGGTGTGATAGGCATTGGCCACTTCGGATAGCCGGGCGACTTCCTGTTCGATGATTTCCGGAGTCGTTTCCTCTAAATTCAAATCTTCGTAAAAACGCTTTAAAGACGCATCAAGCTTTTCGTCCTTAACCTTGGTCTTCTTGGCTTTGGCGGCCGTCTTGCCTCCCAGCTTCTTATCAAAATTCGCCTCCAACTCCTCGACGTAAGCCAGATAATCAGCCGGGGTGATTTCCTCATCCTTCAAGCGCGAAAAGTGCCGCAAAAGCGCCTGGATGAACTTGGTCGGATTGCCGGCAGGACGGTAGTATTTCAGATTGAAGCGGGCCAGATTCTTGTTGATCAAGATCCACTGCTCGAACTCGTTCAATAATTTGAAGTCGGTCGGCAAGCCGATCTCGAGACCATGCTGCTTGATGATCCGCTCGGCAAAGCCGTGGAAGGTATTGATCCAAAGGTCGAGATAACCCATGGGCAAAAGCTTATCCACGCGCTCTTCCATCTCCCCGGCTGCCTTCTCGGTGAAAGTCAGGGCGAGGATCTGGTCCGACTTAGCCCAACCCTGCTCAATGATATAGCCGATCTTCTGGGTTAAAAGGTGAGTCTTGCCCGTACCGGCGCCAGCCACGATCAACAACGGCCCATCCTTATGCAGGACAGCCTTGAGCTGCTCCGGATTCAGTTGTTCCATCAAGTTAGACATCTTTATTTGAGGCCGATGTAGGCGACCATGGCTTCGAGCCTGGCCGGCTTATCCCGGCGATATGAGAAATATTTATTATCTTCGCAAAAGGTGCACTCCTGGCTGAGACTGACATTTTCAGGCAGCACTCCAGTCTTGGTTAATTGCTTCATGATTACGGCTGACAGGTCGATATGAAGCTTGCCCTCCCTCGATTCTATACTATCACTAAAATCAGCGAATTGGCCAGCCACGTCGTCCTGGACTTCGAAATGGCATTTCCGTATGTGCGGACCGATGAAAACCACTATATCTTCGGGACGCGAACCGAATTCAGCCGCCATCTTGGCAATGACTTCGCCGGCAATATCGCCGACAACCCCTTTCCAGCCGGCATGAGCCAGGCCCACGGCCGGTCGCTTCGGATCGCAAAAATAAACCGGCACGCAATCAGCGACCGTGAGCGACAAGGTCACACCCTGCTGATCGGTAACGAGGGCATCCGTTTCGGCAATCACTCGAACTGCCACGTCTTTGACCGTGGCCACCTTGTTCGAATGAATCAATCCGGCTGCAACGACATTATCTACGTCCAGGCCGAGCCTAGTAAAAAACCGCTCGCGATTGCCGCGAGCCGTAGTATCGGTAGTCTCCAGTATTTTCATCCGGCCGTCCGTCTTTTCCGAAAGGCCCCAGATGATCTTGTCTGAATTTTCTAATTTCATCTTATTACGTTCAAGCCTTGGCCTCCGCCATCATCAGACCATAAATCGATCTGATCCTGGCCAAGGAGTCCTGATCGTCGTTCAAAACCTTGGCTTGTTCAAGAATCTTCATGGTTAACTCCCGACTGATGCCGAACTTTTCAAAAATCTTGCGGTAATCGCCAATGTTACAGGCTCGTTTGTCCAGATAGACTTCCCTGATGGCCTGATTGTAGCTCATGACCTTCGCCAAGTCCTCATCGTTAGGATTGGCTGCGAAATCTAAAGCTGGCAAACATCCTTGCAGGTTGAAGCGTGCCATGTCGTCGATGTCCTGGACCAACTTGACGGCAGTCGAGAGGACCCAGTCGTCTTCACCGTCAGCAGTCAGAAAGGTCAGCCCTGGCAGTGCCGCCCGCTTAACCTTGTCATAAATAACATCACAGAGATAATGGCTCTGCCAGCCTTTCTTGAAATCAGTATCAGCAAACGACGGCTCCAAAACCATGGCGTTGTGCGTCAGATCGCGGTCGATCTTGGTGATGTAGCGGCTGTCAGGATAAACGGCGCCACTCAGGTATTGGGCCCTGTCCTTGATTTCATACTTGCCGATGATATCCAAGGCGAAACGGATATGAGTCGCTTCGAGTGACATATCAGAATTTCAATAATTTCTTGAAGTCGGCCTCGTTCTTGTATGGGCCGATGATTGCTAGGTTCAATTTGTCAGCAGTAAAGATGCTCTTGGCCACGCGCTTGATATCGGCGGCCGTCACGGCATCGATCTTCTTGAAAAATTCTTCCGGCGAATACAGCTTCGAGCGTGAGCCTCGGCCGGTGCGCTCCTGGGTCAGCTTCATCACCGCCTGGCGAGCATACCACTCACCCAGATCATCGGACGACTCAAGGGCTAGCGGGATGCGGCCCTTGATCAGCTCTTTGACGCGGGTAAGTTCCTTGGCCGGAATCAGGGTTTTGGCCATCTTGGCGTACTCAGCCAGCGTGACTTCGATCACTTCCTTCATGGCATCGACTTTGACACCGCCTTGGGTGGTGAGATAGCCGCAATCGGTGTAGCTCTCGGCGCTGGTGCGGACATAATAGGCCAAGCCGCGCTTCTCGCGGATCTCGTTGAACAATCTCGAGCTCATCGAGCCGCCAAGGGCCACGGCCATCACTTTCAAAATCGTCTCGTCCGGGTGGCCGTGCGGCAAAGCATGCACGCCGAGCGAGAAATGGGCCTGATCGGTCTGCTTGAATTTCAGTTTGAGCTGAGGGGCTGTCTGGTTGACGGCAACCGCCGCCTTTTCCTTGAAGTCCTTGGCCTTGTGCTTCGAAGCGAAGGCCGCAAAAGCCTTTTCAGCCTTCGCTGCAAAATCTTTTTTGAAATTGCCAGCTAGGCAGACAATCGTATTATGGGGTTGGTACTGGGCGGAAAAATAACGGACAATGTCGTCGCGCGTCATGCCGCTGACTGTTTCCTTACTGCCAGCTGTCTCGCGGCCAGCCGGCGTATCACCGTAAAGGCACTCTTCCAGGACATCCTCGATGCTCATCATCGGGTTGTCTTCATACATATTGATTTCCTCGATGATAACGCCTTTTTCCTTGGCCATCTCGGCAGCCTCGAACTTCGAGTTCAAAAGCATTTCCGAAACCATAGCCAGGGCCGTCTCGGCCTTGGCGCTCGCGACTTTCATATAATAACCGGTGAATTCTTTGCTGGTGAAGGCGTTGGATTCGCCGCCGATGGCATCGATGGCACTGGACAACGCCATGGGGTTCGGATATTTCTTGGTGCCCTTGAAGAACAGGTGTTCCAAGAAATGCGACACGCCGCTTTCGCGCTTGTCCTCGTACTTGGCTCCGGTACCGATCAAGACCAAAACCGTCACGGTCTTGGCGCCAGGCATCGGCACGGTCAGGAACGACAGGTCGTTCTGGTTCTTTTTCAACGTATGCATATGGTATTCCTATTTTATTATCACCTTACTATAACCTAAAGGATACGATTATTCAACATTTTTCCTAGGCAAAGCAGCCGCGGCAGCCAGAACCCAAAACAGGAAAACGCCGAAGTGCAGACTCCACCACCAATGGTCGAACAGCATCATCGTGGCCACGGAAATTGCCAGCATCGTAACGAGCAGGTCGAACCGTCCGTAATCCTCGATCAGCTTCCTGATTTTCAACTGTTCTTTGGACATCTGGGTCAACGGCGGCAACTGATCCTTAAAGATAAAGGTCGCCGCAAGGATAATCAAGAGCAATAAGCCTAAAATGCCGAACTCGGATAACAGCAAAAGGTAAGTGCTATGCGCTGGCTGATAATACCAAGACGGCTGGCCCGGCTCTACCAGCGTAAGCGCCGGTACATAATTGCCTGGACCAACCCCTAACCACGGCCGCATCTTGAAGATGGCGACGCCTTGTTTGTAACTAGCCAGACGCTCGCTCGTCGATTTCGTTTCCAGGCGGTCATTCGCTGCGAAGCGGCTGATCGCCAAATCGCGATAAGGGATTGCAAAGAAACCGAAGATGACGGCAACGATGACCAAACCGACCAGCCATGGGCGTAGTTCCTGCCAGCGCTTGAGCCAAACCGTAACCAGCACTGAAACGGCCGCTCCCAGAAAAAGTCCGACCCAGGCGCCTCGGCTGAAACTGACGAATAGTCCGGCAGACAAACTGGCGATGATGAGATATAGCAAACTGCGCAAGCTTTCTTTTTCCTTGCGATAATACCACTCGGACAGCAGCCAAAGAGAAAAGATCAAACCGACGACCATCGCTCCGCCCAGCATATTCGGATGATCGAAACTGCCATAAGCCCTGAGCCAGCGTTCGGGCAGTTGGCCGACAGGGTATCGCTCAATGACGGAAGTGCCAGGCTCGGACGCGATGTGCTTGGCCAGCCCCAGCCACTTATTGGCGAAAGTGCTCTGCGACAGGAATTGCCAGACCGCCAACCACGCTGCTGGCAGCAAGCCGGCAATCAGCCATAAAGCGGCCGCGGCCTTGTCGGCAAAAAGCAGCAGCAACCTGGCCGTAGCAAGAGCCAGTGTCATGCGCAAAACGATGAACTCGGCCAAGCTATGGTCCGGCGCATTCACGATCGAAAAGGCGAAATACATACCAACCGCTGCGGCGATAATGCCCTTGATGCGGTCAGCTCGACGAAAGCCTCGCGGCGGACGCTGCCGCCAGTAATGGTACGCCGCCAGGATAAGCAGCGCTATCGCCAGGATATCGGTCGCGTAAAGGCTATAACTCAAATATTCAGAAACGCCGCCTTGGATCGTGCCGGCACGAAAAATCCAGCGCGCCTGCCAAGGCAGCGTGAAAAGCAATAAATAGAGGCCGTATTCGATTATTTTTTTCAAAGGCATATCAAATATGAATCAATAAATTTCTCGCAATTTCATCTCAAGTTTCGAACGGTATTCTTCGCGTCGGTCGTTGGCATGGAATTTCAAGACCTGATCGCTGATAACGACGCGTGTGTCTCGATTTGCTAGCCGCTTCAGGCCAGGCGACATCAACTTGAGCTGAACCTTCTTGGCCAAGTTCTCGGACCAGCCGAACAGGCTATCGAAGGCAGCCGCAGTCCAATCATTCGGCCTTCCCTCGACACGGCGCCAACGCACCGTAGCCTTGGGTTTCCAGTGAGGCATTTCCTGTTCGAGCCAATCGTTGGCATCAATCAGCTTACTGTAAACATCAACATCTCCATAAATCGGATAGATGCCGGCCAGCCAATGGCGGAAATACGGATCTCCACCCGGCAGCCTTAGAGCAGAAAAATCCAAACCATCCTCGCTCGCCCAGAAGCTCAAGCAGATTTTGTCTTGGCTATTGCCTGTTTGCGGACGCCAACCCAAGAATTTGGTGATTGTGGTCACAAGCAGGCGGCTCGCCCACAGGCGGGCCTTGGCCGTCACGATCAGGAGGTCGATATCGCTCTCGCGCCGCAGGTTGTGCCCGCCGATCAGGTTGCCGACCGCGATCAGCTTGATCCAGGGCAGCCAGCGGAACAGACTAGCCGCTCGTATGGCATATTTGAATTTCTCTGCCGTAATGTTATAGCGTTCATGGCGGATCACCACCAACTCTTCGCGCCCAGGCAAAAAATAAAAGGCTTGGCTTGCACCTATTTTATTTTCAACAACCAAGGATTCTAATTCCTGTCGTAACTCATCGCATCCCAACCCTATGCTGTCGGAAAACTGCCAAACCTCTCGAGCTGTCAGTGGATAGTTAAACAGGTCAAAAAAAGCAATCGTCGCCATTATCGATTGCCTTGTCTGCTGGATTTTATCAGGAATCACTATCATCTTCTTAATCTTCAAGCTGCGGCCGATTCAAGGCCAAGGCTTCGATCTTCGATTCGCTGCCAGCGATCTTGATCACGTCCTTATCGATCTTCTTGAACTCCTTATAGGCGTTATTGTAATGGTTGACCGTTGTCGAGAGGCTGCCCCCGAGCTTCTTCAGAAAATCGTCATAAGAAAGGATGTGCTTGCCCAATTTCTCGACATTGGCTTTGATTTCCTTGGCGCTCTCTTCGATCTGCATGGCGCGCAGGCCTTGCAGCACCGTCTGGAGGTAGGCCAAAAACGAGGTCGGCGAAACAATGATGACGTGCTTGTCCCTGAAGGCGTAATCGATCAGGTCGCGGGTATTGATCTGTGCCGCACCGACCTTGTTGATGAGCAGATCGTAATAGATTGCTTCGGACGGGATGAACATGAAAGCGAAATCCATGGTCTTTTCGGACGGCTTCACGTATTTCGAAGTCTCATCGATGCGGTTCTTCAAATCCTGCTTGAACAGCTTCTCAAATTTCTCTCGGGTCTCGCTGTCTGTCGCGGTCAGGATGCGCTCGTAATTCTCCAAGGAAAATTTCGAATCGACCGGGATAACCTTGTCTTTGACGAAGACCACGGCATCGACGATCGTGCCGTCCTTGAACGGATATTGCATCTGGTACGAGTTAGGCGGCAAGACGTTCTTCAGTGTTTCCTCCAAAAAATACTCTCCCAAGACGCCGCGTTGCTTCGGATTCTTCAAAATATCCTGCAAATTCTGCAGTTGGGCGGAAAAATTTACCACCTGCTTATTGGTCTCATCCAATTTGGTCAGCTTCTCGGTCACGTCGGATATCAGTTTGGCGGACTGGCCAGTGATGCCTTGGATGATCCTGGTCGTGTGGCCATACTGCTCCTGGTGGGCCTGATGGGTCTCGGACAGCTTCTGGTCCAATATCTGGCGCATCTCTTTCTGTTCCTCGCGTTGCTGGACTCGCAAATCCTGATTCTCTCGCCGCAACTGGTCGATCATCAGCATCAGCTTTTCAGTTTCAAGCGACCCCTCTTTCTTGCGTAAAAGCAAAAAAACCACTAGCCCCAAGCCGGCAACCAGTAAGATTAGCAAAAAAATGATAAATATATTGGTCATATGTTTTCTTATTTATAAATCCAGTGTACCAGGCCTCAGCCCAATCTGCAACCTTGTGCTATGCGCCGAAATATCCTAAACTTCAATAAAAAAGGAGGTAAAGGCAGATGATCAAGAACCCTGCGCTGCTCTTTTCAATGATTGCCATGCTGGCTTTGACGATTTCGATCGTCATTTTCCGCGAATGCCGTTTCCAACGCCGGCTGAAAGAAGCCGAACAGGATAAGGAAAAGTTCAAACAGTCCATCGGCCTGCTCAAGCGTGTCCTTGATGACAACCCCAACATCGATTTGAGGCATCAAGAAGTGCAGGAGCTCGCCCAAAACGAGCTCGACACCATCAACGCTTGGCTCGCTGACCATCCGGAACAGGCCTGCCATTACCACGACCAGCTCGACAAGCTCAAGCGCATCCTCGCCTTGAACAAGCCGTCACATTGACGGCTTTCTTTTTTTCTCCATGTTATTGATTTTTCCGCTAAGCGATGCTACTATGCCTGATGCTGTTTGAAAAAGAAAGCGAGCCAAAATCCATATAACGGGAGGCGAAATGACACGACATGGCATTATCAAGGACATCGAGGCTATCATCTTCGACATGGATGGGGTGATCGTCGACTCCGAAGCGATCCACGTGCAAGCCGAAAAAAAGGCTTGCCAGCACTTCGGCATCGACATCCCCTTTTCCGAATGGGACGGTTTCAAGGGCAGGACCGCGATCGATATCGCCTGCCACATCATCAACTGCTATTCGACAGGCGGCGTTTCGCCGCAAGCGTTCGTCGAGTGCAAGACCAAGCTTTATCTTGAACTCGCCGCTACGGAACTGCAGGAAATCGACGGCGCCATCCGCTTCATCGCTGGAGTGCAATCGTTTTTCGAGTTATGCGCATTAACCACCTCGAGCAATCAGGCGATCCAGCAGCTCGTGTTCGACCGGTTCGACCTTGGCCGCTACTTCGACGAAGTCGTTACCGGCGATGAAGTAACCAACGGCAAACCTCACCCCGAGCCCTATCTGACGACCGCCGTCAGGCTTGGTGTCTGGCCGAGCCGTTGCCTCGTCATCGAAGACTCCGACAACGGCATTCTCAGCGCGAAGGCGGCTGGCTGTCGGGCCGTCGGCCTGACCACCTCCTACTCCGCCGAGCGTCTTTACGGCTGCGGCGCCGACCTGGTCGTCGGCAGCTTCGCCGAACTGTCCTCGATCTTCACCGATTGCGCAAAGGGGGAAGCATGAGAATCGAATACGTCACTTGGCCGCTCATGGCCGTCATGATGGCGGGCTGGGCCTGGCTGCAGTATCGCAAAGGCGATCTTTCGGACAAGCAGTACCTCTGGTTTTCCCTGATGATGATCGGCGGCCAAGTCGGCGGCTCGATCGACTGCTACGCCAAGGATAACCTGGGGATGGTTTTTGTCCAGATCTACTTCATGCTCTTTACTTTATGGGGCGCTTTCCAGCGCTACCGCGACATCCGCGACAAGAATTCGGCAGCCGTCTGCGACTGAACGGCAGGCTCAAACCGGACAAATCACCCGCCTTGCATGAGGCGGGTTCTTTTTTTCGTCACACCCTTGCCAAAACCCTTTTTTTCCAGTACAATAAGTGCGATTTAAATAAATCATTCAGACATGGTCTGAGTTAATTTTTCCCTGCATGGCACAACAAAATTCCATCGTCATCAAAGGTGCCCGCGTGCACAATTTGAAGAATATCGACGTCACCATCCCTCGTGACAAATTCGTCGTCATCACCGGCTTATCCGGCTCCGGCAAGTCCAGTCTCGCCTTCGACACCATCTACGCCGAAGGCCAGCGCCGCTACGTCGAGTCGCTCTCCGCTTACGCCCGCCAATTCATCGGCTTGATGGACAAGCCTGACGTCGATTCGATCGAAGGCCTCTCCCCGGCCATCTCCATCGACCAGAAGACCGCTTCCCACAACCCCCGCTCGACCGTCGGCACCGTAACCGAAATCTACGATTACCTGCGCTTGCTCTACGCCCGCATCGGCGTGCCTCATTGTCCGCAGTGCGGCCAGAAAGTCAAGCCATATACCGTCGATGAGATCGTCAACCGCATCTCCAAGAGCTACACTGCCAAAGAGGTCGTCCTTTTAGCGCCGATCATCAAAGACAAGAAGGGCGAGCATAAAAGCGTCTTGATCGCCATCGCCAAAGCCGGCTATAGCCGCGTCCTGTTCGACAATGTCATCTACTCGCTTGAGGAAGCCGAGGATCTGGCTGTCGATAAACAGAAGAAACACAGCCTCCTGATCGTCATCGACCGACTGACCGTTTCCGCCAACAAATCCGACCTCTCCCGTCTTTCTGAAAGCGTCGAGAAGGCGCTCGACCTCGGTAATGGCGTCATCGAAGTCATGACTGCCGATTACAAGGAGCGCGTCACCTACTCCCGCAACTTCGCCTGTCCGGATTGCGGCATCAGCCTGCCCGAGCTCGAGCCGCGCAACTTCTCTTTCAATTCGCCGCATGGCGCCTGCCCGGATTGTACCGGTTTAGGCACCAAGCTGGAAATCGACCCCACCCTGATCTTAAACAAGAATCTGACCATCGCCCAAGGCGCCATCAAGCCGTGGTCGCACGGCAATACTCCGGGCCAGACCTGGCTGATGCGCATCCTCGGCACCGTCGCCGAAAAGAACGGCTTCGACTTGAATACCGCTATCAAAGACCTGACCAAGAAGCAGCTGGATATCGTCCTCTACGGCTCCGGCGACAAGAATTACCAGGTCGAATACGAGAGTGCCCGCTTCACCGGCGAACTGACCACTGAATTCGAAGGCGTCATCCCGAATCTGGAACGCCGCTACCAACAGACCGAATCCGACTATATCCGCAAGGAGATCGAGAGCTTCATGCGCGTCCTGATCTGCCCGACCTGCCACGGCAAGCGCCTGAAGCCGGAAATGCTGGCCGTCACCATCGCCGATCTTTCGATCCAGGACGTGACCACCAAGCCGATCGACGCTTGCAAGGCGTTCTTCATCCAGCTCGAAGGCGGCTCAACCCTGACCGAACGCGAAAAGAAAATATCCAAGCTCATTTTCAAAGAAATCCGCTCCCGTCTGGAATTCCTTTCCAACGTCGGCCTCGACTACCTGACGCTCGACCGCTCGGCCAACACCTTGTCCGGCGGCGAAGCGCAACGCATCCGCCTGGCCACCCAAATCGGTTCAGCCTTGGTTGGCGTGCTCTATGTTTTGGATGAACCGTCAATCGGCCTGCACCAGCGAGACAATGACAAGCTCATCGAAACCCTGAAAGAGCTCCGCGACATCGGCAACTCGGTCATCGTCATCGAGCACGATGAAGCTACTATGTTGGCTGCCGACTGGCTGATCGATGTCGGTCCTGGCGCCGGCGAACATGGCGGGCAGATCGTGGCCCAGGGCACGCCCGACCAAGTCAAGAAAGCCAAGTCCCTGACCGGCGAATACCTCTCGGGCAAGAAATCAATCGCCGTCCCGGCCAAATACCGTGCCGGCTCTGGCAATTCGATCAAGATCCTCGGCGCCGAAGAAAATAATTTGAAAAATATCGACGTCGAAATCCCATTAGGCAAGTTCGTGGCCATCACCGGCGTGTCCGGTTCCGGCAAATCAACCCTGATGATCGACATCCTGGCCACCGCCCTGAACCAGAAATTTTATCGAGCCAAGGAAATGCCAGGCAAACACAAGCTGATCGAGGGCCTTTCCCATATCGACAAAGTCATCCATATCGACCAATCGCCGATCGGGCGCACCCCGCGCTCGAACCCGGCCACCTATACCGGCGTCTTCACCCCGATCCGCGACCTCTTCGCCACCATGCCCGAAGCCAAGATCCGCGGCTACAAAGCCGGACGCTTTTCTTTCAACGTCGTCGGCGGCCGCTGCGAGGCCTGCTCGGGCGACGGCATGGTCAAGATCGAGATGCAATTCCTGCCTGACGTTTACGTCGAGTGCGAAGTCTGCCACGGCAAGCGTTACAACAAGGAAGCGCTCGAAGTCCACTACAAAGAAAAGAATATCGCCGACGTCTTGGCCATGACCGTGGAAGAAGCGACCAAATTCTTCAAGAACATACCGATTGTCCACCAAAAACTTTCCACCTTGTGCGATGTCGGGCTCGGCTACATCAAGCTCGGCCAATCAGCCACCACGCTGTCAGGCGGCGAGGCCCAGCGCATCAAGCTGGCCTCGGAACTCTCGCGCCGCGCCACCGGCAAGACCCTGTACATCCTCGATGAGCCGACTACCGGCCTGCACTTCGACGACATCAAGCGCCTCTTGCACGTCCTGAACCGCTTGGTTGACAAGAACAACACCGTCCTGATTATCGAGCACAACCTCGACGTCATCAAGTCGGTCGATCACATCATCGACCTCGGCCCCGAGGGCGGCGACAAGGGCGGCGAAATCGTAGCCCAAGGCACGCCAAAAGAAGTAGCTAAGGTAAAGAAGAGCCTCACCGGACAATATCTAGCGAAGATCTTCAAACAATAATCAAAAAGCCGGCCGCCAAGGCCGGCTTTTTGATTATTGTTAAATAGTGGAAATGAAAAAAGCCGCCTTCTCGCAAAGGCGGCCGCATTCGATCCCATCAAAGCAGTATCAGGTAGCCGACAGTGATACCCTTACCCGTGGTGCAGACGCACTCGAAGATATTCTTCGACGGACCTTCCCAGGGCTGCTCGCTGGTAGTGATCTTGAAAAACAGGACTGGCGCATCTTCGAAGATGCAGGGCGTGGTCACCAACTGTACATAGTGTTCCTTCCTTGTCCCGGCCTTGCGATTATTGATCGTACAGCTGACTATCTCCAAGCCGTCGATCATGTACTCGCTGAACCCCCCATTGAAATAGACGAATGCCGCCTTTCTTCCTCTCACCTCCTTCGGCAAGCCGGCATTCTCCAACAGACTTCGGCTGCGTTCCATTGTTTCGCTAATCCGCTTACCTAGGTCCCCAGATACTTCATTTTCCATACCTACCCCCTTTGCAAAGGACGAGAATCAAGTTATCCCCATTATATTACCCGAAAAAGATTTCGGCAAATGAAGATGCCGGACGTTGCCGCCCGGCAGATTCTAGCAATTACCAGCCTGGCCCCGCTCTATTACGGTGTAGAGCCGGCCGTTGGCATAGCTGAAAAACCAGAATTTCCCTTCGAAGTTGTCGGAGATGACGACGGTCCCGGCAGCTTGTCCGCCCGGTCCGAAAAAAACGTTGCAGCTGGCCCGAATCCCCTCTTTCTTGAACTCGATCATGAATGGCAACTCCGCATAGCCTGGCGGCAGGCCAGCATCCGGAAAATCCAGAGTAATCGGTTCCAAAAAGCAGTTCAAGGCAGACAAGGCGGTAACGATCATCTTTTCTGAAAACAGCTTCAGCACGGCATATTGCTGGTCCATGGTCATCCCCTCCTTTCTTTTGGAATAAAGATCGCGATTCGCTTGCCTATATTAAAGCCTCAAAGCAGGCCGGTGTCAACTGTAACATTTGGCCGACTTTTCTGTATTATTATAAGTAAACAGACCTATGCGAATCTACCTGAAAAAATTCAGTTTTATCCCGGTATCATTATTAGTCGTGCTTATGCTGGCCTTTTTGCTGCGCCTGACCGCGGCCGCAATTTCCGTTCAGCCTTAATCGTTTTTTAATGACTGCCTTTTATATTGATTGCTGATGGCAGCTGATGATGCTGGCTTTTCCCGGCACCGGCACCCCATTATATGCCGGGAAAAATCGCAGCATCGCCACTTGCCATCGCTAATCGACTCCAGACCTCGACCATAAGCCGGTCCGAGGTTTTTTATTTGCCAAAAACTCCAAAAAATACTATAGTATTCTGACTTTGTAACAATATTTGAGTGTTACTGTAATATTAAGCAGATATGCCCAAGAAAGCCCGTGCTGACTTCCTTGCATACTACAATCAGTATAAAGATAAGATCTATACTTATTTCTGGTATCGAGTCGGTTTCAACCAAGCCTTGGCCGAAGATCTGACCTCGGAAGTATTCATCAAAGCCTTGAAAAACTTTGATAGCTACGACCAGGGCCGGCCTTTTCAAGCTTGGATTTACAAGATCGCCCAGAACCACCTGATCAACCATTATAAGACTTCCAATCGCGAAACCGAACTGATAGAGGCCATCGAAACGCCGCGCCGTGAAAAAGAGGCCATCGAAACCAGGTTGGAATTGGAAAGGGTTATGGAGTACATCCATGAACTCAACCAATACCACCGCGAAGTGCTATTGCTCCGGTTCGTCGACGGCCTGGATAACCAGGAAATCGCCGCGGTGCTCAACAAGGAAGAAGGTGCGGTCCGTACGCAGATCAGCCGCGCTCTCGAGGAATTAAGAAAACGAATCAATTAAGACCATGGACCAATCGCTCGAAAGGCTGTTAGCCAGCCTGCCGCAAAAAAAACTCTCCCGCAAGGCCGACTTGATGATACGGCTCCGTTTGTGGCGCACTCAAGCAGGCATGGCCTTGTCCGGATTGGATTTCTCGATGGCCAAAGGCTGGCAAGCCGGGTTGGCCTCTGCTCTGGTCGTATTAGTGTGCCTGAGCGGCACCGGCGTTTATGCCTACTCAAGCGACAAGGTGACTCGCCAAAGCCGGCTTTACCCCATCAAGCGAACTCTTGAAAATATCGAAAAATCGGTTATCAGCAGCCCGACCGCCCAACCGGCCCTGGAGGCCAAATTCGCCGCCCGACGTTTCGCCGAGGCCCGAGCCATAATCAGCCACCC
Source organism: uncultured Gammaproteobacteria bacterium (assembly GCA_964443495.1). GTDB lineage: Bacteria > Patescibacteriota > Patescibacteriia > Patescibacteriales > GWE2-39-37 > JAAXUA01. The sequence continues at coordinate 341,883 of CAYUCS010000002.1, forward strand.
TGGCAATCCAAGAGAAATCAGCGATGACCTGGATCTAACACTGGACGAGGCTAACGAAAATATCCGGTCGGCTAACGAGAATATCGGATCGATCGAAAATCAAGACGAACAGGAACGCCTGATTGAACGTCTCGACGCCGAGAATGATCGCCATTCGCGCGATCTCGAGCTTATAGCTATCGGCCTCTCGCTCGATGATGATGAAAAAATCGTCGATGCCGTTGCCAACTCCCTTGAAAACCTCGAACAGCAGAAAAAATTCCTTAAAAGCCGCTCCAAAAAAAATTCTACGGATTTATCCGCCAAGACAAACCCAGCCGCGACGGCAACTAGCGCACCCCCTCAGACTGCAACCACATCCACATCAACAGCCGCTGTTTTGACTACAAAAAAAGAACGCTCTGAAAAAGACGAAGAGATCGAATCTCTCAAGCAGATGAAGAAACGCGTGGAATCATTCAAGAAAGAGCAGGAAAAGAAGCAGAAACAGAAGCAGAAACCCAACCTGAAAGCCGAAAAATTCATCAAGAACCTTGAGAAAAAAGTCGATCAAGCCGAAGCATCAATCAAGCAAGGCGACCGGGAAAGCTTCCAAAGGATCTATGACACGACTACTGCCCTGACCAACACCGGAATCCACTTCATCGCATCATCAAGCGAAATAGCCGCTGAGGAAAAACGTAAAGAAACCAGTAAGCCGGCTGAACGCGAATCATCCGAGGAGCAAAAGATCGAAACGAAACGCGAGCAGGAATCTGAAAGGCACAGAGAAGATAGTGATCGCAGCAATGATTGATATAAAAAAACACCGCCGATATCGGCGGTGTTTTTTTATATCAATCATTTGTTTATGAAATCCTGCCACACGGCCGACGCCAGCAACACGCTCCAGATCAACTGATAAAGACGGTAACCGAAACGGAAACGCCGCGGACGACGGACCTCGGAAAGATCGGTGCCGTGCTGCTTGACCAGCCACCAATCGGCCTTGAACTTCCTTACCAAAAGCAGGAACAGTAACCCAAGCAGAACGAAGAAGATAAGCTGGAAAAATGCCGTCTGCGAAAGCCAGCCTAAGCGGTTGAACCAGCCTTGACCGACGAACCAGCAGCCGAATCCCAAACCGAACCCGCGCAAGGCCCTTGATCGGCTCTGCAAGAATATGCTTTCAAGTCCGGATGGATCAGACACGGTGAAACCGTTAAGATAAAGATGTCGTCCAGCGAAAAAGAATAAAGCCAACCCCAGCATGACCAGGAACTCGGAAATCAAGTCAAGCCATGGCACGACGACTCCGTCGAGCAGCCCCAGCTTCATCCTGATAACATTGGCGAAGACCTCGCCCAGCGGCTGCCCCTGGAAATCTTCCTTATCACCGAGCGCCAAACTATAAACGCCGGTCCGGCGGGACGGCTCGTTGATTATCAGATAATACGTCACTCCGGCAGCTACTTCCAGCTCGACCCGCTCACCGTTATAGAGCCGCTCCAAGCTATAAGGCTCGAACATGGCTTGGCGCGGCCTTGATAACTGATTATTCAGCACGAAGCCGCTCATTCCGGCGGGCAGTTTAAGCCCTACTGGCAGCGGCCGGCCGATCCTGTCGCCGACGCCGACGCCGACGACCAGCAATTCCGGAAAAAAATTGTCCACGCCCCGCCAGGCCGGAACCAGCAGTTCCAATGGCACGACACCGGAAACCGTCGGCTGGAAACGGAAAGCATCGACTTCTCCCGACTGCTTCAACTTTCCATAAATTGCCAAAGACTGCTGATTCGGGTCGGGTACCAGCTCGGCATTTTCCAAGCGCAGCGAAGAGATATCGGGCTGATTAGCCGACTCTCCTTCCAGCAACGGGACATGCGCCGAAACGCCTGACGGCAAAAAAGCCGCAACGAGCAGCAGAGGAAAGATTATTTTGATCAATGCCTTGTACATAGCAGTGCAAACGTTACTGTTCATATTTTAACACGATTCAGCCCAACCCACCAATAACGATTGACAAAAAAAGGTTTTTGTTATAATGTGACCCATCGACTATTTTCCGGTAGCACCCCATGGCTATCCAATTACTATGGCCAAAATCATTTCTTGGCTGGCTGCGGCTGCCACGCTATTAGCCTTTCCGCTGACTGCGGCGACCGCCGACTGCGCCAATCAACCCAACCAGACCGTACAAATCACCTGCACCGGCTCTTGCAGCCAATACAGCGATGATTTTGCGATAAAAAACCTGGGGCTTTACCGCAGACTCAAGGGTCAGATCATCCTTAAGGTCCAGGGCAATGGTGAAGCGTATTACGTTTCACCTTCATCCCCTCGGCTGATTTACCTCGGACAAGGCGGCCAAGCACTCGACACCCTCCTGAATCAGAGCTCGGGCATCACCGATGCCACTCTCAGGGGAGTGGTTCCAGGGATTACCCGCCCCTTCGGCGCTGATAGCGACATGGACGGATTGACTGATAACTACGAAATGGCGATCGGTACCAAGGCGCTCAACTTCAACTCTGACAATGACCGCTACAGCGACTTCCTGGAAGTAAAGAATGGCTTCGATCCGCTGGGTTACGGCGCTTGGCCAGCCAGCAGCGCTGCAACCGAAAAGCTGAAAGGGCGTATCCTGCTGCAAGTCGAATCGCGCGGCCAGTCGTGGTATGTCAACCCAAAAGACGGCAAGCGCTACCTCTTTTCCGACAAATACGATACCGCAGAGATGATCAAGATTGTCGGAACCGGAATCACCAACTACACTTTTGACCTGATGGTCAGGTAACAATAAAAAAACTCCGCCTTCCGGCGGAGTTTTTTTATTGCCAAGAAAATCATCTTCGTATCGTCACGATCAATGCGCCGCTGCCGCCCTCGTTCTGCTTAGCCTCGACGAAGCGGTGGCCAGCCTTTTCAAGCATATTCTCTGCCAATTCCTTGATTACGCCGACGCCGTCAGGCGAATGCAACCCTTTGCCGGTCACGATGCGCACGCGCCGATAGCCGCAATCCTCCGCTTCGTCAAGGAATTCATGCAACAGGTCTTTGGCTTCGGCCTGGGTATAGCCGTGCAAATCCAGCTCCGCGTCGATCGCTTGCTCGTATTTATTCTGTTTTAGCCGTCGCATTTTCATAATCCAATGATAGCAGTTAACCTCAGCTCCGTGCAAGAAAGCAAAAACCCGCCGGTTAAGGCGGGATTTTGCGAAGTATGATTCTAAGATCGACTAAAGTACAGCGTCCTTAGCAGCCTTAGCCAAGCGGAACTTGACGACGGTCTTGGCAGCGATTTTGATCTTGGCGCCGGTTGCCGGGTTGACGCCCATGCGTGCCTTGCGCTTAGCTTTCACCATCTTGCCGAAGCCTGGAACGACGAATTCGCCAGCCTTCTTGACCTCTTTGTAGGCCATTTCAGATAAAGCGGCGAAAAAGCCGTCTACCTGCTTCTTGGTCAAACCGGTCTTGTCTGCCAATGAGGCGACGAGTGCCGATTTAGTCATCTTTGCCATAGGGTTTCAAAGATTAAGTTAATTATCCCCTTTATTATAGCGCATTTTAAAAATGCCTGGAAGAGATTGCCAACGATTCCGCCTTATTACGCAATCGGATCCCCTGAATTGCCGATAAAAGCTGCCCCTGAAAGGATGCTCTGCGGATTTTTCAAATAACGCCAAGACTAGCCGGCATCCACTCACTCTTGACAAATATAAAAAAATCAGTATAATATATAACCATTGCACCTTATTCAAACCAGGAGGAAAGAAAGTTGAGAAAATTCCCTGTAAAAACCAGCAACAAGGAAGTCGCCACCACTATCGTCCTTGAGCATCTTCGGTCAGCCGAGCTCCCGATCCTGACAATGGATCAAGCATTCGCGCTCGTGACTGAGAGCACAAAAAGCCTGCATCGGCACTGTATCCGGAACGACGAAATCGCCATCGAGCCGCGGAAATACCGCAAGGACTTCTTTCCGAACAACTTCCTCGGCCACAAGCAGATCGCCGTCATCCTGACGCATGACGGAAGTTACATGTTTTACCTCAAAGAGGCGGCAAAACATCCGACCAACCGGAAAGTGATCAGCCTTTTCGAGAGGCAGCTGCAAACAAGGACACTTCCCGAATTCCTGCCCCGGCAAGCCGCCATCGGCCGATAAGGCACCTCCTCCAAACAACGAAAAGCGGAGCCACGCAAGTGAGCTCCGCTATTTTCTTAGGCGAATTTTTTCCAATCAACCTTACCCTTAAGGAAATCATCGATCGAGTAGCCGCAAACATATTGGAAGTGCGGGCGATCCTTGAATCCTTTCCAGTTGCCGCCCCATTCCAGTCCGAGAGAAGCGCCCACGGCACCGATGCGATCAAAAGCTTTCAGATCTTTCCAGTCGGCCTTGCCGTTCTTGACCGGACAGAAATCGAAAGCTACGCCATAGTTATGATACGAACGTCCGCCGCGTGCCTGGGTGACCACCTTGCCTGGAGCGGTCCGTCCGCAGGCATACAGGCGGTCCTGCTCTTCGATCGTCCGTAATGTCTGGGTAATGGCGGCCGCCAAACCTTGGCGCCGGCACTCGGCTAGCAACTGCAGCGCCAGCCGCCTGACTTTCGGCTTGAGTAAATCCAGCTTGTTCATAAATCAGGTCATCAAAAAACAGCCAGGCTGAATGCCCGGCTGTTCTTATGATTATTGCTTTTTCAATTCGACTGCTGCCGCCGGCTCAGCTGCGCCGCCCTTCATCATCAAGGGTGTCGGCACGCCCGCACCGGATAGGCCGTTAAGCCTTTCGTCCAAAACTTCCTTGACCAAAGGCACGATAACGGCAGTCCGATAGAAATTCGGATCATCTTTCGGGATATTCTTGATCGGGAAGATCAAGGCCGGGACCAGCAACTCCTCATTAAGCGCCCTCAAGGAAGAAATGCTGGCATAATTGTAATATTTGATGAGCCCGCGGACCGGCTCGCCCAATTCAAGAGTCACAGTCTTGGCGCCTTCGGCGCGATAGCTGTTGATGCCGCCGGTTTCCAGGTAAGACATAACCTTCTTGGCATCGGTCTCTACCTCATAAGGCGAGCTTTCATAAGTCTGGGTGGTCAGGCCGTATGCTGCCGCGACTCGCTTAGTCTTGATGTGCACCGAAATCGTCAAGCCTTGCTTTTGCGCGCTGTATTCGTCATAAACGCCCTGGCTGTCTATCGCCAACGGGTAAACTACCTCGACCGTTTCCGGCAGGTAATAATTCGCCTTGTCGGTCGCCAGGTCATAGCTTGTCCGCCAGTAAGCATTCACTTCTGGAGTGCCGAAAGCGGAAACGTTGATGCCATGCTCCTTTACGAAGGCGTCGGCAATGGCAATGGCGTCAGCGTCGGCCGGAATCTCTTCATATTTCACCCGTTGCGCCTCATAGCAGGCCTGGTCGGCGCCGCACTTGCCGGCTGGCCACGTTTCCCAGTTCTGACCGACGGAAACCGATCCGTCATCGAAGGAAACGTTCAAGTTGTAACCGAACTCGCCGCGCTGGATGAAGCTCGCGCTCTGCATTACCATCCCGTTGAACGAAGACAGGTCAGCCGGACCGAAATTCAGGCTGGCCAGCAGGCTGCCAGCATCGACATTGGTGCCGATCGTCTTTACACGGCGCAAGACATCGACGCTCGAAGAAGGCAAGGATAATTCCCCTTTGTACTCGAACTTGTAATTCTTGAACTCTGCCGGCGGCATGATGCTGGAAATCATTTTAGCATCGGCCGTGCCTCCGCCCCCCATACCGAAAGCGACGCCACGGCTAGGCGCAACCGAAGACAAAGCAGACTCCGGAGAAGTTACCGGCTTGCCAGCGGCGGCGACTGCCTGTCCGAGCCTGCCGTAATGCTGACCCGCCACCTTGTTGACGCTCAAAGAAAATGCCGGAGCGACCTTGGTAATCGCCGGTTTCCTGAGCTTAGGCTGCCAGCTGCGCCAAGGACTGGCATACCACAGAGAGGCTGGAAGAATGGCGGCGATCAAGATGACGAAGAACATCAAGACGACGCCTGATCCGATTTTTTTCATATGTTTTAGTTATGTTCAAATCTTTTTATATTATAGCAGAAAATCGATTAAAAAATAATTAAACCGCTTTTGCGAGCGGTTTGATTATCATGTCTGCTGATCGTGATTATTTTGCGGACGGCGGCACGACTGCGGGAACTTGCTGGCCGGAAGCTGGCTGCTGCACCCTTACCTTCTTTGCGCGATCTTTACCGCTCCACGACCTCCAAGGAGTCGCATACCACAACGAAACCGAAAGAATGACGGCAACTGCGGTGACGATGACCATCACGTAAGCGCCCAGGCTGGTTTTTTTCATAATAGCGAAGTTATTTTCTTCACTACTAATTATACCAGAAAAGACCGGCACCCACCAATGCGTCATTTACATGCTCATGGGCATCGCTTCCCTGACCTCAGTTGACCCGCCAAGAGCGATGTGCGGCGCAGACTTAGCTATTTCTATCGCCTCTTCGGCCGAGCCGACATTGATAATCAGATAGCCTGACACGTCATGGCTTCCTTCATGGAATTTGCGCGCTCCCGCCTCGCTGACCGACACTGCCTCGTCCGTGAGCGGCAAGCCGGAATCAACTACGCCTGCCTTGAACAGATTAGCCATCCACGCGTTCCATTCTTTCATGTTTTCATCTCTTTTTTCGGGAGAGGGCCTGCCTCCGCGGAAAAAAAGGATAAATTTTTTCATACTGAAACTTGATTCAAATCCTTATAATATTAGTTTGCCCACGGTTTCATTAAGCGGGCATTAAGCGAATCCTTCGCAATAATCTTCAATTACAAAAGCGCCTTGTGGGGCGCTAATGATGCTGTTGGCAGACCGATCAAGACACAAGACGATATTTGATGCCCGCATCCGGGCTGAAGACGACCTCATGAGTACTGAAAAACGTGCTCCAGCCAAGCAAGGCACGTGCGTCCTTGTTCTTGATGAAATCGACCACGCCGACCGCCCCCTCGTCAGCATCGCCGACCGTCACGTGCACTTTGGCAGGGAAAGACTCGACCTGGAACATATCAGGACCGGCGAAGGCCTTGGCTTTCTTGAGCTTGCCGATATCGATGCCAAGCGCTTCGGCCACTTCATAAGGAAAACAGGAAACATCGGCTCCGCTATCCGGAGTCGCCAGGACGGTTATCGAAGCCTTTTTAGTCGATAAGGTGACCGGCACGTACATAAGGGCCGCTGTCGGTTCGACCAAGAAGAAAACCGGCTCGGCCATTGTCTTTGCAACTGGCAACAGATCTTTGAGAAATTTGGCATAACGTGGCTTCATGACTTTTGCCTGATTTTCAGCCGCTCGATCAAACAACATCCAATCAAGAAAGTGTTTCCGGATTAGCCTAGTGTCCTTGAAATAATAAAAGTCACGGGAAAAAGGTCTGTTTTTTGCCATATTGATAATTTATATATTAATTCATTATATTCGCAAACGGCTCCGGAGTAAAATACAATATGATTGTAATATATATTCTACATTTATATCTTTACATTTTTTTAATTAAATTAGCCAACAATTCAATATTTATTGCTGAATTTATATTTTTATGTAATAATTATTCTACATAATAACTCAAGCAATTGTCCATAAACCAGGCCGAGTCGCACACTGACTGTCGTCCAACAGATAAAAGTGTAGAATATCTATTACAAAATGTAATAGATATTCTACACTTTTATGTTATAATATACGTTAATTTTATCTTTATAATAAGCCCTGTTTACAATTTTGTTATAAATTTATATAATATATTGTAGTAGATTTTCTACATAAATAGAGCGATGCTCAATCCACGACAGTTGGAACAATTCGGGTTGAATGAAAAAGAGGCCAGAGTTTATCTTGCGGCCCTGCAGCTTGGCGCGTCTAGCGTCCAGAATATCGCCCAAGCAGCCAATATCCACCGCGTAAGCACCTATGACATCTTGGAAAGCCTCAAAGACAAAGGCTACGTCCAGGAATCGACCGAGGGCGCGAGGCGGGTAATCATCCCTGCCGACCCGGAAAACATGATGGAGTCCATCCGCCGAAAAGAGCGGATTTTTGCCGACCTCATGCCAGAACTCAAAGCCCTTCAAGGTAAGAAGACTGGCAAGCCGCGCGTACGCTATTTCGAGGGGCGCGAACAAGTCTGGCAAGCTTTTCTTGATTTCCTCGGCTCTGAAACAGCGACGCTGCGCATTTACGGATCGGCCGAACAGGGATTAGCCTCCTTTCCGACCGAACTCAGCTCTAAGGCACTGAAGAAGCTCTCTGGCTTGCCCGCTCAAATCATCACTGAAACAGGAACTGCCGGCGCTTTATCAGGCAAAGGCGATATCAGGATGAAATTCGTCGCTCCTGGCAGAAAATTCAAGAGCAACGCCATCATCGGCTCCCACCGTGTCATTTCCATCGATTGGGAAGAAATGGTCGCTCTGGTCATTGATGATAGCAATAACGCCGAAAATCAAAGATTTATTTTTGATATGCTATGGGATAATTTGCCATAGTTTTTTAATATATTGATAATAAGCCCATGCAAAAGCTTAAAAAGATGCTGGTCATCTTCACTGTCATTTCCCTGGCTGTCGCCAACGGACGTGTCATGGTGGTGAATGCCAGCCCGCTGACATCGGTCAGCGATACGCTTTCTGATTCTGCGGTCGGCGTTGCCGCCAACCACACAATCACCCTGACGAACGACGTCGCCCTAGCCTCGGGCGACTACTTCAGCGTCGTCTTGCCGGCAGGTTTCGGCGGAATCCTGCAATCGAACATTTCGTGTCCAGGCAGCACGGATGCGAGCTCGCCCGCTTCATCGACCGCCCTTTGCGTCGCGAACGCGCCGATCGCAACTGGCACGTTTTCCATCATCATTACCGGCGTCACGAATCCGGTAACCGCCGGCAGCCAGACGATCGAAGTGGCAACCAAAGACTCGGGCGATGCAATCATCGAATCTAGCCAAGCCATGGTGGCTGTCATAGACAACGTCGTCGCGCAAGCCGATGTTCCGGCCACCCTCACGTTCGAGGTGCGTCCGTTGGCAACCACTACGGCAGTAAACGGCGCGACGACAACGGTCGCCACCGCCACGACTTCGATTCCCTACGGCGAACTTGCGATCAATGTGCCGAAGATTGCCGCTCAGGAGCTCCGCGTCACGACCAACGCCGAAGAGGGATTTTCCGTAACTATCCAGCAGAACCAGAACCTTACCTCCGGCGGCGGTTCCGATATCGACTCCTTCGTCGATGGCACTTCATCGGCGCCACAGGCATGGTCAGCTCCGACATCGATACTTGACGCCGAGTGGACCTATGGTCACTTCGGCTTCACCACGGATGACGCCTCCTTGTTCGGCGGCGATCTTTTCGGCGACAGCCTCTGGAAGGGCTTGTCTTCAACCACGCCAGCCGAGGTTATGTACCACAACGGCCCGGCCGACGGCTTAGCTGATGGCAAGGGCGTCGCCAAAATCGGCTACCAGGTAGAAGTCAGCGGACTGCAGCAAACCGGCGACTACTCGAACAACATCACCTACGTCGTCACCCCGATTTATTGATACCGAGATAAACAAAAAAACCTGGGCGAAACAACCCAGGTTTTTTTATTTCAGAAACCGGCTACAGGATCGCCGCCGGCCGATGTTTTGTTTTTATGCTAGCTAATCCTTCGGCTTATTCATCAAATATGCCTCTAACCATTCACGTAACTCCTTGAATGCGCGGCCGCGATGAGAAAGAATGTTTTTTTCTTCCATGCTCATCTCAGCGAACGACCTGCTATGCCCTTCCGGAATGAAAATCCGATCATATGGCAATTTAGGATGGGCCTCGCCGACCAGCATATCAGAGATGCAGCCCTCGGTCTGGCCAGTGAACGTCCAGTATTCACCGGACGGAGAGACAATGGCTGCACAGCTGACAAATCGGGCCGTACGCCTGTCGCCAGGCACGTCTTCCATGGCGGCTAACGTGTACTCAGCCAGATCAACCCCCTCGCCGGCCCAGCGCGCCGAATGAACTCCTGGACGTCCGTCCAAGGCATCGATGCAGATGCCGCTGTCATCGGCAACCGACCACTGGCCGGTGCGTTCAGCTACGAAGCTGGCCTTTTTCAAGGCATTACCCTCGAAAGTGTCGCAATCCTCGACCGGCTCTTCTTTGATGCCAGCCGCTTCAGCATCGATAATTTCAACAGGCAAACCGGCAAGGATCGCCCGCATCTCGATTAGTTTGCCCTTATTGTGTGTCGCAAAAATTATTTTTTCCATATATCAATCTTTAATTAACAAAGCACCAATGCCACGAAACGCAATGAGGCCGTCTCCGGCCTCGACAGCTATTTTTACACGAACAGACCCGCTCGTTAAAGGGATCTGATCAGTCGCAAGATATCGTCATGCAGCAAAGCGTTCGTCGCCAAAACGCTGCGGTCCGACAGTTGCCATTGCTTACCTGCCAAATCAGTCACTTGTCCGCCTGCCTCGCGCACCAACAAGATGCCGGCCGCGATATCCCAAGGCTTGGCTCCGGGTATCAGCAGGCTCTCGACTCGCCCGCAAGCCACGTAGGCCAATTCCAGAGCAGCACTGCCGAGCTGGCGGCAGTCGAACTGGCTCTGTTTCTGCTTCTGATAATACTTCAAAGCTAGCTTGATGTCATCAGCCAGGTAACCGTGGCAGAATGTGTGGATCGAACGGTTGCTGCGCACGTCGGAAACCCGTATTTTCTTACCGTTGCGGGTCGCGCCTTGATGCCTTATCGCTACGAACATCTCTTTCAAGACAGGAAGGTAAACGACGCCGACGATCGGCTGGCCTTGATAAGCCAAAGCGATGGATATGGACCACAGCGGATTATGGAAAGTGAAATTGGTCGTGCCGTCTATCGGATCGATTATCCAAAGATAATCAGATTTCACATTCTCCATCCCTCCTTCCTCTTCGCCCAGTACCCCGTGGTCGGGGAATGCCCTGGACAGCTCGCGACGGATTATCCGCTCGGCCGCGGTATCGAACTCTGTCACGACCTCTTTGCTTGATTTGAAGGCGATATGGCTGCGGTCGAAGCGATCGAACTCCTTCAAGAGCATCATGCCGGCCTTTTTGGCGGCAGCGATCGCGACTGTCTTGAATTTAGGATTTATCTTTTCCATAAGCCAATTCGTCTAGTATTTTAAGCTCGAGCTTGTCTTCAGCAGCATCCCAAACGGCGAAAGTCGCCATATAAAAGACACCCCCCAAAGTACCTGGGTTAATCAAGCGGACGCCATGCTCCTCCGACTCCCACGGCTTGTGAGTATGGCCATAGAATACCAAATCGAACTTGGCCTGGTGGAAGAGGTGCTTAATATGATACGGCTCGTGGCAGAAGCCGACCTTCTTGCCATTGATCGCCAGCTTGCCGCCCTTGCGGTCATAGAATTTGATGTTGGAATAATTATTGATGATCGCCTCGTCGTAGTTGTCGGCATTGCCCATCAATAAATGGATCATGCCTTTGAAGCGCTCGGCCAAGAAACTGACAGTCTCCGCATTCGCGAGATCGCCGCAGCAGATCATCGTGCCGATGCCTTGTGAATTGCACCAATCAAGGCAACGTTCGAGGTTGGGCAGATTGTCATGGACGTCAGAGATTATCGCTATTTTCATGATGTTATCTTTTGTTCGGCTTCGCTCAGGTTGTCCTTCAGCCTGATGGCCGGCACGACGGCCGAAAAGACCACCAAGGCGTTGACCAGAAACAGCTCGCGCAGGCCGACCCAATTGAGGAGTATGGCCGAAGCGCCGGCTGCCATGATGTAGCCGACCGGTGCGGCCGTACGGAATAAATCTATCAGATCGACATCGTCGCCGTCAATCCTCTTATAAAAATACGAATCTCTCAGGATGGCAACCGAAGCGGCGCCGATGCGCGTTCCAAGCATGCCCAGGGACCAGATCCAGACCGACGGCACGGTAATGAAATACAAGAGGCCGGTGAACACGCCCTGCCAGATCAGGAAGAAAATAAGCATCTCTTTCTCGCCCCATTTCTTGTCCGCCAGCCAGCCGATAGGGTACTCGAAGAAAACGAACGGAATCAGCATGATCATGAGGATCGTGCCGATCTGTCCCCAATCAAGCCCCAGGTCACGGAGGTAGAGCGATGAATAGATTATCATCAGGCCGTAGAAGAACTCCAGGGCGCAGGAAATGTAGTAGATTTTTTTAATGCTGCCACGACGCCAAGCCTTAGCCAACAGCTCCCTGACGGTCGAACGCACGTCCGGATGGCCGTTGACAATGTGATTGAGCCCGGAAAAAACGAAAAGCAAAATAAGGCTCTTGAGGATCAAGACAGTGATAATGATCATGGCAAAACCGTAATTCTCCAAAAGCCAGCTGGACAGTTTCGGACCGAAAATGAACCCGATGTTGAGTATGGTCAGATAGACTCCGCGTATGCGCCCTGAACTGTTGTCCCGCGAATACGATTCAAGCACTACATCCATGCTGACATTCATCATGCTGTCGAAGATCAGGAACATGATCAAGGCAACGATGCCGATCCAAGGAGAATAATTGACCAGCATCAAAGAAAGCGACATGATCTCGCCGGTAATCGCCAGGCGCAAGACGTGCGACTTGCCCCAGGTCCGGACGAACTTATGCAGATTGACCAAAAGGACCAAGACGATGAGATACGCGACAAAATAGAAGCTGCCGACGTCTTCCTGGCCTGACTGCTGCTTAAAGAAGGTGGCAGCGACATAAACCAGGAGCGACTGGGAAAAGCCGACCATCGCTGCCAAGCTGTAGATTATTCCTAGTTTCCCCTTGGTGATAGCTGCCATGCTAGGTATTAATGACGAAGTTTGATTTCATAGACCATCTGCTCGATCCGGCGCAGATTGCCCTTGGCCTGATCGTATTTGGTGCGCAGGTAAGACGTAAGATTGAATTCAACCAGTTCGGCCATGATTTCCGTGATGATTTCCTTGATCCTTTCCACTTCGTCGATCCGACCGTTAGTCGCCTCCTTGATCGCCAGCCGTACCAACTCTCCGGTAGTATCGCACAGGCCGCCCAAGTAGCTGTCAAAATCGACGCGCAATTCCTTGATCGGGCTGATTTCTCCATTGGCGATGATCTTGTAGAACATCTTGGCCTCGACATATTCTTCCAAGGCCGCTTTGTAACTCCCTTCATAGCGCAAAGAGGGGGTCTTTTTGAAAGTCGGTTCCAGTGCGGACAAGGTCGCTTCAACCTCTTTCAGGATCACGGCCGCCTCTTTGGTCTGGCCGCGATGCAGAGTGAAGATCGATATCTTGGATTTGTGCAAAGCTTCGTTGGCACGGCCGATGATTTCCCGGCGGCTTTGGTTGAAAAATGAGTAATCCTCTTTGAGCTTGGCAAAAAACTGATGTTGAGACATGGGTTGTAAGTCTAAATTATAAAGGCTAATTTCTAAATGTCTTTATCATTTAGCCTTTAGAAATTAGCCTTTAGCTTCGAAGACTATTCCGCCACACGGAACACCTCTTCGAGGCTTGTCTGCCCCAGAAGCGCCTTGATGACACCATCTTGCGCCATCGTCACCATGCCGAAACGCATGGCCACGTCGCGCATGTCGTATTCGCTGACATTGCCCGACAGGATCATCTTCTCGATTTCCGGATTCATGGTCATGATCTCGTAAATACCGACCCGGCCCTTGAAGCCGATGCCCTGGCAACGGTCGCAGCCTTTGCCTTCATAGAATTTCAAATTATCGATATCGATCGTGGACTTTTCCGATTCCGGCAATTTACCGATCAAATCCTTGGCCCGCTGGAGGTGATCGGCGGGTGGCACGACTTCCTGTTTGCACTCCTGGCAGATGCGCCGCACCAAGCGCTGGCCGATGACCGCGTTAATGGCTGGGGCCAAAAGAAAAGGTTTTACGCCCATGGACATGAAGCGAGGCACGGCACCGGCCGCGTCGTTGGTATGGATAGTCGAGAGCACCACATGGCCGGTCAAAGCGGCCTGAATGGCTACCTCGGCCGTTTCCAAGTCGCGGATTTCGCCGACCATGATGACGTCCGGATCTTGGCGGACAATCGAGCGCAAAGCCTGGGCGAAAGTATAATTCGGTCCGGTCTGCGACTGGTTCACGCCCTTAAGCTGGTATTCGATCGGGTCCTCGACCGTGATGATCTTCGTCTCGGAATCATTCAGCTTCTTCAGGATGGCGTAAAGAGTGGTCGTCTTACCGGATCCGGTCGGACCGGTCGTGACGATCATGCCGTTGGGCCGCTCGACTTCGCGTTTGAGCTGTTCGAAGGCGGAGGCGCGGATGCCCAATTCCTCGAAGCCCAAACCGACTGAGCTGGAACGCAAAAAGCGCATAACGACGCTCTCGCCATAGGCGGTCGGCAAGAAAGAGACACGGATATCGATTCTCTCTTTCGAGGTACTGATCGAGATGCGCCCATCCTGAGGTCGGTTAGTGATATTGATTTTGACCTTGGCCAGACCCTTCAAGCGGGATATGATCTTCTTCCACAGATCGGATTCAAGGCTGGCGACTTCGTGCAAGACGCCGTCCAGACGGAAGCGGACCTTGATCGCCACCTCTTCGGCCTCGATGTGCATATCGGAAGTGCCGGATTTGACGGCTGCCGCCATGATTACCTTGATGATTTCAGACACCTGTCCAGTGTTGATCTGATTCTGCAGATCAGTGAACGAGGTGAAGGTTTCGCTATACTTATCCAGGTCAGCCTGCTCGATCGTCAGGCCTCGCGATTGCGCGACCCGCTTCGGCAGCTTGCTGTAAAAATCAAAGGCATATTTCATGCTGTTGACCGAAACGTAATAGAGCTGGCCTCGGCAATGGTGCTCTTCAAGGATCGACTTGAATTTCTCCATGACTTCGGGATTAGCCGGTTGGTTGGTGGCCGCATTGATCTTTACGCCGTCATAATAGAAGCAAGCCAGGTTCAGGCGCTTCGACTCCTCTTCCGGTATCAATTGGATCGCCTCCGGACTGATGGGGAATTTGAACACGTTGAAATATGGCAAGCCATAAGCGGCGGCCGTCAACTCGGCCTCTCTCTCGATATCTTTCTTGGTGATGTCGGCCTGCTTGGCAGCAAACTGGGAAGTCGCGGAATTGTCATCGGTGCTGACCCTACCCTTTGATGCGCTGATCAAGTCTTCGATCGATTGTACTGATTTATCCTTGTCCATATGTTTATTCTTTACCCATCATACCAGAAATAATCATCTAAATAAAGCACCTGCCGAACCGATGGCTGGCAGGTGCCGGGATGCTTGCTTGTAAATGTCTACTTGGTCCAGCCGTCGAACATCCGGACTAGCTTGCTGACACCGCCCTTGCCGGTCAGCTCCAGGAATAAACCGGTCCAAGCGCTGATCTGAAAGACCGTAATCAATGAACCGAATGCGGCAACGGCAAAAATGCCGATAATCATCGCCAGGGCAAAAATCAAAGAGGAGGCTCCGGCCGAAACGGTGTAATAAACCAAAAGCGACAGGAATAAGAACGGGATAGACATGGCCAACAGGATGATTAAAATGACAAACCCGGCGATGAAAGTGGCAAAAAACAGGATAAAGGCCATCTCCAAGCTGACCAGCCAATTATCGACGAACAGCTTCCAGCCGCGCTTCAAAGCCGTGTAAAAATCATCACCCTTGATGATGCGGTAAGCCATGGCATATTTGATAATGAAGGTCAGTATCACCGCGATCGGAATGAAAATAAGAAAGCTGAAAAGGTAGATGAAATTCAAGCCCACCAAGCCGACGTGCCTGAAACTTAGAGCTACCGGAATGCTCATCAAAAGGAGGCAGAAATAAATAACGAACTTTATGATGACATTCAGTCCGGCCAAGGTCCAGAAGTTGTTCATGCCTACCTCCAGGCCGGATTTGAAATCATGATTCTTTTTCAGATATACCTGGGTGGCATTGTGGACCAATGACCCCTGTGAAACGATTGTCAGCCAAATGATGAAAATCGTCACGAACAACAGGAGGAGCGTCATGGCGACGAACAGCACGAAAGATGCCGGATCATTAAGCATGAACGTCTTGAGCGTCGCCGCGGTTTGGCCGCTGAAGACATTGGTCTGGGCGAAGCGGTTCAGGGTGTCAATGACGCCGAAATTAGGCATGCCAGACATGCTTTGGCTGACGATTTCATACTCGCCGGTACCGATCATAGCGGCAAAAAGGCCGAAAAACCAAAGATACTTATGGCTCCAGCTCAATTGCCAGGCTTGTTTCAAAATGTTTCGATACAAGGACATAAAATTCCTCCTTAAATTTTATAATTAATATACCATTATTATAACACAAACAAAGAAAGGACAAAATAGATACAGGAAACGCCAACTCAAATATCTTGACAAATATATCCATATATGGTATTATTAATAATTATCTGTACATATTCAACATCACCCCCAGAGGAGGTTTAACCATGAAGAAAGCTACAATCATTGCAGCCATTGCCACCCTGATGCTCACGAACATCGCCACCGCCCAGACCGACACCGCTTTCGCTGACGCCAGCATCCAGCTCGCGTTCGAGCGCGGTATGCTCAGTAAGAGCGAGCTGCGGCCGATTGCCGCACGCATGGGAGAACTTCTCTCGGAGGATGGGTCGATTGACCCGAAATGGCTCAAAGAGCAGAAGCTGGTCCAGCTCCAGGCCGACATAACTCCTATCAGCCGAACGGTCAAACTGACCGACGGCAAAAAGGTGCTGAAGGTCAGCCTTAACTGACCCCCCCCCTCATGCAACTTGCAACAAAAAGCCCCCGATACTCTCGGGGGCGTTTTTATCTGGAAATCTATTTTTAGCTAGGCCGCTGCCTGAGCCAGCTTGCGATTATGCAGCTTGTAGAATATCTTCTTGGCCACTTCGACTAAGCCGAGGTAGACCAAGACATAACTGGCAATGATGACCATGATATACATCGGCAGGCGGTCGAACTGCAGCATGGCGCCGAGCGGCGTGTACTGGATACACCAAGCGAAGACGACCGCGAAAAAAGTGGTCAGGAACAAAGCGCGACTCGGGCGGCTCTGCAGGAATGGCGTCTTCTTGGTGCGGATTATATAGATTACAAAAACCTGCGTAGCGATCGATTCGATGAACCAACCGGTTTGGAACTGATGCTCGGTCAGGCGGTAAACGAAATACAGGAGATAGAAAGTCAGGAAATCGAAAGCCGAGCTGATCAGTCCGAAAACGGTCATGTACTTGCGGATGAATGCCAAGTCCCAGTGAGCCGGCTTGCGCAAGTCATCCTCATCGACGGCGTCGGTCGGCAGAGAGAATTGGGAAAAATCATAAATAAGGTTATTGAACAGGACTTGGGCTGGCAGCATCGGCAAGAACGGCAGGAAGGTCACAGCACCCATCATCGAGAACATGTTGCCGAAGTTCGAAGACAGGCCCATCAGGACATATTTCAAGGTATTGTGGAACGTCTTGCGCCCCTCGATGACTCCGTCTTTCAATGATTCGAGACTCTTTTCCATCAAGATGATGTCGGCCGTATCCTTGGCGATATCGACGGCGTTGTTGACCGAAATGCCGACGTCAGCCGCCTTCAGGGCCGGCGCGTCGTTGATGCCGTCGCCCATGAAGCCGACAGTCTTGCCTTGCTTCTTCAAAAGCATGATGATGCGCTCCTTCTGATCCGGGGTGATGCGTGCGAACAGGGCTGTCTCGGCAATTTTGCGGCTCAGCACCATATCATCCATCCGCCTGATTTCCTCGCCGGTCAATACGCCGTTTATCTCCAGTCCGATATCGCGGCAGATCTTCTGCGACAGTATATCATTGTCACCGGTAAGAATCTTGACTTGGATGCCAAGCTCTTCCAATTCTACCAGGGTCTGCTTGACGCTCTCTTTGGGCGGGTCAAGGAAGGCTAGAAAGCCGGAAAACACCATCTCTTCTTCGAATTTCTTACTATACCTGGCGACTTGGTCGCTCGGCAGCTCGCGATAGCACAGTCCCAGGACGCGGAAGCCGTCGGCGCTCAAATCCGCAAACTGCTTCTCGATCGCCTTCGCTTTCGAGGTATCGCTGCTGACATGGCCGTCAAGCTCGTATTTGGAGCAGATCTTCAAGATTTCTTCGGGCGCGCCTTTGGTAATCAACAGCCGTTTGCCAGCTTTCTCAACCACCATAGAGCTGCGCTTGCGGGAAAAATCATAAGGGATTTCATCAATCTTCTTGTAATCCGAAACGTTAATGTCCTTGTAATCATTAATGGCGCTATCAAGCGGATTGGTGATGCCGGTGTGGAAGTGGCTGGTCAGGTGCCCCAGCTCCAAAGCCTTGGCCGAGTCGCGGCCAAGATAATCGATATACTTGACCAAAGTGATGCGGTCCTGGGTCAGTGTGCCGGTCTTGTCGGTGCACAGGATGTCCATGCTGCCGAAATTCTCGATTGACGACAGCTGCTTGACGATGACATTCTTCTTGGCCATAAGCTGCGACCCCTTGCTCAGGCATACCGTAATGATCATCGGCAGCATATCAGGAGTCACGCCGATAGTGATGGCCAGGGCGAAGCTGAAGGCTTGAAGGATGACGCCGGTAGTCAGATTGGTCGAATTCTTTATCAGATACACCGCGATGACGAAGCTGACCATATAGAAGATCACCTTCATCACGAACAGGCTGAACTTCATGATGCTGATTTCGAAATCGGTTTTCGGCTCCGCCTTGTTGAGCTCTTGGGCGATCTTGCCGAACTGCGTCTTGTCGCCGGTCTGTGTCACCTCGCAATAAGCGAAGCCGCTGACAACGCTAGTGCCCATGAAGGCGATGCAGTGGTTCTCGGCATTGTTGCAGCTCATCGCCTCATCTCCGGATGCGACCTTTTCGACAGGTATGGACTCGCCGGTCAACGATGATTGGTTAACGAAGAAATCGTCGCTGTCGATGACCATGCAATCAGCCGGCACGACATTGCCGGCCGACAAGAAGACGACATCGCCGATTACGATCTGCTTGAAATCGACATCTGTCTTGGCGCCATCCCTGATCGCCGTAACTTTTGAAGAGACCGTCGATGCTAGCTTTTCCACCACCTTCTGCGATTTGTAGCTGTTGATGAAATCCAGGACGCCGGCCAAGAAAATCATCGTCATAACGATGATCGCGCTGGCTCGCTGGCCCATGGCGAACGACACGGTCGAGATGATGATCATCAGCAGGAATAGCGGATTGTTGAACTTGCTGATAAATATCAATAACGGTCCGATCTGTTTCTTCTTAACGATCGTATTCTCGCCCTGTTCGCGCAAGCGTTTTCTCGCCTCCGCAGAGGACAAGCCGATGTTTTTCAAGTCGCTGTCGTTGATTGCCATAAAAAAGAATTCATCCTCCTTTGGTAACGGATGAGAGAAATGTTTATGGCTATATTATACAATGTTTTGCCCAAACAAAAAAGCCGCCGGGTGACCGGCGGCTTCAGTTGGTTCATTATTTCAAAATCGTAACCATTCCGTTATCCGCATCAACCTCCACCAGATCGCCGTCCTTCAGCACACTGGTCGCAATCCTGGTACCAATGACACATGGCTTCTTCAATTCACGCGCCACGATGGCGGCGTGGCAGGTGATACCGCCCTCGTCCGTAACGAAGGCCGAAGCCAATCTCATGGCTGGCAAAAAGTCCGGAGTGGTCATCGGGGTTATCAAGATATCTCCCTTTTGCACTTTAGCAAGATGCGCTTTCTCGAAAACCAGCGCCACTCGCCCTGACACTCTCCCTGGATTTGCCACCGTGCCGATAATTTCCTTTCCGTGCTCCGCCAAATCCGCATTTTCCAAATCTATGCCATTTTCTCGACAAAACGCTTGCATATCATAATCCGTTTCCAAATTACCCCTGAAATATACATACTTTTCCTGCCTTTGCTTAAGTTCGGCGATCGCAGGCACTTTGCCTTCGATAAACTCCTCAGGCAGGACATAACCGGCCAAAGTGTCGTCACCGTCAAAGAATGAAGACTTTATCACTTTTAAAAAATACTCCTCGGCCTTATAGACGACCGTATCGTACTTCAGCCTGGTTTCATACGATGTTCTGGCTATTCCCGAGTATTTTTCCTCGACCTCCATTCCGCCTAGCACCGTACTTATAGCCAACATCGTCCAAGAGCGTGCGAGCAGTTCGAACACCTTCTTAAAATCTTCTGCACGGTCAAGGACAATGAGCCTTAATATTTCTTCACAATCATTCTCATAGTCGTTGACCAATTGAGAAAATTTTTCCTTGTTTTCTAAAAAATACGGGAACAGCAGCTTCGGGTCTTGTTGCGGATCAGTAAAATCATAATACACGCTAACTCCCCTGCCATCTTCATGGATGAATAACGGCTCAAAAAACATCAATCCATCGGTCAGCTTATGGAAGCCATGACGATCGCTCAGATACCAGCATCGCATGATTGCCAGCGAAAGGGCTCGAGTCTCCATTTTCTTAAAAAAATGATTTCCTGATCCACTATCGCTGTTCTTCGTCCTGCTCAAAGTCGTGATCGGCCGCGATTGTGTAATGTAAAGCTTGCCAGCCTCGAATGCCCACTCGATGTCGCAAGGGAAGCCGTAATGCTTTTCAATATTAAGGCAGATTTGTGCCAATTCTTTAATTTCTTGATCCGGTAGCTTCTGCAGTTCTTGTTTTTCAAACTGCACTTCCTGCTCGCTCGTACCCTCAGGGCTACGAGATATCATCATGTCCTGGCTCGAGATATATTTATCTTCGATTTCCAAGCCGTCTTTTTTGATAACATAAGAATCGGGCGTGATCATGCCGCCGACGATTGCCTCACCCAGGCCATAGCCGGCCTCGATGATCATCCGGTCGTAATCCTCGGTCACCGGATGCACGGTAAAGGCGATGCCCGAAACCTCGGACTGCACCATCTTCTGCACCACCGCCGCCACCGAGACGTGATGGTCGGCCAAACCTTTTTCGATGCGATAAAAGATCGCTCGCGGCGTGAAAAGCGATGACCAGCAGAGCTTTACAGACTCAATCAAGTTGTCAGCCGTGACATTAAGATAAGTTTCGAGCTCCCCCGCCCAAGAGGCGGCCGACGAGTCCTCGGCCGTAGCCGAAGAGCGTACCGCTACCAGCTCGGCACCTAGGTTGCCGAATCCTGTCATTATCTCGTCCTGGAGCTCCTCAGACATAGGCGCAGCCGATATCAGCTGACGGATCGATTCCGAAGCGCTCTCCACCGAAGATGATTCGTTAATGTCAACTGCCGATAATAACGCATCAATTTTTTCTTTCAGACTAGCCTCGCTGATGAAACGGTCGAATGCATCAGCCACCACCACGAAGCCAGGCGGCACCGGCAACCCGGCTTGCGTCATCTCGCCCAAAGACGCCCCTTTGCCGCCAGCAACTGCCGCGTCATTTTTGCCGATTTCAATAAATCTCTTTATGCTAGCCATCATATTATAATTATTTTTGAAACCTCCCCCGCTCGCCGATTTCCAAATCCTTGTCAGGGTTATATTCATTATAAAGCTCTATAAACTTATCTTCGTCAAGATACCAGCGGCCTTCGTTGAACTTATTCTTAAAGGTCTTGACCGCTGCGTAGAATTTTTCCAAATCAGCGAACAGCCTGTCCTTTCTCAAGTTTTCCAGCTGGACTGACTGCGAATCGACGGCCGTCATAAATTCCACGACAGACATCGGTTCCTTGAGCAAATGGAGCCGCCGTTCGATCGCCTCTGGCGCGATCTTCTCGCAATACAGGTCGCCAACGGAATAAAGTATGGCCCGAGCCTCGTTCAGATCTTCCCAGTTCGGCTGGTCCAGGATTGCTTGATACCGCCCCCAGAGGTTGGCCAATTCTTTTTCGATTCCGACAGGGTTCAATAAGTAGGTCTGCTTCAATAGATTTATCATATGGTTAGCTTATTATAAATTCTCCAATCGCCTGCGGTGTTCTACCTTTCAAGGCTCACGACCCCGAGCTTCAGGTCGATTTTAACCTTGTCGCCGCTTTTCAGCCTGTCCGTAGCGACCTTGGTGCCGATGACGCAAGGAATTCCCAATTCACGGGAGACGATTGCCGCATGGCAAGCGATCCCTCCCTCGTTAGTGATAATAGCTTTAGCCCGGCGCATCAGCGGCACGAATTCGACCCTGGTCATGCTGGTGACCAGAATTTCCCCATCGACGAATTCATCGTTCTGCGGATCGCTCACCAGCCTGACGACGCCTTCGACCGACTCGACCTTGCCCTTGCTGGCGACCATTCCTTTTACGGTATCGCCGACATCTACATGCTTCGCTATATTCAAAAGCCTTTTTCCTTCTTCGCCATAGAAAAACTGCGGAGCTTTTCCCGTTTCATACACCACGAAAGCCCCCTTTTCGCTGAAGACACTATCTCGCTTTTTTCCCTGAATGAAAACATTCTTAATGTCATTGACTGAATAGAACGATATCTCACCATGGGTCAAGCCGAAACGCGAAGCGATGTCTTTCGCGAAAATGATCAGATAATATATCTGCTTCATCATACCCAATTTCCTCCGGTCGATCCAAAAAGCCGTTCTCTGCGCGAAGCGGATATCTGCCAAATCCTCATCGGAAAGCGTGAGTGATGACAGCAATGCTTCCTGTTCATGCTTGATATCCTCAGAGCTTTTTTCTATTTTTTCTATTTCTTCCTTGATGACGGCAGCGGATTTTGCCTCCAACTCGTTGGCAGCATCCCGAAGCACGGTTTCAATCGTCAGCGTCTTGGCATCGTAAAAATCGGTCTTTATCCAAAAATTGTTCTTGATATATTCTTCGGCCATCCTAACGATGGCTTCATCGTCGGCGACGCCCTGTCGCCTGATCGAGGAGATCGCCTCAGAGCTTTCTGCGACGGCAAGACAAAGCGTCAAAAACTGTATACGTTCCAAATTCATGATTGACTGTTCTTGCGGGTGGGAAAGGGTGCTGATGATTTGTTGAGCGTCCACCTTGGATAATCCATGCCTGCTTTCAAAATTCGGGGCAACCTCCTCGGTGATTACCGCGCCCTTGTCTTCACCGTAGGCTCCATAAAACCACCATTCCTGCGACTTGGTAATGAAAATCTCAAAAATACCGCGCAAGCGTTCATCGCTGATATTTTGCGCCGATTGGTATTCTTCCCAAAGCACGTCTATTTCACTCTCCAACTGAGCGTGCTTAGCGATCTTATCTTCCAGGCTATTCGGATTTTCCAAAAAATCGGTATAAGCCTTCTTGGCGACATTGCGTACATGCGTCTTGTCTAGCAGCTGATAGAAATTATTGGAATCGCCGGAAAAATAACAGCACAAAGGCGTATATGCTACGCCATGCACCTTTTCCGACTCGACATAAGCGGCATACACCCAATCGGCCACGACAAAGGAGGCGTTAGCGTTCTGTACGTCGATCTCGTTTTTCCGCAAATACTGTTCTACTTTATCAATTGTCATATGGTTTTACTTACGACCCGCCATGTACCGTTCGGCCACTTGGCGGAATTCATCAAAGAAAAATGCGGCAAGTGATTTCTCTAACATCATCCTTATTTTTTCATCGTCTTTGGCCAATCCTTTGAGCGAATCCAAGCGCGAGTCATTGAAGCGGTCCAATGAGTCTATGTCATGAAAGATCTTTTTATTCTGCGTGTCATACGCGCTCGCCACATCGACACCCTTTAGCTGGTCAGCGTCGTGCATGCTGATGATCTCGACGATTTCCGACGCTTTGCCGGAATCATACCCGACCTTCGCCAAGATGTCTTGCGCGATCTTGGCACCGGCCAGCATGTGGACCAGCTTGCCGTTTTCCAATCTCTCCGTTCCGGTAATGAACTTGAAATGTTCGGGCAGGATAGCCGCGTGGCCGATGTCGTGAAGCATGGCCACCGGGACCAAGACAGATTCATCGAATTCCAAATTTCCATCGTAAGACAGGACGGTATCGACGACGGTAGCGGCATGGATGTCGTCCCCGGGCCTGCCCTGCTTCAACAACGGCAAAGCCTCGTTCCATATCGCTTGGCACTCCTTTGATAATTTTTCTACTTTCATAGCTTTGATATTATTTCATTCCTAATCTTTTCTCTACGCGGCCTCGTTCAGGATCCTGACCGTCCCATGATTGGCTCGCACCTCGATCAGATCGCCATCCTTGATCACTTGCGTGGCATTCTTGGTGCCTATGATGCAGGGCTTGCCCATCTCGCGTGCCACGATGGCGGCGTGGCAAGTGATGCCGCCCTCGTTAGTGACGAAAGCGGCTGCCAATTTCATGATCGGCAAATATTCAGGTCGCGTCATGCTGGTCACCAAGATCTCGCCTTCCTTGAATTTGCCGAAATCGCTTTGGCTTAACACGACTCGGGCCAGACCGCGGGCGTAGCCCTGGCTGGCGACTTGTCCGGTCAGGATCATGTCTTGGCCGTGGCCAGTTTCTTCGCTCAGCTGATTTCTCAATGATTCCGCCTCTTTGCCGGTAACGATCTTGTACCCGTCGGCATTGAAAGTGGCGAACATGCCGTTTTCGTATCGGTTCTTAAGTATCTCTTGGGTTATCGAGCCGCGCAGGACGGATTCGACCTCGTCGAAATTGATGAATTTCAAGTACTCCAGCTTGATGCCGGTGCTTTTTTCGAGATAGCCGAGGATGCCGAACAAAAGATGTATCCCCATCAGATTAGCTTTCTTGCGATGCTCGCGCCAATACGTCAGTTTCTGGAAAAAATAAAGCGGATTTTCCTTGAGCTTCTTCCTTTTCAGCAACTCGTTGATTTTTTCCTGTCTTGTCTGTGAATAATTCTTCAATTCCCTGAACTGTTTTTTGAAATTCGCCTCATCGGCCAGCCAATTCTCGATTTCTTGCGCTTGCTCTTCGGCAGAAATGCTTTTGACATAGCAATAATTGGATTTGTAATACCCGAACTTCTTGCGATACGAGATCGCCTCCGGCGAATTATTGACGAAGCTCAAGGCGTCCTTGTGCTTCTTCTGCTTTTTGAACGCCGCGACCAGCTCGAATAGTTCCAACTGCCTGTCGTTATTGAAAGTCATCTCGAACGGAGTGGTCAAAAGGCCCACCTCATCGAGCGACAAGCCGTAACGTTTGGCGATCTCGCCGATCTTCTTCTGATCGAAGCCCGAATCGAAAGCATCGATAAAAAGGGAGATGCCCCAAAAATCGGTATAGGCGGCGCGTATCTTATCGAAAAAATCCAGCATCTGCCTCTCAGACAAGCCATTGAACGACTGTTCATCATGAGCCATGTAATAATCTTCGAACACTTTGGCCGTTTTCAAATATTCCAAAAAGAAGGCATCCACGTCTTGCGGACGCTGGAAGCGCTCATAAACCTCGGCTGCCAGCGCGTTGACGTTGTCTATAGACCAGAAGGCTTCCATATACGGCCCTTTCCAATAACCATAAGCGACTCCATAATCATTCTTGAAAAACCGCTTATTCATATCAGCCACCTGAAGACCGAAGGCCCAACCAGTGAACGGGATAACCTCGCCTTCCTGTTTGTAAACATTGGTCGAATCATGCGCGACCGGCGACTCATGGACCAGCTCCAACACATCCTCCAGCTTAAGGTTATAGACGTCGCAGAACTTCGTGATGGTTTCGAATTTAATGCCATCAACCTTGCCATGATACAGGGCGGTAATAGTGTTGCGGTTCAAGCCGGTTTCTTGGGCGATATCGGTGATCGACTTATCCAGCTTGATCGCGATTTGTTTGATTTTGACGATTACTTTGGACATATTTTACTTTGATTCTAATCATCCTAGCAAACATTTTCTTATTTGTCAATACATTTTGCCTAGTTTACTAGGCAAATACTCCTAATTAGCCTTGACAAAGCTAAAATTATATGCTATATTTGCACATTACACTAAGCCCTTTAAAACCAATTGAGGCTATTACGCCTCACAAACCACCGCCAAAAAGGAGAAATACCATGGCACAAGTACTGTTGGTCAGACACGGAAAAAAAGGCAACGGTATCAAGGGTGACGGACTGGATAACGGACGCAAGAACCTCCTTTCCCCTCGCGGCGAAAAGGACGCCCTCGAACTGGGCAAGAACCTCCCGGAAGGCTTCGGGAACTGCATCAAATACGTCGGCGGTTCGGAACTCTCACGTTCGCTCCACACCGCCCTGCTCATCGCCATGAGCGCGGGCAGCGACCCCCAAGTGCTGGCTAGCGACCGGCGGCTCGGCTCGGAAGACCAGCTCTTCAATGAGTTCGGGGTGGGACTCGAAGGCTACATCAAGGCGCTCGAGGAGAACGGCAACATCGAGATCGACGCCCTGCGCCAAGTCCTGACCGCCGAGCAATACGGACTGCTTCGCGACCAAATCGGTGATGCGGTCTGCGATGCCCTATCGTTGAAGGCGAACGTGATACTCGGCACGCACTCCCCCTGGCTGCAGCTGGCGATCGAATCGTTTTCGGGCAAGGAATTCCACGCCAACGTCAACGAGCTCGACTGGATCCTGATCGACCGCAACGACTGCGATCCGCGCATCATTGCCACAAGCCTCGACTGACAGGCAACGAGATCTTTTTCAATAATCGACCGGCAAATCTTTGCCGGTCTTTTTTTGGTCATGCTAATAAGCCCATCAACATTGGGTTTCAGCCGGGTTGCCTCATCTTGAAACGAGGACTAGAATGAAAGTATAACGATCGGTGACGAGTTAAGCTTTAATCAAATGATTGGGGCCATCAAAAAGATCTTCAAGATCGCCTTGCTCTTGTCTTCGATGATCGCGCTGACGATTTTCATCTCCGGCGCGGCCGTGCTTTATTTCTTATTCAACACTTTGCCAGACCCGACGCGCGAGGTCATGTTTTCCGCGCCCCAGTCCACCAAGATACTCGACCGGCGCGGCAATCTTCTTTATGAAGCCAGCGGCGAAGTCAAACGCACCCACATCGCCCTGGCAACCTTGCCGAAATATCTCCGTGACGCCACCATCGCTATCGAGGACCGGAACTTTTACCAGCACCATGGCTTCGACCCGGTGGCCATCGTCAGAGCGGCCATCGCCAATTACTCACACAAACAGATCAAGCAAGGCGCCAGCACGCTGACGCAGCAATTGGCTCGCACCATCCTTCTGAACCGTGATCCGTCCTATGTCAGGAAGATCAAGGAGCTGGTCCTGGCCATCAAGATCGAATACCGCTTCGACAAGGACGAGATTCTCGAGCTTTATCTCAACAACATTCCTTACGGCTCGACCGCCTATGGCGTCGAAGCGGCCAGCCGACTTTACTTCGGCAAAAGCGCCGCCAACCTGACGATTAAAGAAGCGGCGTATATCGCCGCCTTGCCGAAAGCGCCGACCATCTACTCCCCTTACGGCCCCAACGTCGAACAGCTGCACGAACGGGCCAATCTGGTTGTCGACAAGATGCGCGAGCAAGGCTATATTACCGAAAAAGAATCCCGCGAGGCGCTTTCGAGTCCTAATCCATCCTTCAATAACATTTCCGACCCCATCAAAGCGCCGCACTTCGTCTTTTACGTGCTCGACAAGCTGGCCAGAGACTATGGCGAAGAAAAAGTCCGCTATGGCGGCCTAAGAGTCTATACCACTCTCGATCTGGACAAACAGCAGCTGGCCGAAAGGATAGTAAACGACCGGGCCAAAATCAACGAGAAAAAACACAAGGCGACCAACGCTGCCCTCGTTGCGCTCGACCCAGCCAACGGCGACGTCCTGGCTATGGTCGGCAGCCGCGATTATTTCAAAACCAAAGATGGCAACGTCAATGTCGCCCTCCGCCCTCGCCAACCCGGCTCATCGTTCAAGCCTTACGTCTATGCCGCGGCGCTAGAGCGCAACTTCTCGCCCTCAACCGTTATCGTCGATGCCCCGACCAACTTTGCCGCCTACAACAACGGCGTCAGCTATGTCCCGCGCAATTATTCCGGCCGCAACTACGGACGAGTGACGGTGCGCCAGGCCCTTTCCGGCTCGCTTAACGTGCCGGCTGTCAAAGTTCTCGTCGCGATCGGCATCAATACCGCCATCGACACCGCCGAACGCCTAGGCATCAG
Organism: uncultured Gammaproteobacteria bacterium; assembly: GCA_964443495.1. Lineage (GTDB taxonomy): Bacteria > Patescibacteriota > Patescibacteriia > Patescibacteriales > GWE2-39-37 > JAAXUA01. The sequence continues at coordinate 370,037 of CAYUCS010000002.1, forward strand.
CACTTTGAAGGACCGCAAACGCTTCGGCCCGGCACTGGTCCTGGGCGGTGCTGAAGTCAAGCTGCTCGAGCACACCGCCGGCCTAGGCTCATTCGGCAACCAAGGCGTTTATCAAGCGCCGTCACCGATTCTGAAAATCGAAGAACCATCCGGTAAAATCGTCTTTGAGAAAAAAACCTCGCCAGGACGACAAGCGGTCAAGCCGCAAGCCGCCTATCTGATCAGCAATATCCTGTCGGACAACGAGGCCAGGAAATTCATTTTCGGAGTACGCAACAAACTGGCCATACCCGGCCGCCAAGTGGCGGTCAAGACCGGTACGACCCAAGACTACCGTGACGCTTGGACAGTCGGCTTCACCCCCGATATCGCCGTCGGCGTCTGGGTCGGCAACAATGACAATTCGCCCATGGGCGCTAAAGCCGATGGCTCGGTCGTGGCGGCGCCGATCTGGCGGGAATTCATCTCGCAGGTGCTGTCGGTCCGGCCGAAGGTCGCCTTCAAGCGGCCGAAGGAAATAGTCGAGCTGCGCGCCGACCGCATCACCGGCAAAGCCTTGCCGAAAGAAGCCAAGGTGGGCAAGCTCGAACTCTTCGCCTCCTACAACGCGCCGAAATCAAAAATGCCGACTCCCGCGCCGAAACCCGCCGTCAAAAAACCGAAAAAAATCATCAAGCCGCCCGTGAAACAGATAAGCATCAATACTGCTAATAAAAATTAAAGGGGACCGGAAAAGGTCCCCTTCATTGTGCATTAGTACGAGAATTCTACGGGTTCGGCACTTAAGGCATCGGGTGGTCGGCCAGACCGCGAAGGCAGCGATCGAAGATCGCTTGGTGCCGCTTGCTATCTTCCAGCTTATGCGACACTTTTTCCAAGACACCCCTCAGTGATAGCTGATGCGCGAAGCTGAAGCGCCGTTGCGGACTGATCCTAGCCGCGTCATTAATGGCCTCAAACTGTTCCGGAGTAACCACTCCGGAACAATTCTCCCTTATTTTCAAGGGATCTATTACACCGAACTCCTTGATGAGGTAGCTGACCCGGCGGTTGCACCGGCATGCTTCATAAAGCAGGCAGACAGCCGCCTCGACCGCTTCGTTCAAGACGTCGCGATCCATCAGCAGGACATCCTGATCCAGGAAACGCGAAACCAATTCCACGCCGCCGACGACTCGTCCCCCAAGGACGAAAGATGACAGGGCTTTCTGCCGTACGGCAGGACTCGGATCGGTCAGGCCCAGGGTGATAACCTGCAAGCGCTGCCCGATCTCCGCCTCATCGCCGGTCCAAAGATTGTGGGCGGCCGCATTCAAGGTCTCGATCTTTTTCGTATCTTCGCCGGTCGCCATGATTGATGCAGCCTGGACGCTGTCGAGCGGCAGCAAATAGGAATTTGCCGCCGGAACGACCATTTCCTCGGCCAGCATCTCGTCCTCGACCCCTGCGGCTGAGCGGCAAAAAGCATATAACCGCTCAAGCAGCTTCTCGTCGCGATCGATCTTTTCCTGACGGAAAAATACGCCGAGATGTGCCGGCATGCCTTCGCCGAGCATCATGTTGGCGTCGACTTCCAATCCTTCAGCCTCGATCTTGGTGAAATCGATGACCAGCTGGGCCAGCTTCGATTCGGCGCTCTGCCTGATGGACAGGCAATGATACACGCCCCAGTTCCGCATGTGGAATATCCAGGACGCGGGGAAGCTTATGACGAACGGCACGGGCCCGTCCGCGCATTCGACTGCGGAATCAAGCTTGATGCCGTTCGCATCGACTGCAAAGCTGACTTTGCACTCAGCCAGACTGCCGCCGCGTATCGCGTTCAGCGGGCTGATCCCGACATACCGTCCATGGATGGCGGGGTCCGATAATCTCGCGAAAAAATTCTTGCTCTGTTTGCCTTCGTTGCCGAATTGAGTGTCCATTCTACCCTCCTGTTCTCGTGATTTGAATGTGCGCGGTAGCGCGTTTTATTTTCAGCGCAATAAGAAAATTTACTAATAAAAGCCCTTTTTGTCAACTTTCTTCCAGTATCAAAAAGTCGGGCCATTAGCTTGAAGGCGATGTCGCCAAAATCGACGAATACGTCGCGCAACCGGTTCTCAGGCAATTCGCGAATGACTTAAGAAACGCTGCCGAATAGGCATGAAGCCGCATCTCCGGATGCGGCTTTTTTTATTGCAAAACATATTAATTTAATCGGAACGAACTTGCAGGAATCAAATTTCGATGCTTCTTCAACAAATTATTTTGCCTAAAACGACCCGGTCTTTACTTCGCCCGCACGCTGATAATTGGCGAAAATGACCCCGCTTGGTGAAACCTCGCTGCCAGATAATTCAAAGGCGGCTGGAATCGTGCCCTCGGCAAAAAGACGCTTTCCTGAGCCTAGCGTGACTGGGAAAATCTTAAGCCATAATTCATCAGCCAAATCATTTTTTAAGAGCGTTTGGACAAGGTTGGCGCTGCCGTAAACTTGCATATCCGGACCGTTTTGCTGCTTGAGCTTTCTTATTTCCTCAACCACGTTTCCGTTGATTACAACCGAGTTCTTCCATTCATGCGACTCCATCGTATTTGAAACGACATATTTGGCCGCATCGTTTATGCCAGGCCATTCGACTTCGTGCTGGGGCCAATACGAGGCGAAGATCTCGAACGTTTTTCTGCCGAGCAGCAATGCGAATGGCTGCTTCATCTGCTCGTTCATGGCCTTGTTGGAAAATTCGTCGAAATAAGGAACCGTCCACCCGCCATACTTGAAGTCTCCGGAAGTGTCTTCCTCCGGCCCTCCGGGCGCTTGCATAACCCCGTCAAGAGTCAGAAAGGTCGTGATAATTATCTTTCTCATATGTTTAATTTACTACTATTCTTATCTCTAGAATTTGTTTCAAGATTTAATTACCTCATACCTCAAAATTACGCCACCGCTTGGAAGCGCTTGCGATTGAGTGAGCCTGAGATTCTGCCTTTCTGCTCCCTCGGCAAAAAGTCGCCTGCCATTGCCCAGGATGACTGGCGCAACGCATAAACGGATTTCGTCGAAAAGTCCGGCATTCATAAGAGATTGTGACAGGGTTGCGCTTCCGAACACGAACATAGTGCCACTGCCCTCCTCTTTTAATTTTTGAATTCCAGATACGGCATCCCTCACTATGACCGTATTGTTCCAGTCGGCTTTTTCTCTTGTTTTCGAGCACAAGACTTTTTTGATACTATTCATCAAATCCGCGATTTCTCCTTCGGCGGTCGGCCAATATTTTGCCATGCCGTCGTAGGTGATGCTGCCAAAGACAAGCATATCAGCGCTCCTCAGTTGCTCGATGGATAATTGTTCAAGCTCAGAACCCCACACCAGATCATGAAAATCAAGATCCCAGTTTTTTTCTCCCTCGAAACATCCGTCGAGAGTTACTACATTCCACATGATAAGTCTTTTCATAAATTATTTTTAAATCATGCCAATGAAGTTATGATGAAGATAAACGATATTGTAAAGGCTACTCCACAAATAGAAAAGCACCCCATTCGGGGTGCTTTTCTATTTGTGGACCCTATCGGATTCGAACCGATGACCCCCTGCTTGCAAAGCAGGTGCTCTAGCCAGCTGAGCTAAGGGCCCAAAAACAAAAACTCAACGTTGTGAGTTTTTGTATTCGAGCAATAGATAAAAAATATCAGAAAAGCGCAATCGTGTCAACTACTCGATTGGCACATCGGCCGGGGTCGGCTGAGGCCCCGCATTGATCAGCGGCGACAGGATCCACATCATGAAATCGTTATAAAGGTTGGTGACCATCAGGATGCCGATAAAAGCCGTGAGGAGCCCGATAATCTTGTAACCTAGGCGGGTTCCGCCCTCACTCCCCAAATACTTGTCGAAGAAGGGGATGCGGCCGAAATTGTTGACCAGGAATTCGGTCTTCATTACCATGCCGGCACCGGCGACCAAAATGATCAATCCGAGAACGATGCGCATAAAGATCTCTTTATTTATTAATTACCGCACGTAGTTGAGCGGATTATATTTTGTTCCATTGATGATGATCTCGAAATGCAGGTGCGGTCCGGTTGACCAGCCGGTGTTGCCCATGGCCGCGATAGACTGGCCCTTGTCAACCTGCTCGCCGACCTTGACGTAGAACTTGGACAGATGGGCGTAACGGGTCTTCTTGCCGCCGCCATGATTGATGACTATATTGTTGCCATAACCGCGCCCCCAGCCGGCTGTCTCGACGACACCGGCATCCGAAGCGTAAATCGGGGTGCCGACGTGGTCAGCCACGTCGATAGCGAAATGTTTCCAGGAATAATACTGGGTGATGCGGTAGCCGGAAGTCGGCCAAGCCATCTTGTTGCCCTTGGTCGGTTTGGCATCATCGGGAACGTCTTCGTCATCCGAAGCGTCGACTTTGACGCTGGCCGGCTGCTTGTTCTCTTTGCGCGGAGTAACCAGATTCTTAAGGAGGGCCAGGCCGGAATAGGACTTCGGTTTCTCTTCAGCGTAGCTTTCCTTGCGGCCGCCAGGAATTATCAGTTTCTGACCGATAGTCAGGAAGCCTGAAGCGGATAGCTTGTTGAAATCGGCGATAGTATCTTCCGGCACGCCGTATTTGCCGGCGATAGCCTTGACCGTCTCGCCGCTGACCACGTTGTGGACGACACCCGAAACCGGCAGGATGGACAAGGTGTCACCAGGACGGATCACGCTGTATGCATTGAGGTTGTTCTGCCACAGGATCGTATTGACTCCGATATCGAATTTCTTGGCAATGGTACTGATCGTATCGCCCTGCTCGACGGTATAGGTGACGATCTCAGTGCGATCCTTCTTGACCGGACTGGTAAAGACCAGGTCGTTGGTATCATCGGCCGGGACGTCGCTGCCGTCAAGCGGAGCATCCGTCGATCCTTCCGGCTGTGACAGGTCGGCGATCGGCTCGCTCTTGACGCTCGACAGGTTATCAAGATATTTCTGCTGGGTCGGCGTTATTGAACGCTCGCGGTCAAAAGTCTCGACGATCAGCTGATCCTCTTCGGCCGTACCGAATTCGCTTGAAATCAAAGTCGAAAGGATGGTCTTGCCGCTCGGATCCTGCATGTCCTGAGCCTTGGTGTCGCTGGTCAGATTGACAAAGACGATACTGACCGTGACTACGCCGACCACGACGTGTACCAACTTCTGGTCGAACAGGAAGCTGAACAGGCTGGTACGCGAGCTGTTCCAGCCCAAACGGCGCATCAAGATGAAATAGCGCTGATAAATTTTGACCGCGACTTTATAGAAAAGCAGCCGCAAAACCCAACGTCCGGGCTTGGCCAAGACGTTCTTATAAAAGTAAAGCAGCAGGTTCTTGAGGATGATGAAAAATTTTAACAAAAACACCAGCGCGTTGACTGATATTTTCTTGATTTGTCTCGATATATGATTGCAAAATTACGTGATTAAGCAAAAATATTTTAACATTAATGCTAATTTTAGTCAAATAACCACGAATACTAGAGAATAAACATGGCATCGCCATAACTGAAAAAACGGTACTTTTCGGCAATTGCCTCCTGGTAAGCCTTCTGCACCAGCGCCAACCCTGAGCCGCCTTCGGGCAGGCCGTTTTCGACAAAAGCGCTGATCAGCATCAGCAAGGTCGATTTGGGCGTATGGAAATTAGTGACAAGGCCGCCAACGACCCTGAATTTGTAGCCCGGATAAATGAAGATATTCGTCCAGCCGGACAGCTGGCCCGACTCCGCCCAAACTGTCTCAAGCGTCCTGGCAGCCGTCGTACCGACCGCCACGACCCTGCGGCCCAACTGCTTGGCGGCCTTTATCCGTTCGACCGTGTCCGCCGCGACCTCATACCACTCGGAATGCATCTTGTGTTCAAGGACATTTTCAGTCTTGACCGGGGCGAAGGTTCCAAGTCCGACATGCAAAGTCACATGCTCGATCTTGACCCCTTTGGCTTCGAGCCTCTTGAGCAGACGGCTAGTGAAATGGAGCCCGGCGGTCGGCGCGGCCACTGAACCTTGCTTGCTATCATCGGCGAATACTGTCTGATAAGACTGCTTGTCGGCCTTTTCCTGCTCGTGGCGCTTGATGTACGGCGGCAGCGGCACCTGGCCGATCCGCTTGACCGCCCTATCGAATGCCGCTCCGGCCTTATTAAATCTGACAGCCCACGTTCCGTCTTGAACATTTTCCTGCACGACGCACGACAGACCGCCATCAAACGCTATTTCCAACCCCGCCTCGACACCCTTGCCGCCGATAAGGCAAAACCACGTTCCCTGACCCGACTGGCGCAGCAGAAAGACCTCGGCCGCGCCGCCGGTCAGCTTCTTGCGACCGTTAAGCCTAGCTGGAAAGACTTTGGTGTCATTGAGCACGAGCACGTCGCCGGGCTCGAGATATTCGATGATATCGGAAAAGACGCGGTGTTCGAATGCTTGCTCGCCCCGGCGCAAAACGAAAAGCCGCGAGCGGTCTCGCGGACGATGCGGCGCTTGCGCGATCAGCTCCTTGGGCAAGCCATAATCGAAATCAGATAACGCTAACTTCATAAAACGCCTACGATCTCTTTCTTCGTTTCTGTCGTCTGTTTGGCCCGATCAACCTCAGCTAGCCTGATAATGATGTCTCGGATACCATCGGGGTCGGGCACCTGCTCGAAGTTGAAGCGGTTCTTCTCGCCAGCGGTTTGGATGAAGACATCGCCATAGCCGAACATCGTCGGCAGGACTCCTTTGACCTCGCTGGTGACGTCCTGAATTCGGAACAGGCGCTCCTCGGAAATAGTTCGCGAAAAGAAGCCTTCCTGTTCGATGTTGATGATCCGCTCATCGGTGATGATCCAAGTATCGAGATAATAATCGATAAAAGTAAAGAAGAAGAATAGCCAGATATAAAGGAAATACGCGCTGGCGCCCAAAACGATCGCCGGATAGAACTCGGACTCGTTGACGGCAGGGTAAAGTGTGAACATGATAACCACGAATCCGACCAATGTTCCCAGCATCAACAAAAAAGCGACGATGCGCTTGAACATGATGAACAGGTCTTTTCTGACGATCTTGATGACTTTTTCGTCTGGTAGCTGATTTGGAATACGATATGAAGATAGCATAGGCTTATTTGAAGGTTACGTAATTGCCGAAGATGCTGATCGACGTCTGCCAATCGACCGGCTCAAGGTAGCTGATGGTCGCCAGGATGACCACTGTCGAAACGGCGACGTAGCCGCATGCCGTGAAGAAAGTAACTGCGCCTCTGAACCCGAACTTCAAAAGGTGATACAGGGCCGTCAAGCTGAAAAGGAACCAGATGCCCACGAAGGCATAATAAGCATAAAGGAAAATGGACAAGGTAAAAGTCATATGTTTAGACCAGTTTGTCTTGTCCGCGCCTTTGGCGCCCCAGATGGGCGAAGCCCTGGTCGGTCACCATGCGGCCGCGGGGGCTGCGGTCAAGAAAGCCTAGCTGTATTAAATAGGGTTCATAAACCTCTTCGATGGTCGAGACGTCCTCGCCGGTCGCAGCGGCAATGGTGTTCAGGCCGACAGGCCCGCCATTATACTTATCGATTATCAACTCGAGAATCTTGCGATCGACGCCATCGAGACCATGCTCATCCACCTCAAGCATGGCGAAAGCATTGAAGCAGTGCTCGCCCGTAACGGTGCCGTCGCCTTCCACTTGGCAGTAGTCACGCACGCGCTTCAGGAGTCGGTTGGCAACGCGCGGCGTGCGGCGCGAGCGTTGCGCGATTTCCTTGGCCATGCTTTGTTCCAGGTCGACGCTTAAGATGCGGGCGCTGCGGTCGATGATCTGCTCCATATCATCCTGCTCGTAATAATTCAGGTGGTAAGTCATGCCGAAGCGGTCGCGCAGCGGTGCAGTCAGCATGCTTGCCTTGGTGGTCGCCCCGATGATGGTAAATTTGGGCAGATCGATCCGCAGGGTCCGTGCCGACGGCCCTTTGCCGATGACGATATCCAAGGCGTAATCCTCCATAGCCGGATACAGTATTTCCTCCACGCCGCGGTTCAGGCGATGTATCTCGTCAACGAACAAGATGTCGCCCTCTTGCAGGTTAGTCAGGATAGCCGCCAGGTCGCCGGTCTTTTCGATTGCCGGTCCGGAGGTGACGCGGATGTTGGCGCCAAGCTCATTGGCAATGACGTGGGCTAACGTGGTCTTGCCTAAGCCTGGAGCGCCATAAAGCAGGACGTGCTCGACCGTTTCGCCACGGCGGCGCGCCGCCTCTATAAAGATGCGCAAATTTTCCTTGATTTTGCTCTGTCCAACATACTCTGCCAGGCGTTGCGGCCGCAAAGTCAGGTCTAGGGCCTGATCGCCATTCAATTGTTGGCTGGCAATGACTCTTTCTTCTTCCATAAAGCTTGTCCGCCTTGGGCGGGTATGACTTATAAGCTCATTGTAGCCTTAATGCAGGCAAGCCACAACATTGACAAATAGCACAAAATATGATTAAATATACGAAATTTGCCCTTTTACCAACACTCAACACGGGTACATATAAAACCGGGAAGGAGAACCTACAATGAAAGAGCGCGTCATCCAGCCGTTGACCCAGTTCCTTGAAGAGGAAAAGAAAACCGCCCAAGCACAGCTGCTGCAGCTAGTGGAGGAACGCAACCACCTGAGGAGCCGCACAGCTTCCTTGCTGGCCGCATTCAACCAATGCAGCCAGCGGGCAAAGATTATCGAACTGCCCAAACTCGTCTATCTTTTCTTCCGCCTGGAATCGGCCAAATCATCTCTTGAACAGATAACTGACTATCTCATCCCCTACTACACCAAGGCTCAGGAACTTGCCAGCCAATCACTCGATGCTATCGCCGAACACGACTATGACAAGGCCCTGATGGCTCTGGACCACATCCGGCGCAACCGCCCGATCAGCAACCAGCAGTTCAACGACGATTTACCGGTCAACAACCTGTCCAACCCGCGCTATGTCGCGAACTACTTCTTTGACCAGCTCCGGGAAATCCTGGGCGGCCGCCAAACGGCCCGAGGCTGAATCTCAGAATTCCGCAGCCAAGCCCCGACTACTGGTCGGGGCTGTTTTTTCCCGCCCTGCCTGTGTTAAGATTATCATGAGGACTGCTCATTCTAAACGACCCTGATTCTGGAAGAAAGGAGGCTCCGATGGAACACACTTGCTCAACGCAAACCAGAAGCTTGCCGTTCAACCACGAGACGGAAGAATACGAAGGCAAATCCCGGTTCGTCAAAGGCTTCGAAGGCGACATCTTCACCCTCGGCTACTTCGACGACATGTCCCGGGTGCAAATCGGCCAGCGCAACCCGCACGACCTGCGGCCATGCCGTTGCTATGCCTTGCGCCCGCAAGACCAACCCCTCCTTGAAGAGGAGGTCTGGAATGACGGCAGCATCCTATCAATCGCTTACGAAAAATTCCGCTGGTGCGGCGTCAGATCCAAGATCATTACCTTGCACAACGACCGCTACCACATCCCCGGGTTCCAGCCAGAAAGCAAGCAGGCTTATCCGGACCGCCTTTTCTTCATCGACCTGCTATATGACGAAGACGTCTATGTCGTCGATGTCCAGGCCGGGAAGGAATATTTCGAAAGGCTTTCATCAGGCAGGCATAACGTCCGGGCAGGCAGATTCGATCTCCTGGAAAGCTTCCGCGTAACCGCCAGGACCTTGGTGCCTATCAGCCACTATCACGGACAATTCCGTGAACCGACCATCCTCATCCGCCGCGAACTTTTGTTTGACGAAGTCAAATATATCAAAAGCTTCACCCGCAGATGAGAAAAAGCCGAGATTACTCTCGGCTTCTTTTTTTTGAATAACTCGTTGCGGAATGGCGTCGGCTTATTTCGCTTGACTGGCCGGATTGACGGAGCCGCCCTGATTCCGATCCACAGGCATGCCGAAGGGGCGATCTCGCAATTGCACCATCTGTGCAGTCACGCTGCCATCAGAGTTCGGCGTTCCGTTTACGGAAACCGCCTTGCCGATCTCCAAATCAGTCGCCGATCCGGCTGTCGATTTCATGATGCTTGAACTGGCATTAAGAAAGATTATCTTGGAACCGCCATCAGACAACTTGACCGTAACGCTAGCATCATCCTTCTTGATGATTTCGCCATTGATGAATCCGCCGCCATTGCCGCCCCGATTGCGCGCGCCCACATTGGCACCGCTCCCGAATTGCCGTCCTTGAAAATTCATTGCGTCCTGCCGGCCGCCCGCCGGTTGCCTTGCTTGCCCGTATTTCATCCCGCCGTAAAAGCCGGCCGCCCCGATAACCGCCACGATAGCGGCTGTCACTAGCAGATTGTTCTTGTTCATATCATTCTATGATTTAAGTATTAATTTTTGAAATTATTCGTATCTGAGCGCTTCGATCGGATTGAGCTTAGCCGCCCGCCTAGCGGGATAATAGCCGAAAATTATGCCGATGGCCGCCGAAACGCCGAAGGCTAACAGCACCGAAGACATCGATATGGTCGTATTGATGCCGGCAAAGCTGGTCACGGCCTTGGATGCTAGCCAGCCGAGCCCTACGCCGATCAGCCCGCCGATGAACGTCAGCATCACCGATTCGGCCAAAAACTGATTGCTGATATCGTCGCGCTTGGCGCCGATAGCCTTGCGCAAGCCGATTTCGCGCGTGCGCTCGGTCACGGTCGTCAGCATCATATTCATGATGCCGATGCCGCCGACAATCAAGGATATGCCGGCAATTGCTGCAAGCAATATGGTGAAGGTTCCGGTCACCGAAGACGCCGTTGCGACGATATCGGCCTGGTTCAGTATCTGGAAATCCGCCTGTTGGGGATTGGAAATCTTGTGCCGCGACAGCAGCAAATCGCTGATTTGCTGCTGGATGGTCGATAACGAATCGGCATCCGGCGCCTGGACGCTGATCGTTGAGACATAACTGTTGCCCGAAAGGTAATTCTGGGCCACCGTGATCGGCACGAAAATCATGTCGTCCTGATTGCCGAAACCGGTACCGCCCTTGGACTTGGTGACGCCAACAATCTTGAAATCTACTTGATTGATCCTGATTTTCTGGCCGATTACGCTAGCGCCGACGCCGAACAGGTCATCCCTGGTGGTCGGCGCCAAGACAGCCACCTTGGCTAAGCTTTTGACCTGGGCATCGTTAAAGAAAGCGCCGTCAGCCACCTCGATATTCCTGACGGCAGCATATGCCGGCATCGTGCCGACGATCTGAGTATTGGTGTTCTTGCCCTTTGCCGTCACCTGATAACGGCGCGAAACGTCCGGCGCGATCGCCTTGATCGTCGTGATGCTTTTTTGGATCGATTCGGCGTCGTCCAGAGTCAGGGTCTGGGCGCTGCCTCTTCCGGCGCTGGCTCCGCCGCCGACGTTACGCTGGGATCCTGGCGTTATCATGAGCAGGTTCGACCCGATCGATTGTATGCTGGATTCGATCGTGCTCTGAGCACCTTGCCCGATCGAGACCATAGCGATGACCGAGCCGATGCCGATAACGATGCCGAGCATGGTCAGCCCGGAACGGGCTTTATTGGCGGTTACGGCCGTATATGTCTCTTGGAATAAATCTGATGTCAGCATATCATTTGTTTTTCTTGTCTTCGACTATCTCTCCGTCACGCAGCACGATGATGCGATGAGCGTGTTGGGCCACGTCATACTCATGGGTAATGAGGATGATGGTGTGCCCCTCCTCCTTGTTCAACCTCTCAAAAGTATCAAGCACGACCTGGCCGGTCTTGGTGTCGAGGTTGCCCGTCGGCTCATCTGCCAAGATAATAGACGGATTGTTCACCAGGGCCCGGGCGATCGCCACGCGCTGCATCTGTCCGCCGGAAAGCTGATTGGACAAATGCCGCCAGCGATCCTCATCCAGACCGGCCGCAGCCAAGGCATCCTTGGCCTGCTTTTCGCGCTGGGACAAAGGTGTCTCCGCATAGATCAAAGGCAGCATCACGTTGCGCAACACGGTCGCGCGAGACAGCAGATTGAATGCCTGGAAGACGAAGCCGATCTTGTGTCCCCTGATATCGGCCAACTGATCATCGGTCAGTTTGGACACGTCCTGCCCATCAAGGAAATACTCTCCACTGGTCGGGCTATCGAGCGCCCCGATGATGTGCATCAGGGTCGATTTGCCCGAACCGGAAGGCCCGGTTATGGCGACGAATTCTCCCTTTTCGATCTTGAATGAGACGTCCTTCAAGACATGTGTCTCGCCGCCGCCGTTCTTATATACCTTATTGATATTCTTGCACTCGATCATGCCTTTCAATTGCGCGGGCCGCCTCCGAATACGCCGAAGCCCCCGCGCGTATTGCCAGAACCGGCTGTCGCTTTAGTTGCCGAGCTGACCGTGCTGATAACCACGGCGTCGCCGTCATTAAGCCCTTGGGTCACCTCCGTCTCGGTGTCGTTGGCCAAGCCGATTTGGACGATTTTTCTTTCCGGAGCGTTCGGCGAAGTTACCGGTGCGCCAGTATCGGCCACGCCGGGCAGCACCTCGACATAGGAGCCGGTGCCGTCGGATTTTATAGCGGAGTTAGCGACCATCAAGACGCCCGATTTGCGGTCGGTGATTATCGATGCGCCGACGCTCATCCCCGGTTTGACCCGCTCATCCTGGGTGTCAAAAACTATCTTGACCCCGTAACTGACGACCCCCTGGGAAACGGTGCCGATCGTATCGACGCTGCCGACGACGCCGCTGATTGACAAGTCGTCGATCGCGCTGAATGTCAGCGTCGCCTTCTGGCCAACCTTGACCCGGGCGGCATCGACCTCATTCAAGGTGATGCTCGCTACCTGCGACTGGGTAATCACTGTGGCGGCGGCCGTGGCCGGTGCCGCTTCATCGCCTACCTTAAGCGCTATCTTGGCGACTACGCCGTCGATCGGCGATACGATTTTCGCCTCTGCCAGGTTTTCCAAAGCGAGCGCATAGGAATTCTCGGCCTGCGACAGCTGAGCTCTAAGTGAAGCCAAGTCCTCCGGACGAGGCTTGGCTACCTTCAAGGCATATTGCGCTTGGGAATTTTCATAGGAAAGCTTTTTGGAAGCCAAATCCGCCTGCGCCGAATCCAATGATTTTTTATAATCCAGCTGCGCTTGGTCGTATGCTATCTGGGCCGAATCCCAAGCGGCCTTGGCATTGGCAGAGCTGCTTTTCGACGATAAGTCCGACGAGGAGAAATTCAATTTGGCATTGATGATAGACTGTTTCGAAGATTGGATCGAGTTCAAGGCCGAAAGCATTCCTGATTCTTGGGATGAAGCGGCCTGGCGATAGGAATCCAGCGTCGCCTGCGACAAGCTGGATGCGGTTATGGTGTTAAGCAGAAGCTGATAGACATTATGTTCCAATGCCTTCATCTTCTGCAAAGCATCGGCGGTCTTGTCGAGCAAGGCCTCTTCCTGCGCCCTGTCCCAGCTTATGGAAACTGACTGATACTGCGCCTCGAGGCCAGCCAAAGATTCTTTGGCGGCGGCGTATGATGACTGGGAATCGGATAGGGTCTGCGAGTTCATTACGCCGAGCAAAGTCTTGTCAGGAAAAGTCGAAGCTCGATCGATTCCCAGCACGCTGTCAGCCGAAACCAGGCCCGAGCGTAAGGCAAGCATGGCCGAACTGATAGAATTTTTGGCATTTTCATAAGCGTTTTCCAAGGCCTGGGTGTTGCTGCTATCGGTAACCGGCTGTTCGGACAATGAATTCTGATACTGCGCCTTGGCGCTGTCATACTGCTGCTGCGCTTTTTTCAAGGCCTGTTCGGCGGTCAGCTTGGAATATTCGAAAGTGGTTTTCGCCGAGTCGTATGAAAGTTTGGCCGAATCGACCGACTTCTGCGAAACAGCTAAGTCTTCCTTTGTCGGGCCGGCTATCTTTAGATTCAGGCTGGCGCGAGCCGAGTCAACGCTGTTCTTGGCCTGGCTGACCTGATTCTTCAACTCTTTATTATCAAGCTGCAATATCGCGTCGCCGGCTTTTACGGGTTGTTTTTCCTTGGCAAAAACCGCAACCACGTTGGCAGCGCTTTTCGGCTTGATGTCGATCTGACTCAAAGCAGCAACTTGTCCCGTGCCGCTTATCGAAACCACCAAATCTCCCCGAAACGCTTTGCCCAGCACGTATTGCGTCGGAACGGTCTTGGCTTGGCCGGACTGATACCAATAATAACCGCCACCCAACAGCAAAACGACTGCTACGATCCTTTTTTTATGAGCTTTCAGATAAGCGATAATTTTTTCTGTCATCTTGATAAGCGTTACTGCTTGTTAAAGAGTCGGATGAATTTGGCATTGATCTGCCCTTGCTCGTTCGGATCGCCCATGACCATTACCTCGTCGCCGGTCTTGATGTCGGTAATTGACAGGTTCTGCCGGCGTTCGACGATGGCAGTGTCCTTGCTGACAATAACGGTCTTTTCGATATTGTCACCCCCCTTGATGGCGAACGTGGTCGAAGCGATGCTGACGATCTTGCCGCCAGCTCCGTGCGGATTCATCATGAAGCGGCCGTCATTGAACGGCTGAAAACCGCCGAAGCCTCGGCCGTCACGGTCGCGTCTATCAAAATCGCCCATCATCATGCCCGGACGCGGGCCGCCGAAGTTGCCAGGGTAATTCCTCTCCCAGCTATAGGCGAAGTTGGCCTTCCTGAAACCGACTATCATGCCCAGGCGGAAAGCGCCCAGGACGACGATCAAGGCGGCGATGACCGCCAACGTCCATTTGAAATAACCGGATTTTACGACTTTTTCCATTTCCATATTCTTATCTTAACGAGCCAGCCTATGCGGACGATGGGCAAGCTCTTGTATTAATATCTTGAAAGCCAACAACGAGATGAACAGGCCGAGCATCAGCCAGATGGCCGAAGCGACCGGCAATGATTCCACGAGATAGGTCGAATAAACCTGCCAATTAGAGATGACTGCCCTGCAATCGGAGAAAAGCATCTTGACCAGCACCCAGGTTTCGGAGCCGGCGAATTCCAGCAAAGCCGCCTTGCCCCACAGGATGGCCGACACGCCAAAAGCAGCGACCATAAGGCTGGCGGCGGCTAATTTAAGGCGAAAATAGAGCATCTGCTTGCGATAAATCGCCGACATCACGTCGCTAAATAGGCGCTCGCGCGGCTGGGCAATGGCTGCCGAATCGAAGGCTTGCTCGATTTTACGTTCAAAAACATCTTTGTTCATCTCTTTGTTCATATTTATATATACGTAGATAAATAAAAAATGGTGCAATTGTCATTGACCATTCAGCATAAGTTTCCTTAATTTTATCAAGGCCCGACGGTGGCGGCTTTTGACCGTATCCAACGGTTCCCGATTCATGTCTGCAATTTCCGCGAAGGTAATCTTCTCCCCATAATACAAGAGCAGGAGCACCCTGTCCTCGGAGGGGAGCTTGAGCAGCTGTTCTCCCAATTCTTTTTCCAATTCCAGCTTCTCCAGCCTGTCCAACGCCGAAAGCTCCCCGGAAGCGACCGATTCGAAAATATCCTCGCCCCCGTCTTCGCCATCGGTTGCAGACACGGTGGCAATCTTCTTTTTGCGGAAATAATCGATCAGTGTCCGACGGGCGATAGTAAAAATCCAAATCTTAAAACTTTTGTCAGCATCATATTTCTTGATTCCGCGCCACGCTTTCAAAAAAATTTCCTGGGTCAGATCCTCCGCCTGCGGCGCGTCTCCGATTGCGCGCAGGACAAATCCGTAGACCGGCGAAAGATAGCGCTGGATCAGGATCTCAAGGGCTTGATCGCTGCCGTCAGCATATTGCCTGGCTAATTGTTCATCGGTAAATAGCTCCATGAAGACATCATAGGCCTTAAAAAGAAAGTTGGCAAAGCGGTTGTCTCAATGGTCGCTATTTGCTATTGCGCCAAAGATTTTCGAATAACTGGCTATAATTATTAGCCAGGTGCCGGTTAGTCATCTTGATTCCCACGAGATTATCACTTTCCATGGACAAGATACTGACCGTATCGCCCAGAACATACAAGGCAAACCGGCTGACAGCGCTGTCGGGAGCCAGGCGGCGCATCTCCAAGCCCTGTCTTGATTTGTAATATGCCAGCTTCTTCTTTTCCAAGGCTGAATCGTTGATAAGCAGCTTGGTCCGGATATTCTTTTCTTGGCGCAACCTCTTGATCCGGTCATGCCACTCCTGGCCGAAGACAAATCCCCACTCGTCTTGCCAGACGAATTCATCCCTGATGATTTTCATCGTTTCGTCCGTACCCGCTTGGCGCAGCATCGACATATATATCTTTTTCAGGCCGTCCTGTCCCTCGAATACGACAACCTCCGGAATGTTTATATCACTGCGGCCCTGTGCCTTGACTGCCAAGCTGACATCTTCCAGGATGCTTTTTTTGCGTTCAAGCAGCTGCTCCTCCCCCTTGATCAGCTGTTTCAGCGCTTCAAGGTCTTCAGCCACGAACTGCTTGACCTCGTTCTTGTAAGAGGTGCCGACTAGCCCCTTGCCGATCAGCGAATTCAGGGAAGTATAGACGCTGCTGCGCGATAGGCGGCATTTTTTAGCTATATATGTGGCGCTAGCCGGGGAATTAGCCAGCAAGACATCGTAAATGGCCGCTTCATAATCCCCCAGCCCCAAGGCTTTCAATTGATCTTTTAGCATATGATGGCTTTATTACTTGTTGTCGTAACTGTACGACACATTGTACATTATATCAGATATCTTAAGATGATAGCAAATGCTCATTACAACTAAATAAACGGAGGAAGCCATGGAAAACTTGACTATGCCCCAACAAGCGAAGTGGGAAGATGGCGGCTGCCTGCCCCTGCCGCTAGCCAGTATCTGGATAACCGGCGTGTGCCAGCTCAAATGCCGCCACTGTTACGAAGGTTTGCGCGGCGGCCGAGCCTGCCACCTGCCCACCAAAGACGTGCTTCTCACCCTCGAGCGCCTCTCCCCCTTCGTCAGATCATTCTCGTTCATGGGCGGCGAGCCGCTATGCCATCCCGACCTGGCGGAAATCTGCGCCTATTCAAAGCAACGGCTCGGCAAATACACGCTGCTAGTCAGCAACGGCCAGGCATTTTCCGAGCGCTCAGTCGCCGCATTGCGCGGCAAGGTCGATTGCATCAAACTCGGCATGGACGGCGTAACCGCCAGATATCACGATGCCGTCAGGGGAGAGGGCAGCTTCGCAAAAGCTATGCGCTCCTGGCAGCTCTTGGCCGACAGCATCCCCACCATGTGCAAATTCACGCTCAATTCGGAGAATCTGGCCGAGCTGCCGCGCATCGCCGACTTCTACCAGGGGTTAGGCGCCAAGCGGCTGATACTCAACGCCTGGCTCCGTATCGGAAACGGGTCATCGGTTTGGAACCGCCGCTTCGCGCTTTCCGCCAGCCAAGTTTCTGAGGTGAACCGTTTCGTCGCTTCGGAGCTCAAGCCGCGATATGCCTCATTTCCCGTTTCCCGTTCCTGCTCGCTCGACAACGGTTGCCTTGATCACCCTGCCAGAACCTATTACGTCAATCGTGACGGGGCAGTTTCGCCCTGCATCTTTTCCGGCAGTCTAGCGATCGGCAATATACGAGAGCCAGACCAAAATGTAAGCAGCCTCTTGTCCCTCGTTGATCAAGAACGTCTCAACTACCGCGACCTGCACACTCGCGAACCGGTAACGCAAGCGAATCTTGCAGACATGGCAAGCTGCCAGCAAATATTATCGCTTGGCGCATGTCCCCACTAAACCCCAAGGAGGAAGCCATGAACACCAGAGCTCCGATCATCCAACAGCATGAGCTGACCAGCAAATGCAACAACAACTGCCGTTTCTGCTACAACCCGGAACGGTGCTGGCAATCGATCGCCGCGCCCAGGAATGAAGACAGCGAGCGAAACCTTGAAGTGGCCCGGCTCTCAGTTGCCAAAGGCGTGATGGCCGCCTGTCCGACCGGCGGAGAACCGCTGCTGGCAGGCGACAATCTTTTCGATGTCCTCGCGATATATCGCCAGGCCGGCTGCTACACCAGCATCAATACCAATGGCCGCTTGATTACTCCGGAGCGCGCCGAACGCTTGCGCGGCCATGGCTTGAACTCAGCCCTCATATCGCTTCACGGCACCGGCAAGCTGCACGACACCATGGTCGGTGAAGCGGGAGCGTTTTCGGAAACCATCGCCGGAATGGGCAACCTTGCAGACTCGGGCGTGCGCGTAATGCCAAATTTCGTAGCCACCGCCCTGAATTTGCACGGCCTTGAGGCCGTCGCCAGCCTGCTGCTCAATCGTGGCTTCAACGCGATGACGGTTACCCCGTTTCTGCCTTCCTGGGCCGCTCCGGAACACGAACAATTCGTCATGCAGGCCGAGCACTACCGCCGATATTTCGAATCTGTTAACAAAATAGCCTCAATCGGCATGAAGATCGATTCCACTCTGCCCATACCGCCTTGCGTCCTGATCAAATTCTTCCCCAACGACTGGCAGTCGCGCTTGATCGCCCTGTCGCCCCGGGTCTGCATGGCCGGAAAATCGTTCGGAGTGGTTTCGCCTGACGGCTGCTTCCGCGCCTGCATCCAAGCGCCTTATTTCGAAGACTACGGCGGCAGCGTGATGAAAAACTACGACGAAAGCTGGGGTCTGGCCAACGGCTGGGCTGAAAACAGGCTGCTGCCGCAAGAGTGCCTTGACTGCGCCGCCCTGCCCGCCTGCGGCGGAGGCTGCCGCACGAGCTGCCTTTGGGAAAACCAAGGCTCGCCGGAAGGCAAGACCATGTATATGGGCCGGCCGCTTTCTAACGACGAGGCTAGGCCTTTCATTGAAAGGATGTCGATTGACACGATTGCCGAACCGGCGCCCTACGAGTGGAACGCTAAAATCATGTTCAGGCAAGAAAGCTGGGGCATTATCCTCTTCAATCCCGAAAACCAGTCATTCTGCCTGCTTTCGTCAGAGTATGCCAACTACACGAAGATGCCGCTGCTGGATTTCCAAGACCGGCATACTGCCCAGGTGCTTCTGGCCGTAGGAGCTATCAAGCGCTCATCAGGATGCAAGGCCGGAACAGCCATTATTCCTGCCGAAGCCAACGTTCTGTCGGCCAACTCGATACTCCCCCGCTTGGCAACAGGGCTCCTGCCCTCTTTGCAGGCGCGGCAGCTAAGGGCCGATACTGGGGAACGGCTGTTCTTCTGAAATGTACATTCAAAAACCCGCACGAATTATCGTGCGGGTTTTTCTTGTTACTTTTGATTTTACAAAGTGGGTACTACCAAGCGGTTTTTTTGCCTCTGTGCCAGAATTGCCCAGACTCGACATCGCTTACTGCCAGCTCGAATATTTCTTTGGCCACTTCAGCCGGCTCCCGGTCGGGAGTCTCGCCGTCATCAGTGACCCCAGCATAGCCCATGTCGGTCTTTACCCACCCCGGATGAAACGAAGACACTTTAGTCCCCCGACCCTTAAGCCTGAAAGCTAAAAAGCGGGTGTACATATTCAATGAAGCTTTGGACATGCGATAGCCGATGGAGGTCTCGTCGTCGATCGGCATATCGAACGAGCCATAGCGAGAATCCATGTTTATTATGTGACCGCCATCAACAACTATTGGAAAGATTTTTTCGGTAAGTTCCAGGACGCCGAAAAGATTTATTTCGAAGGTCCGGCGCACTTTTCCCATATCCACTCCGACAGTATGCGAATCAAGCGCAACGCCGGCATTGTTTATCAGCACATCCAAACGCTCGCCTTGCTGATGCAGCCGGTCGGCCAAGGCCGCTATGCTGTCAGCATCTGCCATATCAAGGGCATACGGCACCAACCGTTCGTTGTCATAACTCAACTTTCCCGAAGTCGAGGTGCCGATCACGCGCCAGCCCTCATTTAGAAATTTCTCAGCGGTCGCACGCCCGATGCCGCGGCTGGACCCAGTTATCAGAACAGTTTTCATAATAAATATACTTATTGGATATATGCTCAGCCTTCATGCTCGCCGCTCGCTTAGCGGACACAATACTTATCCCTAGTTCCCAGGCAATCTCAAAATATCGCTCTCATCGTTTAACGAGTTCTTCCAACTCGATCGCCATCAGGAAGGGCTCCTCCCCCAGCACCAGCCAAAAACCTGGCCGTATTCACATTGCGCATGGTCATGTGCTGATACAACTCATGCCCGATCAGCTTGTTCAGGCGGCTCTTGTTGTAATTCTTACGGTCAATGTTCCAGAAAACCGCACCTTTGACGTAGCGGACATCGACAAAATCCCTATTGAGCGGTAACTCATCGATAACTTTTTTCGAATCGATGTTGTTGAAAAGATAGGCGACATCCGTGCGCTGCTTAGGGTCGTTTTGCCAGTCCGCCGGGATGGCTTCGGCAATCCTCTTCATCTCGGTCTGAGTTTTGATGATAGCCGGGATTTCGAATCCGAATTCTTTTTGCATGTTCTCTCCCGCTTCGCGGCTAATAACTTCCCTGCTTTTACTCGATTCGAAAATAACATTTCCCGAATTTATGTAAGTCGAGACTTCGACGCAACCGAGCGCCTCGAAAAGCGCCCTGAGCCTTGCCATCTCAACCCGCTTGTTTTTTCCCACGTTTATGCCGCGCAGAAGAGCGATGTATCGCATATTATTAGACTTCTTTTAAGGTCAAGGGTCGAGGCGGCTTGCCGTCCATATCCATAAAGCCGTACTCTTGAGCCAGCACGATAGCGACTCCGCAGCCGATGCCGTATGCACCGTAGGTAACGGCAGCGGCTTTCACTTCCAAGGGATTAATAGCGTCTTTCATGTTTGTTTTTTCCCCTTTTTAAAATTCTCAGTAACAAACTGTAAAAACAAAACCATTATACCACATCCATATTAAAGCAAGGAGCTTTAAAAAAACGGCGTGAAGCAGCTGACTCAGATAAACAAAAGGGGCACGAATTACGTGCCCCGTACTGGATACAGTCTCGAAAATAGTTATTCGATAACATCTTCCGGATTCTTAAAGCCGGGGGGAGGATTTATGGAGGGACAAATCGCTTTCTTCCTGGCCTTTAAGTAAGCGCCGAAGGTTTCGAAAAGCCTCCAAACCCTCTGCGTCTGATGACTCGGAACCTTGCAAAGCAATAAAGCGGCTGCAATCGCGAAACCAATCAAGGCAAGTTCATATTTAAGCACTTGAAGCATCTCGCCTGCCAGCTTTCTGAATTCGGACAAGAGTACTCCTTTGGCTGCCAATTCACTTAAAACCATCAGTGCAAAACCGGCAGTGAGCAGGTAAAGAACCCATCTTGCCCGCTCATGTAATACAAGCCGAAGTCCGCTCACGATCGTCGCGACAAAAAATGCGATGGCCCATAAAAGCGAAGTGGCAACGCAAAGCGTAGAGATAAGCACTCCTTCGTAGTACGAGGCCAAGGGGACCACGCCGAAAAAAATCGCGGTAGCTGCCAAAAAAAATGCCCAGATGCGATAAAGCCTTATTTCCTTGCCCAGCCACAAGCCGAAGCCATAAACCGAGAGCCAAAAATACTGGCACAAATTACTTGGTGCCACAACCCCCTTTTTTTGGATTGAAAACCACTTGCAATAAAAACGCCACATGAAATCATTCTCGCGAACATCAATCGTGTCTCTCATGGCCAACCTCCCGTAGGGTAATTTATTTCAACCAATAATTATCGAACAAATTTGCAAAGAGCGACTACATTGTGCCACAAAAATATATTTATGTCAATAATACAGTGCTGATAAAGCGGCCACTTCCGTTAAGAAGCCCGATTATTAAAAAATAATAACGATAAATACATATTGACAAACGATAAATACTAAATTAGGATGAGGGTATAATTTATTCATAGAACAAGCCATGAAAAGAAGCTCGACGATTTTTCTTCAGGCAGTAATCGCGCTCATCGGTATCGGCGCTCTTGCTCTCCTGCTTTGGGAGCCCTGGGTAGAGGGCGTGAATGCGCGTGCCACCACTCTCTCCGAGATCTATTTCGACGACCCCTTTCTGGCGCTTGTCTACATGGGCTCCATTCCGTTCTTCTTCGCGCTCTATCAAGCATTCAAGGTGCTGGGATATGCCGGGCAAAACAAGGCATTCTCGCAGGAGGCCGTGAAAGCGTTGCGGACCATAAAATATTGCGCGCTAGCCATCATCGGTTTCGTCGCGGCAGAAGAATTTTTCATCATACTGAACCATGGCAACGATGATGCGGCGGGCGGAATTTTCATGGGCATCCTCATCACCTTCGGCTCGATCGTCGTCGCCACCGCAGCGGCGATGTTTGAACGGATTTTGCAAAGCGCGGTAGAGATGAAATCCGAAAACGACTTAACGGTATAAGGCTATGGCTATTATCATCAACATCGATGTCATGCTGGCGAAGCGGAAAATGAGCGTTACCGAGCTCGCCGACAAGGTCGGCATCACGATGGCCAACATTTCCATATTGAAAAACGGCAAGGCAAAAGCAATCCGATTATCGACTTTGGAAGCGATCTGCAAGACTTTAGACTGTCAGCCCGGCGATATTTTAGAGCATAAAAAGTAAAGAAAAATATCATAATACGAACAAAAAAAGAACGATTTTTATCGTTCTTTTTTTGTTCGATCTCTTGCTATCATTTGATCATCAGGGTGGCAACGAAGGCGATAAGTAGGAAGGTAATCAGATTGTAAAAACTGTCCGAAAAAAACCTTTTCCAAGCAAGGCTTCCTTCTGATTTTCCCCAAAGGATATTCTGCCCGATCATCGGCACCGTAAAGGCCAGCCAAATTGTCAGCACATAAAAGAAGACGGCATTGCCCGGTCCCCCGTTTTGAATAGTATAACTTGTCACCGATGCGATAAAAAACGAGGTTAGCAATGACAAAATCATTTGTGCCGAATAGGTCTTCCACATTTTCGGCTTCGCCTCTGCAATCAGCTTTTGTTTTTCTTCTGCTGACAGCTTGTCAAACCCCAGGTATTGCATGTGCCACCTGCCCATCGGCGTCGAATCCATATACCAAAGCGTCCCGGTAACGGCGCTGATTATGGCCCCGATAATACCCACTAAAATTACGGTTCCCATAGATTTGAATTAATAATAAGTTGAGAGTTCGGCCGATACGCTACCAGCCTTTATGTTTATATTAGCCACGTCTTGTGAAGCATTTATTAAGATAATTCTTCCATAAAGACTCCTTATCTTTTTTCTATCCATAATCAAAATCCTCCTGACTCATATTGTGGCCAGGAGGATTTTGGTTGTCAGAATCGCAGAACGTTGCTGGAACCTTTTACTTCGATGTAACTTTAACCATGCGCAAGGTGGCAATCAATCGATTGCCTGAAAAAAATCACAATGCGCATCAGCCGGCACCTCGGCCCTAGCCTCCGAGCAATAGCCCGTTTCCCGGTCAAAGCTGGCGCACATCCTGCATTGCTTTTCTTCGTTGTGGTAAGAATAGACAAAATCAGCCTCGATTTCGTGTGACATTTTTATATTCTAATTAATAGGTTTTTCAATAATAACATTTTAAGATGAAAAAAGCACTGCTCATTGCAATGCTTTTGTGCGGAGAGTCGTCAACCGTATCAGAACCGAAAATAAAATACAAACACAACTTTAAAAGTAAATATTATTTGCTCTTCATTTCATTCAATGTTGACTTTAGCCAACCATATCCGTTGTGATTCTTATCTATAATAATTAAATTTTGAAAATTCGTACCCTGCTTGTAATCCAAATCTCCTTTAATTTCTTTTAGCAATGACTTGTCTTCACTAACTTCACTAAAATTTTTTATAAAATAAATATTTTGATATTTTGCGTCATTCCATACTGCCGTTGATAGTTCCTTATTCCCTTCAATCTTCAGCAATACATCACCAATGCCAACAAGGTTCTTATCGTAAATAAACAATACGGTGTCCTCATTTTTTATTTTCCTGAATTGTTTCAGTGTTCCACCTTTTTCACCATCCTCAACTCCCCACATCCTTATTTTATCACCTTCAAGGCTGGACAAAATTTTATTTATTTCGTCCCAATCCAAACATTGCTCAATTTCAGAAATATCGAGAAATATTTTGCCGAATATTCCACTGACTGCGCGCACATAGTGCGCCTCTGATTCACCACTTTCCATGGCATACAAATATTCCTCCGCAAGCATCTCTTTGATGCGACGATTAGAAACTATAGAAACCTTTCCTTTGAATTCTATACTGCAGCCTCCTCCTCCGCTGATGAATCCACTATCAATTAAGCCGTTGACCTTTTCTCTGGATATTTTTTCTCTCAGAGGATCCTGAGTCAGCCGACCAATGTGCTGTAAAATATATTGCTTCATGGATTAAAAATTATATTCGTGCCAACAAAAACTCGTAAGGATTAAGAAGATTGAATGATTAGTTCTTTCTGCTTCCCCAGCCTCAAGGCGCAATAAAGCAAGCCAGCGACTAAAAAATAACCAAGATTATATGAGATATCACGAAATAACCCTCCCGCAACAATTTGGGCCAGACTGCTTTCTGGATGATACCAAAATGAAATGGACGGTATGTAATATAAGTTGTACCAAAGAATGTGTGGCAACGGGAGAAGGCAAAGCAAGGCAAAAATCAAGAGCGTAGCCCTTATTGTATTGTCCAGAAGGTTGCTTTGCCGAGCCTCTTTTAAACGATTGAATTTTACATATGCCAATGGGACGTAAAAAAGTAAAAATATAGTGGATAGCGTCCATAATTCAATAAATTCTCGAAACAGCCAAGAACCCACAATCCAACTCAAACCAACGGCGGTAAGTACAAATAAATTTTGTCTCAGAAAAAGATTGTTTTTCATAGATTTTATTTTAAGTATTTAAAGTTAAATATTATGTATTGTGTTAACAGCAAAAATGTTTATTCGGGTCAAGGTTGTTACACTCGGGATTGCAACAAGAATAAAATATGGCCCTGCTTCACTGGTAACTATAATTACTGCTGGTCAATTTCACTCGCCAAACGTATAATTAAAGCTTTTAAGGAAGGCCGATTAAGTGAGATTATCTTTTTGGTTCCATAAACCAAGTTAAGCTCTTTCATCAAGCTCCGAACCTTTTCTCTTGATTTAGCGAATTCTATATTATCACCAAAAAACTCCAAAACTGATATTAATATTCTGTTCGATCTGCCCATCGAACGTTCAAGCACCTGTTGGTAGATATCCTGCGTTAAAAGCAATATTCCAGTATAGTAGTAAGGATCATCCTTTTGCAGATCGCCAAAAAACTCCGGATCAATTTCCCACGGCGCGTAAGTCAGATGCGCAGCCCACCACAAGCGGGCTAGCGCATGACGGCGCAAATCTCGGTCACTATCACCAACAGCAAACCAATGTTCAAACAAATAACGAATTGCTTTCGCCCCTTCCTCCTTGTTCTGCTCTATGTCAGCGTATGTGCCATTAAGCCCCCAGCGGGCAAGCGTATACTTCCTGAATTCGACATGGCTTAAATACATCCACAGACGCGGGTCAGACGCCTGCGTCTCGTCAATATCTTTATAATACTGATGCAATGCGATCGCATTTTGAAGGTCTGACGAAACCGGATCTTTATCAGGAACTTTAAGTTCAGGCTTTTTGCCTTCAAGCGTTATAGTAGATGACAGCAGATGGTTTTCATCGACAGAAAATTCTTCTTCAAAATAGCTCGCAAGCGATACGCCGGAACGCAGCTCATCGCGCAGTTTTTCCACTACAGCCGTTTTAAAAATCTTTTGCGTTATTGTTTTACTCATAGGAGTCTTTTTCCTCTTCTTCGTTAATGATATTCGACATCCCTTTAAATCCTCGCGATACAGGATGGTCAAGAATTTTTTGAGCAGCCTCTAACGGTTCTTTTTCTTCAAGCTTCTTCGCTTCCATGATCGCCTGAAGTTTTACAAACCAGTTAAGACCTGCGTACTCATCTACGGAATTGCGCACCTGATAAATAGCGTCGATAAGCGCTGGGAGCACAATCGAACTATGCAATATGCCGTGGAGATGCTTCTGTTTGCGCACCTCAAGATAGGTTCTCCAGTCATCCTTAGAAAGAACGACTGTTATCTTTTCACCGTCATATTCAATTTGCATCGGCCCCTCCAGAATACTGCCTTCCATGATTGACATAAATGACGACACCGGGGGCCGCAATGGATCAAACGACTTTTCCGCAATAAATGAGGCCTGGCCCCCGACTGCCAGCACATCGCCCGCGTCCACATCAAAAAGTGCATTGTCATAATCGCTATGAGGTTCTGACGGCTTATACCCGCGAATATCTTGGTCTGCGCAAATATAAAACCCAACAGTAACTTGCTCTCTTAGCCGTTCCGCGGGAATGGATAGCACTTGCCCTCTCTCGCAAGAAGAAAAGCTCGTACGATAAAATGTACGGTGGCAACCAACCTCTGTAACAAAAGAAGCTTTGCCCTTCTTCAACATATCCTCAATCGCACTATTGCTAAGAGTGAATGCAGGGCGCAATTCAACAACATCCCGCCCAAGCTGATAAGTAAATTCGACTTTAAAATCGCCGCCAAGATCATCTCCGTTGCCGAGTACGGGATGGGGGTATGATTTTGAATTAATTTTCATATGATTCTATGCCTAGCGTGTACCTTCTATTTGACGGGAGACGGACCGCAATTCTTGCAGTTTCGCCTTCTTTAATAATCAAGCCCTTGATGAACGACTCGCCAACTTCGTACTTTTTGCCCGTTACCGCATCTTTTGCCGATGATATAAGAACCGGATATCCTCCATCATCGCCTATTGCCACCAAACGTATCGACCCCTCGCAATCCTCTTTTGCCTTAACTGCTAAACAATACTCTAATCCGTCCTTTGAGCGTTGAGCAAAGCTGCGAAAATTGACCGATGATGTGTTTATGCGCATGGCTTCATTTTTTCCTTCCTCTTTGCCTGCACCTTCTCCCCTTTTTCCTCCATGAGATTCCTCTTCTGGCATGCTTCGTTGTACGTAATCCAACTGTTTGTTGGTGACTTGGCCCTTGCGCGTAACAACGTCGGGGGTTGTTTCAGTTGCGTTTTTTTCAGCGCCAATTTCGCGGCCTGATTCAGCAGCAGATGATTGCCCGGTCTCCTCGATTGCATCTCTGTTATCCGACGGCAGATAATCGCGGTCCTCTGTATCTGGCAGATAGCGGTCAAGCCCTGGAATATCTTCCGGTTCGCTTGTGATCGACTCAGCCATTAAACGCAACGAATCTTTGATGAACGTCTCGAGTTCGGACATTGCAGCTGTGCCGTTCTTGGCACGATTACGATCCCACTTATCGTGGGCCGGCGGCTCCAGATCGCGCAACATTGCGTTGCCTTTATCATTTTCGCAGATAAAAACGCCGGAATAGGGTTCTCGCAAAACTCGATATCCGCGCTTGAATACGAGCATTTTCGGCTTGCGGACCATCATAACCTCACCAGGAAACCCATCTTCTTTTCTGACATGCAAGGACACCTCCCCAAGATGCTTCAGTTCTTTGGTGAAGGTCTGTGTTGAGTTGGTAACTGCTTCATAAAAATACCGAGCATCAAGAGCGTCATACTTATCCAAGCAGACTCCGATGTTTGATGCATTTATTACTACTTCTGCTCCGTCACGCACTATTACTTCGAGATTTTCATGAAAGATTGAAAGCCAGAAATTATGAAGCACTGATCGGACTAGTTTGACCTCCCATTCATCGCCTGATTCATAGCCCATGACAAAAATATCCGTGCCGCGATCGGTGCGCTTAAAAAATTCCGGAATTAAGGCCTCATCGCGTATGGCATATCTTTCCAGGCCGAAAAATCCAACGCCCTGTCGCACATCACCCGCATCGTCGCAGTGGCTTACGAGGCGTGCTTTCCCTTGGCACACGAGTTGATTTTGGTCGTTCACGCTTACATAAAATGCCGTGCGCAATGACGACGCAGCTATGGGCGCACCCTTGCCTATGCCGAACGATCCGCCCGTCGCCCCTTTCGAGGAACTGACGCCTGTCGCCTTTACCAAACGATACCAATTGCCGGTAGTATCATCGTCTGCCCCGGAAAGACCTTTTGTGTTGAAGTCGCTGATCTTTAGCACGCTAATCGTTTCAGATTTTAGCGTCTCAATTGCTTTTATAAAAAATGCTTCGGCCCTGTCCTGGCCTTTAGACCGCTCTCGGCAACGCAGTATTCGATCAAGCAATTCATCGCGACCAGGAAGATCGCTGGCTGGAATAGTAAAGCGCTCAAATACAACCGTGACCGGCTTTTCGTTATCAAGGCGAGCATCTACTGAGTTTTGTATCGCTTCACGCGCAATATACTTTTCGTGGTCGCCCTGAAAATATTCGAGCTGCGAATCGGAAAAACCCTGCTCTTCTCCGCCGCCAGTACTTGGAAAAAACCACGCGGGGGTGGCTGCGTTATTAACAGCTTTTTTCTTCCTCATGAATTGCATATATTACAGCTTAAATTCCTTCTCCTTATTAGGAAAGGTAAACTTGGATTTTATTTCTTTAACTCTGCGCTCTATTTCGGAAAATATCTTATTCACCTCTTCTTCGGTATAGTCGTAATGGCTTCTGTTCGCGCAATTGCCCAAGATTTTTATACGACGCAACACTTCGTTTGTGCGCATCGCCCCCAGTCTTTTAAAATTTTCCCTTCTTTTATCCATATATGAACTATTTACACAAATACCTTGATTATGATGTAAATATATTCCATATTTACAAGAATGTCAATGCCTACATAAAAACCCCTCAGCAAGGGGTTTCTGTTAAAAAATCTTTGATTCTTTTCAGGGTCTTGTCTGGAGACTTCTTTAGCTGATGCTCCCACACTCTAATCAATCTCCACCCCTCTCGACGCAAACGGGCGCGGTTCTTTTTATCCCTGGCTATGTTGGCTGATATCTTTTCCCGCCAATACTCTTTCGGGATGCGATCCTGCCACTCTTCAAACTTATAGCCATGCCAGAAATCGCCGTCAATAAAAACAGCCAGCCTCTTCGATGGTATTGCGATATCAGGCCGGCCCTTGATCTTATCGTAGTGCTTTTGAAAATATACCCCTTCTCTCCTAAGGTGAGAGAAAACCGTTTTTTCTATGCCGGTATTTCGCGCTCGAATTAGGGACATTATTTCGCTTCGCTTTTCTTTTGAAAATACATCAGCCATGATTTTAAGTCTCCAGGGCTATTCTTATATTTTCAGCTATTCGTGATATAACTGGAACCGTTACGGAATTTCCGACCTGCTTATACAAATGAATATCCGACTGATTCTTTGGAAATTTAAAAGACTCAGGGAAGCCCTGCAATCGAGCGCACTCTCTTGGCGTTAACTTTCTAATCCCTTTTGTATCGCGAATTATCGGAACATTGTGGCCGCCCATGCCCATGCTAGCTGTCAGCGTCGGACAAACGCCGTTTTTATTTTCCCGCACATATACGCGCCTATACTGGTAAATCCTATCTTTTTTCTTAACCGCCTCTTTCAGCTTCGGATATATGAACTCATGGGATTTGTCATAGTAGTATTTACCGTCAGCATCTTTTTCCAGAATGTGAGACAAGGTTTTTGTAAGCGGGAGCTTCTCAGGAAATCGAAAATTCATCAACTTCCTCGGAGACCTGAATCCGACAATATATATTCTCTCACGCGCCTGAGGCACATTACCGTATTCCATGCTGCTTAAAACTTGGGCTTTCATTTCATAACCCGCCTCATTCAGAACCTCTTTCACCTTTCGAAATGTTTTCTCGTCATCGTGATACTGCAGATGCTTGACGTTCTCCAGAAAAACAGCCTCCGGCTTTCTCTCTTTTAAAATATCGATAACGGCAAACAATAAATTTCCACGTCCCTCATCTTCGAACCCGCGCTTATGCCCGGCCACAGAAAATGGCTGGCACGGAAATCCACCCAGAAGAATGTCAAAATGCTTCGGTATGCGATTAATGTTTTCCTTCTTTATGACATCCAGCAAGCTAGTTTCGTCAATTTCTCCGTAATTCAAACGATATGTTTCAGCGGCTTTGCTGTCAAAATCATTAGAATAAACGCACTCAAAGCCAGCCGATTCAAATCCCATCCTTACGCCGCCGATTCCTGCAAATAAATCAATCGCTTTTAATGTTTTAGTTTTTTTAGCCATAAATCCGCAAAAATTACCTCTATTGGAAAAGAGGCTGCTATCGATATTTTACAATAATATGTCCTAAAAGTAAATCAAAAAATCAGCCTAAAACCACAAAAACCTCGTAATAACGAGGTAAGTGGGTCTATCCGATACTAAATTGTATTGGCGGAGGAGAAGAGATTCGAACGGGGCGGGAGCCCCTTCGCTGCATCATTTCAAAAATCTTTTTTCGTAAACAAAGGATGATTAAATCATTCGTTCCATTATCACCACGAAAACTCTTATTCTCCCCGCTCACACAAATCAAAATTCCCTCCGACCCCAGATGGGGTCGGAGGGAATTCCGCTTGCGGAGGAGAAGAGATTCGAACTCTTGATACCCGTTAAGGTATAGCACTTTTCGAGAGTGCCGCCTTCAACCACTCGAGCCACTCCTCCGTGATATTTTATTTTATACTTTTCAACCGCTTGATTTCCGCCTCGGTCATCTCGCGCCAAGCGCCTTCTTGCAAGACACCCATGCGTTGGCCAGCGATCTCGGTGCGCAACAGATCGACAACGCTGCAACCTAGTTCGCGGAACATGCGGCGGATCTGGCGTTTCTTGCCGTAGGTCAAGATTATTTCAAACTGATTATTTCCGAGATACTTTGCCGAGCGCGCCTGCACAAAGCCATCATCCTCACCTATATCCACGCCTTGCATCAAGTTGTGTGCAATCTTGTCCGCTTCCTTGTCGATGAATCTGAAATCGCCTGGCTTGATCTTGTCTTTCGGCGGATTGACCTTGACGATATATTGCTTGCGGTGCTCGAACTTGGGGTGGGTCAAGCGTTGTGTCAGTTCGCCGTCATTAGTCAAGATAATCAGGCCCCGGCTATTCTTATCCAACCGCCCAACTACGAACAACTTGTCCTTCAGCGGTACCAGTTCATATACGTTATGCTCACCCTCAACTTTCGCGTGGGTGCAGGCGTAACCGACCGGCTTGTTTAAGATAATATAAATTTTCGATTTTGCCAACCCTAGCGGCTGGCCATCGATTTTTACTTGGTCTCCGGCCTCGACCCGCATACCCAACTCAGCCGGCTTGCCGTTGACCGTGACCTGGCCAGCCTCGATCAAGGACTGGGCTTGGCGGCGCGAACAATAGCCGGCGTCAGCGATATATTTTTGGAGCACTGTAGACATTAACTTTTATTCGATAATCGATTCAGGCGGACCAATGAAACCGATGCGACTAGCAGCCAAAAGATCACGGCCAGATCATTCTTGAAATAGGGCACGTCCACCAAGCCATGAACGATAACTGCTACCATGGCGGCGGCTGCGCCGATCAGAAACACCCTCTCATTCCTTTGCTGGTGATTCCTCAGTTCCACAGCAAGCATTCTGAAAAACTTAGCGATAACCCAAACGAATGCCAGCAACCCAGCTAAGCCAAGCTCGGTCCAGAAATTCAGGATAATATTGTGCGGGTACATGTAAATCTCTAACGGCTGCCAATGGGCGGCACGATATTCGGCATTGAAGACTAGCTTGCGATGCGAATTCGGATCATCATAATCCTCCACAAAGATGCCATCTTTGTGAAAAGGCTTGATGGCCGCCTGATAATTGGACAATCCGGCGCCCCACAGCCAATGCTTATCGGTCTTGAGCATCGTCCAAGTCTCGCGCCATTGCGCGCGGCGAACCTGGCCGGAAAAATCACTCAGGGTGGCGTATTTGGCGGCTTGATGGCGCAACGGTTGCACGAGCACGATGGCAACAATTCCCAGCGCCATCAATGCCAAGACGGCCTTCCGGCTGCGCTTACCGTAAAGCAAGGCAAAAGAGACAAAACCGGCGGCCACGCCCAGGCTGGCGCCGACTGATTTGGCGAAAATAATGGCCAACAAAGAAAAGGAAACAGTAAAGGCAAGGATCAAACGGTTGCGCGAGCACCTAGTGCCGCTGCACTGCCGCGAAAAGATGAGTAATCCTAACGCCAAGAAGATGATGCTCTCGACATAAAGGCCGACGGCATTAGGGTAGCCGAAAAATGAAACGACCCGGCGTGTGGCCGGCGCGGCCCACAGGGCGTTATCGATGAATTGGCCGGTGAATTTCTGATAGACCGCGAACAATGAAACCGCCAAGGCAGAGGCGGCCAACGGCCAGATGATCATATTCAGCTTTCTAGCCAACGGCGCCTCCTTCTTACCGATAACGTTCACCGTAACTAGATACAGCAGCGCCGGCTCGAAAAAATAAGCCTTCCATAATCCGAGTGCTGCATTAGAAAAGCCGGCGACACCGACCGCCGCCAAAGCGACGACCAACAAGGCAATCAATTCTCCTCCGAAAGGATACGGCACGCGCTCCCGGGCATTCACGCCGCGCTGCCAACTGCTTCTGATCCCCAGCAGCAAGCTTGAACGATTTTGCCAAACCCAGACCGCCGCTACGACCAAGATCATCGCTTCCAACAATGTCATGGGCACGCCGGCATTGAATCGGATCAGATATGACGGCAAAGCGAAAAAAATGAGCATCAGTGCCCACTCAAGCCGCTTCACCGCCACCGCAGCAAACGCGATTAAAAATATTGCGACAAAATAGATCATTGCTTAATTTTAATTTTGAATCACGCTTCTACGAGATCAAAATGTATAATCCCAAGCTCACCAAAATCACCCCGATAAGCTTCTGAGCGATTACGCCCCGGCCCAGCTCCTCGTTATAAATCTTGGGGAACCTGACTGACAACACTAGCACGATTATCAACAAAAACAAATACTGCACGCCCTGCAAGACGTTGACCATGGCGACATCCCCCAGGCTGATCGCCCAATTGGTCATGATGAAAGCCAGCGCCGCCAATACGCGGACGGCCATGAAAAAAGTGAAGTTCGTCTGTTCGCGGCCGCTCTTCTGATGCTTGATGATCGCTTTGCGGTAATCAGGAATGGCAAAAATCAGCAGCACGCCGATGAAAGTGCCGAGACGCGACCAGACGAAGCTGCCCAGAAACGGCTCGTGCATATATATGTATTTCATCAGCACGGCATAGGCCGCGAAGAAGAAGGCGGAAATGGTTGAATTGATCAAAAGGCGCCGAGTAGGGCGATAGCTGGCATGGATATAGCCGAGCAGTTCCTGGACCCGAGCGATTACCCGGCCTGGCAGATACATCTTGGTCTGCTTGACCGAAATAAGCGTGCCGCCGATAATCAGCACCGAAAACGCCGTAAAATGCTGCTTGCTGATGCCCTCGCCCAAAAAAGCGACCGACAGAAGCAAGGTGAAAATCGGCGTCAGACCGCCGACGATCGGCACCACCCGGGACGTTTCCGATTGATGCAATGCCTTATACCAAAAAATCATCGTGAACAGGAACATGGCGCCGGCCAACAAGTCGATCATGAGCCAGCGCCAATCAGGAACGTAAGGCGCGAAGATCAGCAGGATGAAGTTAAAGATGCTCCAAATGCCGACGAAAAAGGCATAGGTCACCGATGAATGGATTTTTTTGGACAACAAGAACTTATCGGCGACATAAACGCCGGCATTGATCAGATACGCGATAATAGCGATAGATAACCAGTTCATTATTTATATGGTATCAGAATATAGGGCAAGAAAAAAGGCCCGAGTCACCTCGGGCCGCAGTCTAATACAGATCGATCAACAGCTGGGACTCTTCATCGCTGCCGGCCAAAACGCTTCTTTCGAGGCGCAGTTCGATTGGCGCGTCGCCAATGGCGTAGAAAAAGCTCTGGGCCGTCCAGTCCAGCATGGCGAATGGCCCGTCGCTAACCAGACGGAAGGACGAAGAAAAAGTCCTCGCGCCCAAGCCTGGCAGATAGAAGCCGAATGCGAAACAGGTTTCCGGTTCGCCGATTGGCACAAGGACTACGCGCCTTGGCCATATCTCGTCACGCTTCCTTCGCCAGCTGTAATTGTGATGGAAGGCGAAGTTGATGCACTTGTCGAAACGCTTGCCCAAACCGCATGCCTCCGATTCGACTAGTCCGGAAAAGTGACCGAACCTGCCGAATCGGGCCTCTTGTACGCCGCTGCCATTCACAGTGATTTCAGTAGGTAGGAACTCTCCGTAACGCCTTTTCATCACATCACCCCTTTCCGTTAGAGTTTACTGCTGTCAGTAGAGATCGTAGCGCAGGAAGCCTGTTTCTGACGGTTGCCGCGTATCAGCGTAAAAGCAACCATCGCCTCGAAGCGTGACTTTTTTTTCTGCCACAACGAAGAAACTGAGTTTGCCCGGACCGACCCGCATCAAGAAAGGCCCCTCCGAGACCTGGCGGGCTTTCGTGCAAATTTTGCACAGGTTAAGGGTTTCGTCGTAAAAACCGACGACATAATACACATCAGGCTCGCCATCAACCGCCAGCGCGATGCGTTTTTTCCAGAACAGGACTTTTTTGACCCAGCCCCAGAATCCGAGAAAACCTTCCGGCGCCTGGCCCTCAAGTCGGGAATCGCCATCGGCACTGACCATGCCGGACCACTCTTTCAGTCCTCCAAGGCCGCAACCTTCATTGCTTAGATCGCTTTCCCGATACTTCACATTCTTCCATAAGCCGACCACCAGCATACGCTCACCCCCTTATCATTTGATCGATCAATTGTAGAGAACAAAGGCAAAATTACCTTATAACTAAATAGTTATTTTTGCAAACATCGGCATAAGCCAAAGCGCTCGGCCTGATTGTCCTTTGCAAAGTCTGATAATCGACTTGTACCAAGCCGAAACGCGGCCAATACCCTTTGTCCCATTCGAAATTATCCAGAAGAGACCAGTAGAAATACCCTCGTACATCCGCGCCCTCTTCGATCGCCCTGTGCACCCATGTCAGGTGTTCCCGAATGAATCGCTCCCGCTTCTCGTCGCGCTTGTCAGCCAGGCCGTTTTCGGTGATATATATCGGCTTGCCGTATTTAGCGGCGCGCTTGATCAAATGATAGATGCCTTTCGGATAAATATCCCAATTCATGTCAGTCACGTCTTCGTGCGGATTCTTAAGCTCCATGAAGCCCCAGCGGCCTTTGCCGAACTTGAATTTCCAGGTGATGTTAAGGTTGTCGGTATGATAGAACTGGATGCCGATGAAATCGTTAGTCTTGTCGATCGAATCAAGAAAGCGCCAGTTGCGGACATAGTCGATCGGTTTCACTAACAATCGATTTATCAGCCTGTTCTTGTACGGAATATTGTAAACGGCGTAATGCGACATGCCGACCTGCGCTTGCGGATTACTGCGTTTGATCGCCTTATAACTCAGGCGATAAGCCTCCATCAGGTTCTTGAACGCCTTATTCGCCCGCCAAAAGCTCCGTACTTGCGGCGGGAAGGAACCTTGGATATAGCCCATGCCGATAAAGGTGCCCGGCTCGTTGAGCGGTTGCCAGAATTCCACCAGGTCCTTGTATTCTCCAGCCACCCGTTCGACATACTTGGCGAAGTCAGCCACGGTCTTCTTATTTTCCCAGCCGCCCTGATCGCGCACCCACAACGGATTAGTCCAGTGCCAAATCGTCAGGAAGACCGTGATGTTCCGTCGCTTCAGATCGGCCAGCACCTCGCGGTAATGCTCGATGGCCTGCTCGTCGAACCTTCCTTCATCCGGCTGGATGCGGGACCACTCGAGCGAAAGCCGATGTGCGTTATGCCCCAACCTCTCGACCAGTTCGAAATCCTGTTTATAGAGATTAAAATGGTCGGCCGCGCGGCCGCTGATATAATTCTCACGGTCAAGAATCTCAGGGAATTTCTGCAACTGCCACGTCTGCCAGTACTCCCGCGAATCGGCCAAGCGGTCGGCATTGATTTTCTCCCACTCGCTCCAGTCATTAGTGATGCCTCCCTCGACCTGATAGGCGGAGGTGGCAGAGCCCCACAAGAACCGTTTCGGAAAAACCAACATTTTCTTATCTGGCATATGAATACAAGATGATTATTGAAATGATAAAAACGCTGAATTCGATGATGGCCAATGGGTGCCATCTGAAATACACGTTCCTGAGCCACTCGCGATCGCCATGCTCCAGATCGAAGCTTTTTATCGCCGCCTCATCAAAAACGAATAGCGGCTTCCACAGGCCGCGCCTGACACTTCCCGAATAAATATATAGGAAAGCGTAGCCGCTGCGTGAAAACGGGTAAAGCCACTTGACCCCGCGGCCGATGCCGAAGCTGTCGTGAATGAAATGAAGAACGCTGCCAAGGGCAAACATCGCCGCATAAGTATTGCCGAGAAGGAAATAAGCAGCTACCGCGCCGAACGGGATATACAACAAGGGCAGGTGCAAAAAATCACGATGCTTATACCCTTCCATCTTGTCCTCCAGAAAAAAATATCTTACGAAATCGATATCAGGCAGCAGGGCAAAAGCGATTCCGGCAACAAGCAACATTAAATTCAACTCCAGCCCATACGATGAGCTTGCCAGGATCGAAACTAAAATACCGACGCCGATATCCAAAAACATATGCTTATTATACCAAAATTAGCTAAGAATAAAAAGGTCAAAGTCTTTTGCGCGGACTGGAACTCATGCTTTTTTGCCGAAAAAAGCCCCGGATTTTCGGTCCAGGGCTGAGAGCAGCTTCAGGCTATGTTGATAGTGACCCTTTCCAGCTCGCAGCCATGGTGGCTGCAATACTCCAAGCACTTTTTTCTGACAAGTTCCTTCAACTGCTTGATGGTCAAGTTCTCGTCCACGTCCAAATGCTCGTGATGTGTGGCTGGCTTCTGGTGCGGCTTTTTATAAACAACGGAATAGCTGATTTTTGACAACATGGCTGCGCCCTCCTTTCGCAAATCGAATAAATCGCTATTTTCCCTAGTAATTATATTAATCCGCAACCTTTTTGCCAACACCTTGACCGTTTTTCAATCACCTGCTATCATTTCTTTTGTTGAGCTATTCTGGGTTTTGAATTGTTTTTGCTTATTTTAGCTAATAAATCAAGACAACAAAAACGCTTGCAAGGGGGTTGACAGCACAGTAAAAGTAGTTTAACATATTTATACACTTGATTTCCTTAATCTTAAAGCAAATTATAGATTCAAGATTTCTTGAAACATAATTGGTCCTTGAAGGAAAAAACAGTGATGTTACATCGATAATATCCCTGTTTTTTCTTTCAAAAGCGATTTTGAAAGGCTCGTTGACAATTAACACAACATGTAACCGACAACCAAACATGTTGTGATGCTATATTTTGGTGCGAACAGGCACCAATTCGTCCAAATTAGAATACATTATTCTATTCCATATACTGATCAGGGCATCGTTCCAGATCACTTGTACTGAATCTTCTTTGATTCTTTACACTAGGCGAGTAAACCTAGTCAAAAACTTTTCGAGAGTTTGATCCTGGCTCAGGATGAACGCTGGCGGCGTGTCTAAGGCATGCAAGTCGAATG
>CAYUCS010000003.1:0-203788 GCA_964443495.1 uncultured Gammaproteobacteria bacterium
TGATCCTGGCTCAGGATGAACGCTGGCGGCGTGTCTAAGGCATGCAAGTCGAATGTGAACTTCGCCTTCGGGTGGAGCCGAACATGGCAAACGGGAGAGTAACACATTGGTAACATACCCTGAGGACGCGTATAACTTGGAGAAATCCAAGATAATTCGCGATGGAAAAGGGGGGACACAAGTCATTCCCTTTTAAAGTAACAACGCCTCAGGAGTGGCCTATGGCCTATCAGCTAGTTGGTGAGGTAACGGCTCACCAAGGCAACGACAGGTAGCGGGTGTGAGAGCATGACCCGTCTCACTGGGACTGAGACACTGCCCAGACTCCTACGGGAGGCTGCAGTCAAGAATCTTCCACAATGGCCGAAAGGCTGATGGAGCGACGCCGCGTGTATGAAGACGCCCCTCGGGGTGTAAAGTACTTTTCTCTGGGAAGAAACAATGACGGTACCAGAGGAATAAGGGGCTGCTAACCTCGTGCCAGCAGCAGCGGTAATACGAGGGCCCCAAGCGTTATCCGGATTAATTGGGCGTAAAGAGTTTGTAGGTTGTTTGGTACATCTTCTGTTAAATCTTCGGGCTTAACCCGGGGGCTGCGGAAGAGATGGCCAGACTAGAGACCGGAAGAGGTAAGCGGAATTGCTGGTGTAGGGGTTAAATCCGTTAATATCAGCAGGAACACCAAATGCGAAGGCAGCTTACTGGGACGGTTCTGACACTGAGAAACGAAAGCGTGGGGAGCGAATGGGATTAGATACCCCAGTAGTCCACGCCGTAAACGATGAATGCTAATCATTGGGAGTATCGACCCTCTCAGTGATGTTTACTTAAGTTAACACGTTAAGCATTCCGCCTGGGGAGTACGAGCGCAAGCTTAAAACTCAAAGGAATAGACGGGGACCCGCACAAGCGGTGGAGCATGTGGTTTAATTCGACGATAAGCGAGGAACCTCACCAAGGTTTGACATACGGCTGCAGACCCCTGGAAACAGGGGAGCCTTCGAGGGTGCCGTACAGATGCTGCATGGTTGTCGTCAGCTCGTGTCGTGAGATGTACCGTTAAGTCGGGAAACGAGCGCAACCCTCACCCTATGTTTTATATGTCATAGGGAACTATCCGCTATAAGTGGGAGGAAGGTGGGGATGACGTCAAATCAGCATGGTTCTTACACCTTGGGCGACACACGTGCTACAATGGGCAGTACAACGGGACGCCAAGCAGTAATGCGGAGCAAACCCCTTAAAACTGTCCTCAGTTCGGATTGTGGGCTGCAACTCGCCCACATGAAGCTGGAATCGCTAGTAAACGCGCATCAGCCACGGCGCGTTGAATACGTTCTCGGGTCTTGTACTCACCGCCCGTCACGTCAAGGGAGTCGGTAACACCCGAAGGCTCTATCTAATAGGGACTAAGGTGGGATCGATAACAGGGACGAAGTCGTAACAAGGCATCCGTAGCGGAAGCTGTGGATGGATCACCTCCTTTCTAGGGAGTTATTCTAGAACCACTTCGGTCGTTCTAGATAGGTCGTTTCATTTTAGAGCCGTGAGGTTTTAAAGTGATTCGCTCTCTGCTATCTCTCGAGAGTAGCAGAGTTGCAATTGGTTCGAATTGGCGCCTGTTTGATTCAAAATATAGCGATGTTTAGCAAATAGTTTATGGGCCTATTTGTAGGGAAAGGATTGGCTTGAACTATTGTTAAGGACAATCCTTTTTTGTTAGAATATTATAGTCTGGACGACTAGCTCAGTTGGTTAGAGCGCGACACTGATAATGTCGAGGTCGGAGGTTCGACTCCTCCGTCGTCCACCGTATGCACTTTAATTCCCTGTTAAAGCGCCTATAGTCGCGGGGTAGAGCAGTTGGCAGCTCGTCGGGCCCATAACCCGAAGGTCGTCGGTTCAAATCCGACCCCCGCAACAAGGAAACACATTTCCGTGCCGAGGTAGCTCAGTGGTAGAGCAATAGACTGAAAATCTATGTGTCGGGAGTTCAATCCTCCCCCTCGGCACACAATAAATGCCTAAGTCCAAATTCCTAATGATTTAGAACTTAGAAATTAGGACTTAGGCATTTTACATTCGGGGTATAGTATAGTGGTAGTACGAGTGGTTTGGGACCATTTAGTCTCGGTTCGATTCCGAGTACCCCGACAGGATAAAATTCTAAATTCGAAACTCTAAATCCTAAATATTTTTTAGAAGTTTAGATATTAGAATTTAGAATTTTATTTTTGCGGGTATCGTATAGTGGCTATTACCATAGCCTTCCAAGCTATTGATGGGGGTTCGAATCCCCCTACCCGCTCAAGAAAATAAGCCGCCCCTTCATGGGGTGGTTTATTTTTTTTGAGTGGGCAGAGGGTAAGTAGAATTTCCTGTACGGTGTGGGGCTTCCGCCCCTTCGAATCCCCCTACCCGCTCAAGAAAATAGGCCATCCCGTCAGGGGTGGCTTATTTTAATTGACACTGCTTGGCTTGATTGCTACTATTTGCAGAGTCGCACAGGCACCAAGTGCCTGATCAAATCATTTCGCAAGGAGGAGTGGCAATGATTCTAACGGAAATCAAAAGTTTTTTCGGAAAGGCGATGACCACAGTTCTTTCATTCTTGATCCTATTCATTCCGATGTGGTTTTTTATCGGCATGAGAGGCATCCTTTCGCCTAAAGGTTTTTTCCAGGAATTTTTCGTGCTCGGCGTAGGGGTGTATTTTCTCGGCTTTACCCAGCTGATACTGGCAATCCTTTGGATAGTGCTGCTAGTAATGACCTGGGGGAGGCCTCGTCGCAGACTCTCCTGACACGCAAAGAAAAAGCTCCCGCAAGGACCTCGCCAGAGGTCCTTTTGATATGCGCATTTGTTTATTTCTTTTCTGTCTTTTGCTACAATGGCACTATGGTACTGATCGCCAAAAAATATCTCTTCCGCCTGTTCATGCTTAGCCTGGCAATATACATAGGCTATCATTGGTTTGCGACCTATCCCAAAGATCGTCCAAGAGAAGCTGGCAAGGTCATCGGCTTCATCACCAGCGACATACACGTGCACTGGGACGGATTCAAGGAAACCGTTCGGGAATTCCAGGGGCTCTTGATCAAGGACATTAACACGGAAAGCCGGGTTCGTCGAGGCGGCATGGATCGCCTGGCTCGTGCGCTGGACTACTACAAAGGCGAAAAGGAAAACTACCCGGAAAAAATCGATGACGTGGCGGGCTGGTACAAGGACTACAACGAAATCACCAAGGACCCGACTTTCAAATATGAACCCTCCGCCGACGGCAAGCATTTCAAGATATCGATATTGCTCAACAACGGTGAGAATTACTCGGTTGAGCGCTAACCCGCAATTGTCCGCCCACAAAAACTCCTTAACAGGGGTTTTTTATTTAAATACGCAATTTTCAGCTAATTTTGTCAACTTATCCGGTCCAAGGACCCAACCTTGACTAATCGCTAAAAATGGGCTAATATTTATGTATTAATTTTGTATTAAATAACTAAGCAAACTCCAGATTATGCTTACTATCAGACTATCCCGAGTTGGCACCAAGAACAAGCCGATGTACCGCCTGGTCATCTCTGAAAAGGGACGTGATCCGTATGGCCGCGCTTTGGAAATCTTGGGTTCCTACAATCCGTACACCAAAGAATTGCAGGCTAAGGCTGACCGCATCAAACACTGGCTGTCGCAAGGCGCCGGCATGTCCGCCACCGTCAACAATCTGCTTTTGGACAAGAAGCTGATTGAAGGCGAGAAGGTCAAAGCTTCCATCGCTCGCAAGCCCAAGAAAGAATCCAAGGGCTAATTCGTTTCGTTGACAATCTTTCGTTTTCTATCGTACTATAATTATCAAGCGACTTCGGATTTCCGAAGGTAGCATAATTAATTAAGAGCCCTTTCAATGCTGAAGAGATTTAATCGATCAGTTTGGAAGAAGAAGTAACAATCCTATGGAAAGAGACAAAGAGTTCCTAGAATTCCTAGTTAAGTCGATCGTTGCACATCCGAACGATGTCATCGTTGACCGCACTATCGATGAAATGGGTGTCCTCCTGACCCTGAAGATCAACCCGGAAGACATGGGTTACATCATCGGCCGCCGCGGCCAGACCGCACAGGCAATCCGCACTCTGCTGCGCATCGTCGGTGCCAAGAACAATGCCCGCGTCAACCTGAAGATTTATGAACCGGAAGGAGCTCGCAAACCGGCTCGTCGCCAAGAACCTACCGAAGAAGAGCTGATCGATACATCAGCCCTCGACGACCTCAAGATCTAAACGTTATCCGTTTCGATATCGAAAAAACCGCACCAATACTGCGGTTTTTTTGTTTCCCTCCTCGTGCTATAATTCAAGCAAGCTCTTTCCATCAAACAAAAGGAGGTGAACAGTATGCAAACTGATCAACGGGCCAAAGAAACACTGACACTGCAACACCTCAGGACGCACTCGCTCACGAATCTCGGACCGCTTCATCAACGGACTTTCCACAGCTTCGTTTACCACGCCCAGGACCACTATTGCCATGAACCGCTGATGCTGGTCGAGGTGCCATTCAGGGACGAGCTAGCCATGAAATTCGGCCTCGAAGGCGTCGTCGTGCCGCTGAACTACAGGTCTTGGAGCAACCTGATCTGCATGAACAAAGCTGTTTTCAGGCAAAGTCCCAGCGTCCACATCGTCAACGCCAAAATCCGCGAATCATTCGACATCAGCCAATGCAACCTGTCCTGCATCAGATTCTGCTAATCACCCACTCTTTCGCGGCTGCCTTGGCGGCCGCATTTTTTTGGCCAGAAAAAAATCACCGACCATGAAACAACAGTCTTTTCCCCTTGATTTTATCGTATTTACTGCTACAATATAACATCTGAAACATATATGAAATTCAAGATTATCACCATATTCCCGGAAATCTTCGACTCTTACATCAACGAGAGCATCATTAAGCGCGCCCAAGAAAAGGGCCTCATCGATATCAAACCTTACAATCTGCGCGACTGGACCGAAGACAACCACAAGACCGTCGATGACACCCCTTACGGCGGTGGCGCCGGCATGGTCATGAAGATCGAGCCGATTTACAAGGCTCTAAAAGACATCGATCCCGAAGATGATGGTGGCAAGAAAAAAAAGATAGTTCTCTTGTCTGCCAAAGGAAAAACCTGGAACCAACAATTGGCAAAAAAATATTCCAAACTTGATGAGGTGATTTTCATCTGCGGCCGTTATGAAGGCGTCGATGAGCGCGTGACCAAGCTGATCGACGAAGAAATCTCGATCGGTGATTACGTCCTGACGGGCGGCGAGCTCGGCACCCTGGTGATGATCGACTCGATTACGCGGCTGCTACCCGGCGTGCTCGGCAATGCCGAAAGCGCTGTCCAGGAATCCCACTCCGCTCCCGGCGTCCTCGAATACCCGCAATACACCCGGCCGGAGGAATTCGAAATCAACGGCAAGAAATACAAAGTCCCCGACGTTCTCCTCTCGGGGCATCACGCTGAAATCGAAGCTTGGAGAAAAAAAATGAGCAAGAAAAAGACCGCCTAAAAAAGGCGGTTTTTTGATGCCCCAAGGACAGGGCTAAGAGACATAGGCGCAAAGGCGGCCGCTCGCGTCAGCCTGGAGATAAACCTGCCCCAATTCACCGGGAGAATCCGGCTCTTCAACCAAAAGCCGCAACGGCTGCGCCCGACGGAAAAAGGCCGGGGTGACTGCCCGATGATAAGCATCGAGCTGCCATTTGACCGCGTAGCTAGTGCTGGCGCCGAACTTGGGGGCAAAAAAATCCTGGCCATCCCGGAGCGCATCATACATCTGCAGCACTTTTTCGGCCGACTGGACTTCGCCGCAGATCTGGCAAGGCAGCTTCTGCATGACGTGATCGACGAACGGCTGAATCTTGCCTCCGTAGAAGTCCGAAAACAAGGTGCTGATCAGTGACCCGCGAAGATGCTTCAAATCCAGAACCCAAAGGAGGGTGCTGAAATCGGTCGGGTCGGTCAGGCTGCTGATGTGGGTCAAATTTCGCTCTGTAACGGCGTCATTTTGGCTGATTACGGCTATTGCCGTATAGATGTCCTCCTCGGCAGTAATCGAAGGTAAAAGCAGCGATCTGAAATGAGCGGGCATAACGCACCTTCCTTTCTTGGCAATGAACCAAAGACCATTTGATAATATTGTATGCTTGGCCTAGAAAAAAGTCAAAAAATATTAAATATTATTGGCTAAAATTAAATAAAAAAAGCCAAAATATATTGACAATACCTTATTTTTATGCTATATTAGGATATTAAAATCGGCCATGATGTACCATAAACCCCTTCTGAGGGTTTTCGCCGTCTATATATAGACTACCCGTACACGGTCCGATCGGACCTTGAAAATTTAAAAAAACCAACAAAAAAAACAGTCCTAAGGAGGGACCCGTCATGGCCATCGAACTCAAAGTCGTCAACACCACTATCGTACCCCCGGCAAAACACGGGGACGAAACCAAGGTCACCTTGGAAATCGAAGTAACTGAAAACAGTCAGCCGAAAACAGGCGTCGGTCTGGGCATGTCATTTAAGCCCAAAGATTTTGACACAATGCCGGACGCCAAGAAGACGAAGATCCTTACCCCGCCAGTCAGCGCCACAACAGACGCGGATGGCAAAGCCACGATCAAGTTTGAGAGCCGAAACCGTTCGGTCTCTAACATCTTCATCGTAGGCGAAGGAGAGGTATTCGAGGTGCAAGTTGACCTCAAACCCAAGAAAACGGCAACTGCTCCCGCAACCCCGACTACGGCACCGCCCGCAACCCCTGCAGCTCCGACACCTTCGCTGCTGTTAGGCACCAAGGCGACATTCGACAACACTGGCAAATGCCAACTGCTTATCCAGGTAGTAGACCGGGCCGGCAAAGGGATCAAGATGGATCTAGTGATCGCCTCCGAAGGAGCTTTCTACCAAGCGAAGACTGACAAGGATGGGAAAGCTGTTTTCGATTGTCCGCGCGCTTTCAAGCGAGGCGAGGAGATTAAGTTCGGAATAACCGGTAAAAACCTGACAGGAAGAGAATTCACAGTAAGCCGTCCAGCCGCTGCACAACCCAAAACCAGCCTCAAGGCCCACGTGCTTAGCAATGCAAGAGGCAGGTTTTCGATCAAGGTGCGCGTCACCGACGAAGCTGGAAACGGGCTGAAGACTAGCGTCTATCTCTCCTCTGAAAACCTGAGGCACGAAGTCAAGACAGACAAGTCCGGCGAAGCGG
This sequence comes from uncultured Gammaproteobacteria bacterium, assembly GCA_964443495.1. Lineage (GTDB taxonomy): Bacteria > Patescibacteriota > Patescibacteriia > Patescibacteriales > GWE2-39-37 > JAAXUA01. The sequence goes on from CAYUCS010000003.1 coordinate 7,266, forward strand.
TCTTCAACTACCCGCGAACCATCGCGAGGAACGAATCACTCCCGGTCGTCATCTCGGTGCCGGGCATAACGGAACAAGAGACGGTAATCTTGTCTCACGTACCGCTGCCCAAGACGGATCCCGTACAGCTGAACGTGCGCCAGAGCCATGACGGCTTCGGCAACTACACCGTCTTTTTCCGCATCACGGACCACGACGGCAACGGCCTGGAGGAAATGGTAACGATCAATTACCGCGACCGCCAGATCAACGTCAAAGCCGATTGTCACGGACAAGCCTCGTGGCAATGTCCCGACAACATCCAGCCAGGCTGCGAAGAGGCGGTGACCGCTGCGGTTTCAGGAATAACGGAAACCGCGACTATCAAGCTGCGTCGACGCAGCTGCCTGCCGCCGATGCCGAGCAAACGCTCCTTGAGATGGTGGTTCGGAGTCAACAACGGCCGGGCGATAATCTTCTTGGCCATCATGGTGACATTTTGGATCAAGTGCTATTCGACCATTCCTGACGGACCGATCATTCACAAGCCCACCCAGCAGACCGTGGCGGAACACAACTTCGACGAGGTCACTAAGCTAGTCGAAGCCGCCAGGACGAAAAACTTGGCACAATTGGATAAGGCCCCGAACTTCATTAGCCAACTTGGCAGCCAACCGACAGCCAAGGATAGCAAGAAGCCGGATAACGGCAAACTGTATCTGTTTACCATCATCTGGACCGTGTTCACCTTCATCTACGCTATCCTGTCGCTACGGGAAGAGTTTGCCGACGGACTCGGCGAGGTCATCGAAAAGATGCGCTCCGATGAGAAAATGGCAAACGACCCGCTAGTCGAAAGGCTCGCAGCCAGATTGGACATCCACAAGTACGATGACCACTCGGCCAGGGCAACCTCATCGCCCGCCCCGAAGCCGGCCCAACCCGTCACGACCGATCCAGCTGGTGCCACGACAACCGCCCCAGACGCCGCTGGCACCACCCCTGCACCCGCCCAACCGGCAACTTCGCAAGCTGAACAGCGAGCAGAAGCCAAGGAAAGACGGGATGTCGAGGAAATTAAGAAGCGCGTCGGCTTCTGGGAACAGTTCAAGGTTGAAACCTTTGCAGAGATTGCAGTAGCAGCAATACCAAAAATTCTAGCGCGGATCTTCCGCTGATAGAGGAGAGAAATCATGAAAATGCTGCCTGAACGTACTATGCCGAGCGAAATCTACAAGCTCGGTTTCCGCGCCACCCTGATCGGCATTCTTGGCGCCACCGCACTGCGCCTAGTCTTCGGACTCCCCTGGCTTATGAGCTTCACGCTCGTCGTCACTCTCGTCTTTCTGGACGGATTCGTCGAGAGTTCGAAATGGAAAGAAAGGCTCATCCGCGGCGGCATCGCGATCTGCCTGATCGCTCTGCTGAACATAACTGTTTGGCCGATCGGCAAGTCGATCTTCGCCTCCTATTTCCCGATTGCCTCGGCGACACTGGCCAGGGCTAAAATGGGAACAGAAATGTGGTTCGCCAAGAAGATCGACAGCCCTGCTGTCGAAGCCAAGAGCGTGCTCTTCAGAGCTAATGAAGAGTACGAGAAAAAGGACCTGTCACGTGAGGTGGCAAAGAAAATCGCTACTGGCGATAGTGAAGGCGCAGCGGAACTTATCCGCGCCCACCAGGAAAAGCGAGCCCAGATCGAGGCATCACTCAATCCCGAATCTGCCGGCAGTAAAACCTCCGGCCCAGGATTAATGGATAAGGCCAAAAAATTGTTTGATTGGTCAGGAAAATCTACAACACCTGGCCAGACATTACGAGGACAAAACGTCCACCTGCTTCTCAAGCCCGGTGAAGAAACTGGACAATTCGAAATACCGCTAGGTATTTTGTACGACATTTATTCCAATCCTGGCAGTAACTACAAGTTCGTAACCCCTGACGGCCGAGAGTATGATAAAAATGCTCAAAATATAGGCCGATTTTTCAAAATCAGGGCATTATCTGACTGTGAAATTGAAATGCAAAAAAAACAAGCTTAAGCTCATTCCCAACCGTGGAGGGCGACACCGAGTCGCCCTCTTTTTTTATGTAAATAAAACAGGGGTAAAATACGACACCTATTGACTTTTACGCATAAATATGCTTTACTTAAGATAATTTGTTCCATAAAAACTCCATCAAAGCACATTTGATAACAAAAAAACCAAAAAACGAAAGGGAGGGTCCAGTCATGAAAACGAGGTCGATTTTAGTATCGGGTGTTTTCTTTTTTTTCGCCATCTGTTTTGGCACTAACGCATCGGCGGCAACCGTCAAAGACGCCGAGGGCTTCATGAAGGCCGGTCAATACCCGCAAGCCATCGCCATTCTGGAAGGCATCACGGAAAAGAACCCCGCCAACGCCCTGGCCCAATACGAGCTTGGCAACTGCTACGCCATGTCGAGAAGGCTGGGACAAGCCGAAGAGCGCTTCAAAGCTGCAACCAAGCTTGATCCCAAGTACGGGCAAAAGATTGCCAGCGTTTTCAAGCTGGCTGGCCGCAACGCCCTGAACAACGGGCTCAACCCCGAAGCGCAGCTTCTATACCTTAAGGCGGTCGAGTACCAGCCGTCCTTACGGCAACCTCTGGCCGACGAACTCTACAAGGAAGGTGAGGGTTTGGTCAGGAGCGGACTTCTGGGTCTGGAAGATGGCAAATTCACTATCGCTGGCGCCCTTAGCGCCAAAACCGCCGACCAGATCTGCAAGCTCTATACCGGACTCGGCGACAAAGCTGACGATGACAACTGTCCCCTCTTCTACCTCAAAGGCCGCAGCTTCTGCCAAGGCTACAATGAAAAAACCGGGCAAAGGCTGATTGGCATCGCCCAAAAATTGGCCAAACAACCCGGCCGCGAGCAACAGACCAAAGTTTACAAGGAGGTTGCTTCAATTTTTCTTGGCGACCAATACGTTGACAATCAACTTCCAGAAGTCATGAGGGTGTCCAGCGAAACATACATCGAATTCACTCTCGAAAAAGATGAACAATCGCCCTACTGGATAGAAAGCAAGGCTGGAGGACCTATCAACATACTGAGCAGCCAAGGGTCATCCTACAAAATAATTACCAAGGATGGTGAAGTGTTTAAAAAGGGTGAAAAAATCGACACCATCAATTCACCTTTCAGAATCATTGCTCTTGCCCCCAGTATAGTGGCAGTAGATATCAAGAAAAAAAAATAGTCACTTTCAGCGCCTGGAAAACCGGGCGCTTCTTTTTTTTAAAAATTTGTGCTTTAATATATATACAATATACTTTTATGAAAAAAATTAATTACTACTTATTTTTCTTTATCGCTCTTTTTGCTTATTTTTACCTTAGCAACAACATTGCTCTCGCTGGAACAGCAGGGCTAAGCCAAGACACAACGATTGGGCAACAGAATTCTGGCGTCGTAACCCTTAACCCAGCCGTCAATGTCGGCTCACCACAGCAATTCATCGGCCGCATCATCAACTCTGCCCTCGGCATCGTCGGTTCCCTGGCATTGCTCATGTTCATCTACGGTGGTTTTGTCTGGCTGACCAGTGCTGGCAGCTCTGACAAAGTCACCAAGGGTAAAAATATTTTGGTTTGGGCCACTATCGGTCTGGTAGTTATCTTCATGTCCTACGGTGCCACCAAGTTCGTCCTGGATAAAATCACTGCAACCTAGTTTGCTTATATATATTCACGCTAGGCTTTGGAATCCCGCAAAAGCAAAAACGACCCATCTTTAAGTGGGTCGTTTTTGAATATTTCAATCAGTACTATTCGATGAGCAAGGCTGCGCCAATGGCTCCTGAAAGCTTGCCTAGCTTGCTTTTGACCAATTTAGCTTCCTTGGCCAAGGGACTCAAAACCAGCTCCTTATAGACCTTCTTGGCCTTGGGCAGAAACAGGTCGGCCGACTGGACGGCTCCGCCTCCAACCACTATGACTTCCGGTTCGATCAAGTTGATGATATTGGTCAAGGCCGTGCCAAGGATCAAGCCGAACTCGCCAAAAACCTCCTCAGCCAGACGATCGCCGCGATAGGCCTCCTCGGCCAAGATGGCCGGGTTGTTCTGAGTCAGCTTGTGATAGGCCGCTTCTAACCTAATCCCGGTACGATAATCTATTATCATGCTGCCCGGTTCGTTGGCAGAGCCGAAGGCACCTTCATACACGCGGTCATTCACCCACCAGCCGCCGCCGATGCCCGTGCCGATGATCATGCCATAGACATTGCTGTATTTCTTGCCAGCCCCCAGCTTGACCTCGGCTCGGACGAAGCAGTTGGCATCATTATCTATTTTGACATTCAATTCTGGATCAATCTTTTCCTTGATCAGATCGACGATTTTCAAGTTGACCAGAACCGGAGTATTCGGCGATGCGAGAACTTTTCCCTCTTTCAGATCAAGAGCGCCCGGCAAACCGATGCCGATTCCCTTCACCCTCACTTTGTCCTTTTTTGCCCGATCGAACAACGGTTCGACCAAAGCCTTGAGCATGGCCGTGAACTTGGCCAAATCATCCTTGGGCGTAGCCAAGGTATAATCAGCGATCACTCGACTGCCGTTCAGCAGGATGGCGCTCATCTTGGTGCCGCCGATGTCGATGCCGATGACGTATTCGATTTTGCTTTCCTTAAGCATAGGATTATCTTATTGTTTCGTAATCACGTTTCGTCCGTACAGCGCCTTGGCCTCCTGCCAGAAATCCGGACGGTTATTGTTCATCTTTTCCCAATACCACCACTCAACACCCCAGAGATAAAACTCTTTGAAGCCGGCCTGCTGAGCAAAATCAATGATTTCAGTGAACTTTTGAGGACTCATCGTCTTGTCTCGTTCTGCCTGGCTGACATTCTGATACGGCACCGGCGCCCACGGTTCGGCCTGCAGCTCGATGACGATCCAGTTCTTCGGACGGGCGAACAGGCTGGCCAGGTTGCGCTTAGCCCGGAAAAAAGCCGGGGTTATCGGATAATGGACATAACTGTCCAAAAGGCTGGAATATGTATCGCGATACATGGTGGTGCCGAAGATGTCGGCTCGACGTGCGGCAGGCACCCAGAATGACAATTCGCCAGAATCGGTCACGACGATTGGCTTGCCCGGCGCCATCCGGCGCACCAGGGCGATTTCCTGATCCAGAAAATCCGGATCAAGTTCGGGGCACTCGCCGAAATGCGACAAGAACGGCTCGTTTTCCACCTGCCAAGCGACGATAGATCGGTTATCTTTGTAACGATTGACGACTTGGGCGATATAATTCAATATCTTCTCCTCCCTTTCGGCTTTTGTCAAATTCTTGGTCCACTCCGGCAAATGGCACTCCGGCCAACGGGGCAGCCTCGCTCCCACGGCCAAAATGACATTGTTGCCGCGCAGCGTGCTTTGGTCCATCAGCCAGTCGAGCTCATCCCAAGAAGTCCGCCCGTTAGCAGGTTCGACTTGGTCCCAGTACGCTGAAAGCCGCCAATTCTTGATTTTCAACTCATCGTTTGCGGCTAAAAAAGTGTTTTGCCAGTCGAGCCCGAGGGCGCGTGCGTGCTTTGGAGAATATGTAGCTCCGTAAGATAACTCTTCATGCCGATAAATCTTGCCGAAACTGAAAATCAGCAAAACTACCAGAATGCCAAACACAACGAGTCCGACATTCTTGAATACTACGAATCGATGCCACCACTTAGTCATTTTAGTGGCCTGGGCAGATCGCGCTGCCTGCATCGGACGAAACTCGCCAGACACAAGCGGTAACATAGTTCGAAATGCCCCAGGAGGCTAATATTATCACTAGACCGATAATGCCCGCCGTAATCCTTTTCTTGGCCTCGCCGATCTTAGACGAGTCGCCCGCCGAAGTCATCCATTGGTAGCCGGCAAAAACCACCAAGACGGTAAAGATTATCCCCAAAAACCCCAATAATACGTTTATTATCCTAGCCACAATCACTCTTATGTCAGTGGGTTCGTCACCCTGGGAAAAAGCGTCTTCGCCGATAGTATCAAGTCCGCCCTCCTTGACCGAATCAAGCAAGCCGCCAGCCTGGACCTGGTAGGCTAATGAAAAACATAGCAAAATCAATAGAAACGAGAGGGCGAATTTTATTTTCCTCATATCGGGAGGGTTACTAATAAGTATTATGATTATACCATAATCAGCTTATTAAAAAAATGCTACAATAGTATAAGAGCCCGTCTAATAAGCTCATTTCTACTGTGGCTTTCAGATTTCGGCATAATTTTTTCTAAATTTTTTCACCTATATAGACCATATAAGCTCAAAAATTTATAAGAAATTCTGCTCGAAATCTGTAACCCTCGTTACGAAAGCAGCTTATTAGACAGGCTCTTGGGGCGGTTGACCATTGGCTCATAAATCCCTAAACTTAACATACTAATCCTATCGCCATTACATGAATTTAGCCTCTAAAGTTGCACTAAATACCGTTATCCAGCTTTTCAGCAAGATAGTTTCGATAGCTCTCGGCCTGGCCACCATCGCTATTATGACCCGTTATCTGGGTCAGGACGGTTTCGGCCAATACACCACGGTCATTACCTTTCTTTCATTCTTCGCCGTTGCGGCCGATCTGGGCCTAACCCTGGTAACCGTCCAGATGATCAGCCAGCCCGACGCCGACCAAGACGCCATCTTGAGCAATCTTTTCAGCTTACGGCTCTTCTCAGCCCTGGCCCTACTGATCATTGCGCCGCTCAGCATCTGGTTCCTGCCCTACGAAAACAGCATCAAGATCGGCGTTGCCATCGCGACCGCTTCGTTTCTGTTTCCCGCCTTGAACCAGATCCTAGTCGGCCTGTTCCAAAAAACCTTGCGCCTAGACAAAGTGTCATTGGCTGAAATATTCAGCCGCATCGTCCTGTTCGTTGGTACCTGGGTTTCCATCAAGGCCGACTGGGGGCTCAACGGCATCCTTTGGGCCAGCGTCGCCTCGGCCGCCAGCAGTTTCCTGCTCCATTATCTGTTTTCCCTGAAACTCGCGCGCATCTCAATAAATTTCAATTGGGAAATCTGGCGCGACATCATCCGTCACTCCTGGCCGATCGGCCTGACAATCGTCTTCAATCTTGTCTATCTGCGAGCCGACACCTTGATCCTCTCGTTGTTCCGCAGCTCGAATGAAGTCGGGATTTACGGCGCCACCTACAAAGTCATCGACGTCCTTATCACCATACCATTCATCTTTGCCGGCATCGTCCTGCCAATCATGACGGCTGGCTGGCGCAATGACAAGCGCCAATTCGAGCGGGTGCTGCAAAAATCGTTCGACCTGATGGCTATCCTGGCGATACCGCTGTTTTTCGGCGCCCAATTCTTGGCTGACCGGCTTATGACCCTGGTGGCTGGCAGCGACTTCGCCGCCTCGGGCCCGGTCTTGCGCATCCTAATATTGGCCGCCAGCATCATCTTCGTCGGCACTATGTTCTCGCACGCCGTTATAGCAGTCGATAAGCAGCGCAAGATCATCGGCGCCTATTTTTTCGTGGCGATTACCGCCTTGATCGGATACCTGATACTGATTCCGCGATATTCATATTTCGGTGCCGCCTGGATGACTATCTACAGCGAGTTGAGCATTGCACTCGCCTCGGGCTGGCTAGTCTGGCGGACCAGCGCCTTTTATCCGGACTTCAGGATCGCAGGCAGAGCCTTGCTGGCCTGTCTGCCGATGAGCGCCTGGCTCCTTTACGCCGGCAACCTCAACCTATGGCTCGTGATCACGATTGCCTGCCTGATCTACTTCGTTGCCCTCTACTTGATCAAAGGCATCACGCGCCAGGACGTTTTGACATTAATGGCTAGAGAATAAACTATGTTCAAAAAAATCATCATATACTCCTCGATCAACAGCTCTTTGCAGCCGTTCGGCTATCTCTTTGAAGAGCTCAGCCAACGCGGCTTCGCCTTCGAGCTGCGCACCAACAGCCCATGCGACCTCTTGAAGCTTTTTAATGAACAGCACTGGCAGAGAAAGCTTGCCTGGCTCGGCCCGAAATCCGGCAGCAAGCTGTCAGAACGGCTTTTCCGGTTTTTCCTGCCACTCATCCGCTTGGGTATCTACGCCAATTGGCAATGGAACAAAAAGAACCTGCCGGCCGCCATTATTTGCTTCGGCTGGGCGGAAAAGCTCCTTTTTACCGGTGTTGCCAAACGGCTGGGCATAAAAGTGCTGTGGCTTGAGCTGCCGGACAATCAGATTCCTCGCTTCAGTTGGAAGGCCTATAAAAAACTGAGCCGCTCAGCCACCATCATCACCCTAAACCATTACACCAAAACCAAGCTGGAACAGAACGGCATCGAGCCTGACAGCATCCGCGTGGTGCAGCCAGGCATCAAGCTCCAGCAATACACCCACCAAGACGACCTTTATCATAACTTGGCCGACCGTACGCGGCCAGGGAAAAAATATTTCACCATCGGCACCGTGACCGACCTGGACGAGCAACAGAAGATCGAATCCCTCTTCCAAGCAGTCAAGAAATGCCTGACCATCATCCCCAATCTGCAGCTGATCGTCGTCGGGGAAGGCAAAGAAAAAAAGAACCTCCTTTGGCTCGCCAAGAAGATGGAGATAGACAACCTTGTTTGGCTGGTCGGCGAGCAGGCCCATCTGCGCAAATGGATCGAAAATTTCGATCTCTACATCGCCACCAACGAGCGGCTTGATCTGCACGAACTGGTCACCACTCTTTGCGTCATGTCGGCCGAACGGCCGGTCATCGGGCAAGCGGGCTCCGGCCTGGAGGACTTGATCTTCGATGCTAAAACCGGCTATCTGATGGACTTGGCCGATAGCGAAAATCTGGCGGAAAAAATCATGGTCTTGCACCAGGACAAGGATATCCGCCGCCAGCTTGGCAAACAGGCCCTGGAAAGGGTTGAAAAATATTTTACTTCCGCTAAGATGCTTGAACAGTTCGAAAAATTATTATAAAACCATGAAATTCACCATTAACGCTGAAAACGCCGGCAATCGCTTAGACAAGTTCCTCGCTGAAGCCCTAAAAGACACGACCCGCAGCCAATTACAGAAATCGATTAAAAACGGATCCGTCCTGGTAAACGGCCAGACTGTCAGCCCTCACCAATTTTTAAAAGAAGGCGACCGGATCGATTTTGTCGAAGCCAAACCCAAGACAGTCAAAGAGAAGGCTGCCGTCCAGGCCAGCCAGATGCCGCATATTGAAATCGTCGCTGAAAACGACGACTATGTCGTGGTCAATAAGCCGAACGGACTTCTGGCTCATGGCGACGAGCACACGATCGAACCGACATTGGCCTCCTGGCTCCTCTCCCGCTACCCGGACATCGCTTCGGTCGGCGACGACCCCTTCCGTCCTGGCATCGTGCACCGCCTCGACAAGGACGTCAGCGGCTTGATGGTCGTGGCCAAGAACCAGAAATTCTTCAACAAGATCAAAAAGCAATTCCAGAACCGCACCATCTTCAAGCGCTACACCGCCCTGGCCTACGGCAAGATAGCGCGCGACGAGTTCACCATCAACTTCAATATCGAACGCGCCGTCAGCGGCCACAAGATGGCAGCCAAGCCGACCAGCCAGGAAGGCAAAGAGGCCGAAAGCGAAGTGTCGGTCATAAAAAGATATATCAACTACACCCTGGTCAAAGTCCGCATCAAGACTGGCCGAACCCATCAGATTCGCGCCCATTTGGCAGCTTACGGCAACCCGCTGGTCGGCGACCAGCTTTACGGCACCAGCACCACCAAGAAATTGAACGAAAAACTGAAGACCGATAGGATTTACCTGGTGTCCGACGAGCTCAGCTTCAAAGATGCGACCAACAAAAAGCAAAGCTTTTCGATTGAACTGCCGCAAGAATTCAACGACATGCTTGCTCGCATAAAATAACCTTAAACTTCATGATTATTTCCTTTGGCGGCAACGCCGGCTCCGGCAAATCAACCATCGCCCAAATGCTCGCCGACAAGCTCGGCTGGCAACGCTACTACATGGGCGGGTTGCGCCGCGACAAGGCCCGCGAACGGGGCCTGACCCTGGCCGAATACAACCAGCTCGGCGAATCCGACCCGACGACCGACTTCGAAGTCGATGAATACCAGAAAGAGCTGGCCCAAAAAGAGGACAACTTCGTCATCGAGGGACGCACTTCATGGTATTTCATCCCACAATCCCTCAAAGTCTTCCTAACCGTCGACGAACGGGTCGGGGCCGAGCGCATCCTAGCCGAACTCAAGCAAGCCAACAGTCGCAACGAAGCCACGGTCGAAACCGTCGAGGAAATGATGGCCATCAACCGCGAACGCAAAGAGAGCGACGAGCGCCGTTACCGGAAATATTATCACGACATCGAGGTTTACGACCCCGAAAACTTCGATTTCGTGGTCGATACCACAAATTTGACACCAGAGCAGGTTTTCAGCATAATTTACACCCATGTCCAGGAGCAGCTAGCCAAGGTTGACAAAACCTAGAGAATGTTATAATATCTGGTAAGTAATATCCAAGCTAAAAATAGCCAACAAATAGAACCTCGGTTCTATTTTTATAATCTAAGAATCATATGGCAGAAAAGAAAAAGGTCCAAAAGAAGCCACGCGTTGAGAAGGTAATCACCACCGACCTTGAAGCGTTGAACGAGGCCCGCGCCCAGCTGAAGCCGGGAATGACCGTACGCATCCACCAGAAAATCAAAGAATTGAACATGAAGAACGAGGAAAAGGAGCGTGTTCAGTATTTTGAGGGCATCATCATCGCCAAGAAGAACAACAAGCTGACTGGCGGCACGATTACTGTCCGCAAGGTGACCGACGGTGTCGGTGTCGAGAAGATCTTCCCGATCAACTTGCCGACCATCACCAAGATCGAGCTGAAAAAGCAGGCCGAAGTACGCCGCGCCAAGCTCTATTTCTTGAAGCGCGACTACAAGAAAAAGCTCAAAGAGAAGAAGATTGCGTAATAATATACGCGGCTCTGCCCTTTAGGGCAAGTGGTGAAACTGGTAGACACGCAAGCTTGAGGGGCTTGTGGCAGCAATGCCGTGGAGGTTCAAGTCCTCTCTTGCCCACCAGAAGTTGACACAGGCAGAGCCCTTGGGCGCATAGCTCAGCTGGTTAGAGCACTTCGTTTACACCGAAGGGGTCCAGGGTTCGAATCCTTGTGCGCCCACCGAAAAAAGACACCCGTTACTATGGGTGTCTTTTTTTTGCGTTGACAAACAAGGTAAGAGGCTTTGGTGAAGGCGATGGATAAAAATATTTCAATCAAAAAATCTTTAAAACCGATTAGCAAAAAATGGTGTTAAAATCTTTAAGTGAAGGGGCTCCCGCCCCGTTCGAATCCTTGTGCGCCCACCAAATAACAGAGACAGGCGAAAGCCTGTTTTTGTTTTGTATTAAAAAATTGGCCTTAACCCTAGTTAATATTGACAAATACTAACATTTATGCTATATTATAATCATAACAGCACATTCTTACCATGGAGGGCACATGCTCAAGAAATTAATCAACCTGCTGAAATCCATCAACCCAATCGTAATCACCCCCAAAACCCCTTCCCCCATGGAAGACATCGGGAAAAGAATCGCCAAAGACTGGCAAACCAAACCCCTCTGACACGAGGGCCTGCAACACCGGGGAAGAGTCCGCTCTTCCCTTATTTATTTTGAAAAACCGCAACGCCCAGGTATAATTAGGTCACTAACCTGAATCCTATGTGGCACGTATATATAGCCCGCTGCGCCGACGGCACCCTATACACCGGCATCGCCAAAGACCTTGAACGGCGGATCAAAGAACACAACTTTTCTGACCTGGGCTCCAAATACGTCAAAGCGCGCCGCCCAGCCAGCTTGGCTTACGCCAAGCCGTTTTCCGACCGTTCGCAAGCTTCGAAAGAAGAAAGCCGCATCAAGAAGCTGTCCCGCCAGCAAAAATTATTACTGATCAAAAATGCCTGAATTAGACCCAATCTATTCCGCCTTTCTTGGCCAGGTGGTCACCGTAACGATCGACCGCCCTCTTGCCTCAAAGCACCCGAAACACGGCTTTGTTTATGAACTCAACTACGGCTTCATCCCCGGAACAATGGCGCCGGACGGGGAAGAAATCGACGCCTACGTCCTGGGCATCAATCGCCCGATTGAATCTTTCATCGGCCGGTGCATCGCCATAATCCATCGGCTCGACGACCAAGACGATAAGCTGATAGTCGTGCCTGACGGCATGAATTTTAACGATGAGGAAATATCGAGCGCCACACGCTTCCAAGAACAGTATTTCAAATCGATTATTTGCAGAATATAGGCATAGTAAATTTCTGCGTAACAAACCAAACAAAAAAGCCAGGAATTACCTGGCTGAGAATGATCAGTGGCTGCTGATCATTTTGAAATAAACATCCTCGATGGCGCACAGATGACGATCCATCAGCTCGTCACCGCGCTCGATCGTTTCGATGTAATTGCACCAAAGCGCCTCCGCTATCGTCTGATGTCCGGATGGAACGTATCCGACCAACTTGTCCCTCGAAATATCGATAGCGGCGCTGACCAGCTGGGCAGCCTCTTCCTCGAACTCCAGGATGCCGTTGATCGCTTCGACCGTTGCCGTAAAAAGAGCATGGATCGATTCATGAGGCGAGACGGCGTGATTACTCATCATGATCAGGATGTACGCCAAGGAAAAATCCGCCTCAGGGGTCAAGGAACAACACTCATACCAGAAGGCGAAAGGATACTCCTGTTCGCCCTTTTCGTGCAAGAAATCATAAACCATGGTTGGAGTATCCTTTGGGCGATTCATTTCTTCCTGCAGCATCGCTTCATAACTCGCCAACGCTTCCAGGTGTTCGTCCTCCAAGGGAACCGCGAAGTCAAAATAGTCGTCCTTTTCATCTCCTTCCTCCGTCCTTTCCGGGACGGTGGCGAAATACCGCTCGAGATCCTGCTCTTCAGGCACTTGGTGGCTGATGAAACCGACTGCTTCGCTCGCAAAATTAGCCATGGCGCACCTCCTCGTTAGGATGGCAATGAGCATTTTCTACATCTTACCAAAAGGCAGCCCAAAAGCAAAATCAAAAGGCATCTCGCGATGCCTTTTATTTTTTCAAAAGAACAGGTTCATGAAAACCCAAAGCAGGAGGAGGTGGAGCGTATTATCGACCACGGCATAAACCACGCAGCCGAATCCCAAGCCGATGATCGTCGATGGCTCGACCTCGGCGTATTTCTCGCCGGAATAGTAGATGGCGTACAGATCGCGGCCGCCGATCAGCCGGAGCCATTTGTCGCCGAGGCAGAACCGATCGATCGGCCAATGGCTCAAAAAGACCAAGACCATGACCGAAGGGCGGAAGTCCCACATCATCAGGCAGACGCTGGCCGTGTAAAGCGAGCAGTGCCACAGCGACCACGCCAGTCCGGCGGACCCCGCCTCAGTCTTGTTGATAGCCTGCTTCTTGCTCTGCAAAAGGTAGTCGCCTATCAAATGGCCTAAAACGATCCTGATGAACAAGTCAGCCATGTCGCCTCTCCTTTCATGATCGAACGGTTGAACCGCTCAGCCTTGGCGGGCAACTCCGCCAATCCGCAATCAGTCGAAATCTTGGCCAGCAGCAGGCGATTCGCTGCCGCAATTTCAAGCGTCTGCTGCCAATCGGGTATCTTTTCGATGAATGCTGCCAGCTCTGGCGTGCCGCGCCCCTCTACCCGGGCATGGTTCGTTTCAGCTTCTTGGCAGCCGACATAAACGACCTTGCCGCCAACCAAGCGGAACAACGACTTGTCCGGCTGCAGGCCGTAAGGGATTTCCAGAAAAAGATTCGCTCCTTTCGGCACTCGCCTGAGCGACTTTTTCAAGAGCTCGACCCAAGGCCGCCCTACCGCTTCCCGCAGCTCTTCCGGCCGTTCCAATGCCACCTTGACCAGATTGTCGGTGCCGAAGCGCTCGCGCAGGTGCGGCTTCAGTTCCTGATTGAAGTCATCCGTATTCACGTGCACATTCATGGCATCGACAGCGGATAGAGTTCTGAGAAAGGTCGATTTGCCCGAACCGGGACGCCCGACTACCATGAACAGGTTGTTGAGGCTGAGCGCTTTTTCCAGCAGGGCGGAAATGATCAGTGGCGAAACGCACGCCGACAGATTGTGCAGTTCGAGTTCGGCGGCGGATTTGCAGACGCGTGTCGACGAGACTTCAGACAAAGCATCGTCGCTGAACAGATAAAGATACTTATCGATGCCGAATTTGCTGCGATTCAAGCAAGCAACCTCCTGTTCGTGGACCAAGTCGCTCTGGCTGCGGATGCCTCTGATCATTACGACTTGTGACAAGTCGTGCCGCAATTCCTTGAACTCGCCGATCGTCATGATCGAGACGTTTTCCGGCAAGGCATACCCTTCCCACAAACGCTTCGACTCTTCGGGGGCGAACCACGGCTCTTTGTCGATATTGACCGAACAGACGACAGTCACCCAGGGAACGAGGGCGGCTGCTTTCTTGACGACTCCAAGGTGTCCATAAGTCGGCGGCGAAAAAGTTCCGGGATAGCAATATATCGTTTTCATGGCTGTGCCCTCCTCGTTGAAATTGTAATGAGCTTTTCTTCATTATTGCCAAAATCGCCCTTGCCTGCCTTGGAATCGGCGGTAAAAATTTTTATATATTGTTTTTTATCTAATTTTTGATAAAATAATTGCATAATCTGTCGAAAATTTTCGACAACAATAATCATATGCTGCAAGAAATCAAAAAAAGCCTGGCTGAGCTCGGCTTCAATCGCAACGAAATGAATGTCTATGTGGCCCTCACCCAATTGGGCGAAGCGCCGGCCGCGCAGATCGCCAAAAAAGCCGGACTGCCCCGAACGACCGCCATCAGCATCCTGGCCAAATTGGCCGAAGAGAATTACCTGACCCAGCACCGCTACCGCGGCGTCACCTACTACTGGGTGGAGTCGCCCCAAGCGATTGCCAGCGCTTTCGAGACCAAGATCAAGATCGCCAACGACTTGAACTCGCTTCTGACCGACTTGTACCGCAGTGAAACGCATTTCCCTCATGCCCAGGTCTACGACACCAAAAACTCAATCCGCAACTTCATTGAAAAATTCATCGCTTCGCTACCCAAAAATGCCGTCATCCATACGATAGATACGCCTAGCGCCGGCAACTATTCGAAAATATATTCCGAGCAGATCGGCTCGTCGATGCTCGGCAAAAAGCAAAAACGCGGCATCGTCACCAAAACGCTCGTGCCCCATGGCAGCATTCGAGCAATCAACCCCTCCAAGCTGGCCGCACAAAAAATCGAATTAAGGGAACTGCCCAAAGATATCGATTTCAAGGCCTCGTTCTGGCTAGCCCAGAACCAGTTGGTTCACTTTTCCGGCAACCCGCCCTTTGCGGTCGCCATCAAGCATCCGCTGATCGTCAAAAGCTTCGAATCGATTTATGATTTTTTGTGGAAGATCTCGCAAAAACAGGATTAAGCAAATCTCTTGACAAAAATCTTATTTTATGGAAAAATAAACTGATTTGCACCTTAAAAAATCGCTATTCATAGCGAATTATTCGCATAAAGCAACTATAACCTTTGAGTCAACTACCCCAAGGAGGTGGCATAATGGCCAAAAAGAAGAAAAACAAAGGCAAGAAGCAGAAAAAGTCGACTTCACTCGGCACGTCCATGGCCCAAACGCTGGAAGAATTCCTGCGCCAACCGACAATTTCGGAAAAATGGGAGGAACGGAAGGAAAGATACAACAAATCAGCCGAAGATAACCTCACGTTCGACTACAAGACCAATGAACAACTAGTCATCAAGGAGGCGATCGTCCCAGCATTGGCGCTCTGGAAATTCATCAAGAGGCATGCCAGTGAGCAGTACACCCACTTCAGAACGGAGAAAGGAATCGAGGAGCGGAAAAACTTCCTGCAGTCGTTCATCGGCTCGAACAACCGCTACGTCAGACTCGTAGCCATGATCGAGCTGATGCCGATCACCATCTGGCGGCGCATCCTGTGGCGCACCAACATCGACTTCGTCTCCTACGAAAGCTTCTTTCGGAGACTGCAGCCGGAGCATTGGCTGGCGATCGAGTCGAATTTCGTCGATCTGCAGAACGGACAGACGCCCAGAATACTTACCGCCAAGGAGGCGAAGCAGGCTGAATTCCAGCCAGCAGCACTCGCTGCCGCCACCGAAGGCAACCCCTTCTTGCGCCACGTTTCCAAACCGGCCTGGACCAAGAACCTGTTCAGTTTCGACTTCGGATTCAACAAGTACCCCGGCGGCAAGGACAACGATTCGCCAATCCTGAGCACTGCCGATCGCCGACGCTTGCACTCGAGCGACAACTCCAAGGATTTCGTCGTCGATACCGAGTTCGGCCGCTACATGCGGCTCTACCGTTCGGCCAGGTCGAATTATGTCATCCGGCCGAACGAGGATGTCGAGCTGAAAACCCACATCTGCCCCGGCTACTGGGCGACGATACTGATCCATCTCTTGTTCTGGGTCATCTCCCCCGCCATGGCCGCAGTCATGCTCGCCACCGCTTCTTCGAACAACCTGCTTTGGTGGGCTAACGTCCTCTTGGGCATTCCGGCCGCGGTCACTCCGCTGTGGCTCCTCTGCGCCGGGGTCAAGTTTTCCTGGATCAAGGCCAACAGCTGGATTGACAACCGCGGAACCAAGTGGGTCAGGGCCGGACTGAATTATCTTGAACGGCTTTTCGATGAACACCCCAGGCGCTGCGAAATCGCGCTCGCCGCTTTAGTTTCGTTGGTTGTCGGTTCGATAGCCACTGTCGGATTCGCGGCGATTCTTAAGCTGCCGAACGGCCTCGTCGCCGGACTGGCCGCTGCCGCTTACACCGGCTATCGCTTCAGCCGCATCGGCAAAACGGAAAAGCCGATGCCGATGGACCTGTTCATCCCGCTCTACCTGGCCTGCCTCTATCTGGGCGGACTGCTCGCAATCAAATGGTCCCCGCATCTGGTCAAGTGGCTGGGCTTGGTGGCCAAGTACGCGATCATCCTTTTCACTCGCTGGATTCCGCATGCGCTCTCCGAAACCTTGGCATTCCTTGCTTGGGTCTGGATGCATGCCTCCAACTTCGTGGCCGTTTATGTGCTGCCCACGCTGAAATACCTGCTTTTGGGCATGCTTTCAGTCGGTTTTCTGTGGCTGCTCTTGCTTGTTCCGTTGGCGCTCATGGGCATCGTCTATTTCGCTTATTGCCGGCTGCCCAAAGAAACGCAAACCGACATTGATTATCTGGTCGAGAAGCTCTGCTTCTACAGCACCATCGGCATCGCCGGACTAATGCTTCTGGCGTGTGTCATCACCGCCCGCTGGAACGGCTTGGGCCTGCTTTCGGCCGAGTCGCTTGCCGGGGTTGTCATTCTTGGCATCTTCTCCTCCATTGCCGCTGCCTCGACCAGATCGATGGCTCAAAAGCTGAACCCCGAAATCCAGCAGCTCAAAGAGGAGAATTGGTCCATGCGCGGCAACCTGAGACTATACGGCAAATTCGATCACCGCTACATGGTTGAAAACGCCTGGTTCAAGACGCTGCCGCTCGAAGAAAAGACTGAACTGGCCAAAATGATCGACAGCTTCGTCTCCTCCTACATTCCGACCAACCTGGAAGGAACAGCCATCGCCCTGTTCATGAAGCAAATCAGAAGCTTCCAAGCAATGGAACGCATCAAGGACGCCTGGGAATCTTTTACTAACGCGAGCGGCGAGGATCGACTATCGATCATTGAAATCATGCTGAAGAAACCGGTCGATTTCGATGAGGCTCATCGCTTACTCTGTAAGCAGAAAGAGAGGTCAAAGAAAAACGCCAAGGTCGCCATAATCCTGGCCAAAACCGTTTTCGCCCCGATTTACTTCCCTTGTCTGGCACTTTGGTGGCTGGGCAGCAAGATCTGCGTCGGCCTGCAGCACGTGCTTGACTTCCGCCGAATGGCTAAAGCGATCCGGGATTTCTGCCCGTATATCGTCAAGTCAGAAATCCTTGAATAGCTGCTTATGCGAATAACCCCTGACCCGCCGACCACCATCGGCGGGTTTTTTCATATTGCCAGAACGAGTTTTCCTGTTAAAATTAAGTCATGAAATACGTAACGCAAAACAACGAGGAAACTTTCGCCTTGGCCCAAAAAACCGCCGCCCGAATGAACGGCGGCGATGTCATCGGCCTGATCGGCGATCTGGGAGCCGGCAAAACTGTTTTCAGCCAAGGCTTGGCAGCCGGTCTTGGCGTGAAAGAATATGTAACCAGCCCCACCTTCGTGGTCATGAAAGTTTATGACTGCTACAACCACCCCACGATCAAGCAGTTATGCCACATCGACGCCTACCGTCTCAAAAGCGGGGCTGATTTACTCTCCCTGGGAATAGAGGATTATATGGGGGAGGCTTCAACGCTTACCGTAATAGAGTGGTCAGACCGAGTTTCCGAGATTCTGCCGAATAATGCGAAAATTATCAATTTTACGATCCTGGACAGCCAGAGAAGCATTGAAATCGGCTAACTATTGACAAATATCATAAAATATGCTATTGTTATATATCGTCATATGTCCATAGAAAACAACCTTAATCGATACCCCTCAGCCGAGGAACCTGACCTTGAAAGCCAGGCAGAAACAATAATCGCAACTTTCCCGCCAGAACTGCAGAAAAGATGGCGTGATTTTTTCGATGACAGCGAAGACCAGCAAGCCGCATTCAATCAGATCCTGGAAATTGCCGATCGACGGGAAAAAATAACGCAGAATGCGGTAACTGACGACGATTTTAAAGTTGAATTTACCGGCGAGGCAAATCGCCAGAACGAGGAATGGAAGGCGGCCGTACTTGAAGACATTCACAAAATCTTGAAATCACGCGCAGTATCGATCGGTTACGGAAAAACGGCGGAAGTATACGAAAGGCATTTCAAGGACGGCTCGACCTCTGATTACTGCATCAAAGTCATTTACAATATCAAAGAACCGGAATACGCCGACCACAATGATATCAAGACCGAGTTTTCCTATCTTGAAAAACTTGCCGACATCGAAGTCGAAGGCGTCCGCACATCAAAGCCTTATGCCTACGTGCAGAACAAGGGTGCGCATATCCTGGTGATGGAAAAGTTCAACGCATTCGCGCTCGCGAACATTTTTGACGGGACTCAAAAAATACCGCAAGGTTTTGACCCGGAAATTTTTTTCACGAGATTGAAACGTTATGTGCAAAAAATGCACGAGCTCAAAATCCATCATCGAGATTTGCACGCCGGCAACATCATGATTGATCGCCAAACCCTGATGCCGCTTGTAATCGACCTAGGAAAGACCAAGGAAGTGCTTGGTAACGACGACCCATACCTGGAGCTTAACACCGGCCTGCGAGGCGATGAGTCCAAGTCTTTCATGAATGATTTAGTAAAAATTGAAGAACATAAAAAAACATTCGCTCTTTTGTTAAGGAGCCAGAAAGGAGAGCAGCCAAGATGAAGATTTCTGTTCAGATGAAAAAAATGGCTGCTGAAGCAGCCGAGGTCATGATTGCTGAGGGATCTTCCCTCAGACAAATCGAAGCTACAGGTTTTTTCGTGGCGACTTCCGTACCCGAAGGGTACAGCTGCTGGGACGAATTCCAACATCAAAATCAGACGATTTTCATCGTCTGGCAAGGTGAGGAATAGACTCCCCAGGCAATACCGGCCGATCACTCTGTGATCGGCCCTTTTTTATATGAGAGCAGCAACAGCCAAACTACGCCGCAAAATATCATCACGTCAGCGGCGTTGAGGATACTGAAGTAAGCGACATCAAGATAATCGATGACAAATCCGTACCTAACCCGATCGAACAAATTACTGCTTGCCCCAGCGATAATCAGGACATAGGCAAACAAGTGGTAAAAATTACGGGAAATGAACGATTTAAACGCGAAATACGCCAACACTGACACGATCAAGCCAACGACAATCAATAACGGCAGGCCGGAAAAAGGCAATGAAAAAGCTATCCCGAAATTCCTGCTGAATGAAAAGCTCAAAAAACCGCCCCAAAGCGGCTTACTCACGCCAGCCAAAGCGGCTGCCTTAAGGAAGCGGTCAACGGAAAACAAAAAAACAACAGCCAAAAATAATGCTGTTGTTTTGTATCTGAAATGCATATTCCCTTGTTAAGCTCCGTTCTGCAGCTTGCTCTTGCAATCAACGCAAGCACTGGCCACCGGCCTGGCGATCAAGCGCTTCGGATTGATGGCATTGCCGCAATACTTGCAGGTGCCATAGCTGCCGTCTTCGATCCTTTTTAAGGCGTTATCAATATCCCGAAGATTGTCGATCAAGATGCGTTCCGTGGCAAGATTGGTAGTGTAGCTATCGATTTCCTGGGCGTTCTCATCCGGTTTGTCACCATACTCTGGAAAAACAGCACCATCTTCGTCGCCGCCCAATTTAGCCAGCTCTCCCCGGATCTGCTCACGCTCCTTGAGCAATTCTTCCTTGATCGTGTTTAGAGTTTCTTTGTCCATATGTTTGTTCTAATCACTCTCATCTTACTCGATTAGCTGCCGTTTGACAAGCTCCCCCTTTTGGACAAAAAAAAGAGGGGCCCAGTCGGGCCCCTCTTTGTATATAACATACATTGAAATATAATAGGCCACTGAGCCCCATCCCTAAGAGATAAACGCTATTTCATCTTTCGATGATTTAGGTATTTCCGCTCTCAGGGCGAGCTTGTTGCTTGCTTGTCAACTTACACAAGCTGTGTTTTTTACCGATCTGCGGTAATAGTAATTTTATATAGTAATTATTACTACCTTTTTTCTTTTGTTTTTGTTTTGATGCAATGTTGACTCTTGCGTTAGATCAGTAGAAAACAAAGTTCTCTCTAAAATGTTTTTCAGAGAAAGCTTTCGGGGTGTAAAGAACGATCATCTATAAATAGTATAGCATAAATTTGACAACCTGGCAAAGGGTTGGTCAAGTATATATTTTAGAGCCTGCAATCATCTAATATTAGTAAAAAAATACTCAGCATACAAATCTTAAAATATTTTTGTCCACAGCCTCTTGGACATAAATATCAAACCTCTGGATGATTGCAAACAACTTATCCACAGATAAGTCCACGAATCAATGGACAAAAAAGCCCCAAGAGTTACTTGGGGCTTTCTTTGAGGTCACGGTGGGAATCGAACCCACGATAAGAGTTTTGCAGACTCATGCCTTACCACTTGGCCACGTGACCGAAAAATTAGGGCCGCATTGACCCTAATTATCTTATTACAATATAGCAGAAGTGTAAATCCTAAGCAACACCGCACTGAATCAAAACACCCCGGTTGCCCGGGGTGTTTTAAGTTAAATTTCTTCGACTATTTCTATTTTGGCTTTTCTAACGCCGAACCTCAGCGCATCCTGACGATCCTTGAACCAAACATCCACTCTTTCCTGATACCTTGAGTTCATTCTGTCCCTGACTACGAACACCCTGTCGCCAAACAGCTCAGGAATGCGGACCTTAGTACCGAACTTCAAGAAATTAGCAGCAACCGTATCTTCCTGGTTATGCTTACAAAGATTGAAGCCGTTAGCCGTAGTACACGGATCGCTATCAGTCTGCCCGACTTCGGAGTTGTAGGCGGTCATCGAGTGGTAGCCATGATCCTTGATTTTAACTATTTTTTTGCTTACCACCGGCTCTATTTCAATCTTTTTGCTAATATTAGATGAAATAATTGGAGTGCTCTCCGAAACGGCCAGATTATCGCTTGATTGGCCCGCCACTGCGGCCACAGGTTGCTGTTTTTTGATTTCACCTGATTCCTTGGCTAATATTGGCAAAGGAAACAGTAAATAATCATAGGCCACGATCGCGACAAGCAGGTTTACATAAATTTTGTGCTTCCGATTCTTTAATCGGTGACAACTACCGCTTAAATCCATAAAAGATTTTAACAAATTAAAAAATCCTATCATACGACAGGATCTCGCTTTGTTTTTCGTTTTGTTGTTGATAGACTATCGTAGCATATTTTTTAGAAAATGTCAATACCTGGTCCTGCCCACCGACTAATACTTAATATTGACAATTAACCAAAAATATACTATATTATTTAATCGCCTTTTCAACACAAACTCATCCCCAAAGGAGGATTCCCAATGAAAACGGTTGCGCTCTTTTTACTTATCACAGCTTTTGCAGCACTCAGCGGCTGCGCCTTCGTCACACCCCCGCAATTCGTCAATTCAACGACGGAAATCACCCGCGATGCCAGCGGAAAAATCGTATCTTCACGATATCATCGCGGCATCACCGGCTTCTCCTACTCAGGAGACAAGGAAACCGTGGGCGACTGGGCCTATGCCGAGCAAGTTGCGCGCAGCGGCAGCCAGGGATCGGGTGTCGATTCCAAAAACGGCGAGTACGAAGGCGTTGTTGCCTCGAACAACCGTGACGTCAACGTCATGATTGTCGGCAATGGAATCAAGCGTAACTATTACGTAAAGTCCGGCCAGGAAGTTACTGGCACCCTGCCCCCAGGCAATTACACCGCCACCACCTACTACCGCGGCCGAGATCGCGGCAGTTGGAGCTTTGAGGTCCGCCCTCAAAATCGGCACAACTACGCCGGAAAGGAGGTGTACTGGTACACTGTTTACAACCGCTGATGCAGGAAAGATGAGGACAAAAAAAGAGGCCATACTGTTCGTATGGCCTCGCTTTATTTTTGCTACAATTTTTTATGGTGAGCCGGTCATGCCGCCACCATCGCTATCGACTACTGAATCAAGATTTGAGAATACGAAATACGTAATAGAATAGGCAGCCAGAAGTATTATCAACCCGATAACCGCGCGGGTAATGGTATTCTTCGCCTTCGTAATCTTGGTCTCGTCGCCGCCGGCGGTCATCCAATTATAGCCGGAGTAAACGATCAAGACGACGAAGATGATGCCGAGCAACCCGATAAATGCCTTGATAACCATAGCAACGATCTGCGGGACAGTCTGTTCAGTGGCAACTTCATAGCCGGCGCTTTCACGGAACGCCTCTTCCTGCTGCCCGATTTTTTCATTCACAATCTTATCGTTCAGAAGTCCGAACGCATGGGCCTGCTGGGCGAATGAAAAGGAAAAAAACAGGAACATCCCTAGGCACAAACCGATGATTTTATTACGACATGTCATAAATTTCTTTAAACGAAATTCATAAAAACCCACCACCAAATAGCGTATGCACCGACGGTGATGATCAGACCGATAATAGCCCTCCACAAGGTTTCCTTCGCCTTATCGACTTTCCCGCTATCACCGGCGGCAGTCATCCAATTATACCCGGCAAACACTATCAGGACTACGAAAATAACACCCAGCAATCCCAAAAAAGTACTGACTGCTTGCCCGATCAGCTTGGACATCGTAAATTCATCAGCGGCCGCATAGCCGCCAGTCTTGGCAACGTTATCCATTCTGCCGAATACCGATGCCGAAGCACCTGGCCCCAAAATTGAGCTAACCAGCAAAAAAACTGAGGCTAATAAATTTTTATAGGCTTTTTTCATAAAGCTAATTAAGCGCGGCGTCGTTCAGGGTGCCGGCGCCAAGACTCTTGATTACAAAATAGCTGATTGCATAGGCAGCCAACACCACGATCAGTCCGATCACTGCTCGTGTAATCGTATTTTTCGCAGTTTCGACCTTGCCGTTGTCGCCGGCGGCCGTCATCCAATTATAACCGCCATAGATTATCAGGAGCAAGAAAATGACGCCGATAAAGGACAAGGCGGTTTCGATGATAGTCGAGATAATCGGGTCAATCGATTCATTGTCGACGGAAACGTCGTATCCAGCCTTGTCAGCAACCGTATCGAGCGGTTTAAGCTGGGAATCGGCCGCTCCCTCCCCCGAAGAAAAAGCATCCTTCAGGTTGGCGGCAAAAACATTAGGAGCAGCGATGGCGATGCTTAAAATTGTAAGCAGGATAGCCGAATATATTTTTTTTGCAATCAAGGTTCTCATAATTATTGTTGGATTAAATCGCCTTTAAAGCTGTTGCTCACAAAACTGGTGATGGCATAGGCTGAGAGGACGACCACTAGGCCGACTAATGCCCGCGTGATTATCTTCTTGGCAAGGGTAACATCAGAATCATTGCCATTGGCCATCATCCAGCGGTAACCGCCATAGATAGTAAGACCAAGAAAGAGAACGCCGACAAAGCTCAATACGATACTGATGTAGTAGCCGACCTTTTCGGCTAAGCGATTTTCAGATCCGCTAGAAAGGTCTCCTGCCGAATAACCTGCCGAGTCGCCGGTCTTTATCAGTCCGGAATTTTCATTGAAGCTATAAGCCGAAGCCTGATTGGCAAATACCGCTAGCGAAACAACCAAAAACATTCCCAAAAATACCGCTGCAATACCATTATTGAAGATATGCCTCATAAAGCTACTCGCTAGTCAGTGATGTGCCGATAAACGACGTAATGGCGTAGGCACTCAGAACGATGACCAAGCCAATTGTGGCGTTTATTATCAACTCCTTAGCCTTGCCCACTTTCTGGTCATTGCCCTGAGCGGTCATCCACTGGAAACCGCCATAAACGATCAAGACGAAAAAAATCACGCCGATGTACGACAAGATGGTGCCGATCAGGGCACCGACCCGCTGCTCGATCGGCTGATCTGCTTGCGCAGTCAGGGCTCCTAGGTTGTTTTCTCCGGCAGGAATAGGAACGTTAACTGTTTCATTTAAACCGCCATAAAAAGCGGACGCCGGCATAACGGCGTATGACAACGAAAAAATCAGCAAGAATAAAACGGCTAGCTTATTTGCCCGTCTTGCTATTAAACTCAGGAATGGCATAAATAGAAAAGGATTAGTACGATTATCCTGCATTGATGCGAGTACAACATTTTGTGCCCGCATCAATGCAGAGTAAAACTCTGCATTGAACGTATATTCTAAAACTATGCTGCCATAGTTGCGCTAGAAATAGACGAGATGACGAAGCGGGAGATACCCCAGCTTGCCAAGATGATGATCAAACCGATAACGCCGGCTGCCATCAATTTCTTAGCTTCACCGATCTTATCTTCGCTGCCACCAGAGGTCATCCATTTGAAACCACCGGCTACGATGATAACAACAGCGATGATACCCAAGAAACCGAGGGTAACATTGATGATACGAGCAACAATCACTTGAGGAGAATTGTTGGTCAAACCAATGTCATTGTTAATGTTGGCCTGTTGGCCACCCCACAAGTCACCCGTGTTGGGGACGAAGGCGGCGCCTGCATTGGCGGCTACTGCTGGCAATAAGATTACTGCCCAAGCAGCCACGATAGCTAATTTTCGCAATGTTTTCATAATTCACCCCCTCTCTGGTGGCGCAGAGCGGCAAAGCCGTCGGCACGCTTATTTCTCATGTTGTTTGAACAATTCAGTCCACTAGGCCTAGCGGACTAAACTGCTTACGCTCCACGGAAAGTGTTTATTAACATTAGTAATATTTTAGCATATTTTGGCCAGAAGGAACAACAGTCTGCGGCCTTACCCCTCGGATGCGAGGCGGCGCCGAAGCTTAATGAAATTGCGCATAAACTTCATAGCGTCGCGAAAAACCTTCACTTTGCTCTTGCGGCGGTCGTACCTTTCCTCCGACCAATCCACAGGCAGCTCCCTGATCCGTGAGCCGGCCAGCCGGGCAAAGACGGCTAATTCGGTATCAAAAAACCATCCATTGTCCAACACTTTCGGGGCGATTGCCAAAAAAGAAGAGCGCCTGATCGCCTTAAATCCGCACTGCAAATCAGAAAATTTATGCCCCAGCATCAATCGCGAAATCAGGTGGCAGCTTTGCGATGTAAGTTCGCGCACGAGCGAGCGCTCAATCTTCGATCCAGCCAAAAGCCGAGAGCCGATAACCAGATCGCATTCGCCATCGACTATCGGTTCGACCAATCCGGGAAGATCCTCTAGGGAAACCGCGAGATCAACATCCATGTATGCCAGAACATCGGCCTGGCTTGTAAGCCAGTAATTCTTCAGGGCCCTGCCACGGCCGGATTGCGCGCTCTCGATAAGCTCAAACTCGGCCGGATTGCCGTCAGCCAAACTCTTGGCGATGGCCGATGACTGGTCAGTGGACCCATTAACGATCATGACTATTCGCCAGTCGAAGCCGAAGCCCGCCTTGCGGCAATAGGCCAGCAGCCTAAGGGCATTCTCCTTGAGCATCTGCTCTTCATTATATATTGGCAAGCAGAAATCAACTTTCATATTTTTCAGCTGTCCCGTAAATCGTTAGGCCGAATGGCAAGCGAACACGGCCAAAAAGATATTTTTCGCTATCCAAAATCGCCAGCAGCAAGGAGTTGAGCGGCTTAGGCAGATTTGATGCTTCCGTGCCGAGCTCATCCGCCTGTTTATTTTTATTAAAATGCTTTTTAACCAGTCGCATTGCGGCTACGGGCAAGAAAAGCCAGAAATTCCAATAGCCTGTAGCGACTTTCCGGAAACCTGCACGGCCCAGCAAATCATCAAGATGATTTTTTTCGTAGCGACGGAAATGCCCCATCGCCCGATCATGCTGGCTGAATATCGCATTGAATGCCGGCACGGTAAAAAACAAGCGGCCGCCCGGCTTCAAGCTTCTGAATATCTTCGCAAGAGCGTCTTCGTCATCGGGCAGGTGCTCCAAAACGTCAAAAAGACAAATCGCGTCGTATTGGTTATCCCCAAGATCTTCAAACCTGAGATCGCCCAACAGAGGCTCGAACCCTTTTTCTGCAACCAGCTTCAGCGCTTCGGCGTTGTTGTCC
The DNA here is from genome assembly GCA_964443495.1 of uncultured Gammaproteobacteria bacterium. Classification (GTDB taxonomy): domain Bacteria; phylum Patescibacteriota; class Patescibacteriia; order Patescibacteriales; family GWE2-39-37; genus JAAXUA01. The sequence goes on from CAYUCS010000003.1 coordinate 34,110, forward strand.
AGCCCGACCACCTTGCCGAAATCTGCCAAGACCGGCAATTCGGTGCCAGTCCCGCAACCGATATCCAATATCACTCGGTCGGCAATCGTGCCTCGATAATGCAAATCGAGCAATCTGCGAATCAGGCCCTTTCTGGCAATGTACCAGAAATGGTCTGTTTCGTTTTTTTGCTGGGCCAAATAATCTTTATAGTCCATGAAGAATTCTTTGACCCTATTTTATCAGATTAGAAAACAAATTAATACTGTCGCCCAGTCCAGACGCGACGACCTCTTCCTTGCTTTCAAGAGCGGTTGGATCCAAGGTTTTGCTCAACTCTCCTTTTTTCAAATTGAGCGAGTACCGACCATCATTTTTCATCAAAACGATGAAACGATCGGAATAAGGCTGGATTAGCAGGACATCTCCCCCGCCCCTCACCGAATCAGGCATCGTTAATTCTTGCGCATAAGAGCCCCTGAATCTGTTCGACGGCAGCTGCCTCCCCAGCAATTCCATTATTGTCGGCATCGTATCCATGTGGCTGTATCGATTGTTGATTGTGCGCCCCCGGGCTTCCCGATTGCCGAAATAAACCGCCATGGACGTTCGGAAATTCTCGTCGAGCGCCCCGCGTTGGTTGAATGAATTATCCGACTGCAAAGCCGCTGGCCAGCTGTGATCGCCGAAAACGAAAAGCACGTAATCCTTTTCCGGATAAAGCTTGTCGAGGCGATTTAACAACCCGGCCAAATATCCGTCCTGTTTTGACATGCTGGCGGATAACCGATTGCTGAATTTCACCTCCGAATCCTTTCCGATGCCAGCGTTATCGAACGGCCAATGATTCGTCGCCTCGAAGGTGATATAAGCCAAGCTTCTATCCTTTTTGCCATCTGCTTTCAAATAATCGAAAGTACGTTCGAGAAATACGTCCTCCTGCCGACCCCACATGAACTCAGGGTCCCCCTGGCGCCAAGTGTCATAGCCATGGATTTGGTCAAAACCGATATCCGACATGAACTTTCCCGTCTCCTCGAACTCCAAGTGACTGCTGGCAAAGAAGGCGCTCTCAAAACCCAACGGCTTCAAAAGCTTCGGCAAACACTGAACGCTGGAACTTCTTCCTGTTGAAACCAAATCTTTAAGAAATGAGCTGGGCAAGGAACATAATATATTCTCTTGCGCCAGGATCGTCTGCACGCTATTGCTATAAAATTCAGGAAAATAATAACCTTGACTGGCTATGTCGAGAAAATTCGGCGTGGTTGTCGCGCTGATCAACCTGGCATTGAAACTCTCCAGCTGAAGCATGACTATATGATTAGGAGTTGCGGTCGCTATCTGGGAGCTACCAGTTTCAAAAGGCTCCGCTGCGGCCCCGATCGACTCATTGACCAGCTTTTCATAAATACGGCCCTGATAGAACTCAATTCCTTGGTTGCTTCTGGCTGCCTGCCCGATAAACGAAAAAAGTTCATTGCTTGAAAACGGCGCAATACCGATAAATACGAAGAGCAACGCGGCTCGTGCCCTCGGTTGGATGTTTTTAACGCTGCTGATAACCCAAGAACTGGCGAATGCGGCCGCAAGCAACAGGAATATGAGCCATGCATAGCTGCGGCCTAAAAATGCGAACTCTTGCCAACGCCTAACAACGAGCAGCAAATCCAATGGCGCGCCAACCACCGAAATGTAGCACACCAGAAAATAATAGGCTGACAGAATGACAATGGAGATCGGCAGCGACGCTTTTCCGGGCAAGACAGAATGGATCAGGAATAACAGCAGGAAAAGCTGCAAAAACCCCACGCTTGATGCTAGCCGATCAGTGCCAGTTTCAAACGATAAGGCAAAAAAGACAGCGTTAATCAGCAAAAATGCTGCCGCACCGTAAAATGAAGCATTCTTGCGCAAATTTTTTATCAAAATGTCTTTTGTCATTTGCGGCCTCGTTCCGACTTGTTCGAACAATAGGCGACGGCAGTGTCATCCTCAAAACACTTGTTCCAATCTTTGGCCGCGCCTAAATAATTAAAAAGGTGGTTCTCCGCCTTGAGATCGTCAAGCTTGATTCCAAAAAGCAGCCTGTTGAACCAAGTGACTTTCGGTTCGCGTTGCTTGCCCAACAAGACCATATCGATCCGGTGCTTTTTCAGATACTCTTCAGCCTGGCCTTCCTTGAAAAACTGATGATACTCTTCAAGGATCGTCCGGTCGCCATATTGATGCTGAGGCTGGCGGCCATCGACAAACAACTGCAGTCCCGGCCATTGCCACAGCAAGTAACCGCCCCAATTGAAATCATTCAATATCCTCTCCGGCATCGGCATGGTCGATTTCAGTTCTGCAACAGCGGCACAAGGGAAGTAGCCGCAATAATACTCGAAAGGTGTATTGGTGAAAGCGATTTTAGTAAAGCAAAAGGCTGCGGTGACGACCACCGCGGCCGTTGCGAGGGATGTGCCGAGCTTGCCTCGCGTCGATGCAAAGAATCCACGCATACCCTCGATAACGAACTCTTTTGAAAATAAATCGACCAGCCAGGGAATGCTCACAACCACGAGTAGAGCCGTGTGGCGCCGCGACTTCAAGGCCATAAGCAAGAACAGGATGACCAAGCTGAGCCACCACAAGTCTATTTTCACCTCTTTGCTTCGATTCACGACTTTGGTTACGAGTAAAAGTAGCGCGCTGACAGTCATGCACAGATAGAGCACTACTAAGGGCTGCTGAGGGAAAAAATAAAACGGCATCCACTCACTGATTGCCGTCAGGTAATAAGTGTTGCCGAATGAAAAGAAAAAATCGTACATCCTCCAGCCATAAGGATTGACCAAGGTCGCGGCAGCTGCCAAAAAGGCAAAAAAACCGAAGATTGCCAAGTGCCGCGCCGGGACAACCAATGAGAAATCAACAAAACTGAGCCTGTCTTGCCACTTTCTGGCAAAATTAAGAACCGCCATCAAAACAACCCAGCCGACGAGCAACGCCAGGCCGACTAAAAACCCCGCGTGAAGGTTCGACCAGATCCAAAAAAGGGGCACCAGCCAAAACAAGCTTTTAGCCTGACGGCTTTTTTGGAATTTATCGATTACCACCAACTCCAAAACGACGCCAAGCAAAGTCACCTCCTGCATCCGGACGCCCAGACTGTGCCTGGCTGCGAAATAGCCCAAAAAGCCGATTACGAAAAACCAGAAGCTGGCCTGGTTCATCCGTGCAAAGCGATAACGGTAAAGTATCGCGAAGACACCCATGACGATGCCGGCAAAAAAAACAGCCGTCGCCACATACCCAAACTGGTCGTATATGGAATAGGTAAAAACGTCGATCAGCCATTCATGATCCACCCAGGCCGCACCCGGCATCGTGTGGCTGAAATCAGCGGTGTGCGGAACCTGATTTTTTGCGATGATGTCCTTGCCTGCCAAAATATGCCAGCCGAAATCATTATCAAGATAACTGAATGAATTGCCAAGAAGCAGCACGGCAAACAAGGCGACTAAGCTTAAGGCGAGGGTCTTCAAATGGATGTTTTCGGGCCATTTCATAACAAGCCAATTATACCATATCGGACTCAAGGATGGATATCCAGACGGTCAGATAGCTTAACCGGTTATTTTTATGCTATATTTAACGAATGAACGACCGACCGCAAACCTTCAATCAAGCCTTGAGCATCGCCTCGCCTTTCCTGAAGGGCGTAGCCATAATCGGCATCATCCTTCATCACTATTACCGCGGACTTTACGGCATAACCCAGAATGTCCAGTGGATTTACTCTGGTAGCTTTCTCGCCACATTTAGTGAGAATTTTTTTTCAGGAATCGCTGGAGCCTTTGTTTCCGCTTTTTACTACCTGGGCTATATGGGGGTCAGCATCTTCTTCGTTTTGAGCGGATGGGGCCTGGCCGTGTCCGCGCTTAAACGCAAGGGGGATTTTTCTTTGACCTCATACTTCAAGAATCGTATTGTCAAAATTTTTCCGTTATACCTTGCCAGCTTGGTTTTTTTCGGCCTATTGTTCTACGGGCAAGGTAACAAAGGCTTGCTTGACCAACTCCTGGGACTGTTTGCGAAACTGCTGCTATTAACCAATTACTCGCCCTCGGCCATATTCACCATCAATCCCTCGTTCTGGTTTTTGGGGACCATTGGAATTCTTTACATCCTTTTTCCTGTTATCTTTATAGCAGCCAATAAAAGGCCCTCGACAACCTTAATCTCAACATTGGCGATTGCCTACCTTTCAACTCTTGCAATACAATCAACCCCATTGCAGCAATGGCATCCATTTTTTGCCATGGGCGGTTTTCCCTTAGCTAAGATTGGTGAATTTTCTTTAGGTATTTTCATCGCCATAATCGCTGAAAGGCGGGATATTTTTTCCGACCGAATCTTCAAAAACGCCAAGAACATCACAATCGCTTTAGCCTTGCTGCTTCTAGGCTTCTTTTCCTTTTCCAATAATCTAATTTATCCTCTGCACCCGATATTGCTGGTTGTTCCGACCATTTTTTTTCTCACAAAATTCTATCTATCCGTCTTTTATTTGCCAATATTAGCAAAACCAATCGCTTATGCTGGCATATATAGCTATTCGGCCTTCTTGCTGCATCGTCCTTTTGTTGACGCATGGATCAATGCATATGACCAGAACGGCCACCCGATTCTATTTGGGCTGATCTTTCTTTCAGTTTCGGTAATCTTATGCTCCCTCTTCGAGATTATTTGCAACAAATACACGACGCCCCTAATCACGGCTGGCATATCGCGAGTCTTCGGTAATTTTTCCTCAAAAAAACCTGCCCGAATATAGGTCGCCAAGGCCTTCTAGCTTGACTTTTGGCCATTTTTATTGTAAATTTAAATAAATTTACGGCATTTTGTCGTTTTTATTATTTACTCTATGAATGTCAGCGAACTAGCCCGCATACTCAAACTCACACCTCAAGAATTGCGCGACAAACTGCCGCAACTCGGTTTTCACATAGGCCAGAAGGCGATCAAGATCGATAACCGAATCGCCAATAAAATAATCAACCAATGGCCGACTTTGAGCAAAAAACTGGCAACTCCCCAATCCTACAAAGATAGGCAGCTTGCCAGGGAAAACCAGGCTCCAGCCGTTAAGAAGGTCGTCTCTCTCCCGAGCCACATCACGGTCAGGGATTTTGCCGCATTGGCCAGCCTGCCAGTCAATAAAGTCTTGGGCGAATTGATGAAAAACGGAATTTTCGCCTCCCTGAACGAAAGAATCGATTTTGAAACAGCTGCTGTCGTCGGCACCGACCTCGGCCTTGAAATCAAGGCCGATCAAGACACTTCGGAAACCACCGAACAGGAAGTCAGCAAGCTAACTACCATCATCCAGAAGGAAAAAACCGAAGACATGCTCGAACGTGCTCCAGTTATCGTTGTCATGGGACATGTCGATCATGGCAAAACAAAGCTTTTGGACGCAATCCGCTCAACCGATGTCGTGGCCGGTGAGGCTGGCGGCATCACCCAGCATATCGGCGCCTACCAAGTCACCCGCAAAAACCAGCGCCTAACCTTTATCGACACCCCTGGCCACGAGGCTTTTACCGCAATGCGCAGCCGCGGTGCCAAAATCGCCGACATTGCCATATTAGTAGTGGCAGCTGACGACGGGGTCAAGCCGCAAACCATCGAAGCCTACCGCATCATCGAGGCGGCCAAGCTCCCCTTCATTGTCGCCATCAACAAGATCGACAAGCCCGAAGCAAACCTGGATAAGACCAAGCAAGAACTTTCAGGCCAACTAGGCATCGTCCCCGAAGACTGGGGCGGCAAGACCGTCTGCGTTCCTATTTCCGCCCGCGAAGGCACCGGCATAGAAGACTTGCTCGACATGATCCTTCTAACCGCCGAGGTTGAACAGTCGAACATCAAAGCCAACCCTCAGGCTCAAGCCGTCGGCACCATCATCGATTCACGTATCGACAAGGGCGAAGGGCCCGTTGCCACCGTTCTCATCCAGAACGGGACTTTGCGGATTGCGGATCAGCTCTTGTTCGACGGCAAGGTTTTCGGCAAAGTGCGCGCACTCAAAAATTACCGCGGAGAAAATATCGAAGAAGCCGGTCCGTCAACGCCGGTAAAGATTATTGGCCTCAAGGTCGCTCCTTTGGTTGGCGACATCATGGAAACAGGAGAAGGCGAGAAGGTGAAATTCAAAAATATCAAGACCGGGCTGAACAAGCCGGAAAGCGCCGCAGCTTCCCAGGCAGATGACTCGACCGCCAAGAAAATAAACCTGATCATCAAGAGCGACGTCTTAGGTTCAGCTGAAGCCATTGAAGAGTCCCTGGAAAAGATCGGCAACCAGGAAATCAAAGTCAAGATCATTAACAAAGGACTGGGGAACATCGGCGAAGGCGACGTAGTCAGGGCCGACGCAGCCAAGGCCCAGATCGTGGGCTTTCACGTCAAGGCTGCTCCGCAAGCAGAAGAACTGGCTCGCGAGAAAGGCGTATCCATCAAGCTTTACCAGATTATCTATGATCTGATCGACGACATAAAACAACAGATGCAGGATTCGCTCGAACCGGAGATTCGCCGCGTTGAGCTGGGAAAATTGTATGTGAAAGCGATCTTCCGATCCGAAGCCAACGAACAGATTTTCGGCGGCAAAGTAACCGCAGGCAAAATCGAGAAGGACAGCTTCATTGAAATTGAGCGTGGCGGATTGATAATCGGACAAGGCAAGATCACCGAACTCCAGTCCGGCAAGCAGTCCGTTACCTCGGTCGAGGCTGGCGAAGAGTGCGGCATCAAATACCAAGGCGATCAAGTCAAGGAAAACGATATCCTTTATTTTTACAAGGAAGAAAAAATCACTAAGAAGCTATAGACTGACATGCATAAGACTGAACAGATCAACGATTTGCTGCGTTTCGAGCTGGCCAAGCTCATAGAAGAGCACGTCAACTTAGACGGAGCGCTTATAACCATCTCATTTGTCGATTGCTCTCCAGACCTGCGCTACGCCAAAATATCCGTTTCCGTTCTGCCGGAAAAATTCTTCGGTTCGGCCATCGCCGAATTAAAAAAACATAACAGCTTTTTCAGCAAATACCTGCGCAAGCATACGCGCCTGCGGCAAATACCGAAACTTGTCTGGGCAGTAGACAACACCGAAGCCAAGGCCGCTGAAATCGACGAAATCCTCAAAACTATCAAACAACAGTAAATAAACCGCTTTCAGGCGGTTTTTTACTTCCTGCGAAACAGTCTTGTATTCTGTGACAGCTTGTGGTAATTTTCATAATTACCTACGAAAATCAATGGAAAACCTAGAATCAAAATATCGGTCAATTTTCGAATCAATCAACTTGGCCAAAAAAATACTGCTTGTAACCCACTTCAATCCGGATGGCGACGGCATCGGCAGCTTGTGCTCACTGATCAATTGGATGCTTGCTTCCGGCAAGCAAGCTGACGGTTACTGCCTGCACCAACCGCCGACGATGCTCAACTACCTGCCAAGCATCGAACGTATCAAATACGGAACCCTAGACATCGAGGGGTACGATCTTATCATCGTGCTGGATTGCGGCAGCCTGAGCCGAACCGGCCTGTCCGAGGCTCTTGCCGCAAAATTGCCTGGACGCAAGATAATCGAAATCGATCATCATCCTAAAATTGACGACTACGCTGACATAGAACTGCGCAATCCTCATGCAGCTGCCACCGCCGAGCTGGTTTATCATTTCTATAAAGCCAACCGCATCCGGATCAACAAGGAAATGGCCGTTTGCCTTTTGACTGGCATAATGACGGACACGGCCAACTTCTTCTACCCATCAACTTCCACTTCAACTGTTTCAATCGCTGCCGACCTTGTCTTGCGAGGCGCAAGATTGCCTCACATAACCGAAAGCACCCTACGCAACAAGAGCCTTGCCGGACTGAAGCTGTGGGGACAGATTATGGCAAATATCCGCATTAACCCGGAATATGATTTCGCGGTTACTCTCCTGCCCCATGAAGAGCGTGAAAAAAGCGCCGTATCGAAAGAGGAGCTGGATGGCATTTCTGGCTTCTTGAGCAACCTATACGGAGTCAAAGGCGTGCTTTTCCTGCAAGAAGAAGCCGACGGAGCGATCCGCGGAAATCTACGAACCGCTTCGCCGAAAATCGATATCTCAAAACTAGCCAGATTTCTAGGCGGAGGAGGACATGCAAAAGCGGCGGGGTTCAGCATAAAAGGCAAGCTGATCAACATTAAAGATGGATGGAGAGTGGAATAAGTTTTTAATTAATAAACCAAGGCCTTAAAAAATTGTTTGACAAATTGACAACCTAATCAGTTGAACTTAAACTGAAATTAAAGAATTTAATAATTAAACACATACCATATGCCTTTAATACCGACAGTTATTGAAAAATCGACTTACGGTGAGCGCGCCTATGACATCTACTCCCGGCTGCTCAAAGATCGGATCATTTTCTTAGGGGAGCCTATCAATGACCATGTGGCCAATATAGTCATTGCCCAATTCCTATTCCTCGACGCTGAGAATAAAGACAAGGACATCAAATTCTATATCAATAGCCCTGGCGGATCAGTAAGCGCCGGCTTAGCTATTTATGATACGATGCAGTACATCAAAGCCGACGTCTCAACCATCTGTGTCGGTATGGCTGCCAGCATGGCCGCTGTCCTTTTGGCTTCGGGAGCCAAGGGCAAGCGCTTAGCCTTGCCAAACAGCGAAATCATGATCCATCAAGTCATGGGAGGTGGCGAAGGCCAGGCTACTGACATCAAGATTATGGCCGAGCACATCCTAAAGACCAAAGATAAGCTCAATCAAATATTGTCCTTGCACACCGGGCAAAAGGTGCAAAACATTGAAAAAGACACGGACCGGGACAACTTCATGAACCCCGAAGAGGCAAAAAAATACGGCCTTATCGATAAGATCATCAGGCAGCAATAATAAGAAAAACCTCGCCATTGGCGAGGTTTTCTCTTATCAGGACTCAAAAGAGGAATCTTGTCAAAAAGGGATAATAATGGTAAGGTGATTTTGGATTTAATAATTAAACACCAACCACCTGTCGCCTTGTAGCTACGAAAGTTGCGGTAGTCGTGAAAAAGACTAACATTAAACAAACTAATCGTTCACTCGTGATTCTTTGCCTCATTTCCTTCAACTTGCACTCATTCGTGATCGCCTCCGCTTAATAGCGGGCCGGTTTGTTTTATAACGCATTACTCTCCAAGTCGACAGGCGGATATCTGCCTATGAATTTTGCAATTTATGTCCTCCTTCTGGCAGTGGGTCTGTTTTTAGGTTTTCTGATCAGTAAAATCCAAGCTGACCGCAAAACCAAAAACGCCGAAGCCAAAGCGGAAAAAATCATCAACGAAGCCAAAACCAAGCAATCCGACCTCCTCCTTGAAACCCAGAACAAGGCTCTGAAAATCATCGACGAGGCAAAGCGCGAAGAAGCTCGCCGACGTAAGGAAATCAACGAGCTCCAATCTCGTCTTGAAAAAAGGGAAACCGTCTTTTCGCAAAAGCTGCTCGAACTCCAAGACAAGCAGCAGCAGCTTTACGACAAGGTAAACAAGATCGAAGAAATCAAAGAAAAAATCAAGCAGATCAAGGAAGAACAGCTGGCAAAACTGGAAACCGTCGCACAAATGACAAAGGATGAAGCCAAGCAAGTCCTTTTGACCAATGTCGAATCAGAAATAAAGGAGGACCTCCTTTCACGCATCAATAAGCTGGAAAAACAATCAGTTGACGAACTGGAAGAAAAATCTCGCGATATGCTTGCTAGCACCATGCAACGCTTAGTTTCCAACTACACGGCAGAAATCACAACCACGGCCGTGGACCTTCCAAGCGATGAAATGAAGGGCCGCATCATTGGTCGGGAAGGCAGGAACATTAAAGTCATCGAACAGCTGACAGGAACCGAAATCATCGTCGATGATACTCCTAATGTCATTACGATTTCAGGCTTCTCTCCGATTCGTCGCCACATTGCCAAGCGCGCACTTGATCGCCTGATTCTTGACGGACGAATCCACCCGACCAAGATTGAGGATGCTATCGAGCAAGCCAAGAAGGAGCTGGCCGTGGATATCAAGAAGGCTGGCGAAGAATCGATGTATGAGCTGGGCATAACCGGCTTTGACACTAAACTGGTTCAGATTATCGGGCGATTAAAATACCGCACAAGCTATGGACAGAACGCTTTGCGGCACTCTGTCGAGGTTGCCCACCTTTCCGGCCTCTTAGCTGAAGAATTAGGTGCAGATGTTACTTTGGCCAAAAAGGCCGGCCTGCTCCACGATATCGGCAAGGCTGTCGATCACGAGGTGCAGGGCACTCATCCGGAAATCGGTGCCAACATCGCTAAAAAGTTCAATCTCTCAGAGGACATCATCGCCCCGATTGAAACTCATCATGACGATCGCCCGCGCGGTCTCGTGTCGGTAATTGTCAAAGTTGCTGATGCCATTTCTGCCGCACGACCTGGCGCTCGCCACGATTCATTCGAGCAATATATCTATCGTCTCGAGGAGCTCGAAAAGATTGCCTCATCTTTTGACGGCGTCGAAAAGGCTTATGCGATCCAAGCAGGCCGCGAAGTGCGCGTCTTTGCCGAAGCTGACAAGCTTGATGACCTCGGAGCGCACCAGCTAGCGCGCGAAGTTGCCAAAAAAATCGAGCAGGAATTGAAATACCCAGGAGAAATCAAGGTCAACGTCATTCGAGAAATGCGCGTCACCGAATACGCTCGCTAATACAGCAAAAACATTTTTCAACACCGAAAGCCCCCTCTTTGATTTAAAGAGGGGGCTTTCTTTTAATTGCACCAAAGCACTATATTTTATTAATTATTGGCTAAAATATTAAAATTTGATATAATTTATTCAGGTATTGCCAAGATGCTCTTAATCAAATATACTAATATTAAATAATAACTAAGCGTACTCCTATGAATAAAGCTGCCCTGATCGACCGGATTGCTGCCGAGGCCAAAGTTTCCAAAAAGCAAGCGACAGACATGCTGGAAAAATTGGTCGAGATCATTATCGGCGAGCTCAAAAGCGGTAATGAGGTAACGATTACCGGTTTTGGCACCTTTATGGCTAAGTCTAGACACGCTCGTGGCGGCGTCAACCCGCAGAAACCGACTGAGCGCATCCAGATTCCTCAAGTAACGGTCGCCAAATTCAAGACTGGAAAAACCCTCAAAGACGCCTTGAAAGGCAAGGAATAATTTAAAAAACCCTCTTTTTGAGGGTTTTTTAATAGCCCTGCCAGGGTCTTGCCTTTTTTGTGCTTTTATGTTAACCTATTAAAAGCTCTCGAGAGGGAGTTTTTTGTATCAAGATTAGCATCCGTAGCTCAATGGATAGAGCACTTGGCTTCGGACCAAGGGGTTGTGGGTTCGAATCCTGCCGGGTGCACTGGCGGGGCTGGGTAGCTCAGTTGGTTAGAGCGCGGCACTCATAACGCCGAGGTCGAGAGTTCGAGCCTCTCCCCAGCCACTTTACAATATATGCGCTGTTAGCTCAGCTGGTAGAGCAGTTGCCTCTTAAGCAAACGGTCGCAGGTTCGAATCCTGCACGGCGCACAAGAAATAAATCACTCCTTCAGGGGTGATTTATTTTTTATGGGTTGTGCCGTTTGAGAAGCTGTGTGTGGCGTGGGGGTTTAACCCCTTCGAATCCTGCACGGCGCACAAATTTAAGGCCACCCTGACAAGGGTGGTTTTAAATTTGTTTGCATACGTGCAGGATGAGAAGTTTATGCCCCGGAGCGACAGCGTAGGGGTAAATCCTGCACGGCGCACAAAACAAAAATAGCCAGCCCTTGAAGGCTGGCTATTTTTATTGGTATTTCTACTTCTCCAAATCGATCAGCAATTGCCGTATTACAGAGAAATGCTTTACGCATATTTTCCTGCCTACGGCCAGATTTTGACACTCTGCCGGCAATGGTTGGCCGTCATAATCTTTATTCCAGAATGCCGGCCAGTCAGTGACGCGATATTTCAAATTTGTCGGATCCGAAGCGAATGATTTATACATTTCCTCAATAGCCTCGCGCAACTCCAAAACATGCACTGCCCTGATTCTCGTGTTTGAGGTCAAAGGATTTAAACCCTGCCCAGCTATCTGGGTATCCGTATCGCCGCCCACATCAGAATTGTGGAAGGAGTAATAGCCGACACTTGAACCCATGTTAGCGCGGCAAACATTGATTCTCTGCCTAATTTCGTTAACCATTGAAGCGCTGATGGCCTGGCCGGGGGTCGATGTCGGATTGGCAAATGAGATATTCATGCAAGCAGCACGCCAAATTATCGTGTCGTTTTTATACATCCAAATCGTAGTGCCCTTGGGCCTGACTCTTATAAACCGCTGATATTTGCCGTCGACGCTTGTCAGGCCAGTTAAATGAACTACGCAATTGCCACTGGTACACACAACCTCCGCAGGGCTCGAGTTTACCCAGCCGCTTGACGGAGACGGGCTGTCGCTTTGCTGGATTTCAAAAAGCGTCGGGCCGGAACGGACATAGTTGTATTCTATTGTCACATACGCCTCCCATTCATTGAAGTTATTGGCAGCATCTCCATAATTAACTTTTAAAACCACCATCGATGGAAAATCTTTCAATCCGGCAATCTTGTCTGACTCAGTGTAGGTTGTCGAGGCGATATTTAAAGGTTTTGTTTGCTTGTCCCAATCAACCCAATTATCTGTCCAGCTAATATCGCTATATCTTGGCGGTGGCGCGACTGTCATGTACTGATTTACCGTATTGGCCCGCAAATAGGTGTCGGCGCCACCTGAGCGATCGATGAAATAATATTCCAAGCCTCCAGGGTACTCAAGTTCACCATTGTTATCACCAAGCACCAAATTGCCAGCCGTAATATACCTATCCGCTCCGATGTTGATGCCTGACGGCTGCCAAGAAGCCTTGTCATGGCTGAACTGAATCTGATTCTCCTGGTACGGCTCATTGTTATAACAATCCATGCCGCAAAACGGATACGAATCAAACGCGCCACCGTCATAAACCGTGTGGAACCAACGCCTGTCAGTCACCTGGTAACCGTTAGGCAAACCGTTATATGTGTTGATGGTGCGGTAAAGCGGCGGCAAATCCGCCTGATAGTCATAGTCTATTTTTACTTTGACCAAGTTGCTGCCAATATCGTCAGTGTCTATGCTAACGGATTTTGGCGGATTGATTTCACCAGACAAGGCTGGCAGGGTCGTCACTTGGCCCATAGGATAGGTTGCATCAACTAGATCAATCCAGGTGCCGACACCGCCTCCGTAATAACCGCCGCCAATGACTCTTAGTTCGACATCGTAAGTTTGAGATGGGTCTAAATTTTCAACCGGTATGCTATAACACTCCCTGCTTCCGGTACACTTGCCCGCAGCGTACACGGAGCCATCTTCGTACCTATGATTATCATAAGTATCTAATGCCAAAAAGTCGTCCCAGGTCGAATCAGAGGCCCTTTTGTACCTCAGGTAAAAAGACAGCTTGGGCCATCCAGTGGCAGTTTGGAAATTGGTTATTTCAGCAGTGTAGCGGTTGATCCAGTTCACTAAAGTCGGAGAGAAACGGACATGCAGATTGAAGCAGCCCATGCCGAAGCAAGACCTCGGGACTAATATCGGCTCCGTCGGGGTCCCTGCAACCCTGAAATTTGGAGAAACAATCGGCGAAGACGTGGCCCAATTAAAATTCAATGCCGGGGAGGCGGAATAAACTCTGACCCGGTAACTATAAGTTGAAGACGGGGCAACGTTGTAAGTTTGAACATAGCAAGTGTTGGCTACTGCGCATCCCGGTAGAGTTGTGGTAGCGCCCTGCGCGCTCGTATAAGTTGACTGGAGCACCCAGGCGCCGCCGTTAACCTGCCTCTCTACCCGATAACCAGATAAGCCGCTCCAGCCGCCCGTATATTTGAAGAACAGGTTAATCTTGCTCGTAGCGTAGGTCGAGGTGGCAGTCAGCGTCACTGTTTCGATGTCCGGGGTCGGGACCAACGTCGGTGCCATAATCGGCGTTGAAGTGACCCACGCGGGATCAGTACTGCAATGTCCGCCATTGCTTGTACAAAGCCTGATTAAATACTGATACGTGCTGCCGGGAATCAAAGGATTGGCTCCTGTGTTATTATGGGGTACGCGGTAACATCTTCCTACGGGCCAGCACGCGAGTGCTCCAAAAACGTTATTCAGCTCAGCGTTGGCCGGCCTAGTATTGTTCATGGTGCTGGTACCTGTATAGCTCCAGCCGCTGTTCGCCCACATCCAATCGCTACCGCTCCAAGTTCCGCGTTGTTCCACTATTTCGTAACGATTAAACCCGTTCCAGGGGTTTGGCTGCACAAAACTGATATTGACCAGCGACACCGCATGATTAGTCGAGGTGCTGAAAACAATTGTACTAGCAATGTTAGGAATTGTTCCAGCCGCCGCTTTAACGTATCCTTTCCAGTCGTTAGTAGTCTGTCCCCTAGGTATGACACGGAAATACCAGTCGCTCGAGGGATTAAGGCCATAAACATAAGTATGGCAAGGCTGATTGGTAGTACACTCGACATAATTCTGATTAACCGTACTCCAGCCAGGGTCGGCCGCATCTTGGACCGTATTCCACTGGACATAAAAAGCGGTCGGCCCGGAATTGGCGAAATCAAAAGTAAAGCTTATGTCATAATTGGTCAAGTCAAACTTTCCTACCAGGACATTCTGTGCCTCAGGGAGGGGGCGCAAATTGATCTGATTACTGTCAGTATAACCGCTATCTTGTCCGACAACATATTTGTTTATTGACCTTGCCTGAAAAAAATACGAATAGGTCGGGTCAACGTAAAAATAAGTCAACGGAGTAGAGGTGGGAAAAATTTCATTCGCCTGGTCGCCGATCGTCTGATTGGCATTCGAAATATAGGTGCCACTTGCCACCTGGACATACGCTGTGCCCAGCATAAATGAACTCCAAGTTGTCGTCGCATTTGTACGATATCTGATCTGATCGATACTGGAATGTCGATTGACCTCATAGCCGGTAAGAGCACCATACGCCGGTATTGTTTTCACGGCGGCTAAAAAATTTGGATCAAAGACATAATCAAGGGCCAATGCAAGCATATTTGATCCGCGGACCTGGGCTCTGACCGCTGAGGGGGCGTTCAAAGTAATCGGCAACAAGTTTGCTGCGGTAACAGGGGCAGCAGTCTCGATCCAATCGCTATAGCCGTTGTTGTACGGGCTGGAGCCCAAATAAGCCAAGCGGACCCTGAAAATATAATTATTGCCCGGGGTTATCCTGTAATTAGCGTCAGCGGCATTAGCGCTGAACGTCGGCAAGGTAAAGCAGCGGTAATTGCCGACACAGTTGCCGGGGAAAAACGCGTCGTTCGGAGTATTGTTCGCTGTCGGAGCAATTACCGGGACCAGTGCCCTGGGCGCTCCATTCTCAATCACCTGGATCTGATAATTAGTTACCGGAAGAGCGGTTAAGGCAGTTTCACTGCGGAAATGCACCCTGATTACACTGTCCGCCGGAGTTGATGTGGGCGCCTCCGTCCCGATAGCCGTCGCGGTCGGAATGCTAAGAAAGTTGCTGGCAGCCAAAACTGTGGAAGTCGCCCAGGCGTCTGCGCATCGCGACTGTCCGTTATCGGTCACGCATGGGCGAGCAAGATACTGATAACTTACCCCAGGCTGAACCAAGTCATTGATTTCGTAGCACTGGAAAAGGCTTGGGCAAGAATAGAAGGGCGACGAAAGCGTGTCGTACTGGCTTATCGCGTACGATACCGGAGCGGAAGGCGTACCATTTATCACCTTTATAATTTGGTAGATATCAAAGCCCGGGGTGCCGTCATTCGAGTACGAATCCATCGGCAATGGGGCATGGAAATAAAGCCTCATTGATGATGAAGCGTGCGTTGAAGTCGAAACCAAGTCTATCGTGTCGAATGTCGGGATCGTCACCAAGGATGCGGACGTAGAAGTTGCCTTGCCTCCATCAAGCGGGGCGATTACCGGGTCGGACGGCGACGCACGATAGGCCAGGCGGATACGATATTGATAAACGACATTCGGCTCTACGGCATTAGGGTCATCAAGTGAAAAGCAAACCCTCCCGGACTGGCACTCTCCATCAGGAAACAAAACTTGGTTCGGGTGGCCCAAAACAATCCTGTTGTCGTCATAAGTATAGAACGTGGTCCCCTCAACCCATGTAGGCTCCCCATATATTTTTCTATCTATGACATACCCATTAACACCGGACCACGCCTCTAAAAACTTGAAGCTGATATTGTTTTTGGCATGGACCATGTTGGAAGAAGTGGCGATATATATGTCTTCATCCTTCACTGTCGGCTTGGTGGTTGCTGGCGGGAAGCCAGAACCGGGAACGATAGCATTTTCCAGGGTTGGCGCGGTCGTTGTCACGCCAGCGTCGTTGACGACCCAAGCTACGTAACGATATTTCCTGATCGGATCCAGCCTGACCGCTAGCGTACTGGTACTGAAATCATGCGGGATGTTGGAATCGATCGAGTTCACCCAATTGCCATAGCCCCCGTTATCAAGGGCTACCGGAGTAGAGGACGCATCATCAATAACCTGCAAAAACATCCTTACTTGATTGTCGGCACCGGGCTCATTGGCGTACACGGAAAAATTAACGGTCACCGTTCCGTCACCATTTGAAACGAAGTAGTCTCCTTCCATTGGACTAAACCACTCAGGAGCGTCGAATAGGGCTAAGCCCGGCTTTACGTTAAATAGCAACAAAAAGGCGCCGACAATTAAAAATACTGCCGCCAAATACGCACCGAGTGTTTTTAGCCTTGGCATATCAGCTTATTTCACGAAGTCCTTAACGCACTTCATGCTAAACGGCTTGTCCTTGATCCTTCCGCAATAAGTATTAGCGTTGGCAGGATCATTTTTTGCCTTATAATAGTAAATTTCCGAGGTGCAGGAAATTACGGCTTGCTGCTCGGAAAGCTCGAAACAATAATTCTCATCAACATTCTCAATCGCCAAACGGCGCAAGATGCCGTCAATGCAAATCTGCTGCTTTTTTATGTCATCTATCAGCGTACAAACCTTGACGTCGCGATCAGACATGGCACGATTCATGTAATACGCCACGCTCCCCCCGCCGCACGCCTGTTCTTCCTCTTTGGTTAGCTCGGCCTTTTCACAAGTCGTCTTCGCCTCCAGCCTAATCTTATCCGCATCCTCTTTGCTTAAAGTGGTGACAGAGTACTTAGTCGTCTCGGCCTGTGTCGAGGAAGCGGCGATTCCGCCTTTTTTGTTTTGCGGGAGATTGACTTGCTTTATTGCAAAATCCCGAGACAAAAGGGAAAAGATGACAATAACGCAAACAATCAAGCCTAGCGCCAAGGAGGCAATGATAAGCTTGGTGATGTTTTTTTCTTCCATATTGATTTTTTATTATAATTTACGGACCGTAGGTTAACCCATTCGAGCAGCCGACGCCGGTCGGGGAAGTGCTGGAAGCAATCAATATCTCGTCAGGGGCACAATTTATCAATCTGGTGCCGTTCGAATAAATGATACCTGCTTCATCGACGGCAAAAATCTCGCTATTATTGCCATTGTTTACTTGAAAGGTGGCGTTATCAGGATCGCTTCCCTGGTCGCTATCGATCCTTACCTGCGCGCCTTTGCCGGAGTCGATATAAAAATGATTTTGAGTCGTAGTAGAATAAAGCCTGTCCAAGCCGATCCCGCCGCCTACGCCCGGCTTGTACTGGGCGCCTGAGCCGACATTTATCGGCGCCTCGACATTATTGCCCGGCGGATTGGCCGTCGGAGCATCCCAGGCAGCCAAAATCGATTGCCAAGATAAAAACAAGCTTAGCGAGAGCACGACGCCCATGACTAAGCCTAGCGGGAATAAAAATTTTTTTGAGTCCATACTATTTGTGCGGCAAACTTATTAGCTCTGTTTATTATAACATTTTTTACAGAGCCGGACAAATAGCAAGCCAACTATGTCTTGCGCAAAACTGCGTAATAATTCCTCTTGTCAAAAATCAATTCCTCGATAACCGCATTTTTAACCTTAAACGAACTTATGAAGCCTTTTTTGGTATATGCGTGATAATAACGAGGACTTTTTTGATCAAAACCAGGAAAAACTATGTCTCCGAAATCAAAATGATTAAATCCGACCAGCTTTAATAAGGCGTTTTTTACGACCAGCTTGATAAATAGCGGCTTCTGCCACATTGACCAGGCCGTCACGACTAGTTTGCCGCCGGGCTTGACGCAGCGCAGGAGTTGTTCGATGGCGCAAGCTCGGCTTTCGGCCCCAGGCAAGTGATGGATTACAGCCACGCAATAAACCTCATCAAACAAGCCCAGTCCGTAGCGATCCAATTCCAAAACGCTTCCTTTTATAAATTTCTGTCCGTCAATCCGCCACTCTGTAATTTTCAGAGCTAACTCTAGCAAATTATTACTCGAATCGACGCCGACATACTCCACGGCTTTGCCCATCCAGGCCTGACGCAAGCGCCCATTGCCGCAACCGACATCCAGGATGCGTGAACCGCAAGGGGTTTTTGAGGCAATTTTTTCGAGCGGCGGCCAAAGCTTACGCTTCCTTGTTCGGCTGAAATCATCAGCCACTGCTTCATAGTTCGCATTTACGATCGACAGCAATTCTTGTTCGGCTTGTTTGTTCATTTTTTTCCCTTAAGTGAGGCCAAGATTAGCTTGATATCGTTCCAACTGAAACTGTCGCCCAACTTCTCTTTGATCGGCCCCAGCTTATTTCCGCCAACCTCATCAACTGCTGCCAATATTTTTTGCCTGCTTTCTTGAGCGACAAAATCATCTACATCAACTTTCATCCCCTTTTCAAGCAAAAAACAAAGATGATCGATTATTGTGGCGGGCTTAAGGTTGCGGACTTGTGCCATTTCATCAACTTTCATGCCCTTCTGATACAGCTCAAAAGTTTCAAGCTGAGTCAGCTTGGTTCCAAGGTTTGCTTCGTCTTCTTTATTTTTGGCCGGAGCCTCGCTGAACGGTTCAAAATCATGAGATTCGCCCAGATCATCAAATGAGCTGTTTACGCAATTGTCACACTTGCCGCATCGCGCAAAACCGTCACTGCCGAAATAATTCAAAATATAGTTCTGGCGGCAACCGAGATGATAAACATAATCTTCTATTTGATCGAGCTTTTCATAAGCATGGCTGAGCTTAGCTTTGAGGGCTGAAACATCGATATTCAAGTGCTGGCGGTCGATACGCTTGAGAATGTGAATCTCCGTGCCTTTGAACGGGGGCTGGTAGTCAAGGCAGCCTTCGTCCTGTATTTTCTTTATCACCCGTCTAAGCGACTCCTTTTTTACGCCTAGCACTCCTGCCAGCTCTTCCAAATTGAAATTGAAACCGGCATCAAGCTCGTGGCCATGCTTGGCTAGAAGCTGATCCAGGATTATCTGGCTATTCTTCGAACGGGGGCCGAAGACCTTCCTGGCTTCGCTGGCCGGTTTGAGCAATTTCAAATATGCATTAGCGGATTTTTCTTGGCTCCGCCTGATCAGGCCTTCACGTTCTAAAATCTTGATTGCCGTACCTATTGCCATGTCTGGAGCGTTATCTGAAAGCATGCCCATCAGCTCGCTGTATGTAACCAGCACGCTATCGGATTCATAAGACAGGAGCACGTCATATAATTCGAAAATCATCTCCGGCGAAGGATTGTCTCCCTTGATGAAAAACTCCTGCAGGGCGCGGTCGCGGGAATTATATAGCATCAGGCAGAAGCTAGGTTTGCCGTCGCGTCCAGCGCGTCCGGCCTCCTGATAATACGCCTCGATAGTCCCTGGCATGTCATAGTGGACAACGAACCGGATGTCGGGCTTGTCGATGCCTAGGCCGAAAGCGTTGGTAGCAACGATGACTTTGGCCTTGTTGTTCATAAAGCTTTCCTGGACCCATTTGCGCTCGTTGGGCTCCATGCCGCCATGATACATTATCGCTTCGATGCCGCTATCCAGTAACGCCTGCATCAGCTGCTCGGCTCGCGAACGCGTGCCGACATAAACCACCCCGGCGCCCTCTGGAGCGTTCTGAACCGCTTCCAACACGATGCCAGGCTTCTGCCCCTCATTGGCCCGAACGACGGCGAAAGTCAAATTCGGTCGAGCGAAGCCGGTAACGACTTGCCGCGGATTAACCAGCGCCAGCTGCTTGATTATGTCTTCGCGCACTTCTGGCGTAGCCGTCGCAGTCAACGCTATGACCGGCGGGTTGCCCAAAAATTCTACCGCCTGGCGAAGTTTTAAATAGCTTGGGCGGAAGTCGTGCCCCCAAGAACTGATACAATGAGCCTCATCAACTGCGAATAAGCTGACCTTGACCAGTGACAAGGCCTCGATGAATTCCTTGCTATAAAATCGCTCGGGGGCGATGTACAGCAGCTTGAATCGCCCTTCCTTTATTTCCGCCAGCCTAGCTGTCGTTTCCGCAGGGGAAATGGAAGAGTTGATGAAAGTTGCCGGAATGCCGATGCGGTTAAGGTTATCGACCTGGTCTTTCATCAGGGCGATAAGCGGCGACACGACGATCGTCACGCCGTCCCAAATCAGGGCAGGCAGCTGATAGCATAGCGACTTGCCCCCGCCTGTCGGCATGATGACCAAGGTTGACTCGCCGTCAAGCAGCCCATCGATTACCTGCTCTTGGCCGGTCCGAAAATCATCATAGCCATAATGTATCTTCAATAGCTCGCGCAGAGCTTGTTTTTGTTCCTGAATAGTCACGTTTATCAGCTATTTATCTGCGTTCTTCAGTTTATAGAGCTCAAGAGTGTTCTTGAAAGCGAGGGCGATGGTCATCGGTCCGACTCCGCCAGGGACCGGGGTTATATAGCCGGTCTTGCCTGAAGTCGACTCAAAATCTACATCACCACAGACAGAACCATCCTTCATTTTGGTAATGCCTATATCGATCACAACCGCCCCATCCTTTATCATCTCGCCAGTTACAAGCTTAGGCCGTCCAAGTGCGGAAATCAGAATGTCGGCTCCGATCGTTTTTTCCCCGAGCTGCTGCTCATTGCCGCTCAGAAGCCTGACCGAAGCTCCGCGGCATTCCAATATGTGCTTGATTGAAGCGCCCAAAATCGGTGAATTGACCAAAGCGACAACGCTTTTGTTGGCCAAGTCGAATCGTATGCTAGAAATTATCTCCAAGATCACCCCGATGAGCGGCGGTTCGATTTCAATAGAGCAGCTGGAAAGCAGTCGCTGCAAGCTCTTCGGGTGAAACCCGTCAACATCTTTTTCCGGACTCATCCGGCCAACAACTTTGTCGGTGTCGATTCCTTCGGGCAAAGGCAGTTGTATCAGAATACCATCAATCAGCTCATCATTATTTAGGAAATCAACCATCGCAAGCAGCTCGTCTTCCTTGATGTCCTCATCGCAACGATAAAGATGCGTATCGATACCGACCGCCTTGGCCTGCCTCTCTTTGAGCGAAACGTATAGCTTCGAATCCTCCCGCTCGCCGACCAGTACGATGGCCAAGTTAGGGCGTGCGCCCAAAGCCTTTATTTCCTTGACCAGGCTGTCCTTGATCGACTCAGCCAAGGCCTTGCCATCAATATTTTTCATAAAATAGCTTAAGAATAACGGAGTTATTCTGCCACAAAAACGATAAAAAAGCCAGGGTCAGCTTGCGTGACTGAAAAATCCCTTGTCTGCAAAAAAACAACCGCCAAGACGGTTGTTTGATGTGATATCGATCAAAAGCTCGGGATAGGAAATTTGTCGCATAGCATCCGGACAGACTCCTTGAGCGACTTCAGCTTAAATTCATCATCTTTATGCTCTATTGCCTCTGCAATAACACGAGAAATGTCGGCCATTTCCTCTTGCCCCATGCCACGGGTAGTGACTGCCGCCGCACCCAAGCGCAAGCCGGACGGATTCATGGGAGGATTCGGGTCAAAAGGCACCGTTGAGCGAGACGTCGAGATTCCGACCTTGTCCAGAAGCACCTCGGCTTCTTTGCCGGCCAACCCCTTGCTAGTCAAATCGACCACGAACAGGTGATTGTCCGTACCGCCAGATACGATGTCAAAGCCGGATTTTATCAATCCATCCGCCATCGCTTGAGCATTCAAGATGACCTGTTTGGCATATGCCCCGAATTCCGGACGCAAGGCCTCGGCGAATGCCACAGCCTTTGCAGCTGTATTATTATCATGGGGTCCACCCTGCATTCCTGGAAAAACCGCACGATCGATCTGTTTGGCAAATTGCTCTTTGCACATGATCATAGCTCCACGCGGCCCGCGCAATGTCTTGTGCGTCGTAGTCGAAACGACATCGAAAATTGGCACGGGATTTTCCAACTGCTTGCCGGCTATCAGTCCGGCAATGTGAGCTATGTCAGCAAATGTATACGCCCCGACCTCATCTGCTATTTCTTTGAATTTTTTCCACTCCAAGTCGCGTGAATAGGCAGAAAATCCAGCCAAAATCATCTTAGGCTTCTCCCGCAAAGCGATTTCGCGGACTCTTTCCATGTCTATCCGGCCAGTTTCCTTATCGACTTCATACTGCACGAAATTATAAAGCATGCCGGAAAAATTGACCGGATGGCCGTGAGACAGGTGACCGCCATGATCTAGCTTTAAGCCTAAAACCGTATCCCCAGGCTTCAGTAGAGCGAAATAAACCGCCGCATTAGCGGGTGAGCCTGATAACGGTTGCACATTGACATGATCGGCCCCGAATAGCTCCTTGGCCCGCTCGATTGCCAACTCTTCGATCGTATCGACGTTCTCATTGCCAGAATAATAACGTTTTCCGGAATAACCTTCACTGTATTTATTGGTAAAAATGGAGCCCAAAGCCTCTTGCACTGCCACTGAGACATAATTCTCACTAGCGATCAATTCGATTCCGGTCCTCTGCCGCTCGATTTCCTTGGACAGGGCCTGATAGACGGCCGGATCCTGTTCGGCCAAGATTTTATACTCCATATTTTGGCTAAAATTAATATAATTATCTATATGTTACCGCTATTCCGACCCTTTGTCAAAAAAGAAAGGAGCAGTCAAACCTGCTCCCATTGGATAGAATTTTATTTTTTTCAAAAGCGCTACAAGGCATTTTGCGACTCGGCCATTGTCGCGCCGATAGCGTCGCCGATGTAGTCCGTCGGGTTTTCCAAGATACGCCGGATATTTTCCGGCAGCCCAGCAGACAAGCCGGGGCTCAAATGCTCTGCCGCATCGCCAAGCGAGATGTCTGCTGACGCAGCCAACGGGACGACATGCTCATTGACGAACGTATGGGCATCAGGCAAGCCGTTGCGTTGCAACGATAGGTGAAGCAATTCTGCAGGCATCAGGCTGGCGTCTTCATTGAGGTTCACAAGGCAGCGCTCCTTGTCGACCTTGAGATTCTTCAACCATCGCTCCGTATTAAGGAGCTGCTGATAGAGATAGACGATCATGGCGGTATAGCCGCGCATGACGCAGCTGCCGCTGATATCCCGACCGAAGTCGCTGATACCGTTGATAAGCAGCTTGTTGTACTCGCCGACCATGATGCGATGCATGCCGTACATGTTCTCAGCAGTAACCGGATTGCTCCGCTTGTGGGACATGGTCGAAGATTTCGAGCCGACGCTTTCGAGCTCCTTGTAAGCTGAGCTTTGTAGCTGCCGGGCGTCGTCGCCCAAGTTCCCCAAAGCGATGGAAGCATTCACCAATTCGTGATAAGCGCGACCCAAGCTTTCCGGCTGGACAATCTGCGTGCTAAGCGGGCATTTGGCCAGGCCGAGCTTGGCAAGGACCATGTCCTCACCTTCGGTCGTGCCAAGCAATTCCAACTGTGCTGCCCTAGTGCCCACAGCGCCCGAGAATTTGCCCTCGACCAGCAGAGCCATTGCTTGAGCCTTGATGCAAGTCCTGGCAAAACGATTGTGACGTTCGGCCAGCCAGAACCCGAAGGTTATAGGCAGGGCATTGATCAGATGGGTCCGGCCAGCCTGACGCACCTCGGCATAATCTGCCATCGCTTGCCGCCACAAAAGACTGACTTGCTGCATTTTCGGATACACGACACCCAAGAAGCACGACTGATACTGCAGAGCGTAGGCGCAGCAGATCTTGTCATACGACGTCGCTCCGAAGTGGCGCCAACGCCGCAGCGGTTCCGGCAAAATCTGATCCATCAGATAGAGCAGGGCATTGATATCATGCCCCGTGCCTTCGCCGCGGTACTTACCCACCCCTTTTTCCTTATCATCCATCATCTTGGTGGTAATGTTTTCGAGCAGCAAGTGGAGCAGCTCGGGCGTCAGGTACGCGATCGTGCTGTCCGGCATGCGGTCTTGCGGCCGATCGAACATGCCTTCCAGGGACATCTGCGCCAAGGTCTCGAGCCAGGCCCACTCCACCAAAATAAGCCAGCCGGCCCATTGGTCATAACCAAGATACGGCTCAAGCTCTTTCGGCTGATAACGTCCGCCTTCGCCCGGCATCGTCAGCTTGCGCCCGCTCAGATCCATGGTTGTCAGGTATTTGATACCCTCGCTGACCTCCCCGCTTCGCTGCACGGTCGCGACTCCATCCGGCCTTACTTGTGGAACAACCTTTTCATGTTGCATCGCTTAACCCTCCTGTCTTGAATAATGTGCAAAATTACCCAAACCTTACGTCAAAAACGCCTTTTTGTCAAAACAAAAAAAGGGCGCAAACCCTTTTTTAAACACTTTATCAACTTATGAAATCAGCGCGATTTTTTCAGCTTGTGGTAAGTCATGCGCTTCAAACCGCTCCACCAATCGTAAAAATCCGTCTTTTTCATCTGCTTTATCAATAATTTGGCAGACTCGGTCTCAACGGCCCGTTCGACATTCTTGATCCAATCAACTGCCGAAAGGTGGCCTGTATCATAGTATTCTTTAGCCTGAAAAGCCGTTTCCAGCCAATCGGCATCCTTGGCGACGACACCTTCTTTGGTAGTCCTTCCTTCAAATTCCTCAAAATACCCCAACCATTTTTTCTCGATTTCCTTGCCAAGACCCTCGATCTGATCCTTAAAAGCCTTGGCCTCGCCTTCTTTTTTGGAAAAATACCTGGCCGATACCTTGTTCTGGTCCCCCGTCCTGGCCTCGGCATTGTCATGGATCAAAAGCATGCAAGCAACTTTCTCCGGATCAGCTCCTTCCAGGGCCGCCAAGATATATCCTATCTGGGCAGCGCGCAGCTGATGCTCGGCCACCGATGGCGGTTGAGCAACGCCGGCCAAAAACCAGCCGGAGTGGCGTTGCCGTTTCAATTGATTGATTTCGAAAATAAAATTTACAACCCTTTTTACGTTCATATGTTTGATTTATGCGAAAGGCTTATCATTTGCAGTATAGCACACCCGGCTCAAGCCGGCAGCTTCTTGATCATATAACTTTTATTCAGCCGATAGCCCGCTTTGCGATAATAGCCGCGCACCCCTACCCCGGCAATGATCGCGATTTTTCCGTAACCCGAGTCTAAGGCATCGGCTTCAGCCTCGTTAAGCAGCTTGCGGCCCAAACCGCTATGCTGCGTTTTCTGCTTCCCGCCCACCGGCACCAATTCGCCATAGACATGCAACTCGCGGACGATTGCCGCTCCAGACAGGATGTCGGGACCCGTCGACGGCAAGAACAGGCGGCAAAAGCCGTAAAGGACCTTGCGATCAGGGGTGGCAAACTCGATAAACCTCTCGCGCCCCCCGCTTACCTCATATTCGTCTTCGTGCAGCTTGACCGATCCTTCTTTCTGGTCCCGAACTTCGCGGCAACGGATACACTTGCACACGACTCCGCGCTGTTGCATGACTTGCCTCAAGTTAGTAACTGTGTTGCCGGCAACGATCGATTCGCCCGGTATGTCGCGTATCAACCGGATCACCCTGACATATGGCGGTATGGCCGCCTTGCAATCGACGATCAGCTTCTGCAAAGACTTGTCGCTATAAGGCTTATACTTCCCTTGGCGCCACCACTCATAGAGCAGGCTCCCCTTGGTCACGACCGTGGGGTAAAATTTTATCTGATCCGGCTGAAATCGCTTATCCGCGAACAGGGTCTTGAACATTTTCAAGTCTTTGGCGGGCGTCGCGCCGGGCAGCCCTGGCATGAGATGATAGGTGATCTTAAAGCCAAAGCTGCGCAGCAAGGCGGTCGCTTCAGTTACGGATGCCAAATCGTGACCGCGGCGGTTGATTTTCAATATTTTGTCATCGATCGCCTGCACGCCAAGCTCGACCCTGGTGCAACCTAACTCTCGCATTTCCAGCAACTCTTTTTCATTGATATAGTCCGGCCGCGTCTCCAAGGTGACGCCGATAATCTTATGCTTAGCCCCTTCGTTTCTCTTCTGCTCTTTGGTTAACAGCTCTTTTAGCCTTTCAATTTTGAATTTTGAATCGTAATTTTGATTTTTGATTTTCCCGCCCTCATGGACAAGTGATTTTTGATTTTTTGCAAAATCATTCGCCGCCTTAAAGCAGTTAGCAAGGTACCAATATTTATATTCGATCGGCAAAACGCTCCAGGTTCCGCCGATTACGATCAACTCGATCTTGGTCGGTTCATGGCCGTTGGCCGTGAGCGCTCGCAGGCGATATTGCACTTGCTTGTACGGATCATAATCGCAATGGATAGCACGCATGACCGCCGGCTCATTCGAAAGATAGCTTTGCGGCACGTCCTTTTCGGTCGGGCAATAGGCGCACTTTCCCGGACAGGCAAACGGTTTGGTCAGCACAGCCACTGGCGCAATGCCGGACATGGTCCGGATCGACCGACGACGCAATAAGCGCTGAAGCTCTCGTGCGCTTTCCCCGCTCGGCAACTCAGCCAGCAACTCTGTGTTGGTCGGCATGCCCTTGCCAAATCGCTTAGCTAAGCGACGTTTGACCGCCATCAGCTCCTCCCTGGTCTTGGCGCCAGAAGACAACAGCTCCGTTACAATGTTTTTACTCAAATTTTCCATGGTTTGACTTTTGGCCTTGCTGTGATAGGCTTATATTAAGCAAATACTAACCCATTTAACCATAAAAGCATGACAAAAACAAGCAAGATCATACTGTTTTTGCTCTTTGGATTTTTGGCCTGGCCAGTAACGGCCCTAGCCTTCACCGCCAAAGCTGGCGACTCTATCAATCTCGCCAAAGGCGAAGTGATTGATGGCAACCTTTACCTGGCTGGCGCCAACCTGAACATCGAAGGCAAAGTAACCGGCGACGTCATCTGCGCCGGACAGACTATCAATATCACGGGAACGGTTTTGGGCGACGTCATCTGCGCCGGACAGACTATCAATGTCGGCGGCCAGGTTGCCGGCAACCTGCGCGTGTTAGCCAGCTCGATCAACCTGACTGGCCAAGTTAACAAGAACGCCAACATGGCAGCCGCTTCCATCAACACCAGCGCCAGCTCCTCGATCGGCTGGGAAATGCTTTTTGCCGCTAGTGTCGCTGAACTCAAGGGCAAAGTGGCCTATGACCTGACCGGGGCTGCCAACACCGTGACTCTTGCCGGCCAAGTCGGCAAAGACGTGAAGCTTAAAATCGACAACCAACGCAACAATAATCCTGGCTTAAGGATAGCTAGCGGCGCCATTATCGATGGCAAGCTATCATACACCGACAAGCAAGACGCCGTGATAGAGCAGGGCTCCAAGATCGCAGGCGAAATCTCACGCAACCCCGCCAAAATCAGGCAAGTCGATAAACGCGACATCTTTCTGGCCTGGCTTTGGGAACGCGCCATCAGTCTTTTCACCATCATCGCGATCGGCCTGCTCTTGGTCGGGCTTTGGCCCAAGGGCATCAACGGCACCAAAGATCAGCTAGTCAAATACTACGGCAAGTCTTTCGGCTGGGGCTTTGTCGCGCTCTTCCTGACACCAATCGCCATGCTGATATTGCTGATTTCGATGGTAGGCATTTGGCTGTCGCTGATCTTATTTATGATCTGGTTCATTGCCTTGTGGGTCGCCAAAACGCTAGTCATGATCGGAGTCGGCCACTACCTGGCTGAACGTTTTGCCAAAAAATACGCTCACCGCCCGATGGTCACCATGCTATCAGGAATCACGCTTTGCTGGCTCGTCTTTAGCATCCCGGTCATAGGCGGATTCTTGGCCTTCTTGTCCACCATCTTCGGGCTTGGCGCAACAATCCTGCACCTAAAGAACGCTTAACAATTCACCACTTGCTGCTATAATTAAAAGAGGGCGATTCCGCCCTCTTTTATAATCAACCTTATGAATATCAACCCAGGAATTTTCAAGGCCTACGACATCCGCGGCATCTTCGGTCAGGATTTTGATGAAAAACACGCTTACCAGATTGCCCAATCCTACATTAAAGTCATCAAACCAAAAGGCACGGTAGCTGTCGGCATGGATGTCCGCCTTTCATCGCCCAAAATTAAAAAAGCGGTCATCAAGGGGTTAACTGATGCCGGCGTCAATGTTTTGGATATCGGACTCAGCTCGACGGAAATGTATTATTTTGCGGTCGGCCACTACAAGCTAGGTGGCGGCATCCAAGTAACTGCTTCGCACAACCCCAAGGAATATAACGGCTTCAAAATGGTCAAGGGCGATGTCGAACCCATCCACAAAGACAACGGCATCCACCAAATTCGCGATCTTGTCGCAAGCGATCCCAAGCCCACCATCAAGGCAAAAAAAGGTTCTGTCAAAAAGCTCAATGTTCTTGATGACTTCTGCCGCTTCGCTATCCGCTTTCTCGACCAAGAAATCATCAGCCCTAAAATTATTGTCATCAACCCGAATTTCGGTTACGAAGGAGAGGTGGTCAAGCGCTTCGTCAAATTATATAAGCTCCCTTGGAAACTGGTCGGGCTTAATGATAAGCCTGACGGTTCTTTCCCCAAGGGCAGGCCTGATCCTTTTGTTCCTGAAAACCGCCCGGAATTCGAAGCTTTGACGAAGTCGTCAGGCGCCGATCTCGGCGTGGCTTGGGACGCTGACGCCGATCGTGTCTTTTTTTGCGACGACAAAGGCCGCTTCATCGAATCCTACTACACCAACCACCTCCTGATAATGTCGCTCTTAGAAAAGCGCAAGGGCGAAAAGATCGTCTATGATCCGCGTTACACTTGGGCGTTGACCGACGCTGCCAAGGAAATGAAGGGCAAGGCCGTGCTTGAGCGGGTCGGCCACTCCTACATAAAAGAACGCATGCGCAAAGAGAATGCCATCTTTTCCGGAGAATCCAGCGGTCATACCTACTTCCGCGATTTCTGGTTCGCAGATACAGGCCTCTTGCCTGTACTCGTACTGATGAACCTGCTCAACCACACTGGCAAGAAAATGTCACAACTGATCGAACCGGTCATGAAGAAATATCCGATGTCCGGCGAAATCAATTCTATCGTCGATAATCCTAAAAAGGTGGTGGCCACTATCGAAAAGCTCTACAAAAAAGGAGGCAAGATCAACAAGCTCGACGGCCTGTCGATCGAATTTGCGGAGTGGCGCTTCAATCTGCGCGAATCAAACACTGAACCGCTCTTGCGGCTTAATGTTGAAGGTAAAAGCAAGGCAATCGTAAGCCAAAAAACCAAGGAATTATTAAAAGTCATCCGCTCCAAATAGCTCCCTTGACCGGTCAGCAACATTCTGTTATGATACAGTCAAACAAAAATAGTCGTTTTTCGGCTATTTTTGTTTGACACAATCCGCCCTGGGCGGAGGCCAGATGCCCTGGATAAGAACAGGGGCATCCATTGGAGCGGTAGTTCAGTTGGTTAGAACGCTGCCCTGTCACGGCAGAGGTCGCGGGTTCGAGTCCCGTCCGCTCCGCAATAAAAAAAGACCCCTTAGTTGGGGTTCTTTTTTTATTTTATTTTTATGACTAAAAGGGCTATAATTACGGCAGATTAATAAACTTACTTTATGTCCTTCAACAAAAAGTTTTTCCTGTCATTATTCGCCTGCCTTTTCTTGGCTTTTCCAATAGACACCCAAGCCGCTGAGGCTAGAATCTTCTTATCTTCAGGCGCTGGCGCTTATCTCGCTGGCAAGGACCTGACCACCAGGCTCATGATCAATAGCGGCGGAGGTAATGGCATCAACGCTGCCGAGGGGGTTATCAAATACGACCCTAAAAAGATAAAAATCAAAAAGATTGTCAAAGACGGTTCAATCTTTGATCTTTGGGCCAAGGAGCCAGCCATCAACAGCCAAAAAGGCGAAATCACCTTCAGTGGCGGCACGACCAAGGCCTTTACCGGCTCGCTCGGCTTGATTCTGAAGGTGCAGCTCTCTCCGCTTTCGTCTGGCAATCATTCACTCGAGATGTCCACCGGTACAACCATGGCTTTGGCTGCTAACGGGCTGGCGGAAAACATCACCAAAGATGTCGATGGCGGAGACTATATCTTCGGTAACTCCGGCACCGTATCCGACGCCGAAAAAATCCGCAACAAGATGCTTGGACGCATCCTTTTACAGGTTGAGAAGTCTGGCCGATCCTGGTACGTTTACCCTGGCGATCGCATGCGATACTTCCTTGGCCGACCAGCCGACGCGTTCAACCTGATGCGCAAGCTTGGCCTTGGCGTAAATCACGCCTATATCAAAAAATATGAGATGGGGGCCTTCCCGGCCACTGTTTCGGGAAAAATTCTGCTCGATGTAGAGGACAGCGGCAAGGCCTACTACATCAACCCGACCGACCGCAAAGCCTACTACCTTGGCCGGCCGGCCGACGCCTTCCAAGTAATGCGAAAACTCGGCCTTGGAATTTCTAACGACTTGATCAAAAAAATCCCCGACTGGGCGATCTAATCTAAAAACCATGAATGAAACAAAATATATCTGGATGGACGGCAAGCTTTTACCTTGGTCTGACGCCAAGATCCACGTCCTAACACACAGCCTTCACTACGGCTCCGCGGTCTTTGAGGGAATAAGATTTTATCAAACCAGTAATGGCCCGGCCGTCTTCCGCCTCCAAGAGCATGTTGACCGGCTTTTTTTCTCTGCCGAAACCATGTACATGAAAGTGCCTTTTTCAAAAGAAGAAATATCCGCTGCCATAATTTCAACGATCAAGGAAAATGCTGTCCAGGCAGGCTATATCCGTCCCTTGATTTACTACGGTTATGGCAAGATGGGGCTGGGCGTTGCCGACGCCCCCGTCAACGTTTCGATCGCGGTCTGGCCCTGGGGGGCGTACCTCGGCGAAAAACCGGTTCGGATCAAGACCAGCTCGCTTGCTCGCATTTCTAGCAAGAGCTTCCGGGTGGGCGCAAAAGTTTCCGGACATTATGTCAATTCGATCCTAGCTGGCGAAGAAGCCAAGCGAGCCGGCTATGACGAGGCATTGTTGCTCGATAGCTCCGGCAACATTGCCGAAGGCCCGGGGGAAAATCTTTTTATTGCCAAAAACGGCCTGCTTCTTACTCCGGAACTCGGCTCCATCCTGCCGGGCATCACCCGCTCGAGTATTATCGACTTGGCGAAATCGCTAGGAATAAATGTTGCGGAAAAGGTGCTGACTCTAGGCGATGCCTACGCGGCCGATGAGGCCTTCTACACCGGCACGGCAGCCGAGGTAACGTCCATTGCCAGCATTGATGATCACCAGCTGTCCCAAGCCCCGGGAATGATAACACAAAAAATCCAAACCGCCTTCTCGAGCATAGTTTCTGGCAAGAATGAAGACTTCAGGTATTGGCTTACTTTCATAAATTGATTTCCGAATATCAAAAACACCCCGCGCAAGTGGGGTGTTTTTGATATAAAACCGGGCTTGGCCGCTTGTGCAGCCTCGTCCGAAAACAAAGCCGATCTAAGTAGGCACCCTGGTCCTGAGGTCGCTCAATCTCTGCTTATGAAAAAGCTTGATTCCCTTTTCATTTATAAACGCAGCGAAATTTTTCATGATATTGCTTTTATGAAGTTTTCAATGGACAATCCCGCCAGGACAAGACTTGCCTTGCTCCTGACCGAACCGTATTAGTAAACCGGGGTAGCGATATAAGTCAGGGTGTTGTAGTAGTCACCTGCTTCCTGCAGCGGACTTACTTCGATGCGGTAAGCGACTTCGGTATAACCCTTGTCCGGAGCAGCGCCATCGGACGGGCCGGAGTGAAACATGATTTCAACCGGAGTCGTACTGGCAAAACCCCTCCAAAGATTATTGCCAAAGGTGTCGCCGGCAGCCAAGTTTGCGTCTTCAGTGGTAAAACCGAAGTGGCCGTAAGTCCACTCATTATCAAGGACGTTGGCCGGAACCTGCCAAGCCTGCGGAGCGGTCGAGGTACCGTCTACGAAGGAATCGATATCCGAACCGGTATTGCTGGTCAGGTTCTGATCCTGCTCAACCGTAACGGCGTAGCCGTTGTCAGCATTAGTAATGACGCTCAATGCCTGACCCATAACCGTGGAAGTACCCACGGTCAAGACATCGAAAGCTAAGGACGAAGTGGCTGAGGCCCTAGTAGTCGAAAAGCCGTTAACGTCAGTGCCGGCGCCCAAAGGCGAGATTACGAATTGCAAGGTAGAAGCGACCGTGGCAGACACGTCGACATTGTCGACGATAGCTACCATCGTATAAGCCTGCTCGATAATCGCATCGCCAGAGTCCCTGGTTGTTACGTTGATAAGATAAGAGCCGATTGTTGCAGGATTTGAAACCGAGGCGATTGTAATATTCTTGGTCCCGGTAGCTACGCCCGCATTCGCAGTACAAATCACTGTTGAAGTGCCATTAACGCTAGCATCCGTATTGGCCGGACATGTCACATTACCCACCACGGCTCCGCTAGTAAACGCTGCTGGCAAGACAACGCTGATGTAGTCGCCAGCCACCAAGGCGACGTTGTTTGTAAAAGTTAGGTTGTGGGTGGCATTGACGCTCTTGTCAGAGTCGCTAAGCCTGTCGCTGATATAAGTCAGCGAGGCTGCTTGTGCAGGGCTGATAAGCCCGTTGGTTGCGATCATTGACACGATTGCCATGATGCAAAGGATTTTTTTCGTCATACGTTTTGTTTTAGTTTTTGTTTTTATGTTAATTTTTTATAATGGGAAAGCTGACTGTCATTTGCGTGCCTACTTTTTCTATCGAATCGACGGCTATCTCACCCCCTTGCATTTCGACCAACTGCTTGGTGATCCACAGGCCAAGGCCGGTGCCGGTAATGTTGCTCGTTTCTTCGGTTTGCACCCGATAGAATTTTTCGAACAATCGTTCCCTAGCTTTAGCCGACATTCCCAGTCCTGTGTCCTTAATCTTTATTTCTAATCTTTTATTTTTTTCTTCGGTTATGACATCGACCTGTCCTTTCGGAGTATATTTTATGGCATTGCCGATCAAATTGAACAATATCTGTTTGAAACGCTCGCTATCGATATTTACCGGCGGAAGCTTCTCTGTGTGCGGCTGATAGGTCAAGCTTAATTTTTTCTGCTCGGCTTGCATTCTCAGCTCAGCAATGGTGTCTTTTATCATCGGCGCCACATCCGTCAGTTTGAGTGTCATCGACATGCGCCCTTGTTCAATGCGGCTCACGTTCAGCAAATCTTCCACTAACACCGACAATCTATCTGCTGAACTTTGGACTATTGCCAAGCTCTCTTTAGCTTTGTCGCTGATCGGACCAAGATCGCCAGCCAAGATCATCGAGACAAACCCTCTTATGCCAGTTACGGGCGTCCTCAACTCATGCGAAGCAACAGAGATAAACTCATCCTTCATCTGATCAATTTCCTTGATCTTCCTATAAAGAGCCGCATATTCGAACAGCCTCGTATTGTTGGCCAAAAGCAAGATGATGATTAAGACTGTAACTAGTAGAACGACATAGGAACGAATCAGGATATCTCTGGTCAGCTTGTCCATTGCCGCAACTGAAATCTTCATGGAAAGCAGCATCTGCTTGGCTCCGGTTTCATCTTTCATCGGCATGATTACGGCCCAGTATCTCTCTGGCTGCTTATCGAATCCGACCACATTTTCGATCGAGTTATTGTTGCCCGATGTCGTCAGGAAAGCCACGGGCTTATTCTCGCGCCATGCCAAGATGTTCACCGTTTCTTTGGTTACGCGTCCTACAACGCCCTTGTTCAGGCTTGCCACAACCTTGAAATCCTCTCCGGCAGGAGCCAGCAAGTCGGCAGCGACTATCTCGTCATTAAAAAGAGAGATGGCCTCCACCTTGTTTTGCAACTCTCCGAACTTATCAAGATAACCGATCAGCCCGACGTTGATGACGTCGCCGATCGAAATTGCCTTGCCCTGCAAATCTTGATCTATTGCTTTTTGGAAAGAACGTGTAAATATCACCGTATTCAGTATGATCGCTACCGGGATAAAAACTATCAAGATGATCGAGTAGACAATCTGATAATTCTTTTTGATGAATTGGAATTTTTCCTTGGCCGGCATATTATTAATTCAAAGAAGCTGTTTTTTTACTTCTGATATACAAGAAGAACAAGCCGGCAATGAAAAGTATCAATATGAAACCTGCCGATGCATACCACCACAACATGGTGTCAGTCTGGTTATATACGTTAACATCCGCCTTAAGCAGGTCGTCCTGGCTTACAGCGCGAGCCTCGCTAACAAAGAATGAAAACGGGGCAGATTTGGTTTCAATCTTACCAGACTCATCGTTCAAAACGACATAAGCCTCATGCTTGCCATCAGTCAAGCTCTTATCCAAATCATATGACCAGTTGCCATTCTGATCCGTCTTTACCGTGACAATGATGGGCAATGAGCTGTAGATGAAAAGGCTAAAAACCTGATCGGGCAATGCCTTTCCGGCCAACCTGACATTGCTGCTGCTGGCGGCATTATTAATTTCGACTTTTTCAATCTTCAATGAGGTCGGGTCGGCCACGCCAAAGCTCTTAGGCTGCTCAAAAGTCGCCTTATTCAGCAATGCTTGCTCGGCTGGTTGCAGCTTTCCAGCTAACATGCCCGCACCCAATGGATTGTGCCCAGTTTTTACTTCGTCGCCATCATTGAAGCCGTCATTATCAGAATCAGCTTTGTCTATGCTAGTGCCTAAGCGTTTTTCAATGTCGTCAGAAAGGCCATCCGAGTCAGAGTCGATTGACAGCACTGCCCTGACACCGGATTCCGATGAATCATTTTCCTTGACGACCGCCAAAACCGTTACGGCAACCTTGCTTTGGTTTTTTGCAAAAGGACTTACCGGAATAATCGCATTTTCCGAATCCGAATCAAGCTTGGCCATATCCAAACCGTCTTTGACCAAAATCTTCTGTTCGCTGGTCGTGGCAGCCTTGTTGTCATTGCCAATAAACTGAATGTTTTTGCCGACTAGCACCTCGAGGGCCCTGCTGGCCATATCAAGCTGCTTTTGTGGAACCAGCTTATCGACAATCACATTGGCGAACAACTGGCCGCATTTCTCTTGTGTCATCTGTCGGCAAATCGAGGGCTCTCCGAATTTGGCGCGAATATGAGATATGCAGTCCTCCTTGCTTGCGATGTTTTCCTCGCGGCAAGATTGGACAGCTATGCGGGAAAAACGATAAAGCTCGCAGCGCTGGGCATCCGATATGCCAGCCTCTTGGCAATCAGCAGCCAAGCTTCTTGCCGGTGCTGCTGGCGCAGGCTTATCAATAACCGTAACTTGGGCAGTTGAAGTGTTGCCCTGGTTCTCTGGAAGCTGGACAACCGGATTCTTTATGGGAGCTTGGATAGTTTGATAATTTGTCTTGACTGGCAAGACCGGCTCTTGGATTGGCGAGGGCTTGGCTGGCTCGACCGGCTTAACTTCGGTAGGCATCGCGACCAAGTTTGTCGATGTTGCCTGCTGGGAGACGGCGACTGGCCCCGGCTTAGTTACGGGCGATGTCGTGGCCGTCTTAACCGTGGTTGTTGCCATTGCTTCAGAACGAAGCTGGTTGGCAATATTAATTCTTAATGTAGAGTTGCTGAAAAATTTATTCGACTGAGTGTCGCGTCCGATGGCCAGAACGTTATAAGTTCCGTCAAGCAAACCATTAGTCACCCATTTATGCAGCCAATATCCGCGGATATTATCAAAGGTAGCCTGGCCGATAAGCTCCTGAATGCCTGGCTTTTCAAAATAAAAATCCACTTGCTTGATATTAGGAGAGGTCTTAGCAAAGAGTGACACCGTTCCCGAGGCAACGCCACCGATGGCGCCTGACCCGATATTGATCTGGGTGTCGACGACAGGGACAGAGGTCGTGGCAACGACCTGAGTGGTGGTTGCCGGCTTTGGATCGTCCACCGTTGTCACAGGTGCAAGCTTTACGATTGTAATCGGGCCAGACAAAGCCTTCTCCCCATTCTTGCCAGCTTCTGCCCTGATCGTGTAAGTGCCAGGGTTATAATTTTGGGCATCCCAGATAAATGAATAATTATTATACGTTGAAACGCTAGAAAAAACACCGGGATACGACCTATGCACGCCGGAGCCGTCGATTATGAAATTAAGGAAATCAGCCACAACATTGGTCCTGGCCAATATTGGCCTTTGGCCCACCGTGCTTGTTGGCGCCTCCAGCATCCAGGCCTCAATAGACGGTTCGGTCGTGGTCGGCGTCTCTGCCACAGGAGTAGAGGTCGGAACGACAGGATCCTGTATCGGAGCATTATACACTACTGACGACATCTCACTGCTAGCCACCGCCGCGTTGCTCTTCAGCGCTTTTGCGGCAATAAAATACTCGCCGTTCGCCAGCGCCGAAGTGTCAAACGATCGTGCATATACCCCTGGGGACTGAGGAGCGGCCGTGCCGAGCAGAGTGTAAGTCGGGACGGACTTAAGGCGATAGTAAAAGATGACGGAAAGCGATTGATCATTTGACCTTGCCGACAACAAAATCGTGCCGCCGATAGTTGCATTTGCGGCAGGGGAGGCAAAATCTAGAGTTACTGGCAAAGAGTCATCAGTTATTACGAACTGCTTCGAGGGGGTTTCGGCAATAGCGAGCAAAGCCGTGTCCAAGGCAACCGCCCTGACCGTATAAGCCCCAGCTCCAACGCTTGAGGCCTGGAGATAAGAAATGAAATTGAGAGCAGTTGAGGTGGCAAATAACTCGTGCACCTTTACGCTAGATGAGTCATAGACATCGAAGCGAATACGGTGGACCGGGGCGCTTACTGAAACGCCAAAGGGAACGCGCCCCGAAACCTGGGCGCCGACATAAACATCTGAAAGCGAAGGCCTTACAACCACTTGTGCATGCGCACCGCCAGGCAACAAAAAAACCGCCTGACAAAATATCATGACAGCGGTTACTATTTTTTTTGCCAACACGAAGTCGACAACACTATTCTTGCGCATGGGTTTATTTTTATGTTTGTTTTTTGTTTTATAATACCAGTATAGCACAAATTTTCGAAAAAATCAAGACCTTGTTTTTGCCAAAATTAGAGAAGTCTGTTAAATTCATATTAATTAACCAATAATATTTTCATATGCCACTATCGATCGGAATCGTCGGCCTGCCAAACGTCGGCAAATCGACATTGTTTAATGCCCTGACTAAAAAGGTAGCTGAAGCTGCCAATTACCCATTCTGTACCATCGAGCCGAACGTCGGTTTGGTCAAGGTTCCGGATGAGCGTATGGCCAGAATGGTCGAAATATCCAAATCAGAAAATATCATTCCCACGATTATCGAATTTGTCGATATTGCCGGCATCGTTAAAGATGCGCACAAAGGAGAGGGGCTGGGCAATCAGTTTCTTTCGCATATCAGGGAATGCGATGCCATCTGCGAAGTTGTCCGCGGCTTCAAAGATGACAACATCATCCATGTCGCCAACCAAGTCGATCCGGACGCCGACAAGGAAACCATCAATTTGGAGCTAATATTCGCCGACTTGTCGACGGTTGAAAAGCGTCTTGATCGGGTTTCGCGCGAAGCCAAAACCGGCAACAAAGAGCTGATGAAGCTGGCATCGGTGCTTACTAAGCTGAAAGACGCCTTTAACGAAGGACGTGCAGCCCGAGAAGTCGAGCTTAACGAAGAAGAGCGCCTGCTTATTCGCGAATTGAACCTTTTGACAATGAAGCCCTTGTTATACGTACTGAACATAGCCGACGCCACCGAAGAAACCCTGCATGCTGACGGCGCGACGATCATCAAGATCAATGCCCAGGTCGAAGCTGAAATAGCCTCGCTCCCAGAAGAGGAACAGCAAGACTACATGGAGGCCATGGGCTTAGCCGAAAGCGGTCTCGACCGGCTCATCAAGGCATCCTATCAGTTGCTTGACCTTATAACTTTTTTTACCACCGGACCGATGGAAACCAGGGCCTGGACAGTAAAACAGGGCAGTCGGGCGCCGCAAGCCGCCGGTGTCATTCACACTGATTTTGAAAAAGGCTTTATCCGTGCAGAAGTCATTGCTTATGACGATTTCATCAAAGCGGGCGGCGAAAGCAAGGCCAGGGAACAGGGATTGCTACGCATCGAGGGGAAGGATTATGTCATCAAGGATGGCGACATCTGCCACTTCTTGTTCAATAGATAGCTACGCCTTTACCGGTTTTGATAATAAGTCGATGATTTAAAAATAATCCGCGTATGCGGATTATTTTTTTTCTAGAATCAATATCTCTCTCCAGACGCGCTGGTCAGACCGGCCGTATAAAAGAGTCCGGCGTTCGGTCAGGCGGAGCTTGCTTAGTAGAAAGTCTGGCACCGGCTGGATAATTTTATACTTAGAGGCTATTTCCGTATTCAACTTAACCGGCTCGTTCTTGCTCCAATAAACCGGCCAAAGCATTACGATTCTGCCCTCGGGCTTCAACACCTTGTAAAGCTCGGCTAGGCTTGCACGATATAGCGCTTCCAGTTCTTTGACCGTACCCCTGATGTCGTTTAAATTTCTCTGAGGTCCCAAATATGGCTCCGTCACCACCGAATCAACGCTTCCTGCAGGCACAAACTGTGCAATTTCTGTCGCGCTGACATTAAAGAATTTGTATTCAGAATCCTTGCCAGACGTTTGCTTATTTAGCCACTCCAGGTTAGTTTTGGTGTCCGCTACGGCTTTTGGAGAGATGTCAGAGCCGATCAGCTTCTTAATGCCAAATAAAGACGCCTCAGACAA
Source organism: uncultured Gammaproteobacteria bacterium (assembly GCA_964443495.1). Classification (GTDB taxonomy): domain Bacteria; phylum Patescibacteriota; class Patescibacteriia; order Patescibacteriales; family GWE2-39-37; genus JAAXUA01. The sequence continues at coordinate 73,305 of CAYUCS010000003.1, forward strand.
AACTGTGCCCGAACCGCAAAATGGGTCCAAGATAACATTTTTTTCTGAAACATTAGCTAAATTTAACATTATTTGAGCCAGTTTCGGCGGCAGCATGCCCGAATGGTCGTCGCGAGCTGGCCGTCCATAATCACGCCGCGACAACTCCTTAAACGCCTGTACTGCCAAAGTCCGGCCAACCGAATAGCCCTCATTGGCTTTAAAAAATACAATCTCTTCGCCCTTGGCCAGCAGGTCGTTCTGCTCCACGACCACGCTCGACAGCACCGAATCCTGGCTGGTTACCCAGCGGCAAGGAATGTTTTGTTCTTTGAGGAACTTTTTATACTCCATGGCCACAGGCTTCAGGTGCAACTTGCCTGAGTAATCGGAAAAACCGAAATTGTGACGCGTGCCGGAATTTTTGAAATTTTCCTTCAGTACAGACAAAAATTGTCCAGGCTTAGCACTTTTTTCGATTACCACACCTATTTTGATCGTGCCCCCCAGCCTGCGAATCAGTTTCTCCGGGTCCATTGGCAAATCGCCCTCATACAAAAGCAGGGACTGTTCAGGGTGCGCTGTGAGATTATTTTTGCTTACATTAGGCAATAGCATGGCCAATTCAGCGGCTGAAATGGCTGGATTGCTACCCAAGACGAAATAATATTGCATAAATTCTTATCAACTCTACCACATTACACCAGCACTTGCAATTTTCAATCATTCGTGTTAGGATATTTTTACAATTTAATACTAATAAACCTTTCCCATTCGCTTTAAGCGAAACGATCCCTGGCTTTAAGACCAGGGAAAAGGTATTCTCATCCACCATCCCGGCTAGATTAGAATGCCTGGGATTTTTTAATTTTAAAGAGCTATGGCAAAAAACAAATCTGCCGACACTCCGCATTACGAGCTCTTGTACATTATCGCTAATAAATTTAGCGAAAATGAACTGGAGCCGATAATCGGCAAGGTCACCAAGCTGATCGAAGAGGGTCAGGGCAAAATCACCCACACCGAAGATTGGGGGAAAAAGAAAATGGCCTACCAGATTGCAGGCTATTCCCACGGTTATTACCGCCTGGTCGAATTCGACCTTGAGGCCGCCAATCTGGCACGTATCGAAAGAAATCTGCGCATGATGCCGGAAGTAATCAGGCATCAAATCGTCCGCAAAGCTCCTTTCGATCCATCCCAGGTCAAGCCAGCCCCAGTGAGGCCGGCGGTTGAAAAAGCTGAGCCAGCAGTAGCGAAAACAGTTGAAAAACCTAAAGCTAAAGACAAGGCCGACCTCAAAGATCTCGACGAGAAGCTCGACAAGATCCTTGAGACCAATGACCTGCTCTAGTCTTTAACAAACATTTAATCGATAACTTCTATGAACCTTAATAAAGCCATGGTTATCGGCAACCTGACCCGCGATCCGGAAGTGCGCAACACGCCGAGCGGACAGATGGTTGCCAGCTTCTCAGTTGCGACCAGCCAAGTCTGGAACGACCAATCCGGGCAAAAGCAGGAAAAGGTCGAATACCACAACATCGTGGTTTGGCGCCGCTTAGCCGAGATTTGCAGCCAGTACCTGCGCAAAGGCTCAAAGGTCTATGTCGAGGGAAGGCTTCAGACCAGGGAATGGACCGGCCAAGACGGTATCAAGCGCTATCGCACTGAGATTATCGGCGAGAACATGATCATGCTGGATCGGGCCGGCGCCGGGAACAACTCGGCTGGCAACAGCTTCCCGAGTTATTCTGAGCAGCATTCTGCGCCTTCCGAGCCGGTAATCGACGTGAATTCCGGGGCTGACGAGGAAGAGATTAAGGTTGAAAATATCCCATTTTAAGCACCAAATTTATGGAAACAACCATCAAGCAAGAAAAGCAGTGCCACTTCTGCGTAAACAACATCCAGGAGATTGACTACAAGGACGGACACACTCTGCGTCGCTTTGTCGGATCCTACATGAAGATCCTCTCCAGCAAGCGCACCGGCACCTGTGCCAAGCATCAGCGCAAGCTAGCAACAGCTATCAAGCGTGCCCGCATCATGGCCCTGATGCCATTCGTTAACCAACCAAAATAAACGATAAAGACTATGTACGGAATCAGTGAAATCAAGATTGGCAAATTGATCCAGATCGCCGATGAGCCTTACGTCGTCATCAAAGCCGACCACCACAAAATGGGACGCGGCGGTGCCGTACTGAAGACCAAGCTGCGAAATCTGATCAATGGCAACGTTTTGGAAAAGACCTATCAAGGCAATGACAAAGCCGAGCCGGCTATCACTGAAAAGGGCAAGGCCAACTTCCTTTACAAGGACGAAGCCAACGCCTACTTCATGAATAACGACACCTTTGAACAATTTGAGCTCCCACTGGAACAATTGGGCGATCGGATCAAATTCATGAAAGACAACACCGATGTCGATGTCCTGTATTTCAAAGGAAGCGCCGTGTCGATCGACCTGCCGATCAAGATGACCTTCAAAGTCATCAGCGCTCCTCCTGGCGTCAAGGGCAATTCGGCCGGCAACGTCAACAAGACCGTGACTATCGAAACCGGGGAAGAAATCAGCGTGCCGATGTTCATCAATGAAGGCGACGAAATTCGCATCAACACCGATACTGGCGAATATGCTGAAAGGGCTTAATAACCCGACAATAAAAAAACAGGCCGTCATCGACGGCCTGTTTTTTTATTTACACTTCTTCGCTTTGTTTCTTTTTCAGCTCCACTTCTTCCAAAATCTTCTTCCTGATCTGCGATTGGAGTTTTGCGTCAGCCTTCAAGAAGCGCTTGGCATTTTCGCGCCCGACGCCGAGCTTGACCTCGTCAAACGAATAGCTGTTGCCGTTCTTCTTGATGATCCCGTACTCAACGCCGATGTCCAGCAAATCACCAGCGATCGAGATGCCCTCATTGTACATGATATCGAACTCGCAGGTTCGGAAAGGCGCGGCAACCTTGTTCTTGACGATATTTACCTTGACCCGATTGCCGATAATTTTCTCATTCTGCTTGATCTGGGCGGCGCGCCTGACTTCGATGCGGACCGAGCTGTAAAACTTCAGAGCCGTGCCGCCGGTAGTGGTTTCGGGGTTGCCGAAGAAAACACCGATTTTCATACGGGTCTGATTGATGAAGATTACCAATGTCTTGCTTTTGGAAACGATGCCAGTCAGCTTGCGCAGGGCTTGGCTCATCAGTCTCGCCTGGAGCCCCATATGCGAATCCCCCATATCGCCCTCGATTTCCTTCTGGGGAACAAGGGCGGCCACACTGTCCACTACGACAACGTCGATCGCATTGGATCTAACCAGCGTTTCGACGATCTCGAGGGCCTGCTCGCCGGTGTCCGGCTGGGAGATGAGCATTTCCTTGACGTTAACGCCGATCTTGGCGGCATAGTCGGGGTCGAGAGCGTGTTCAGCATCGACAAATGCTACGACGCCGCCGCGCTTCTGCGATTCAGCGATAATATGCTGCGCCAAGGTCGTCTTGCCGCTGGCCTCCGGACCGAAAACCTCGATTATCCTGCCGCGCGGTACGCCGCCCACGCCCAAAGCGATGTCCAAAGAAAGGCACCCTGTCGGAATCGCATCGACCTTGGTTGATTTAGCTTCACCCAAACGCATGATCGAACCATCGCCGAAACGGCTCTTGATCTGCTCCAGTGCCGCTTCAACAATCTTGCTTTTCTCGTCCTCAGCCTTGACCGGCTGTTTTGTCTTCTTTTCTTCTGCCATAAATATGGTCCAATATTATCATCTAATATTGGTAAATAAATAAATTAATACAAAAAACAAAGCGGTTTCTAAAACCCCCTTGCTTTATTCATTAACAGTATAGCATATTTACGAATCGCGCGCCATCACTCCACCAAAACCTGGCGCTTAACGACCGTTTTGCGTCCGAATTTCTTTTGTGCCGTCACGATTATGGTATTGATGCCGACCTTCAATTCTACTTGTTTTTCAAAATTGCCTTGCAAATCAAGCAAAACCGCCTCGGAATTGACTGAAAGCTCAGTTTCGCTTTCAGCCCAACCCTTCACCTTAATTGACTTTTCTTTGGTGATAATATTATTGTCCGGCGAGGTCAAGGAGAGTTGCGGCGGTGAAACAATCTTGCCCAGGCGATAACCCAAAAACCACAGGCAAAGAAGCACTGCCAATGCGATTAGCAAGTTCTTCGCTATCTTGGGCGTAGCCCAAAAATGCCGAGCTTTGACAACCTGTTTAGAAAACAGCTCCTGATTAGCCTTTTCTTTAGTGACCGTCATCTCATCGTCAAAAAGCTTCAGAAGCGGCACCGGGTCGAGCTTGAGGAAAATCGCGTATTCGCGCAAAAAATTCTTCCCGTACACGCCTGATGGCAGGGAATTGAAATCGCCCTTTTCCAGGGCTTCGAGGTATTTGATGCTGATTCCGAGCTCCTTGGCTGCTTTGTCCAGCTTATAGCCATAACGTTGGCGCTGGCTCCTAAGCTGCTCAGCCACGGTCTCGGAGTCGAGAAATATCTTATTGATCTTGAATTGTGGCGACATAATGCGATTACGGCGAGACGTTCCAGTTTGCGCTTCCGCCAATGCCGGTGACGATAAAATTTATCACCGCCCAGCTGACAAATACGATTACCAGTCCGATAACAGCCCCGATGATGATTGATTTTCCCTTGGCCACCTTATCACTTGACCCCTGGGAAAGCAATAGCACGAAGCCGCCATAAACGAACATTAGCAAAGCCAGGGAACCGACAATGCCCTCGATCCACTTGGCAATGTTCACTGCTAACTGCAGAAAGTCATTAAGCTCATAGTCGCCAGCCTCTTTCTTTGACTTGCTTGGGTCAACTTTGCTTTGTCCATCAGGTATTATTGCTGTGCCTTTGCAGCATTCTTGGTAATTGGGGTCGCTTGGCGATGTGCCTGGGCACGCACCGCGTGAAACGCACGAAAGCCCCGTTGCAGGTTTCATGCAGCTTTCCCCTGCCAAACAAGAAGCCGCATTAGCAGTTTTTGCAACCGTCGAGATGAGGAGCAACAGCATAAAAGCTATCGCGCATTTTTGAAGTATTTTTTTTATCATAAAAATCAATAAACGGTCTGCTGAACCTTTTGCACTGCCCGATCCATCGTGCCGACAATGTCATCTTGATTGGCCACGGCCTCATCAATCATCTGATTAAAAATAGTCTCGGCCGCCAATGCATCCTTGCCGCGATACCAGCTTTTGGCGGTAAGCACCTGGCTGGCAAAAATTCCTAGTTCGGGAATCTGTGTCTGCTGTTCGACTAATGAACGCAAGGCGGTCGGCCTCTTAGATTTAGCGATGTAGGTCTTGGCTTGCTCCTCCTTAGTGATGAACTGGACAAAATCCCAGGCCGCATCCCTCTTCAGCCGAGGATAATCGCCGCCTTTTTTCAGATTCTCCGGGTTGGTCATAATCTTTTTCGAAACCGTCTCGACCCAATAATTAGCATAATTGATCGACTGGCCGCCATTCTCAATCTGCGGCAATTTGGCGATTGCGAAGTTCAATTTAGGCGCCTCGGCCTTGATGGTTGGCAGGTGATAAGAATAGCCAAACATCATAGCCAATTGATTATTGACGAAAAGCTTCAAAGAATCGTCCATTTCCTTATTCCAGCTATAGACCTCTTTTGACGGATTGGCAAAGTCGGTATAAAAACGCAAAGCTTCCAAGCCAGGGTTGTACTTAATACCCTTATCTGGCGGCACCTGATTGAACAACGGCTGGCCCGCCGCCGACATCATGTCTGCGCCGTTCTGCATCATCAGCGTGGAAAGAATATCGAATGAGCGCTGGATATTGGCCGCACCGCCCAAGGCGACACCCGACTGAATGATCTGGCCCTTAGTGTCTTGCTTGGTCAGCTTTTTAACATACTGCTGAAAAGTGCGGTCCCAATATACTGGAGGTTCGGCGATGCCGGCATTGTTAAACAGGTCCTTGTTGTAATAAAGCGCCAAGGTATCGATAAACAACGGGAGACCATATACCTGTTCCTTCAAGGTCTTGTTGTCTTTTTGCAGCACCTTGATCACTACGTCATCATAAACGGTGTCGACAAAGGTCGTCTTGATGTCTTTCGGTTTGATTGATTCGGTCGTTTTGACGACATTGACCAGCTCCTTCTTAATGCTGCCCTGGGTGGTCTGATAAACCAACGAGGTCTTGTCCGGCATCGGCTCGATCTTGTTCTGGTATTTTTTGATCCAAGTGCTCGGGATAGAGAAGATGTCCGGTCCGCGATCTTCAGCAAAAGCGTTCAGAAGCTCGCTTTCATATTCCTCATAACGGAATTTGCGGTATTCGATCTTGATATTCGAGTGCATCTCAGAATATTTCTTCAACTGCTCTGAAAAAGTGCTCGTATCATCCCAGACACGCCAATAAGTCAAGGTAATCGGCTTTAATCCGGCCGTCACGGTCGCGTCCTGCGTCTTGCAGCCGAAGCCTGAGGTTACAATGAAGATACCCAGCAAGAAAATTATTCCTTTCTTTTTATTCATATGGTTATTTTTCATATTATACCAGATTTATCGCTGCAAACAAAACTAATCTTCTTTTGCTCGATACTGCAACGCCTCAGCCACGTGCAACTGGCTAATTTCTTGCTCTTCAGCCAGGTCGGCGATCGTTCTGGCAAGCTTGATTATGCGATAATAGCTTCTTGCCGACAAATGGAGGCGCTCGACAGCTTGGCGTAGCAACTCAAGTGTCGACTGGTCCAGTTTGTTGGTTTCCTTGACTAGCTGGGTCGGTATTTCAGCATTCGTTAGGAATCCCGACTTTGCATACCGCGCTTGCTGTATCTTCCTTGCTCGTGTCACTCGTTCCTTTATCTTCCTTGAGCTTTCGCCGGCAGAGACTTGGTTCAACTTATCAAAAGAAATCCGAGGAACCTCGACATGGATATCGATGCGATCAAGAATCGGTCCGGATATCTTCTTCTGGTAAGCAAGCGTCTGACTGGCTGAGCATACGCAAGCTCTTTCCGGATCATTCAAATAACCGCATGGACACGGATTCATCGCTGCAACTAGCATAAACTTCGCAGGAAAAGCTACCGTGCCGGCCACCCTTGAAACGGTCACTACGCCGTCTTCCAGCGGCTGCCGCAAATTTTCCAATGTCTGTCTTGAAAATTCAGGAAACTCATCGAGGAAAAGCACCCCTCGATGAGACAATGATATCTCCCCAGGCTTAGGCCAGGTGCCGCCGCCCACCAATGAAATTCCTGAAGAAGTGTGGTGGGGCGAACGGAATGGGCGAGCCCTGACCAGAGAACCGTGAGATGACAAGCAACCGGCAACGCTGTATATCTTGGTTATTTCCAATGCCTCTTCCAAAATAAGGTCAGGCAAAATCGAACACATTGCTCGAGCGAGCATGGTTTTTCCTGATCCGGGCGGTCCGCTCATCAACATATTGTGGCCGCCGGCCGCGGCGATTTCCATTGCCCGCTTGACGTGCTCTTGTCCCTGGACCGAAGACATGTCAATGGGCGCTGCCACAGCCGCCGCTTCAAAGCCGCCAGGCTCGTGTCTTTGCATAGTCCGCTTGCCAGTCAGGTGCTCCAATAATTCAACGATGTTTTTTGGTCCATACACCTCAAGCCCCGGGGCTAAGCTCGCTTCTTTGACGTTCGCTTCGGGAACGAACAACTTCTCAATTCCCCATTTTCTAGCAGCCAAAGCTATGGGCAAGACGCCATGGACCGATCTTATTTCGCCATTCAAGGCAAGCTCACCCAAAAAAAGGGCTCGTCGAGTCGCGTCAGCGAAGCTTGTCTTTGCCGCTGACTGCAGAATACTCATCGCGATCGGCAAATCATAGCTCGGTCCTTGTTTCTTCAAATCGGCTGGAGCCAAGTTGACCGTGATTTTTATTTTTGGAAATTCGATGCCTGAATTGCGTATCGCGCTGCGCACTCGCTCCTTCGCTTCCTGGACCGCCAAATCAGGCAATCCGACGATCGAAAAAGAACCTAGCTGGCCGCCGCCCGTATCAGCTTCGACTTCCACTGGCATCGCATCAAGACCGAGGCATGCCCCCGACAAAATTCTTGCTGGCATAGTATGAAAATCCTAAATTTTGGAAAATTAAACTAAAACAAAAAAACTCAACCGGCTTTCAATGATTTGCATATCCGAAAATCTATTTCATTTTACCACAAAACAAAAATAACCGCCTTGTGTAAGCGGTTATTTTTTATTGAAAATTGGATGCGAATCATTGCTTATCGACCGCCCTGGCATCTTCCAGCTTGATGCTCAAAAGCTTGGAAACGCCATCATCGCCCATGGTTACGCCATACAAGACATTGGCCTTGCGCATGCTTGCCCGATTGTGAGTTATGACGATGAACTGCGTCTTATACGACAGGTCATCGAGGATCTTGGCCAGACGCTCGGAATTAGCTTCGTCCAGCGCCGCATCGACTTCGTCCAGAACGACGAACGGCGACGGGTTGACGTTGATAATGGCGCAAATCAGGGCGATCGCGGTCAGGGCACGCTCGCCGCCAGACAGCATGGCGATCGACTTGATCTTCTTGCCTGGGGGAGTGGCCTGAATCTCGATGCCCGCCAAGCCGGTCGCATTATACTTCTGCAGATACTTTATCTTCTTGATCTGTTCTTTCCGAAGCTCTTCTTGGGTAACAAGGGGAGCGTCCTCGGCTTCAGCATCCTCGCTGTTTTCCATAACCTTGATAATCTTAGCCGAGCCGCCATTGAACAATATCTTGAAGTACTCCTCGAACTTGGCGGCGATAACCTTGAATTTCTTGTCGAACTTATCCTTGATGACTACGTCAAGCTCCTTGATGATTTTCTCCAAAGACGAAATGGCGTCAGCTAAATCCTTGATCTGATGCGACAAGAAATCGAATCGCTCCTTGGTTTGAAGATATTCCTTTTCAACCTCGGGATCGATGCCGCCGATATGCTCCAGCTGCCGCTTAAGGCTGTTGATTTTCTCGCTGATCGGCCCTATTTCAACGGCACCCTCGATCCTTTCCGCCTTCACCTCCTTCAAGCTGCCCAAAGATTGCCTGATTTCTCCCTCCAAATCCTCCAGCTTGGTTCCATATCTGGTCGACCCGACTTGCAGGTCGTTCAATTGGCGGCTAAACTGGTTGATTTCGTTTTGCAACGACTGAAGGCTGTTCTGCATCTCGAACAGCATGGCCCTTTCAGCCGCCTCAGATTTTCCGACTTCGCTGATTTTGGCACGTAATTCAGCTAAGTTGGCTTCAATCTCTGAGGCCCTGGCCTTAAGCTGCTCCTGTTCCTTGCTTAGTTCGCCGAAGTCCAGTTGATTCTGATGCTGCTTGAGCTTCTGCTCCAGCTGCCTCAGCTCTTGTTCAAGCTGCTGCCTATGCTGTTTCAAGACCTTGGCTCGCTCGATCTGCGGCCAAGACTTGGCGCTCTGTTCGCCCAATCTTTGCGTCAGCTCCTCCCTCTCCTCAGTCAAGCGGATCAGCTCAGTGTGGATCTGTTCCAAAGTTTCGCCGCCGCCCACTTTATTGGATAGTTTCAAGATTTCTTCGACGTCGTTTTTGATTTCGGAAAATATAAGTCGTGCCTGATCGATGTCCTGGGCTTGTTCCGCTTGCTCCAACTTGACGAAAAGGTTCTTAAGCTCCTGATTGATTTTCTTTATCTCCTCCTCATTCAACGAACTGCTGGTTTTAACCAAATTCGAATTCAGCTCCCTGATTTTTGCGGTCAAGGCATCTCTTTGCTGGACAAGGCTCTTTTCCGCTCGCTCGAAACTCTCGATATTTCCCATGAGGCTGGAAATCTCTTCATCCAGCTTCGACTTTTCGACGGTCAATTCCCCTTGCTTATTCTTGAGCCAAGACAAGTCGAACTGCCCGCTAGATTCAAGGCGAACCTCGAGCTGCGCATCGATTCTTGCCAGCTGGCGATGGATTGATTCGCGCTCAGACTCCAGCTGCGCAACCTCAGCGCGCCAAGCCACCAGCTCCTGATTGACGAGGCTCTTCTGCTGCAGTTGCGACAATCTCTGCCTTAATGATTCCAGCTTCCTGTCCTTCTCCAATTTATTCTTTTCAACTTGCAAATATTCCTGATTATACTGCGAAAATTTGTCATTGATCTCGTGCCAAAGCTTGCGATAATATACCAGCTCCAAGCTCCTTAGTTCCAGCTCTAATTCGCCCCGGCGCTGCAATCGGCTGACCTGTTTAGTGAGGCTTTTGAGGCGCGGTTCGATTTCCGCCAAAATCATCTCGGCTTGTCCGGAATTCTCATAACTTGCGAGCAGCTTATTCAAGGCCTCGTCTCGCTTTATCTGATACTGCTTCACTCCTGTGGCCTCATCGAAAAATTCCTTGCGTTCAGACAAACTAGTATTTAAGAACCCTTCAACCATGCCCTGCCCAATGACGCTATAAGTCTTTTGTCCGAAGCTTGATTTAGCCAAAAGCAATTGGATGTCTACCAGTCGTACGCGATTGTTGTTGATCAGATATTCGCTATTGCCATCCCGATAAAGGCGCCGAGTCAAAACAACCTGAGCATAATCTATCGGAGCTTTGCGGTCCTCGTTATTCAAAAAAAGAGAGACTTCGGCCATGCTTAATTTTGACTTCTTGTCTGACCCGGAAAAGATCACGTCTTCCGACTTCTTGCCTCGCAAGGTTTTCATGCTCTGTTCGCCTAAAACCCATCTTACCGCATCGGCCGTATTAGACTTGCCAGAGCCATTCGGCCCGACGATGGCAGTGATCCCTCTTTTGTCCTCAGTCACCATGCCAGGAAAAACCAGCAAATTCTTGCTGGCGAATGACTTGAAGCCCTGGATTTCCAATTTTTCCAAATACATAATAATCAATATAAAAGCTAAGGCTTTTGGATGGTCTTGAATTAATGCTTCTTGACCAAAAATAAAGCGAATTACGCCCTTGTTATCCCCATTATACTACATATATAGCCAAACAAAAACCGCCCTGCCGGGCGGTTTTCCCCATGCTTGTCTCACCTTAGGAACTAAGATGACACAAGAAAGGGAGCCATGTTGGTTAACCAGTCTCTTTTTTGGCTGTTAAATCAGCATGGCTTTCTTTAGGAATGGTGTTCCCTTTGTTATTTAATTGTTAAAAGAGCGTTTTAATTTATTAATTTTTGTATTTATTTTTTAAGCAGCGCTATTTTTCTTGGCTGCTTTTAGCATAAATATGCAAATGATAATTTATTTGTCTCTTCTTGCATCACATTTCCCTGTTCCACTTTCTGATTTTGCAATTGTTCGGCAGACACAATCCCCTGGTACGTTACCGACAAAGCCTGGGCACTTCCTAAGACAATAAAAAAAGCAATGGACAGACTAAGTATGAGTCCAGACATGCTGAACTCCTGCTCCATTGCTTTCTTTTTGATCGAATTGTACGAGCGCCAGGTCATCAAGCCGAACTTGAACTCAACCGAACGCAAATTGCGAGTGGCCATCTTTTTATTTTTGTTTTTTATTTTGTTAATTTAAGTATAGCAAACAATCGAAATTTTGTCAATGTGTATAACTCTACTTTATAGCTAACTTTAGCGCTTTTTTATATAATTCTACGTACTGTTTTGCCGGTTTTAACCAAGAATAGTCCTGACACATGACAGTAGCTTGGCGCTCTTTCCATGCTAAAGGACTGGAGCAATATGCACGCATCGCCTTTTTTATGCTTTTCGACAATTCCTTAGCCTCATATTTCTCAAAAACAAAGCCCTTCCTGTTTGTAACGGTGTCAGCCAGGCCGCCCGTCTTGCGCACCAGGGGCAGGGTACCGTATCGCATGGCAATAAGCTGGCCCAGTCCGCAAGGTTCATACCTGGAAGGCATGAGAAAAACATCTGAGCCGGCATAAATCCGCTGAGCCAATTTAGCGTCAAAACCGATTACTGCCTTGACCGTCTGGGGATATTTTTGTGACCAACTCCTCAACCGTTCCTCAACCTCTTTCTGGCCTGTGCCCAAAAAAATGAATTGCGCCTTGAATTCGGCAATTTTCTCTTCAAGCAGATCCAGTCCTTTTTGACTGACTAAACGTGAAACCAAGCCGAAAACCGGCGTATCCGGCGATTCAGGCAGGCCTAATTCTTTTTGCAACTCCAGCTTATTTGCAAGTTTTTTATCAAGACAGGTGGCGTCGTAATTTTGCAGCAAGCAAGGGTCGGTGGCCGGATTGAAAAAGCTTGCATCGATGCCGTTAACTACGCCGTAAAGGTCCGCTTGCCTTCGTTCAAGGATCTTTTCCAGGCCGGCACCCTGTTCGGAGGTCAAAATCTCTTTGGCGTAGGTCTTGCTAACAGTGTTGACTATATCCGCGCCCAGGATTCCCATGGCCATAAAATTGACATCTTTGCCATCAAGACATGACATGTCAACAATATTGTTGTTCGGCAATCGTAACTCAGACCGGCTATATTTTCCCTGATTGGCTAAATTATGGATAGTGTATACTGTTTTCGTGTCAGCAAAATATGAGCTTGCTTTTTTCTTTTCCTCCTCTAAAAATGCTAAAAGGGTAGCCGTGTGCCAATCGTTCAAATGGATTATTTGCGGCTTGAATCTGATCGCCTCCATCGACACTAATGCTGCTTGACCGAATAAGATGAATTTTTCCACTTCGGAAACCTTTAAATCCGTCCCGATTATCTGCTCATGAGAATAAATTTCTTGCCCGGAAAAAAATGGATGCTCCAGCAGGCACAATTTGACCCTGCTGTCGGGCAGAGTTGTTTGCCAGACGGAAAGATTGAAACCGCCCCCCTGATCCACAGTCAAGTCTTTCGCCAACAACTCTAGCTTCAAGGCACTCCTATCAATCGAACCGTAAAAGGGAATATACACTGTGACATCGATGCCGACATCAAGCAAGGTTTTTGGCAACGCTCCGATAACGTCGCCCAAACCGCCAACTTTGGCAATAGGTGTCAACTCAGCGCCAAGAAGCGCTACGGATATTTTTTTAGGCATTGCTAATTTCTATTTTTTAAAAATCATCAGGTTCTTGCTTACCCACCAGACGACATCGGAACCAATCATTTCCTCTCTTATCATTTCCGTCGTCTTTTCGTCGTAAGCAAGCCCTCTTTGAGAAAATTTATCGATCCAATAATCATGCGGCTGCTCATTGATGTGGCCGATGCTTTCCGGCCCTTGCCCTGGCGTGGCAGCCGTGAACACCAAAATGTCTCCCAAAGAGCATAGGGTGTCAACTAGAACATCTGCAAACTCCTTTTCAAGGTGTTCGGCAACCTCGACGCATAAGACCAGGTCGAACCTCCGGTTAAGCGACAGCGGGGTTGTCAGGTCATGAGCCTTTATCTTGGGTCCGACTAGCGAACCCTCAACCGCGGCCGGCGATCCGTCAAAGCCCTCAATATCTACCCCGTGCTGTTCGAATTCGCGCAGATAGATGCCAGCGCCACAGCCGATGTCGACCACTGATCCGGGGTTGAAATGCTTCACCAGGATATCAACGACCGCCTTTGCCGACGGCCCTTCGAACTTGATCGTGTTTTCAAAGAAACGCTTGTCGTAAATGTTAGTATTCACTGCCATCCGATACTTTCTTATTTGTTAATAATCTTACCGACCCCCTTGAGGTATTGGCCGTCAATCTTGAAATAATTCCAAGAGTTGGTCAACGATGCCGGATTGTCGCTTTCGAATCGATGAAAATCCGACCCGCCCGTCATTATCAATCCGTATTCTTCGGCCATGAACTGCGCATACATCATGGCGCCGATCGAATGGTGCGGCGACATCACCTCGATGCCGTCGATGCCCATCGCCTTCAAATCATGGATAATGGGCTGTTTCAATTGGTTGTATTTTCCCGGATGATTGAAGATAATTTCGCCCCCGATCCTTTTGCGCAATGCGAAAATCCGCTTGATGTTTATATAGCTATTGTCGAATTTTGGCAGCTTCGGGTTGTAAAAATAGTAACGTATTATCTCTTCTTCGCGCGGCTTCTTATTGCCCATATCCGCCTTGATTTTCTGGCGGTTGTGCGGCGTAGCCCAGATGTCATCGATCAAGTGGTTGATCGAGACATAATGGTTGTACTTGTCCAGCACTTTGTTTATGTCTATCTTAAATCCGTTCGCGACCATGTTTTCTAATATTTTGCGCGCGCGGCTGCGCCTCCTAGCTTGGCTATTGCGCAAAATCTCGTGCAATTCAGGATCAGCGTGGTCGAAGTTGAACCACAAAAGATTAAAATGCTTGTGGTTCAGCTTGGTGTAGAGCTCGATGCCGACTATCGGCTTGATGCGGTATTTCTTGCAGGCTCGCTGGAATTCCTCGACTCCGCCAACCGTGTTATGATCAGTCAGCGCCGCCACTTTGACTCCCTGGTTAGCCAAAAAGCCGGCCACTTCGGTCGGCGTCAAATATCCATCCGAGTACGTCGAATGGACTTGCAAATCGATCAACATATTTTTGATTTAGGAAATTATTTTCAAATTCTTGGCAACTTTGGCTATCATCGGCTCTGCGCGCTCGGGTTGCGGATCGTGCTTCAAAAGGAAATAACTGGCCGTCCTGATCGTGGTCCAATTGTAATAGATATCCATCCTTGCTTGCAGGTCATCAGACATTTTCATTCCGCTCCGGCCAAGATAGCTCGACAAGAAGATGTCCATCGCCTTCTTGGCGAAACTGGGATCATCCATCTTCCTTTCGATCATGAACTCCAACTGCTGTAAAAACGTTCCAAGATCTCTTGCCACGTCACCCAGCGACATGTCCGTGAAATCGACCACGCCGAGCCTGCCGTCATTCAATCGAATCACGTTTTCCGGATGAGCGTCTCCGTGGATCAATCTCAAGTGCCGACCCTCAGAAAAAATACGTTCTTCGCTTTCATTGAAGCGCTGGTAAAAAGCCTTATAGAGGTCGTAATTTGCGGGGCAGCGGTGCTGCACCTCCGATAATACGTGTTCTGCCCCCGGAAAAACGGTGGCGATGCGGCTATTCGGCTGCATGAAAAGCTTGTTTTTCCTGACTGGCAAAGCATGAAGCTTGGCAAACCATGAAGCGGTCAAGGGCAGCAGCCTTTCCACCTCGGCGTAATCATTATTCTTGATGAAACTATACAGATTTACGCCGACCATGCCTTGATAGAACGCGGCATTGAATTTCTTGCTATAAAAAAGCGGCTTGGGTATCGTCAATTCTCCCTCGGCAAAATCACGCCCCCAAAGATAACTCAGCACGTCATAAACGATCTTGCGCGGTTCCGAACTGTGGGCAGAACAATAGATTTCAATAGCTTCGCTACGCCCAGAACTCATCGTCAGCGTCGCATCATACCTAAAAACGATATGGTAAGTCGTGTGCCAGATCATTTTTTTTACCGGACTTATCTTGTCCAGCCTGATGCTTGTTGCGCCTTCATACAAGGGCAACACTTTCTTTTCAAACAGCTTTTGCACATATCCTTCTTCCAACAAACGCAAAATTACATTCATATTGATTATTTGGCTATTTTCTTTTTCCAATGGCGAGTCCAAATGTCCTTTCTGATTCTTTGCGCCAGTTTTTCTGCCTCAATCTTGGTACTCAAGTCGGTCGAGCTCTCTAACGCACGAATCGAGCGAAGAAGCTCATTAATTCCTTTTTCAACCTCATCAGGACTCCAGGCGACTGGTCCATAAACCTTGCGGAAATCATGGGAAGAGGCCCACCACCAAACGCAGCTAGCCAGGCCACGAACCAGATGCCAACGTGACCACCAAATATTCTTGTCAGCAGCATGCTTGCGGTTCAAGTCTTGTGCGAGATTGGCTAATTGCCAAAGATCTCGATGCAGCTTGTTCTTCGGGTCGCTCCACAACTTATAAGGATTGTTATTTAAAATTTCCTTCTTGGTTGATTGCCACGATGATGGATGAAGCACGACTGACTCTGCGTTTTGTCGGCTGCTGACAAACTCTGAACCCGTCAACGTGCTTACATTTGGCAATTTCAAAACTTGTTCGAATTCCGCCAAAGGATCCAGGTGGCGCAAACCATATAGCTCCGCATCCGAAGCCGAAACGATCGTGTGGCTATGATCGGGACGCGCAGCCAGCTTCAACAAGGTGGAGGGCACATAGCTTTCAGAATAATTCCTGGCGCGAAACACGATTTTCAGGCCGCTAACCTGATCGATATACGCCTTACTCCAATCGACTTTGGCTTCAGACAAGCTCGTCTCATCCAAAACCAACCATTCGTAACCTAATCGCTTGATTAGCTTAGCTACCTCGGGTGAATATGCCAATTCGGGCAGAAAAAATCCCTTCAAGGAGATCTCTCCGAAATATTTGCGCAAAATTTCAGATTGATCGATGATTTGAGCTTCAGCTTCCTCAATTGAAACTAGAGGCAGTAATGCATGATAAGCGGCGCTGCCCAGAAACTCAATCTGTCCGCGCCCAACCAATGTCCTAATTCGGGAAATCAGGTCGTCGTAATGAAACTCTTCGTCCCAACGCTTAACTAAGCATCCGGCGATGTTCAGAGTCATTTTTACTTCCGGATGCTGTTCAAGCGCCCGTACGATCCTTTCATAGCTTTGCTGCGTCGCCTCAACAACTTTAGCCGACTCAAGATTGGCCGGCTGATACAGATGCAGTATATTTATCCATTCCATGATTTGAATTTATTTTTTACCGTTCAAGGTTAGCGCCTTTTTGTATAGCGCAATGTATTTTTTCGCCGGAAGCTCCCAGCTGTTCGATTCTTTCATCGCCCTGACCACCAGGTTTCTCCAAGAATCTTTATGTCGATAATTCTCCAAGGCGCGCACGATGGTGGCGAACAGAGAAAACTGATTGAAATTTGAAAAACTGAAGCCGGTTCCTCGTCCGGTGCGCGGATTGAAGTTGGTTACCGTATCATGCAAGCCGCCAACCCTTCTAACTACAGGTATGCAACCATACCGCATAGCGATAAGCTGGTTGATACCGCAAGGCTCATGGTGCGAAGGCAACAAAAAGATATCGGAAGCGGCATAGACCATGGTCTCTAGCTGTTTGTTGCCAGAAAACGGAATCCAAACTAATTTTTTAGGATGCTTTTTCTGCTGTTTCTTCAATTCACTGATATACTTCTTGTCTCCATCGCCCATGATCACGATCTGGACATCGAGGCCGGTTAATGGCTCAAGCAAAGGCAAAACCAACTCAAAGCCCTTTTGAAACGTCACACGTGAAGTCAAGCTGATCAATGGAATGTCGCGGTCAACCGGCAGGCCAAGCTTCTTTTGCAGATGTTCTTTGTTCAGCTTTTTACGATGAATCTTACGATAATCGTAGTTCTTGAACAAGAATTTGTCGTTTGAAGGGTTGTACGTGCGATAATCAATGCCATTGATAATGCCAAATAAACGATCTTGCCGGTGGCGTAAAATGCGGTGCAAATCTTGACCGAATTTTCTTGTCATAATCTCTTCTCGATATTGCTCACTTACCGTATTGATAACATCAGCCGACAAGATGCCCCTCTTGGCCAGATTGACGTATTCAAAATCCGGATTATTGATATCGGGCAACGCTTTTTTGCCATAATCCTTTTTTGCCAAAGGAACTTCCCACCAATTCCTGCCTAGCTGAAAGACGAGGTTATGGATAGTATACACCGTCTTAGCTTTGCTTAGGACTTTGGAATATCGGAAATCGTTCTTTAATAAAAACGGGATCAGTCCGGTCTGCCAATCATGGCAATGGATGATGTCAGCCTCAAAGCGAATCAACGAAATCAACTTCAGGGCAGCGGCGTCAAAAACCATAAAACGAGCATTTTCGTGGTCTGATCCATAAAGTGCCTTGCGCTGCGAAAAATATTTTTTCTGCTCAACGAAATAAACAGGCAGCCCTTTCATAAGATAGGCCTGCCAATAATTAACCAAGACATACTCGGTCGAATTCAAATAAACCTTAACATCGCGATGCACTAGCTTCAGTCCATGCTCCTTCGCATCGATTGCTTTAGCATAATACGGCATGATTATTATGACATCATGCCCTAGGCGCTTCAGGGCTTTTGGCAAGCTACGCGCCACATCGGCCAGGCCTCCGGTCTTGGCAAAGGGAGCGACTTCGCTTGATATGCTGGCAATCTTCAGTTTTTTTATCATATAGTCTTTTGCAGTTTTTCGTTAGCAGCGCAAATGGCAATCGCCAGGGCATCAGCCGCGTCATCCGGCTTAGGAATTTCGGTTAACTGCAAAAGCAGCTTCACCATCCGTTGCACCTGGGCCTTGTCCGCCTTGCCATAAGCCGAAACGGCTTGTTTGACCTGAAGAGGAGTGAATTCGTATGTTGGAACCTTTTTCTGGCTCAAGGCCAGCAAGGCTACTCCTCGTGCCTGACCGACAACGATAGCGGTCTTGGCATTATTACAGAAAAACAATTGCTCAATAGCAGCGATATCCGGCTTGTATGTCGCAATAACGCCCTCAAGCTGGTTGTGCAACTCACTTAGCCGAACGCTCAGTGCCGATGTTGCCTTCGTACGCAAAGATTCATAATGCAGGCACGATAGCTTGCCACCTTCAACCTCGATTATGCCAACACCAGTGTCGGCAATGCCTGGGTCGATGCCCAAGATAATTTTCTTCTTGTTTGTAGCCACTTGTTTAAAGACGGCTCAAAATTAGAAATTGCTCAAATTGTGATAGTAGTCTGCCACGTCGTCGTTGTCTTCCAAGTCCTCGACAAACTTTTCGATAGCCGGCAAATCCTCATCATCAAGTTCTTGAGCCTCTTTCGGCACATACTCGATTTGCACCGAGTCGGCATCGATCTTTTCGTTATCCAGCCATTCCTTCATTTTTTGCAAATCAGATACGGCCACGATAATAGTCATTCCCTCATCAGCCTTGATAATATCTTCAGCCCCCGCATCAATCAGTTGCAGCTCCAACTCGTCCCAATCGCGGTCACCGATCTTCTCCTCACTCACCCGCAATACTCCTTTTTGGCCGAAGTTCCAGGCTACGGTACCCATTGAGCCGCCATGCTTGGAAAAAATATGCCGCATTTCTGACGCGGTGCGGTTTTTGCTATTGGTCAGGCACTTGACGATAAACTGGACCCGGGCTGGACCAACGCCTTCGTAATATAGTTCTTCAATGCTTTCGCCGGCCAGCTCGCCAGTACCGCGCTTAATCGCTCTTTCAATATTGTCCTTGGGCATATTGGCATCACGCGCCTTATCTATAGCTACGCGCAGGGCGAAGTTGGTTGTCGGGTCGCCACCCTTGTCGCGGGCCGCAATAGTAATCAAATTGGCAACCTTAGTGAAGATTGAGCTGCGCTTGGCATCGGTAACGGCTTTTGCCCGTTTGGTTGTGGCCCACTTGCTGTGTCCTGACATATTCGTTTGATTAGAGTGATAAAAATAAAGCAGGCAAACGGCCTGATTATTGATTATTGTACCATATAAAACAGCAAAAATCAAGGTCAATTCCCCATAAACTATGTTTCAATTCCGTTTCAAATGATATAATAATTCCATCTTAACAATTAATCTACGCTATGTTAGATGATTTGAACCGCATAAAGAAATTCGACACCGGCAAAGTTGCCGAGTCCATGAGCTCGTTGCCACAGCAGATGGCCCAAGTACTTAAGGAGTCCAAGACCATCAAGGTCCCGGCTGAATACAAAAAAATCAACCAGGTGGTCATCAAGGGCATGGGCGGATCCAACTTGGGCGCGCACATCATCATGCACGCCATGGCCGACCAAATCAAGGTGCCTTTCAGCATCTCGCCCGATTACACACTGCCGGCGCACGTTAACAACAAGACTCTTCTGGTCTTATCATCTTACTCCGGCACCACCGAAGAGGTGCTCAGCGTTTACACTGAAGCCAAGAAGCGTCAAGCCAAAATCGTGGCCATCGTCTCCCAGGGCAAAAGCGATTTGGAAAAAATCATCAAACGCGACAAGCTGCCAGCTTATATCTTCAAGCCAGAAGCCAACCCTTCGAACCAGCCGCGCCTAGGTCTTGGCTACTCGATCCTGGGCATTGCCAGCCTCCTTGCCGCTGCCGGGTTATTCAAGCTCGAGTCTGACGCTTTGAACAAGATCATTTCTTCGCTCGAGCAGTGGGACAAAAATCTTAATCCGCTCTCACCAACTAAAAACAACGAAGCCAAACGCTTGGCTCTCGGCGCTTTCAAAAAGCAGCCGATCCTGGTCGGTGCCGAGTTTCTGACCGGCAACCTCCATGCCATGCGCAATCAGATCTGCGAAAACAGCAAGAACTTCGCCTCCTATCTGCCGCTGCCAGACCTGAACCACTTCGCCATGGAGGGCTTGGCTAACCCGAACAGCAATTCAAGCGACTTGGCTTTTATATTTTTCAATTCATCACTTTATTCTGCCCGCATCCAAAAGCGTGCCCGACTGACAAATGAAGTAGTAAAGAAAAACAAGATCAGCACGCTAGAATACGTCATGAAAGGCGAAACCAAACTAGAACAAGCTTTCGAGCTTTTACAGCTCGGCGCCTGGTTCAGTCTTTACCTAGGCATCCTTAACCAGGTCAACCCGGTCGAAATCAAATGGGTTGATTGGTTTAAGCAAAAATTAGCCGAAAACTAGATGTCAACAAACCAAAAACGCCCCATCTTAGGGGGCGTTTTTGGTTTGTTGACAATATTATGCATTTGTTTTATATTGTTAACAGTCAAAAACGCCCTTTACGGGGATTTTTTATTTATTCGAGGCGCTATCGTCTAGTGGTTAGGACACCAGGTTTTCATCCTGGTAACCGGGGTTCGATTCCCCGTAGCGCTACAATTAATTTTTGGTACTCCAAAAAATGATTGTGGGGCTACGGGGCGGCAAAGAACCCTGAGTACGGCGTGGGGCTTCCGCCCCTTCGATTCCCCGTAGCGCTACAATTAGTCCTGGCACTCCAGGAATTTCAAGATTCAAGCCGGGCCTACGCTCGGCTTGAATTATATCTATGAGAATACTTGCTATTGAATCCAGTTGTGACGACACTTCCGCAGCGGTGGTTGAGGACAATCAGTCGCTGATTTCGGTTATTTCCAACGTGGTCAGCTCGCAAACCGACCTCCACCAGAAATTCGGTGGCGTCGTGCCCGAACTCGCTGCTAGAGAGCATGTGGGCAATGTTTTACCGGTCATCAACGCGGCTCTTGCCCAGGCCGGAATCGATATTAAAGAAATCAAGAACAGTATCGATGCCATTGCCGTCACCTCCGGGCCCGGACTTGTGACCTCGCTCATGGTTGGCATTGAAACCGCCAAGACTCTGGCACACACGCTAGGGCTGCCGCTGATCAACGTCAATCACGTCGAGGGGCACATACATGCCAACTTTATTGACCGCGACGACATCCAACTGCCCGCCATAGTGTTGACCGTTTCAGGCGGCCACACCAACTTGGTCATGATGGACGAGAACAAAAACCTGACTATCGTGGGGCAGACTCGCGATGACGCAGCGGGCGAGGCTTTTGACAAGGCAGCGCAACTGATGGATCTGGGTTATCCGGGCGGCCCGATAATTTCCAAGCTGGCAGGCGAGGCTTTTGACGAAGATAAGTTAAGATACCACATCGACTTGCCACGTCCAATGATCGGCAGTCACGACCTGGATTTTTCCTTTTCCGGACTCAAGACCGCCCTGCTGTACGCCCTCAATAATGATCCGGAGTGGCGCAAAAAGATTTCGTCCTACTGCGACGCTTTCGAATCTGCCGTCGTCGACGTCTTGGTTTCAAAAACCTTGGCCGCCGCCAAAAAACATAATGTCAAAACCATCATGCTCTCAGGCGGCGTCTCGGCTAATCGTAAATTACGCGCTACCATGAAAGAGTCGGCCGAACATCTTAACTACAGCTTTTCAGCCCCAGACCTGGCCTACACTTCAGACAATGCGGCCATGATCGGAGCAGCAGCATGCCACAAATTTTACCAAAATCAATTTACAGACATCACAACACTTCGAGCTGAGCCTAATCTGGAAATATAAAAACAACCTCGCAATATTGCGAGGTTGTTTTTTTATAACATTATCAAGATCTCTTAGCCCACCAGGCGGCCAAAAGGGTGGATACCGGCACTGCCAGAACCAAACCGATGCTGCCCGCCATAGTGCGGACGATTTCCGTGGCGATAAGCTCGTTGTTGACCGCTTGCCCCCAGCCGGCAAAACCGCTCTGGCCGCTACCGAACAAGACCAGAAGCGAAAGCGAAGCGCCGGCATACGCCAAAAACAAGGTATTGGTCATCGAACTGATGTGCGAAACTCCGACCCTATACGCGCGCTTGAATATTTCCGCCCTACTCAAATGACTATCAGCCTTATGTATTTCCAAAGCAGTGGCTACTTGCGAAATAACGATGTCATCCAGCACGCCCAAGGCACCGATAATAATTCCCGCCATCAAAAGTCCCTGGAAATTGATCGTACCCGTGCCGACGCCGATCAAGAAGCTGCTTTCCTCGCTTGATAAGCCGGATAGCTTCGTCAGTCCGACGAACAGCCAGGATAGGCCAACGGTAATCATCAAGCTGATGAAAATGCTCGCCACGCTCAAGTGCGAAAGCTTGCTGAAGCCTTCGGTCAGATAGATAATGATCATCAGGATCACGAACGACCCGATAACCGTCACTACAATCGGGTCGGCGCCGGCAATGATCTGCGGCACGATGTATTTCATGATAACCAAAAAGCTTAGCCCCAAAGACAGGATCGAGCGCAAGCCTTTCAGTCCGCCGACCGCAATCAAGCTCAACAAGAATATTATGCCCAGAAGCAACAGGCTGTTGGTCCTGACATAGTCGGTCACGTAAAAAGTCGTTTCGCCCTGGTGGTCCATCGAAGCCACCACCAAAACCTTGTCGCCCTGGCTATAGATATTCTTTTTGATCACATCGACATCGCCGATGCCATAATAATTCACGACCTTGTCCTTGTATTCTCCTTCCAACCCTTTGAGCCTGAGGTTCTGCTGCTCGACTTGCGTGCCGTCGGGCAAGGTGCTCAGCTGCTGCTTAACCACCTCCTGCACCAGCGCTTTGAATGTCGTGTCCGCCGCGGTTTTTTCCTGCGCGAACGCAGAAAAAAACGGTAGCATCAAACTACCGCTAACGATCGCTATTAAGAAAATCTTTTTCTTTAATACCATTGTATTAATAACCATATTCCCAGGATAATCATAATTATTCCACCGAACAGATTCGACCACTTAGTCACGCGCGAACTGATAGCCGTGAGCCGCATCGAAAATACGGCGATTAAAAATATTGCCAACTGAGGAACGACGTAAAAGAAAGAGTAAAGCGCAAGATAGGAATAATACTGCCATTGAGGCAGGCCTGCCTGCGTCAAGACCGGGACATAAATGGCCGGCAATCCAGCACTGCACAGCAGCTCAATTAAATTGATTACTGATGCTAGCGAAACTACGCCGACGAAAGCGATCCATAAAGAATTATGTCGGGCCGCCTCGCGCAGCTTCTGCATGATCGCCTGGCGTTTCGGCGCGTCCTTGATCTCGCAGCCCCCTTTACGATTGCGCCAGTACTCGCGCAAGTTATATGCTCCAGCAAAAACAGCCACTGCAATGATCAGCATCTTCAACCAGCCCAGCAGCCCGATCAGCTGATAAACATTCAACCAGGCCGAGAGGAAAAGAAAATATGTCAGCGCCGAGGCGCCGATGAACCCACTTCCCAAAACGATCATTCGCTTGCGATCACCGCCAACCAAAAGCAGGCTCAACAAGAATAGCAAAACCCACATTGCGCAAGGGTTAAGGCTATCCAATAATCCTATTACGGCGGTTAGGGCTGGCAAAGAAAGCTTCTTGATGTCTATTTCGCCAAAAAATGCTTGCACTTTGGTCGTGTCAGATGAGCTATCGTTATCAGCCTTTTTTGAGTCTTTGTCTCCGCTTGCGACGCCGCCCTCTTTGAGCAAGTCTGCGATCAGGTCGCGCTGAGGGCCTTTGCTGGCTTTTTTAATGAGGTCGTTTATCTTCACGCCGGTTGTTTCCGGCTCATCAAATCCAACGACCGCTTCGCTGCCGATAATCGTAACCGGCACGCCGCCGAAGCTCAAGCCAAGCATCTTTGCCGCGCTCGCCAGCAGGGCCTGATTTTCTTTATTCTTCCAAACCTCATAACGATACACTTTCAACGAACTATCGGTCTTCTCAAGATAGTCAAGAAACTTTTCCTCCTTAGCGCAGTGCGGACAGCCATTACCGTAAAAAAAATACAAACTAGTCGTTGTTGCGTTCGCAGAAAAAACTGGAAAAAGCGATATAATGACCGCCGACACACCCAGTAACACCCTGTATTTTAATGTAAGCTTTTTCGTATTCATAAAAACTATCCTAACATAAAAAATACCATTTACCAACCCTGTTCAGGCAATGTCCTTGTAGTGCCGAATCTTCGCCACACCACTCTCCCGATTGACATCAATGGCTATAAAATCCAGCCTGATCGAACGAAACTTCAATTTGTTCGATAATAAATAAACACGGGCAGCCTGTTTCATGTTGCGTATTTTCTTATCATTGATCATTTCGACAGCTTCGCCATATCGGGCTCCGATACGAGTCTTAACCTCCACGAACACCAAAACATCTTCGTGCCAGCATATCAAATCCGTCTCTTTGTAGCTCGTCTTAACATTGCTGTCAACCATCCGGTATCCTCGCTCGCACAGATAACCGCTTGCCAGCCCCTCTCCCCAAGCGCCCACAGATTTATTGTAAGAATTTTCCATGGCATAGCAAAACAGCCTCATGCGAGGCTGTTGTATTTAGGGGATGTATTTTTTTATCTTCCGTTCCTCTTCGATCTGGGCTCTGATTTGCGGGATTCTTTGAATATCTTTGCCAATTAGCCAACCCCAACCAACCATCGAGAAAAACCAAACGAGCGGCCAAAATCTCATTGACAATATGGGAACTGCTTCATACTCAAAAAACAGCAGCAACAACCCAAGGCCAGCGTTGGTAAAACCAAGAGTCATAACGCGACCATAAATTTTACGATAAAGCCCTTTAGCATTCTCTTTGCGCCACCACCACGAATATGCGCCGATAGCCGCCAAGATGACAATCAGGATTAAAAAGCCCGCTTGTGCTTGCAAGGTCAAATCGCCAGGATTAGCGCTGAACCAAAATTTTAGCGTCAGAAAGTTTTTCATGTTTTCTACATTTTAGTAAATACGATGCCGTAATGATATTCCCCGGCCTGGAATTCCTCCTCGATGATTATGCCCAATTTTTTTGCTGCCGCATGCAACAACTCCTCGTTCACCCGCTCTTCAACGGGCGGGCCAAGCGGCGAGCTGATGTTTTTCCATTCGACTACTAGCAGTCGCCCGTCCTTCTTCAGCATCCTTATTGCTTCCCGCAATATTTCGGCACGATGCTGTGATTGATATAAAACATTGACAAGCAATGCGGCATCAAGAGAGCCTGACTCGATTTTTGTCGCATTGAATATTTCCAAATTACTCCAAATGGTTTCTACATTCAGATACCCCTCCTGCTTGGCTCTTCGCGTCACCCTCTCAAGCACCGTTTTTAGAATATCCACGGCGTAAACCTTGCCCTTTTTTCCAACCAGGTCAGCTACGGGAAATACGAAATGTCCCGAAGCGCCACAACCCAGATTTGCCACTGTCATCCTGTCGCCGATTTTGGTTTTTTTCAATATCAAATTAACATCTAAAAGGACGCTTCCTCCTACTCCTGGTATCATATAATTTAAAATTATTTTATTTGTTCTAATTATAAATAATTTTACCAGTAATAACAAGTTAAGGACTTATTTTAGATAAAATTCTTAATTGGGGCAAAAGTTTTTCTGTGAATCGGGGTTGGTCCGAAGCGCTTTAAAGCGGCTAAGTGCTCGACAGTTCCATACCCCTTGTTCTTCTTGAAACCATACTGGGGATATTGTTCATCAAAATCTAACATAACCCGGTCGCGAGCAACCTTGGCAATGATCGATGCCGCAGCTATGGCAAAAACCCTCGAATCGCCCTTAACGTAGGTTTTTTGGGGCAGGTCCAAATTTTTTATACTTTTATTTCCATCAACCAACACTATGCAGTTGCTAGGCTTCTCGAGCTTTTCGACTGAATTTTTCATCGCTAGCAATGTTGCCTGAAGTATGTTTATCTTGTCTATTTCCGAATGGTCAACCAATGAATATGCCAGCATTCCGCCGAAGTCGTTAATGAGCGTATCATATATATAGTCCCTTTTTATCTCGCTCAGCCTCTTTGAGTCATTCACACCCTTAAGCGCCGGCATGTTTTTTGATCCGGGCATGAACAAAAAGCTGGCCGCGACCACCGGTCCAGCTAAGGGGCCGCGACCAGCTTCATCTACCCCGATAACTCCTTGGTAGCCGAGGCGAATCAACTTATTTTCATGCGAAAATGACAACATTATTGCTAATATTAGCTCTTTTTACTTAAATCTCGTACCACGGTTTTTTCTTTGCCCTGCTTGATTTGCAAATATTGATATGCTGCCAGGGCGGCAACGGTCCCCTGTCCAGAAGCGATTGAAATTTGCTTAAACTCTCCATTGGTCACGTCGCCAGCCGCAAAAATTCCAGGCTGTGATGTCTGACACTTGTCGTCAATCACAATCTGTTTTTGTTCATTCATTTCAACAACCCCTTTCAATATGTCAGTATGCGCAATCCTCCCTATCTCAATAAACACTCCATCAACCTCCAACTTAAAACTACTGCCATCATTTTTTTCAATCATTATGCTGCCCACTTTTGATTCGCCCAAAATTTCTTTTACCACTGAGTGATCATGAATTTCGATATTCTCCCTTTCCTTTACTTCATCTACCAACATATCGAATGCCTTGAACTTATCGCTTCGATGAATCAAATGAACCTTATTGGCTATTTTTGACAAAACTTCGGCAGCATCCAATGCTGCGTTACCACCGCCAACAACGGCCACAGTTTTGTTTTTAAACAATGGTCCGTCACAATTAGCACAATACGACACGCCTTTCCCATTAAACTTTTCTTCGCCCGCAATTGCCAGCCTTCTTGGAACCAGCCCCATTGCAACTATGACTGTTCTGCTCTCATAAGACTCTTTCGCAGTAAACACTTTAAAAGTGTCACCTGTTTTTTCTACCGCTTTAATCTCCGCAAGCTGCAATTCAACGCCTGCGCTTTTAAGATGCTTTTCAAACAACCCAACCAGTTCATAATTCTTTATCGTAACGAAGCCTGGATAATTCTCAATTTCGCCTGCCCAACCAACCTGTCCACCAACGTCCTTGCTGATAAGCAGCGTTTTCATTTCTCGCCTAACCGCATAAATTGCAGCGGCAACCCCGGCCGGCCCGGCACCAATGATTATTGTGTCGTACATATTCATTCTTATGATTTAATTTCACCTTTTCATTATACTTGCAGGACTTCACATAAACAATACCCCAAAAACTTTAGTCCACATTAGCATGGACAAAAATGTTCCACGTGGAACATTCTTCCGTGCAATTGTTCCACGTGGAACAATTCACAATATAAACTGAGTTGAACCTGGTACCAAACTGTAAATATGAAGCATGATTTTACACTCAAAACAAAGAAAGCAAGCTTATTCAGCTTGCTTTCTTTCTGTGGACCCAACTGGGCTCGAACCAGCGACCTCTTGCATGCCATGCAAGCGCTCTAGCCAACTGAGCTATGGGCCCATTTTTTGCTAATATTAGCCAAGTGCCCCCGGGGGGAATCGAACCACCATCGAGACGTTAGGAGTGTCTTGTTCTATCCATTAAACTACAGGGGCTCAACCTGATCCAGAGGGAAATAAAAAATAAAATACCTCGAACGATATTTTATAATTTTATTCAAATTTAGTCTACACTATATTTTTATTTTTGACAAATGTTTGCATACTAAACTAGAATTAAACTAATAACTAAGAATGCTAAGAATAAAAAATTATGTTTTCCAAAGACGAGAAGCTGAAGGGCAAAGACATTGAAACAATCATTGGTCCGTCCGTAAAGGTAAAAGGCGAGTTCAACGGCCAAGGCGATATTATAATAGACGGAATCTTTGAGGGCACGCTAAAAACCGCCGGCAGCTTATTTGTGGGAAATAAGGCTCGAGTTCAAGCCAATATAGAGGCCCGTGATGGAAAAATATCAGGAGAAATCAATGGAAACATAAACATGAGGGGTTTTGTTGAAATTACCGCCACTGCAAAAATAAATGGGGACATGACAGTGAACCAAATTTCTGTTGAGCAAGGGGCTATCATTAATGGAAACTTGACCATGAAAAAAGGCTCGGACGCCGGGCAGCCCGTGATGGAAAAATAAAAACTCAAAATAATTGATGCACGTTTATATCTACGATGGATTTTTGGGTAATCACAAATATTCAAAAATTCTTGCAAAAATTGAAACCAGACTTACTGACCTGGGGCTGAACGGGAAGATTTGCAGGCTTGGGGTAATTAAAAATTACCAAGATTTGATAATGGGCGAGATTCGACGTGGCGCCAAAACCATCATCGCGGTAGGAAACGACGAAACGTTGAGCAAGGTCATAAACTCTTTGGGGGGCTACGACATTCCCGTTGGCTTCATCCCTGTTGGAAAAGAGAGAAACTCAATTGCTGAATTTCTTGGCATTGATCTTGAGTTGGCTGCTTGTGACATCTTGTCGGCGCGACGTCTGACAAAAATAGATCTTGCTCAGGCAAATCAATATTACTTTTTGACGGAAGCGTCGATTTCCGGCAAGGACACGCTTGTTGCGCTGGAAAAAGGGTATTCAATCGAAGCCCCGAATTCAGCACTGATAAAAATCATCAACCTTCCGCTAACTCATGACAAAAGCGGCCTGGCGCGCTTCGACCCAAACGATGGGCAATTGGAGTTATACATAAAAACAGAGGAAGATTCGGGTTTTTTAAAAAAGAAAGCTTTTGGAGAAAGCATCTTTACTGCTGAAAGGTTTTTTATTGAAAATAAAAAACAACAAACACTTCTTCTGGATAACTCTGTCGGAATAATACCCCCCGTTGAAATTAAATTAGCAAAACATTCAGTCACGCTAATCGTTGGCAAAAGCCGTTCATTTTAATGCTTCCGTGTTTTTAAATAATTAAAAATAGATTATTCACATAAAAAAAGACCGTCCACTGGACGGTCTTTTTTGAGTGTCTACTAAGCTTGTTTTTTCATTCTGAAAACCAAGAACTGCTGCAATACTGTTAATAGGGTCATGACAAGCCAATATAGAGACAGGCCTGCCGGCAAAGTTATGCCAATAAATACGGTTAACGCTGGCATCATGTACAGCATCTGCTTGTTCATCACGGCTGCGAAATCCTCATCTTTTGCGCCTTCATCCTGGACGGTTGGCCGCTGGTTCGAAAGCATCTTGGCCTGCCAGAACTGGGCCAAGCCGGCAAGCACAGCGAGTAAATAGTTCGGGTTGGCAAGATTAATGAGTCCGAAAAATCCCTGCGGATTAATTGCCTCCGGCCTACTGACAAACCCGTAAAGGTAATCCAATATTTGCTTGTTTGTGCTGATTTCACGAAAAACCTGAAAGACCGCAAAAAAGAAAGGCAGCTGGATCAACAAGGGCAGACACGAAGAGAAGGGGTTAATCTTGTGTTCACGATAAAGCGCCATGGTGGCCTTGGCTTGCTCTTCTTTGTTGCTGGCGTGAACTTTTTTAATTTCTTCCAGTTTAGGCTGCAGTTCTTGAAGTTCTTTTTGAGCCTTGATCGCTTGCCGAGAAAATGGCCACAAGAACAATTTAATCAAAATCGTTATGATAATTATCGCGATGGCTAAATCATGCCCAGGGATGAAGTTATAAATAACTACCAATAAATTAAGAATCGGCTTATAACAAACCGCGATAAACAAATCATTAAACATAAAAGGTTGTTTGTATTATTTTTTAAACCGGGTCAAACCCGCCTTTGCTCCAAGGATTGCATCGTAAAATTCTCCAAGAGGCCTTGAATGTGCCCTTGACCGCACCGTGTTTTTCAATCGCCTGGATAGCATACTCCGAGCAGGTGGGGTAATACCGGCAATAACCGTGCGGATAAAGGTGCTTTAGCCAACCATGGTCAAAGGAGAGCGTCTTTTGGTAAATCTTTATGAGCCCGATAAGAAAATACTGGGGCAAGGCCTTTAACATATTATTTTTTTATTTTTAAACGCCTCATATTATAAAGATAAGACTTCTCCAAATCAGCAAAAGGCTGCCCAAGGGCAGCCGGTAGTGCTATAACAACCAAGTCGTTGCCAAAATCAGCATCAAGGGTATGTTTGGTTGCGATGTATCTAATTTGCCTTCGCAAACGATTTCGTAATACAGCTTTTTTGCTAACCTTATTGCTAATTATTATACCCAACCTCGCCTCCGAGAGGGTATTCGGCTTTGCTTTAATGCCCAATAATTGGTCATAACTAGCCCTCCCTGTTTTAAAGACGGAATCAAAGTCCTTTTTTTTCCGTAAATGACCAATTGGGCTAGGCATAAGCCTGATCGATTATTTGGTTAATTTCTTGCGGCCTTTTGCGCGGCGCCTTTTAATGACATTGCGGCCATTCTTAGTGGCCACCCTTTTCAAAAAACCATGCTTCTTGCTCGCTCGTTTCTTGTTGGGCTGATAAGTTCGTTTTGGCATAACCTTTACATTATTATAAATATCCTTAAGATAAAAAGGTCTAGGTACTTTGTATAAGTAAAAAGCCCCTGACCTTAAAAGAAGATTCTAAAAAATACTAACATCTTTAAAGCTTTTAGTCAATTGTCGACAGGGCATGCATTTATAGACATATCAACAGTTTATACACAGCCCAAGCCCTTTCTTATAGTTGAAGCCCCTGTTATACTTTCATCATCAAAGACCTCTCATTTTAAATCTTCAAAATAACCCCCTTGCTTATGAACAATGAACAGCTTTGGCAGGCTGCCTTAGGTGAAATCGAGCTAACACTATCCCGAGCAAACTTCACCACCTGGTTCAAAGACACCTTTATTTCCTCCTTTGAAAACAATCAAGCTGTTGTTTGTGTTCCTAACACCTTCACTAAGGCTTGGCTGGAAAAAAAGTATCATCAAGAAATCTTAAGCGCTTTAAAAAGCGTAACCAGCCAACCAATAAAGGATATTTTTTATAAGGTTGAAGCGCGTAAGACGGCCCCGGTCTCCGACATTGTAAAACGCGTACGACCAACCGATACGGAAAGGCTGCACACCGAAGTCCTGCCAATCAATCGTTTCGGGTTAAACAACCGCTACACCTTTGACAACTTCGTCGTTGGCAAGGGCAATGAACTGGCACACGCCGCTTGCCAGGCGGTAGCCTCCAATCCTGGCAATGCCTACAACCCTCTTTTTATATATGGCGGAGTCGGGCTGGGCAAAACCCACCTACTGCAAGCGATTGGACACAACCTCTCAAAAAAGACCGACAAGATCATGTATATCACCTCTGAGAAGTTTACCAACGACTACATTCAGGCGGTTAAAAGCGGTCAAGCTCGCGAGTTCAAAGAAAGATACCGTAACGTTGATCTCCTCCTTATTGATGATATACAGTTCATGGCTGGAAAAGATGGCACGCAAGAAGAGTTTTTTCACACCTTCAATGAACTCCATCAAAACAACAAGCAAATCGTCCTAACTTCCGACCGTCCTCCAAAATCCATTCCAGCTTTAGAAAAACGCCTGCTTTCGCGCTTTGAATGGGGCATGATTGCCGACGTCGGACAGCTCGACGTCGAGACAAGAATGG
The DNA here is from genome assembly GCA_964443495.1 of uncultured Gammaproteobacteria bacterium. Lineage (GTDB taxonomy): Bacteria > Patescibacteriota > Patescibacteriia > Patescibacteriales > GWE2-39-37 > JAAXUA01. The sequence goes on from CAYUCS010000003.1 coordinate 105,163, forward strand.
CCATCCTTGAACGTAAATGCCGAGAAAAAAACTATTCACTTGAAAATGAAATACTATCCTATGTGGCCGCCAATGTCCAAAACAACATAAGGGAGTTGGAGGGCGCCCTCAACAGGTTGATTGCTTATCACGAATTCAACAACTACAAGCCAACCATGGAAACTGCCAAAAACATCTTGGCAAGCATCATTATCAACTATCAACAAAAATCCACCAATGCCAAGTCGGTTATCGATGCCGTGGCACGTTTTTATGATGTGGCCGTTAAAGATATCACTGGCCAGAGCCGCAAGAAGGAGTTGGTTACGCCGAGGCAAATAATCATGTTTCTTTTGCGAGAAGAGGTAAATGCCTCATTCCCAACCATCGGCCAAGAGCTGGGCGGACGGGATCACACAACAGCGATGCACGCACACAATAAAATATCTAAAGAAATACAGGAAAACGAGCGCCTAAAACAAGAGTTAGAATCCATTAAACAACTTATCTACAGTGCCAGTGTATAACTTTTGTGACTCCTTTTACGGCACAAACGCTCCGTGCAAAACCTTGAAGAGATTTTGGATAAGTCGGGCCAATTCAAGGATTACCCACAAAAGCAAAAAATAACCCACACAGCCACCAAGAACCCCGCACAGGTTTGCCAAAAAATTTCACGCAAACATTAAAGCCAAAACCAGGTTTTCAACTTATCCCGCGCCTTATTATCATTATTACTGTATCTTAAATATATATTTATTAATTAATAAATAACTAGTGAAGATTGTGTATGAAATTTTCTAGTCTGCAAGAGAACCTAAAGCAAGGGTTATTTATAGCGGGACACCTGACTGGTAAAAATCAAAACCTCCCGATTTTGAATAATGTGCTGATTGAGGCTAAGCAGGGGAACATAAAACTAGTTTCAACAAACCTGGAGATTGGCATAAGTTGTGTCGTTCGGGGTAAAGTTGATCAAGAGGGGTCCTTTACGGTTGATGCGAAGATACTGGCTGACTATATTAACTTGCTGCCTAATCAAAAGATAGATATAGGGCTCAATAATAACTCCCTTACGATTACTTGTGATAGTTACAACACTAAGGTCAAGGGTCAGTCAGCTGAAGATTTCCCCCTGATCCCTGTTGTAGAAAGGGGGAACTTCTGCAAAGTTCCGGTTCATCAATTTCGCAAAGCCCTGAATCAGGTTGTTTTTGCGGTTTCAACAAATGAAACCAGGGTTGAGCTCACTGGAGTTTTATTCAATTTGAATAATAAAGAGCTTGTTTTAGCCGCAACTGATAGTTATAGGTTGGCTGAGAAAAAGATCGGGGTTAAGGAAAGCACCATTGAGAGCGCCAGTGTCATAGTGCCGGCAAAAACGATCCAAGAGGTTGTTAGGATTATTTCGGGAACGAAAGATGATGTGGCTGGTGAAACGGAAGACGTTGAGGTTTATATTTACGAAAACCAGATTCTGTTCGTTTACGGCTCAACCGAAGTGGTGTCTCGACTCATTGAAGGTCAATATCCGGATTATCGACAAATAATACCTGGTCAAGCCAAAACTAAGGCGGTTATTGAGCAGCAGCAGATTATGCGTGCCGTCAAGGCTTCGTCATTATTTGCTAAAACAGGAATTAATGATATTAATTTAGACTTCCCCAAAAACAAAGGCGGACTAGTCGTGTCCTCAGCCTCGGGGCAGACTGGTGAGAATATTGTCGAGGTTCCAGGCAAGATTGAGGGTGAGGATAATTTTGTGGTGGTGAACTATCGTTATTTATTGGACGGATTAAACACGATTGGTGGTGATGAGGTGGTGTTTGAGGTTGTGGATGGCAACACGCCATGTCTTTTGCGGCCCGCCGACAGCTCTGATTATCTTTATATAGTGATGCCAATAAAACAGTAGATAAGGGTTTAAAAAAACCGTCCGATTGGACGGTTTTTTTTATTTTACATCAATTGATAGCGGAGGTGATGAAACGGTTTTATTGTCCCAAGTTACCCCGTTGATAATTATCTTGTAATTACCCGCTTGCTTGGGGGCTAACCAGGAGTAAGTTGAGGGAGAAGTTAGGTTTGGTTGGGTAAGGCTGCTAATAATCTTTTTTTCTGATGATGAGGCGGATTGCTCGAACATTATTTTACTAATAGCGCCAAGCCCCTCGATTGAGTAGCTAAGCGATAAGGACTCTGACTTGTTTGTCTCAATGGATAAGGATGGCTGGTTCCATGAGATTATTGGGTCGATCAATGCTTCTGTTGGGAAGTTGAGGTTAATGTTTAGTTTTTTTTCAGAGCAGTTATCGATATCGTCACAAAGGCGGACTGTTAGTTCCTGGAAGCCGCTTTTCAGAAAACTGATCGACTGATCAAGATTGAATGGGTAGGTTGAAACAGTGGCAAGCAGATTGCCGTTTATATAATATTCAGCCCTATTAACGCCTCGAGGGGCGGTTACGCTACTTAAGGAAACCAGGAGGCGCGGCTCACTGATTGTTTGACCATCTAGCGGCTGTTCCACTGTAAAGAGCGGTTGGTTTTCTGCTTTGTGAAGATTATCCTTTTCAGTTGGGGGTGTGCTGGTTGATAGTAGGTTATTTTTTCTTGCCCAGGCTTGTACGGGGCCCTCCCAGAGGGCGAACTGAGAGTCGCTCGAGGGGTTGGTGGGGGCTGGTCCGCGAGGATTATTTTTATCAACATAGTATAGGATGCAGTGGGGTTGTCCGAAGTTTTTTTCCTCGATGAAGGAGGCTGGGGTGAGTTCGGTAGCCAGCAAACCAGACGCGCGATCAATTTTAACTGTCTGTGAACTGCTTGCAACACCATCAAGAACGGCCTTGCCAGTTTTAATCGGCTCGGGTGCTGTAAAAGCTTCAGTTGGGCTGCCAGCCAGAGCTTTTTTCATGTAAGCATTCCAGATGGGCGCCGCCACGACACTGCCATCCGCTCCACGCTTCATTGAAGTGGCGTCGTTGTTTCCAACCCAGACACCAGTTACGAGCGAGGGGGTATAACCAACCGTCCAAGCATCTTTATAGTCGTTGGTGGTGCCGGTTTTTGCTGCAACCTGACGGTCGGGCAGGGTCAAGAAGTTGCGCGAGCCGAAAACATAAGCACGGGCGTTGTTGTCCGATAAGATGCTGGTGATTTGCCGCGCGACTTGCGGATCAAAAGCTTTTGTCTTTTGTTCTTTATATTCTTCAAGCACCTTGCCACCGCGATCCTCAACCCGAAGGACCGGGGAAATTGCGTGGACGTCGCCATCTTGGGCGAAGGCGCTATAAGCATTAACATGTTCAAGCAGCTGCACTTCTCCGCCGCCTAAAACCAAGGACAAACCGAAACGATCCTTGTCGTTCAGAGTGGAATACCCTAGCTTTTTAGCGACATCCATTACCGTGTTTACGCCAGCGAGGTACATTGCCTTGACGGCAGGAATATTCAAAGAACCAGCCAAGGCCTTCCGGATGGTTACTGGGCCATGCTCAGCTCCGTCGTAGTTGTGCGGTTCGTACTTTTTGCCAGGGTCGGTTGAAAAGTTGGTAACAAGGTCGTAAAGAATCGTGTCGGGAGTGTAACCCTTGGTGAATGCGGTGGCGTACACGATCGGCTTGAAAGAGGAACCTGGTTGTCGCGGACTGGTGGCAATATTCACCTGGCCGTCTATCTTGTCGCTAAAGTAGTCCTTAGAGCCCACCATGGCCAGAATTTGACCAGTTTTGGGGTCTATGGAAACTAGGGCTGCGTTGCTTGCTTGGTATTTTTCGTTTTTTTCCGCACGTTCAGCGATTGCTTCCTCGGCAGCTTTTTGTTTTTCTATATCGATTGTGGAAATTATTTTCAAACCGCCCTGTTCGACAGTTTTTTCTCCGTATTTTTCCGACAAAACATCCTTGAGGTACATTACGAAGTGAGGAGCGATAATGTTCTCTTTCGGCTTAGTGAAGACAAGTTCGGTTTTTTTTGCCGCCTCTGCTTCATCTTTGGAGATGTAGCCCTGTTCAGCCATCACATCTAAAACGTATTTTTGACGGCTAATTAACAGCTCTCGATTCGGTCCATAGGGCGAATAGCGGCTTGGCGCCTGAGGTAGTGCGGCTAGAATCGCTGCCTCCGCCAAGCTTACGTCTTGTATCCTTTTGCCAAAATATCTCTGGCTTGCCGACTCAACGCCATAAGCTGTCGATCCGTAAGGGATTTCATTTAAGTACATTTGGAGAATTTCGTCTTTTGAGAAACGTTTTTCCATTTGGTAAGCCAAAATCAGCTCCTTGATTTTTCTTACATAGCTTTTTTCATTAGTAAGGATGGCGTTCTTAACTAATTGTTGGGTGAGGGTTGAGCCGCCGGCCTTTTGATTCCGTAAAATATTGGTAATGGCTGTCCTGAAAATAGCCCACAAGCTGAACCCGCCGTGCTTGTAAAAGTTTTTATCTTCAATGGCGACGGTTGCATTGCGTACGTTTTGAGGAATGTCATTAAGTCCGACCAAGGTGCGTTTTTGGTCGCCATATATTTCATATAAGACTGTTTGGCCAGCACGGTCGTATATGCGCGTGCTTTGGGCGACCTGCCGTTCAATCAGCTTGTTTGGGTCAGGGAGTCCTTGTGATAAATAAATGAAGCCGCCAACCATTAAGATGGTCATAACAACAATTGCGATAAGTGCACCCTTTTTTGTAATATAACGTAAAAATGAAAACTTAGCCGAAAGCTTCTTCTTTTTGGTTTCAGTGTTTTGAGGACGAATTGGCGAGTAAACCTGCCCGGGAGAGTCAGTGTTTTTCTTGTGTATAAACTGTGGAATAGGCATATGCAATGTGTTTATAGAAGGTTAATAACTAATTATATTTTACTAATATTTGCAAATTTTTACAAATAGTGGTATTACTTGCTTATCTTAGAAAAAAAACACCCCAACGTCAATTGACGTTGGGGTGTTTTTATGGTGAAATTATTTTTTATAAAATTTAGCCGCCTCCTCCGGGGGCACCGAGTTGATGATTAGGCCTGAGCTGATTTCAACGCCAGCCCAGACTGAATCACGAGGCTGTAACTTGAGATAGAAATGCTGCTTTGGTTCGGAAATTGCCTGTTGAGTAAAAAAATTATAAGGGATGCCTAATAGGTGGAGCTTGATCAAGGCTCTTTTAAGGGCGTAGGCCAATGATTTGATTTCCCCCTGGTTGAGCTCGGTCATATTATCGACGTGACGCTTGGTGGTGAACCAAAGTTCGTAGTGATATTCGCTGGCGTAGGGGGTGAAGACTAGGATTTGAGCATCTTCATAAACCTTGCGTTTGCTTTTGGCCTCTTTCTTGATGATGTCGCAGTATGGGCAAGCCCCATGTTCGCTTTTATACTTTTCGGCCTCAGACATCTCGTTAATTAATAGCGGGGGCAGGATTCGGGTGGCAAAAACCTGTGAATGAGAATGTGCCAATGAGGCGCCAGCCTTGGAACCGCTGTTCTTAAAGATCAGTATGTAGTCAAGTTTTTTGTTCTTGCTTAAAACAGTCATCCGGCTTCGATAAGCGTGCAAGACTTTTTCAAGCTGTGCCAGTGAAAATTCGTGCATCTCAGTACCATGCAAGGGTGTCTCAACAATGACTTCTTGCACTCCGAAGGCCTTGGGGTTGTTGGGGGTTACGGCAGGATATTTATTCTTAAGTACCATTACTTCCCAATTTTTTTTGCCGCCAACGGCATCGATAATGAGATTCTTTTCAATGCCCTCGGGACAGAGCCCACACTTTACGTCTTTGTGGACAACCGAACTTTCTCGAACGTCCCGCGGGCGCTTGGCGCGTCCAGGAGTTATGATGACATATTTGTCTAAAAAATAATCTTTGCGGATTTCAGACTTAGGTTTTATTAACATGAAGTTTTGGTTTGATTTTAATACTAACAGTATAGCAAAACATCGGACAACAAAAAAACAGCAAAGAGTCTGCTGTTTTTTGCGACTTTTAACCAGGAGTACGTTTGGTTATCGTGAGGGGGTCTTTAGAGCGAAGTCTTGACCGATGAAATGCATCGTGTCGAGTGCCGTCTTGGTTTCGGGCAGGATGCTAGCAATAATGACATCGTTGCCAAAGAAATCCTCTATCGTGTCACCCGGCTTGTTGATAAGCTTAGCCTCGATCATCATCTTGGCCTCAGCGCTGCCGACGTATACGGGCAGATATTTCCTGTCACCCAATGCCACTTCGTCAAAACCCTTGATCGAAGCCTTTAGCCTCTCTGGAGTGTTGGTCGCATTAACGAAGTAGAAGTTCTTGGTGACATCTTTTTCGGCCACAAACTTGATCTCGGCCGTGTTGGTTATGTATGACAAGGTTTTGCCATTGACGAAGTGATATTCGTCGATCAAGGTGCCGGTCGGTTCAAGGATGCCGACGACCTTGATGCTGGAAAGGCCGAAGAAGTCTTTGAGCGAATCGCCCGGTCCTTGGATCAGTTTTTCCTCCTTCATCATCATTGCCTCTTTGTAGCCGACAACCATTTCGTAATCGCTCAAAGCCAAGGTGCCAGCTTCAGCTTTCAGGCTGCCTGGCAGGCTTTCGGCACCCAGGAATAGCTTGGGGTTGCCTTCGGCAAAATTGATCTTAGTTTCGCCGTTGGCCAGAAAGGTATTTAGAGTAGTGGCCATTTCAACGGAAACGGTTTTTTTCATCCCCTGGTCTTCCATACCGGAACTGAATTTAGCGAACTCGAAAAAGCCGAGGGTGAAGACGATAATCATGATCAACGGCGCGACTAGTGATGCATAGTTGCGTTTAGCGGGCCGGAAATAGCGCAAAAGCAAAGAGTTGGACACGACCGAGATTGAGCTAAGGGCCATGGCGAGTCCGGCCAACTCGGGCTTAAGGATCAGGCCGAAACCGGCGAAGACTCGAGCAGCGATCGGAATCCCGATGACATTGTAGAAGAGGGCAAAGAACATGTTCTGCTTGATCTTGCCCATGGTTTCGCGGGCTAGCTCGAGTGAGGTGACGACATCGTTCAGGTCGTTCTTCATGATGACGATACCGCCGGTTTCCATGGCTACGTCGGTGCCGGAGCCCATTGCGATGCCCAAGTTAGCTTGTGCCAGGGCGGGCGCATCATTGATGCCGTCGCCGACCATGGCGACGCGCCTCCCAGTGTCCTGTAGTTTTTTGACCTCATTCGCCTTATCTTCTGGCAAAACCTCTGCCAAGACATTGGTGATACCTACTTCGCGAGCGATAGCTTGAGCGGTGCGCTGATTATCGCCGGTAATCATATAGACTTCGATGCCCATGGCCTTGAGCCGGTTGATAGCGGCAGTGGTGGTCGGCTTGACCGTGTCAGCCACGGCAATGGCGCCGAGGACTGTTTCTTTGGTAGCCAGAAGCATGGCAGTCTTTCCTTGCTCTTCCAGTTTGGCCAGTTTGCGGTTGATCTTGTCGATCGGGTGGCCTAAGGTTTCGCTTACTAGTTTGCGGTTGCCGAAGTAGTAAACAGTGCTGTTGATGGTGCCTTGGACGCCGTGTCCAGGGATGGCAGAGAAGTCGTGGACTTCATCGAGGCCGAAGTCTTCGTCCTGAGCGTGGGTGTAGATCGCCTCGGCCAAGGGGTGTTCGGATAATTTTTCCAAGCTGGCAGCAACTGTAATTACCTCGTCTTCGTCAAGGCTGCCAAATGAAAGAATGTCGGTCACTTCCGGCTTGCCCTTGGTCAAAGTGCCGGTCTTGTCGAAGATGACGGTATTTATTTTGCAGGCTGCTTCCAGCGGTTCACCACCCTTGATCAAAATGCCATATTCGGCGCCTTTGCCAGTGCCGACCATTAATGAAGTCGGAGTGGCTAAGCCGAGAGCGCAAGGGCAAGCGATAACGATGACGGCGGTGAAGGCCATCAAGGCGAAGGTTAGGGTTGAGCCGAGCAGGAAATACCAGACCGCGAAGGTGATAATGGCGATGCTGATGACGGCTGGGACGAACCAAGCAGAAATGCGGTCGGCCATATTTTGGATCGGAGCTTTCGAGCCTTGGGCGTCTTCGATCAGGCGTATAATCTGGGCTAAAGCGGTTTCTGAGCCGATGCGGGTGGCTTCGAACTCGAAGCTGCCGACCTTGTTGACAGTGCCGCCGATAACTGAGTCGCCGACATGTTTTTCAATCGGCAGGCTTTCACCGGTAATCATAGACTCGTCGATGGCAGAGCCGCCCTTAGTGATAGTGCCGTCAACCGGCACCTTTTCGCCTGGGCGCACTATGATGATGTCGCCATGCATCACCTCTTCGACCGGAATATCCAGTGTCTGGCCGTTGCGGATGACGCGTGCAGTCTTAGCTGACAGGTCCATCAGCTTCTTGATAGCGTCTGAGGTTTTGCCTTTGGTGCGGATCTCCAGCCACTTGCCCAGGATGACAAAGGTGATTAGGAAGGCGGCAGTCTCGAAATAGAGGTCGGGTATTTTGCCGTTAAGTCCGATCAGTGAGCGGTTGTTAAAGTAATAAATCGCATAATTGACCAAACTATAGATAAAGGCGGTCGAGGTGCCGATGGCGATCAAGCTGTCCATGTTAAAGGTCTTCATCTTGAGCGAGGACCACATGCCCTTATAAAAGCCGGCACCGATGACCAGCTGGATTGGCAAGGTGAACAGCAATGAGATGATGCCGATGTATGGTGATAGGGCGATCTTGCCAGGCAACCACGCGAAGAAATCAAGGAACATGAAATACAGCATGGGCAAGCTTAGGACGAAACTGATCCAGAACTTGTTTTTGTAAGAAGAGATTTCCTTTTCACGCTTCTTGCTTTCGTATTCGCTGTCTTTGGCATCGACTTCTTCGGCCTTGTAGCCGGCTTTTTCGACGGCCATGATCAGTGTTTGCAGGTCGGCGGAAGCTTCGTCGAAGACGACGGAAGCCTTTTCGGCCGCGAAGTTGACATTAGCCTGCTTGACGCCAGGCACCTTCTTGAGTGAGCGCTCGATCAAGCCGGCGCAGGACGAACAGTGCATGCCGTAAAGCGAGAGGTTGGCGCGCTTGGCATGGTCGGCGCCAGCAATCGGATTGGCATTTAAGAGCGGAGCTGAGGCCTCATTCATTTTCGCCGCTGCCACGGTGGGGGTGGGTGCCGCGGTTTTGTGGCTGCCTAGTAAAGAATCGAATAAGCCGGCCAGATTGGCAGTGTTGCTCAGTTGGTCGACGAATTCCTTGGCTTCGGCCTGGCCTTCTGGCACGCTGAATTCGGCCAGCTTGTCGTTATGGATCTTGCCTTCGAAATATGGCCGGCCGTTATTGTCGGAAAGCACGCGCCCTTCGGCTTCAATCTTGGCCTCAAGCTTGATTTTTAATGGTTGATCGTCGCCAGCCCGTTGTTTTTTGACCGCAATCTGGCTGGCGGCCAGCTTGGCTGGGGCGGCCGGATTAGCAATGGTCGCCTTGTAGCCGGCTCGTTCGATGGCAGCTAGGATATCATCGGGGGACGCTTGGGCAGGGTCCAGTTGCACCGTGGCGCGGCCAGTCTGGTGGTCGATGCTGATGTTAGTGACTCCTGCCAACTCCTCCAGCTCAGCGGCAATGATCTTTTCGCAGGATGCGCAGTGCATGCCCGAAATAAATAGTTCTATCTGTTGTTTCATAGGGGTTAGTTAATTGAGTAATCGGTTCCCTTGAGCGCGTCTTTGACCTCTTCGAGACTGACTTTCCGCTCGGCCGTAATGGTGGTGCGGCCGGTTGCCGAATCGACGAGGATATTGCTGACGCCCGGGATTTTGGAAAGTTTCATGGTGCAAAGCTTAGCACAAGCACTACAAGTGAGTCCTTGTATCGAAAATGTTTGCGTATTCATATGAAGAGTTAATTAACAGTGATGTGGCCTCGGACCATGCCCATGCCGCAGGTGATCTGGTAAGTGCCAGGCTCGGTCGGGGTGAATTGCATGGTGATTTTCTTACCCGCTTCCAATAATTGCGGCTCTTCGGCCAGGTCGGATACCTTAATGTAGCTCATGCAACCGCCGCCATCCTCTTGAGCATCGATTTCGAAGCGGACTGGCTTGCCGGCCTTGACCGTGAATTCGCTCGGCTGGATGTCAGCGGCCTGGGTATAGACAGCTTTAATCACCTGTTCATTAGTTGTTGAGTCTTTTGTGGTTACGGCAGGCTTGGTGTTAGTCGGGGCAGTTTTTTTGCCTCCGCCGCAACCGCAACCGCCGGCAGAACCGCACGAGGCGCCGCCATCGATTGCCGCCGGAGCGGTATTGTCTGCCGGCTCGTCAGCCGCTGTTCCGCCACCCCCCGAAGAATCGACCACATTGAAGCTTCCGGTATACATGCCCATGGAGCAGGAGAATTTCAAGGTGCCTGGTTCCTTGGGCGTGAATTCTATTATATTCATGCCTGCTTTCAAGGATTTGCTGATGTTGAGTTGGCGAACGACCAAAGCGCTAGCGCAGGAATAAGGAGCCTTGGCATCGATTTCCCAGCGGACCGGAACTCCCGCCTTGATAGTGAAGCGGTTGGGTTCGTAGCCGCGGTTTGTTTCCGACATACTGACCACCTGTACCCCATTTTCCATTTTGACATTAGGGTCCTGCGCTGTGACAGTCTTGGCTTCAGTGGTATTGAATTCAGGAGTCCAACCCAGAAGGGTTAAGCCGTTTTTCAAGTTAAACAGCGAGAGCAGGACCACGACCGTGCCGGCAAACCTGAAGAATCTTTTGGCCGACTCGCCCTTAAAGATGGAGGTAAGACCGCCGACGCTCAAAAGGCCGGGCGCCGTTCCCAATGCGAACAAGCCCATAATCACGGCACCATCAAAAGCGCTACCGCTCGAAACGGCGTAGAGCTGCATGGCCTGAGTGAAACCGCAAGGAAGAAAAAAGGTAGAAGCTCCTAGAATCATCGAGTTCTTGTGGCTATACTCCTTGTTTTTGGAGCCGATGCCCAAAGTTTTGGCCACTCCCTTAGGCAGAGCCAGCTTGAAGGTGTTAAGCCTCGGCATCAGTTCAGTGAGCTGCAAGCCCATGAGCAACATGACAAGTCCGACTAATACGGTAAGAAGAGCGCTGAGGGAAGGCGAAAGCTGGAAGGCTGAGCCGATCATGCCAAGCAAGGCTCCGAAAAAGGCGTAGCCCAGTATGCGGCCGCCATTGAAGTATAGGTGAGGACGAAATTTCTGCTTGGGAGTAGCCTCTGGATGGGCTTCAGCGAACTTGGCCGACATGCCCAAAGTCAGGCCGCCAACCAAGGCCATGCAGGTCGAAAATCCGGCGACTAGGCCGATAAGCATGACCACCCCGATGCTCGAAGGGTTGTTGGCCGCGCCAACGTTCATGTCGGTCAGGCCGAAAAATCCGAGGATGCCGTAGATGAAGAAAACTATAAGCAATGAATTGAAGATTGCCTTGTAGTCGCCGGGATTCTTGCTGAACCAGGGCATTTTTTTCGTTTCGCCGATGGTATAGCCCGCTTCGACAACGGCTTTTTCAAGATTGTGAATGCGAGGCGAAGATTCGGCTGCGAAAAAGACGTCAGCCTGGCCCTTTTTGTAGTTTACCTCGACTTTTTTGACGTGCTCGACCGAAGAGAGTTTTTCCTCAAGCAGCATTTCGCACGAGCGGCAATGCATGCCGCTGATCGGCAGGGAGATTTTATGTAATTCGTTCATAGTTAAGTCAGTTAAATAAAATAAACTTGCAGGCATGGGGCTGCCTGTTTAACTGAGCCAACTTTAGATCCGTAGCACGATGGTATCGAGAGCAATCTGGCTAGGAGGTGCCTGAAAGCTTTTTGGCTTCGGCAAACCATGGCTAATGGGCAATGATTCGCCGAGACGTGATGATGGTATTAGAAAAGATTTGTTGAATTCGTAAATCGCCAGCAGCGGTGCAGCGGTGCTGCCTTTCTTGTCGGCACAACATGGCAGGATATCTTTTTGCGCGCCGTCTTCCTTCTTTTCCCCGCCGGCTTTTTCGTGAGCATGGCAAGCGCCATAGCTTTCCGCAGCCGACAAAGAGGGGGCGGCGTTCATAAGAAACGCGTGAAAAAAATTCGCCATCATCAAGCCGATGATTACGGAAATCATCCCGACATGACGCAAGTTTTTTATTATTCCCCCAGTCATTCAGTTGAATTTTTTATAAACTTCAAGAAGCTCCGCGACGGTTTGCTGCTCACGGTCCTCCTTGATGGCATTGACCACGCAAGTCTTCAAGTGGTTTGATAGCAGAACCTCCTCAGCCTTTTTAATAGCCCCGCGGACGGCCGATGCCTGCTGTATGATGTCGAGGCAGTAGGCATCCTGCTCGATCATCTCGATGATCTTGTTAAGATGTCCGGCGGTTATCTTCAGTCGCCTGGTGGCGTCTTTTTTGGCGCAAGAAATGGGGCTCATAAATATTCTTATTACCCCCCTGGGGAGGGTACTGTTAATATATCCGGTGCAGGAGAATAAGTCAAGCGAGCGGGAATGTAGGCGGTGCATATGAGCGGGAAATTATTTTTTGGCCATATAAAAAACCGGCGTCGCTAGAGGCCGGTTTTTTATATGGAGTTATTTCAATTCAGCTTTGATCATGCCTTCGATTGTTGAAAAGGGAACGGCTCCTGGAATGGATTTGCCATTAATGAAGCTTCCGGGGGTGCCCCTGACACCAAGGCCTTGACCCTCTTGCAGGTCGGCGCTGACTTTGGCAGCCATTTTTCCAGAGGAAAGGCAGGTGTCGAATTTGCCAGTGTTAAGTCCAAGCTCTTTGGCGGCAGCGGCAAAATATTCGGCGCTTAAACTGCTTTGGTTGGCATAGAGCTTGTCAGTATATTCCCAAAATTTGCCCTGTTCGCCAGCGCACTCGGTTGCCTCAGCCGCTTTTCTGGCCATCGGATGAATGGAGTCAAGCGGAAAGTGGCGGAATACCCAGCGCACGTCTTTCGGATAATTTTTCATGACCTGAAGCATCGTGTCGTGATACCGCGAGCAGAAGGGGCACTGGATGTCTGAGTACTCGACAATGGTGATCTTGGCGTTCTTGTTGCCGCGTATGTGGTCGTCTTTAGCGATTTTGATATCGACTTTGGCGCCAGCGTCAGCGCTTGGCTGTGCCTTAGTTCCGGTGTCGTCATTCTTGACGATCGGAGCCGAGTCGTCATTTCCGGGATCGAAGCTGCCGTCAGAAAACTGGGTTTTAAGATATAGTCCTAAAAAAAGCAGGAATCCGATAAATGAAATGGCGGCTGCCCCGCTGACCAGCCCCAGAATAAAGCTGGTTTTGGAACGAATTAATTTCTCTTGGCCTAGCATAGGTATTGATTGTTATTATTAAGCGTAATAATGAGGCTTGTGGACGCATCGGTCGCAATATTCGATCCAAGGTTCCCGTCGCAAGTCTTCTTCTTTTATTTCCGTGCCGCACTCGATGCATCGGCCGTAAGTGCCGTCTTTGAGACGTCCAAGCGCGTCTTCGATGCGTCCCAGGATTTCTCGGTGCACTTTTACCAATGATTCTTCGATGATGTCCTCGGTGGCATCGTGCGCCAGGTCTTCGGCGCTAGGGTTGTCCATCGTTTCTTCAGGCGAAGTTAGTTTGGCGATTTCTTGTTCGACCGCAGCCCGTTCCTCCTCTAAGCGCTGGGTCAGTTCCCTGATAAGTGAGTCACTGTACATGAGAAAAGCTTAGTTTTTAAGTGGTTTTATTTTAGCACAAGGATTTTAATAAATAAACCCTAGCGCTGGTATAAATAAATCGACGTTTTTCTGGCCGATGGCTTGCTTATTTCGCTAGGATCCCAACCGTTTATGGCGAAAGCGTAGGAAATGACGCGCGCCCCGGGCTTTAATTCGCGCTCCAGCTTCGGCCGCAGCCTCGTTTTCAGTTTGTCCGGGATGCCGAACACGTAAATTACGTCGTATTCGGCCAAGCTGATCGTGAACAGGCTCCCCCAAAAATAGGAAAGATTCCGTCGTTTACCAAAAAGACCTCGGAGCCAGGACCATAGGTACAAGGGGATGGCTAATTCGATGCCATGGATAATGGCATCGGAGCGCTCGGCGATAAAGCGTGGCACAGTGCCGGTGCCGCAGCCGAGGTCGATGAATTTTTCATCAGGCTTGAGATTGGCCAGCTCAAAAACCCTGGAAAGGTCTTCTTTGCGCGTGGGGACCCACACGATCAAGGACATGGAAGCGATGGCCATCGAAAGCAAGGGGATAAAAATCAAAATGTAGATTAGCCAAATCATCATTTAGGTTCAGCAACGGTTTCGGTGCAAAGACTTTTTTCATTGCACGAGTTCGGCTGGTAGCAGTAAAGGAAGCGATCGTCTTTGCAGCAAGCGGCGTCACGGTAGCCGCAACTGACGCGCTTAATGAAAACTTGAGTAATGATGAAATAATCTTTGACTTGGGCTACGCCGACACCGGCCTCATTGTAGTCGCCGTTCAGGATGTTGCGCCTGTGCCCCGGACTGTTCATCCAGCCGGTGACAGCCCGCCGCTCTACCTCTTGGGTGCTGTAATATGTCGTTTCAAGTACGGTAATAATCGGAGAGCCCTCTAACAAGCTTTCCCGGCGCTTGACCTCCGCCTTTAAAATGTCGATTTTCTGCTCGGTTGTCGATGCTTGGTGAATTTTCCGGTCGTATTCGCCATTGGCCTGCGTTTGCTCTGCTTGGCAGTCTTGTTCCTGGATGCCGGTGCTTTCGTAGGTGCCATCCTTGACTTGCGGCGTCAAGGCGATGTTTTCTGCGCTGCCGCTGAAATAGAACAACCCCCGGTTGTTCAGCCGTTCGCCCTGGTAGAGGCCGAAACGCTGGCCTTCATGATGGATGAAGGGGTAGCTGCAAAGCCTGATGGTGCTGATCAGGTATTTGTTTTCTTCAGCCTGATTCTGGCTGTGTTCTCGGGCGACGGCTGCCACCTCATCATTCCAAGAAAGCGGCGCCAATCCGCCGCCGGCGCGCTCTTTGTTTATCAAGACATGAATTTCTTTCTCCATTTGTCCAAGTAACGGTGACGGGTTTTTGAGCGATGCCGGCTTTTGTTCCGGTTGCGCGCTGGCTGGTTGGCTGACAAAGCCCAAGGGGATCTTGTTAAGCTCCACATCCTTTATGCCAAGTCCTAGACGACGCATGGCATTGAATGCATCGGTTGGTCGTCCGAGAAAATGCAGCGAGAGGTCGGCGGGGTTGATATACCAAGCTTCGCCCGATTTCTGGGTCCGTATCAATATTTTGCCCGCTAAGCGTTTTTTTGCGGCAGGACCAAGCTTGCCAAAATCGGCCTCATTGATGCCCAGTCCTAGTTGCTTCATGACGGAGAAAGCATCGGCGGGCCGGCCAAGAAAATACCGCCTGTCGTTAACGGGGTTGATGTACCAAGCTTCGCCATGCTGCTCAACCTGGATCAGGATGCGTCCGCGGAGCCGGATATTGGCAGTTTCTGCCTGAAGCAGCGGCAAGGGCAAACTTAGCCAAAGGGACAAAGAGAGAAACCAAAAAAGTCTTAGGTGGGATTTTTTCATACGGAGAAAGTGTTAAGACGGTGAGATTAAAATTTGCTCCACGGGCGTGCGCTTTTTTTGCTTGGCATCAGGCGAGGATTGGCGCGGAAAACCGAGGCGTTTTTGGTCCAGATAGACAGGGCCCTGACATTGATTGCGAGCACGCTGCCGATAATCAGGTAGCTGCTCAGAGGCTGTGGCCGCACCTCCACGATCAACCAGACTGAAAGAAAAAGCAAGGCGAGGCTCAAAGGCAGCTTGCTGGAAATATCGGATAGCAATTCGCTCAATAGCTTAAGAATAAACATGGTTTTATTGATGCATAATCATTATATATCATCTTTCAGATTTTAACAGTTGTCATTTTGGCAGGATAGGTTAAAATTAGCTTATTGTTTTTAAGCAGCAGAATGATGAATTGGGTAAAAGTTATTGTAATGAAAAAACGGCGCAGGCCGAAAAGAAGAAGGGTGGTTTCTGAGAGAGAAGCCAAGAGATATCTGGCTTATCGGGAAGATGCCAGGCGCAAAATTCATGAAATATTAGCGAATGTAAACCAGTGCTATCGATTCGACTACGGCCGAGTGGCTATCAGGAATCAGCGAAGGTCTTGGGGGAGCTGTTCCCAGGCGGGCAACCTCAACTTCAATTACAAGATAATGTTCCTGGCAGAAAGATTGCAGGAATATATTGTCGCGCACGAGCTGTGCCATCTTCAGGAATTCAACCATGGTCCGGATTTTTGGAGGCTGGTCGAAGAGTTCGTGCCCGATTATAAGGATATCAGAAAAACATTAAAAAATATTCCAATTTCATCATTATGATAAAACTTTTGTTAGAGCATATCGCACTATGGGTAACCGGACTTATCGACGCCTATGGCGGGTGGTCTATTTTTGGCTTGATGGCCGCAGAGTCGGCCAATATCCCGATACCGTCAGAAGTAATTCTGACATATGGCGGCTTTTTGGTAAGCAAAGGGCAGCTTAATTTTCACGTCGCAGCACTGAGCGGCGCTCTTGGGTGTCTAGCCGGCTCGGTAATTTCTTATTTTATCGGCCTCAAGCTTGGCCGACCATTCCTGTGGAAATACGGCAAATGGCTGCTAATCTCGCGTCGCGACTTGATCAAGGCTGAAAAGTTCTTAGAAAAATACGGCACGGCGACTTACTTTATCTCCCGCTTGCTGCCGGTAATCAGAACCTTTATTTCATTGGTAATCGGCGTTTCGAAGGGCAGTTTTATAAAGTCGAACCTTTATGGCTTCTTCGCTTCCTGGATATGGAGTTATGTTTTGGTTTATGTCGGGGTGAAGCTTGGGGATAACTGGGAAGTCCTTCGTCCCTGGTGGGACAGATTCAGTTTCGCTATTATCGGATTCATCTTGCTGGCCGTAATTTGGCATGTCATTCGCGTTTTTCGTCACGAACCGGAGGCGTTCGGTGCCGATATCGAGTAGGGAGGAAAACAAAAACAGCCGCGAAGCGGCTGTTTTTTTATCTCCGGTCTGATTAGAGGAACAAGGAATAAATGGTAGCAATCCCTGCAAAAACCATCAAAGCGACGACAGCCCAGCCGAAAATCTTGTTAAGGGTTCCGTTCGCATGCTTGCCCATGATTTTCTTATCGCTGCTGATGACGACTATCGGAATTAAGACCATTGGCGCCACCAAGCCATTGGCGACAGCAGAATAGATCAGTGCCTTGATGGGGTCAAGGTTGATAAAGTTCAGCGCTAGGCCGACAAAAACTGAAATGATAATTACGCCGTAAAATGCTTGGGCTCGATCTAGCTTGTTGTAAAGACCTTCGCGCCAACGGAAGCTTTCAGAGAGCGCGTAAGCGACTGATCCGGCAAGCACCGGTATGGCAAGCAGGCCGGTGCCGATAATGCCAAGGGTAAAAAGCAGATAGGCATTTTCTCCTGCCAACGGCTTGAGGGCGGCGGCGGCATCGGCAGCCGTGTTGATGTTTGTGATGCCGCTGGCAAACAGGGTTGCCGAGCAGGTGGCAATAATGAAAAACATGACAAGGTTTGACAGGAGCATGCCGGACCAAACATCCAGTCTCATTTCTCTAACCTCTTGGTCCGTGGCGCCGACTCGGTCCTTAATGCGGGTTTTGCCTTTAAGGATTTCTTCTTCAACCTCTTGGGATGTCTGCCAAAAAAACAGATAGGGGGAAATGGTTGTTCCTAAAACGCCGGTAATTAAAATGATTGATTCTTTGTCCCAGGAAAAAGTCGGCACAAAGGTCGATTTCAAAACAGCCGCCCAGTCGATATCGACAAGCATGGCGGTGAACACGTACGACAACAGGATCAGTGCCAGCCATTTCAAGTATCGGGCGTATTTTTGGTAAGTGGTAAAAATTTGCAATCCGAGCGTCAGTCCTGCGAAAGCGAAAACTAGCAGGCCGAAATCGAGATCAGGAAAAAGCAGCTGGGTGGTCTTGGCCATTGCCCCTAGGTCGGCGCCGATATTGAAGGTGTTGGCCGCGAACAAAAGCGTTGTTGCAGTATAAAGCACCCAGGGAGGCAGGAATTTTTTGATATTCGAAGCCAACCCGCGGCCGGTAACCAGCCCGATGCGTGCGCACATCTCTTGGGCGACGGCCATCAATGGGAAGGTGAAAGTCGCCAGCCATAACCACTGGAAGCCGTAGCGTGCGCCGGCTTGCGAGTAGGTGGCGACGCCCGAGGGGTCGTCATCTGCAGCCCCTGTAGTCAAACCTGGGCCGAGCAGGTGCCAGTATTCCGCCGCTTTCTTTACGGTCTTCTGATTGGCAAAAAGCGATGCTATTTTTTTTGATTCGTCGATGGTTTTCTCCAATATTATGGCCGGCTCTTCCGCGATCGTTTCAGCCAATGAATGGCGGCGCGTCGGCAACTTTTTCTTTTTAGTTTGCGCCTTTCTATTGGTTTTTGCTTTTTCCATCCTTGAAGTATTTAGAAGTAAGTGGTAACAATATTGTACACTAAATCAATTGGCTTCGCCAACGTTTTTGTCTTATAATTAAGTGATATGTCCAGGATCGCCATAGTTTTGCCATTCATCTTGTTTGCCATCGGCCTCATATTCGCGGCCCATTATTTCGTTTACCGGTCGATCGTATTTTTTTTCAAGCCATCGCCGTCATTGCGGCTATATTTGGCTTGGGGCTTCGTTGTTGTCGGATTCAGTTTTCCGATTGCTATGACTATGGTGCATTATTGGGAGAATAAGATTGTGCGGGCATATTATTATTTGGCTGGCGCGGGGCTCGGCCTGATTCTTTATTTGATATTGGCTTTTGCCGCGGCTTGGCTCGCATATTCGATAGCGTTCTATTTTCAGGCCAGGTTGCCGTTGGCCGCTTTCGGCTTGGCAGCCCTGTTGTTGCCGGCATTAATCGCGATCATTGGCCTTTGGAATGCGTATCAACCGAAAGTGACAAGGGTTGTGGTGCCTGTCAAGAATTTGCCCTCAGCGTGGGAAGGAAAAGTTTTGATTCAGCTTTCCGATGTGCACCTCGGAGCCATATACGGTTTGCGCTACAGCACCAAATTGGTGCGACAAGTGAATGAGCTGCAGCCGGAGCTCATATTTATCACTGGCGACCTTTTCGACGGCATGGATGGACGACTGGATGAGCTGGGCAAGGCCGTTTCCGGGCTGCGATCGAAAAAGGGAACCTTTTTTATTACTGGAAATCATGAAACGTATCTCGGGGTGGACAAGAGCTTGGCCGCCATCAAAGGAAGTTCGATCCAGCATCTAGGAGACAGAGCCATGAGCATAGAAGGGCTTTCTGTCGTCGGCATCGATTATCCGGTTAGGGGCGAAAAAAGCGCCTTTTTGGACAAGCTGAATGGTTTGGAATTTTCGCGCCCAGCTATTCTTCTTTATCATGAGCCCAGAAACGTTAAGGAGGTCGCCGCGCTTGATCGCTTTGACCTGATGCTTTCGGGGCACACCCATCGAGGGCAGCTTTGGCCATTCGAGTTCGTGGTACGAAGCATGTATGGCCGGTTCGCATACGGACTCAACCGGATCGGCGATTTTTACAGCTACACATCGGTTGGCACCGGCACGTGGGGGCCGCCAATGAGAACCGAAGGGCGGTCGGAAATTACCGTCATTACTCTAACTAAAATCGAGGACTGATTCCTCGATTTTTTCTTGACATTTTTTAAGCAAATGTTAAGATAGTTTTTCTAATAGTTAGATAGGCTAACAATATGTCAAGAAAAAGCGATCAGTTGACCTCTTTATTGCTTTTGGTTCAAAGAATGGTTCAGCGTCATGCAAGGCGGCACAGCTGTGCCGTAAGGCAGATGACAGTCATGCAGCTTGAAGCTATGAGGTTCATCAAGGAAAACGAGGGGGTGACGATGAGGCAATTGTCGCAATATTTGGGCATCACCCCTCCGTCAACTACTGCGATTATCGACGATTTGGCTAAAAAAAAGCTGATCGAGCGTCAAGCCGATGAGGAGGACCGCCGAAAAATACGGCTGGTGATAAGCAAAATCGGCGACGAGCAGTTAACTGACTGCTTCGCTGATTTCGTCAAGCGCTTTGACCGGAGCATGAAGCGCCTAACTGACAAAGAAAGGGAGCAGCTTGTCAGCCTGCTGTTAAAAATTATCGATTAACAACATGAAAGAAATTATCCGAAAAAATTACAAAAAATTTATTTTCGCCGGCCTGGCCCTTGTGGCCGTCATTGCTATTAGCAGGTACTTTTACGCAAGGCCAGGCGAAAAAAACGCTCAGAAGAAAGATGTAAAAACGGTTGGCGTGGCTGAACTCAAATCAGTTTCATCACAGGACGAGCTGGCAGTCCAGGGAGTCGTTAAAGCTGATAGCAAGGTTGACGTGGTGGCGATGGCTAACGGCACGGTCAAGCGATTTGATTTGAAAATAGGCGGCAAGGTGCTTGCCAACCAGCCTGTCGCCGAGCTTTACGATAATGTTTTGTTGACAAACCTGATGAACGCGGGGGTTAATGCCAGCAACGTAAGCCAGAACTATCTGAACGCCAGCAAGGTCGCTGACGAGTCGGTCAATCAGGCAAAGCTCGGACTTTCCAGGGCGGAGGAGGGGGTTGTGGCAGCAGAAATCGGCGTAAAATCCGCTAAAGACGCCCAGGCGAATAGCCGTAGCTTGATTGAGAAGAACCGCCTCGATATCAGGGGCAACG
Organism: uncultured Gammaproteobacteria bacterium; assembly: GCA_964443495.1. Taxonomy (GTDB): domain Bacteria; phylum Patescibacteriota; class Patescibacteriia; order Patescibacteriales; family GWE2-39-37; genus JAAXUA01. The sequence goes on from CAYUCS010000003.1 coordinate 125,809, forward strand.
CCGCCATAGCCTGCTCTAACTTTTTAAACACGATCGAAAGTTATCTGGATCAGGCAAATTACCTCATTAAGGCAGAAGGCAATGAACAATTGCCAGGTGTCAGCTTGACGCTCTCTGCCGAAGACGGCCAAAGCCTTGTCGATGCCAAGACGTATTATCTTGCCGCGAAAAGACGATATGACTCGTTATCAAGGAAAAACATAGCCCCTGATGAGTCAATGAATGCAATCAATGAAATTCTGAAGAACCTTGATGAGACTAAAAAGCTGGCCGATAAGGTTGTCGATGTCCTTGAGGCGACGGTGCCGCATTCCCAGTTCACCGAGTCAGCTCTTTCTGCGCAGAAAGCCAGTTTTGCCGGTTTGCGCAGCACGATTATCAATACCCAGACCGCTGCGCAGGGTACGATGCAAAGCCTGCAGAATTTCGAATTGACCAGCAAACAGCAGCTTGATGGAGCAAGCAATGCAGTAAAAGCGGCTGAAAGCCAGCTTGCGCAAGCTAAACTGGCTTTAGACTCATCACGATCTGGCGCTGCGGGAGCTGAGAAGAGCCGTCAGCAACAGCTGGATTTGGCCCGCACCTCCTTGGACGGAGCTCAGGGGCAATATCGGTTACTAAGCGAACAGGCGGACGACCTGACAGTCAAGGCGCCGATCGCTGGTGAAGTTACGGCTAAGCTGGTCGAGATAGGCACCGAAGTCAGGATCGGGCAGAAGATCGCCGAAATTTCCAAAGTCGATTCTGTTAAAATCATTGCCAGTCTGGGTCCCGAAGACGCTTTAAGGATCAAGCTTGGCCAGAGCGTCACTGTAAATGGCAGATTCAAAGGGGTGGTCAACCAGGTGAACCCTGCGGCCGACCCTTCGAGCAAAAAGATCCAGGTAGAGGTGGTTTATGATAATAAAAACAAAGACTTCATACCCGAAACTTTGGTTGACCTGTCTTTGCCGCTTAAGCCCGTCGGGCCATCGGGTAGCGGAGTCTATCGGTTGCCTTTGAAGGTTTTGACGATAGGGCAGAATGAAAATTTTATATTTATCGCCGAAAATGGAAGGGCGAAGAAAATCAACATAACGCTTGATCGAATTGACGGAGAGTCCGCGTATGTGCGCACGGATTTGCCAGGAGACACAAAAGTCATCATTGATGGCAATAAGATGCTTGAGGACGGCGAGGAGATAACCATTGAGAGATAATATGAATGAGATCAATCAAAAAGAGGCGGGCCAGGGCTCTGATTATAAATATTTAGAAAAGCTGGAGTTTGATCCGGAATTGCGCAAAAGTTTTTTGAATTTTTTCGTGGTCAATTTCAGGGTAGTGTTGCTGTTGATATTTTTGATCAGCACGATCGGTGTCTTTTCTTTCATGCAGCTGCCGCGGGAGTCCAATCCGGAAGTCAGGATTCCTGTAGCGGTCGTTGCGACCGCTTATCCTGGAGTAGGGCCGACTGACATCGAAGAGCTTGTTACGAAAAAAATAGAAACCGGCGCCTCGGGACTGAAAGGCGTAAAAAAAATATCCTCAAATTCTTCAAATTCACTTTCCACGGTGACGGTTGAATTCGAGCCGAGCGAAAATCTTGATGATGCCATACGCCGGCTGCGCGACAAGGTTAATACAGTAAAAAACGACCTTCCGGAAAATGTAAGCGAGCCGATTGTTAAAGAGATTTCATTCGACGACACCCCGATTTGGAGCATAGCACTAACGGGTCCTTATGACGGTTTCACCATGCGTAAGTATGGCGAAGATATCCAGGATGAGTTGGAGAAGATCGCCGGGGTGCGCGAAGTGGTGATTTCTGGCGGTGATCAACGGGAGTTTTCGGTAGCATATGATCCGCAGAAGCTGGCTTTTTATAACATTTCTGCCGATCAAGCCAATCAGGCCATAAAAGCAGCAAATTTAGTCGTTCCGGCAGGAAACTTCGAAGGAAAAGAGTACGTATATCCGGTCCGAGTCGATAACAGGGTTTTTGATGTCCAGCATTTGGCTAATTTGCCGGTTTCGCACAGTGACGATGGAGCTGTCATCTTGTTGCGTGACTTGGCGACGGTCCGCGAACAAGCCATCAAGCACACGATTTATTCCCGGGTGGCTTATGGCGGCAAGGCGCCGCAAGAAGCGGTCACGATTTCCGTGATAAAAAAGACGGGCGGGTCGATCCTTGATACGATCAACCAGTCCCAAAAAGCCGTGGATTCTCTTTTGACGACGTTTCAGCCGGGGGTAAATTACGAAGTCGTGGTTGATTTTGGCAAAAGGATCAAAATGGACTTCGACCAGCTGACGCATGATTTCATACTGACTTTGCTGATGGTTTTTCTGATTCTTTTTCTTATTGTCGGCCTAAAGGAGGCTTTCGTCGCGGGCTTAGCCATTCCTTTAGTTTTTTTCGTGACTTTTGCGGTCATGCAATTGACCGGAATTTCGTTGAATTTCCTATCCATTTTTTCGCTCATACTCTCTTTGGGCTTGCTGGTTGATGATGCCATTGTCGTCGTTTCTGCGACAAAGCAATATCTAAGGACCGGCAAGTTCACGCCTGAGGAAGCGGTTTTACTTGTACTCAATGATTTTAAGGTCGTGCTTACAACCACGACACTGACAACCATCTGGGCCTTTTTACCGCTGCTGATGGCAACCGGCATAATCGGCTCATTTATCAAGTCCATACCGATTACAGTGTCCGTTACGTTGTTTTCTTCTTTGATAATCGCTCTGATAATCAACCATCCTTTGGCGGCTGTACTGGAGCGGATCCGACTGACCAGAAAATTTTTCTTTGTCAATGTTTTTCTCGCCCTAGCAGCTGTCGCATTCGGCTTGTGGCAGAGGGATGTTTATGGCTATATCGTGTCCGCGCTAGGCCTTGTCGGTGCTGGCATGATGTTTCGTTGGTATTTTTCCGTCGGTAAGGACAAGCTGGCACAAAATCAGGAGCTCGCAGCAAAGGAGTGGCGCGACGACGAGCTTATAAAAGAAAAATTGCGAACGCAGGGTGATGGCGAAAACGAGGGTTATATCAGCAGATTGGTGCATGGCATCGTTCACTTCAACAGGGTGCTGCCGACGTATGAAAAATATTTGAGAGCCGTGCTGGCTACCAAGAAATCACAAATCGCCACAGTCGGCGTAGCCGGCGTCTTGTTCATTACCGCGGTAATGCTTCCGGTGTTCGGTATCGTGCCGACCGAATTCTTCGGCCCGAGCGATCAAGATACCATTTTTGTCAACCTGACTGCAGCCACGGGGCTTAACATCAATGAGACTGACAAGATCGTTTCACGGGTGGAGCGGGAGCTGCTTTCATATCCGGAAATAGTCAATTTTTCTTCGGTAATCGGAATGCCGGGGTCAAACGGAAGCGGGGCAACCGGAGTTTCCGCCAATTCTTCCAACCGAGCCGGTATAACGATCAATCTGAAGCCTAAGGAAGAAAGAAATATCACGTCGTATGAACTGGCTGATGAATTGAGGCAAAAGCTCGATGTCATCGATGATGCTGAAATAACGGTTGACTCTCCTCGCGGAGGTCCGCCAAGCGGCGCGGCATTCGAGGCCAGGATCAGCGGTGAAGATCTGCAGACTTTGGACAGGATAGCCCGGGAGCTCAAAGGCAAGCTGCAGTCGATTGATGGCGTGATAAGCGCCGACACCTCCCTGAAATCATCTCCGGCAGAATATACCTTTGAGCTTAATCCAGCCAAGCTAGAGCTTTATAATTTGAACGCGGCATATGTCGGCTCAACATTGCGCACCGCGATTTCCGGCACCAAAGTAACGACAGTTATAGTAGGCGGGAAGGAAATATCGGTGAATGCGACTTTTGCCGCAGACAAAATAACAGATTTGGCGGCAATCCAAAACATCCAGATATTGAATCTGAGAAAACAGCCTGTTTACCTGAAAGATGTAGCTAAAATCGAGCTCAAGCCTTCAGTCGATAGCGTAACCCGCGTCGATCAAAAGCGGACCGTCTTGCTGACTGCCGGAGTCGAGGCGAATACTAGGCCGAACGAGGTGGTGAAAAAATTCCAGGAGATGGTGGCCGATGATTATAGGTTGCCCAAGGGCTACTCGATCACTTATGGTGGAGAAAACGAACAGAATGCCGAGTCGGTCCTGTCCATTATACGTGCTATGGTTTTGGCCGGATTGCTAATCGTTTCGACTCTTATCATCCAATTCAACTCTTTCAAGAAGTCAATGATCGTTTTGGTTACTATCCCGTTGGCGTTGATCGGCGTGTTTTATGGCATGGCGATCGCTCGCGTCAATTTGAGCTTTCCGGGCCTGATAGGAATCTTGGCGCTATTCGGCATAGTTGTGAAAAACGCGATCATACTTATGGATAAGATGAATCTCAATCTTGATAGCGGCATTGAATTCATGGAGGCGGTAATCGATGCGGGCAAATCAAGATTAGAGGCGATTTTCATAACGTCAGTTTGTACCATAGTCGGCATAATACCGATTACGCTTTCCAATGAGACTTGGCTTGCCCTGGGGAGCGCGGTCATTTTCGGACTGATGCTCTCGTCGTTTCTTACCTTGTTCATAGTCCCGACTCTGTTCGTCTTGCTGGTAAAGCCGAGCAAAGTCGATTAACAAAAACACCCATGGATTCCATGGGTGTTTTTGTTTCGAAGGATCAATCAATCGGCGTTTTGTCGTTGCCTTCCGCGCTAGAAGGCGTATCGGACAAACCTAGCGCCAAAATCAGAATATCCTTTTGCCATTAAGTCGTCATTAAGAGGTATTTACATTTGGCGTAAAAGGCTTAAGATGGAAGTAAATAGGCTAAAATATGCTGAAAAAAATAAATCCGACCAACAAGTATCTAGCAGTCGTCCAGGCGGCGGTAGCTGTGGCGGTTCTGTATCTTACCAGCTGGTACAGTTATATCTTTTTTCATAGCTTGGTGGAGATTTTCAGCATCGTGGTGGCTATCGGCATTTTCGTGGTCGGTTGGAACTCGAGGCGGTTCATTGATAATTATTACTTTCTTCTGGTGGCGATCGCATTCTTGTTCGTCGGTCTTTTTGACCTGCTGCACCTTTTTGCTTATGAAGGCATCGGCGTGCTGAAGATGTCTTCGGTCAACCTGTCTTCCCAGCTGTGGCTCTGCGCGCGCATTTTCGCCGGAACCTCTTTGCTTATCGCGCCGATTTTCGTAAAAAGGACATTCAATGCGAAGCTGGTTTTCTTTTCGTACCTCCTTCTTTTCCTGACAATCCTGTCACTAATCATTCGTTGGCAAATTTTTCCGGATGCTTATACGGAAGCGGGCGGAGTCACTCAATTTCAGATTTACGCCGAGTATTTCATAGTCGCCTCGTATGCCGGCGCCCTGGTCCTGCTGTTTCTTAAAAGGAAGAGCTTCAACCATGAGATATATCGGCTGCTAGCCCTTTCGCTTTGCTCCATGCTTATTATGGAGGGCTTATTGCTGAATCGCTTGGCGCAGTCGGGCTTTGCTAATCTTTTGAGCCATCTTTTTAAGACAGCATCGTTTTATCTGCTTTATTTGGGAATCATCGAGATGGGCTTGATGAAGCCGTACAGGCTGCTTTTCAAAAACCTTAAAGATGGCGAGAAGGCGCTTAAGCACAGCGAAGAGCGGTATAGGCTGTTGGTGGAATTTTCTCCCGACGCGATGATCGTCCACGATTTCGGCAAGATAATCTTTGTTAACGCAGCGGCCTTGACCATGCTTGATGCAAAAACGGAAAATGATCTGGTTGGCAAGGATATTCTGCAATTCGTACACCCTGATTTTAAGGAAGTCATAAGCAATCGAATGGGGCAGCTGAAGGCCGGTAAGAGTGAGCTGCCGTCTCGTGAGATCCAGATGATATCTTTGCGCGGGCGTGCGATTGATACCGAAATCAAAGGGGTTGTCGTTACGTATGAAGGAAAGTTGGCCGTGCAGACCATGATTAGGGACATTACCTCCAGGAAACTGGCCCTTGAAGATGCCTCAGATCATGTCGTCATCACAGACAAGGAGGGGCGCATAATCTATGCCAACAAGGCCGCTGAGCGCATGACGGGCTATGACCGCATGGAGATGATGGGTAAAAGACCCGGACTTTGGGGCAATTGCGCCGGCAAAAATTTGGACGCCGACATTTCCGTATGCCATCGTGCCTGGGACATGATAAGGCAGGGCAACGCCAGCTTTGTCGGCGAGGTCGTCAATCAGAGGAGGAATGGTGAAAAATATGTGGCCGACCTGCACATCTCTCCCGTTTATGATGAAGATAACGAAATCAGCGTGTATATCTGGATCGAGCGCGACGTCACCCGTTTGAAGGAAATCGATCGTGCCAAGACCGAATTCGTTTCCTTGGCCTCGCACCAGCTGAGAACGCCGATTGCCAGCATCAGCTTGTCGGCCGAGCTGCTTCTCCGTGATATCGGAGGAAAGCTTGAGCCGAAGCAGCGCCAATATGTCGAAGAGATTTTCCAGCAGGGACAGCAGATGTCAGAGCTGGTCGATACGCTCTTGAATGTGTCCAGGATAGAGCTCGGCACTTTCTTCGGAGAAAAGAACGATTTTGACTTAATAGGCCGCGTCAAGCAGATCGCCGCCCCCCTGGCGAAGCAAGCGGGCAAGAAGGCCATAAGATTCCAGGAAAGATATTTCTCGGAAGCGTTAGATGTCAATTTTGATAAGAATGCTTTGACCATGATCGTTGAGAACCTTCTTTCCAACGCGGTCCATTATACGCCGGAAAAGGGCTCGATCATTTTGGCCGTAAATATCAAGGATGACGAATTGGTCATTTCCGTCAGCGATACCGGACGAGGCATCGCTGCGGCCGATCATGCCAAGGTGTTCAGCAAATTTTTTCGGTCCGACCTTGCGCAGCAAAACCGGAGCAAAGGCACGGGCTTGGGGTTGTATATAGTCAAGTCGCTTGTCGAGAAGACTAGCGGAAGAATTTGGTTCGATTCCGTTGAAGGTTTGGGATCGACCTTCTATGTCGCTTTTCCCAAAAAAGAACTGGGGCTGAAATAGCCCCAGTTCTTATATTTGTTTGATGTTCAGGCGTTTAGGCGATAGCCGACACCGTGTACCGTTTCGACCAACTGGCCATGGTCGTTTATTTTTTTTCTGAGATTTGTGATATGGACATCGACTACGTTGCTGAACGAGTCAAAGGCGAAATCCCATACGTTACCCAAGATTTGGTCACGAGTCAGCACCTGGTTCGGGTGCCGCATCATGTATTCGAGCAGGCTGAATTCCTTGAGCGTCAACTTTATTTCTTGGCCATTCCTGAAAGCTTTCTTCGCCCCGGTATCAAGCTTCATGTCTTTGACTCGCATCTCGGTGGGCAAGACCGTGCTCGGGCGCCTCAGTATGGCCCTGATTCTGGCTAGAAGGATCTCGAAAGAAAAAGGCTTTACCAGGTAGTCATCGGCCCCGTAATTCAACCCGGTAATTATATCTTCTTGGCTGTCCTTGGCGGTTAGCATTAGCACTGGGGTGTGGATATGCTGCTCCCTGATGTTTTTGCATACTGTCAGTCCGTCGCGCTTGGGCAGCATCAAGTCCAAAAGGATCAGATCGTAATCCTCGTGGTTCAGTTCTATTCTGAGCTGTGCCGACTCGCCATCTTCAAGCCAGTCGACGGCAAAGCCTTCGTTTTCAAGACCATCCTTGACCAGCTTGCCGATGCTTGCCTGATCCTCAATCAATAGAATTCGCATAAATTTAATTTTGCCTATGCTTTAAACGTAGGATATCGGCCAGGAGGTGTCAATAGATGCCTATTTTCTGGCTAGGTTCATGGCGATGGCGATGACATAGACCGAAGATACCCCGACTATGGCGTAGATAACTCTGGACAGGGCAGTCATATCCCCGAAGAGCGTCGCAACCAAGTCGAATTTAAATAATCCGATCAGTCCCCAGTTCAGCCCTCCTACGATTACAAGGACGAGCGCTGTCCAGTCTAGCGATGTTAAGCTTTTCATACGATCACCTCCCCTCAGTTGATTTCGAGCCTTTCTGTCATTGTCTTCGGGTAGGATGAAGAAAGTATTAAGCTGTCCGGCTATTTGTTTTTTTCCTTTTCCTCCTTTGCGTAAGCAAAATATGAGTAGATGATCGGCACCAGGGCTACGACCAATACTATAAAAATCAGCACGGGCATCCTCCAGGAAACCGGAATGACAGTTTCGGCAAGCATCAACAGTCCGCCCAAAACGAACAGCTTGCCGGAAAGCCGATTTGTTTTATTCCACACGTTTTCGCTTGAGAGCGTCCAGGGAGTTCGTGCGCCGATAAACCAGTTGAGGCGGAGCTTGCTCATGTAATTGCCGATCAAAATAAATAGCACGCCAACCATGGCTGGCACCAAAGCGCCTATCGGCAGGTCATGCCCGATTCCGTTCAGGCCGACCAAGAAATAGAGCGCAACCATGAAACCGATAATCGTATTCTTAAAGATGTGATAGACGCGTCCGAATTCCTGATAGCGATCACGCTTGGGATCAAGCTCCGGGACGAATAGGAGCAGAAAATAGATCGCCGCTATCATTATCGGCATGAAGAATGCGGCAGTAAATGGCGAGCTCCAGCCATCGACTTGTCCGGAAACTCCCCAGTGGCTAGGCACGCGATCAGGGAAGTGGCCGTAAAAGTAGAAGCCTGACAATAAGGAAGCCATTATCATGGCTATGGGCAGCCACTCTGTCCGCCAGCTGGCGTTGGTCGGGCTTGTCATATGTTTATTTATTAATTTTGAAAAATGAAATGATTGCTTCGGCTAACTCCTCGAAGGCGCTAAGATTTATTGAGTAGATAATCTCTTGGCCTTGTCGGCGGGAAGCAATCAATCCAGCCTGCTTCAAGACGCTCAGATGGTGTGATAATGACGGGGCAGTAATAGGAAAGTTTTTGCCAAGATCGCCAGCTGAAAAGTCCTGTGTTTTAAGCAGTTCAAGAATTTGTCTCCTTGTCGGGTCTGATAGAGCAGAAAAGGTTTGGCTAAGCATAGTTTGATATTTAGATAACTATCTAAATAATAGCGCATATGCGGAAATGGTCAAGTTATGGTTGACAAATGTATTTAAATATGGTATAAATAATATTATTTGCTAAATAACCAAGCCATCCAAGGGAGGTTTATCGTGAAATTTTCTGAAATAGTGGAACGGTTTAGCAGTTTTATTGAAAAGCTCCTTCAACCGGCGGCAGTAATCCGGCCCAAGTCCAGTTGGCAGACTGAGCCCTTCTGTATCAATCACGGCTACGGCCTGCCTGGTTGCAAGAAGGTCGCAACACATGAAGCTTTCTGCGAAAGCAGAAGGGATAAAAAAATGAAGGTTGCGATCCGTTGTTGCACCAACCCCGAATGCCAGGAAAGGGCATCGGCAAAAGCCAAGGAAATGGTAATGAAAAGACCTAGCAGCCGCTAGGTCTTCTTTTATTTTATGCCGTGCTCTTTGAGGTGTCTGACGTATAGTTTGTCAACAGCATTCATGTGGTGCACGAGCCAGTCTTCGAGAAAGTCGATGAGTTCAAATGAAATTTCCATTTCATTGTGGTTAAGTTTTGCCTTGATGCTTGCAAGCTTGCTTTTGAAGTTGCGGTGTTCGGCGATATGGCTGTCGGTCTTAGGGTAGTTTGTCTTGCGAAAAAGGCGTTCCTCCGTGGCAAAATGTTTTTCGATGTAGGCCTCTAGCTTCTTAAATATTTCGACCAGCTTGGTTTCAGTCTTCTGAGCTTTTATGGCGTCGTAAAGCTCATCGATCGCCTTGACGAATTGGTGGTGCTGCTCGTCAATCTCGCGGAACCCGAGCGCGTATTTGCTTTCCCATTGTATTGGCATATATTTTGGCAACGATTATGATTACATCATAACCCAAGCCCCAGGCTCGGGCAAGTTTTGCAAATTGTCGCCGTCATGGTTACAATTAAAAGATGAACAATCAATCAATCGCCGCCATTGACTTCAAAAAGATCAAGGGACTCTCTGATGCGACTGCGGCTTCGCGCTTAATCGAGGAGGGACCGAATGTCTTGTCTGCCGAAAAGCAACGCAACTTGTTGCGCGTCGTCTTGGAGGTAATGACGGAACCGATGTTTTTTTTGCTGATTGCCAGCAGCGCGATTTATTTTTGGCTCGGCGACACGCACGAAGCGCTGGTGCTTTTGTCGTCGGTCATTTTCGTGATATTTATCACGATTTATCAGGAGAACAAGACAGAAAAAGCGCTGCAGTCGTTGAAGGACTTGTCCAGTCCTCGGGCGATGGTCGTCAGGGGCGGTAAAACCAAGCGAATTGCCGGACACGAAGTGGTTCGCGGTGATGTTGTCGTTTTGAATGAGGGCGACCGCGTCCCGGCGGACGCCTTGGTTATGTGGTCAAATAATCTGGTGCTTAACGAATCGATTTTGACCGGCGAATCGATGCCGGTTTCCAAGGCAGTTGACAGCGAAGTGAAGGATATCCAATCTCCAGGAACGGAAAAATCAGCTAGCGTTTATGCCAGCACGCTGGTTGTCGGCGGTTCAGGCATCGCGCGCATCGTCAAGACGGCGAACAAGACCGAAGTCGGCAAGATCGGGGTTTCGTTGGCAAAGGTCGAACCTGAAAAGACCAGGTTGCAGCTGGAAATAAATAAATTGATAAGGTTTTTTGCGATTTATGGCTTGATCCTTTGTTTGAGCGTGGCGGTGATATACGGATTGAAACGAGCGGACTGGATGGGCGGCACCTTGGCGGGCATCTCTTTGGCGATGTCTGTTCTTCCGGAAGAATTTCCCGTCATTTTGACCGTATTCATGGCGCTTGGCGCTTGGCGCCTATCAAAGATAAACGTTTTGACTAGCCGTCAAAAGGTTATACAGGCTTTAGGCGGAATTACGGTGCTGTGCGTCGATAAGACCGGTACGCTGACCAAGAATCGGATGGACCTAGAGGTGGTTGACGACGGCAATGAGGCGATCGATGTCGCGTCTGCGGGACTTGCCGGCGCTTACTTCGAGCTTGTGGAGCTGGCAATGCTGGCGAGCCAGGAAAAACCGTTTGATCCATTGGAAAAATCTATCATCAAATTGCATCAGAAACACAGCATCAAGCAAGCAGGCTCACAGCGCAGCGATTGGGAACTGGTCCATGAATATCCGCTTTCACATGAGCTCTTATCCATTACTCACGTTTGGCGACGTCCCGGCCAAGATAAGTATTTGGTGGCGGCCAAGGGGGCGCCGGAAGCGATTATCGATCTTTGTCACCTCGAGGCAGATGTAGCCGAGGTGTGGATGGGGCGAGTACGCGCATTGGCGGCAAGAGGGTTGCGCGTGTTAGCGGTCGCTCAGGCAGATTATGAACGCATCCAGCTGCCGGAAGGACAGCACGAATTTCGATTCGAAATCGTCGGATTGCTGGGCTTTGCCGACCCGGTCAGGTCGGAAGTGCCGGCGGCGATAGCGAGCTGCCACCGTGCCGGCGTCAAGGTCGTGATGATTACCGGCGATTATCCGGAAACGGCGATTAAGATCGCGCAGAAAATCGGTTTGGCTCGCGATCCTCGGGCAGTAACCGGACAGGAGCTTGCGGCCATGTCGGCCTCCGAGCTCAAGGGGCGCATCGCCGAAACGGACGTGTTTGCCCGTATCGCCCCGGAACAGAAGCTGCAGATTGTGAACGCGCTCAAGGACAAGGGGGAAATAGTCGGTATGACCGGTGACGGCGTCAATGATGCGCCAGCACTGAAGGCGGCGAATGTCGGCATCGCTATGGGGCTTCGGGGCACCGATGTCGCGCGAGAGGCGGCCGGCTTGGTTCTGCTTGATGATGACTTCGCATCGATCGTCAAAGGCATCAACGCCGGTCGGCGGATTTATGATAATATCCGCAAGGCTGTGGTCTATGTTTTGGCTATCCATTTCCCGATTGCCGGTATAACGTTGTTGGCAGTGCTGGCCGGCTGGCCCTTGATGCTTTTGCCGGTTCACCTAGCCTTCCTGGAGCTGATTATAGACCCTGCATGCTCGATCGCTTTCGAGAACGAGCCGGCAGAGGATAATGCCATGTTGCGGCCGCCGCGGCATCCGGACAAGAAAACCCTGACAAAGCGGCTGATCAGGATCGCAGTCTTTCAGGGGATCTCGATGTTGGCATTTTTGGTAATCGTTTTCAAATTGGCCGGCTATACTGGCAAGACGGTCGAACAGGCCAGGGCGATGGTGTTTACGGCTTTGATCTTTGCCAACATCAGCTTGATCCTGGCCAATCGTTCTTGGTCTCGCTCGATCATCTCAAGCTTCGAGGTCAAGAATCGGGCAGCTTGGCTCGTGCTAGGCGGAAGCTTGCTGATCTTAGCCGTTACGATTTTCGTGCCGCAAATGAGCAAGCTTTTCCATTTCGACATGCCTGGCGGATTCGCTTTATTGCTGGCCGCAGTCTTAGGCGGCAGCAGCGTGCTGTGGTTTGAGTTTTTAGAGAAGAAGCCTGGGCAGAAGCCGCTTGGTGATATATAAAAAAACCGCCAGGCCTTAAAGGGCCTGGCGTAAGGGTGGGTTGGATCAATGCAGGCCGTGGCGCCCGCAAACTCCATGCTCGTCGAGCGTGTTGCCGCATTCTCGGCACTGGTTCGGCCCGTGTACGGGCTTGTCCGGATCGCGCTCGATCAACCTGGGGCGTTCGTCCCGGAATGTGCCATGTGGCCCAAGATAGGGCATCCTGAAGGCACCTCCGCGCTCCTGACAAATTTGACTCATAGACAACCTCCTTGCTGGGATAGAGTAAAGGGCTTGAAATTGATTAATTTATAGCATAAAAAGCCTATCGTGTCAAGGATGAATTGAAAATTTAGGCTGAAATAAGGCAAAAAATCACCTTCAAATATTCTCCTTCAGCAAAACTGACCAACTGAGGATGGTCTATGCCGTGGGTGAAAGTTTCCAGCACTTGGAGGCTTTTTTTGTTTTTGGCGCCGGCTTCAAGCACGATCTTGCGGAGCTCTTCGAGGGATAGGTGCGCGGAGCATGAACAGCTGACCAGGACCTGTCCTGGGTTGAGATTCTTGACCGCAAGGTCGTTGATATATTGGTAGCCGCGCAGGCCTTGGCGTTTTTTGTGGCGGTCTTTGATGAAAGCTGGCGGATCAAGGATAATGACATCATGCCGGCCAGGCTCTAATGATTTCAAATATTCTTTGACGTCTTCGCAAATGAAATTCGCCCGAGAGTCGTCTAGTCCGTTCAATTCCAGATTTTTTCGAGCGAGATCAAGCGCTGCTTGCGAGACATCGACGCTCGTCACTTCGCTGGCGCCGCTCGCCAAGGCATAAAGCGAGAAGCCGCCGGTGTAAGAGAAGGTGTTGAGTACGTTTTTGCCAGCGGAATATTTTTTAAGAGCTTGCCGTTTGTCGCGCTGATCAAGGAAGAAGCCGGTCTTCTGGCCGTGCTTGATATCGACATGAAAGCGGATTCCGTTCTCCGATATCTCGACGAGATCGGGCACGCTGCCGTAAAGCAGTCCGGTCGCCTCGTCCATATTTTCGTCGCGTCGGCCTCGCGCATCGGAACGCTCGTAGATGCCAATCGGACCAAGTTCTTCTGTTAGGGCTTGGATAATCAGGTCCTTCCAGGCTTCGATGCCTCGAGTATGAAATTGAACAGCCAAATAATCGGCGTAGCGATCGACAATGAGACCGGGTAACAGGTCGTTTTCGCTATTGATCAGGCGGTAGGCATCGGTGTTTGTCGGCTCGACAAGCCGTTTCCTGATTGACAGCGCCCGTTCGATCCTATTTTTGAAAAATGATAAATCAATCCTTTCGCCTTCTTCATAGCTCCAGATGCGAACAGCAATCTGCGAGTAGCTGCCGAAATAGCCCTGCGCTAAAAAGCTGCCGCTGTGGTCAGTGACAATGATCGGCGTTCCAGGGGTAATGCCCTCGGGGATATTTTCCAATCCACCGGAAAAGATCCAGGGGTGGCGTCCGATGACAGGACCGAGCGCTTTATTTTTTACAGTCAGTTTGATTGTTTTCATGTGATTAATCCTAAGATGATTTTTTATTTTAGGCAATATGCCGACTTGCAAAGATTGCCATCTGCGGGTAGGATGATGATAAATCGATCTTTTGGAAAGGAGAAAAAAGCATGATATTCCGAGGGGATACGGAGTTGTTTTTGCCAACCATGCAATGTGTCGGCTGTTATCTTGAACACGAAGAGGAAATTCTGCTTTTGCAGAAACGTGAAGATCATCCGCACTATCCGGGTAAATGGGGCGTGGTTGCTGGAAAAGTGGATTTTCAAGAACCTCCGCGCGCAGCGGTGGTGCGAGAAATTTGGGAAGAAACGGGCCAGGAAGCTATGGTTGAGCATTTGCGGAAAATCGACATGCTTCGAGTCATCCATCCGCATATTCGTTTTTTCTATCACTTGTTCCACTTGAGATTCAGCGGCACACGGCCGCAAATCAGGCTAAGTCCGGAACATTGCCGCTCTCAATGGGCCGCCCCACGACAAGCAGTCGAACTGGACCTTATTGAAGACGAGGCGGAAGTCATTAGTCTGTATTATGGCCTTAACGCAATCAAAGCCCGCACCTAGGGCTTCTTTTTTTTGCAACTGATCGGATTAAGCTTCGATTTTGGTGAAGAGGTAGGCTCCTACTCCGAAGACGAGAGCAGTGAGCGCTGAGAGTACGGCAAGGTCAGTTGCCAAGTGGAAGTGTGACACGTTGACCAGGGTCATCCTTAAAGCGTCGATGCCGTAGGTTAGAGGGTTAAAGATGGAGATGGTTTTTAGGAAGGCTGGTGCGGAATCGAGCGGAAACAGGGCACCGGACAGGAAGAAGAGCGGCATCACTAAGAAGTTCATAATGAGTTGGAAGCCCTGGAAATCATCAAGCGTGGCCGCGATGGCGGTGCCAAGGCCGGTAAATAGCAGTGCGATGATAAACATTACCAAGATAGCGGCTGGCAGCATGGCCAAGGAAAAAGGACGGAAGCCGACCAGCAGCGAAAGCGTCAAGACGATTAGCCCTTGCATGGTAGCGATCGTCGCTCCCCCAAGGGTGCGGCCAATCATAATTTGGAGTCGAGGCACGGGCGCGACCAAGGTTTCCTTGAGAAAGCCGAATTGGCGGTCCCAGATGAGTTCGATGCCGGAAAAAATGCCGGTAAAGAGTACGGCTTGGCCGACTACTCCAGGCGCGATAAAGTTCATGTAACTGCCGCCGCCGGCTTTCGCAAAAATCGGGCCGAAACCGAAACCGAAGGCTACTAAGAACAAGAGCGGTTGGCCGATGGAGCCGATGATGCGCGAGCGGGAGCGTAGATAGCGCTTGATTTGCCTTAGCCAAAGGATGTAAATAGTGTTCATAAGGGTTATCGTTTAGCGCCGCGATGCATGCGAGCGAATTGGCGCAAGTGGTCGGCGCCGCTGGCCTCTTCCTCTCTTATGGCTTTGCCGGTCAGGTTAAGGAAGGCGTCCTCAAGCGAGTCGGTGCCGGTCCGGCTTTTCAATTCATCGCTCGTGCCGCTGGCAATGATCTGCCCTTTGTCGATGATGGCGATGCGTTGGGCGACCCGGTCCGCCTCTTCCATGTAGTGGGTGGTAAAAAATACCGTAACTCCTTCTTCATGATTCAGCTTCTTGACGTATTTCCACATCTGATTGCGGGTTTGCGGATCGAGTCCGAGTGTCGGTTCGTCCAGGAAGAATATTTTCGGGTGGTGCAGCAGGCCACGGGCGATTTCCAGGCGCCGCTTCATGCCGCCCGAAAAAGTCTTGACCAAAGAATCCTTCCTGTCCCACAGCTCGGTAATTTTCAAAAGTTCCTGGATCCGCTCCCGCCTTAGCGTGGCCGGCAGCTTGTAAAGAATGCCATGGAAGTCCATGTTTTCGTAGGCCGTTAACTCTTCGTCGAGACTTGGGTCCTGGAAGACGATGCCGAACGATTGCCGCGCTTGGTATTGCTGTTTGACCGGATTGAAGCCGTTGAGCATGATTTCGCCGCTAGTCGGAACGAGCAAAGTAGTCAGCATCTTGATGGTAGTCGATTTGCCGGCTCCGTTGGGACCAAGAAAAGCGAAAATTTCTCCGCGGCTGACTTCGAAGGAGATGTTATCCACTGCCGTGAAGTCGTCGAATTTTTTTGTTAGGTTTTTGACCGAAATGGCCGATGTTTGTGTTTGCATATTTTTAATACTATCAATCGTTTCAATATAGTGCAATATAATATTTTTACACCAAAAAACAGGGTAAGCCCTGTTTTTTGGTGAATAAAGCAAGGAACAATTTAGATTTTTATAGCAGCGTTCTTTAGCTGTACGGTCGGCATCTCTTGGTCTTGCGGCTGGGTCAGGGTATAAATTTCGTCGGCGATATTTTTGGCCATTTCTCCGATGGCGGCGCGCTTTTCCTGGTCTTCTTCAGTCTCGGCCATTCGCAGCAGGGTTTTGATCTTTAACAGATCGCCAGCCACGGTGTTTATGATGGCTATCTCTTGCCTGAATAGCTGCTTTTGTTCCGGGGTCGTCTCTTCGCCGGCGATTGCAGCTTCAAGCTCGAGCGCGCGATTGCCCAGGGCCAGCTCAAAAGCCTCGCCGTCGTTTTCGTTTTCTTGGTCATTTTCCGCGGAGGGGTCCGGTTGCTCAACCTGACCTTTGGGTTTGAAGGCCAGGGCCAAGCCGGTTAACCCCAGTAATTTTATGAAGTTTCTTCGAGTCACTTTCTTTTTTTCCGCGTTCTCGTTGAACGGCTGATAAGCGTGTTCTTTGAATGGCATAATTATTTTTTTATTAAACGAAGTTCGGCCGCTTGATGACTTGGATGATCTGGCCATTGACCAGGTATTTATCGGCATCGGAATCGTGGATGTAGATGGGCTGTATCGGCAGGGTTGATTCCGAAACCAGGGCTATCTGCCGGCGGGCTTTGTCGTAGTAGAACCGCTTGATGTTGGCCGCGTCATCGATTACGGACAGGACATAGTCTCCATTTTGCGGGGTTTTCTGGTGGCTGTCGATAACGACGTAGTCTCCGTTCTCGATAGGGCCGCCCGGTGCAGCTTGCGCCTTGTTCATCGAATCGCCCACGGCCTTGATGATGAATAATCCTTCCGCTTTTTTGCGGCCGGTTACAGTCGGTGAAATCTTGAGATAGCCTTCGATATTTTCCTCGGCGTAGATATCGGCCGGTCCGCAATTGGCAGAGCCCATGATGGGGAGGTTAAATAAGGGGGCTGTCTTGGACTTGATCGAAGTGGTGGCGGTTATACTGCTGCTTTTCTCGTCCTTGCGGAGAAAACCTTTTTTCTCGAGCTGCTCCAAGTGGTGTTTGACCTTTTGCGGGTGCGACTCGCCGACTAGCTGGCCAAGCTTGCGCAAGCCGACGGTGCTGATATCGATCTGTTTGGCTAGCTGCAATATTTTTTGTTGGATGATGTGCATAGTTTTTGTGGTTCTTGAATCCATTGTAGCAGGTTAGCCAAAATAGTCAAGCGTGTTCAAGAAACTTGACACCAGGGCGAGACCGCGGTAAACTGAGGGTACTTAATCATTAAAGCACACCTATGCTTGAGCAAGTGCATGAACCGATCGAGGTCTTGGTCAAGTTTTACAAGGCCCAGGTGTTCCCCTCGTTCTTTAAATGGCGCGAAAAGACCTATAAGGTCGAAAAGGTGAATTTGGTGCATCGTCTGAAAGAGGGCGAGAACAACATTTACTATTTCAGCGTCAGCGATAATGCCAATTTTTTCCGACTAGCCTTCTTTACGAAGGACTTGTCCTGGAAAATCGAGGAACTTTACCATGAAGCATAGGATCATCGTCCACTTGGACATGAATTCTTATTTCGCTTCGGTCGAGCAGCAAGCTAACCCGTTCTTGCGCGGAAAATCAGTCGCGGTCTGCGCTTATTTGTCTGACAATGGCACGATTATCGCTTCATCAGTAGAGGCCAAGGCCAAGGGCATTAAGACTGGCACGAGGGTCAGTGACGCATTGCGTCTCGACCCCGCGCTGGTATTAGTCGAAAACGAGCCGGCCAAATATCGTACGGTCACCGAGCGTATCTTTAATATCTTGCGCTCGTACACTGATGCGATGGAGCCATATAGCATTGACGAAGCCTTTTTGGATCTGACCGGTTGGGTCAAGGATTACGCTGAGGCGGAACAAGTGGCGAAAAAAATCAAAGAACGCATCAAATTGGAGGTGGGTGAATGGCTAAAATGCTCGGTCGGCATCTCTTGGACTAAGTTTTTGGCCAAGTTTGCGGGTGACACGGCACCAAAAGGTGAAGTCTTGATTATTACCCCAAAGAATCTAGAGGCCTGCCTGGCTTGCGAAGTTGATCAAGCTTGGGGTATCGGCAAGGCCATGTCTTCCCGTTTGCGGGACTTGGGTATCAGAACCCTTTTGGAGCTGAAGCGCAGCGACCCCATCAAATTGAAGCAGCGCCTAGGAATTTATGGCTATTATTTATGGTGCCATGCGAATGGCCAAGAAATATCCGTCGTAACCCAAGATGCGGCTTTGCCTAAGTCAATCGGCCATTCGTATTGCCTGCCTAAAAAGACGACGGACAAGCAGTATTTGGAAAAAGTGCTGCTCAAGTTGTGCGAAAAGACCGGGCGCCGGTTACGCTCGCTCAATCTTGAAGCCCAAGTCAGCCATTTGCGCCTGGCCTGTCTTTATGATAGCCACCTGAACAAGACGACGCGTCAGTCCAGCGGGATTTTTACCACCAGGGATCTATTTGATCCATTGCGGGAGTTTTTGTCAGGGGCACATCTGACAGTGGCAGTTGTTCAGATGGCCGTGGCGGCAACCTCGTTGCGACCGGTTTCCAAACAGCTCGATCTGTTTTCCGAAAAGTTGAAACATAAGGAAGTCAGTTTGGCTATGGATAGGATAAATAATCGCTATGGCGAGTACACGATAACCAGCGGGCTAATGCTGGGCACCGAGGATTTGGCCAAGGATCGCATCGGCTTCCGCAAGACGATTTCCTTTGCTTGATGAGTGTTGGTTGCGACCTTGTCTTGCGATGCAGGCTGGCAATAAATTAAAAGATTCGCTTTGGAGCGAATCTTTTAATTTATTGGGTTTTTATTTCTTGAAGGGTTGAGCGTTCTTCTAATGCGGAAGATATGATTTTTTCGTCTTGCGAGCGCTCAACAATCAGCTTTTCATTTCCCTCTAGGACTCCGGTGTCGTAGTTATAGTAGTGTCGCTCGACCACGTCGCGGCTGCCTCCTCTGCGCTCGGTCGGCTTGTAAATAAGGCGGTTGTATTTGAATTGCAGTTTAAACCAAAGCTTGGAAATTGCGCCACGATGTGTCAGGCGGGTGTCAGTCCAAGGATTTGTTTCTACCATGTAAGTTTTTTTCCCATTGAACTGGGTTATTTTAGCAACAGGGTATTTGTCATAAAAGATTATGCCAGGCTTTAATTTAGGCTGAGCGAAATATCGATTATGAAAATCCAGCTTCGAGGCCATGCTTTCAAAAAAGGGGTCGCTGTCACCCTTGAGCGACTTTTTCCAAATGGCGATGTCTTCCTTTGTTAAATCGGCAAAGCCATCTTTATCAAATGTGGTCTGTAAAACGCTCTCTTTTTCAAGGAAGCCGTTTTTAGCTGCAGGACTGAAGCAAATCTCCCGCGGAAAATTTTCAATATCCGACCCTGAACCGAAGCGTTCGACCGAGTAGACGAGGCAGGAGTTTTTTGGAAAGGGAAATGGAGTAGCCTCGGCTGCCGTCGGGATCGTCGGCCAATTTATCAAGGCAACAATTCCAAAAGCGGCAAAAATAAAAAGAAGCTTGGACCCCGCATTTTCACTGCTAACGAATCGGTAAAGCTTGAAAATCATGGTTTTATTACAAGCCTTTTGTTCAAGGGCTTGGAGATTGATTAATATTTAACTGAATACAGCGAATCAAGCTTGCGTTTCCGGCCTTCTGTAAATTGAAAAGTATAAAGATAGGAGCAGGGCTAAAATCAGGCTGGCAAATCCGATGACATATACAAATTTAGCGATGACAACGGCATGTTCCAGAAGCCCGAGCGAGGACAGGAGATAATTCCAGTCGTGAATGCTCGCTTCTCCTCCTAACAATGGCAGCTGCATGGCGATGGCATCGCCGATATAGACTGAAACATTGACCACGCTTTGACCGAACCAGAAAAGAGTCAAGGCACCGGAATAAAATTGGCGGGTTTGGATGAAGTAGAAAACAAAGCTAAGAGGTGCTAAAATTTGCAGTAAGGTGCCTCCGAGCACGTGGATGAACCCGCCGAAGGCCAAAAAAATGGCGTGCCCGGCTTCGTGAATTATGAGGTCGACGCCGTCAAAAAAACTCCATTGCTGAGGCGTGAGCTCGCGCAAAAAAAAATATGCGGCGATGGCGATAGCCAGCGCTAAACGGGCGACGCCTGCCTGTGGCTTGTAGTCATGTTTCATGGGGCGAGTTAAGCTGATTTAAGTATAAGACAGGGCAACCATTAAGGCAATCGCCGCCAGTGTATGTATTTATTTTGAAATATCATATAATAAAGAGGCTAAATCACATAAAACAGACACATCATGCAAACCAAGATAATCACCACCATCGGCCCGAAGTCCGAATCGCCCGAGGTTATCCGGAAGATGATGGAGGCGGGCGTCGATATGTTCCGCTTCAACTTTTCCCACACTACCAGCGAGCAATTTTTGAGGGTCTCTAAAAGCATAAGGAAGATCTCTAAAGAGCTGAAGAAGGATGTCCAAATCATCCAAGATCTCCAGGGTCCGCGTATCCGCGTCGGCAAATTGCCGGCCGAAGGCGTGTTGCTGGCTGATGGCCAGGAAATCGGCTTCACTATCGGGGCGAACGATTTGCCGAATAAGCTAATCAATATCGATGACAAGAAGCTCTATGAGGATATCAAGAAGGGCGATCCGCTATTCCTCACTAACGGCTCGATCGAGCTGGTTGTGACGGCGGTAAAAGGAGACGTGATCTGGTGCCGTGTCATCCAGGGCGGATTGCTGACCTCGAGCAAAGGGGTTAATGTTCCTGGTACCAGCCTGAAGCGTGGCGGCTTGACTGAAAAGGATGTGGCCGATGTCAAATTCGCGCTCAAGACCAAGCAGATCGACTATGTAGCCTTGTCGTTCGTTCAGGAGGCCGAAGACGTCGTCAAGTTAAGGAATATAATCAAGAAAGAGGCTGGCGAAAAGAATCGGATCAAGATCATTTCCAAGATCGAGCGCGGCATCGCCTTGAAAGATATCGATCGCATCATCGTCGAATCGGACGTCATCATGTTCGCTCGCGGCGACCTGGGCATCGAGGTGCCAGTGGAGAATCTGCCGATTATCCAGAAGAACATCGTCCGTCATGCCCACTGGCATAATACGCCCGTAATCATCGCTACCCAGGTACTGACATCCATGATAACCAATCAGAATCCGACACGGGCTGAGGTAAGCGACATTTCCAATGCGATTTTCGATCGCGGCGACGCAGTGATGCTTTCGGACGAGACGGCGGTCGGCGCCCACCCGATCGAAGCGGTGAAGATATTGAAGAAGGTAATCAGACGGACCGAGGAGTATCTGGAAAAGAAGAATTTTTTCGACCCGGAAATCCAGCGGGGCATGGTCAATAAATATTCAAATCTCAACGTCGGCTAACCGACGGGCGTTATCATAAAAATACCGCGACTCGCTCATCGAGCCGCGGTATTTTTGTTTTTGGCAGGGCTATATGCAACCTTGCCAAGGAACGATGTCTTTGCTTTCCAGCCGTATGTTTCTGAACGGCTTGGCTGACCGATAGGCCATAACCGAGGCATTTTTAAAAACGCCTTGATCAAGCTGCCGCATCGCTTCTTCGATCGATAGCGATTGCATGATCTTTTGAAAAAGGATCAGCCAATGACCGTGCGTCACGACCAGTATCTTTTTGCCTCCGCAATCACGTTGCAGCATATCGAGAAAGCTTTGGATGCGCAGCTCGATGTCCGGCCAGTTTTCGCCGCCAAGCGGGCGGTAGTGGTACAAGTCCTCTTTTTCCTTCCTTTCGATTTCTTCCGGGAAGCGGAGCTTGACTTGCTCCATTGTCATGGTGTGCCAAATGCCGCGCTGGCCCTCGTCCAGTCGCGCATCCTCGATTTTGTGCAAATCGGGGCACATGATGTCCAGCGTTTGACGAGCGCGCTCGTAATAGGAGCAGTAGCGCCGGTCGAAGCTTCCGAAGGTCTGCCGCAGATAGTCGCCGGTCAGGGCGGCTTGTCGTTCACCGCGTGGCGTCAGCGGAAAGCGATAGTTGGCTATCAGCGCCTGGGCACGTTCATTGACTTCCATGATGTTGCCCTCTGATTCGGCGTGACGGATGAGAACTAGTGTTTCTGGCCACGGCATGGCGTTTCCTCCTCGAGTTTTAATGAGCTGCCTGATAGTTTCATTCTTGCACAGATAAAAATCATTGTATCAACATTAATTCAATAATGAATCAATTATCAATGCAAAACATCAGTATTTGCTAAAATTTGGGAAAATATTATAATAAAAAATGTATCAATATTAATACAATTATATGAAAATTGGCAGCCTTTTGGTTAGGCTAGGTTTATCAGAGGAAGAATCAAAAATATATCTGGCCCTGCTGCATGGCGGCAAGGCTAGCATTTCGGACCTGTCTAAAAGTACCGGCTTGTATCGCCCGATGATCTATAAATTATTACCCTCGCTTTACAGCAAACAACTGATCGCGCAGCAGAGAGTGGGAAAGAGAACTTATTATGTAGCCGAAAATCCTGCCCAACTCAAGCTTCTGGTGGGAAAGCTGTCGGATGATTTGGAGTCTGTCGCCGAGGAGCTGTTTCAGTCTTACCGCAATGGTAAACAACGCCCAGTTATTAAAAATTTTGAAGGCAGAGAAGGCATTAGGCGAGTTTACGAAGAAATGATGAGTTTGTGCAAGAGGGGAGATGTTGTTTATCGTTACGAATCGCCAAAAAATTATATTAAAAACAAGGAATATTATCCCCGTCTATATTTGGAAAAAGCTGCTGGAGCGCGCGAAAGCATGATAGAAAAATTCGTCATCACCAACGAAAAGACGCACAAGCTTAGACGTGGTCGGCTGGAAAGATATTCAAAATTCATTCCGGCATCATTTGATCCGTTTGAGTACGACATTACTCAACTTATCTACCATAATCGCGTAGTTTTCATCGATTATAAGCGCGAGGCAGCAAATGTGATTGAAAGTACGAGATATGCAGAGCTTCAGCGAAAGCTTTTTAAGCTTTTATTTGATAAATTGTGACACAAACAACGGGGCGTTCATAAGAAAAACCCAACTCTGCGCGAGTCGGGCTCATGACAGCTCAAGGTTCTAAGCGTGGCTTAACTTGCCTCCGTAGCTAAGATTTTCGTTGCGGCGGCTCTCAATAGCTCTGAGCAACAGTTTCCTTTTTGAGGAAGAAAAATTTCTGATACATTCCGGCTGTACGTGAATAATTTTGGATAATTCTTCACGAAGTCCGTCCAATTTGAAAACAAGTTGATCGACGCTTGAAAATTTATCCGAGGCTGCGATGAAATCCGCCAAGCCCGTCAATGGACAAGCGATTGCTTGCGAGTCGTCAATCGCAAAATCAAGCAAGCTGCCGTTATAAATGAACGATCCCACATAAAGCTTTTGAGGATCGAAGTTTTCGGTTTCCGATGCTGCTATTTTTCGTCTGCCGTCGGCAAACCATAGCAGCGACTGAAATACAAGATAGAAGACTCCGACAAAAGTCGACAGGGCGGCCACCACTATCGTTTCGTGGGTGTAACGGCCGATTAGCCCGTATAGTATTCGCTGGGAGAGCCATTCAATGATTATGTTTTTTGATAAATCGTGCGCTGGCTTGGAGGCTCTTGAATAAAGAGGTCGAAGGCTTGCCTTGTCGTTGCCGGTGGCAATTGTTTTGGCAAGGCTTGAGAGTTCCAGTTGTTTACGTAGTTCGCTTATCTCTCTGTTGTTTGCGGCAATATCAAAATTACCGGCAGTGTTTTCGGAAGCACTGGTTGTAACAGCGGCGCTTTGGCGGCTGGCCATCTTGTTGGCTGTGTCCTTGGCTCGAATGTTTAGAATCTGTCCTGGATGTATCAAGTGTGGGTTGCTGCCTATGATTTTTTTGTTGTCAAAATAGAGCGATGAAGTTTTGATTTTGTGAGCGTGAGCAATCTCACTTAGGCAGTCACCCTTTTTGACTACATACGAGATATTTTCCGCGTCAGCAAAAGCGCCAGCCGGAAAAAGAAAATACACAAACAACATGAAAAAAATTACGTATAATGATTTCATGGCGATCTCCTTTTCTGTTTTTGGCTTCGTTGGCTTGTGAAATGAGCGCAAAACATAAATTTTGTTATTGTAAAAGTATTATTCTTAAATTAAGAAAAAGTTAAATGTCGTAGGGACTTGATTTTTAACCCTCATCAAGGAGAGCTTTTTGCCTGAAAGTCATTGGACTTTGAATTTATTTGCCAGAAAATAAAAAGGCTTGGCCCGTAGTTCGGGCCAAGCCTGTTAGTGTCTCGTTTAATCTAGGGACACTTGTTCAGTCTTGGTTTTGGTGCGATAGAGCAGCGCCATATCGTCACCCAGGATCAGACGGTTGTAAAGAGCGGAACGGCTGTTCTTGCGCCATTGACTCCACTGGGCATTCTTGATCCAGTGGGCAATGCGGGCATTGCCGTGCGAGTCGAGGCCGTAACGCATGAAGGCGGCCTCATCAGCCCGTGCCGTGAATTGTACGGCTGGCTTCCAGGTGTAGGTAAGCAGCTTTTGGCGGCGATAGGCTTTGAGCATGCCTTCGACCGTCAGCGGAACGGATTCGTAGCTGCCGGAAAATTCCGGCATGGCGAGCAGCATTTCCATGGTTTCCACTTCGATGGCCTTGGTTTGCCCTTCGAAGATGGCTGGTTTGTACTCGAGCTTTTCGCCAGCGGGCAACTCGATACCGGCAGCCGCTAGCCGCTTCATCTCCTGGCGGTAGAAACCGGCCTCGTCGTCGATACGGGCAAGCAGCATCTTCTTGAGAAGGTAGGGAGCTCCGAAGATGCTCTGCCAGCGGTTAGGATGGACGTAGTGCTGGAAGCGCACGCTGTTGCCTGTCCAGAGCTTCTTTTCCTTGAGGAAGGCATTTTCCTCGGCATTCGGATCCCAGACGATCCGGTCCCAGCCGTCGTACCAATGGCCGTCGCAATCCACGATCATGTAGTTGCGGAAGGCGCCGATGTTTTCCTGTCCGGATTCGGCATCCTTGGCCACGATGGTCTTGTCATGGATCTTCACCGAAAAGGAGAAGACGTCCTTGTTGGAGACCAGGCTGGTAATCGGCCCGAATTGGTTGGTGCCGATCTTGCGTTCGCCTTGCCGCTTGACGATCTGGCGACGGTTGCGGTAGCGGGGAATCTCGATGACCGCATGGCGCGCGGCGATCGGCGTCAGGAACGACAGGAGATCCAGGTCGGTGCACTGGAAGTCGCCGTTCTCGTCGAGTGCCGGGCTGGGGTTGCGTCCGGCATAGCTCATCGTTCCCTGGTTGATGACCGCTGCGATCTGTTTTTCGTCGAGCGGACTGTTCCTGTCCATGAAGTCTTGCGCGTATTCGTTCTTGAGCGTCGCGACTCCGGTTACTGTTTTGGCGATGCTGATTTCCGGCAGGCCCTTCATCTCGAGTGCGTTCATGTCTTCCTCCTCTTTCTGCTCTTCTGTTGTGATGAACTCCTATGATTCGAGTATATGCCTGCTGCAAATAATGTGAGTAAAAATTATGACAAAAATAAAACTAGCTCATTTTTTGAGCTAGTTTTAAATATTTTTTTGTCGTACTATTTCAACAAAATTGTTAGTTATCTGAGCAGGTGGTCATATTTTCCAGCGTTTTCCCACAGGATATCGAAGACCGTCCGCATCAGCTGGTTTATAACTGAGCTTTCGATGACGACGGCATGGTTTTGTTTTTCGAAGGAATAGAGCACTACCTTATTATTGTAGATATCGAAGCCGCTGTAGTTTATTTCATAAGCCTCGGGCAGGGCGCGGACTTTGAGCAGCTGGTTGATCTTTGCGTCTGAACGCAGGAGTTTCTTGATCGAGGCGATTCCGGCAGGTGAAGCTTTGAGGATCAGGCGGACTTTGATATTCTGGCCCGCCCTTTTCTTGACATAGGCGTCGGTCCAGCCTGGTATGGTTCGGATGAAATTCTCGCCATCGCCCAGGATCGACACTTCTTTGGCTTCGCGCAGGATATTGCCCAGCACGGTCTTGAACCCTTCCTTTCCCTCGAAGAAGCTGACATCAGGACGTCCGCGGCTGATTTCGAAAAGCGATTTGAGATCGGGCAATATTGCGGAAACGCTTTCTCTCTTCTCATCAAGGAGGTCATAAAGCTTTTCCGGTCGGACAGCCTTGAAGACGGTCTTCATTTTTTTCTTGTTTCGGCTCACCAAGCCAATTTCCTTGAGCCGTTCCAGTATCGGGTAACTCGAAGTCCGATTGAGGTCGGCATGCCGGGCGATGCGGTCAACCGTCGCTTCTTCAAGCGCTAGGACAGAACAGTAAATCCGGGCCTCATTTTCCGTCAGTCCGTAGCGAACTAAATTATTGATTATGCTCCCTTGCGTCATATATTTATTTATACCATTTAAGCCAATTTTGCGTAACTGTCCAGCGGGAATATCCGATTGACAATCAGGCGGATAAAGTGTTAAATTAGCCTATTATTCGCAATCAAGGCGAACGCCCTTTTATAGCCAACAATAGGAAAGAGAGGTGATAACGCAAGGTGTGCCTGAATAGGAGAAGCGCCAAAATCAACCAGGAGAAAGGGAGGGGACATGTTAAGCGAGGAAACCAAGGAAAGACTTTTTCCAGTAATCGCGGAATCAATGAAGATGGCGGCCGGCAAGGGGCTGACCGCTTCGTCGCTGTCGATGATGCCGGACTCGCAGCTAAGCCAGGGCGTGCATCTGATTGACCAGCAAACGCTGATTGATCGCTCGGTGGCGATGAAGCTGCACATCTGGGCCGATGGCCGCGGGACAAACCTGTTTGCCGTCAAAGGGCAACCGAACCACTGGGTTTTGAAAACCCTGCTCGACGTCGGTTTCGGCCTGGACTGCAGCTCGCCCACAGAAATTTGGGACGCTGCAGCCGTTCATGCTGATGTGTCGGGGGCTCCGATCATGTATACGGCGAATGCTACGCCCTGGAACCACCTGGAATATGCTCGCCGGCACGGAGCAGTTCTTAATCTCGATGATGACATCTACCTCGACCATTTGCAGGATGTTCCGGAAATCATTTCCTTCAGGGTTAATCTTGCAAAGGCGCGCAAGGATGGCGGCCAGAGCAAAATCATCGGCAAAGCGTCGAAGCAGAAGTACGGCGTACCGGTCGATCGCCTGATCGAGGCCTATCGTAAAGCCAAGAATCTCGGCGTTAAGGAGTTTGGCTTGCATACCATGTATGCCAGTAATTGCCGTGACTGGACGGTCCATGCCAAAACGCTGGAAATCCTGCTCGGACTGAGCGTGCAGCTGGAAGCTGTGCTGGGCATACGCCTTAAGTTCATCAACGCGGGCGGCGGCATCGGGGTAGATTACAAGTGTCCGGATGACCCGTCGATCAGTTATGGTGATGGCGACAGGCCGTTTGATCTCGAACGCTATGGCGCTGATGTCAATCTGCAGCTGATGGAGTATGAGAGGGTTTATGGCTGGCGTCCGCTGCTATATCTGGAATGCGCTCGTTACGTAGCAGCGCCTGCTGGAATCTGGGTTGCCCCGATCGTGGCTGTGACGAAAAAGTACCGCCGCTTCGCCTGCATGGCAGCTTGTGATGGCGCTGACCTGCTACGAGCAGGGATTTATCCCGCCCATCACCATGTAATCCTGCTTGATCACAACTTCAAGGAAGTCACCAGCCGCAAGTTGGTCAGACAGTCCATCGTTGGTCCGCTTTGCGAGAATATCCACGCAGCTTCACAGAGGCTCCTGCCGGAGATCCTGCCTGGAGACCACATCGTTTTCTGTGACACCGGCTGTCATGGGATAGAAATGGGCATGAACTACAACGGCTGGACCAAGTCCGGCCAGGTCATGCGTTTGACAGACGGCAGTCTGCAGCTGATCAGCAGACCGCAGACTGTGGCTGATATCCGTTCCTTGCAGGTGCCGCTACCGTAGCGATGCCAGCAGCAAGCAAATGCCCGGAGAGCAATCTCCGGGCATCTTTTATTTCCACATTCGGTTTTATTGTTTGTTTGCAAATAAAACTGCGTCGGCAAGCAGCTCTTTTCCGATCTTAGTATATTCTTTTTGTATAAGTTCCAGGTCTTGGCTGTTTATCGATTTGAAAATCATTTTTTTCTCCTCTGTTGGAATTATGCCGGCGCCGATTGTTTTTGATAATTTTATGCCTTTTCTTTCAAGGATATGGGTGAGCAGCTTATCCATTAGCGACGTGGCAGCGGAATAGCCGTGATACTTGGCCGCGTTGAGTGAGTTGAAAATAAGTGCATGGGCCTCGGTCTTATCGACATTGAGGCTCATGACGTCAGAAATGAATTCGGTAGCTTGCCATCTGCCGTCAAAATGGACTGTGCCAAATTTGCCTCCCGTTGTAGTGTAGTGTTCTTTCAGTCTCAATTCGTAGTTAGCCATAACGTATTCGACCATTTCATTAGCAAGCGTGCCTTCGTAGAGGTTCTTGGCTGTCAGACCTGCCCAAGTTTCGTTTTCTGGAATAAAGTTTTTAAGCTGTTTGTAGTCATTCTCGATGGCCTTGGTATTGATTATGACTTTATGGCCATTGCCTTGGCCCAGGCTTAGCATCTTTTCGTGGCTTACAAAGATTACTTCCTTGGCCTGGTCAAGCAGATGTTTGGAAAAGAACCGGTCAAGCGGCTTAACTTGGTCGAGCCGTAGTTTTTCGATGCGTTCGATACGTATGAATACGTCGCCGCCAGCGAGATTACGCGCTTCATTAAAGAGGTAGCCATGGTCTTTGAAGAAGTTGAAAAAGTCAGCTTCCTCGCCCGATCTCTCTTCTAATTCGTGGTAAATAAGCGGGCTTATCTCCTTCGCGCGCTCGTAAACCATTCTCGAGCTTACGCTGTCGTCGCATTCGCCAATGTTTTGTACTGCCCAGTCTTCGCGGGTCGGGTTTTCTTGGTTTATTTGGGAGGCGAAGCGGTCAACTTCTTCGTCTAATTTTTTCTTGTCTAAATTTTCGGCTTTAGGGCGACCACCGGCTTCGGCTAGACCCGGGAAAGCAGCAACAGCCAAAGCCGCTCCGGCGATCTTCAAAAAATCTCTTCGGGAAAGAGGTTTGTTTGGTGAATTGTCTTTGTCTGGTTGTTCAGGAGCGGCTTCCGGGCTTTTGGGCTTGAACATAATAGGTAATTTGAATAATAAAGCGAGCTAACTTAAGTATAGGCAAGTGAGGCCCTTTTCGCAAACAGTCCGTCGGCCGACTTCTTGACTTTAACGTTAGGTGATGGTTTATACTGAAGAAAACCAAGAATATGACTTATCACATCAAGCAGCTGGCGGAATTGGCCGGCGTCAGCGTCCGGACTTTGCACCATTATGACGCGATCGGACTGCTGAAGCCGATGCGAGACTTAAAAAACTCGTATCGCAAGTACGGCGAAAGAGAACTGCTGCGCCTTCAGCAGATCCTCTTTCTGCGCGAATTGGAATTTCCCTTGCCGGAGATAAAAAAAATCATGGATTCGCCAGGGTTTGATCCTGCTAAAGCCCTGGCCGACCAGAAGGCGTTGATCCAGCTAAAGAGAAAACGCCTGGACAAGCTGATAAGGACTATCGACGAGACGATTAAGAAATTAAATAATGAAAAAAATATGGACGATAAAGAACTGTATTCCGCTTTTTCCAAAGAGGAGGGCGAAAAATATGCAGCGGAAGCGAAGGAGCGCTGGGGCCACACCGAGGCATATCGGCAATCCATGGAGCGCGTGAAAAAAATGACCAAAGAGGATTGGGCGAGAATTTCCAAAGAGAGCGACGACCTGATGCGCGAACTTGTGGAAAGCATGCCTGACGGCATCGGCTCGGACAAAGTCCAATCGCTGATAGGCCGCCACTATGCGAGCTTGAGAAATTTTTATGAGCCGAACTTGGAGATGTATCGCGGCTTGGGTGAGATGTACGTAGCCGACCAGCGGTTTGCGGCGTATTACGAAAAATATGCGCCTGGCCTGGCTATTTTTATGCGCGAGGCCATCGCAAGATATTGCGATGGCCTGGAGAGGTCTGGCAAAAAATAGCGGTCGCCGCCACGCCTTAATGCTCGCTTAATCAGGAAGAACGACAATTTCATAATAATGATTCACAAATATATGAAAGTCGGCATTACAGGCGCGGTCTCCATAGTGGTACTGGTTTTGCTCGTTTTGGGAGGAACCTACCTTTACTATGGCGACAACGGGCAGACGACTCCGCCTCCGACAGCCACCAGCACTGGTGGGTTATCGGAAGGCAAATCTTTTACTTTGGCTGAAGTGGCCCAGCATCCGACTGAGGATAATTGCTGGTTTGCCATCGAGGGCAAAGTTTATGACGTGACCAAATTCATCGAAGGTGGCAAGCATCCCGGCGGTGCGGCGATTATCCAAGGCTGCGGCCAAGACGCCACGGAGCTTTTTAACACCAGGCCGATGGGATCAAGAACCCCGCACTCGGACAGGGCGAGGAGCTTTTTACCGCAATTTTATATCGGAGAGCTTAAGTAATTCGAAGAATGTCGCAGCGCTATTTTAATGCGGCGTTTTTAGGATATTTTTTTCAGCACAGCCTTGAGGTAAGCCAAGGTGAAGATGGCAGCGGACGCGTTGACGGCCATGATTCCCCACCAAACTCCGTAGAGTCGCCAGTCAAGAACGATGGCCAGAAACCAGAAGACGAGCAAGGGTGCGGCGATTTGACGGTAGAGGCCGATCCATATAGCATAAAGCGGCTTTTTAAGCCCCTGTAGGGCGGAGGTGGAAACGTAGAGTATCGTGTAGGCGAAATAAACGAAGGCTGAAATACGCAGATAGCTCGTGCCGATGCGGACCACTTCCTGGTCGCGCGTAAACAAACCCATTATCTGAGGGGAAAGCGCGAGCACGATCAATACGCCGACGGCAGTAACGTAAAAGCCGTAAAGCAGGCACAGCCTGATAGTTTCTTTGACCCGCACAAATAGCCTGGCGCCGTTATTCTGTCCGACCAGGGTCAACGCCGCGATATTCAGCCCGACAATCGGGAGCGTGGCAAGCTGGTCGATGCGGGCGGCGATGCCGTAGGCAGCTACGCCGGCTTGGCCGTAGCGGCTGATAAAGTAAGTGATGACAAAGACGCCGATAGCTACTGTCAGCATGTTCATGCTGGCGGGAATGGCCTGGCGGGCGATGTCACGATAATAAAGCCAGCGCGGGGCCAGCATCTCTCGGCATTCTCGGCACCAGATATCGGTGCGCCCCACCTTGACCAGCAGGAAGGCTGTCGTAAGGAATTGTATGGCTATAGTCGCCCAAGCGACGCCGGCCAAACCCATGGCTGGCAGGCCGTAGCCGCCACGGATGAACCAAGGGTCGAGGATGATGTTGAGAAAAAATCCGGCAATCAGCAAATTGCGGTAAGTCTTGGTATCTCCTTGCGATGCCAGGATGCCGCTCAGGACAAAACTTAGCAGGAATAAGGTGGAGCCGTAAAAGATGACGTTGCTGTAGCTTAAGGACATGGCCAAGTAGTCATCGCTGGCGCCGAGCATGCGGAAGAGTAGCGGAGAGGCGGCTAGCCCCAGCCAGGATAAAAGCAGCGAAGCGAAAAGACTGAAGCTTGTCGCCTGCACCGAATAGTATCGTGCCGATTTGGTATCATCGGCGCCGAGAGAGTTGGCGACAAGCGCGGTGGCAGCAGTCGAGATGCCGGCTCCAAGGGCGATAATGATGAAGAAAACCGGAAAGGAAAGCGACAGCGCCGCGATCGCGTCGGTAGATACCATGCCGGCGAAATAGGTATCGACTATATTGAAAAGCGTGTTGAACAAGAAGCCGATACTGCCGGGAATCGCGATCCTTCTTATCAGCTGCGAAATCGGAGCCGTGGTCAAGCTGTTGCCATTTTTCATATGTTTGCCATATTTTTTACACTAACATCTTTCGGATAAAAATAAAATCGCCAGCCATTGTTAAATATTTTCAAAGTATTAGTATTAAACCAAGGAGATAAAGCTTATGAGAAGAATCAAGGTAATGAAGGACGGGCCTTATGAGGTTTTCGGGCATATTCCATTAGCCAAGGAGGTGGCCGAGGGCGAGTATAATGGCGGGCCTGAGCGATGGCGAGCGGATAGGGAATTTCCCGTCGGTGAATGGTACAGGCTCTGCCGCTGCGGCAAGTCAAGCAACATGCCGTTTTGCGACGGCTCGCATTTGCGCGGTTTCGATGGCACTGAAACGGCCGGCTATGAAAAATTCACGGAAAAAGCAAAGAAAATCGAGGGCCCGGAGCTTGATATGCTTGATTGGTACGACTTGTGCTCTCTGGCTCGGTTCTGCCATCTCGGCAATAACACTTGGAACGATGTGGCGAATTCTGATCAGCCCAAATCCAAACAAGACGCGATTTACTCCGCATGCAACTGCCCTTCAGGCCGGTTAGTGGCCTTGGACAAGGAAACGGGCCAGCCGATCGAGCTGGAATTCGAGCCTTCGATCAGCTTGACCGAAGATCCGATAAAAAACATCAGCGGGCCGTTGTGGGTCAAGGGCGGCATCGAGATCGAATCAGCCGAAGGCAAAGCCTACGAAATCCGTAATCGGGTGACGCTTTGCCGTTGCGGCAAGTCGGAGAACAAGCCGTTATGCGACGGCACGCACGTTAATTGCAAGTTCAAAGACAATCTTTGATATAAGAAAATCCTCGGAAGCGAGGATTTGATATCGGATTCTGCCGTGGGCCTGATGAATCCGCTCGGATAAGAAGTCGCCATACTTGGTGTATGGCGTGAGGGGAATATATTTATCTCCACTCAATTAAACTTCTGTATAATTTCCTGTCGATAAACAATCTCCTCTGATACTACTTATACATGCCGACATTAAGATTTGATTAACTGTTCGGGTCAGATCAGCAAGGGGGTTTTTGATCGGTATTGCGCGTATTCATCACCGAAGGAGGTTAGGGCATCTTTTTCCTCGCTTCGCGCAGCCCTTAGGTATTTATAGATCAGTATCGGGCTGAAGGCCACGGTTATGATGGTCGGCCAGCCGAAAAACCACCCCAAGATCAACAAGATGAAGCCGAGATATTGCGGATGCCGTGAGATAGCATAGGGGCCCGTCTTGGCGAAAGAACCGTTTTTGGATTGGCGGTAAAGCGACCACCAGCCCCAGGAGATCAAAAAGATGCCCAGGGCCATTAGGACTGACCCGTAGGCCATCGCATGGTCCATGCCCATGCCGACTCCGAAAAATTCGAATTCGATAACATTGTCCGGCAAACGGATACCTGAAGTGAAGAAGTATTTCGAGGCGAATAATATGGTCAGAGGAATCCCGTACATCTCGATGAAGAGCGAAATGAAGAAGGCCGTCGCCAGGCCGTAGTCGATCCATTTGGCGCGGCGGCGGTAGTTCAGCGGGATTAGGAAAAGCAGGAAGAAGCCGATTGACAGGAGGGCGACTCCCCATTGTGACGTAATGACGTTAGATATTATCGTTCCCGTCAGGTATGCGTAAAAATGCTCGTAGAACGGCTGCCAGTAAACAATCGGCACGAGTGCCAGGACTGCGAGAAGGGCGCGTAACAGCCACCTGGTGATAGCGATATTTTCATTCATGAAATAAGTATATCAGGTTTCACGCAAAAGAAAATCGGAAAGAGCCGGTCGCCGGCGGCCGAAGCGAACATGCGCAAAACCTGCTACAATATCAATATGCCAATAAAACCCTACCAACAAGCAGTCATTGATCTGATGGTCCGCCACGAACAATCGATGAAGGACCTATATCTGCTTTATTCGGCTCAGCACGAGGGACGGTATTGGGATTTTTGGCACAAATTGGTCAAAGAAGAGGCGTCCCACATCAACACGGTCAAGCTGATAGAGGCGAGCCTTGATCAGGGCAAGGCGGATTTCAAGGAGCATCGTTTCAGGGCGGACCTTATTGAAAAATCGTTAGCGTATATAAACGAAAAGATCGCGGAGGCTCGCTCCAGCGAAGTGGCTTTGTTGCATGCTTTGGCTATAGCCAAAGAGATCGAAAGTTCGTTCATCGAACATGAATACTTTTCCGTTGTCGATGAGGATTCCGAAGATTTGAAATTCATACTCAACCTTTTACAGAAGGGTGCTGCCGATCATCAGGCAAGGGTCACTGCTGCCTGGGAATTTGAAAGCAACAGAAAGGAGCACCAGTCATAAAATCATTTTCTATTCGTTAAAATATAGAACGCTTCCGATGCCGGAAGCGTTCTTTTGCATGGCGGGCCGGAATGAAAAAGCGCCCCGATTGCTCAGGGCGCCGGAATAATTCAATACAATCTTCGCGCGTGGTCTTTGAACCGGGCCTTCTTGCGAGGGGTCTTGTCTTCCTTGATTCCAAGAAAGAAAAGCATCATGCCTTTGAAGGCGGAAACCGAGGGCGATTTCGACATGGCGAAGCATTTCAACATTTCCTCCCCGGTCAGTGTCCGGTCGCCTATTGCCATCTTGGCTTGGAGAAAACTTTTGTGATGCATAACGGGAAACAGGGCGACTTCCTTGTCGGACAACCCCTGCTGCCTTTGCCAGGCGCGCAGTTCATTGATGATGGTCTGGCGGTAAGAGTGGTGATGGACATCGAATATGGCCACGTCCAGCGGTATCTCCATCTTCTTCTGGATCAGATAGGTCTCGCCGATTTCGCTAAGAAAGTGGATTCGCGATTGCCCGATTTCAGCAACGTAGATGCAGTCTTTCTCGAGCAAATCCTCAAGCAGCTGTTTCAGGTGGCCCGACCAGACATCCGCGTAGATGCCGAAGTAGCGTCCGTATTTCTCCTTGTCTTCGGCGTCGCCCTTGCCAAGGAGGACGGACAGCAGCTCTGTAGTGGACACCCGGTACCTGGCGATAAATTCGAGGATGGAGTCGAATCCGGAAACGGTGAAACGGCGGTCAAGCTTGATCTCGTTGAAGACATTGGTCTTGAAATATCGGCGGACCATCTCACGGTAGTCGTCCTCAGTGACGCAGGTGGTCATCAGTTGCAGGCGTTTCAAGCGGTTCAGAAGCCTTTGTTCAAGGACCCCTTCATTGATGACCAGCTCTTCGCCCAGCGGAAACAAGATGTTATCGTCTTGACGGACGATGTAACCCAGATCGACCAGGATGCCGACGGCTGAATTGGCGATGGTTTTCGTCCAGGGTTGCTCTTCGACCAGCTTGTTTAGGAAGAATCTTAACTGGGCGAACGATGCCGGATGCCCCTGGTAATCCGTGAATTTCCTGTTCGTTTCGAAAAGGAAGCGATAGATGCTCCTGATCTTGCCGAAGCTCGGATTTTCCTGGAAGACGAAGAACTGCTGGGTCGCGCAATCGTAAGGGTGGTAAAAGATGATTGCCTTGGCCGGCTTGCCGTCGCGCCCGGCGCGCCCGGACTCCTGGATGTAGTCTTCGAGTGAGCCGGGAATCGAGTAATGGATGATCGTATAGACATCCGGCTTGTCGATGCCCATGCCATAGGCGCTGGTGCAAACCATGATGCGCCGTTTGCCCGTAAGGAATAGCAGCGAGTTTTCCCGCCGCTCTTCGGCTGTCAGATGCGAGTGGTAGATGGCGGTTTCGTACTTTTCCGACAGCATCTTGTGGACTCCGTTAGCTTGCTTGATGGTGGACGAGTAGATGATGACCGAGCCTTCGGTCCTTGAGCTGATCAAGTCGTGCAGCAGCTCGATTTTCTGTTCGTTGCCGTCGACGCGGACCACCTCGAAGGTGATGTTGTCTCTGAACGGCTCACCCATGATGACATTGATCGTCGAGATGCCGAGCACTTTCTTGACGTCCTCGATGATGTGCGGCGGCGCGGTGGCAGTGAACAGAGCTAATTGCGGGCAGCCGACCTGCTTGTAGATCTCATTGATGAACAGATAGCTGGGCCGAAAGCTGTGACCCCAAACCGATACGCAGTGAACCTCGTCGATGACGAACAGGCCTATTTCCCGGTTCTTGATGCAGTCGAGGATGGTTTTGGCAGAGAGGCCTTCGGGCGAGATGTAGAGTATGTCCACCTCCTTGTTCCTGGTCTTTTTCAAAACCTCCTTTCGTTGGCTTTCGTCCAAGTTCGAGTGCAGCCGCTCAGCTCTCAGCCCGATCCGCCTCCTGACCTGGTCATCCATGAGCGCGATGAGCGGCGAGATAACGATGGTCAGCTTGGGTCGGTACAAGATTGTCGGAATCTGGAAAATCAGCGATTTGCCTGACCCCGGGGGCAGTATGACCAGCGTATCTTGTCCATTCATCAAGGAAGTTACAGCCTCGTCTTGCAGCGGCATCATGTTTTTGTGGCCGATGTTAGCAAGACATTCTTTGATCCGAGCTTTCAGTGCGTCCATGGTTCTCCTCCTTCGTGATTGTATTGTGATGGTAAAAAGGGCAATTGTAATCGCTTATATTGACATATTTTCATGAAAAAGTCAAGTATCTGGCGGTAAGGAGCGGTTGGCATAAAAAAACACCCATGCGGGCGTTTTAGGAATTTTTTTGGATTAATTTTTTTTGCGACGCAAGGTTAAAGGTTCTGAGACAAATCCCCGATTTTTTGACACCCCATGTTATCCAGCCTCGATCCGAGGAGGTCGGCCACCTTTGCGCATTGGGCAAAGATTTTTTGGAAGTCCTCATGTTTGAAAAGCATCCCCTCGGTAAAAAACATGACTTCTTGATCGACGAATTCAATGTCGTGGCTGATTTCGTTTTCCAGCAAATATGCCATAATTTCCGGGGTGAAAATTTGCAATGCTTCGATTTCATATTCTTTTGCGACTGAGAGCAGATATTTTTTTTCAAATTCGATTGGCGTGCTGATGTATTCGCCGATTCGGATGTCGTGATGATTATTTCTGTAGTTAAGCAAGATGTTCGGGAAAACCCCAAGAAATTTAAAAGCAAAGATGGTAAAGTGCTGAAAGGAGTCGCCTTTTTTTAGCATGAATTCAAAGATCCTGAATTCACGGCCGCCAGTTCGGCCTGTTATGACATTGTTCAGCAGCTTGTCGTCGTACCCTTCCTTTTCTTTGCTCCTCTTGCGGATTATAACGCTTTTTTCTTGGCGGTGGCTGGCTTCGGCCGTGTGAACCCAACCGTTCGTTTTTGCGATCTGTTGCCAGAACAGCTCGCGCTTGGCAGACAGCACGCCGGAGTATATCAGAAAAAGCACCAGCAGCGGCGCCGACAAGGCCATCCCTACGGTATTGAATTCAAGCCCGCCAAAAATAATGCTTAAAATCCCCGGAATCATAAAGACCAGCGAGATCTTGATGAATAAGGCTACCCTTTTCGGGTCTTTAAAGTATGCCTTCACCTGATCAGTGGCGGCGGCGTTTATGTCTGAAATTTGCGCTTCGTCAGCAGCTTGAGTATTTTGGCTCATAAATTTTGATTGTTATGAACATATTGTACCTCAAAAATGAAACGAAGGCACCTGTGTCGGAGGAGTTTCGCAAGATGATTGGTTAATGGAATTTTAATATGCAAGACGTATTTTAAATAAGCTAAAGATTAATCGTTAAATTTATGAAAATCGGAATAATGGGCACAGGAATCGTCGGCCGCACGCATGCGGAAAAATTGTCAGAATTGGGCCACCAGGTCATGATCGGCACGCGAGATGTGGGCAGGACATTGGCAGAAACGCAAACTGACCAGATGGGCAATCAGCCGTTCAGCGATTGGTTCAAGGGCCATTCGCAAGTCCGGTTGGGCACATTCGCAGAGACGGCAGATTTCGGCGAACTGATTATCGATGTTTTGCGAGGCGAGGTCGTCTTGGAAGTTTTCTCGTCGCTCAATGCCGATAAGTTGGCCGGCAAGGTGATTATCGATATTGCCAATGCTTTGGATTTTTCCAAGGGCATGCCGCCGACATTGTTGACTCACGACGGAAATTCATTGGGTGAACGCTTGCAGCAGCTACTGCCGAGGTCGAAAGTGGTGAAGACCTTGAATACGGTCTCGGCTCAGTTGCAAGTGAATCCATTGCAATTGGCGGATGGCGATCACGTTGTTTTTATGAGCGGCAATGACAGCGACGCCAAGAAAGCCGTGGAGCAAATACTCAAGAGCTATGGCTGGAAACATGTCATAGACTTGGGCGACATAACCACGGCAAGGGGCACCGAGTTGATGATGCCGATCTGGCTGCGTCTCTGGGGAGTCGTGGGTACGCCGATATTCAATTACAAGATAATGAGGTAGCTGAAATAAAAAATCCCGCCTTTAAGCGGGATTTTAGTATTGCGCATCCAAGGGTGCGCGTATTTTTGCCGGCGTTTATAAATTCGAGCAGACCTAGTAGGTCAGATTCATCAAGTTGGCCTCATACCATTTTTTCTCATTCACGATTTTTCGCCGCTCGTTCAGCCATTCTTCCCAGCCGCAGAAATTGCGGCCGTCAAGCTCGCTCGGCGTTTTACTGTCTTTGCATACGTTCGCGTCGCGAGCGACATATTTTTCAACTCTGCCAAGGACGTCCGGCGACAGCATGGTCAGCTCGTAGAGCCTGATCCGGGAATCCGGCCGCTCCGCCAAGGCCACATTGGCCTGCAAGATGAACCGCTCGACCGGCAGGATGGTTGCCAGGGAAAACATCCAAAGAAACAAGAAGGCGCTGAACTTGATGACATTCGGCAAGGCGTCCTGGAAAAAGCGGGAAACGATCCAGGCGAACAGGATGCCGATGAAGATGACGGTGTAAGCGGCGAAAAACTTCTCGTAACTGAAACCGTAAAGCGTGACATACAGGTACATTCGGTAACCGGCCGAGAGCAAGAGCAAGCATGAGGCGCCGACAAAGACGGCCAGTATCTTATGGACGAGGGCGTTGGTTTTGCGGAAGCTTAACGAAAAGAAAAATATGTTGATGATCGACAAGGCGAATAATTGCCAGAAGCCGCTTTTGACCAGGGTTTCAGTTTCAGAAAAGCTGATCGGCAAATCATTGACCCAAAGCCGGTTCAGCTGCAGGTAGAGGAAGAGGAAGTATAGGAGCAAGATGCCGCCTAAGACGATGCCGGCGACGATCGAATCGACAGGCTTATCCGCCCGGCTGTGCTTATTCAGCTCGAACGGCCACAGCCAAGCCAATGCGACGGACAACAAAAAGATAGCTATGGCGCAAAAGACCGCAGTTTTGCCGATAAAATCAAGCGAGACCCAGCCATCGAAAAGCTTGTACAGCTCATCCATCTTGGCGGCAAAAAGAGGATCAGCGCTAGAAAGCAGCGGGATGACGACAATAAAGGCGATGGCCAGGAGCAGCAGCGAGCCGATCAGGATTTTTTTAACCACCTCCAGTCCTTTGCGCTCCTTGGGAAAGATAACGTCGCCGTAAAGATTGGCCGCCTTCGAGACTTTAGGCAAGAAGCCGAGGACTCGTGCGATCAGCCCACTGAAAAAAGCCAAGTCCCACCGTCGGC
Source organism: uncultured Gammaproteobacteria bacterium (assembly GCA_964443495.1). Taxonomy (GTDB): domain Bacteria; phylum Patescibacteriota; class Patescibacteriia; order Patescibacteriales; family GWE2-39-37; genus JAAXUA01. Next base: position 165,539 of record CAYUCS010000003.1, read on the forward strand.
GTTCGCGGTGTTCGAGTTGGGCGTAATTGTAGAACGCGATAAATGATGGCGGCAATACCAAAATAGTGAAAACTTTCAAAAACGGATTGTCGTAAAGCGAGAAGCTCAGGGCCATCAAGCCGAAAGGCAAAAGCCAGGACAAATTGGGCTTGGCGAGCAGCTGCTTGCCGGCATAGGACTTGTAAAATAGAAAATATACAAGCGACAGCAGCACGGTCATGTTGATTCCCAGCGCGTAGATGCCCTTGTCGAAAAAGTTCCAGACAAAATTCACGAAAAAAAGCGCCGACAAGACACTTGTGGCCATGATGCCATAGAGTTCTTTCATCGGCTTGGTTCGATTTTCACGCTCCGTCCCGTCCGGAGCCTTGGGGGCGATGATCGTATAGGTTTTTTCCATAGATTTCAGCTAACCAAAGCATTAGGGTTGCTCATACTGTAAGTAAATAACCTTTTATCAACCTTGTCCATAGCTATGACTGGTATGGATGTAAACAAAAAAAACGGACATCAAAGCCCGTTTTTTGTTTTGGGGTGAACGAACGAGAAAGTTGGAAAACTTTTTTGAAGGAGTATTTGCTGAATAGCTAATTGACGTGGAATGTCCTTTAAGATATCATATTAATATAAAATGATATGATATTATATTATGATTAAATCTATATGCTGCTCTAATAAAGAGCTCTTAAAGAAATATGGCGATATGGCTAAGTTTTTACGCGTAATTGGCGAAGACAATAGGTTAAAAATTATTTGCATCTTGAAGGATGGAGAGCGGTGTGTTTGTGAGATTGTTGATAGTTTGGATTTGTCACAAACTTTAATTTCTAATCACTTGAAAGCCTTGCGCGATCTAGGGCTAATCGAAAGCCGACAAGAGTGGAAAAAGGTCTATTATTCAATCAATAAAAAAACATTTAAAAAATATAATTCATTATTAACTAATTTTTTAAAAAACTATGAGTAATAAAATTGAGAATATTCAAGTTTTAGGCACCGGTTGCCCAACTTGCAAGAAATTATTTGAAACCACCAAGCAGGTTGTTTCGGAGTTAGGCATCAAGATTGAAGTTGAATATATCAATGACCTTGGAAAGATAATGGCTATGGGCGTGATGTCTAGTCCGGTACTAGTGATTAATAATCAAGCGGTCGTCGCCGGACAATCTCCGAGTGCTGATAAAATTAAAGAATTATTGACTAGCGAGCAATGGTCTGCACCAAAAGAACCAGCTGGTTGCTGTTCTTGCGGCGGCAAGTGTTAATTTTATGAGCATATTTTACCCTATACAACTATTCGCCAATTGGCTGTCGTTTGATATTTTCGGATTAACTCCGAAAACATTGGCAGGCGAGGCAGTTAATTTTTTTGTTTTTGATACGATCAAAGTCTTTTTGCTTTTAGCAGTTATTATCTACATTGTCTCATTTATCCGCACCTATTTGCCACCCGAAAAAATCAGAGGCATTTTGTCGCATAAGAATAAATATTTCGGTCATGTTTTGGCGAGTCTGTTTGGCATTATAACGCCATTTTGCTCTTGCAGTGCTGTGCCATTATTTTTGGGTTTTGTTGAGGCGGGCGTACCGTTGGGTGTGACATTCTCCTTTTTGGTATCCTCGCCGATGATTAATGAGGTAGCCTTGGTGTTATTGCTTGGCATGTTCGGTTGGAAGATTGCCTTGATTTACGTGGCTAGCGGTTTGATGATTGCTATTTTATCAGGACTCGCAATTGGCTTTTTTAATGTTGAACATTTGTTAGCTGATTTTATCAACAAGAATCGAGCCAAGCAAAATGCGATGCCATTAATGAAAATGACCACAAAGGACAGACAAGAATATGCTTGGAATTATGTTAAAGATATTATTAAAAAGGTTTGGCCATATATCATAATTGGTATCGGCTTAGGTGCATGGATACACGGTTATGTGCCGACAGATTTTTTGGCCAAATATGCCGGGGCAGATAAATGGTACGCAGTGCCCCTAGCAACGTTGATCGGTATTCCGCTATACTCAAATGCCGCCGGCGTAATCCCATTGGTTAGCGCTTTGACCGAGAAAGGTGTAAGCATGGGGACAACCATGGCTTTTATGATGGCTGTGACGGCATTGTCGTTGCCCGAGTTCATGATTTTAAAGAAAGTCATGAAGACACGTTTAATCGTCATCTTTGCCGGTACGGTTGGTATAGGCATTATTATTACAGGCTATATGTTTAATTACATTATAGGCAATAATCACGGCAAGGTTCAGGCTATTGCTAATCAGGCAAGCGTAGAGCTAGAGAATTAATTATTAATAATTTCCATGCTTATGAATAAATCATTAATATTATTATTGCTTATTTCAGTTAGTTTAACTTTAACTGGCTGTGGCAAGCAAGGCGTTGCAACGGATCAACAAGTTAAACCAGCAATCGCAAAAAAAAGAAGTGCGGACTATAGTCAAATGTCATCGCGGGAGAATGTGGCTGATAAGGTTCAGGTTTTTTTATTCCACCCCACTCAACGCTGTTCAACTTGTATAGCCATTGGAAAATTGGCGGGAGAAACGGTTAATGAAAGATTTCAAGCGGAACTCAAGTCGGGTAAAATTGAATTTAGAGAAGTTAATATTGATTTACCTGAGAATAAGGCATTGGCCACAAAATTCCAAGCGAGCGGATCAGCTTTATATCTGAATGCAATCAGTGGTGACACTGATCGGATTGAGCAAGATGCCAAGGTTTGGCGCTTAACCCAAGATCCAGTCGTTTTTAAGGAATACCTTGAGGGCAGAATCAATATCTTGCTTGGCAAATAAATATGGAATTAATTAACGCCCTTATTGATAATTACAACATTCCGATTTTATCAGCTTTTTTGCTGGGCGTTTTAACTTCGGTCAGTCCTTGTCCATTAGCCACCAATATCACAGCCGTTGCCTATATCTCTAAAGAGATTAAATCAGCAAAGAATACCTTATTAAACGGACTAGCCTATACGGTCGGGCGTGGCATTTCTTATGCAGTATTGGCTATGCTGATATATTTCGGCTTATCGTCATTTAAAATCTCAAGCATTTTTCAGGGTTGGGGTGATAAGGTGCTAGGAATCGTTTTGATTTTAATTGGCTTGGTTATGTTCGATGTGATCAGAATAAACATCGGAGCAAATAATGAAAGACTAGAAAAAATCAAAAGCTGGCTAGCTCAAAAGGGTTATATCGGGTCATTGTTATTAGGCGTGATTTTTTCGTTGGCTTTTTGTCCATACAGCGGAGTTTTATTTTTTGGCGTACTTGTGCCGTTGGTGGTGAAGTCTGCCGAGGGATTGCTGTTGCCAATCGTTTTCGCAATTGGTACTGGTTTGCCGGTGATTATATTTTCTTTTCTTTTGGCATTCAGTGTTGGTAAAGTTGGTAAAATGTTCGGTGCTATTCAGAAATTTGAGAAAGTCATGAGGTACGGCATTGCCTCTATTTTTATTATATCGGGTGTGTATTATTTGCAATTTTTATTTAAATATTTAGCACGTATTTGGATTGTAGATTAACTTCGAATGGAAAACTCCGTTTCTTGCCTTACATAACAGAAAATCCTCGCAAAAAGCGAGGATTTTCATTTAGGGGTGGCTACAGGGAATCGAACCCTGATAATCGGCACCACAAGCCGGTGTAATAACCGCTATACGATAGCCACCATGAAGCCTATCGATTGATAGACTAAAATAATATACTGTAAACTTTGATTCTTGGCAAGACCAGTACCCCCGGCAGCCTGCCTGCCGGCAGGCAGGGAGTCGAAGGGGCGGAAGCCCCACGCCGAACAGTAAATTCTTGACCAAGCCAGGAATAATAATATTTAACCCCAGAAGAATCTGGGCTTAAATATTAGTACCCCCGGCAGGAGTCGAACCTACGTAACCAGCTTAGAAGGCTGGTGTTCTATCCGTTGAACTACGGGGGCAAAAATGACAAATTTGCCATTTTTTTGGCAAATATTAGTCATTAGTAATATAAATTGTAGCAAAAAAGCGCAGAAAAGTCAAAGGCTTGAAAAAAAATAGCCTTTGTGTTATGGTTTGGAAGTATTTTAATAAATAAATGACCCTTTCTTGGACCTCGGATGCTTTGCGTATATATATGTAAGGCGCTTCTTCGGAAAAAGAGGTTACCCGATTCTCGGATAGGGACACGACAAACGAATGTTGGACAAAAAAGTCAAACAGCGGATCATCCAGAAGTTCCGCACCCACGCTAACGACACCGGCTCTTCCCAGGTGCAGATCGCTATCCTGACCGAAGAGATCGAGCGCTTGACCGAGCACCTCAAGGGCCACAAGCAGGACCATTCTTCCCGCCGCGGCCTTTTGAAGAAGGTCAACGAGCGCCGCAAATTGCTGAAGTACTTGCAGAAGGAAGACGAGGCTGCTTTCGGCGAATTGGCCAAGAAGCTCAAGCTGAAGATCGCCAAGAAGATGATCGAGGAAGAAGAGGAGCGCAAGCGCATCGAGGAAGCCATGATGGCTGGCGATGAGCTTAAGTCGGAAGCTGAAGAAGAGGTTGTTGAGGAGGTCGCGTAACCGCCCCTCTGAGGAGGATCTGCCGGAGAGCATAATATCTATATGATAAAACACAAGGAGCAACGGGTGGGGGTCTTGGTCGACGTATCGAACATGTACCATTCATCTAAAAATCTTTTCAAGCGCCGGGTCAATTACCGCGAAGTATTGAATGCCGCGGTGGCTGGGCGCAAGCTCATCCGGGCGACCGCTTACGCGGTCAAGACCGAGAGCGAAGAGGAGATGCCTTTTTTCGAGGCCTTGTCCCAGCAGGGATTCGAGGTTAAGATGAAAGACTTGCAGATTTTCGCAGGCGGCATGAAGAAGGCTGATTGGGATGTCGGCATCGCGATCGACGCGATCAAGCTGGCTTCCAAACTGGACGTCATCGTGCTCGTCACGGGCGACGGCGACTACATCCCATTGGTCAACTACCTGCAGAACACTACGGGTTGCCTGGTCGAAGTGGTCGGTTTCCGCCAAACGACTTCATCGAAGTTGATCGAGGAAGCTGACGATTTCACCAACCTGAGCGAGAATAGGAAATTCTTATTGCGATAGCATAGACACAAAAGGAGGGGCGGCTTTTGCCGCCCCTCTGTCGCGTAATCAGTTAATTAAAATATTAAATTAACGCTTGGCTGGCAAACAGATAGTGCTGTGGGTTATGACTCATAGTCCTGTAGTTTGTCGGCCAAGCCGAAAAAGAAAGTATGTCACAAGAAAAAGTGCTTAGCACCGAATGGCTCGGCCGCACCCTGACGATCAAGACCGGCAAATTGGCCAAGCAGGCCACTGCCGCAGTCACTGTCCAGTACGGCGAGACCATGGTTTTGGCGACTGTCGTCGAGGCCAAAGAGGAGCGCATGGTGGATTTCTTTCCGCTGACCGTCGAGCTTGAAGAGCGATTGTATGCCGCTGGCATCATCAAGGGCTCTCGCTGGCTGAAGCGCGAAGGTCGTCCGACCGAAGACGCGGTCCTGACCGGACGCATGATCGACCGCTCGATCCGCCCGCTGTTTTCCGATGATTCGCGCAAGGATGTGCAGATCATCATCACCGTCCTTTCGGCGGACCAGGAGAACGATCACGATATCATCTCGTTGATCGCCGCTTCGACCGTGCTGTCGATTTCCGGCTTGAAATGGAACGGCCCGATCGGCGGCATCCGCGTCGGACGCGTCGAAGGCAAGCTGGTGCTTAATCCGACCTATGCCGAGCGCGAGAATAGCGACCTGGACCTGATCGTCGCCGGCACCGCCAAGCGCACGGTTATGATCGAGGCTGGCGCCAAGGAAATTACCGAGGATGACGCGCTTGCCGCGATCATGCTGGGCCAGCGCGAAATGCAGCCGGCTGTCGAATTGATCGAGAAGTTCAAGGGCCTGATCGAGGCTCGTCCGTTCGCGGAAAAGAAGAAATTGGTCCATCCGGAAGAGCTGGAAGCGGAAAAGGAATTTGAAAAAGTTTTGGCTACCGCCCAGGAATGGCTGGACCAGAACGTGAAGAATATCTTGTTCGACAAAGAGCTCAATTCCAAGGGGCAGCGCAAGGCGGCGGTCGGCGAATTGAAGGACCGCCTGGATATCTATCTGTTCGAGCAGGGCATCGGCAAGGACCGCCGCAACAAGGCGATCAACAAGCTGCTCTTCCCGGCCATCGAGGCCGAGGTGACTCGCGCCATCCTGGAAGAGGGCAAGCGCGTCGATGGCCGCGGCATCGAAGAGATCCGCTCGCTGACCTCCGAGGTGGCCTTGCTGCCGCGCACCCATGGCTCCGGCCTGTTCTCCCGCGGCGAAACCCAGGTCTTGTCCGTCGCCACTTTGGGCGCGCCGGGACTTGAGCAGAATCTCGAAGGTATCGAAGGCGCCGGCACCAAGAGCTATATGCATCACTATAACTTCCCGCCGTTCTCGGTCGGCGAAGTCAAGAATATCGGCGTGCCGAGCCGCCGCGACATCGGCCACGGCGCTTTGGCAGAAAAGGCTTTGCTGCCAGTCTTGCCGGCCCGCGAAGAATTCCCGTACACTATCCGTGTCGTTTCGGAAACCCTCGGCTCTAACGGCTCATCCTCGATGGGCGCGACCTGCGGTTCGACTTTGGCCCTGATGGATGCCGGCGTGCCGATCAAGAAGCCGGTTGCCGGCGTCGCCATCGGCTTGGCCTCCAATCATGACATGAGCAAATGGCAAGTGCTGACCGACATCCAGGATTTGGAAGACGGCGAAGGCGGCATGGATTTCAAAGTCACCGGCACCGACGAGGGCATCACCGCCATCCAGTTGGACACCAAGACTATCGGTTTGGACGAGGCTATCATCAAGGAAGCTTTACGCCAAGGCAGGAACGGCCGCTTGAAGATCCTTGAAGTCATCAAGGAGGCGATTCCGGCCGTGCGTCCGGAATTGTCGCAGTACGCTCCGCGCATCGTCAGCTTCCATATCAATCCTGACAAGATCCGCGACGTCATCGGTTCCGGCGGCAAGGTGATCAACGAGATCATCGCGGCCACCGGCGTTTCGATCGATATCGAGGATGACGGCTTGGTCATGGTTTGCGGCAATGATGCCGAACGCTCCAAGCAGGCAATCGAGTGGATCAAGAACATCGCTCGCGAGTACGAAGTCGGCGAAGTGTTGACCGGTACGGTCGTCCGCATGCTCGACTTCGGCGCTTTCGTCGAGATCGGTCCGAAGACCGACGGCATGGTTCATGTTTCACAACTGGCCCCATACCGCATCGGCAAGCCGGAAGACTTCTTGAGCGTCGGTGATACCGTTACTGTGAAGATCAAGGAAGTCGATGAGAAAGGTCGCATCAATCTGACCATGCTTGGCTTGCCCGAGAACGAAGCTTTGTGGAAAGAAGAGAAGGGCAAGGCTTCAGGCGAGGGCGGAGGCTTCAGCCGCGGTTTCGAACGCCGAGGCAATGACCGAGGCGGCGACCGCCGCGGAGGCGACCGGCCATACAATGACCGCCCAAGACCGCCACGTCCCCCAATGATGTAATTTTGCAGATATGAAACGCCGCCGGCAATTTGCTGGCGGCGTTTTTGATACTAAGAAACCCGAGTTATTAGTTGGGTAAAAGACTTTGGTTCATCACACTTGACGGGAGCATTTTCTGGTGTTAGATTAGTAAAATCTTGAACATTTTTATCCGGCGCCAGAGTGCGCCATAACCTGCACTATGGAGGTGTTTATGGCAAGGGAAAAGACACGCGAGTTGGAGTTTAACCGGAATCCTTTCACTTTTGTGGGAGGCGAAGAATTCACCGTAGCGGACTTGATGCCCGAAGTCGATGATGACGAGGCGGCAGCCAAGCCGCGACACAGCTCGAGTCTGGATTACCCTCTTTACGATCAGACGATCGAAGAGGCGTATGTCGAGCCCAAAAAGGGCAACAAGGGCAAAGGGCCGGCAGACATGATGGATTACGTTTCATGTCGTGAGAACGAAATCGACATCGAAGAGGTTCCCGACCCTGTTTCAGTCCGGTTAGGGCAAACGGTGAGATTCGTGATCATGAAAAACGTCAAAAGATATCGCCGGCTACTGAAGCGGACGATAGAAAGCGCCAAAAGGCGCGAACTTCCTGACGGCAGGGTCATTCTGGTGCTTAAGCACGCTTGAGCCGCTTATTTCAATGCAAGTTAAAAGGCCATCTCCGGATGGCCTTTTCAATTTATGAAGAAGTGGGAGGTTTTTGCTTAAAGTTTGACAAATTTGCGCTATACTGGTAGTATATGGGTAGGCTAGTTGTATAAATACAATTAGCTTTTTTTCTACCCAAGCATTTTAATAAATTATTTAAATATAAAATTCATGTCAGATATCAGCAATGCTATCAAACAGATTTGCGAAGAGAAGGGCTTGAGCTATGAGGCCGTTTTAGAGACGGTCGAATCGGCTTTGGCTGCCGCTTATCGCAAAGACTTCGGTGAAAAGAATCAGAACATCAAAGTCGAATTCGACCCGGAAACCGGCAAGTCGAAGGTTTATGACGTAAAGTTGGTCGTCGAAGACCTGCCTGAAGAGGAGTTGGTCGAGGGCGAAGAAGAGGTCGTCGAGGAATACGTCGAGGGCGAAGAGGGTGAAAAGAAGTTCAATCCGAAGACTGAGCTCCAGATCAAGGATGCGAAATTGATCAAGAAGACCGTCAAGATCGGCGACGAGCTCCGCATCAAGCTCGAACCGCCGGCTTCTTATGGCCGCATGGCCGCTCAGACTGCTAAGCAGGTCATCATCCAGCGCTTGCGCGAGGCCGAGCGCGACATGGTCTTCTCCGAGTTCAAGGACAAGGAGCATGAGGTCGTCGGCGGCGTGGTTCAGCGCCGCGAAGGAGGCGTAGTCTTTGTCGACCTGGGCAAGGCTATCGGCATCTTGTTGCCGGACGAGCAGATCCATGGCGAGCGCTACAATATCGGCGATCGCGTCAAAGTTTACGTCAAAGAGGTGCGCCTCTCTTCCAAGGGGCCGGAAATCGTCCTGTCCCGCACCTCTGACGAGATTCTTAAGAAAGTATTCTATCTTGAAATCCCTGAAATATCGAACGGCCTGATCGAAATCAAGTCGGTCGCGCGCGAGGCTGGCCATCGCTCCAAAGTGGCCGTCTACACCAGTTCCGACAAAGTCGATCCGATCGGCTCATGCGTCGGCCAGCGCGGCGCTCGCATCCAGACCATCATCCAGGAATTGGGCGGCGAGAAAGTAGATATCATCAGCTATGACGAAGATGCGTCACGCTTCATCGCCAACGCCCTGGCCCCGGCCAAGATCGTCAGCGTCGAAGTCAATGACGAGGATCGCCGAGCTGTGGTGACCGTGGCAGAAGACCAATTGTCGCTGGCTATCGGCAAGGGCGGCCAGAATGCCCGCTTGGCCGCGCACCTGACCGGCTGGAAGATTGACATCGTGACGAATGGCCAGTCCGCACCTGTGGCAGCCGAGGAGGCCGCAGAAGAGATCGATGAAGAAGAAGTTAGCGAGGAGGAATAATTAATAATAATAAACTCCAAAGAAATCTATGACCATCGGATTAATCTTGGGAAGCGCGCTGTTAGCCATCGTTTATGGCGCAGTGCTCATCAAAATGGTTACCAAGCTGTCTGCGGGTAACGAAAAGATGCAGGATATCGCCAAGGCGATACAGGAGGGTGCGCGGGCTTACCTTAACCGCCAGTACAAGACCGTAGCTGCAGTGGCAGCCGTCTTGTTCGTCGTCATCGGCTTCGTGCCGAGCTTGGGCTGGAAGACGGCTATCGCCTTTATCATCGGCGCAGCATTGTCTGCTTTGACCGGTTACATCGGCATGAACGTCTCGGTCCGTGCCAACGTCCGCACGGCTGAAGCCGCTCGCGGCGGCATGCAGAAGGCGCTTGATGTCGCTTTCCGCGGCGGCAGCGTCACCGGCTTGCTAGTAGTAGGCTTGGGCCTTTTGGGCACAGCCGGCTTCTATTTCGTTACCAAGGACACCCACGCCTTGATCGGCTTGGGCTTCGGCGGTTCGTTGATTTCCATATTCGCGCGTCTCGGCGGCGGTATCTTCACCAAAGCTGCTGACGTCGGCGCCGACCTGGTCGGCAAAGTCGAGGCAGGCATCCCGGAAGATGATCCGCGCAATCCGGCCGTCATCGCCGATAACGTCGGCGATAACGTCGGTGACTGCGCCGGCATGGCCGCCGACCTGTTCGAAACCTATGCCGTGACCTCGGTCGCTACCATGGTTCTCGGCTCGCTGATGTTCAGCAAGATGGATAATGTCGATAATATCGTCCTTTACCCGCTGGTCTTGGGCGCGATCTCGATCGTCACTTCCATCATCGGCACCTTTTTCGTCAAATTGGGCAAGAGCAACAACATCATGGGCGCTTTGTACAAAGGCCTGATCGTGGCTGGCGTTTTGGCTGCCGCGGCCTTTTACCCGGTTACCAAATATATCCTGGGCAGCTCGATCATCACTGATGCCGGCCTGGAAATCACCACGATCAACATCTACCTCGCTTCGTTGATCGGCTTGGCCGTTACCGCAGCCATGGTTGTTATTACCGAGTATTATACTTCGACCAAATATTCCCCGGTCAAAGATATTGCCAAGTCTTCCGAAACCGGCCATGGCACCAATATCATCACCGGCTTGGCCGTGTCGATGAAATCGACAGCCGCTCCGGTTATCGTAATCGTCGCCGCTATCTTGGGCGCTTTCTTCTTGGCTGGCATTTACGGCGTGGCCGTAGCGGCCATGGCCATGCTTTCGATGGCTGGCATCATCGTCGCTATCGATTCCTATGGTCCGATCACTGACAATGCCGGCGGCATCGCCGAGATGGCGGAGATGGGCGACGATGTGCGCAACATCACCGACCCGTTGGACGCGGTCGGTAACACTACCAAGGCCGTGACCAAGGGGTATGCCATCGGTTCAGCCGCCTTGGCCGCGCTGGTCTTGTTTGCTGATTTCACTCACAGCCTGACCGCTGTTTCAGGAAAGGAATTCACGTTCATGATCGATAATCCCTTCGTCTTGGCCGGCTTGCTGATCGGCGGCCTCTTGCCGTATTACTTCGGCGCTTTGTCGATGCAGGCCGTCGGCCGCGCAGCCGGCGCCGTAGTCGAGGAAGTTCGCCGCCAATTCAAGGAGAAGCCGGGCATCATGCAGGGCACTGACAAGCCGGACTACGGCAAGACCGTGGATATTGTCACCAAGGCAGCCATCAGCGAGATGGTTATCCCAGCCTTGATTCCGGTGGTCGCTCCGATCTTGGTCGGCTTGTTCCTGGGCATCGAAGCCTTGGGCGGACTTTTGGTCGGCTCGATCATCACCGGCATCTTCGTCGCCATCTCGATGACTTCAGGCGGCGGTGCTTGGGATAATGCCAAGAAATATATCGAAGAGGGCAATCATGGCGGCAAGGGCAGCTTCGCCCATCAGGCAGCCGTGACTGGCGATACGGTCGGCGATCCATACAAGGATACCGCCGGCCCGGCAATCAATCCGATGATCAAGATCATCAATATCGTCGCCTTGCTCATCATCGGTCTTTTAGTCTAGATTTCGAGTTTTGATAGAGGCCGCAATCTCTTGTGGCCTCGCTTGAAAGCTCGAAGCTTTTGTTCATTTTTCAACCAGCCATCATGGCTGGAATTACACACGGAGGTAATGCGTATGGCAAACAACAGTGGTCATCGTGATCGCAGGGAGCCGCGGAAGCAAAAGGCCGCCCTTAACCGGGTAATCGGCACGTCGCACAGCGAGGACGTCGTTCTGAAGGAAGAACAAACACCTGGTATCTGTTGCGGCGGCAGTTGCGGCAAACGTTCTGTCCACACGACCGCGAATCTTCAGAAGTACCGGATAAAGATCTATTGTTGCACGTCCAAGACTTGCCAGCTCAAGGTTCGCGACCTGATCAACGAACAGGTCAGTCTTCAGAAGAGGCTCGCCAAAGAGCCGTCATTGCAGCCGATCGGCAGGCCGTTGTCCACGATCAACAGGATAGCAACACCGCAGGCCGGCGCATATGCCGTGTAATCGCGCTTAGCGCAAATCGGGGAGGAAGCAGGTTTTCCTCCCCGCTCTCGTTAATAATTATTTTAAAATATTTATGAAAACCGAACGCAAAGACTTAGAAAAAGGGCAGATCGAATTGTCGATCGAAGTCCCGGCCGAAGAGGTCAAGAAATATCTACCGCGAGCAGTCGAAAAGTTGTCCAGCGAAATAAAGATCGAGGGTTTCCGTCCGGGCAAAGCTTCTTTTGAGGCGCTTAAGCTCAAGGTGGGCGAACTGCCGATTTATGAAGAGGCGGCGCGCCTGGTCATCAACAAGACCTTGGACAAGATTTTAGAAACCGAGATCAAGGAAACTATCATCGGCCAGCCGGAAGTCAGCATCACCAAGCTGGCTCCAGATAATCCTCTCGAGTACAAGGTAATTGTCACCAAGCTGCCCGAAGTAACCTTGGGCCAGTACAAAGACTTGGGAATCAAGCAGGAGAAAATCAAGGTGGATGAAGAAGATGTCACTAAGCTGCTTTCCGAATTGCGCGAGATGCGGGTCAAAGAAGTAATCAGCGAAGACGCTATTAGCGAGATCGGCAAGGCAGTGATCGATATCAATATGTCGATCGACAACGTGCCGGTCGAAGGCGGACAGGCGAAGGACACGGCCGTCATCATGGGCAAGGGCTACGTCGTTCCTGGCTTTGACAAGCAGCTGATCGGCGCCAAGAAAGGCGACGAGCGCACTTTTGCCCTGCATTTTCCGGAAAATCATCATCAGAAGAATCTTGCCGGCAAGATGGTCGACTTCGTAGTAAAAATTAAAGATGTGTATAAGCGCGAACTGCCTGAATTGGATGACCAATTCGCGGTCGATTTCGGGGCGCGCACGATCGAGCTCCTAAAGGAGGATATCAAGAAATCGATCGAAAAAGAGAAAGAGCAGCAGGCTGGGCAAAAGACGGAAATCGAGCTGTTGAACAAGCTGATTGATACGAGCAAGTTCGGCGATATCCCGCAGCAACTGGTCGAGCGCGAAACGCATACTATGCTGCACGAGCTTGAGCATGACGTCGAGCATCAAGGCGCCAACTTCGACGACTACTTGTCGAGCCTGAAGAAGACCAGGGCCCAACTGATGTTGGATATGACTCCGGATGCGATGAAGCGGGTCAAGTCGGCTTTGATCATCCGTCAGATCGCCATCGATGAAAAGATCAAGGTTGAGAAGGAGGAAATCGAAGAAGAGATCCGCCACATCTTGAGCCATTATCCGAATAATCCGGAGGTGGCCGAGCGGGTCAATTCGCACGATTATTATCACTACCTGGAAAATTCAATGACCAATCGTAAAGTCGTAAAGAAGCTGCATGATTGGAATGTGAAAAAGTAGGAGGGTTCGAAATATAAAAATATCCCCAGAGAATGGGGATATTTTTTTGTTTGTGCAGTTTCGCCTCGCCATTCCGCCGCCGCGGAATGGCTCGTTGTCCTGGGCAGCGATGAATGCTGGCCGCATTCATCGGCGTTCACTGCGAACCTGCTCTGCTGAGCAGGTTCTTGCTCACTGCTGCCCGTTCGAGTCCCCTTTCATGATACAAGCAATATAAAACACCCCTAATTAGGAGTGTTTTATATTGCTTGTGCCGCGGGAGGGACTCGAACGGGGCGGAAGCCCCACGCCGTCATCTAGAGGGTTTCGTTTGTTTTTTAGTAAGAGCAAATAATTTGTCATTACTTAATTAACCTCCTTCATCTAAGGTTTCTCGTACTTCCGACAACGCAAATAAAAAAGCCCCAGGTTACTGGAACTTTTTTATTTGTGCCGCGGGAGGGACTCGAACCCTCACGAGATTGCTCTCAGCAGATTTTAAGTCTGCCGCGTATACCATTCCGCCACCACGGCCGGATGTGGAGATGAGGAGAGTTGAACTCCTGTCTAATAAAGTTTTTAAAAACAGTTTACAAGCCGTAGCCGCTTTGTTTGTCTGACTGCAATCATCAAAAGTGGCAAAAGCGATTGCAGCGATCCCTAAAGTTTCGGACGAGCGGCCAGGGCCTCCGCTTGCCTATCTCTGAAAGATAACACCCGGATCGCGAGACCAGAGACTACCCGCGGCGGATGGTTGCGGCGATTTAAGCGGCAACAGGTGCAAAGGCAGGTACCTTCCAGGTAAAGCCTTTGGCTAAAGTGTTTTTGGCACTTATGAATTTGAATCGGATTAAGGTGGCGATCCTGCACCGGCTTGAGTGTTTTCAAAGTTCTTTACTATCGATGCCCGTCATCCCCAAAAAGCAGAAAAAACTATCGATGCGACAGTTTTTGCAGGCTTCGGAGCTTGCGGTCACTTTCGCGCTGCTTGATAACATCGCGTTTGTCGTATTTCTTGCGACCCTTGCCTATGCCGAACTCCAGCTTAAGCAAGCTGCGTTTAGTATAGATTTTAATCGGAACCAGTGTCAAGCCTTGCTCCTGCTTCTTGCCGATCAGAAAATTGATTTCTTTTTTCTTCAAAAGCAGCTTACGGGAGCGGTAAGGGTCGTAACCGTCCAGCTTGCTGGCGTGCTTATATGCCGGAATATGGGCATTGATCAGGTAGAGTTCCGGTAGCTTAAGGTTGCCAGTCTTGACGGTAACGAAGGCGCCTTTTAGGCTAACATGACCAGTTTTTACCGATTTTACCTCCTGGCCGAACAAAACCAGGCCAGCCTCAAAAGTCTGGCTGATATCATAGTCGAATTTGGCGCGTTTGTTGTAGGCTAAGGTTGGCATATAATTGCTTAATTCTAGTATAATTTCAGACTATTTACAACCTCTTGCCAAAGTTTATAAAATTATCTATACTAACATTTAGTAAAAAGCTCCAACAAGGCTTTTTCTATTTTTCCACAATTCGCGGGTATCGTATAATGGCTATTACATTACCTTGCCATGGTAGAGATGGGGGTTCGATTCCCCCTACCCGCTCAAAAAATAATCCTGTCCCTTTGGGGGCAGGATTATTTGTTTAAACAGCTCGAATGGGGCTGTTTTCTATTGGGTTCAGAGTTGACTAGTAATGATAAATATGCTTTAATATGAAATTGCCGTTTTGGGCAAATGTTCTTAAAAAATACGAATAACTATGGTGCAGATGAGCTGCAACATACCACAGGCCCACGGGCAATGAAAGGAGAAAAGGATGCAAAAATGCAACTGTAGGTTGGGAGGGAAGGATCTGCTGAACGCGGTATTGGCGTATAACCAGTTTTTTGACGATTTGAAGAAGTGCTTCGTCGGACGTGATCGGGTGATAGACAATCTCCGGTTCGCCATGGTGCAGAAACAGCATCTCCTGACCTTCGGACCCCCGGGCACCTCCAAAACCGCTATCTTCGATGTGCTGTACAGCGGACTGACTGACGTGAACGGCTTTCATGCCGAACTGTCGATGTTCATGACCGAAGACGCACTTTTCGGTCCGTACAATCCGAAAAAGATGCGGGAAGAAGGCGTACTTGAACACAACGTGTCTGGCATGCTGCCTGAAGCCAACGTGGCCCGGCTCGGCGAGTTTCTTGACGCCAACATGCCGCTGCTCAGGTCAACCCTGTCAGCGCTTAATGAACGTCGCATGGTACGCGGCCGGCAAAATCTGAGCATCCCACTCATCACCGCTTACTGCGACACCAACACCAACCCGGGCACTTTTCTGGAACGCCACCCCGAAGCTTGGGCAGTCCTCGACCGCTTCCTGTTCATGGCTTACGTCGATTATCTTTCCGATCCCGACGAGATTGCCGAGATGTTGCTTCGCTTCCAGGGCGGCAACGTCACAAATCTCTCCGGCAGGCTGTCGATAAACCTGATAAACGAGTTATCGCGCCTGACCCTTGAGCCGCCAACCATAATCAAGAGCGAGTTGATTTTCAGGAAGCTGGCCCAGGGCATGCAGGAATATCGCACACAGCGGCGCGCCGCCATCAGCGGGAACAAAATATCGGGAGTTATCCTCCCTGAAATTTCCGATCGGCGCCTTTGCTGGGCGTCGCAGGTTGCTGAGGTCAATGCGATCTTGAGCGGCCGCGAAGAAGTGGTGCCTGAAGACATTATCGCTTTGAAGCAGGTTCTTGGCACGACCGAGGCAGAGGAGAAGCTGTGGAGCGATATTGCGGCGAAGCTTATCGAGGAAATAAAGGAAGAACAGAAGATGCAGCTTGACCATGCTCAGTATATCGCGCTCGAAGGGCTGATCAAAGAGCTCGACCAGGTCGATCCGGCAAGCGCCAAAGATATAACGGCGCTGAAGCAGATCGGAGATAATCTCATGTCTTTGAAAAAGCAGGCCGAGATAATCGTCCCTGAAAACGACCAAGTCGCTTCGCTTGCTAAAAAGGCGGAGGCCATAATCGCTGAAAAGACTTTGATAATCAAGGGGCAAGCAGCCGCATTCGCCGGAGTATCGAACTGAACCGAAGGAGGTGATCGCATTGTTTCTGTCATTGTTAGCTGGCGCTGCGGCGCTTGCGGCGGCCGCGGCCTTAGCGTGGCGCTTCTGGAAAAAAATCAGGAAGGATCAGGAGGAAGAACAGAGGAGGCAGTCGAAAAATTTTTCTAGAAACCATGGAGGAGGCAACGGCTTCGAGGAAGAAAATGAGTATTCCGGACCTGGCCAGCAAGAACGTGAACGTCGAGCAAGGGATTATTGGGCGCGCAAAAACGAATTGCTGCAGTCGATAGTCAGGTCAATCGAATTCTCAACAAGAGAGGTAGTTTCCGACATCCAGATTCCCGGCACACTTCCACGCCAATCGATCGTGCCTACTTCAAACTTCAATGTGAGGCCGATGAAGGGCGTGGGCGAATTTTCCTCCTTGCTGCCATCGGGCCATCTTTTCGAGGATGATCAGTTCTATGGCCGCATCGCAGCCAACAGCCTGCTGGTGGCTGAGTACCAGGAGTATTATGGCAATGCTCGCCGCGTCCTTTTCGCGGCATTCGACGGCTCCGGCAGCATGGAAAAATACGGCCGCGTCGAATGGGCCATAGGCCTTTGCGAGGCGATCATTGATCGCTGCGTCGAACAGCAGGCCGAGTTTTACCTCGTGGTATATTCGGGAGTGATCAAGGGCGTTTATCGTGTCCATGATCGCGCATCGGCAGCCGCGCTCAAAAGCAAGCTGCGAGAAGTGCTCCATCCGGATGGAGGTACCGATATCAACCTGGCGCTAAACACGATTTTCGACATGATCGGAAGCGGCAAGTTTTCAGAAGCACGCGGCTTGCTGGTGACTGACGGAACCGAGTCGGTGGACGAAGAGCAGATTCTGCATCGGCGCAATTCCGAAAGAGTTTTCCTTCATACGGTAAGCATTGCCGGCGAAAGGGATGATCTGCGACGCATATCCAATAAATTCGACCAACTGGCCATGAATTCCGCTCCATAGTTATTAAACAGACAAAATTTGCCCCCGCTCTCACAAGGAGCGGGGTTTTTCATTGATACTTAATCCAAATAATTATATAGTGGAAGTACTTAGGCTAGCAGATTTTTAATAAAAAAATATGTTTTTAAAAGATCACAATGAAGGGCAGACGGGGGGAGCGGCTGGCCAGCAGGCAGCAGCTGCTCCAAACCGGAGTTTTAAAAAAATCGCCATCGCTGCAATCGCCTGTTTGGTTGTGGCTGGCGCCGCATTATCGGTGTTCGGTTATCTTAATTCACGTAATACTACATCCGGAAAGCTTGAATTGTCTTTGGTGGCCCAAGGCGGCGACCTTAACGGCATTGAGAAAAGGGGCTCATTTACCTTGTCTTCAAGCAGGAAGCTGTCTGCAACGGAAATTGAAAAGAATCTGAAATTCGATCCGCAGGTGAAATTCGACATTCGTGAGAAGAAGTCCGTATTTTCGTTTCTGGCCGGCAGCGTTTTGGCGGCAAGCCGATCAGCTGCCTTGGATAATCAATATGAGATAACGCCCAAGGAGCCGTTGCTCGACGGCGTCGTGTACAAGGTGCAGACAGCCGCATCTTCCAGCTTGCAGTTGGACCATGATTATTCCTGGGCATTCAACGTAAAGGAAGATTTCGGCATCGATGAGTCGTTGCCGAACGATGAAGCGTACGGCGTACCGGTCAACACCGGCATCGAGGTCACGATGAACCGCTTGAGCATCGGGCGCGACATCGAGAAATACTTTTCAATCGAACCGAGCGTCAAAGGACGCTTCGAGGTCGGCATGAACAAGATAGTCTTCATTCCGGAAGGCGACTTGAAAGGCAAGACGTTGTATAGGGTCGTCATCAAGAAGGGCTACAAGGCAGGCGAGAAGAACGAAGAGCTGCTTGAGGATAAGTCGTTCGTTTTTGAGACTGCCAGCACGGAGAAAGAGGCTTATGTACCGACCATGTCTTGGAGCGACGACTATTTCGAGCTATCTACGAACAACGAAGGCTTTCTTGAGGCCAGTGGCGACGCCACCACCTCGGAAGTGACATTGAGCCGGTACGCGGATATGGCAGGTTTCTTGAAGGATTTTTACGATTTCCGCGACCGCGCGTACGACTGGTCAAATTTCAACAAAGAGCAATTCAAGCCGAGTCCCGCTGCTCAGGAAGTGGCCAAGTTCAAGCCTGAACTCTTGAAGCGGGCAGAGGGAGATAATTACGGCTTGATCAAGCTGCCGCGAAAGCTCGAGGCTGGTTTTTATGCGGCCAAAGTCGCAGTCGGCAACGTCGCCGAATACTCGTTTATCCGGGTATCTCCGCTAGCGTATTATTATTCGCAGATCAACGGAGACGGACTGGTCTGGGCTTACGATTTCGTCAACAAGAAGCCGTTTGCCGGCGTCAGGGTGGCGCTGCTCGAGAATGGGGGCGGCGAAAAGCAGCTTGGCCAAACCGATGCCGACGGTTTGCTGAAGTTCGATTCAAGTTCGAACAAGGATGATAATTCCGGCATGACCTTAGTTTTCAGAGGTGACGAAGTCGGTGAGACGGTGGCGCCGGATGCAGGCCGCATCATGGAGAAGCGCAGCAATTTCTATCAAGGATACCTGAATACGGATCGTTATGCTTATCGGCTGACTGACAAGGTTCATTTTTGGGGCGTGGTCAAGGGCAGGAGCTTCGATTTGCGCCAGAAGAAGGTGAAAGTCCGCTTGGATGATTATATTGAAAAAGAAATCATGGTTTCTCCTTTTGATACCGTCGAGGGAGAGCTTGATTTTGCCGGACTGCCTTCGGGTTATCACAATCTGGTGGTAAGTTATGACGATGAGGTGATCGCCCAATCAGGAATAGAGGTCTTTTCTTTCGAGAAGCCGCTGTACAAGATCGAGGTTACGCCGGATAAATCATTTTCAGTGACTGATGCTCCGGTCAAGGCTAAGATCAAGGTCAGTTTTTTTGACGGAACGCCCGTCAAGGATATGGATTTGAACTATTCGATCTATTGGCGCGGCGACAATAACGGCACGGTCAGGACCAACGACCAGGGAGAAGCCGAATTGTCCTATACGCCCGGATATTATTTCGAGGAGACTAGTGACCAGTATTCCGATTCATGGACGACCTATCCCGGCAGCCTGCGTTTTTCCGTGAGGCCGCAATTGCCCGAAGAGGGTGAGATTTGGGGCGAGGCCTATGTCAGCGTCTATGGACCCAAGCTCTATATGCAATCCGAGGGGTCGGAAAAAGATGGCGCGTTAGTGTTCAAGAGCAAGGTCAATGACCTGGATCTGGCAACGAGCACGGAAGAAAACCTGATCGGCCGTCCGGCCGCCGGCGTCAAGATGAAGGCGAAGGTAGTGCGGTATTATTATGAGGAAAAACCTGATGGCGAATATTATGACCCGATAGAGAAGGTTAAGATCAAGAAGTTTACCTACGAATTAAAAAAGGAAACAGTCAGGGAAGCTGAGGGCACAAGCGACCAGCGGGGAGAGTGGTCGATCCAGGTCGACAAGAAAGAAATCAAGAAGTTCGGCTATATCAAGACGATTTTTTCCGCTCAAGACGTTGACGGCAAGAAGGTTATGAGTGCCGCCCAGTCGTATAACTACTATCCTAACGACAACACTGCGCTGAACCTGGAGAATGCCGACATCGAAAAGACGCCGGGTGTTTCGTATAAAATCGGTGACAAAGTCAATTTGCGGGTTGTCTTGACCGGCCCCAAAAAGCCAGTCGACGACCGCACGCTTATTGTCGGCTTCCAGGAGGGATTGCGGAGCGCAAGGCTGATCAATCAGACGACTTTCTCAGACACCTTCAGCCGCGACCATGTGCCATCGATGACATATATGGCGGTCAAGATGATGCCGAGCGGCTTCATCGAGAGTTATTATGTGACTGCTTCGTACAAGGAAGATGAAAGCAAGTTGTCGGTAGAAATATCTTCGGACAAAGAAAGGTACAAGCCGAGGGAAGACATCAATCTCGACATTGCCATCAAGAACAAGTCCGGCCAGGGCGTCAAAGCGGTCGCGAATGTCGCAGCTGTCGACGAGTCTCTTTTCAGCGTGACTCCTTGGGGATATGGCGGTGAAATTTTGAGCTCCCTTTATGCCGACATCATCGCCTACCCGAGCTCGTTATCTACGAGATATGTCACGGACTATCGCAATGGCGCGGAGAAAGGCGGCTGCTTCGTCGCTGGCACTGAAATCAGCTTGGCTGACGGCACAAGAAAGAAGATCGAGGAGGTGCGTGTCGGCGATGAGGTCGTGACTTTCGAGAACGAGAACTCGACCGCCAAGGCCAAGAGCGTGGTCCAAGGCGTGTCTTCGCATGACGTCGGCGGCTATTTGTTAGTCAATAACAAGCTCAAGGCCACGCCGGAGCACCGGGTTTCGGTCAGCGGAGAATGGAAGCCGATCGGCCATGCCAAAGTCGGTGATTTTTTGACGACCGAGGATGGGCGGTCGGAAAAGATCGAGGATATCAGATATGTCAGCGCCAAAAGCGTGAAAGTTTACAATATTATCGTCGGCCGTTATCACACTTACTTGGCCGATGGCTATTATGTCCATAACGCGGAAAAGGGCGGCGGCGGCGACGTCAGGAATTTTTTCGAAGACACGCCTTTGTACAAGCAGATGGAATCAGATGAAAGCGGCCAGCTTAAGGCGTCCTTCAAGGCTCCGGATAACCTGACTAGCTGGCGTGTTTCGGTCAATGCGTATAGTCCGGAAACTTTCAGCGCTGGCAGCCAAGACAAGCTGGTGCCCGTCGGGCTGCCCTTGTTCGCCGACGCAGTAGTGGCCAAAAAATATCTGACGGGCGATTCGCCGATCATCAAGATACGCGCGTTCGGCACGGAGTACAAGAAGGACGAGCCGATCGAATTCAGCGTGGCCTGCGAGAGCTTGAAGCTGTCATTTGCGACCACCACGAAATCGAATGAGACAGCGGTCGCCCTCGGAGCGTTGCCTAGAGGAAGACACGACTTGATAATCAGGGTTAAGCAAGGCAACCTGTCAGACGCGCTGGAAAAGAAATTCGAGGTTATCGATAATTACTTTAAGGAATTGAAAACCGACAGCAAGCTGCTGCGTGACGGGGCGGCGGATCTCAAGGGCAATGCGGCCGGTTTTACGGATGTCGTTTTCGTCGATGAGGGCAAGGGCAGATTCTTCGAATATCTTTTGAGCTTGACCTGGCAATCAAGCATCCGCTCGGATGTCCAGGCAGCTTCATATCTAGCCGCTAAAGCTCTGAATCAATATTTTTATCCAGACAAAAAACATTTCAACGAAGACATAGCTTTGTCTGGGTATCAGTCACGGGAAGAATGGGCTGGTCCGCTGGCGGTTTTTCCTTACGGCAAGCCGAGCATCAGGCTGACCGCCGAAATGGCTGATGCCATGCCAGAAGCTTTTGATAATACCTGGGCAGCGGATGCTTTGGAGGCTAGATTGAACGAACAGAAACTTGATCCGACGGAAGCTGGCCAAGCATTGTGGGCTTTGGCGGCGCTCGGTCGTCCCCAGCTGCCATTGATAAACTATCTTAAGAATAGCGCCACCACCACGGTCGAAGCGCGGCTGTATCTGGCCTTAGCGCTGGATAGTGCCGGCGATTCCGAAGGGGCAAGGGAAATCTATTTCGACCAGCTGCTACCTCAACTCAAGATTGAAAATGGCCAGGCACATTTCGAGGTGGGCCCCTCTAAGGATGCGAACATCAAAGCAACGGCGATCTTCGGCCTGCTGGTGTCGCGGCTCGATCTTTCCGACGAGGGTCGGAACTTAAAGATGATAATCAATTACCTGGCGGACAATCAGCCGAAAGAGGATACGATCGCGCTTGAGGAGGCCATGATCGTAAAGAGCGAAATCGCCAAGGCCGATCAGGGCGACACGTCGTTCGACTATTCGACCGCTGACCGCAAAGGGTCTGTTGATTTGAGCAAGGGGCGGTCATTCCAGTTGACGCTGTCCAGTCAGGAGTTTCCATCATTATCTTTCAGCAATGTGAAGGGACTGCCCAGAGCCATAAGCTATTATGAGAATTACGCAGATCCGGCAAAAATACCGACGAGCGATATGCTAAGCGTCGAGCGGCAATATCTTGTGAACGGCAAAGAGGTTACCGAATTCAAGGAGGGCGACTTGATCACTGTCCGCCTGACTCCTCGCCTTGCAGCCGGAGCGCCTGACGGCTCGTATCAGCTGGCAGAGTATCTGCCTTCGGCGTTGAAGCCGATCGTCCGCAATTACGGGCTGGACATTGAG
Organism: uncultured Gammaproteobacteria bacterium; assembly: GCA_964443495.1. Classification (GTDB taxonomy): domain Bacteria; phylum Patescibacteriota; class Patescibacteriia; order Patescibacteriales; family GWE2-39-37; genus JAAXUA01. The sequence continues at coordinate 188,301 of CAYUCS010000003.1, forward strand.
ACTGGAAGCGATTGCAACCCGATCTGGTATCCGGTCAAAACCACTGATGAGGCGGTGTATTTCGATATCGGGAAATGGTTCCAGGCTTCCGAGCGCTGCCAGCAGCGCACGGTCAATTTCAGGGCAAGGGTGATCGGCAAAGGCAATTTCAAGGCGCAGCCAGCCTCGTTCCAATCGCTTGTCGATGTCAACGTGATCGGCTTGTCAAAAGAGAAGAATATCCAAGTCAAATAAATGTCGGCAAAAAAATACGCCTTGTTGCTATTGTCCTTGTTTCTGGCTGTCCAACCCGTCATGGCTGGCACACCTTTGGTTTATGACTATAAGGACTACAAGAGCTTGATCGGACGCAAGAAGAATCCGGATTATCGCCTGCGCATAAAATCGCCATCGGTCGGCATCGTGTCCCATCATCTTCCGACCGCTTCGCCATTGATCGATAACTTTTATTTCCAGCTGAAAAAAAATCGGCCGAATATCAAGACCTTCGTCGTGATCGGCCCTGATCATTCTGAGCGTTGCCGGCACAAGTTCGGCGTCAGCGATGCTGACATCACTACGATGTACGGCAGCATCGCGGCAGACAAGAAGCTGGTCAAGCGAATTGAAGTTGCTGGCGCCAAAATAGAAAACCACTGCTTCGAGGGCGAACACGCGATAGGGGTCCAGGCGAACTATATCAGGAAATTTTTCCCCCAAGCCAAGATCGCTCCGATACTCCTGTCTTTCGCGGCCAAGCAGTCGGATTTCAGCGGGCTTGTCAACGAACTTGAAAAAAATCGTGCAGACATCTTTGTTTTGGCCAGCGTGGACTTCACCCATTACATGGACGTGCAACAGGCTGAGGCCATCGACGCCATAAGCCTGAAAATGATCAACGGATTGGAAGGCGGGTCTTTTTCATTGAAGCAGATAGATTCGCCAGCTACCATCAAGGCGGTGCTTTGCCTCGCCCGAAGGCTCAGGTTGCAAGCGGAGGTTGTCGAACATAAGAACTCATTCGACTATAACGGCGCATACAAAAATACGACCAGCTATTTCTCGGTCTTTTTTTAATCTGGCGTCGGTTTTGGCGGTTTTATAGACAAAATTTAATTTGTTCGCTATTATTACGACATAATATTAAACCGATTATGAAAAGAACCTGGCGCAGGCCGCAAAAAAAGGATGAAGGGAAGCAATTCCGGGCGAATCAGCAGATTCGTGCTTTTGAGTTGATGGTGATTGATGAAAATGGCGAAAATTTAGGCAAAATGGATACTCGCGAGGCCTTGCGTTTGGCCGAGGAGGCGGGACTTGATTTGGTGGAGGTCAACCCTTTGGCTAATCCGCCGATTGCCAAGATTCTTGATTACGGCCAGTTCAAATACGAGAAAGAGAAACAGGCTCACAAAAAGAAGGTGCAGCAGAAAAAAGTTGAAATCAAAGGCATCCGCTTGACGGTGCGCATCAGCCAGAATGATTTTAATTTTAAATTGGAGCAGGCCAAAGGCTTTTTGGAGAAAGGCAATAAGCTGAAGATCGAACTGATGCTGCGCGGTCGTGAAAGGCAGCATCCGGAAAAGGCCGTAGAAAATATCCACAACTTTATTGCTGAGCTGGAAAAAGACGAGAGGTTCAAGCTGGTTCGCGAGCAGGACTTGACAAGAAAGGGTTCTGGGTTTATTATAATACTGTTTAATAAGACCGTTTAGGTATTGTCTAAACCAGGGTTAAGTCCTGTTTTTTTATTTAAAAAAGCCAATATAGTCCGTATGCCGAAGATCAAGACACATAAAGCAACCGCAAAGCGCTTTACAATCACTAAAACTAGCAAAGTTATCCATCGTAAGCCAGGTCAGGACCACTTCAATGCAAGGGAGAATGGCTCTACCGGCACCAAGAAGAAGCGCGACATCAACGCCCACCCGGCTTACGTTAAGACTATCCATGCCCTTACCCAGAAATAGGCTAATGTTAGCATTATTTGAATTTATTATTTAGAAATTTTCCACTGATATGCCAAGAGTCAAACGAGGAACTACACACATCAAGAAACGCCGCAAACTGTTAGCCAAGACTAAGGGCTACATGTGGGGTCGCAAGAATCTTATCAAGGCTGCCAAGACTGCCGTGCTTAAGGCTGGCGTCCACGCTTTTGTCGATCGCCGCAAAAAGAAACGCGTTAACCGCGGCCTCTGGCAGATCAAGATCAGCGCATTTGTCAAAGAGCAGGGCGTGAGTTACTCTCGCTTCATTGATGCTCTTAAGAAGAGCCAGGTTGAATTGGACAGGAAGGTTTTGGCTGATTTGGCTGTTAATAACAAGGAGGTTCTAGCCAAGATTTTAGCTGAAGTCAAAAAGTAATTTTGACAAACAGTTTAAAAAATGCTATAGTTTAATATGAATTTGATCAGACTTATCCAAATAGTCCAAATAGTGCTCGCCGTCTTATTGATGGGGGCAATCCTGCTTCAAAGTCGCGGAACCGGCCTTTCAGGTATTTTTGGCGGGGCTAGCAGCATTTACCGCACTAAGCGTGGCATAGAAAAAACTCTATTTTATTCTACTATCGTTTTGGCAGTTCTTTTCTTTGGAACTGCGCTAGCCACTCTTTTCTTGAAAAAATAACTTATCTTATTTAAGTTGTGGCCAAGAACTCGTTTAATTTCAGATACCGCACGAGTAAGCTGCTTTATTCCTTAAAGCGGTCTTGGTCTGCAACAATCGAGTTTGTTAAGGGAATTTTTTCCAAAAAAGGCGAATCAAAACAGGAAAGCGATCAAAAAAGGTTGGCTGAGCTGGACAAGAAGCTGGTTTATTCAATGTCCCCCGCTCGAATTCCAAGCCTGGTCCAACTGAAGTATATTGAAAATTTCTTGAATTCCCGCGAGCGCTTGATTTGGCGTATTGCCACCTCGGTTTTTGTGGCTTCTTTCCTGTTTGTTGGCGGCCGATTTGCCGTCAAGCACCTGGAAACGATTCCGGCTGATGGCGGCACCTATACTGAGGGCGCAGTCGGGTTGCCGAAATATATCAATCCGCTGTATTCGAGCGTTAATGATGTTGACGCCGATCTGGTCCAGCTGGTTTATTCCTCGTTGTTCAAGCGAAGCAATCAAGGCCAGCTAGTCGCTGACCTGGTGCAGTCGTACCAGTCATCGCCAGACGGGAAGGTTTACACCCTAAAGCTTAGAGATAACGCTGTTTGGCATAATGGCGACAAATTCAAGGCCGATGACGTGATTTTCACATTCAACGCCATCAAGGATCCCTTGTATAAGTCACCATTGCGTCAAAGTTTCAGCGGCGTCACCTTGGAAAAGATCGATGACACGACCGTCCGCTTCGTTTTGTCGCAGCCGTATGCCGGCTTTCTCGATTTGCTGACTTTCGGAATCTTGCCACAAGCCCTGTGGTATCAGGTTCCGCCGAATTCGGTCAGTCTGGCCGAGCTCAATCTTAAGCCGATCGGCACAGGTCCATACATGTTCAAGTCCTTAGTTAAGGACAAGAATGGCAATCTTATTTCGTATCACCTGGAAGCAAACCCCGATTATTATGGCGGCAAGGTCCATATACAGGATTGGCAGTTCAAGTTTTACCCTTCCTTTGAAGAGCTGGTAGCGAAGCTTGCTGACGGTTCAGTCGATGGAGCGAGCTATCTGCCGAATAATCTATTCGCCGATATTTCCGGCAAGACCTTTCTTAGCTATAACAAGATTTCTTTGCCGCAAGCCATGGGGATATTTTTCAACCTGAAGGCGAATCCGGCACTGACTGACAAGAAGGTCAGGCAAGCGCTGGCCTTTGCCATCAATAAGCAAGAGCTGATTGACAAGAGCTTGTTCGGCAATGCGAGGCTGATTGACGGCCCGATTTCTTCAGACAGCTTCGCCTTTAATCCTGATCAGAAAAAGTATCCATTAGATCAGGCTGCGGCATCGAAGTTGCTTGCGGAAGCTGGTTACCAGATTGCAGAGATAAGCAAGGGGCAGATTGAGCAGGCGGAAAAAGATAAAAGCAGCGCTGATAAGAAAGTAAAAGACGCCGCCGAAACGGTTTTAGCCATGGGTGAGGGCCGTTGGCTTTCCAAAAACGGCACTTATTTGGTGGTCAAACTGACCAGTGTCGAAGCGGGCGATAACGCCGCGGTCCTGGATGCGATCAAGGGCTACTGGCAAAGCGTCGGTGTCAAGACGGTGATCGAGCTTGTGGCACCGAATCAGATCCAATTCGAGGTGGTGCGCAATCGTAATTTCGAATCCCTGTTCTACGGCGAAGTGCTTGGCGCCGATCCTGACATTTACCCCTTTTGGCACTCTTCCCAAGCGACCAGCCAGGGCTTGAATTTGACAGGTTACAGTAATAAAGAGGTTGATAAGCTGCTCGAGGAAGCACGCATCAATGCGAATCAGTCGCAAAGAGCCGAGGCCTACAAGAAGGTTCAGGCGCTTTTGGCAGAAGATGAGCCAGCCGTTTTCCTGTATTCGCCAGTGTATAATTATATCCAGAAAAAGACAGTTAAGAATATGAATGTTTCCACTATCATCGTTCCGAGCGATCGCTTGGCCAACGCGAATGAGTGGTACGTTAAAACAAGCAAAAAATTTGTCTGGTAAGACAAGATAAGCCGAGGTGGTGAAATTGGTATACACGCATGCTTCAGGTGCATGTGGGGGCAACCCCGTGGAGGTTCAAGTCCTCTTCTCGGCACAAGATAAATTAATCCCTTTAGGGATTAATTGAGCTTGAGTTGAGGAAGTGGTAAAGAACTTCCATATTCAACGGGGCTTCCGCCCCTTCAAGTCCTCTTCTCGGCACAATCAGATTTCAATAAGAAATCTCCCGTTAAATTAATAAAGGAGTACGCAAGGACTCTTGGTCGGCGCATTTAGCGTCGCTTTGAACTCTCGCGTTGGCTTTTGCCAATGCATCTTGTCCGGCCGTTGCGCCGGACAGCTACTCATCAAATTTATGATTACTAAGTACAAAAGCGGTTCCGCCGCTCTGCCATCGGCAGGCGGGCGGGCAAAACCGAAGTTTTCCCGCCCGGACGCGCAGTCCAGGCGGACAGACGCCCCTCGGCCTAAACAGGCACAGGGGCAAGCGCCAGCCGTTCAGGCTGAGCGCCCACGCCGCATCATCCGCGAGCGCAGCTTCGCCGGCGGCAAACTGCGCGTCATGGTCATGGGCGGACTTGAAGAAGTCGGACGCAACATGACTGTCTTCGAATATGACAAGGAGATCATCATAGTCGACATGGGTCTGCAATTTCCTGAAGAGGATATGCCCGGCATCGACTACATCATCCCCAATATCAGTTATCTCGAAGACAAGAAGGATTGGGTCAAAGGCGTCATAATTACCCATGGACATATGGACCACATCGGCGCTATTCCTCACTTGGTGCCTGCTTTGGGAAACCCGCCGATGTTCATGGGCAAGCTCACTGCCGGCCTGGTAAAGAAGCTGACCGAGAAATATCATCGCCAAGTCAATCTTGATATCGCTGAAATCAACGAGAATTCCAAGCTGCAGCTCGGCCGCAACTTCACAGTGGAATTCTTCCGTGTCAATCACTCGATTCCTGACGGCTTCGCTATCATTGTCCGCACCCCGGCCGGCACCGTAATCCATACGGGTGACTTCAAGATCGACTATACGCCGGTCAACGATCAGCCGGCCGACATCAACCGCATCGCTCTTCTGGGCGCTAGCGGCGTCTTGATGCTGATGGCCGATTCGACCGATGCCACCCACCCGGGATATCAGGTTTCTGAATCATACATCGGTGACGAGATGAGCAAATTATTCGACAAGATCGACGGCCGCATCATCATCGGCACCTTCGCTTCGCAGATCAGCCGCGTCCAGAAGATTCTGGAGCTGGCCGAGAAGCATGGCCGCAAAGTCTCTTTGCAGGGCCGCACCATGAACGATAACGTCGAGGTCGCGCACCAGATCGGCTATTTGAAATTTAATCCGAACCTGATCGTCGATGACAAGGATTTGCATAAATATCCTGACAACAAGCTTATTATTCTGGGCACTGGCGCCCAGGGCGAGTCGAGCGCGTTCCTTTCCCGCGTGGTCAACAAGGAGCACCGCGTGGTCGAGCTCAAGAAGGGCGATACGGTGATCTTTTCTTCATCGGTCATCCCGGGTAATGAGCGTTCGATCCAGACACTGAAAGACATGGTCGTGCGCCAAGGCGCCAAGGTGATCCATTATCAGATGATGGACGTCCATGCCGGCGGCCACGCCAAGCAGGAAGACTTGAAGCTGATGATGCGCTTGATCAAGCCGGAATATTTCATGCCGATCGAGGGCAATCATTATCTGCTGCAAGCGCATGCGGACTTGGCCCGCGGCGTTGGCATTCCGGAGAACAAGATCTTCGTGGCCGACAATGGCCAGGTGGCTGAGTTTTCCAAGGATTCTACCGGTAAGACAGTCGGGCACCTGACCAAGGAAAAAGTGCCGACCGATTACGTCATGGTTGACGGCTTAGGCGTCGGTGACGTCTCACATATCGTGTTGCGTGACCGCCGTGTCATGGCTGAAGACGGCATGATCGTCATCATTACTACGGTTGATAACGCGACCGGCGAGCCGATCGGCAACCCGGACATCATTTCCCGAGGCTTCGTCTACATGAAAGAGAATAAAGAATTGATCGAAAAGACCAGGATGAAGGTCAAGAAAATCGTCAAGGATCACGATCCTCGCACTCCGGCCGACGACGATTACCTCAAGAACAAGATTCGCAATGATGTCGGGCAGTTTTTGTACGCCAATACCAAGAGGCGTCCGATGGTGCTGCCGGTTGTGATAAAAGTATAATAACCGCTTTAATATAATAAAACACGCTGGCATTGCCAGCGTGTTTTATTATATTAAAGGCCGGGTTTATTGTTCCGTTTCAGCGACTTCATCCTGAAGAAGCTCGCGCATAGCCATCAATTCGTCCTTGATGAACTCGATATTGTCCTCATCTGAAAGCTTGCCGCGTTCGAGAAAATATTCGATCGTTTCGTCAATGACCTGTTCGAAAGAATCCATGTCGTAAGCGCCTTGCTCTTCGACTTTGGTTTTGACCAGTTCGTAAATTTCAGAAGTTGTCTCGTCCATATTTAAGTTTAAGTATTTGAGTTGAGTATAGATTTATTGCTGAAAAATGGCAAGACCCATGATTGAATCATCGGACACTAAAATTAAAAAATGGTTAAGCAGGACGGCACGGTGCCTTATTTAGTTTTTTGTGCAGCATAAGTAAAAAAAACACGGCATGATTCTGCCTGGCCAGCTAGCCAAGGACAGTATCGTCAAACTTTAATGAATTTTGAAAAAGTGTTATAATAATCTTACTGAAACGCATCTTCGTAACCAAGGAGAAAATGCAGCCAATAATCAAAGTCGAACACCTGAACGTCATCTATAATCTAGGCAAGAGCAGCGAATATCGGGCCTTGTCTGACATAAACCTGGAGATATATCCGGAGGAATTCGTGATATTTTTCGGGCCGTCCGGTTGCGGCAAATCGACTTTGCTGTACTCTATTTCCGGGCTGGAAACCAATATCCAGGGCAATGTGATTGTCGATGGAAAAAATATCGCCCTGTTCGACAAGAAAGAGATTCTCAAGTTTCATCGCAAGACTATCGGCATGATTTTTCAGGCGTTTTATCTTATCGCCTCCTTGACCGTCCAGAAGAACGTGGCCTTGCCGCAGATTTTCATCAATGGCGACAAGAAGGAGCGTACGAAGAGGGCTTTGGAGCTGCTTGAGTATTTCGGTGTCGGCAAGCAGGCGCGTAAGCTGCCGACAGAGCTTTCTGGCGGACAGCAACAGCGCGTCGCTATCGCCCGATCTCTGGTTAACGACCCCGCCATCCTGATGGCTGACGAACCTGTCGGAAACCTGGATTCGAAGTCTTCGCAAGACGTAATGGACATGTTAAAAACCTTGAATGAAAAGGAAAAGAAGACTGTCATCCTCGTCACGCACAACCCAGCCTTCTTAAGCTACGCTCATCGCGTCTTTTATCTCAAGGATGGTCATCTGATCGAAACCAGGGTCAACAAGAATGTGCATGGCGTGCAGATTCCGGTGGCCGAGAACAAACCTAATATTTCCAAGGAGCTGGAGCTGCTCATCCAGACCTTCTCCAGCTTGTCACCCAACCAGATAGGCAATCTGCTCATACCTTTCAAGGCTAAGCAGATCGTTGCCGAAGCGTTGATCGGCATGACCACCGAAGAGATCGAGAAGATCGAAAAGAAAGTCGAGAACCTGTTGATGACCGGCGTTTACGATACTGAATCAACCTTTGAATTCCTTGATCAGAGCATGGAAAAGGGCGGGGCCGACCTCGATAAGCGCACAGCCAGGAAGCTGGCCGACAAGATCAAAGATATCGTCGGCGAAATCAAGCGCCTTGAAACCGAGGAAAACAAGATCAAGATGCACATCACTCCCGATACTGGCAGCGAAGTCATGGAGGTCAGGCATTATTTATTGGACGAGTATGACGTTGAAATCAAGAATTTCATCGTGCTGGAAGTGTTGGATCGCGCCATCAAGGAGCGTCTCGACAACGTCATAGACCGTGACACTTTCCGCAAGCGTATCAATGCTCCGTTGCGTCGCGGCGGCGCCGGCATAAACAAGAGAACGGCCAAGAAGATGGGCAAGAGGCTGGAGCTGTTGATTTTGGGTAAGTATAAATAAACATCATAAGAAGCGGTGGCTTAATTGGTTAGGCAAAACAATGAAAATACGAGACACAATATCCCTATCGACTCGCATGTTCAAAACCAGGAAGATGAGAACTTTCCTGACGATTTTGGGCGTGGGCGTCGGTATCGGAACCGTCTTGTTCTTGGTTTCTCTCGGTTACGGTTTGCAAAATGTCGTCTTGAGCAAGATTACAACCGCAGATTCGCTTTTGAGTTTGGATGTCACTCCGGGCATTTCGAGCGCGATCAATCTGTCGCAGGACAATGTCAGCACGATCGGGAAGATGGATCATGTGTCCGAGGTCAGTCCGATGGCGAATTACTCAGCCCAGTTGACCATCGAACAGCTTACGGGCGATGGCCTTGTCTACGCGGTCAATCCGTCATTCTTCCGCTTAGGCGGCATCATACCGCAGCGCGGCAAGGTACTGCAATCTGATGATGGATATGAAGCGGTTATTTCATCGGCCGCAGCCAAGCTTTTTAATCTTGATGCCGACAGGGTGTTGGGCAAGGAGATCGGCTTGAGCTTGTTCATGCCGAAGGGCACCGCCCAGGAAGGCAACGAGGAGATCGGGGTCATCAAAAGGAATGAGAAATATCGCATAGTCGGCGTAATCGAGGACGATACGACCAGCTACGTCTTCGTACCGATGAAAACTTTGGGGGATTTGAATATTTCGACCTATAATCAGCTGAAGGTCAAAGTCGAGTCCAGCCAATTCACCGACATTGTCCGGACCGCAATCATCGACCAGGGCTTTATCGTTTCATCTCTTTCCGACACCATCGATCAAGCGAACAAGATTTTTAGCATCGTCCAGATTGTCCTTTCATTGTTCGGTTTGGTCGCCCTGATCGTTTCCGCTATCGGCATGTTTAATACCATGACCATCGCCTTGCTTGAAAGAATCAATGAGATCGGCATTATGCGCGCCATCGGCGCCTCAAAAGTGGACATTCTGGTCCTGTTCTTGTTGGAGTCGCTCATGATGGGGCTCTTGGGCGGAATCATGGGCATAACCGTCGGTTATCTGGGTGGCGAACTTGCCAACGTCGGTATCAATATCTTGGCCAAGAATTTCGGCGGACAGAGCCTGAATCTTTTTTACCGCCCGGTCTGGTTTATCGGCTTCATCATGATATTTTCAGGGATGGTCGGGCTTCTTACGGGGGTATATCCTGCCAGAAAAGCCGCCAAGATCAACCCTCTCGATGCTTTGAGGTATAAATAATCCGCCAGGGGCCGGGCTTGACATAATGGCGGATTTTATTTATATTGAACCAGACAAAATAATTAAAAAATCAAAATCAAAATGTAAAACTCATGAAGCTCTGCTGGGCAGAGCAACAAGAATTTTTCATTTTGATATTTAAACTTTACATTCTATATGCCAGTACCAGCAAAACGCCGTCCAACCAGCGAAGCTCGTCGCGGACGCTCACACCAAGCCCTGAAAAAGGTCGCAGTAGCCGCCTGCCCTAAGTGCGGCAAGACAGTATTGCCTCACACTGCTTGCAAGTTCTGCGGCAGCTATAAGGGCAAGCAGGTTTTGAAGTTGGAGACTAAGCCGAAAGCCAAAAAATAGCCGTTACAAATAGTGTTCAGATTTACGAATAGCTTATTCGTAAATCAAAATAAATTTGTAACTCAAAAAGTATGTCTAATCGCCATTTAGGCCGCACTATCGCCATGCAAACCCTGTTTTTGTGGGATTTTAACGGTTGCCAGACTGGCGATTTGACCGAAGTGGTTGAAAAGAATGTCGAGCATTTCGCTCCGAATCTGGATGATCACGGGTTCACTTACAATATCGTCAAAGGAGTGATTGTGAACGTGAAGGAAATCAATCAATACATCATCCGTTACGCAACCGAGTGGCCGCTTGAACAAATCACGATCGTCGATCGCAATATTTTGCGCATCGGCGTTTATGAATTGATCTATGACCAGGAAATTCCTGCTAAAGTCGCCATCAATGAGGCGATCGAGATCGCTAAAACTTTCGGCGGCGAGTCTTCGGGCAAGTTCGTCAACGGGGTGCTGGGCGCGATTTACAAGGATATGGAGAGACAGGGGATCAAGAAGCAGGTGGACGCGCAGCGCGTGGAGTCCGAAACAAAAGAGGAAGCTGGTTAGTTATTATTTTAAATTTCAAATTTTAAATTAACCCCGTAAGCCGTGAAGAGTGGATAAAATGGGATTTTATTTTCTCTTGGCTGCTTACTCGCAAAATCTATGAAAGAACTATCAGAGCTGGAGCGCATCGTCGGCCTTCAGTTTAAGAACCGAAGCCTTTTGAAACAGGCCGTGGTTCATCGTTCCTATCTTAACGAGCACCCGGATGCCGACACTTCACACAATGAGCGCTTGGAATTCTTAGGCGACGCGGTTTTGGAAATTATCGTTACCGAGCATCTGTTCCACAAGTTTCCCGAAACGCCGGAAGGCGACCTGACTAACTGGCGCGCCAGCCTGGTCAATGCGAAAATGCTGGCCAAGGTGGCTCAGGAGCTGCAGATCGAGGAGTTTTTGTATTTATCGAAGGGCGAGGCCAAAGACAAGAATTCCAAGGCACGCCAATATATCCTGGCCAATGCCATCGAAGCCTTAATTGGCGCGATGTATCTCGATCAGGGCACCGAGCCGGCCAAGCGCTTTATCGACGTAAACATCCTGTCCAAGCTGCAATTCATCTTGTCGAACGAGCTATATCTTGACCCCAAGTCCAAATTCCAGGAGCGTGCCCAGGAACAGTACAAAGTGACTCCTCATTACAAAATCCTAAACGAGACCGGGCCGGACCATGCCAAGACATTTGAAGTCGGCGTATATCTCGCTGACGAATTGGTAGCCAAGGGCAAGGGCTCGTCCAAGCAAGAAGCGCAAGTCGATGCGGCCGCAAAGGCAGTCAAGAAATTGAAGTGGTAAAATTCATTTTAAAACAAAAACAGCCGTAAGGCTGTTTTTTGTTTTAACGATTCATGGTATCATTTATACATAAAGCCTGTTAATTTGTCGGGTATAGAAAAGACAAAATACGCCAGGAAAATTTAAAACAAAACTTAGCAATCATCTATGACTATCTTAGAAATCTTCCAAAGCGCTGTCGCAGCAAAAGCCTCTGATGTCCACCTGGTCGTCAACATGCCGCCCATGTTGCGAGTTGATGGCGAGCTTTTGGATCTTGATGCCAAGGCGCTGTCGGACAAGGATGTCGAGACCCTGAGCTTTTCCTTGATATCGAAAGATGAGAAAGAGAGGTTCTTGGCGACAAAGGAGTTGGATTTCGGTTATGAGATGAATGATAAGACACGCTTCCGTATCAATTTGTTTTTTGAGAAAGGCAATATCGGCATGGTGGCGCGTGTCATTTCCAATGAGATTCCGACGCTCGAGAGCGTCAGCACGCCGGATATCGTTTATGAATTGTTGAATTTGAATCAGGGCTTGATCTTGGTAACTGGGCCGACCGGTTGCGGCAAATCCACGACCTTGGCGGCGATGATCAATTATATCAATCAGAAACGGCGCGCCAATATCATAACCTTGGAAGATCCGATTGAGTACATTTTCAAGCCGGACAAAAGCGTGATCGTCCAGCGCCAGCTGGGCAGCGACATGGTGACCTTTTCCGAAGGCCTGAAGCACGCACTGCGCCAGGATCCGAACGTTATCATGGTGGGCGAAATGCGCGACTTGGAAACTATCGCCACCACCATTACCTTAGCTGAGACGGGCCACCTTGTTTTGGCCACTTTGCATACATACAGCGCTTCCCAGACTATCGATCGCATCATCGATATCTTCCCGCCGCATCAGCAGAACCAAGTCCGCATGCAGTTGTCCACAACTTTGGCGGGCATCATTTCGCAGCGTCTGATTCCGCGCAAGCAGGGCGGGCGCGTGGCGGCCCGGGAAATCATGATCAATATCCCGGCAGTTTCCAATCTGATCCGCGAAAACAAGATTGCCCAGCTTCGGACCGTTATCGAAACGAATTCCAAGAAGGGCATGGTCTCGATGGACCAGGATTTGAAGCGGCTTTTCGGGGAAAACATCATTTCCAAAGAAGTAGCACAGAGCTATATGGAAAATCCGGAGTTTATAGAGAAGTTTCATTTGATATAAAATAGCTAATATTAAATAAAATATTGGAAATTCCACCCCCGGAATTATTTTTAGGTTTGAGGGGTTGACAGGGGTTGGAAATACTGTATAATAGTAATTACTTTTAACTTGACTTACGCTATGTGTAAAAAGCTGTTAGCTTCAGTAAGTAAAAGCGGTTAACCTCCAGCTATTTTTGGTTGGTTCTACCGCTCGACCGAGCGGTTTTTTGTTTCTTAAATACTAAAGGAGAACATTGAAGGCTGAAACTTGTTGCCACTGGCAGTAATCTTTAGCCTTCAACGGCATTGGCCGCCGGGCAGAACTTTAACAATTGAATATCGATTATCTATTATCACGACAAAAAATAGATAATCGCGCATATTGAGGATAGTAAAAAGAATCAAATGTTAACGATAAAAGCAAAGAGAATCCGCACTTAGACTTTAAAAGTAGAAGTGTGGGAAAATCTCGTTAAGGGTGTATGGTGGATGCCTTGACACAAAATGACGATGAAGGACGTAGCAGCCTGCGATAAGTCTCGGGGAGGTGGCAAGCAACCTTTGATCCGTGAATTTCCGAATGGGGAAACCTGCGCTGATGAAGTCGGCGCGTCCGTTAGCTGAACACATAGGCTAATGAGACGAGTACTCGGTGAACTGAAACATCTTAGTAACCGAAGGAAAAGAAAGAAAGCAACAATCTTTTAATCGTATACGGCGAACGCAAGTTAGCTGATGCGATTAAAAGATTTCGATTCTCCTAGTAGTGGCGAGCGAACGGGGAACAGTCTAAACCTTATGAACTGCGTGAAACGAACCCCTTGCGGGGCGAGTTTTATAGAAGGCGCTAGAGCCATATGTTCATAGGGGGTTGTAAGAGTATTATGTCCATCGTCTAGTCTGATGGAGCAGAGTCATAAAAAGCAGTAGCTAATTGAAGTTGGCTGGAAAGCCACCCCATAGACGGTGATAGGCCGGTAAATGAAAGTTATTGTTTCTCTGTCGTAGTATTTCTTAAGTAGTGCGGGACTCGAGAAATCCCGTATGAAGCCAGGCCGACTATGGTCTAAGACTAAATACATTTTGTGATCGATAGTGAACCAGTACCGTGAGGGAAAGGTGAAAAGCATCCCGGTGAGGGAGATGAAATAGTATCTGAAACCATACACTTACAAAGAATCGGAGCCTCGAGCAATCGGGGTGACGGTGTGCCTATTGAAGAATGAGCCAACGAGTTTATTGTATGTGGCTTGATTAACCAGTTAATACTGGGAAGTCCAAGTGAAAGCGAGGGTTAATAGCCCGTATCTTATTTATTAGAAAGTGGACCCTTTAGTCCCCTTTCTAATATTTAAGAAGGTCGCATGCATAAGACCCGAAGCCGGGTGATCTAACCATGGCCAGGTTGAAGTAACTCGAAAGAGTTACGGAGGACCGAACCGGTAAGCTGTGCAAAACTTTCGGATGAGCTGTGGTTAGTGGTGAAATTCCAATCGAACTCGGCAATAGCTGGTTCTCCTCGAAATAGCTTTTGGGCTAGCCTTGGATGCTGACTACAGGGGGTAGAGCACTGAATGAGAGTGGGCCGCAAGGTACCTCTCTTAACCAAACTCCGAATACCTGTAGGTGAAATCCAGGAGTCAGACTGTGGGCGCTAAGGTTCATGGTCGAAAGGGAAACAGCCCTGATCGCAAGCTAAGGTCCCTAAATATATGCTAAGTGTAAAAGGTGGTGTCGTGACTCCGACAACCAGGAGGTTGGCTTAGAAGCAGCCATCCTTTAAAGATAGCGTAATAGCTCACTGGTCAAGTCGTCTCGCGCCGAAAATTTAGCGGGGCTAAGCATATTACCGAAGCTGCGGGTTTCATCCTTTAGGATGGAGCGGTAGAGGAGCATTCCATGGGTGCTGAAGCCATATCGTGAGGTGTGGTGGAGCGCATGGAAGAGAGAATGTTGGCATGAGTAGCAAAAAGGCGGGTGAGAACCCCGCCCTCCGTAAGTTCAAGGTTTCCTGGGCAACGCAAATCGACCCAGGGTTAGTCGGTCCTAAGACGAGGCTGTTGTAATGGCAGCGTAGCCGATGGATGAGCTGGTTAATATTCCAGCACTACTGTTGTTTTCCGATGGGGGGACGCGGTTTGAAGTCCGAGCGTGTATTGGTTTGCACGTTGATGGTCGAGAAGGCTGCTCTAGGCAAATCCGGAGCACCAAGCTGACTTGATTGTCTGAAGACGAGGCTTATGGCTGAGTCAATTCGGGTGTAAGAACTGACAAGAAAAACCTCTAGGGCTAAGGCAACAGTAACCGTACCGCAAACCGACTCAGGTGAACGAGGCGAGTAGCCTCAGGAGTACGAGAGAACCATCGTTAAGGAACTCGGCAAAATAGCGGCCGTAAGTTAGCGATAAGGCCTGCCCCAGCAATGGGGCCGCAGCTAAAGATCCCAAGCGACTGTTTAACAAAAACACAGCTCCCTGCTAACTCGAAAGAGGATGTATAGGGGGTGACGCCTGGCCAGTGTCCGAACGTTAAGAGGAGGGGTTAGCCGCAAGGCGAAGCTCTGAATTGAAGCGCGGATGAACGCCGGCCGTAACTATAACGGTCCTAAGGTAGCGAAATTCCTTGTCGGGTAAATTCCGACCTGCACGAATGG
>CAYUCS010000004.1:0-10568 GCA_964443495.1 uncultured Gammaproteobacteria bacterium
GAGTACGGACATGCGCTAATGGACAGGGAGCGCTTAGATCCTTTAAACGTCAGTAGTGCCGACAATGCTTCAGAAATCATCGAAAAGCGGGCGAACGCTTTTGCTGCCGCCTTCTTGATGCCAAAAGCCGGCGTTTCGGATTTTTTGCAAGCGATGAACAAGGGACAACCCAGCAAATGGGAGCAAAGCATATTCGACGTGGCAACTGAAAGCCGAATCGATACGCAATGGCGTTCCTCTCCTGGATCGCAGACTATCACCTATAAGGATGCGGCTAGTCTTGCTCATTATTTTGGTGCCAGTTATCAAGCGGCAGTTTATCGGTTGCGCAGCTTAAGTTTTCTTTCTCAGAAAGAATGTTCCGAGCTTTTAGAACATGAGGATTTCGGCAGAAGTTATTTGCATTTGCTCGGTATGGATAAAGACTTGGAAGGAAAAGACGATCCAAACAATCAGAAACGGGAGTTGAGAAGCCAAATTATCAACCTAGCGATTGAAGCTTATCGCCGGGAATCGCTTTCAAGAGGGCAGTTGTTAGAGTTGGGCGATGACCTTGAGCTTAACGAAGATGAAAAAGAGATTTTGCTTGGTCTAGCTAACTGTGCGAAAGCCGGTTGATCATTTATTGTTTGCTAACAGCTTCAACTTGACCAAAACACAATATATAGTATATATATTGTTTTTTATATCAATATATTGTGGTGATAATGGAGCTATCGATTGTTGTGGCGGATACGTCAGTCTTGATTAATTTTCTAAAACTTGATCGGATGGACTTGATAGCCCGCCACTCTTCCAAATTTTTGGTTACAAACCATGTTAGTGACGAAGTGACCAGGCACTACATCAGTCAACGTGTTAGGCTTATGGATGCTTTTGAATCTGGAATATTGCAAGAGCATCCTGTAGCAGATGAACAGGATGTGGCTTTGTTCGGGAAGCTTTGTACTGACCTTGGGGCGGGTGAATCCTCCGCGATTGCTTTCGCTCTGCATCGTGATTATGCACTTGCTATGGATGATGGTAAGGCCATTAAAATTGCTAAAAAGATTTCGAAAGACATGAAAATATTCCGAACACAAGACTTATTCCAGTCGATGATCCAAGAAAGTCTAATCGATATTCTGGAAGCGGACAGTTTAAAGCAAGAACTGGAAACCGTGCACCGTTTCAAGATGCCATTTCAGAGTTTTTCACATTTTACAAAGTGATCCATCCTAATTGTATCGGCTCGATCTTTGCCGACCAAGTCGGACGGCTTAAATTACATATTTTCAGATTGGCTATTGCCAAAATAAACGGTCCTACTCTGTGCGCATTTAGTGGCATCGGAGAGTGTGCTAAACACACCCCAGCATGTCGGCCTATCCCATGCCCCGCCATCCAGGCATCGCACTTCATACCGAACACCGGACGGGAACCAAATAAACCAATTTTCACGATGTTTGGCTTTATCGGCCTCCCATTCCTCGCGGCTACGACCGGGATCATCGCCATACGATCTCATTCTGGCCACGTACTCATCAAAAGTCTTATCGCCTTGATCCTCGAATGTATCGGTGACGATGTACGGCACATTCCACCATTGCGCAATTTCTTCAGGTGGGCGTTCCTCATATGCCGAGACATTGAACTCAGGTCGTAATGATGGATTGATAGGGATTTTTTGAATGGTCATGATTGCAAGATCGGATTCTAGCCAAGGCGGTCTTTAAGTCGCGTGAGCATATCCATGCGCTCATGTAAGATTGCGATAATGCGGGGCGTTTTTCCTTCTGGATGGATATAAAAGATATAGTGATGCTCGCATCTAGTCACCAAGACCTGTGAATAGCGCTCTGAAAGGGGACGGGCATGGACAGCGCTTTCCGCGATTGCGAAAAACCGCTCTTGCAACGCGTTCTTATAACGAAAAGCTTGCTTTTCGCCATACCGCTCCAAAGTATAACGAATAATGCCACGGATGTCGGATTCCGCCTGCGATGTTAGCTCATAAAGAGGCATTCCTTCACCGCATTCCCTGCAAGACTTCTTCGTAAATCTGATCCACGGATTTGTCAGAGAAAACCCCGTTCTCCGCCTCGACGAGGCGAGGCTTCAAAAACGCTTCTAGTTGACGCAATGCTTCATCAGCATCGTCTGTTTCGGTGTCAGGTAAGACACGATTAAGAACGTAGTCCTTGATGCTTTGACCAGACAATGCGGCAATGGCTTTAAGGCGTTGATGTTGTTCCGGCGTCACTTCGATAGATAAGCGCATGATCGTACCCTCGAAATCAATTGTTACTCCTACTATCCTAGCACCATATACAACATTTACGCAAATGTACATTTGTTGTTTTTCTTTCTCCTAAAAACGGTCGTTTTTGAGAGATCGACACAATTCACCAATCTGGCCATCAATCCCGCGTTCTCGATTTTCAAGACTGTCTTTTGATACCACTCTCCGAATACTTCAAGAGTTCGATGAGTTTTCGGAGATTTAATCATGCTGTTTTGCCATTCCTATCTTAAGTCCTATAATCTATTTTATAGGACCTAAAAAACGCGCTAAAATCATGCCAAAAAACGCTCCTATATATAAGGTATAAACCGCCATGGCCGACTTGCTGATCAAACAACCCGAACGCGCACTGACGGCCAAACAATTCCAGCAGCTGGCCGAGGTGCCACCGGAACTCGAATGGTTCGCCAACATTAGCTCCGAAAAAACCCGCAAAGCCTACCAAAACGACATCCGCGCGTTCAGCCAATTCGTCGGCATCCAACATCCGGCCGAATTCCGGATCGTGACCCGATCCCATGTGATTGCCTGGCGTAAAGCGCTCGAAGCGAACGCTTTCTCCGACGCCTCGATCCGACGCAAGCTGTCGGCGCTATCGTCGTTGTTTGAGTATCTGTGCGAACACAACGCCGTGACCCACAACCCGGTCAAAGGCGTCAAACGGCCGGCCGCCAATAACAATGAAGGTAAAACCCCGGCCTTGAGTAACGATCAGGCCCGGCAATTGCTGGAAAAGCCGCCGGAAGATACGCTGAAAGGCCGCCGGGACCGGGCGGTTCTGGCCACCCTGCTCTACCATGGCCTGCGCCGGCAGGAACTGTGCAATCTGCGGGTCAAAGACTACCAACGCCGCAGCGGCGTGATGATGTTCCATGTCCACGGTAAACGCAAAAAGGAACGCTTCGTGCCGGTGGAAGCCAAAACCCAGCGTTTAATTGCCGAATATCTGGACATTGCGGGCCACGGCGGCGAACTGGAGTGCGCCCTGTTCCGCCCGGTGAAAAATAACGCCACCGGCATCCTCGACAAACCCCTCAATCCGCGTTCGGTCTATCGCGACGTGGTCATGTTCTATGCCAAAAAAATCGGCATCACGCTCGACACCCATGGATTTTGCGTACACTCGTTGCGGGCAACTGCTGCCACCAATGCGCTCGATCACAAGGCCGATATCGCCAAGGTCCAGGAATGGCTGGGTCATGCCAACGTATCCACCACCCGGCTGTACGACAAGCGGCATAGCCGACCGGAAGATAGCCCGAGTTTTAAGGTCGAATACTAGTAACGACTCGTATTAGAAAAAGGCCTTGTTTGCATTTAACGCTGACGCTATTGTCATCTAGTCACTTGGATATCCAAACGCACAACTAATACTTCATGCTTCGCGTAGGATTTTTCCGGTTCGTGAGCAGCCCCATTCAGGCCACACCATAAGCCTCGGGTATGCCAGGAAATAGCTGCGGTTTTGATTAAACGGACCACTGAAAAGTCTTAGCGTACTATTTTTTCCGAATTCTGTGGTTACCCCATTAATCGTCTTTTGACATTTGATGAGCACAATAGCCACATAAGACATCGTCGCTTAATTCTTCTGGCGGGATTTCACTACCGCACATATCACATTCATGTGATGCGCTTTCTCCGCACTCCGCACATATTTTTTCTTCATAAATATAAGCACCTCCACAAAACGGACAGTCGACGATTGGCGAGTCTCCACCGTCTGTCATCGCAATATATGCATCAGCTTCAAAGTGATTTATAACAGCAGGACTAACAATTTCTTCATAAGAAAATTCAGCGTCGCATGACTTGCATATAAAGCCATTTTCTGATGCATCTGTATTTTTTTCTTTTGGATAAATTAAATCTGAACCACATTCTTTGCATGAATAAGAAACAAAAGCTTCTTTTATGGTGTCGCTAAAGAAATTTACTGATTCTATTAAATCAGTGCAGTCTTGTTTTTCTTTTTCATATACTTCATGGACATCAACCAATGTTAACCATGAGTCGTTGCCTAGCAATTCTTTTGGGTCTTTGTTTAGTTGTTCGGAAACAAAATCCCTAATTATGATAAATGAGTTTGAAATCAATCCTTGAATTGCTCGGTGTTCTAAATTACTGAAGTAATGTTCAACATTATTTCTATAATCATTAATTTTATCTATTCGGCCCCAATCAACTGCTATACCTAAAGAATCAAATCTATCCTTGATGCTTTGATAATCGACTGTCTTTTTTCCTTTTCCAACCCACAATATTTTATTGTCAATAATTTTTGGGCTAACCCGTTCTTTTATTAATGCTTCATCTGTATTTTCAGCGCTTAGAGACGAAAGCTTATGCTTAAAGAGCAAAAGTATGCCTGCATAAATATTCCTTGTGCATGAAACAATTCTTCGTTCATCTTCCTTTGACGTTTCGTAGTCTTCCAATCCAAGTGCAATTGAATCAATTGCATTTTTTAAAATGCTCATAATGCTTAAATGTTGCGAGCCTAAGAGAAAATTTCGTCTTTGATGCCTAGTAATTAAGTAGTTTCAGTATATGTCCAAGCTAATAGTCATTTGTGCGTTAACTGATTGGTTACCATGGGATTTTCCTTTCTTATATCATTCGGTGATAGCCATAATGGCACGTATTGGCTCAATCGTTGCCATTGAATCACTTTGATCATTAGAATACAACGGGTGTAACCTGATGGTCAGAATGTTTAAAATGAATAATTTACACCGGCCGCTTTAGAGAAACTTTGCATAGTTGGATTTTGTTGAAACCGTAAGTTTCTGTTCAAATACTCCCGCTAGTCCTATTTACGGGCCTGAAGTGTTCAGCATCAGAAATTGTGTTACTAATCAAACTCCGCATTCCCAAACTTCAGTACATGGCAGTTTTCGCGAATCGTCCTTTGAACAGACTCGTCGAAGCCGTCTTTTGATCTAGCCCGAATTTCTACGGAAATTTCCACATCCACGCCCATGCGAGCGGTGAACTGCTGCACTACTTCATCGACGATGGTGGCAAAGTCCATTTTGGCTTTGATGGGATCGAGATCAATCGTGCCGTAGAACTGGTGTTTTGCCGACTGAGCGGGTGGTATCGGTGGCGTCACTGTTGGTGGTACTACCGGCGGTGTGATTTTTCCGTCGCCACCGGTCGCTCCAGATTCACCACCTTTTTGTTCTGGCTCTGGTAGCGGTTTAGGCTTGGTCAGCTCTTTGTACTGATGCGCGGCTTCTTTTTCGATCAGCAACGCATCTGGATCGATATTCACCAAGGCATTGCGGCCGAACGCAAAGCCTAAATACTTGTTATCGTCCTTACCGGCAGCATAACCGAAGAAATCTTCTGTTTCGACGCCTTGCGTGATGGCCATTTCAAATACATGGCTGTTCACTAGTCTAGGCAAGAACAGATAGCAATTGAAATCCTGCCAAACTTTCAATGCGCCGATCTCCTTGGCCTCATCTTTGAAATAAAATTGATCCAGCACGCGCTTCAAATGCACTGGCGACCATTCGGTAATCAACCATTCTTCTTCACGTAGTTTATTCTCGATTTCCTGAACCAGATTCTGTGCGGCCGTGGATACCGAAACAGCTTCCCAATGCACACTGGGCTTACCTTTTACGAATTCTTCCGACGGACAAATCAGCCATTTGTAGGTATCGCGCACCATGCGTAACAAAGTAGCATCGGCATCATCTTTGTGCTTTTTGGCTTGTTTGACCTGTATCGTATCCAACACCAATTTCTCGGAATCGATGTCCGAAACAATCGATTTCCACGCCAAAAAGGTTTTAGCATGTTCGCGTAACCGACTGACCACATCATAATCCGGAGCCAAGAATATCAAGCGATTTTGCTTTTGCCTGGGTTGATCGCCACGATTGCGTAAAATGGCATCGGCTGCGGTAAAAGAGGTGTTTGAAGCGCCTTTGCTGAACGCTGCATTCAGAGGCAATACCACCAACCTTGGTCCGGTACCGAAATCGTCCGGCACATCATTCGATGAGGTAAAAATATGGATACCGGCAAACAAATGGCTCTTGGCCATGGTTCGATTGATTTGATCCTTCAGCAGCGGTAATACATCGTCCTGCTCGTTGAAGCGCTGCTTGCGTGTTTCCATCTCCCGCCGCAAGTTAGGCGTAATATCGAACCAGAACCGACTATTCTCGTGATTGATGTAATTCAACTTATCCAGCAGGTGCTTCAAACCATCCTTGTAATGGCCAATGATTTGGTCAGGCTGCGCAACGCCTAATAGGATGTGGGTCAGATCGAGGCCTTTGATCATCTTGCCGGCAGAGCCAGGCGCACTGCCTAAAAACAATGTGCGGGTTAATCGGCGGCCGGCCTGGATTTTGCCGAACAGGGGTTGCCGTTCCAGCTCTGCCGGTCGCGAATGTTCGCCATCGATATCTTGATCGATAACCGGGTCCCAACCTTGCGGCAGAAAATCCAGGCATTTGTTGCGTACGGTGGAGTCATACAACGGCAAATTGCCGGGCATGATCATCAAATCGGCATTGTTATCTTTCCACAGCCGATGAACAATTTGCGCCATGAGTTGCAACACGCCCCTTGTCCGTTGGAAGCCAGTCAACGTCGACCAGTCTTCATATAACCGGTCAAAGATTTCAGGATGAATCGGATAGGCTTGCTTCATGCGGTCCAGATAGCGGCCTTCCTGGGTCTCATTCGGCAATTCCATTTTGTTGGCCACATAAAAATCCGCAAACGAACGACACACGTCTTCCATCGACAACGGATCGTCGATGCGGTCGAACAAGCGGCGGCGAACGATACTGAACGCTTCATCCTTGGAAACTGGTTTCCAAATCTTATGCAAACGGCGAAAGTAGTTTTCCAGTTCAGCCAAAACCACTTGTCCCCTACCCTCGCCCGCATTATGAGAATCCGGTAAAGATGCCAACATAATCGCTTTTGGCACTGATTTAATACCTTCGGTCAAAGCCTGGATAAAGGTCATGTTGGTTTCAAACGTGCCAGCCAGGTAATTCCGGCCTTCCTGGAACTGCCGGTAGTAAGCCACCAATTCATCCATCAGGATTACGCAAGGGGCCGACTGAGATAGCAAGGTAATGATCGTATCTTTATCCGGAGACGTACCGCTCTCATCGGCTGCACGGACTAACTCATAGCCCTCTTCGCCGACCAACTGCCATGCCAGTTCGCCCCATAAAGTACGGCAAGCAATTGCGCCATGTGATTTAGGTTCTGAAACACTGAAATTGATGCCGTCGATGACCGCGATTTTGGCTTTCGGTAACTCAGTTATGCCCGCCGCATCGATGATTGTCGATACTCCCGCCAACTCGCCGACCGGCCTTTCGCCCTTAGCTAAGTGATAAACAGCCAGCATGGTGTGGGTCTTGCCGCCGCCAAATGCGGTTTGTAGTTGAATGACCGGATCGCCGCCCTGCCCTGCTAGGCGCTTAACTACGCTATCCAGCAATAAAGCCATGCCTTCGGTAATATAGGTTCTGGCAAAGAATTGGGCAGCATCCTGATATTCAGGCGTTGCCTTGCCTTGATGCACCTGAGAAATATCGGCGGCAAATTCGGATTCCTGAAACGTGCCTTTCAAAACATCCTGATGAGGAACGGCAATTTCACGCCAAGGTTTTATTGTCATTACAGTCTTTCCTTACAGTTATTCTTCTATCCAGCTCGTTTGCGTACCGCTATGACCAATTTCATGTGAAGCGGAAACAATGCCATGCCAGGAAGTAATCAGTTCGTTATAAGCGCGGGCTTCTTCCGCCCACTTTTTGCGTTCGCACAGCGTATAAAGGTGATAAGCCAATTGCCTTATTGCCTCACCTTTTTCCGGCATACGGGCCAACAATTGTCCGGCTTCGGTTTCGCCTTGCTTATTCAATGCGCGAATCAAATGATGGCAGGCTTCCCAAACCGGCATGCGATGATCAGTTTTTGGGTCCCAGTCACCGGGATACTTCTCCCATTTCATCAACCGTACTTTGCCGCCGCCTGATTCGATAACCCCTGATTTCTTGACACCGTCTACCGTGGTACCTTTCGCCCGAGACAGGGTATCGGCTTCACCGAATGGACCTTCACTCCAGCCGTATTGGTCGAACCACGATGAACAAAACAAGGTATCGTTATCAAAGTTACCGGAATCTGGATTTAGGTAATCGGTGATTTCACGGTTAATCAAGATAAGCGCATCATGCACACTCATCGGCGAGCCATCTTGGTTCAGTACGGCTTGGTATTGAGAGAATATCCCCATGCCAGGGCCAATCGCTGCTTGAGCCAAATCTACCGGCGCTATAGGTGTTGATCCTTCGACCCCGCCAATCATTGTTTCCAGTGCTTCTGGCATTTTTTCGCGCAATTCTTTTTGGAATTGGCGGCGCGAGATACTCCCAATAGTCGAATCTTTTTTTCTACATACAAGGAGTATTGACGAAGCTAAAGCATTAGAACCTTGTCCTCTCATCCTTGTTGCATTTTCTGTATTAAGAGGCCATGTACCAGTTATTGTAAATCCAGCAGATAAGACAGATTCGAGAAAAGTTTCCCAACCAGAAGAAGATGTACTGGTGCCGCGAGTATCTGATGCTTTAAACGCATAATATATAGTGACAGGAAATGCTGGATGACAATTGTTCGCCATATTCGTAATGGCATCAGTCATACCTTCTAAAAAAAACTTTTCAGCCAAATCCTTTCCACCGTGCCGAAACTGATTTGCAACCAATTCTGGCATCTTCGGAACATTGATTGTGCTAAAAAGTGTAGGATGAATATCTCGTAACGTTCTTCTTAGCCAGATATAAAAAAAATCTGATAAATTTGAATATGGTACATTATCATAATATGGAGGATCAGTAGATATAACTGAAAACTCCTTTATAACATTATTTTCCTTTGCGTCTGCCTGATAAACAATTCCTCGAGTAGAATTAGGAGCATAGGTTACTGATAGTTTTGAGATGCCCTTTACTATTCCTGATATAAAAGTAGACCATGACCCTGAACTATTTGAAAAAGGATTTGCTTCCGCAAAATCCCAAACCATAGGAATCGCCTGTTTTCCAAATA
The DNA here is from genome assembly GCA_964443495.1 of uncultured Gammaproteobacteria bacterium. GTDB lineage: Bacteria > Patescibacteriota > Patescibacteriia > Patescibacteriales > GWE2-39-37 > JAAXUA01. Next base: position 9,386 of record CAYUCS010000004.1, read on the forward strand.
AATGTCTCGGACATTGTGCAATTGGCTCCCATGCGCAGAAGGAGTTGCCTAAGTCTGCCATTTTATCTAATGAAAAAGCCAAGTAAGTTGTAATCACATCTGCATATGCCGTCGCCCCATGTCCTCCTTCTATGGCTGGTGTTACGTCACACGGCATCCCTGCTTTTAATGCATCATGGATGATAATTTCTCTAGTTTCCTTTATTGCATCAGAAAAAGTTGTCAAAGCCAATAATTGGCGTTTAGTAAATAAATCCTCAAAATTCCTATATCCATAAACTACACAATTCGTACATCCTGCCCAATGTTCAATTTCAGATGATGGATAATTTGAAGGATTAGCAGATAACGCAAGCTCTTCAGACATTTCAGAAGGAGCAAAATAGTCGCGACCTTTTTTCCCTTCGGCAACTATAGCCATAAGCCGATATTTTAATTTATTTTGCTTTCCATGCTCTCTAATGTATGAAAGTGGGATATTTGTGTTAGTTAATATACATTGAGCGCCTGACCTATTAATTGTTCCATCTACTCCAGTTGGCAATTCAGTGCCACTTTTAATTACAAAGGAATACTCCATTGATTCATCAATTTCATAGTCAATCCAGACGTAATTGTTTTTTTTCTTGGACAAAACAAACGACTTCACTAAAGGCACATGCCTCCCTCGAGCGGCAGGGTTAGGGCTTTCTACAGTTCTCGCCCATATCCAAGCGATTATGTTGCCATGCCTTATTTCTTTTAAATCATCAAATAAATATCCTATTTTTTGATATGAAATTTCTTTAACAATATTTGAATATCTGAAAATATCCTCACAAAGCCCGTGAAGACCATTGTTATCAAACTCTAGTGTTTTTTGTTTTTTTGCTTTACTCTCTGGTCCAATCGGCTGTACGCCAATAAATTGAGAAGGGAAATCAGTCATTGCATGATTTATTATCAATGCAAGAGGATTTAAATCCGTTGATACAGATTGCAAACCAAGACGTTGAGCTTCAGAAGGGATGGCCCCTCCTCCAGCAAATGGATCATGCAGTATTGGCAGTGTGTTAGAGTCAAATCCAGGCTTACCTTTGTTAAGTTCACAAGTTTCATGCCAGCTATGACAAATCGCGTCATATGCTCTTTTTAACAGGCTGTTGAAATTTGCCAATCTACCTTCGGTTTCGGCGCCATTTTT
>CAYUCS010000005.1:0-3951 GCA_964443495.1 uncultured Gammaproteobacteria bacterium
CTAGGCGAAAATGAAAAATACAGTATTTTATGGCAATGAAATATTTCTTTATTTTTCCGATTTTAATTTGTTCAACTTTAACTCCTTGTGCAGCCATGCCGACCTCAGACGAGGTTTTAAAGCTCATTGGCCTACACAGTGATCAACTATCAAAATTAAATAGTGGAGAGCCTATCTCACAAGAAATAAGCGAAGGAAACGAAAAGGAATTGGCGACCATTACTGCAATTTACCTAGAATACCCTTTGCAGTCGGTGACTGAATTTATTAAAAACAATTATATTTCCATCATGCATGGCGACGTTTTGGCCCACGGCAACATTCCGGAAAATGCGAGCACAGATACATTTAAAGCGTTTTATTTTCACGAAGCGCAGACCGCAGAAGCTTTAGCCTTATTAAACGCCGAGCCTGGTGATCACCTTAATTTGTCAGCAAGTGAAATAGAAGAGTTATCTGAAATCCGAAAAAAGCAACACGACGCTAAGCAGCAAGATCTCCTCTTTTCGATCTCTAAAGTCTATCAAAAAATACTTTACAACCGCTGGCGCCAGTACAAAGATCATGGTGTCGAGGGTATTTCCGAATATTCCAGAGAAGATGAAAACGTCAAACCAGGCCTGGAATTAAAAGGTGCCTTGAAAAGTTGCAAAGTTTTATCAGGTTTATTTGCCGATTTATTCAATGATTTAAGCAATTACCCTAATCATTTTTCTTTAGGCGTTGAAGAAAATTACTATTGGTTAAATCGAGCGCTAGAAGATAGACCGACCGCTATATTGGGACATCATGTTTTTCAAGAAACCAGTTTGGGGTCTATCGTTGTTGATAGGCAGTTCTATGTTAGTCATTCTTATAATACTACCCACGATATATTGGGTGCGTTGCCTTACTTGAACGGAACGTTGATCTTTCATGCAGTGCGTACATCTACCGATCAGGTTTTAGGCGCAGGCTCGATAATACGACATAATTTGGGGCGAAAATTTCTAAAAGCAGAGTTGCTCCACCGATTATTGAAGCTCAAACAGTCCGTAGAACGCGATCAAAGAACTGAAGATAACAGATTTCAAACAAACCTTTGGTTCTTGATGGATTATTCAGCATAGAAAGACGGATGCGTTGGTCAAGCCCATTTGAGCCCATAAAGTTAAAATACCATCTTTTGGATTAGTAGTTCAGGCACAACCCCAGGAGCTTAATGTATGTCCGACACCTTATTGCCCGAGCTAAGTGCCATATCTTTCCTACAGATGTTTATTACCCAAAGCGTCAAACTGGCTGGGCAATACAACAGTGAAAGAGGGACAGCCAATCATATCCAGGACTTAGGATTGACTGCCAGCAGTTATCTTGAAGCCCATGCCCGCCGTCAATTGGGATTGCCCGGTAAAATCACCCCCGAACAATATATGTCGATCATTACGCATATCAAGAAACAAATTGGCGGAAGCTTCTCCCAGGTTCCAAGTGACTCGGCAGGCTGCTTATGCGTGGAAAATTTCCATTGCCCATTTGGCGAGCGCGTTAAAGAGGCACCTGAACTGTGTCGCACCACCGCTTCGGTATTTGGTGGCATTGCGGCCCGAAATTTCGGCTATGCAAAGGTAGTGCTCAACAAGCGCATTGCCACCGGTGACGGGAAGTGCGAAGTTACGATCTACACCGATCGTGAAGCCGCCCTGATTGAAGAAGGTGATGAATATTTCAACGAAGGCGGCATGATTGTTTCGCGCTCAGCCATTGCTGAGGTCGCCGCGCGCGTTTCGGAAAAAATGGCTCGAACATGGAATCCAAAGGCTGTTTCGGGTCAGAAGCGCGGATTGGATCGACCGGAGCTAGTCGCCGAGTCCGAGGTGATGCGCGAAGCGTTGCAAGCAGTCGAATTGGTTGCCCCCACTTCGGCCAATGTGCTGATTAACGGCGAGACCGGTGTTGGCAAAGAAGTAATCGCGCGAGCCATTCATGCGCTGAGTAATCGTAGCGAACAGAAGTTTGTCGCGGTTAATTGTGGCGCCATTCCTGAAAGCCTGCTCGAAAGTGCCTTATTCGGCCACGAAAAAGGCGCTTTTACCGGAGCGCACGATCTAAGGCGCGGATTTTTTGAGCGAGCAGAAGGCGGCACCCTTTTTCTTGACGAAATTGATAGCTTGCCGCTCCTCTCTCAAGCCAATCTTCTTCGTGTCCTCCAGGAAGGCGAATTCGAGCGAGTCGGCGGTACGCAGGTTCTGCATAGCAACGTTCGTATCATCACCGCCTCGAATCGCCCGTTGCTGGAACTTGTCGACGAAGGGAGATTTCGTAAGGATCTGTATTATCGGCTTAACGTCGTTACCATCCGCATATCGCCTTTGAGGGAACGTCGCGAAGATATTACTGCATTAGTCAATTATCTGTTGAAACAAATAGCCCATCGTTATGGCAAGCCGCCGAAGGTTTTGAATAACGAAGCCTGGCAGCAGATCATGGCCTATGAATGGCCGGGAAATGTTAGGGAGCTGGAGAATGCACTGGAACGTGCATTTTTGTTTTCGCCCGGACAAATCATCATCAAGGTCGGCGTAGACGTAAGTCCTGACGGTGGTGTTTTGAGGGACGAGAGAAACCTACGCGGCAAAAAACGGTTGGCCGCTAGCCAAGTTGAGACCAAAACCTTACAAGACGCCTTAGCCAAACACAACGGCAATGTCACTGCGGTAGCCAATGAGATCGGCATAAGTCGCCGCGCTGTACACCAGAAGTTGAAACACTACAACATCGATGCAGGAGTTTTTCGGAAGTGATAAATGTCACTATCGTTCACCACAACCTTATCAGAGAGACCAATCGTATGAAACATCTTAGCCACACTATTTATTTAGCTTCTATATTGGGCTTTTACCTTTTGATGAATTCTGCAGTCAATGCCGATGAATCATCAGCAAAATTTTCGCGCGAACTGTTATTGAAAAAATACGTTTCACTTCCAGCTAAGGAAATTGATACTAATGTTATACGGGTGCGATTTCCCAAAGGCTACAAGACACCATTGCATACTCATGAAGGCCCAGGACCGCGCTATGTACTCAGAGGAAGATTGAAAATTGAGGATAGCGGTCAAAGCAATGTTTTCGGTCCAGGTGAAGTATTTTGGGAAACCGGTGCTGAAATGACGGTAGAGAATATCGGAAAAAGCGAAGCTGAAATTATTATATTTGAGATGGCTTCCGCTAAGACTGACGCACATTAACAGCTTATAAAAATGGTTTTGATAGAGGTAGATTAATATGAACGAGAAAAGCGTTTTACAGCCTTTATCAGCAGCACGGATAAGTGATTAACGGGCTCCGCATTTTTGGTCTGGATTTCTCTGCCAAAACGTATTCGGTTTTCGTGAACGGCGCTTCGTTGGGAACTTTCGGATTCAAGAGCAACGTGATATAGACATCCTGAGGCGCGGCAGTCTTTTCCCAAGTCGAATTCATGATTCGCCGCACCTTTCGACGCGGCAATATGCTCGGACAGTTGAGCATTGGCTGACATCGATTGCTCTTGATTCGGTTGCCTAGCAGTCCCCAGCCACCGAAGAACTTCTTACCGTCTGGACTGAATGACCAACACATGTCTTCACCGGCGGTATTAATGGTGTCGCCAAGGATCAGAGTGCTCTTGTCATTCACCCTTGGGATTTTGGTAAGAAATCCATTCATCATGGCCTCCGCGCAAGCTTATATTAGTGCGCATGCTGGTAATCACCAGATTCTTGCCATCTTTCGACAATCCGGTCCAATGCAAATAACCGCGGAACGGGGAGTTGATACGTGAACCCAGGCTTTGCGGTTTCTGCCTAGTGCCGTTTTTCTTTTCGACTTTCCAGATACGCAGTCCTGAGTCACGCCGGACCGCTGGTAACTGAAATAAATAGTCGCCCCTGAAAAGCCCTAAAATTTCCACTAACACATTGAAATAAAA
>CAYUCS010000006.1:0-1083 GCA_964443495.1 uncultured Gammaproteobacteria bacterium
TTACCCGACAGCTTAACGCCCCGAATGAATACTTAGTCGGGCTGAATGCGGCCGCAGCGTTGATGCAAAAATTAGCGTCATCTGGTGGCTGCGTATCCCGCTGGAAAGAAATTCGTGTATCCTTTCCTGCAGATCTTTCAAGGGCATCAAATAGATCCACCATCGACGCAGCCCATACCTCAGGCGCAGGTCTTAAGTTAGCTGGTGGCGACATGTAATTGCGCAGAAAAATGGCTGCTTTGGCAGCACGGTTGGTGTCCAGATGCTCTATAATTTTGCACAGACCTGCAAATGCTGCGGCCGGTTGTTCTTGAATTGACCCTAGGCTGGGTAGAGAGTCTCCGAGCATATTCCAGCAGTTTTTTGCGAAGCTGCTTTCCAGTTCAACCTTTTCCAGATTGATGGCAGCTCTTGAAAGTATTTGCGGGCTTTGTGCCCACTGATGCGCATCACTGTCGAGAACCTCGTAAGCTGTAGTCTCGAAACCTGTGGCCTCTTTCCACCCATTGAGGTCCCCAGCGTCGATAGAGGTAAAGGCTTTCGCAATGGGGTCGGCGAGTAAGACTTGTCGAGCGTGAAGCGGCTCTACGTTAAAGCAGAGCGCGGCCAGGTGGTCAGTCCACGCTGATGGCAAATGTGTCAGAGACTGCTGAGGAAAAAGGCCTTTGGCAATTACCGTCGGATCCGCCTCAATTATCTCCCGGTGGAGCACATAAAATCCGATGGTGACTATCGGAATGCTGTGGCCCCACTGAACCCAAAGTGCCCCAACTTCGTTGACGAAAGAGATAATACGTCGCGGAGTTGCCATCAGGCTTTTGTCGCGGAGCGCGAGCTGCAGTATGCGGTAAAGATGATATCGATCGTCGAGATGCGCTTCGCCCGAGATCTGTAGTCCGAAGGCCTCCACTAGCTTCGCGTCCAGAAAGGACTTCCAATCGCTTGTAACTGGAGGGGCGACCCGAATTACCCGATCAAACGTCTTTTCGAAGAGATCGATATTTGGGTCGCCTCCAGACGTCTCCACAGCATGTCCTTCGCCAGTACCGCTGAAGGCGCTCAGAACGTGGCCCCTATCGTAAG
>CAYUCS010000006.1:1093-2815 GCA_964443495.1 uncultured Gammaproteobacteria bacterium
ATCGTAAGGTATGACGGCGATGACGTGCGCAGCTGGTCCCCGGATCTGTGACGGGTTGGGCGAAAAGACCGCCCACATTTGCGACCAGGCGGCGCGGACTTCGTCCCTAGGCAACCTATCGATGTTGTCGAGCACGAAGACTATCCGTCGTTTGTCTTTCTGTGCTTTCGACAAAAGGTCGCGGAAAAGTCCGTAAAACTCGAAGGCAGTAGGATCTTCGTCGCGGATGTTTTGCTCAATGGTCTCCCTTTTTTTCTCGTTGGAGAAGATCATTGCTGTCTCAGACAGAGCATAAAGAAGCGATCTGTCGGTAGCGCCTCGCCGCCAAGCTGGATTCCACATCAGCTTGATTGCACGTCCGATAACCCAAACAACAAAAAGGAACGGGACAATGAGTGTGATGATTTGGGGCCAGTTCAGCCCCCAAAAAACAGTGTCAGGAACTATCGGTGGTGCACCCGGAAACACGGGTGGCGCATCTGCAGTAAGATGGCTGTATCCAATGGGGGCCAAGGCCAGCAGCAAGAGAAACACCAAACCCGGCCACGTGTAGAGGCTAAAGCGATCCGTTCCAATAGTCTGAGTGCGATCCCGAATCCGGCTGATCGCATGCGTCACTTCAGTGGTAGTGAGATACTTTTGCTGCTCTAGCCACGCGACGAACTCCTCCAAAAACAGCCGGCGGAAATTGTCTGTCTGATGTCTCCACAGATCGAAGGTGAAGAGGTCGTACTTGCCCTTGGGCAGCGCCTTGGCCGCCAATTTGATGACCATCGACTTTCCGGTGCCCCAGCTTCCTTCCAAGCCAATTGCACCGTCACGTGTGCCGATTTGGCTGATCGTGTCGGCTAGTGCCGTGGCGGTCCGCGTGTGGCCTCCTCCTGCGAAGGCATCGTCATCCGCCGCGTTACCGGTCAGTATCTGCGCGTGCGGTTTCGTCGGCGTTTCAGTCATGATTGTTGATTTCCCCACCAAAGAACATCAAAGCGCGAGAACATGGCTTCGAACAAGCAAAAACAACCGGTGTTCTTGGCATCGTCCGATCATTTCCACTTCTTTGTCCCTCAGTTGATACTGTGACAGCCTTTCAACTGCATGCGGGCACTCGTTCCTGGCATTTGAGGTCTTGAATTCCCTATGCCCGCCTAGGCGGGCATGGTTTACGAGACCCCGCCTGAATTTGTCATCGAAACTACCGCGGACGGCTTCGGTTTTGCCGACAGGTCCAAGATTGGCTTTGCGAATGACACGAGGGACGCGAATGCAGCTTTCATGCGGGACTCTCAGGTGCCGACAAACATGTCCGCCTCTGGCAGAGGACTGCACCAGCAATTCTTCGCCACGACCAAGCGGTCGAGGAATGGCCGGTTTTAGGGCTAACTCGGACACTGCCGAAGCGACCGACATGAGGGCGCAAAACAGACAGTACACGGAGTCCGGCAGCCCCAACCAGGACGACACTCTATGCGCCGAGCCAAAAGAACGGCCCAATCAGGTGTTCTTCGGGTTTTAGCGGCGTAGATCGGGAAAGGCGGTTCCCGCCGGCGCGTTCGCCCAACTCTGCAATGTCTGTCCGCCATCGATCAGCCAGTCGACACCGGTGATGTGGCGAGCCTCATCCGCGGCGAGGAACGCCACCGCGGCAGCAACATCTTCCGGCTGCCCGATACGGCGTAGCGGAATGCGATCGGCGAAGCGCTGGATGCCCGCCAGATAACCAGC
>CAYUCS010000007.1:0-2765 GCA_964443495.1 uncultured Gammaproteobacteria bacterium
TTACGGGGGTTCACAGCGCGAGTTACGACCGAATGGACGGGGTCGTTAAGCAGGTCGGGTTTCTCTGGGCGCCAAATTGGACATTCGTCTTCATGGTGTTCCTGCCACTATTCTTCGTGTTCGTGATAGAGCTTCTGGCCTTCTGGAAATTCGAGGGGCGTCTGAAGCTTGTCGCGCAGGCCGACGGGACGGACTCCCACGATGCTTGGGCGCGCAACGTAGAAAGCTCTTCCTCTACCTATTGGGCGGTTTTTCTGGTTTGCTTTGTATTCGCTGGGATTGTTCAGTGGATCGAAGTGTGTTTGATCCCGCTAATGAAAGGCGGCGGCGAATATGCCATGGACTGGGGAAAATTAGCGATCGTGCGCCCTGATGTCATATCAGTGCCGGAGGCGATGCTATTCACAGGGATTGCATATTTGTACATGGCGATCTCTTTCTATATTTTCTTTGCAGGCCTCATTTTGCTTTACACGATCGCTTATGATTTTTGCAAAATCAGAAAGAAACTGGAAACGCGACCTGAGGTGGATTGCCGATCCCAGCTCAACGAAGTCGGACTGACCCTGATCCGGGGAATTTTCAGGTGTACTGTTTTGGGGATTTTGGTCGCCATATGCATGAAGGGCCAAAGCTCGTACCTGACGTCGGCCGGCGAGAATATTGCGGCTTGGTTGATCAGAGATATGTCAGCGGCTATTTTTGGGCTCGACAATCTGAGCGGCACGATCGGCTATAGAATGCCGACGCACTACAGCAGCCTTCTTGTCGTTATTTCCACCTGCATCGTTTTTTTGTTTGGCGCCATCGGTTTGGGTACCGGAAACCGGTTTCGTGTACCTTTGTGGAAGATGTCGACGGTCGTAGCGTTGCTCGTTGCAGGCTACTTGTTGATCGGTGCTTTTTCTGGTTTTTCGATCCTTTTGGGCCTTGGAGTGCTTCTTGCGCTTTACGGCCTGTTTGATCCGGCGTTCGGCCGTTGGCGGGCGAGTGAAGTAGGGACCAATCTGAATGTTTCATAATTGGCTTGATCGTTGGGATGAGCGGCGGGCAAAGCGCGGTGAGGAAGGCAAGAAAGCAACGGTTTTCGCGCTCGACGCGGAACGGGCCTTTTCAGGCGCTGCGAAGATCGGGAGTATCGAGGAGTTTTGTCTTCTCGCCGACCAAGCCGTGGCTGATCAGACTTTCTTCGATGAGCCGACTAGGAGCGATCAAGGTTTTAAACGGCGAGATGGATGGCTCAAGTTTCCATCGGACACCCTGACCGACATCGACGAGAATAATGTCGTTTGGGCGAGGATCACCGAGAGTGGATCGCTCGACCGAGCGATGGTGGTTTTTCACCATTGGAATGCAAGTGCGCGGAATAATCAGCTTGCTAGGTTCTTTTCCAAGCGAGGCATAACGGTTGTGGAAATTGCTATGCCGTATCACCTCGAGCGCAGCCGTCCGGGGTCCACGCACGCCGACTACATGCTTAGCGCGAATCTCGGTCGAACGATCCAATCGATAAGGCAGGGGGTATGGGATGAGCGCAAACTCATTCGTTGGTTAAAGAGTGAAGGCTACAGAGAGATTTCTGTTCTCGGTATGAGCCTGGGCTCCTGGGTCGCAGGCCTCATCGCGGCGCACGACGCGACCGTTTCTAAGGCCTCGCTGTTTCTGGCGGCAGGAAGCCTCGCGGATATGGTTTGGACCGGCCGTGCCACGCGATCAATTCGAGAGAGCCTTGAACCGGATATTGAGCTTACTGATCTCAGGAGAGCCTGGGCGCCACTTAACATCGAGAATTACGCGGATCGTTTGGCACGACCGGATCTCATTCTTCACGTTGTGCTGGCGAAGAGAGATAAAGTGGTGTTGCCAGAGCTGTCGGAGAGGTTAATACAGAGGCTGACCTGCGCAGGCGCTAGACCAAGTATTTTGCAATTGAACTGTGGTCACTATTCACTCGCTATGCCGCCTTACATTCTGTCGGCGGGTTTGAGCTTGAAGCGGTTTCTGTCATTTTGATAGCCCTCGGTAAGCTATTGCCCCCGCTCCACCGGCGTACCTATGGTTCCTTTTGGCTTGACGGGGTTGGGATGTCCAAGAAATGGAGGGTCCAAAATAGGGGCGCCGCCCTTGACCTTCCAACACTAGGAATCGGTACGGTGCGCTCCATGTCATGATTCTCACGGACATGGAGTGCACTGTGTTTATTCAGCCCATCGACTACCTGCTTTTCATCTGGTTCGTCCTTTCAGGCTTGAGCACGGCATATGTTGCCTGGGATCAATTCAGGAACAATCCAGAACCGGCCGTGATGAAGTGGGGCTTCATCCTCGTCACGCTCTACCTCGGTCCAGTTGGACTCTCTCGACTGCGGGCCAGCCTACGCTGCTCGCCCCATGCTGTCGGTTGCCGATGCGGTGAGCCGCGCCATCAGCCTCTGTCGGCCCGTGACCGCCAGCGAAAATCTAGAACTGTTCTCTGCTGCGGGAAGAGTTGTGGCCGCCGACATCCGCTCGCCCTGTGCCTTGCCGCGCTTTGATCATTCGGCGATGGATGGGTTTGCGGTCCGCTCGGCAGATTTTTCCGGCAGTGGTCCCTGGACCTTTCTGGTCGCAGACAGAGTGGCAGCCGGAGATCAGGCCAGCAGCCGCAGTTTCGAAAGTGCTGAGGCCGTGGAAATCTTCACCGGCGCGATGATCCCGGCCGGTTTCGACGCCGTGATCATCCGTGAAAAATGCTCGCGGCACGATCGCGAGTTCACCACCGCCTAC
>CAYUCS010000008.1:0-2089 GCA_964443495.1 uncultured Gammaproteobacteria bacterium
GTTCTGGTGTGATGACGTCCTTGAGGCGACGTCCAGTGCGCCCTTCAATGGCGGCTTGTACTTCCGGCCAAGTCGAGCGCCAGAATTGCCGCGGCGACCAGCCAAGCTGGCCAGTCGCAATGCGCTGCATATGCGTGATGCGGTCAATTACACTGAAGGGCTTGGGGCGTTTCCCGGATCAAGTTTGTCAAACTGTTGATTTTCGCTGAGAACTGACCCGGTTTGGGGCGATATTTCCATTGAGAAGTGACCCATGTTTGAACCTTCCCTCGTGCGTTTTCAGCGAGGGCTATGGAGTGATCGACATGGCATTATTGAGCGTCATCCGGCGCTGGCATTTCCGGGATCAACTATCGATCCGAGAGATTTGCCGCCGTACGGGCTTATCCCGGAACACCATTCGCAAATATCTTCGTCTCGGTAACGTGGAGCCGAAGTTTCAGGTTCCCGAGCGACCAAGTAAACTCGATCCATTTGCCGACCGTCTGGTAATCTGGCTGAGAACAGAGGCAAAGAAGTCTCGTAAGCAGAAACGTACGATAAAGCAGTTGCATGCGGACCTCGCCGCCCTTGGCTATGAAGGTTCCTATGGCCGTGTGGCCGCCTTTGCGCGGGAATGGCGCGCTGATCAGCACCAACAGCAGCAGACAGTAGGCCGAGGGACCTTTGTGCCGTTGAGCTTTGAACCGGGTGAGGCCTTCCAGTTCGATTGGTCGGAAGATTGGGCTATCATCGGCAGTGAGCGAATGAAGTTGCAGGTTGCTCATACCAAGCTCAGCTATTCGAGAGCCTTTATTGTACGCGCCTATCTCCTGCAGACACATGAGATGTTGTTTGACGCCCACAACCATGCCTTCCGGGTATTCGGTGGCGTTCCTCGACGCGGAATATACGATAACATGCGCACGGCCATCGACAAGGTTGGACGTGGCAAGGAGCGTGACGTCAATATACGCTTTCAGGCCATGGCCAGCCATTATTTGTTCGAGCCTGAGTTCTGCAACCCTGCTTCCGGCTGGGAGAAAGGACAGGTCGAGAAGAATGTCCAGGATGCCCGCCACAGGCTTTGGCAACCTATACCGCGTTTTCCATCACTGAACGCCTTGAATGACTGGCTGGAAGAGCGTTGTAGAGCCTTCTGGTCAATGACGCCCCATGGAAAGGTGCGCGGTACTATCGCCGATGCCTGGGCGGAAGAAGCACAATCGCTCATGCCAGCCTCCCGACCTTTCGATGGCTTTGTCGAATACACCAAGCGCGTATCGCCGACCTGCCTCGTCCATCTGGAGCGCAACCGGTATAGCGTTCCGGCGTCTTTCGCCAATCGCCCAGTCAGCCTGAGGGTTTATCCAGATCGTGTTGTCGTCGTCGCGGAAGGCCAGGTCATCTGTGAGCATTTGCGCATCTTTAACCGCTCACATCAAGGACCCGGGCAAACCGTTTATGACTGGCGACATTACCTGGCCGTCGTGCAACGAAAGCCCGGTGCTCTTCGCAATGGCGCTCCTTTCACCGACCTTCCAGAAGCCTTTCGCACACTCCAGCTATATCTCCTGAAGAAGCCGGGAGGCGACAGAGAAATGGTCGATATTCTCGCTCTTGTTCTTCAGCACGACGAACAGGCCGTGCTGGTGGCCGTCGATATGGCGCTGAAGTCCGGCGTTCCGACGAAGACCCATATCCTGAATCTTCTTCATCGTCTGGTGGATGGCAAATCCTTTACGCCGCCCGAGATCAATGCACCGCAGGCACTCACGCTCAGCAATGAGCCCAAGGCCGATGTCGAGCGCTACGATACCTTAAGAAAGAAGGAAACCCGTCATGCGTCATAATCCAGCAAGCGGTGCCATTGTCATCATGCTCAAGCAACTCAAAATGCATGGCATGGCGCAGGCCGTCGGTGAACTAACTGAACAAGGATCGCCGGCATTCGAGGCCGCCATTCCAGTTCTCTCGCAGCTCCTCAAGGCAGAAACGGCAGAGCGTGAAGTCAGATCGGTCGCGTATCAGCTCAAAGCCGCTCGCTTTCCAGCCTATCGCGATCTCAATGGATTTGATTTCGCAAGCAGCGAGATAAACGAAGTACTGG
>CAYUCS010000008.1:2099-2636 GCA_964443495.1 uncultured Gammaproteobacteria bacterium
CTTTCTCGATGATGCAAACAACATCGTTCTCGTTGGCGGACCCGGTACGGGCAAGACCCATATCGCTACGGCCATCGGAGTGCAGGCAATTGAGCACCATCACAAACGGGTCCGCTTCTTCTCAACCGTCGAACTGGTCAATGCGCTGGAGCAGGAGAAAGCTCAAGGCAAATCCGGACAGATCGCTAATCGGCTCATCTATTCCGATCTCGTCGTTCTCGACGAGCTCGGATACCTGCCATTCAGTGCGTCTGGTGGTGCGCTTCTATTCCATCTGCTGAGCAAACTCTACGAGCGCACGAGCGTCATTATTACCACCAACCTCAGCTTCAGTGAATGGGCGAGCGTATTCGGGGACGCAAAAATGACCACTGCGTTGCTCGACAGGCTCACCCACCATTGCCACATCCTGGAAACCGGAAACGACAGCTTCCGTTTCAAAAACAGTTCAGCGCATGAACCCCAAAAAGCAAAGGAGAAAACCGGAACCTTGACCAATACCGCAGACCCAAACAATACTTAAAGAGCGGGTCAAAT
>CAYUCS010000009.1:0-2614 GCA_964443495.1 uncultured Gammaproteobacteria bacterium
CCGCCCAAAAACCGAGGAACAGCTCGAACGTCTTTACTGGATCGGCTCCAAGATCACCCGTGACCCCAAGATAGAATTGCCATCCAGCTGGCAGGAGCCCGGCCAGATAGATTAGCCAGATGGCCTCGTCGTGCCAGCCACGCCTCAAGGTGGAAGTTGGACTCATCAGAAATTCGCCTTGAGGTCCATGCCGCTGTAAAGGCTGGCCACCTCTTCGCCATAGCCGTTGAAAATCTCTGTCGGAATTCGATTTGAACTGAAAAAACCGCTACTCCCGATGCGCCTTTCAGTCGCCTGGCTCCATCGCGGATGGGGTACGTTCGGGTTTACGTTCGCATAGAATCCATATTCATTGGGCGCCGTCGTGTTCCAGGTATTCGACGGCTGCTTTTCGGTCAGGCTGATGCGGACGATCGACTTGATGCCTTTGAAGCCGTACTTCCAAGGCACGACGAGACGGATGGGAGCTCCATTCTGATTGGGCAGTGTTTCGCCATAAATGCCCACTGCCAGAATTGTGAGTAGGTGACGCGCCTCGTCGAGCCTCAACCCTTCAATATACGGCCACGCCAACGATTGGAACAGCCCTTTTTGGCCTGGCATTTCGTCTGGCCGGACTACTGTCTCGAATGCAACGTATTTGGCGCTGCCCAGCGGCTCAACCTTGTCGAGAAGCGCCGCCAGCGGAAAGCCATCCCATGGGATCACCATCGACCAAGCCTCAACGCAGCGCATTCGATAGACCCGTTCCTGCGGTGGAAACATCTTCATAATGTCGTCAAAACCGAAGGTCGTCGGTCGGGCAACCATGCCATCGACCTTGATGGTCCACGGCAGCGGCTTGAAGGACGCGGAGTTACGTGAAGGGTCTGATTTATCCAAACCGAACTCGTAGAAATTATTGTAGGTGGTCACGTCGTTTCTGGGCGTCAGCTTTTCGGCAACGGTGTAATCCGTTTTCGCGGCCGATATAGGAGCTGAGGCCGCCACCGAGGGTACAATCGAAGCAACAGCGGCTCCAGCGCCATAGGAAATAAACGACCTTCGAGAGAGCCATGCATCCTTGGCGGTGATACATGATGCCGGAATTTTGGGCGGGCGATAGATCATCGACATCTCCGGGAAATTTTAGGCTACGGGCATGGGGGCGAACATCGTCACAGAAGCGAATAAGTATCGCGGGCGACGTTCCAAATGGGCAATCATGAGCATCGAGCTCAATGTTCTTGCCACGCCACAATCATACGCCGATATCGAGTCAAAATGGGCGGTACGCCGTCAATCAGAGCACCGCCCATGTCTGATGCCGCTTATTTTGGCAAAAGAACGGCGTTGACGACGTGGATCACGCCATTTGATTGCATCACATCCGGAATGGTCACCTCTGCGGCGCCACCAGATTCATCGATGATGTAGACATGTTTGCCTTTCAGTTCGGCTGTCAGCGAATCTCCGCTGACTGTCGTCATGTTATACTTGCCGCCGTTCTTCTTGATGTCGCGAATAAGATCCTCGGCAGTGACCTTTCCGGCCACAACATGAGCGGTGAGGATTTTTACCAGCTTGTCCTTGTTTTCCGGTTTGAGAAGCGTATCGACAGTCCCCTTAGGAAGCTTTGCGAACGCCTTGTTGGTCGGTGCGAACACGGTAAATGGTCCCGGTCCTTCGAGCGTCTTCACGAGGCCTGCTGCTTTGACGGCAGCTACAAGGGTCGTGTGATCCTTCGAGTTGACGGCGTTCTCGACAATGTTCTTGCTGGCGTACATCGGCGCGCCGCCTACCGTTGGATTGGCCGCATAAGCGGTTCCGGACATCGCAAGTGCCACGGAAAACATAGCGGCTTTCAACAACTTCATAGTCATAGAGTCCTCCTTGTTTCACTGTCATCTGACAAAGCTTTGTACGAAGGCCCCTGCGTTATGGATTTCCCGGTAAAGTAGATTTGAGTTACCGCGTGCCGATCATCGGCATCGAGACTCGCTATCGTTGCTCTTGTCAGCGGCAGGAACGCGTCGCGCGAAACCGGTAGGCGCCCGATGCTGATGGAAAGTTTGTTGCTGGTGACCGCCCAGGTAATCCGATGTAGCCCTTTGCGGCGGCGTGAGAGTAGACTGTCAGGTCCCTAAGAAATTGTCATTCTCCAGCTGAAACGTCAGCTTTTGGCGAAGACAAAAAAGCCAACATCGATGGTTGCGGTTCTGAATCCAGCCTCGCAGTAGCAGAGATAATAGTTCCAGAGCCTGCGGAAGCGCTCCGGGAACCCCAGTGCCGCGATGTCGGGCCAGGACGCCAGGAAGCGTTTGCGCCAGTCGGAAAGTGTGGCCGCATAGCTCGGCCCGAAACTTTGCGTCGAAACCAGCTCCAGGCCGGCCTGTGCGCCTTGGTCGGCAATGATTGCTTTGGTCGGAAGCATCCCGCCTGGGAAGATGTGACGCTGAATAAAATCGGGAGAGCCACGGTAAGCCTCGAAGCGCGCCTCATCGATCGTGATCACCTGCAGAACGGCTATGCCGCCGACGTTCAGGCGATCATGCAGAGTTTCAAAGTAAGCCGGCCAGTAGGCTTCGCCGACCGCCTCCAGCATTTCGACCGACGCGATGCGGCTGACCTGGCC